>CAVQTT010000001.1:0-262081 GCA_963716695.1 uncultured Chloroflexia bacterium
TTTTCTTCATCCAGCGTTAAGAGCTGGCGGTCTTTCATCAGAAATTTTCCATCGACCATTGTAGAGGTGATCATGCTCTCTCCTGGATGCCAAATATGATCTGCCAAGGCAAATTTCCTGCATGGAGTGGTGTGTAAGGATGATAATCAACAAAAATCAGGTCTGCCGCAGCCCCTTTTGGTTCAATAACACCAATTTTAGTTTCGGGCAAATAGAGATTTGCCAGGGCAGCATTATTTCGGATCCCCATCTGTACAATGTCCATAGCACTCATCCGGCGTGGATCAAGATGGTGGACTTTATGCAAAGAAGTATGCGGTTTTCCATTCTTCCCACATGGCATGATAAAACCCATCTGTTCCAATGCCGACTTTTATTCCCAATCGCAAAAAATCTTCAATTGCGGCTACCCCTACTGCATTATTCATGTTCGATCGCGGCTGGTGGGTCAACCAGGTGCCAGTCTCTTTCAGCTGGACTGCTTCCTGTTGATCAATATGAACCCCATGAGCAACTATGGTTTTGGGGCCAAGTATTCCATGTTTCGCCAGGCGGTCTACGACCCGCAAGCCGCTACGCTTCAAGCTGTCATACTCGTCTGCCTGATGTTCACCAACATGGATATGAAATCCTGTTTCATCACCAATCGCTTCCCTGCATTCTTCCAATGTGCCATCATCCAGGGTCAAACTGGCATGAAGTCCAAAGGCGGCTGCCAACCGTTTATTCTCGGCAACTTTTTTGATCATGCGGGCATTTTCTTTGATTCCGGCCTTTGCTCCTTCCGGACCATTGCGATCAGTCACCTCGTAACAGAGTACTCCCCGCAGGCCAGCCTCCTAAAGCACATCGCCAATTACATCCAGGGAGCCATCAATAAAATTCGGCGAGGCGTGATGATCGAACAAGGTAGTGGTCCCATTTTTTATGGCATCAACAGCAAAAACCAGGGCAGAGTACCTGACTCCATCCTCATCCAGGGCCATGTCCAGTGGCCACCAGAGTTTTTCCAGGATCTGCGGAAAATCTTTTGGCGCGTCTCCCGGGATGCCCATACCCCGGGCAAAAGCACCATAAAAGTGTGTATGGGCGCAAATATTCCCGGGCATAAGGTACTGGCCCTGGGCATCAAAAATCTCTTGGTCAGGGTATTTGGTTTCCAGATCTGGTACCCAAGGTCCTCGATCAAACCATCCTTGATATACAGGGATGAATTTTCAATAATCTGGTTCTCATCCTCCCAGGTGATGAAGTGGGCATTTTTAATGATCATGATTTTCTCTCCTTAAAGTACAAATGAATTCACAACTCAACTAGGCATCTACTCATTATCCTCTCCCATTTACAAAATCCTCCTGGTAAGTATTTTCCAGGGCGCCGGGTAGGTGATCTCTCACCCATTCGATGGCCGTTCTGCCATCCAGGTTCAGGGTATCCCGGGCCAGGCAGGCCAAAAACGTCCCGGGTCCTTCCAATTCCTGCCAGGCAGTGCACAGCGATGTTCTTTCCACTTCGGGCGGCCTCGGCAATCTGGAGCAGAGCGGAATTCCAGCTCTCCATGTCAGCTGGTATCCCAAAATCCGGGACAGGTAAATGGAGAACCTCGAGCCCCTGCTTTCGATAGAAATCCGGAAGATCTTTTTGGGCAAATACCAGGTACTCTTGCGGTTCTGTTAATACCAGGACCAGATCGATCTTATGATCCTGAAAGAATCCCCAGACTCCTGACCGATCAAATTTACTGAAAGGCATCGGACTGCGGTAAGATTTTTCCCTCAAATCCAAAAGGAAGTTCAATCAACATATTTCACTCGAATTTGGTGAATTAAATAAAAAAATCACAGGCAAGTAAGCTGTGAGTACACCTATACAAGGTATTTTTTCCGTTCAGGGGATAGCTGTTGGTCGTTCCTTTGATCAAGGACACGTTGAAAGATTTACATATTCTCATGGGATCGGCGACACCTGCTCAAAAGGACGGTAGCACTTTTCGTCTGGGATTTCCCGACGCCGCTGGAGTGGTTGATAACCTCCATCGACCACCGATCCGCGTTTATTTGAATTGTACCATGATGCTTACCCAAGACGGGGGTTCAGACCTGTCCCCCACTCCTACCAGGTCACCAAGTTCATAGATCCCCCTGGGCTTTTGCTTTTATCTGCCTTGCCAGCCAATCCTGGTCAACCGGGATGGTTTTCATGCGAATTCCAGTAGCATTATAGACAGCGTTGACAATGGCCGGAGGAACAGGCATGGTGGATATCTCGCCCACTCCTTTGCCGCCATAAGGACCATCTGAAGTTGGATCTTCAACAATGATCACTTGGATCTCATCTGGAACATGGTGGATCGAAGGCATTCGGTAGCGTGATAGATAGTCAGTGAAGATCTGGCCTTCCTCCACGATAAATTCCTCTGTCAGGGCATGACCAATTCCCATGATCAAACCTCCTTCTACCTGGCCCTGTAAACCAAGCGGGTTGATCGCCCTTCCCACATCTGTTGCACCAACCGCTTGGTAACCCGAACTTCCCCGGTTTCAAGATCAACTTCTACTTCGATAGCCTGGGCTGCAAATGAATAGGCAAAGTGTTTATCCCCTGGTTCACCGAGAGGTGTAGTTGGAGGGGATTGATAATCATAGATCAACTTGGGAGGTTGGCCTTCTGCGCGCATGATCTCACCGACCTCGGCGAAGCTCATCTCGGATCCATTCACTTCAACCCTGCCCCGGTTAATGCGGATATCATCAGGGTCCTGGTTGAATTTTTCAGAAAGCGTGGAAAGAATTCGATGTTTGAGGGTTTTGGCAGCCAGGCGGGCTGCATTACCAGAGATATAGGTCTGCCGCGAACCAGTGGTAGGTCCGCCGTCTGGGGTTAGATCTGTATCAGACAGATATACCTGGACCTGATCGATCGGCAGGCCAAGTTCCTGGGCTGTTACCATTTGCAGCACAGTCACCAAACCCTGGCCGATCTCAGCGGAGGAAATCCGGGTTTCTACTATTCCATCTGGCAGGATCTCGATCTCGGCCGAAGCATTATCAGGTGCCCCTTCACCCAGGCCGGTATTCTTAAATGTGACAGTAAATCCCCAGGAACGCCTTTTAGTGGGTTTTCCATCTACGGGATAAGATTTAAAGGGATCTTTGCCGGCCGTATATTTCAGCACAGCCTGATGAGTTTTGTCGATGCATTCCAATAATCCAACACTTTCGGTAAGCATCTGCCCGGTATTGGTGATCGTGCCAGTCTTGAGTGCGTTCATCTTCCGCAATTCAACCCGATCCAGATCCAATTCCTCGGCTACCCGGTCCATCAAACATTCGATCGCAAAAGCTGCTTGAAGCGCTCCAAAACCGCGGAAAGCTCCAGCGGGAGGATTATTGGTGTACATGGCATAACAATCGATCTTTACGTTGGGCACGACATAGGGACCTGTGGAGTGTGTGGTCGCCCGGCCCATAACCTTAGCGCCCAGAGAAGCATAGGCTCCTGTATCCCCATATAACTCTGTTTGGGCAGCGGTCAACATCCCACTGCGTTTTAATCCCAGCTTGACATTGATCTGGGTGGCATGACGCTTGGGATGGACCAGCAAACTCTCATGGCGATCGTAAAGGATTTTGACCGGTTTTCCTGTCACTTGGGCCAGCAAAGCAGCATGGATCTGACCCACAATATCCTCTTTACCCCCAAATCCGCCCCCGATCAATGGACCTCTCACCCGAATTTTTTCGATCGGCATGTCCAGGGCGGCCGCAACCTGGTCGCGATCTGCATAGGGTATTTGAGAGCCAACGAAGATCTCGATCTGGTCATTTTCCAGAGGTCTGGCGATACTGCATTCAGGTTCCATAAAAGCATGTTCATAGGATGGAGTGTAATAGGTATCCTCGATGATCACATCTGCTTCTTGAAAACCTATTTCGATATCGCCTTTGTTGACTTTAATATGCTTCAATAAATTTCCGGTTTTATGAACTTGTGGTGCGTCTTCCAGCTTTGCCTCTACGGCATTCGTGACGATCGGAAGGGGTTCGATCTCAAATTCGATCAATTCGGAGAGCTTCCCGGGCGATCTCCAGACTATCAGCCGCGATGACTGCCAGGGCATCACCCACATACCGCACATGATCACCCACCGCGATCAGGGCTGGCCAATCCTGGACGATCAACCCATGATTGACCCTGCCGGGGATATCCTGGGCAGTTATCACAGCCCTGACACCGTCATACTTACTTGCCTGGGATATATCCAACTTTTTCAATACACCATGGGGTATTCCTGCCCTTAATGTGGCCCCATGCAACATCTCTGGGAAGCTGATGTCATCCGTATAAATGGCATCGCCAGTGACTTTCTTGATTGCCTCAGGACGGGGAACTACCTGGCCGACAACATCCAGATCCCCTCCAAAATCAAATTTGGGATACTCGATATCTTTCCCATGGTTGATCTTGTCCGCCGCGGCGTGGATGGCATTGGTGATCATCGGATAAGTCCCACAGCGGCATAATGTGTCATTTAAAGCGTATTCAATATCCTTATTAGAAGGATCCGGAATCTGTTTTAGCAGTGCAGCTGCAGTCAGGATCTGCCCAGGTGTGCAAAAACCACACTGGACTGCTCCATGTTTGACAAAGGCTTCCTGGAGCGGATGAAGTACTTCTCCCTCGGCCAGGCCTTCTATCGTCACCACTTTTTTTCCATTAGCTTTCAGGGCTGGATAATTGCAGGATAGAATTGGTTCACCATCAACCAAAACTGTGCAAACTCCACATTCCGATTCTTCACAGCTGATCTTCGTACCGGTTAATCCCAACCTGTACCGCAGCACATCTGCCAGCATTTCTGTCGCAGTTATTTCCAGGTTATGCTCCAAATCGTTAACGAAAAGATTAATTTTTGGCATAATGTTTCTCCCTGCTCAACCTTTTAAGAAGCAGCTCTTTTAACTGCCTTATCTAATACTTCCCTCAGCAAGACCGGCAGCAGCTGCTGGCGGTACTGCTGGGTGGCGCGGTGGGGGCTGGTCCTTAAACTGACTTCACTCTCCAGGATGCTGAGAGCTTGATCAAAATCAGACCCCTGCCAGGATTTTCCTGATAAATAATCCTCAGTATTTCTGGCCCGGAATGGCTTGGGCCCAGCCGGGCCGCAGGATATCCGGATCCCAGCGATGTGATCATTCTGATCCAATTTGATCCAGGCGGCCATATTCAGGATCGCGATCGCCACGCCCTGGGGACGCATGATCCGGTGGAATGCTGATCCTTCCCGATCTTGCCTGGTATTAAATCGGAAGCTGGTAACGATTTCCTGGCTGCGGTCGAAATTCACCTTCCCGGGACCTGAAAATATATCCAGCAACGGCAACCAGCGACTGCCGGAAGTAGAGCTGATCTGGACCTCGGTATCAAGAGCCAGGAGGGAAATAGTGCCATCCCCCGCAGGCAAAGCATGGGAAATATTTCCTCCAATAGTTGCCACATTCCTGACCTGGGGACCCCCGATCAAACCACATCCTTCAACTACACAGTGGGCTTGATCCTTCATCACCGGACTTTGGACGATGGTTTTATGAGTTACGGCCGCTCCCAGATGAACACGATCACCCTGAATAGCGATCTGGCGCATCTCAGAAATGCCTGATACATCGATCAATGTACTGACTGGATCATGTCGTCCCTGCCTGAGATCCAGAAGCAGATCTGTGCCCCCGGCAATGATCACAGCCTCACCCTTGGAACCGGTCAGCTGGATCAAGGCATCCTCGATTGTAGTAGGTTGAAGATATTCCTGATAAAAACTCATTGACACCTCGGTTTCGCTGGATAGACCGATATTTTCGATTAAGCTTCCTTCAAGTGGGTGTGATATACTCTGAATAGCCACTAGCAAGGATCAACAATTTAGTTCTATTTTGAGAGAATTATTATACCTGAGTATAGACCTTGGCCAGCTGATTTCCACAATTCTGATATTGATCTATCATATCGATCCCACAAACCCCAGATCCAGAGCAGTTCCCAGCATGGCAGAGCTGCGGTAAAATCTAGCCTGTATGCAGTTCAGGAAAGAAAATATTGAAGGAGTTATCCATGTCCGATCACCGAGAATCTGCCCTGACCTACGCCCGGGAGCATCACCCTGATTTTCTGGAAAAAATGAAAGAGATCATCGCAATTCCATCTGTTTCAACAGATCCGGAACGAGCGGGAGATATTAAGAGAGCAGCTGAATGGCTGAAAGAGGAATTATCCGCTTTGGGTATGACCAGGGTGGAAATATTTGAAACTCCCCGGCATCCAATTGTATTCGCTGAAAACCTTTCCGCCGGGAAAGATGCGCCAACCGCCTTGATCTACGGCCATTATGACGTTCAGCCGGAAGATCCCCTGGACGAGTGGGTTTCTGATCCTTTCACTGCCAAAATTGAGGGTGAGAATTTATTTGCCCGGGGTTCAACCGATATGAAAGGGCAGATCATTGCCTGTTTCAGCGCCCTGGAATCAATCCGAAAGACCGGTGACCTGCCGCTGAACATCAAGTTTCTGATCGAAGGAGAAGAAGAGATCGGCGGCTCATACCTGGAAGTCTTCATCAAGGAGAACAAAGAGCTGCTGGCTTGCGATTTCTTTCTGAATCCTGATACAGGTATGATCGCTCCTGATTTTCCGACCATCACTTACGCCCTGCGGGGTATATCGTACTTTGAATTAAGGATCCAGGGAGCTAATCAAGACCTGCACTCCGGATCTTTTGGAGGTGCAGTTCACAATCCCGCCCAGGTTATGGCGGATGTAATCTCAGGCATGCATGATGACCAGGGCCGGGTAACACTGCCTGGGTTTTATGATAAGGTCTTGCCCCTGGGACAGGAAGAAAGGGATGAGTTCAAGCGATTGCCGCTCAACGAGGAATTTTATCTGAAACAAACCGGTGTGAAAAAACTCTGGGGAGAAGCAGGCTATACTGCATTTGAGCGGATCGGTGCCCGACCCACCCTGGAGATCAACGGCATATATTCTGGATTTATAGGAGAAGGACAAAAAACTGTCCTGCCCGCCTATGCCATGGCCAAGATCTCCACCCGACTGGTCGCAGACCAGAACCCGCATGAAGTATATGACCAGTTTAGTGCCTACCTCGAAGAGAATGTTCCCGATACAGTCACCTGGACTCTCAAAAAGATGGCAGCTGATCATCCTTCACAAAGTGATCGAAAATCCAAGTGGATTGAATCTTATGTCAGAGCCGCGGAAGCTACCTGGGGTGTAAAGCCACTTTATTTGCGGATAGGAGGAAGTGTTCCGGTCGTTGTTCATATCCAGCAGAATCTGGGTGTTGATGTAGTAAATATCGGCTACAGTCTTCCCAGCGACAATATGCACGGTCCCAATGAAAAAATCCATCTACCAACCTTTAAGAAGGGTATTGAAGCCTTGATCCATTTCTTCTTCAATCTATAACTTATGAGTGAAAAACCAATCAGCAAAACCAAACTTCCCAATTATGGCGGGCAGGCAGTCATAGAAGGCGTGATGATGCGCGGCAGGAAATACGCGGCCATCGCCATGCGCACCCCTCAGGGTGATATCAGCATACAGACTGAAAAACTGAACAAGATCTATCAGAGCTGGATCATGAAGATTCCCTTTTTACGGGGTTTGGTAGGGTTGTATGACGCCTTGATCCTGGGAATGAAAGCCTTGACCATCTCAGCCAATGTCCAGACCGGGGAGGATGAACAGCTCGAAGGACCCGCTCTGTTTTTTACGTTTGCCCTCTCAATCACAATCGCAGTTTTGATCTTTTTCCTGATCCCTGCGGGTGTTGGACAGGCTGTAGAAAGATTTTTCAGCTGGCAGCCCTGGATCGGAAATGTCCTGGAGGGTATGGTCCGGTTAATATTTCTGATCGCCTATATGTGGGGCATCGGACAGATGCAGGACATCAAAAGGGTTTTCAGCTACCATGGCGCAGAACACAAGGTGATCAACGCTTTTGAAGCAGGCGGAGAACTGGTCCCAGAAAATGTCCAGAAGTTCAGCCTCGAACATCCCCGCTGCGGGACTGCATTTCTGCTGATTGTGGTCTTGTTTTCGGTTTTATTGTTCACAGCTCTGGGTCCAATGACATTGATCTGGCGGCTTGTGAGCAGGATCCTGCTTCTCCCAATTCTGGCTGGAGTTGCCTACGAGTATCTGCGATGGACTGCTGCAAACCAGCACAACCCCCTTATCCGGTTCTTGATCAAACCCAACCTGGCCCTGCAAAGATTAACCACCAATCAGCCCAGCCTGGATATCATCGAAGTCAGCATTGCTGCTTTTAATGCCATGCGCGAGGCAGAGGAAACTCCCTAAAAAATAGCCCCGATCCACCCAAGGGTGATCGGGGCCATCATGTTAAAAATAAACGGGATTCCTTTGAAGAATCCCGTTTATTTATATTTTAGTGTTCTTCTTCTAGATACTCCACTACCTCCATGGCAGCAGCCGCTCCCATGCCTGCAGAGACGATCACCTGCTGGAAGTGAGGATCCCCAACTTCTCCGGCAGCATATACTCCCGGCACATTGGTGTGCATTCTTTTGTCCAGGACCAGATACCCATTTTCATCGGTCTCTAATTGACCTTTGAATAATTCTGTATTTGGATCATGGCCAATGAAGATGAATACGCCATCGATGGGCCGAACCTCTTCCTGACCAGATTTTTTATTCTTGAGCCGGACAGAATTAACCGTGCCATCGCCAATGATCTCGGATACGACTGTATCCCAGACAAAATTGATCTTCGGGTTCTGTTCAGCCTTGGTGACAAGATAAGGACCAGCCCTTAATTCATCTCGCCGGTGCACGATCGTGACCGATTTTGCGAACCTGGTCAAGAAAATGCCTTCTTTTAAAGCGCTATCTCCTCCACCAACCACAACCAGGTCCTTCTCCTTGAAGAAATGACCATCACAAGTTGCACAATAGGACACTCCCCGACCTGTGAATTCGGTCTCTCCGGGCACACCTAATTCGCGAATCGAGGCCCCGGTTGCGATGATCAGGGATTCTGCAAGGTATTCCCCCCCATAGGTTGTTACTTTAAAAGGCCTTTGGGAAAGATCCACTTCCGTGGCAGTATCGTAGACTATCTCCGCGCCAAATTGAACAGCCTGCTCTTGAAAGGCAGCAACCATTTCAGGTCCTTCAATGGAAGGAAAACCGGGGTAGTTTTCGATTGCCCCGGTTTTGGAAACCTGACCCCCCAAATCCATACCGGACAGCACTATCGGCTCCAAATTGGCTCGGGCAGCATATAAGGCTGCAGATAATCCTGCCGGGCCTGATCCGATAATAATGGTCTGGAGTATTTTTTCTGAAGGTTCGGTCATATGTTTCAGGGTAGAACTGCCAGCACTTTATCAAAATCCATAATGATGTAATCTTCACTGCTCAATTTGATTTCAGTTCCGGTGTATTTCGGGAAAAGGACTTTGTCGCCAACCTTGACAGTAATGGTCACGTCCTCGGTATTTTCACCAACAGCGACGATCATCCCAGTCTGGGGTTTTTCTTTGGCAGTATCCGGGATATACAACCCGCTATTTGTCCGGCTCTCTTCCTCGAGAGGTTGAATAACAACACGTGCACCCAAAGGTTTAATTCCCAAATCTTTTTTGCTCATGCTTCCAACTCCTTATATCAATATTATGAAGTTCTCTATCACTTCCACATTTTACCAAATATACTGATAAAGATGCGCCCACAGGCTGATTATATTCAAATATTTTATATAAATTTTATACTGGCGTACTGTCGATTGATCTTGCTCCCACCGAAAACGGCACAGGCAAAAAAAGAATCCGGCAAAATCTGCCGGATTCCTATAGATCAGCCCACTTTTCTACTTTTTGCGGTCGGCCTGCTGGGCTTCTTCCAGGGACCAACCTTCCAGGACTGCCTGGCGGGAAAGACGGATCTTGCCATCTTTGCTGATATCAGTCACCATCACGGTGACCTCATCACCAAATTCAACCACGTCTTCGACGTTCTTCACATGTTGGGTTTCGAGTTGGGAGATATGAACCAGCCCATCGATACCTGGCAGGATCTCAACAAAAGCGCCGAAAGTTTTGATTCCAACAACCCGGCCGGTATAGATCCTTCCCACTTCGGGAGTCGCGGTCAAACCTTCGACTCGTTCTCTGGCCATCCGAGCGCTCTCACTATTATCCGAGGCGATAAATACAATGCCCTCATCATTGATATCGATCTTTGCGCCGGTAGACTCCTGGATCTCCCGAATTGTTTTTCCTCCCGGACCAATGATCGCGCCGATTTTGTCCACTGGGACACGGATAGATTCGATCCGCGGCACATGGGGTTTTAACTCTTCCCGGGGAACAGAGATCGTGGCCATCATTTTAGTCATGATCTCGGACCGGGCGATCTTGGCTGCTTCCAGGGCTTCTGCCATCACCTGGGAAGATAAACCCTTTAACTTGATGTCCATTTGTAAAGCTGTGATCCCGGCATCTGTCCCGGCAACTTTGAAATCCATATTGCCGATATGATCTTCCAGTCCCTGGATGTCAGTCAGGACCGCATAACGGTCTCCGTCTTTGACCAAACCCATCGCCACGCCGGCGACCGGCGCCTTGATGGGAACACCAGTGTCCATCAGGGACAGGGTGGATCCACAAACAGAAGCCATCGAAGACGAACCGTTGGATGACAACACTTCTGACACCAAACGCAGGGTGTATGGGAAGTCTTCTTCACTGGGGATAACCGGCAGCAAGGCCCGTTCAGCCAGAGCGCCATGCCCAACTTCGCGCCGGGATGTTCCCCGCAAGAACCTAACTTCACCAACCGAGAAGGGAGGGAAATTATAGTGGTGCATATATCGTTTGTTTTCCTGGGGAGAAAGGTTATCGATCATTTGGGCATCCCGGGGAGTTCCCAGGGTGGTTAAAGTCATGACCTGGGTTTGCCCCCGAGTGAAAAGTCCTGAGCCGTGGGCTCGCGGGCTGGTGTTTACATCACACCAGATCTCCCGGACTGTGGTCAGATCACGGCCGTCGGACCGTTTTCCTGTATCCAGGATCTGGGCCCGAATTGCATATTTCAGTGCCTCTTCAAAAGCTTCCTTAACGTCGCCAGGGGCAACATCTTCCTTCTCAGCATAGGCCTTGAGTATATCCTCCCGGATTGCGTCCAGGGATTTTCTGAATTCAACCTTTTCCAAATTCCGGGCCAGAACCTCAGTTATTGGGCCAAAAGCCTGCTCATGAACCGCGGTCTTAAGGGTTTCATCCAGGCTGAATGATACGTAACTCTGTTTTTTCTTGCCTAGATCCTGGGCCATTTTTTCCTGGATGTCAATCAGCGGTTGAATAGCTTTCTGCCCCCACTCCAGGGCTTCCAGGATAACTTCTTCGGAGACTTCTTTAGAATTGCTTTCCACGGTCAGGATCGCATCCCGGCTCCCGGCCATAACCAGGTCCAGGTCAGACATTTCGATCTCATCAAAAGTGGGAAACGCGATGAATTTACCATCGATACGCCCCACCCGGATCCCGCCGATGGGACCTTCCCAGGGGATATCAGAAATTCCCAGCGCCGCGGAAGCAGCGATAATACCGAGAATATCCATTGGTAGATCATCTGATGATAGCGCGTAAAGGATCAATTGAACTTCGTTCCGCAGATCCTTCGGGAAAAGAGGCCGCAAGGGCCGGTCGATTAACCGGCAGGTTAATGTGGCATCTTCTCCAGGGCGGCCCTCCCGGCGGAAGAAGCCTCCCGGGATGGATCCATTAGCGTACATACGCTCTTCATAATTAACAGTCAGAGGGAAGAAATCGGCACCTTCCCGGGCACTGTCGCTCATCGTAGCAGTCCCGAGCATGATCGAATCTCCCAGTTGCACGGTCACAGCTCCACCTGCGAGACCTGCAAGGGTTCCAGTTTCGATGCTGATTTCTTTGCCTTCTACAACAGCTGTGTATTTCTTTGATTCTGGTTTCATATTTGCCTCCTGTAGGCATTGTTAGGGTCAGGGATAGGGAGCTAGAGACAAGGCATTGTCCCCACCTCCTAATACCTAACCCATTTTAGGTTGCACGGAAAAAGTGCCCTTCTAGGATTGAAAAGGAAATCAATGGCACAAAAATTAGGATATTCAGTTATATTCCTTAGGGAGAAAGTGTTCCACCGCTCTGGTTGAGTCCCCCATTTAACGCAACCTGACCGCACGATCAACCGCACTTCCCCGCATTTTATATCTTTCCAGTTCACAAAAATAAACCGAGGGGGTGAACATTCCACCTACTCGGTTTATGGTGTCTATTTCCTTCTTAATCCTAACCGATCGCTGATTGCTACATAGCGCTGAAAATCTTCATTTCGCAAGTAGGCCAGCAATCTTCGCCGCTGTCCTACCAATTTCAACAACCCTCGCCGGGATGATTCATCGTGGGTATGACCCTTAAGATGACCGGTCAGATCGCTGATCCTGGTTGTCAACAACGCTATCTGCACTTCCGGAGATCCGGTATCGTTCGAATGTCTTCCAAATTCTTTGATGATCTCTTCTTTTTGTGTCTTGTCAGTACTCATGACGTCTGCTATCTCCTACTTTCTAGTGATTTACGCTTTCTAGCAGGTCTCCAATTCCGCAGCCTGTGCCGCGAAGCGGTCTAGTCAGCAGGGAAATTATACCAAAGAGAAGCTGGATGGCAAGTACCCTCGCTAGCCCTCTAAAATAATCCTGGCTTTTCCGATATCTGCCTGGATCTGGTCAATTAGTTGACTGATCTGATCAAATTTCATTTCATCGCGCAAGCGATCAATGAAACTGAGTTTGAGATTTTCACCATAGAGGTCCCTTGAAAAATCCAGCAGGTGAGCCTCTAGGCGAGGTGATTCCAAATCTTTTCCAAACGTGGGTCGAAAACCAATATTCGTAACAGCTGAAAAGATCTCGCCTCTGGTTTCTGCCCTGCAGGCGTAGACCCCAGGTTTGATGTCCACCATCTCCGGATCCACATCCAGATTGGAGGTAGCAAAACCAAGGCTTTTCCCCCGGTTTTCACCTCTGACCACACTGCCAATGACCTGAAATGGCCTTCCCAGCAATCGGGAGGCTGCTTTTACGTCACCTGCGCGAACCTTTTTCCGGATCAGGCTGGAGGAAACCAGTTCGCCCTGAAAATGAAAAGCCGGGATTTCAGTTATTGAAAATCCATGTTTTCTTCCCAGCTCGCTCAAATACCCAGGAGTTCCTTCCCGGTCCCTGCCAAGGGCAAAGTCATATCCAACCCAGAGTTCCCGAAAGTGAAGTCGGTCATGCAGGCTGATCACAAATTCTTCTGCTGAGAGGCGGGAGGTCTTTTTGTCAAAGCTGTGGGTCAGCACGTAGTCAATTCCCTGCTCTCCCAATAACAAGGCCCTTTGCTCGGGCAGGGTCAGATAATAGGGCCGAATCTCATTTTTAATCACCAGCTGGGGGTGAGGATGAAAGGTGATCACCACCGCTGGAAATCCTAGTTTTTTAGACCGGTTTATCAGTGCTTTGATGATCTGCTGGTGTCCAAGATGAACCCCGTCAAAACTTCCGATAGTTACCAGCGATTGATCAAGATTTATTTCGGTCAGATCGTGAAAATGCTGCATATGCCTAACTTTCCCAGGGAATTGTCAGCTGGTAATGAAAACTTTGCGGGGCTGCCAGGTATCTCCATCTTCCGCAGCTTCGAGGAGAGCGATCAGGTCTCCTTGTTCACTTAATCCCCTCGCCCACCCCTTCGACCCAGGATCAGCGGGAATGCGGACACCATGTTTGATCATATCGGCATCTTCCGGGGAGAGTTCAAGTGTATGCCAATCTGCCAGGGTGTCTGCAGCCGGGATCAAGTGTTTATACCAATCCCCCGCTTCAAAGGAATCCTTCAATACCTCCAGTCTGACAGCATCCCGGAGAGTAAACTGTCCGTTTTTAGTCCTGCGTAAACCTGTCAAATGAGCCCCGACGCTCAGGTCGTTGCCAAGATCGTTGGCCAGGGAACGCACATACGTACCAGATGAAGCATACACATCTATCACGGCTTCGGGTGGAGCCCATTCCAACAGCTCCAAATTATAGACATCGATCATACGAGGTTCTAATTCAACATTTTCGCCTTTCCGGGCTAAATTATAGGCTTTCTCTCCATTGACCTTTACCGCAGAATAGGCTGGAGGCACTTGGGAGATCCTGCCTTCATATTCCTTCAACAATTGCTGGAAATCACTTTCCTGGATATGATCGATGGATTTCGTTTCTCCCACCTGCTTGCCTTCGGTATCATAGGTATCTGTGGCAACCCCAAATCGAAGAATGGCCTGATAACGTTTATCAGAAGCGGAGAGGAATTCACTCAGCCGGACAGCCGGTCCGATCAAAACCACCAGAACACCGGATGCCCTGGGGTCCAAGGTGCCAGTATGACCGGCTCTGCGGATACCAGTTCCATTTCGAACTATTTTCACTACATCATGGGAGGTCATTCCTACTGGTTTATCGATTACCAGCGCACCAGTAATTAGATCCTGTAAATTATCCTGTTCCATATTTTAATCTCCCCAGCTATGGAAGTTTATCCCGCAGCTTCAGTTCCTGGTAAAAAGAGCAGCTTCCGGGTGGCTTCCAGCACATCTGCCTGCACTTGTTCCAGGCTGCCCTCTATCTCTGCTCCTGCGGCGGGTTTATGTCCCCCACCCCCAAATCCAGTTGCGATCAGGGATACATCAAACTCTGGTTTGGACCGCCAGCTGACCTTGATCCTGCCATCTTTCTGTTCAACGAATACCAGGCTGATAGATACATCCCTGATCCTGGTTAGCACATTCACGAGGTCGGCATCATCGCGTCCTGGATAATTGGTTTCCAAGCGGTCCTCCAGTGTTAATGAAGTCCAGACCAAACCATCCTCAAACTGAACTCGCCCCAAACCCTTTCCCCAATATCGGATCGCCTCGAATGATTTTTCGAGCATGGCTCTCTGGTAAAGCTCAGGCAGGTCAGCTCCCCTCTCCTGAAGATCGGCCGCAATTCTTAATGTCCTTGGTGAGGAATTGGATGTTCTGAATCCCAGGCTGTCTGTTAAGAGGCCAGTTAATAAAGCTTCTGCTGCCGGAAGGCTGAGTTCATAATCAAGGGCTTGTACCAGGTCATAAATGATCTCGGCCGTTGCCACAGCTTGATCCTCAACCAGGTTTAAGGCTGCAAATTGGGTATTGGTCGGATGATGATCGATATTAATATCCGGTTCACCATAGTCATCCAGGACTTCACCGATCCGGTCAATATCGGAACAATCGACCACGATCACCAGGTCATAGACACCGGAAACCTGCTTGATCACTTTTTCAGACCCAGTCAGGTGATGGAACACCTGGGGCACACCATCTTCAAGAACCAGGTTGATCTCTTTCCCGAGACCCTCCAGGATCAAGCCCAGCCCCAGTAACGATCCCACTGCGTCACCATCAGGTCTGATATGGGAGATGATCAGGATGCGCTGAGCTCTTCTTACCAGATCACCAAAAGCCTGAACATCTTGACTATTCATCCAGGTCCTTCGATTCGCTTTCCTCATCCAGCTCGGCAAAAATTTCATCCAGCCGGTCAACCCGCTCAGGTACCGGGTCCCAGTGGAATCGAAGTTGGGGAAAAGACCGCAAGTGGGAAATGCTGGCGGCCAGCTGGGATCGGATGAAACCGCTCGCTTTCCTTAAGGCCGCCATGATCTCGGATTTTCTATCTGTCCCATCTATGGCTGAGATGTAAATATCGGCAAACGAGATCTCCCGATCAACATCTACGCTGGTAATATTCACCCCTTCCAACCTGGGATCGCTGATCTCCTGCATAAAGAGCAGGGACAGGTCCTTTTTTATGCGATCTGCAATTCGTACTGAACGAGACTCAGAAACCATATTTTTCCTAGAACTCCGATACCATCTCAATCACAAAACTTTCCAGGATATCGCCTTCCCTGAAATTGGAAAATCCCTTCAGGCCAATTCCACATTCAAACCCGTTGCGGACTTCATTTACGTCATCTTTATGTCGTTTTAATGAGGCAATTTCCCCTTCATGGGCTATTTTTCCATCCCGGAGGACCCTGATCTTGGCATTGCGGCGAATTTCACCGGTTTCAACCCGGCAGCCGGCGACCTGAGCATGTTTCCCTGACGGGAAGACAGCCAGGACTGTAGCTCTACCAACCAGGATCTTCTTTTCAACTGGTTCAAGCATGCCTTTCAATGCTTTTTCGATATCTTCGATCAAGTGATAGATGATCTTGTATTTTCTGATCGAAATCCCTTCAGAATCCGCTAATCTTTTTGCCGCACTGTCAGGTCCGACATTAAATCCTAGAATGATCGAGTTGGTTGTGGAAGCCAGCATGACATCGTTCTCTCCCACATTGCCGATCCCGGAGTAGAGGATTTTGACCCCGATATCCTGTTCTCCACCGCTTTTCAGATCCTGGACAGAAGAAATGATCGGCTCCAGGGATCCCTGTACATCCGCTTTAATGATCAGGCGGAGTTCGTCCTCATCTCCTGATTGAACCCTGGCGAATAGTTGTTCCAAGTTTGCGACAGGATCCAGCTCTTCGTCCACCTTTTCTGAGAGTATGAGCCGGTTAGAAATTATCTCTCTAGCAACCTTTTCATTTTCAACAACATTAAAGAGCTCTCCTGCTTTTGGCACCTCAGCTAGTCCCATCACTGAAACAGGCACAGATGGACCAGCAGATTTGATCTGGGCTCCGGTGTAATCAAACATGGCTTTGATCCTACCGCAAGTAGTCCCAGCAAGTACCGTATCGCCTACTTTTAATGTGCCGTTCTGGATCAGCAGAGTGGCCATGACTCCTCGGCCTTTTGTAAGTTCAGATTCGATCACGGTCCCGAATACTTCACCCTGGGGATTGGCAAATATGTCCAGGTCATCCGAGACCAGCAAGATCGCCTCCATCAAATCTTCCAGGCCAGTTTTTTCAGTGGCAGAGATCGGGACAATAATCGTATCTCCGTCCCAATCATCGGAGATGATGCCCAGGTTAGCAAGCTGTTGTTTGACCTGGTCCGGAGCGGCATTGTCACGATCCATTTTATTGAGGGCTACGATCATTGCCACCTGGGCGGCCCTGGTATGGGCAATGGCCTCTTCCGTTTGAGGCATCACGCCATCATCTGCCGCCACAACCAGGATCACAATATCTGCTCCCTGGGCACCCCTGGCGCGCATCGAAGTAAAAGCAGCGTGACCGGGTGTATCAAGGAAGGTGATGATCTTTGATTCATGTTCGATCTGGTAGGCACCAATATGTTGGGTTATACCGCCAGCTTCACCTGCTGCGACCGAAGTATGCCGGATCGCGTCCAGTAAAGTGGTTTTTCCGTGGTCAACATGACCGAGGATAGCCACAACCGGTGGGCGCCTCTCGTGCTGGCCTTGATCCACCTCTTCCAACTTTTTTCGCCACAGGGGTATTTCAACCTGTTCTTTCTCATCAACATCTTCAACCTGAAGGGGTATCGCCTCAAATCCCATTTCCGCCAGGACAATCCCGGCCGTGTCGAAATCGATCTCCTGGTTGATATTTGCCATCATACCGTTGGCCATCAAGGTTTTGATGATCTCGATCGGGCTGGCATCTAGAGTTTGAGCCAGTTCGCGGACAGTGATACTCACTGGCAGTTCAATTTGTTTTAATTCTTGTCCGTTTTCACTCATTTATTACCTCATCGATCCTGGGTGGATATCTGTTCAGGTTGATCAAAGTCAGCCTGTTGATCCTGTTTGATATTCGCAATATAAAATTCATTTAATCGATCTCTGTCCGCTTCCGAAAACTCAAGATTGAGTGATTTTTCAAGCGATTTTTTTGTCCCTCGCTCCCAGCAGACCGGATCATCATGTAAATATGCCCCGCGGCCGGATAATTTCCCTGATCTATCGACAAAAACACCTTCATTTGTCCTGACAATCCTGACCAGGCTTTTTTTCGCCTGGCTTTCCCGACAGGCAACACACATTCTCTGGGGAATATGTTTCCGGGGTGACATAGTTCAGTCTTCTTCCTCAATCTCGTCGCCAAGCTCTTCCTCGTCGTCAGTTTCTTCTTCAGAAGCTTTTTCTGGGGAAGCCTCAGCATCCAGATCATCTGGGTCGTCCGGTTCAACCTCGGTCAAGGTTGGTTCAGCATCCGCCTGATCAGATTCAGGCTCAAGATCGAGTTCCTCTTCAGTTTCTGGAGAGGTATCAGCTGCTGGTTCCTCCTCCGCTGCATCATCAGCAGGGGAGGATTTTTCAACAACGGTATCAAGGATCAGCTCCTCGTCCATTTCCATCTCTTCCGGCAGGGGTTCATACCCAATCATAATTTCAAGAGCACTTTCAATCTCCTGGAAGTAGGATGGTCCAATCCCATCAATATTAACGATCGATTTGGGAATCAAGAGCAGACGATAAGCCAGCTCACCAACACTGCCCAACCCGGAATCATTCAGCAGTTTTTCAACCTTTGCAGTCAGTCCCAGGGTCATGATCGGCAGATCGTAGGCATCATCCGGTACGGCTGCCTTGGCTGCCTGGATCCGAGCCTGCTGCTGCTTGGTCACTTCCCGGCGCTCTTTGATCAAGCCGGATTCGACTCTGCTATTAAAGTGATGTAGTTCCCGGTATTCTTCCGGGGTGATCGGCCGGCCTTCCGCCTTCTTGGCCAGGATGGCCTCGATCCTGGGGATGGTGCCGGCTTCCAGATCCTGGAATTGTGTATATCTGGGATCATCCTGGATCTTAAACAGCGTATCTGAGACAGCTTCAAACAATCCCTTAATATCGATCCGCCAGCCGGATAATTTTGCAGCCAAACGGGCGTTCTGGCCATTCCTGCCGATCGCCAGACTGAGCTGATCTTCTGGAACAACCACTGTCGCGGTTGGCATGCCATCTGCTTCTTTGTTAAGGAATACACTCAGGACCCGGGCCGGACTCAAGGCTTTGGAGATAAATTCTTCGGTGTTGGGATTCCATTCAATAACATCGATCTTTTCATCACTTAATTCCCGCACAATGGCCTGGATCCTCACACCCCTGATACCCACGCAGGCACCAACTGGATCCACACCGGGTTTTAATGCTGTGACGGCCACCTTGGAGCGATATCCCGCTTCACGGGCAATCGACCGGATCTCCACCAGGCCCTGATAGATCTCAGGCACTTCATTTTCCAACAGCCTGCGCAGAAAATCCCGGTGAGCCCGGGACAAAATGATCCGCGGTTCACGGGTAGTTTCTTCGACATCCAGCAGGAGCGCCCGGATGCGGTCATGAACCCGGTAGTATTCCTTGCCAATTTGCTGATTGCGGGGCATTTTGCCTTCGGCGTTGATATTCAATCCAACTGTCAACTCATGGCGGTGAACAGCTTGAATCACACCGGTCACTATCTCACCTATTTTGCCATTGTAATATTCATACTGGGACTGCCGCTCTGCCTGACGAATGCGCTGCTGGATCACCTGGCGGGCGGTTTGAGCAGCAACCCGTCCAAAATCTTCCGGTGTGCTTTCCACCATCTCCAGGTCTCCTAGAGCAGTGTCCTGATTGACTTTTCGGGCCTCCTCCAACAAGACCTCAGTGCGGTTATCATGAATGTCCTCCACAACCTCTTTTTCAACGAAGACAACCACATCTCCGGTTTCCAGGTCGATCTCGGCTTCAACCTTCTGGGCGCTGGAGGCATTTACCGAACGCCGGTAGGCAGAAACCATAGCATCTTTTAATGCTTCGATGATGATCTCCTCTGGAAGGTTCTTTTCGTTGATAACCTGTTTAAAAGCCAAAGCAAATTCTGTTTTCATTTAAATATCTCCAACTACACTGAACGGGGAGGGATGGCACGGACTGGTGATGGCAACAAAAAAAGTGGGGTTGTCCCACTTTCCGTTGCTACCAATATTGCTTCCCCCCACTAGAAGATCATTTTATCATGAATGAATCAGGCTGACAAGGCATATGCAGCTCATTAAATCCCAATCAGAAATAACTCTCTGTGTGCTCCAGTTTGTTGGGATCTATTCCGGGATTTCATCCGGTCCACCGCTCAGGAGTTCCTCCAACAAGATCTTTTCTTCTTTTGCAGAGGAAATCTCACCATCCAGCCAGGCTGCCCGGATCCGGCTGAGTATCACAGCATATTGGGGACCCGGAGCTAAACCAGCCTCTTGTAGTTCCTTTCCCCTGATCTTGGACTGGACATGCTGCCAGGATGACAGATAACGAGATAATATGCCCTTGGAGTTTGGCTGATCGGCATCTAGATAAACCGCATAGATTGCCAGGTTGGATATTCGATCCAGAATACTCGTGATCTGACTTGGTTTCAGCCCAGACAGATCACCCAGATCTCTTCGCAGTTCCGCCGCCTGGGGGATCAGATTTGCTAATGCTCTCCCCAACCGCAGGCGGGTGCAAACGCTGGCTGCATCAGTAGACCTCATTAAAAGAATCAAATAACAAAGGGCATGGTTTACGTCCAGGCCTGCGCTGTCTTTTTCCACGAGCCATTCTGGGGGAGGTGCTTTCCGGGGATGGTTTTCCAGCAAGATTGGCAGGCTTTTATCCCACACCAGACCGGGATGGATCGCCTTGAGGATTGTTAGTTCATGCAGCCGGCCCAACATCACCCCCGCTTTCGGTTCCTCCAGGATCCTGTCCAATTCATGGCGAATTCGATCTCCGGAGACCCTTTTTAACAATCCCTTGGCTTCAATAAGCAGCTCCCTGGTCCTATCATCAAGCAGGAAATCATAGCGCTTTTCATAGCGAACAGCTCGCAAGATCCTGGTAGGGTCATCCACAAAGGATAACGAATGCAGAATCTTGACCTGTCTGGCCTTCAAATCCGCCAGACCACCCCAGTAATCGTAAAGTTCGCCATAATGGCTGCCATCCAGCCTGAGAGCCAGCGTATTAATAGTAAAGTCCCGGCGATGCAGATCCAATTTTATACTGCCCCTTTGAACGGACGGCAAAGCGCTGGGATGCGTATAAAACTCCCTCCTGGCGCTGATAAAATCCAGAGAGTCTGGCAAATTATCCCGCAATTTTTTTGTCGACCCCAAGATGGTCAATTTTTCTTTATCAATAGACCATTTTGCAGTCCCAAATCGGGTATGGCTGGTCACTCTGCCACCATACTCTTGCTGGATCGCTGCGGCCAGAGCGATCGCATCCCCTTCTGCCACCAGATCAAAATCCTGGCTCGGGAAATCAAGCAGCAGATCCCGGACAAAACCGCCCACGATGTATAAAGCGATCTTTTGTTCTGAGGCAATCTCGGCAATTTTATTCAAAAGCGTATATCGGACCTCTGGCAGAGTGGTTTCCAGGCGGGCTGCCAGGTTTTGATGTCCCGGGGTTGCACGGTGCGGGGCGAGGATCTTGATCAGATCCGTCCGGGTGATTATGCCAACAATTTCCTTGGAGCGGGAGCTGATCACCGGGATCTGTCCCCACCCGGATTCCATCATCACGTCCTGGATGTGTTCTACGGAATCAGCCGGAAACACCCGCACATTGCCAGCCTCCATAATTTTTTCGGCTGTAGTGTTTAGCTCATGGGCCAGGGCGCGATCCACAGCCCGACGGGTAAGCAAACCGACGATCACCTGGTCCCGAACCACGGGGAATCCTTCATAACCATAGCGGAGCATCAACTCCGCGGCTTCGGCGACCGGAGTATCTGGCTTTAGTATTTGGGGATCCTTGGACATAATATCCCTGGCCCGAATGGCAGGTTTGACATATTGCGGCAGAATGCTGGTGAGCTTCCGGTAGATATCATCAAGATCTTGATCGTTAATCAACGCCGCAGCTGCCCGGGAATGACCTCCCCCACCCTCAAAGGCAGAGAGGATCTCGCAGACATCAATATGATCATCTGTTGACCTGGCAATGATCTGGACTCCACCAGCTGTGGTGAGCAGCAAAAAAAGGGCATCCGGGTCGAGCAGATCGCGTAATTTATGCGCCAGGCTGGATAGCTCCTCCTCCAAACCAGACGCGTCCGCCCTCGCCAGGATCAAATTGTGACCATGGATGATCAAACTTTCGGAATTAGCGCGCAGCTCCTCATATATTTTTTGCTGGTCAAGCGAGAGAGGATGGTTGATATAGTCAGTTACGGTCTCCAAGCTTGCTCCCCGCTCCACGAGGATCCCGGCAGCAAAAATATCCTGGGCTGTGGTCCTGGTATAGGTCAAGGAACCCGTGTCTTCGTAAATTCCCAGCAAAAGCAAAGTCGCTTCGATGGGAGAAAGGGGGATTTCCCGCTCCTGGATAGTTTCAACAAAAATGGTTGTGGTTGCTCCAATTTCGCGTATATTGAGTTTCCAGCTTTCCGGGATATCTGAACGCAAGGGATGATGATCGATCACCTGGACCTGGGGATCCTTGACCATACCCTTGATACTGGTCAGAGATTGGGTGTCCACCAGGCAGACAGACTCGATCGGATCACTGGGCAGGTCGCGGGGATCAATGAAGGGCAGTTCCACACCATACAGTGTCAGGTAAGCTTCTACGTTCCTATTTAATTGACGGGGTAATACCGGGATCAAATTCCTGTCCAGAAGAAAGGCCCCCAACAGAGAAGCCAGGCCGTCAAAATCAGTCCGTTCATGGGTTAATATGATATCCATAGTGATTCCCTGCAAGCAGAGCACGATCACCATTATTGTACCTTAGGTTGAGGGGGATCGTTGACCCTCAGTATCTCGAAAAGATGCTGCCATCCTGGCCTTGCCGGGTAAACTGAACTCTCAAGACCACCCTGGCTGGACTATAATAAACACATGAAAACCATTACGGTATTTGGCGGATCGCTGCCCCAACCCGGTTCACCCCCTTACCTGGAAGCTTATCGATTAGGTTCACTGCTAGCCGGAGCCGGTTATGCTGTCCAGACAGGTGGTTATATAGGCACAATGGAAGCTGTTTCAAGGGGTGCCTCTGAAGCGGGTGGCCATGTTATCGGAGTGACCTGCGATGAGATCGAAGACTGGAGACCTGTTGCGCCCAATCAATGGGTAGCTGAAGAAAAACGCTGTCAGACACTGCGAAAACGCCTTTATGTGTTAATAGATGATTGTGATGGTGCAATTGCCCTTCCGGGAGGGATAGGGACTTTGGCCGAAGTTGCCCTGACCTGGGCCCAGCTTCAAATCCAGCCTGAGGATCAAAAACCCCTGATCTTGATCGGTTCCGGTTGGCAAGAAACCCTGGCTGCCTTCAAAACAACGCTGGGAGAGTATATCCCTGTTGTTGATCAGGAGCGGGTTCTAAACATGCCTGATGTAGAATCGGTCCTGATGGTCCTCAAGCAAACCAATTTATGACTGCAATAAATCCAGCGAAATTAAAAATCCAAGCTGCTGAATTGGTTGGATCCTACCAGGAGCCTGACCGTTTCGTTTCCGGTCTTCATGAGCTGTTGGGTTTTTATAGTGCCCGGATTCGTCAGACCAGCCTGGCCAGAACCCCCCTTGCACTGCAAACCTACCAGGTTCCAGCTCCAGTCATCAGAGCCCTGGAAATTGAATTATCAGAAAGTGTGAGTTCATATCCGGACCAAGCCATAACTTTGGCTGATACACTCTGGCATGTTGACTGGGTGGAATTCCGGCAGATGGGAGTGATCTTGATCGGCAGCCTGCCCGGTTCACGATCTAAAACGATCCTGAAGATGGTCAAAAATTGGCTGAAGAACTGCCCGACAGATGATCTTCGCCGCCAGATCATGATCCGGGGTCTGAAAAAATTATCCACTGAAAAACCCGGCCAGGTGTTAGACCTGGTTAGAACCCTTGCATCCAGCGAGATCAAGACGGACCAACAGGCCGCCTTGATCGGCCTGACGTCTTTTGTGGAAACATCCGATTTTGGCAACCTGCCGGTCATTTTTAAGATCCTGCGGGAGATCCTGCTATTTGAGGAGCCAGCAAATCAAAAAGAGATCACTGCCCTGCTGCGCTCCCTCCAGAAAAGATCCGACCAGGAGACTGCAAGTTTTTTGATCCGCCAGCTGTCTACAGCTGCCAAACCCCGAATATTCCGTGTCATTCGACAAACCCTTAAGTACTTTAATCCTGAAAGCCAAGCCCAACTCCTGGAGAGTTTGAGCAATTTCAAATAAATACAAGATCAGGGACCGCCACAGCACCCAGCCTTGACGGATATCCAACCATCCTCTATACTGGGGTTATATTTAGCATGAGAAGCACGGGGAGCCGCAGGCTGGCTGAGAGGAGGACCGATGTCCTTGACCCGCGAACCTGATCCGGATCATACCGGCGGAGGGATGCAGCGCAGATTACTCCTCCCCTTGAGGAGTTTTTTATTATTTAGCCCTGAGCTGTTTATGATTATTTGCTGCCCGGGCAACCTTCTCCGGGGGTCCGATCGGTGGTAGCTGGTTAAACTTCAGGAGAAAAAACTTCGGACAGCGGGATCAAAATCATATCTTATGAAAGCGATAATTTTTGCGAATGGTGAATTTTGTGATCCAGACCCCCCTCTGGGCCTACAGCCCGGAGACCTGGTTATCGCAGCGGATGGAGGCAGCCGTCACTGCCAGGCCTTGGATCTTGTTCCAGACCTGCTGATCGGTGATCTCGATTCCAGTGATCCCGATCTGATCGAAATTTGGCGCAAGGCCGGGGTTAAGATCCTGAAATTCCCCCAGGACAAAGATCAAACTGACCTTGAACTTGCGCTGCTCAAAGCCCAGGATTTAGGAGCAGATCGGATACTGGTGTACGGTGCTGTCGGCGGCAGATTGGATATGACCCTGGGAAATATGATTCTGCTGGCTCATCCTGAAATAAAAATACCGGTCACTCTGATCTGCGACTTGGAAGAAGTTCACCTGGCCCGGGCCGGCACTCCCTTAAAAATTACTGGAGGGGCAGGTGACACAATCTCACTGATACCCCTGGGGCCGGATCCTGCGGTCGTCAAAACCAGGGGACTCCAATATCCCCTGGACGAAGATGATCTCCATTTCGGCTATACGCGGGGCATCAGCAATAGTCTACTTGGAAAACAGGCCCAGATAGATCTTCAATCTGGCACATTGGTTCTCATCCACAGCCGGCTGGGAAGCAAGGAGGTAGGAAAATGAATAGACTGATCCAATTGGTGGTGCTGAGCACCTTATTAGTGAGCTCTGCCTGCGGAAAAATGCCCCCGGAAGGGGAAACCCGGATCTTAACAGTGATGACCCATGATTCATTTGCTATCTCTGAATCCGTGGTCCAATACTTTGAAGAACAGAACCAGATCAAGGTGCAGTTCCTGGAGGTAGGAGATACAGGTACTGCCGTCAATAAAGCAGTCCTGTCCAAGGAAAATCCCCTGGCGGATGTGTTTTACGGAGTAGATAATACATTCCTGAGTCGAGCCCTAGAGGAAGGGATATTTGAGGTCTATCAGTCCCCGATTCTGGATCAGATCGATCCCGCCTTTCTGTTAGACCCCGGCTACCAGGCCCTGCCCGTAAATTTTGGGGATGTATGCCTGAATTATCAAAAAGCTTATTTTGACGAACATGATTTGGCTCCACCCCAGAGCCTTGATGAGCTGATCCTGCCCGACTACCAGGGGCTGCTGACAGTCCAGAACCCGGCGACATCATCTCCAGGACTGGCATTCCTAATGACCACGATCGCATATTATGGCGAAGAAGGTTATCTGGACTTTTGGGAAAAACTTGTGGAAAATGAAGTTAATATCGTTAATGATTGGGAAACAGCCTATTACGGTGAATTCAGCCAAGCCGGGGGACCTGACCCGATCGTGGTTTCCTATGGATCCAGTCCGCCATTTGAGGTAATCTTCTCTGATGAACCCCTGGATGATGCCCCTACTGCTGCGATAACCTCTCCGGGGTCTTGTTTCAGACAAATAGAATTTGTGGGTATTCTGAAGGGAACTCCTCATCGTGATTTGGCGGAAAAATGGGTTGATTTTATGCTTTCCCCCATTTTCCAGGAAGATATCCCCTTAAATATGTATGTTTTCCCGGTAAATCCTGCGGCTGTACTGGAGGAAACATTCCAGAAATATCTCGTTATTCCCGAAATCACAGCTGATATCAGTCCAGAACAGATCTCCCAGAATCGGGAAACCTGGATCAAGGATTGGACCGATTTTGTGTTGAGGTGATATCAGATCAGGCCTGGGCTGATCTTTCAAAAGTTGAGATTGACAAGATGGTTATCAAATCAATTATTCACAGCAACGAGCGCATTAATGGCGCTTTAGCATGAAGATAAAACTCTCTCCCAGTCTGCTGCTCTGGCTGCTGCCGATCGGATTTCTGGGAATATTCTATTTCTTCCCCCTGGCAGAGATCATCCAGTTGAGTTTCTCAAGATTGGAGGGCGAGCTCTGGGACGGATTGTTGGCCTCGATTTTCAACCCCACCGTGGCCAAAGTGCTGGGTTTTACACTCTGGCAGGCTTTTTTATCCACCTTGCTGACTTTATTGGTCGGGTTACCAGGAGCCTATCTTTTTGGCCGCTACCAATTCCCGGGAAAGAAGTTCATCCGGGCTCTGACAGGTGTCCCGTTTGTAATGCCAACCCTGGTCGTAGCGGCAGGCTTTTATGCCCTCTTAGGTCCTTCTGGATTGGTCAACCTGGCCCTGCAGCGGATCATGGGATTGGAGGCTCCCCCAATCCAATTCGTGAACAGCTTTAAAGCCATCCTTACAGCCCATGTTTTCTATAATATAAGCATCGCCCTGAGAATGGTGGGTGATTATTGGAGCCGGTTGGATCCCCGGATCGAATCCGCTGCCCGGGTCCTGGGTGCAAACCGCTGGCAGTCTTTCAAAGAGATCACTCTGCCATTGCTGCTGCCGGCCATCACTGCTGCAGCCTTGCTGATCTTTATATTTGATTTCACTTCTTTTGGTGTGGTTCTGATCCTGGGTGGCCCCGGATTTTCCACTCTCGAAGTGGAGATCTATTATCAAACCATCAGTCTATTTAATCTTCCGCTGGCAGCCACCCTCTCGATCCTCCAGGTGGGATTTACTCTGGTCCTGACAATAATCTACAGCAGGCTGACAGCCAGGATCCACCAGCCGGTGGGATTACTATCTCAGCGATTCACCCAGAAAAAACTAACATCAGCTAAAGAGAAATGGCTGGCAGGATTGTTGATCATGCTCCTGCTGATATTCCTGGTAAGTCCTTTGATCGCCCTGGGAATAAGATCGGTGACGGGATCTGGTGAAACCGGGCCATTAACCCTGGCTTATTACAAAGCCCTGCTGGAAAACCCCCGGCAGAGCCTGTTCTATGTTCCCCCATCAACCGCCCTGGCAGTGTCATTTGGATATGGATTAATTACTGTAATCGCAGCCCTGGTTCTCGGACTGCCAGCGGCCTGGGAGCTGTCAAAGAAGAATTTGACCCTCTGGGATAAGATGCTGGATCCGATATTAATGCTTCCCCTGGGAACATCCGCAGTTACCCTGGGATTGGGATTCCTGGTCGCTCTTGATCAACCTCCCATTGATCTTCGTGCGTCTCCTATTCTGGTTCCCCTTGCTCATACTCTGGTCGCTTTTCCATTTGTGGTTCGCAGCTTGACCCCTGCCCTCTCCAGTATCCAGCCCAACCTCCGGCAAGCTGCAGCAGTTTTGGGCGCATCACCGGGACAGGTCTGGAAGGAAATCGACCTGCCTCTGGTTGGACGGGCCCTGCTGGTAGCCGCGTCATTTGCGTTTATGATCTCGATCGGAGAATTCGGGGCCAGCGCCATGATCACCAGGCCGGAATTTCCCACCGTACCGATTGTGATCTACCGCTTGTTGTCGCGTCCAGGAGCTCTGCATTATGGACAGGCTATGGCGCTCAGTACGATCTTGATGTTGGCTACCCTGGCAGGCATGGTGGTCATGGAATACTTCCGGATCGGAGATGTCGGAGAATTTTGAGATCCAATTCCCCAACAGGGTTTGGATTTTGTACTTCTGGATCGACTGAAATATCTTGACTGAATTTCCAGATATGTTAGAATGTTTTTCGCTGGGGGCGTGGTGTAGCGGTTAACATGCGGCCCTGTCAAGGCCGAGATCGCCGGTTCAAATCCGGTCGTCCCCGCCAGCTATAAGAACCACTCTTCTGAGTGGTTCTTTGTTTTAACCGTATTGTGCAGGACATTTCCCTCAGACCAGCTGTGTTACACTCTACTCTTGAGAATTAAATTCAGGAAAAGGATCCCCACATGGCCCAAATCCAGCTGATCCGGAATGCGACCTTACGAATAGCCTATGCCGGGAAATGTATCCTTGGCGATCCCTGCCTGGCTCAAAAACACGCTCTGCCATCTTATGGAGGAATCTCCCCCAATCCGCTGGTGGATCTGCCACTTGACAAAAATGAAGCCATCCAGGGAGTTGAAGCTGTCCTGATCTCCCATCTGCATTCAGATCACTTTGACCCAGGCGCAAAAGAGCTGCTACCAAAAAACCTGCCGTTCTTCTGCCAGCCCGGTGATGAAATAGATATTCAATCAGCCGGATTTCAGCAAGTGACAGCTGTCAGAGACAGTGTAAACTGGGAAGGAATCACCATCACCCGGACCGCAGCACAGCATGGATCCGGCAAGGTATTGATTGAGATGGGCCAGGCCTCTGGATTTATTCTTCAGGCTCCTAATGAACCCACAATCTACTGGGTGGGTGACAGCATCTGGGTTGACGCTATCGCTGAAGTTATCCGGAAATTCCAACCAGAGGTCATCATCACCCATTCTGGCGGCGCTGTTTGGGGAGAAGGGACCTTGATCATCATGGATGCCGAGCAAACTATTCAAGTCTGCCAGAGCGCGCCCCAGGCTGCAGTTGTGGCTGTGCACCTGGAAGCATTGGACCATGGGACGACCTCGCGGTCCGAGTTGAGGGCTGTGGCTGATAATACAGGGATCCAACCAGAGCAGCTGCTGATACCGGCCGATGGTGAGCTATTGATTTTCAGGACAGGGCTGGAACCCAAATATGGCTAATTCCCAGCCCAATAACCCTCTGCACGGAATAACCCTGGAACAGGTCGTTTCCAACCTGGTAGAGCACTACGGTTGGATTGAACTGGGCCGACAAATTAATATCCGCTGCTTTACTCATGACCCATCCCTGAAATCCAGCCTCACTTTCCTGCGGCGGACTCCCTGGGCCCGGGAAAAAGTGGAAACCTTGTATCTAAAACTGATCGAGGAGAGCTGATGGCCAGGATAAAGCTGGACCTGCATGAGATCTTTAATCAGGGAAAAACCATTGAAACTGAACTAAATCGGGTCATTCAAGAAGCCGTTGAAAACCGGATCAGCCTGGTGGAAATTATCCCCGGCAAGGGAAGCGGGCAGCTGAAAAAGAGGGTATTAAGATTTCTCAATCAAAAACATATCCGGGATCAATATCACCGGATCGAAAAAGACGATAAGAATTTTGGCCGGATCCTGGTTCACTTTCGACATTAACCGCTTAGCCTGCCAAAATAACCCGGAACGGTAAAGAACATGATATCAATCAGGCGAGAAAATATTAAAATCGGTGCCAAAGTCCGGATCGTTCAAAAAAAGCATCAAAGAACTGGCCTGCTGACTGACGGTGTTGTGGGGGAAATCTTAACCAAATCCCCTACCCATCCTCACGGCATCAAGGTTCGCCTGGTCGACGGTCAGATAGGCCGCGTTCAAGAATTGGTATGACACCATTTCCCAGCTTGAATTGAAGAACTGGAAAATGCAGATAAACCCCTAACCAAAAAACTCTTAAAAAGGAATCCGGCTGGCATCCAGCTTTGTTCGGCTTCATTGATTGCGAGAAAATGAGAGCGATCTGAGAGAATAAAACAGTCTGTTAATGCTATTCTGCCTGCATGGACAAAATACTAAAGTTCAAGAGATTGCCTTTCTTTCTTACCTCCTTGTCGATCCTCGTTAATTTGCTATTCTGCACTACCCTGCTGCCAAGGATCATTGAGCCTGGTTATGAATTTAACTGGGTCGACCTGGGGGAAGTATTTCTCTGGCAGGGTATTTCCCAGATCGGTTGGCCGTTTGCCCTCCTGGGTGGTATCGCAGGATTGGTGCTCAGGCAAGAACTGGCTGAACTTCCGATCGTACTCAGTTCTCTGGTATATCCAGGCATGTTGTTTTGCTTGATACTCTTGTTTATCAATAAACAGGCCCAATGGCTGATTCTGATCCTCTTTCAGCTCTTTTTGACCCTTTCTTTCTATCTCATCTGGGATCCGGTATTGAACGGCTATAGTTTTATGGTGGGTTAAGCATCCTGAAACCTCTCAGATCCAGAGGTCACCCAGAGGTTGTCTCCCGGATTGTCGGAGGCACGACCCTGACCTTGATTTGATGTTATTATATATGATAATATTTATATTTATTAGTTTGGTATCGAGTTCGATTAATAGTTTCCCAAGGAGAATAAAACCATGAGCATTCCCACCGAACCCTGTGGCAGCCTTCCCCGTCCAGCCGAGCTGCAGCAAGCTCTGGCCGATTATGCTGCTGGAAGTCTGACAAATGCAGAATTGAACAAACTTTATGATCAAGCTGTCAAAGACACCGTCGAGCGCTTCACAAAAACCGGTTCTCCAGTGATCACTGATGGAGAACAAACCAAATCCAGTTTTGCTACTTACCCTTTCTCTAATTTAACCAATTTAGCCCCGGATGGTGTGGTGATCCCCTTTGAAGATGGCCACAGCCGCCAGCTGCCCAGACTTACAAAGGGACCTTTCCATTATGGAGAATTTGCTGGATCTTATCTTCCCCGGGCCCGGAAATTCACCGACCAGCCCCTCAAACAAGCCGTGATTTCCGCATCAGCCATTTCCTTGATCTATCCTGCCGATGGCATTGAGGGCTACACCCAGGATGAATTTATCAAGGATTTAGTCCAGGATGCAGTTGAAGATATTCGCAGCTGTTTCAAGAATGGCGCTGAAAGTGTTCAAATCGACTTCACAGAAGGCCGGTTAGCGCTAAAGCTTGACCCAAGCAAGGGTTTATTGAGGAATTTCATCGACTTGAATAATCAGGTACTGTCCCATTTCTCGCCTGAGGAACGGCAGCGGATCGGCGTCCATGTTTGCCCCGGTGGAGATCACGACTCGACCCACAGCGCAGATGTTCCGTATGAGGAATTGATCCCTGATCTGATGAACCTCAACGTCGGCAGTTTCTTCGTTCAAATGGCCAGCGAAAAAGATCCTGACAAAGCCCTGGCAGAAATTGCCACTAACTTAAAACCCGATCAAAAGGTTTTTGTCGGGGTCACGGACGTTAACAACCCTGATGTCGAAACTCCAGAGATCGTCCGGGACCGCGTTTTGGCGGCAGCCAGGCATATACCGGTATCACAGTTGGGAACCACCGATGATTGTGGTTTCAGTCCCTTTGCAGACGATGCTGGCACATCCCGGGAAATTGCTTTTGCCAAGATCGCTGCCCGGGTCAAAGGCACCAAACTGGCAGAACAAGCCCTCGGTTTATAGATCCATCACTTTCTAAAAGACCCCAATGACCATCTCAGTGTGCTGTCCTGAGGTGGTCTATTTATATTCCCGATCTCTCCCTATTCCTATGTATAATGGAATGATTAACAAATAGGAGGATCGATGCTGCTTGGCATTCTTGATAAATCCTTAGAAGTCCTGTTCTGGATCCTGGGGATTTTCATCCTCTGGCAGATCGTGATCCGGATTGGCCGCAGGATCTTGCATTTTCCCGCTCCCCCCTTCATCGGCTATTTCCTGGACAGCGATTTACGCCGCAAGATCCAGCCTCCGGATCCACTGATCCAGCGCAGCGGCATCAAAACCGGTATGCGGGTGCTGGAGATTGGCTGTGGAAGTGGGGCCTATACTACCTTTGTAGCTCGGGCCGTAGGTCCTGGGGGCAAGGTAGAAGCCCTGGATATCCAGCCAGCCATGCTGGCGCAGCTAAAAAAGAAATTGGAACTGCCCGAAAACCGCGATATCAAAAATGTCCAGACCCATCAGGCCAGTGCCTATCAGCTGCCCTTCGAGGATGGATCGATCGACCTGGTCTATATGATCACTGTCCTGTTTGAGATCCCTGACCGATCGGCAGCCCTGGCAGAGATCAATCGGGTTCTCAAACCAGCTGGGATCCTGGCTGTAAGTGAATTTCTGCCAGATCCGGATTATCCACTCCGTAGAACCACAGCCCGGATCGGTGTTGATGCTGGATTTAAGGTAGATCAAATCCTGGGTAATTTCTGGACCTATACAGTGAGATTCAAAAAACTCCCTTAAAGAACAGTCCCTGGAACTGACTCCAGGTTATAGCGATCTGATATACCGGCCTGCATCTTCCTAAAAAAACTGTAATCCCCTGCCCAAAAAATCGGATATGATATTACTATGAAAACAAAAACCACCTCCGTACTGCAGATCATCATTGCAGGATTCCTGTCATTCCTGGTCACCCTGGCTGTCACCCAGACTTTTACCTACCTATTCTGGCTGATCGGTGACCTTAATCCCAGGTACCAGTTGATTACTGGAGTAGTTTCCGGTTTTATAGGCTTATTCGCCGGTGGCTGGATCACTACCCGGGTGATGAAATCTGAAGATGTGTGGATTTCCGCAGTCAATGGTCTGCTGGTGGGGGGTGCCAGCGCATATTTCCTGATCGGTCCGACCCTGCTCCTCCTGGGCATCACTGTGCTTGCTTTTGTTTTTGCAGGTTTGGGTGGTTATTCTGCCTTAAAATTAGATGACCCCGAACCAAAGGAACCTTCCGCAGAAGCATAATGCAAAAAACAGCTCCAAACATACCCTGGCTCTTCATTCTAATAAGTTTTTTCCTGTCCTGGGTAGTCTGGATCCCGGTCGCAGTCACGGGCAAAGACTATCAAAGTTCTCCTTATCTGCTGGCAGCAGTTCTGGTAGGTGCCTTCGGCCCTGGCTTGGCAGCCATCATCCTGAACTACAGGGGCAAGGACCTGGACCAAATCAGGGATTTTAGGGACAGGATCTATGATTTCCGGAGGATCAAGCCCGGCTGGATCCTGATCATCCTCACCATCTGGCCGGTTTTTCATGGTCTGTCGATTGGCATAACCAAACTGGCAGGAGGATCTGTCCCGGAATCTGCCTTCCTGCAGGAAATCATCCAGCAGCCCAGCACCATTCCTTTGGTGTTATTTCTGTATTTTATCCAGTCCGGAGTTGAAGAACTGGGTTGGAGAGGCTATCTCCAGGAGAATTTAGCCAAAGTATTTGGACCTGCCAAAAGCTCCTTGATCGTTGGTGGAGTTCAAATGTCCTGGTATCTGCCCTTATTCTGGGTGGTTGGCACCAGTCAAATCGATATGGGAGTGGGTCCAGATCTGTGGGTTTTCCTACTTTTTGTGATGGCCTCCAGCATATTTTCAGCCTGGTGCTACCACGGAAATGGAGGCAGCATCCTGGCAGCCACATTGTTAAATACTACCGGAAATCTTAGTTTCGACATCTTTGCTTACGCACCTGGAACCTTAAAACACCTGATCTTTGTGGGACTGCTGGCAGCAAGTGCCATTGGAATTCTGATCTATCTGAATAAAAATCATCTGTCATACCCCTCAGCCAGGAACCCCAGGGCTAATCACCAGATCTACAACCTCTTTTCCTAAGACAATCGCTCGATCATCCTTTCGTAAGATATCTGGATGATAGCAGTTCTAAAACGAGTCCAGCAAACTCAGGAGGATCAGCTCATGGAATCCCTGTTTGAAATCTCCGGTTTGAATATCTACCTTCAAATTTCCGTAACGATCATATCGATCAGTATTCATTTGCTGAGAACGAGGAATAAACCATCCAGGGAACCAGTTCTGGAGATCGCTGCGATCTATACCATCGGTCTGGCGGGATGGTTTTCGATCATGAGTGGATTATTCGGCCATATCATCTTTGCGGACCAGGTAGCCCTGGGTATTGGGTGGCCGCTGGAGAGCGGTTTCCAGATGGAACTGGGTTTTGCTTCGATAGGTATCGGCCTGATCGGTTTTATTGGTTTCTGGAACAGATCTTTCTGGCCCCCCTTTATCATCGCCAAGTCCACTTTTATGTGGGGAGCTGGCTTGACCCATATCCTTCATATGCTCCGATTGGATAATTTTTCCCCCAGCAATACTGGATTGATTGTCTATTGGGATCTGATCCTGCCGTTTGTATTGATCTGGCTTTACATGAGTGCCAGAAAAAAAGCTCCTGATCGGATCTAATTCCCTCAAAAATCTGCAACTAGTTAACCGAACTGCCGTATATTCATTGATTTACCATCTACCAAATGGAAAACAGGATCAATGAATATCAAAATAGCCCCACAGAAATTATTTGCCTGGTTTTTTTTATCCACAGGCATTTTTGCAATTATTGGCGCTTTGTACAGCTGGGGTCAGGGACCCATATTCCTGCAGAAAGACCTGCTGATTGTGCTGGTTCCCTGGGCAGATCTGCTCATCACCGGTCCCTTGTCCCTGCTGGCTGCTTTTGGTGTAGTCTAAAAACAAATCCTGGGGTCCGATCCTGGGAATCCTGGTCTGTGGAATCTATCTGTTTGGATCCGCCCTGGTCTATATATCCCTGATCTGGCAAGGCCCCCCCTACCCCCTGGCACTGGCTCTGCCGCCCCTGCCTGGTATCACCTTTGCTATCCTCTATCCCCTGTCGGTGTTGAAGAATCCCGGCTGGATTTCCGCCTCAACCATGGTCGATCAACCTCACAGGATCAAAAAGTCCGCCGGGGTACGTTTGGCCCGGTTGATCAAGGCACCCCATACAGAAAAACAGCGGCTGTCCAGGTAGATAAACTTCTTTATCAGGACGCTGTTCCTGCTCGGCATCGCAGCAGGCAATGCTGAATTCCCAGGCAGGCAGGTCTGGAACACTAATATCAGCCCATCCCCCTTCCATTGCCTCACAAGCGCTTCTGGAGACCTAACCCCCTGTCACACATACCACTCAGTAGTATAATTACTGGGTAAATATCCTCTCGGAATAAATTCTAACTGGAGCGATTATGTCCCAATTAAAAGACGGTTGCCTAAAACCCGTGAAAGGCCCGATCCTGGCAGAAAAGCCAGATCAGGTAGAAAATGGATCCATTTCAGGACAGGAGGTGAAAGAAGTGTTAGCCAGAGTAGGAAAAGAAGCAATAGATTTCGAAGCCAGCGCATTTATTTCCGGGAAGGGTTTTCAACCGGTTAAACTTTCGGACTATAAAGGCAAATGGCTCGTTCTGTGTTTTTATCCGGGTGATTTCACCTATGTTTGACCCACTGAACTGGCAGCGGTCGCTGCCCTCTACAGTGAATTCCAAGCTTTAAACGTTGAAATCTTCTCGATCAGCACAGACAGCCGCTTTGTCCACAAAATTTGGCAGGAAGAAGAACTCTCCAAAATGGTGCCCGGGGGGGTGCCCTACCCGATGTTATCTGACAGCGGGGGCAAAATTGGCTCCGTTTACGGCGTTTATGATCAAGCTGCCGGAGTGGATATCCGGGGCCGTTTCATTATCGACCCTGATTTTGTGATCCGGGCTATGGAAGTGTTGACACCTGAAGTGGGCCGAAATCCCGGGGAATTACTCCGGCAGGTGAAAGCCTTCCAGCATGTGGTCAAGACCGGGGAAGTGACTCCCTCGGGATGGCAGCCGGGAGATCCCACCCTTACGCCGGGACCAGACCTGGTAGGAAAGGTCTGGCAAGTCTGGAAGCCCTGATCCGATTCAACATTAATCAAAAAGCGCTCTGGAGAAGAAAACCTTTTCCCAGCAGCGCTTTTTTGATTGGGAATAAGCTACAATATGTTTTGTCGGTTGATTTGGAGTATCGGGTCACGGGAGCTATTAGGTGAGGATCAATATTATCGGCACCAGCGGGAGCGGAAAGACCACCTTCGGGCGAGAGCTGGCTGAGACCCTGGAAATTCCATTTCTAGAAATGGATGCCATTTTTTGGGGACCGAATTGGGAATCCCCGCCTGATGAGGTATATTTCCCGAAGTTAAAAGCCCTTCTTGAAGGGGACAATTGGGTGCTGGATGGCAACTATACCCGCACGATGGATTTTAAATGGGACCGGGTCCAGGCTGTGATCTGGTTGAACTTCAGTTTTCCACGTACCATCTACCAGGCAGTCCAGCGAGCCCTCAGCCGCCTGATCAGCCAGGAAGAACTCTGGCCGGGGACCGGAAACCGGGAGAATTTAAAGATGCTTTTCAGCAAGGATTCGATTATTTGGTGGACAGTCAGCAGCTATAAAAGGCATGTCAAAAGGAATTCAGCCTATATGACTGCTGACAAATATTCCCGGATCAAGTTCCACCGACTTAGGTCACCCCGGGAAGCCAGCGGTTTCCTGGAACAGGTCCGATTGGACCCAGGATTTTTGATTGGATAGAATAATACCTGACAGGATCACGTTATGAAGGAACACTTTCAGAAATTCAGGGAAGGGATCATCGGTGTAGATCTCAAACTGCTCTGTCCCGACGGAGTAGAACGCCCGCTGATCTACGCCGATTGGGTGGCCAGCGGCAGATCCTATGGACCCATCGAAGACCGGATCCGGGAGGCATTCCTGCCCCTGGTCGCAAATACCCATACCGAAACTAGCACAACGGGCATGGCCATGACCCACGCCTATCACACCGCCCAGCGGCTGATCAAGGAACATGTCAACGCGGGACCCGATGATCTGATCTTGACCAGCGAATCTGGCATGACTGGTTTGGTCAACAAATTCCAGCGTATGCTGGGGTTAAAGATCAATCCGGATATCGATTATCAACTCAAGGATGAACAGCGTCCGGTAGTATTTATCAGCCACATGGAGCACCATTCCAATCACACCAGCTGGCTGGAGACGATCGCCATTGTGGAAATCATGCCACCAGACGAAAACGGATTGGTCGATCCAGAGTCCCTGGATATTCTGCTGGAAAAACACCGGGACAGGAAGACCAAGATCGCCTCGATCACAGCCTGTTCCAACGTGACCGGGATATCTACACCTTATTATCAGATCGCCCAAAAAATGCACCAGGCAGGAGGTTCCATTTTTGTAGATTTTGCCTGCGCCGCGCCTTACTGTGAGATCGATATGCATCCCCAACTAAAGGGAGCCGATCTGGATGCGATCTTCTTTTCACCCCACAAATTCCTAGGAGGGCCCGGATCATCAGGTGTGTTGGTGTTTAATAAAAGGCTGTATCACCAGAGAACCCCAGACAACCCGGGCGGCGGCACTGTAGATTGGACCAATCCCTGGGGTGGACTCAAGTATATAGATGATATCGAAGCCCGGGAAGATGGCGGCACACCAGCTTTTTTACAGACCATCAAAACAGCCCTCTGCATTACTCTCAAAGATGAAATGGGAATTTCCAAGATCCAGGAACGGGAGCATGAATTGCTAAATATGCTCTGGGATCGGGTCTCCCAGATCCCAAACCTGCATATCCTGGCTCCCCAGCATAAAAACCGCCTGCCAATAATTTCCTTTTATATCGATGATCTGCACTATAACCTGGGCGTAAAACTCCTCAATGATAAATTTGGCATCCAGTCCCGGGGAGGCTGCTCCTGCGCCGGGACTTACGGGCATTACTTGTTGAATATCGGCCAGGACCAATCCCGGCTGATCACAGACCTGATCGATCAGGGGGATTATTCTGAAAAACCAGGCTGGATGAGGATCTCCCTTCACCCCACCATGACTGACGGAGAAATCCTCTTCATTGCCGAGAGTTTACAATCCCTGGCAGAAGAGCATCCAATTTGGAGGGAAGAATATGATTTTGATCCCGCCTGCCTGGATTTGGTGCCAAAATCCTCTAACCCTGATCAGGAGATTCGAAAAAGGCTTAAATCAGCCTTGACCAGACCGTTTCAATCCTGATCCGGCAAATATACATCCCTACAATAGTTCAAGGAGGTGAGTTATGTTTGGCCTTGATCGCTTGGATACACTCTTTGTGGTCTGGGCATTCAGCCTGCAGATCATATTCATCGTCCATTTTGCCGTCCGGAAACGTCTTTTCGAAACTTACACCCTTAAAATATGGCTGGCTGGTTTATGCCCTGTGTATCCCGGCCTCCCTGATCAGCATCATACTACTGAGGGGAGGAAAAAGTTGGTCATTCTGGCTGGGCGGATTCCTGTTCCTGATTCTTTGCCGCCTACGGTTACTGGGTGGATTACATCAAAAAACTCAATTGGCGGAATCCCCTTCGCAAGGATATTATGTTCCCCTACGTAACCCTGTACCTGGGAACGATCATGTTCTACTGGTGGCCCCTAGCTCTGCTGAACCGGCCCTTATGGTATATTTTTGGGTTTCTGTTTGGGTTCGGAACCCTGCTGAATATCAGATCCCATTAGCCAATCCGGACATTTCTAATCCTTAATAATAGGAAAATCGATATGCTTTCAGAAATCCATTTTTTACTGACTTACGCCTGCAATTTTGAGTGCGATCATTGTTTCCTGTACTGCAGTCCCTGGTCAGAAGGGACTTTCACCATCCACCAGGTAGAAGCTGTGCTCGAGCAAGCACTTGAGATCGGGACAATCCAGACGATATATTTTGAAGGTGGTGAGCCCACGCTGTATTATCCCCTCCTGCTTGAGAGCGTTCGAAAAGCGCACAGGATGGGGTTTGATGTAGGCCTGGTAACCAATGCCTATGGAGCCCTGTCTGAAGCAGATGCCCGGTTAGGTTTGGAGCCGCTGGTTGAAGCCGGGTTGGGAGAGTTGGCTGTCAGCAATGATGGCTTCCATTATGGAACTGATCTGCAAAATCCGGCTGTGATTGCCCAGGAAGTGGGAGAGAAACTCCAATTGATCTCTTATCCGATCTGTATTGACCCACCAGAGGTCATCTCTGACCCGGACCCCGAGAAAAAAGGCCGGAGCCTGATCGGTGGAGGAGCAAAATTCAGGGGCCGGGCAGCTGATAAATTAACGGAGTCCCTGCCCACTCGTACCTGGAGAGAATTCACTGAATGTCCCTATGAGGATCTGAAAACACCTTCCCGCGTACATGTGGATTCGTACGGAAATATCCAGATCTGCCAGGGTATAAGCCTGGGAAACTTCTGGGAACGACCGCTGGCTGAGATTATGGCTGATTATCAAGCCGAAAAACATTTGATTTGTGGACCGCTATTAAGGAATGGTCCTGCAGGTTTGATTGAAGAACTCAACCTCACTCCCGCAGATCAGTACGTGGATGAATGCCAGGCTTGTTTTTTCATCCGCCGCCAGATCCTGGACCAATATCCTGAATTTTTAGCTCCCCGGCAGGTCTATGGACTGGGATCCTGATCAACCTGGGGAAATGAATGGGGGGAATAATCGCGAGATTTGCCTTTAATGGGGTTTGATCACCAATCCCACCCGGTCTTTGCCATTGGCGATCACTTTCAGAGGGTTCCTCTAACCTGACCAGTCTGAAATAAGACGTTTCAGTAACTGCCTCCAAACCATTCAGCCACTCCCAATCCAAAAAATCGTCCTCAGAATTGTATTTAATATAAAAATAAGGGATGCCTGCAGAAGATATATTATGGAAAAAGTGGCTGCCCTGGGAATGGTCTACCCGGAAACCTTCCAGGTCCACTTCCATGATCACCCTGGCACCGTTGATGTCTGACCACAGAACGGGTATTCCCAGGTGCCTTTCACAAGTACCCCAGCGACCGGGTCCGATCAAGATATACGGCCGATCCTCATCAACCAGGCTTCGGTTCAATTTCATGACCTCATCGACCATCTCAACCGTCCTGGTGAGATCAAAATCCTTTGGTTTTACATAGAGAATATCCTTAATATCGGTGATCATCCGATAGCCAGAGACCACGGATGTCGATGTAAATACCTGCTCTTCGGCATATTCCAGATCATCCAGCAACAGGGTTTCTTCATGTTCCAGGTAGGGCCGCAGCTGGAGCAGTCTGAATTCCGCCTTGCCATCCTGCCCATCAGCAAAATTGCCAGCAAATTCGATCTCCACCGGACATCCCATCGCTTCTTCTCCCAGCTGCAAAACCCGGTTGATAATACCTGCCAGGGGAAAGGTGTTTAACTTCAGCTGGCGGTTGAAAGTGATCACCGGAGCTCCAGATCTGTCATCCCAAAATCCGCTGGTCAATCTGCCGCCCTGGGCATCATAAGTATCAGCGATCTCCCCCATGGTCTGATCATCGATCGCATCCCGCAGGGTGCAGCTTTCCAGGAATGAGTATTCTCCTTTTTCGAGATCGATAAATTCATCCTGCGCCAGACGAACAGCAAAGAAACTGTTCTGGCTGCTGCGGACCTCGTCTTCGACACTACCAAAAATATTCACCTTGGGACGTTTGGGGCTGAACCTGCGAGCCATTCCCCCATCCACCACAGTTTTACCAAGGCCCAGAGCAGCAAAGGCAATCCGGTCTTCAGGCTGAAGGTGCTTTCCAAGGGGGTAATAATTATAGGATGCTGCAGTGCCTGAGAAATTGGGGTAATAGCGTTTACCGTAGGGTTTCCCGACAACTTCCTGGATCACAACAGCCATCCGGGATTCGCCCAATGAGATCCGGAGGGTCTCCGCATAGGATCGGGCTAATTTCTGGTAGGTCGAGGAAAAAACCAGTTTAATGGCAGCTACCAGCTGGTTGATCCTGACATCCAGATCGGGATGGCTATTTGGCAGCATATAGGTTGAAAAAACACCGGCAAAAGGCTGAAAGAGGGAATCCTCAAAAATACTGGACGACCTGACTGCCAGAGGCTTGGTTTGGTCATTGTAAATGAACTTCAAATCTTCCCAAAGTTGGGCTGAAATTTCAGCTTTCAGGAATCTTTCCTTGATCTCCAGGTCTGAGTGTTGGCTGGCAACAAACTCATAGAGGTTGTTCTCCCGCATGAACTGCTCAAATTCATCGGTCCCGATCACGACTGTGCGGGGGATCTGGATCTCGATCTCCGGGAACTCCTTCCGGAATCCAGTATTAAAGGAACTCCTCAAGAAAAGCAAAAATGCCAGACCACGCCCCTTTCCGCCCAGGGATCCTGGACGAAGACGGATGAACCGGGAGTGGGGATGGTATTTCTGGCGGTCAAAATCAACGATGATACCCATCCGTTCCTGGAGGATATTCTCCACAGATGCGATGATCAACTGCCTGAGGTCCTCTTTATTGGCAAACTCGGATACTTTCCGGGGTTTTAGCTGACGGGCCATGGCAAACTCCCCCCGGGCAGCCAGCCAGCCGGAAAAATGGTCGTTCTGGGCATGATAGATGAATGATTCCAGGGGTACCTTGATCAATTCATCCCGCAGATCGAAGAGATTATCAGCATTTCCAACAATCGAGTCGTCGGGCATCCGGAAAGTAAAATTACCAAATCCCATAAAATCAAGCAGGAAAGTCCGCAGCTCCTGGATGAGGTTATGTTCATTCTTGCTCACAAAAAAACCTTGCAGCTCTTCGGATTTTTCCCTATTGTTCTCAACACTGGATTGGAGCATGATCGGCAGGGTAGGTGCCTCCCCCCGAATCCGTTCCACAAGGCTGAAGCCTGCTTGATCATCCAGCTTGCCATCCTTCGGAAAGCGGATATCTGTGATCAACCCCAGGATGTGGTCCTGATATTTTTCATAATCCTTCCAGGCATCCTCGTAGGTTTTGGCCAGCAGGATCTTGGGGCGGGACCTCATTTGCAGCAAGGTAATATAATCGTTGGCGCCATCCGAGATCAAACGCTGGGTCTGGCGCATGATCTCAGAATAGAGGACCGGGAGATAGAGTGAATAGAAGCGGATCGAATCTTCCACCACAATGATCACCCGGGTATCAGCCAGCTCAATGTCCTCATCAATATTCAAGCGATCTTCCAGCAATTTGATCATGGCCACAAAAACGGTCGGATTGCCATTCCAGACAAAGGTATGGTCGATATTGCTGTCGGTCAATGTTTTGACAGGGAGATACTGCAGTTCCGAGGAATTGTTCAGCAGCAGAACAACCGGGATATTTTGAATGGCTTTAACCTGGTCCGCAAAATGCTGGGGATTGATCTCCCCCAAACGCCGCATCGTGATCACCAGGTCAAAATTCCTTTCTTTCAGCAATTCGAGAGCCCGCTCAACCGAGGTTGCCCGGAAAATATGCGGCAGGGTCCGCAGATTAAGATTGTGGAATTCCTCGAAGATCTGGTCTGACAGCCTGGCGTCCTCTTCAATGATGAACGAGTCGTAGGTGCTGGAGACCAGCAGGATCTCACTGATGCGGCTGCGCATCAAATAGCGGTAGTTCTGGTAGGTTGGCTTGTAGACCAGCTGGTAATCGTCAGGTGGGGGGGTTTGATTGACCATAACAAAGGTTTAATGATGAAGTGAATTATATCTTACCTTATTCGGGAGGAGGTTTTTGCGGCTGGAACCCCTGATTTGGCAGTCATTAATAATAACTCCATAACTTCTTAATAATTTCTAAATATGGTTTTGTTAGACTTGGATATGAAGGACGTAAAACAAAATACTCACCATAAGGAGTTTAAACATGAACAAGTACCTGAAAGCTTTTTTGATCGGTCTCCTGGCCCTCACACTTGTCAGCGCTGCCGGGGTTGGCATAGCTGCCGCAGAGGAAGATCCTCCCCGGCCCCATGATGTTCTGGCAGAGCTGCTGGGTCTGACAGCGGAAGAACTCTGGGAGGAGATCCAGGGTGGAACGACCCTGGAAGAATTGGCCGATGAAGCCGGTATCGACCTGGAGGCTTTCTGGCAGGAAATGTCTGCCACACGGGAAGCCGACCACAAAGCCCGCCTTCAGGATGCCCTGGAAAATGGCGATATCACCCAGGAACAGTACAACTGGATGATGGAAGGAATCCAAAACGGTTATATGGGCGGTGGAATGGGTCCTGGCAGGATTGGCGGCCGCGGCCAGTTCGGCACCCCTGGGGGTGAAAAACCCGTTGACGGTTGGGGGGGATTTGGCCGGGGATCCAGACCTTTTGGCGGCTGTGGTATGTGGGGGAATGAGGGATAGTATCCTCCCCGTATCCCAGCCCTGAGCAGTACCATGAGAGCCGGTGATCTAGATCCGGCTCTCATGATGATTGATGAACCAGTTATAATCACATTTGAGGCGAGCATGGCTAAAAAGATTTTAATTGTTGATGATAATCCTGATATCCAGACGATGTTAAGAGATTACCTGTCCCAGGAAGGTTTTCTGGTTACCAGCGCCGAAAATGGACAAAAAGCCCTCCATATCGCCCGGGAGGAAAAACCCGACTGCATCATATTAGATATGATGATGCCAGAAATGGGTGGAGCCGAGTTCATCCGTATCTATACCAAAGAAAATAACACTCCCATCCTGGTATTAACTGCCAAGGTGGAGGAAACCGATAAAGTCCTGGGTTTGGAACTGGGCGCTGACGACTATATGACCAAACCGTTCAGCCTGCGCGAATTGACCGCCAGGATCCAGGCACTCCTGCGCAGGGCTGCAAAAAGTTCCAGCAGTCCCAGCTTGATCAGGGCATCTGGTATTATGCTCGACATAACCGGCCACAATGTCGAGATCAATGGCCAACCTGTCGAGCTGACTCCTTCCGAGTTTGAGCTCCTGGCTGTATTGATGGGGGCTCCCGGAAGAACATTCTCAAGGATCGAGCTGCTTGAAAGCCTGGGAGAGACGACCTATCTGGAAGGTTTTGAACGCACTGTGGATGTACATATCCACAATCTGCGCGAGAAGATCGAACCTCATCCAAAAGATCCGAAATTCATTGAAACAGTTTACGGGACCGGGTACCGCTTTGCCCGGGAGAGGAATTAAGGCTTATGCGATCAATCAGCCTGAAGATCATCCTTGTGCTGGTTATTGTCAGCCTGGCCGGCGCGCTTTTTACAGCATTTTTTGTCCAATATCGAACTCAAACCGCATTTAATAATTTTATCCTGGATGAGAACCAAGCGTTGTTTTATGATGTTTTGATCGACTATTACCAAACCAATGGCGGTTGGGAGGGTGTTGAATCTCTCTTTCGAAGCGCTAACCAACCTATGATGGGCCCAGGTATGGCGGGAGGTCCAAGGGAAAATAATGCCTATCGGATGGTGCTCCGCGGTCCGATGCCATTTGTATTGGCTGATGTATCAGGATCCATCCTGGCTGGAAGTACCCTGCACTCAGGATATCAATCCGGAGAACTGGTCCCGGATGACGAGTTGAGGAAGGGATTACAATTGGAACAGGATGATCAACTAATCGGCTGGCTGATTGAAGTCCCCTTTTCGCAACCAAAGACCAATTCCCAGCAAGCATTCTTGAACAGCGTCCAGCGGGGATTATTTTTTAGCTCCCTGATCACACTCTTGATCGCTCTTATCCTGGGGGGTTTTCTGATCAACTCATTCACGCGCCCGATCCGCAAATTGGCTGACGCAACAGAAATTGTGGCTGAGGGGGATCTGGGCTACCAGGTAGAAATTACCTCCAAAGATGAGCTGGGCAGATTGGCAGCCTCATTTAACACCATGAGCACTGATCTTGAAAAATCTGATCGATCGAGAAAACAAATGACTGCAGATATCGCCCATGACCTGCGGACCCCATTGAGCGTTTTGCATGGCTATACAGAGGCCATGAGCGAGGGAAAACTTAAAGGCACTCCGGAAATCTACCAGGTCATGCATCAACAAGCTCAACATCTTAATTACCTGATCGATGATCTGAGAACCCTCTCGCTGCTGGACTCTAATCAGCTGAAACTGCAGATCCAGGACATCGATCCCGGGCTGGTGGTCCAGGATGTCATCTCTGCCTTTACCGTCCAGGCCGAGACAAAAGCTATCAAATTGAAAGCGCTCTCCACCCCGGATCTTCCCCGTCTAAACCTCGACCCGGATCGATTAACCCAGATCCTGGGGAATTTGCTCACTAACGCCATCAATATTCTAGAAGCCGGGGATGAAATCCTTGTCACCACCCGGCTGAAAGCAAACTGGCTGGAAATCGAGGTCAAAGATGATGGTCCCGGGATCGAGGCCGAACAGCTCCCCTATATTTTCGATCGTTTTTACAGGACCGACACTTCCCGCCAGTCCGATGATGGTTCCTCAGGCCTGGGATTGGCGATCACCAGGAAATTGGTTGAAGCCCAGGGGGGGGAGATCACGGCCCAGAGTGTGGTGGGGGAAGGTACTAGCTTTCTGATAAGATTCCCGACGAATTGAGGGCAGATACCCCAATTCCCCCTTTCCATCCAGATCCGGCATCATTTGAACTATTCTCTTAAGGGATTTGCCTTCACCCCCTAGATGAAGTAGAATGTCCTTATCAGAGGAGCTGAAAATGAGCCACATTACCCAAAAAACCTTACCGATCTTGATCGCTGCTGGATTGGTTATATTCACTACCGCCTGCGGAATCCAATCCAGAGGACTCGATGACCCTGCATTTGAGAATGCTCTCGAGACTGCCGTTGCAGCCACTGATGCTGCTCAGGCTGCAGAGCTGCAGCTAACCGAAGATGCCAAGATTGTGTTTACCGCTACTGCTACTGAGGCCCCACCTTCAACCAACACTCCCGTGCCAGATACGCCCACACTTGAGCCAACAATGACAGTTACCCCTGGCTTGGAAACCAGCCCAGAACAACCGGAAATCACCCTTAAAGGGTCAGCAGTGGGGGTATTAGTGAATACAAACTGCCGATCCGGCCCCGGAAAAGTATACAAGTACCTGGGAGCTCTCCTGGTTGGAGAAGAAGCATCCATCTATGGTTCAGACCCTTCTGGATCCTGGTACTATATCAACAATCCGGATGTTGAAGATGGCTTCTGCTGGATCTGGGGCTTTTATGCCCAAACTTCACAGAATATCGCAGCGCTGCCTGTTTTCACACCTGGCCCTACACCCGTCCCGGAACCGCAATTCTCAGTCGGATTCAGGGAAGTGGAAAGCTGCGGAGGCTCCTGGCAGATCGAGTTTGAGATCGTTAATTCAGGATTGTATACCTTGGAATCCATCTCAACCTTTGTCCAGGATACAGTGACCAATGCAAAATCCGGAAATTCCTCCGAAAACTGGTTTGAGAAGAAAACCGGCTGCACTGTGGATCAGACCCAGGCTAGAAGAAAACCCGGGGATACTGGTTTTACCGTCAGCCTTGACCTCAGCAATGACCCGACAGGCCACCTTACCTTTGCCTCGGTCACTCTTTGCACGTTGGATGATCTGGACGGGGACTGCCTCACAAGAGAGTTTTATTTCACACCGTAGTGTTATAGACAACTCTGAGATTGAAAATATTATTACAGACAGGGGTGGAAACGGTTTCCTCATTGAGGAAACCGTTTCCAGTTTTTGTTCTATTCCACGATCACCCAGTCGCTGCTGCTGCGGCCAAACACTTCCGGAGAGTACATTTCCTCAGCCTTGGCGGGCGGCACCACGAAGGTTCCGGGGGTTGTGGCCCGGGCCACATAGGTGTATTCAAAAACACCGTCCCAGAGCAGGGAGGTAAAGACCTCGGCCCGCTCATCGCGCATATTCTGATGTTCGTACCAGGTCCACCACCACCACCAGCCGAAGTAGGAGTCCGAACTGTTGGGGTCCTGGGGGATTGTGCCAGACACAGCCAGCGCGGGATTGATGATCTCCAGGCCAGCTGGCAGCGGATCTACAAGGGCCACATGATAGCGCCGGTTATCCGCCACCATGGTCAATCGCACCCTGACCCTCGTGCCCGCCTTGATCACCCAGGTTCCGTCTTCCAGTCGGGTGACATCCCCAGGATCATCCACGGCCTCGTAAACCCGCTGGACCACAAAACCCATTTCCAGGGGCTCTAGCTTAAGGTCCGTAGGAGCATATTTTAATCCCAGCCGATAGTAAAGCCGCCCGGGGCCGGTCTTGTTGATGATCAGGTTCTGGGTTTCAGTCTCGGTATCCACCAGGTATCCCATCGGCACCTCTGTCAGATGCCTTTCTGTGCTGTAACCCTCATATTCATGTTCACCGGCGTAGGTTTCTCCCAGCCAGATCCGGGCCACAAAATCGGGTTCCTGGGCTTCATAGGTGTTGAAGTAGCGGTCCAGGGCCAGGAGCACAAAGACATTTTCCTGGGTGCTCGACCACCGACCTCGCTTCTGGTGAGCCAGAAGTCCATTAACCAGTTTGGGTATCAGGTCGCTGTTGGGATCATCCGCAATCAGGGTGTCAAGCATCACAGCATCGGTCTTCCGATCAGAGCTCAACAGCAGATAGGATTGATCATCATAGTCTGTCGTGAAATTGGCCGCGCCCGGAGTTTCTACAACCCGGTTGGCGACCCACTTCCTGATCTCCCCCAGCTCACTCAGAGAATTCGAATCATCCACCAGCACCTGCCAGATCCATCCGATCCCGGCCATGGATATCTTTTCAAAACCAGAGCGCTCAAACAGATCCCTGGTTTTGGTAGGATCAGGGTCGGCCATCAGATCCCTAACATACAAGGCGTAGGCACTGAGTGTGTTGCGGGTATATTCACTGTACCAGTGAGGATAATAGTTCTCGATATTGCGCAGATAATCCAGGACCTGGGACCACACATTCTCGGAAACTTCGAATCCTTTCTGGTCTGCCCGGGCCAGGGCATGGGCGACATGAATGGTATTAAAGGGGATGGATTCCTGCCCTCGACGCCAGTACGGGAAACCTCCATCATAATTCTGGAGGATGCCCAGCATTTCCAGGTCAGCAGCGACCCTCGTTTCCATCTCTTCTGCAGATGGCAGACCATCAGCCTCAAAGGCGCTTAGCACATCCCTGAGAGCCGCTATGCCCAGGATCCGGGAGGCCATTTGTTCTGAACATTCATAAGGATAGGAATACAGGTAGATCACTGCATCCGTCAGGGCCTGCAGGGCAGTGGAAGAAGTGCTGACTTCCAGTCCGCCAAACTGTGGGAATACATCTGTCGGTCTGGCAATGGGCTGCACGATCGAACCCTGATCGATCACACCGTAAGTAGCGAAAGCTTCGGTGGTCGCTGGAGTATAAACAGGCAGTTCACCTGAGGCAGCATCAGCATAACTTCCCGAAACTGCCGCCACCCGGAATTTTGCTGTCCCGGCCATCTCGGCGGAGATCGGGAACCTGACCTCGATCCGGTCATTGGCTGGTACAGAAACTCTCATACCTAGATCACCCTGGAGTTGAAGATTGCTGACCTGGATGATCACATCCGTCTCCAGGTCCTCTGAGGTTTGGTTCTGGAGCACGATCGGCATTTCAAATCGATCTCCAAAGTTCAGGAACCTGGGTGCCGAGGGCCGGACCATCAAAGGCAGCCTGGCTGTGATATTGGCTTCACCGGATCCAAACTGATTGCCGGTTTTATCTACAGCAACTACCATCACCCGGTAGCGGGTGAGATTATCAGGCAGGTTGATCTTGACAACGGCCTTGCCAGTACTGTTGGTTTTGACCTCGGGAGCAAAGGTAGCCAGCGGGTTAAAGTCCAGCCGAACCTGTATCGTTTGCGGTTGAGCCTCATCCAGGCCACCCCCAATTCCTTTCGCCTGGGGGGCAAAATCTGCCTCAGCATCCGAAGCAGCCAACATCGATTCTTCCATTACCTCCCCTTCCATGACCATGGTGGCCTGGGGTAGATTCCTGGCGAGATCTGACACCTGATCCAGCAGAAGGGCAGGATTCGTTAGAACGATACTCGCCCTGGTATAGTAGCTGGCAGTATCGGATGGTCGGGCTGCATAGAATACTGAGATAGGATCCACCAGCTGATAGTTGGACAATGCCAGGATTGCCTCGTCTACAACCACAACTGCCAGTTCAACACCTGCCTGCGGTTCTCCAGAGGCATCCCTGACTGTAACATCCAACCAGGTATATTCACCTGGTTCCAGTTCTGTGTCCCGGGGGGCGACCTGCAGCTCCAGGGTCCTCTCCAGGGGTGGAATTGACAGGTTCAGCCAGCCGGTAGCAAACGCCGGTCGGGACGGCGCTCCTTCAAGGGCTTCACCTTGATCATCAGTCCTGGGAACTGAACCTACCACGTCCACCTGGATATGCAGGTTGGGAATATGCTCTTCCGTGATAGGGATAAAAATGGTATGGCTGCTGCCTGTGAGGCTGAAACTTTCGGTGGAGATGATCCCATTCCGGCTGATGGTCAGCAAGGCTTCTCCATCAGAGAAAGGCGCTTCGATCAAAACCTCTGCCACGTCCCCAGGTTGATAGATCTCCTGATTTGGGATCAGGTTGACCTGCTCCTGTTCAACATCCCGTGAGGGAGGTCGCTGTCCACCGCTGACCCAGCGAACCATTTGGCTCAGGTTTTTTCTGCCCTCAGCGTCAGTTATTTCCGCAGTGATCTGATAACGCCCTCCTCGGGTTGTTTCAAACTTGCAGCTAACCGGATCTGCTTTTGATCCTTGGGAGCATTCCTGGAGATCGACCTCTACCTCCTGCCAGCGGCCATCCTGGTATTTCCATTCCATTCGGGCTGCCTCAACCTTGATCGGTCGGTCTTCAACTGGATTGCCATCCAGATCGGTTACGATCAAGTCTATTTCAAGCGGGTCACCCTGCTGGACAAAATAGCGCTCCGTCCGCAGGCCAACATAAAGGTTTGCAGGATGTACCATCAAGCTGGTAGAACCTGTCCAGGCCTGGCGGTTGACATCAAAGACAGTCGCTTCAGAGATCACGCTGTAGGGCCTGGGTTCTGTCATCGACTCAAAATCCAACTTCAAGTAGTGGTTTCCAGAGGCATCCGTGACTCCGCTGAATGTTTCGCCGCTGGTTCCGACATTGCCCTCCCAATAGTAGTCATAGAACCACCAGGGAGTCCAGAAACCAAAACTGAAATCTGACCAGTTAGGAGGTTGATAATTGGTTCCTTCTGGCATGACATACCAGCTGGTTTCAGCTCCGGGTAATGGCCCACCAGCGTAGTATTTGGCTTCCACCGCCAGCGTGGCCTGGTCACCTACAAAATAGGGACCAGTGGTTTCATTGCGGGCAGTGACTTCAAACTCAGGCCGCCGGAATTCCTGGACCTGGATCGTATGGTAATAATCCGAGTAGGAAATCCCTGAAAGAGTGCCGATCGGATTCAGGATCACCTGGGTATATCCGAGGTTGGCGTTTTCAGGCAGGGTGAAATGGAAGTCAAAACCACCCAGGGAATTAACCTCTGCTGTGCCAGTTGCCAATTCATTGCCTTGGGAGCCGATCACCTGATAACTCACCTGACTGACCTGGTTCCCGACCAAACTGACATCTCCAATCTCTTTCATTTCGATGCGGCGCATCCAGCCTTTCAGATACACTTCTTCGCCGGGTTTGTACATCTGCCTGTCATCCCAGACATACCAGCGCAGTTCGTCAACTGTGGAACGGGGGCTCCAACCCTCATCACTCCAGTAGTAAGAGGAAGGCGGCATAAATACCAGATCGGATTTATCTTCCGCTACCAGATAGGAGATCCCCCCACTTGGCAGATTAAACCTGGCAACTCCGTCAAGATCAGTTTTAGCTATGGTCGACCCGCCATCTGGTTTGATCTCAACTCCCGGAAGCGGCGCACCTGTTTTCAAGTCAGTTGCCCAGACCACCATTTCAGAATGGTCCACAAATGCGTCCAATCCTATATCACTGATCTGAACCCAGACCTGGACGTGCTCCCAGTATCTTTCTGTTTCAAAAAGTCCTTTGGGAGGTTTTGCGATCACCAGGTATTGATTATTCTTGGCTGTTAAATATTCAGCCAGCGGAATATACACCTCAGTGAGGGTATCAGAGGGAGATTCAACAGGCACGATTCCTCCGAAAACCTTCTCTCCCGGAGGGGTCAAGACCAGGTCTGTGCGCTGGTAATCCCGCAGATATTGCAGGAAATCTGGCCAATCACCAGGATTGACCGCATAGATCTCGACGTTAAGTTTGGTGTGGTTCATCGTAAACAGCGAAACAGCCGGGTTATCTGATTCCGGATCAAGCGTAATGAAGATCTCTTCCGGTCCAATCAGCAAGGGTTCTGCGGAACCAATCCGGAACTTAAGCCGGGCATCCTGTCCCAGGGATTGGCCAAATTGGTCTTTGATCGAGCCGTCAACAGTAACCCAGTATGTGGTCCTGCCGCGGGTATTTCCCTCGATATTGATCGTATTCCCATAAATATTCACGGAGGCGTTGGGAAGTTCAGGTTCGATGCTGATCATCGACTCATCATACAGGTCCAGGTCAATCGGATTATTAAAACGGATAAAAAGCGGTGTCAGCGGTCGACAGGGATCGTCTCCCCAGGAGCAGCCATGATCATCCACTGCCAGGGGGGCATAGGTTGAGAAGGAATAGCTTTGGTCTGAAGCTGTCACCAGGGGGCCTTCGGCGGAGGGGGTCCCTGCCTGGACGATGATTGAAATCGCTGTATCGGCCGGGAGCGGCTGGAGGGCTTTAAATGCCAACCAGCGCCCTTCCTGGGCATTTTCAATCCTTTGGCTGAGGTCAGGATCCTCTTTAATTTCCTCAGCAGTCGCCATTTTAATCTGGACCGGGGTGGAACTTGCCCTGACCTGGATATGTTCGATCACTGCTTCAGGATCGATTCGCTGGTCAAAGGATATAAAAAACAGCGGGTCCAGGGCCTGAGGGCTGTAGGAGGGATAATAATTCTCGATAATCGGAGGAGGCGTTGAAAAACTAAATTGGACTGTTTTCTCCAGGACTTCACCCGAAGCAGAAACAACACCCGCAGGGATGGTAACCAGGTATTCAGTTGCCATCGGCAGGCGATCATAGTGTTCCGAATCAGAAAGGAAGTTTAAGGTCCTGGTCCCCAGCCAGCGCCAGCTTCCGGGAATGATCGGAGTCACCTGGACAGGAACATCCTTTTCAGCCAGCGATTCCAGGGTGTTCAAAGCGATCATCGGTTGATTAAATGTGACACTGATAAAAGGAGCGATCGCCACCTGTCCTTCAGGGGCAAATCTCAAAACTTCAAGATTTTCAGCAAACACAGGTTGGGGGCCGGACAATTCTGTTTGGGTCGGGAAAGAGTGCGGGATCGTCTCACCGGTCAGGGGCGGCGGAAGGATCTCATCCGGGAGGCGAAAATCAACCCCTAAAGCCTGGTCTACCTGCCAGGTTGATAACCTCTCCAGGATGGCGTCGATTTCCTCCTGGGTCAATGGAGTACCCACCACCGGTACCAGCCTTTCAATCGGGTCGGGGACTTCCTGTCCATCACTCAACCTGATCTGCAGTCCCGGTTTTGGATCTCCTCCGTTATTTTCCACGTTTCCGGAACCACTTGAACCATTTTCATTCTGGTCAATCGGAATCGGCTGAGGAGTATCAGATCCCAAGGGATTCTGACCAGGCACAACACAGGCCAATATATTCGCAGCCAGCATAATGACTGCCAGGCTGATCAGGGAAAGGTTCTTGATCTTTAAGTGTGTTTCTTGACATCGGTGCACTCCTTCTAATCCAGGTAGAAGGGATCCTGAGCTGATCGAATTGATCTGCCTGCTGGATCCCTGGCTCTTATCTCAATATCAAGATGACGGATTTCAGGTCCAAAAAGTTCCCCTGCCAGCAATTCAAACCCACTCTGCCCCCTTCAATTGCGATCCCGTTCCAGGCCAGTTAGCCAGGTATCCCCGAAGCTGAGCATCTGCATCCAGCCAATCCTGGTAGGCTGAGACGGTCAGCGATGGATGGGGGTTTCCTGTGATCATCTTAGAAACTACGGCGGCCTGGTTGTGTAAACAGAGAACCGGCTTCCCCTGGTCCAGGGCATAACCGATCTCATAACCCACTCCATGGGATGGAGTGCTCACTTCCGCGATCAGCAGATCACTTTGATCGATCCAGTCCACATCCCGCTGATAGATTTCCTGGGCAGGTTGAAGGGCATCAACCTCCTCAATCCCTGTTTCGGCAATGTGGGCAGTCGGAACCTCGATCCCCAGAGATTGGATCAGCTTGACCATTTTTTGGTAGATTTTTTCATCAGCGCGGCCGCCGCTGATCGAACAGGCAAAATATATTTTCATAAAATCCTCAACATCGTCCGGTTTTGGCTGGGATCTGTTTGTCTATAAATACAGGCCAATTCCCTGGGGTCCCATTATGATATACTCGAACTTGCCAAGAAAATTACCTTCAATTGAATTGTACCCCGGGATAAATATGGAAGGTTTGGAGATTCAGGATCTCTGGAAAAGATTTGAAGATAGCCCTGTATTAAAAGGCATCTCGTTCATGCAGCCCCGGGGAGAGATCCTGGCTGTCCTGGGCCCCAGCGGGAGCGGAAAGACCACCCTGCTGGAAATCATTGCCGGCCTGGTGAAACCGGACAGAGGTGACTGTCTCTGGAATGGGGTCTCCCTGCTTAACACGCCAACTCACCTAAGAAAGTTCGGTTTAATGTTCCAGGAATATGTCCTGTTCCCCCACAAGGATGTTGAAGAGAACGTCGGTTTTGGCTTAAAAATGTCCGGACAAAACCCTGCAATTATATCCCAGCGGGTAAACGAGGTCCTGGATTTGGTTGGTCTGCCGGGGTTTCAGGAACGGGATATTAATACTCTCTCGGGTGGAGAACAGCAGCGGGTCGCTCTTGCCAGGTCCCTGGCACCTGATCCCCGGCTGGTGATGCTCGATGAACCCCTGGGAGCCTTGGATCGGACCATCCGGGAGCGCCTGGTTGTGGAATTAAGGCAAATTCTCAAAAAAGCCGCCCAGACAGTTATTTATGTGACCCATGACCAGGAAGAGGCGTTCAGCATAGCTGACCGGATCATCATCCTGGGAAATGGTCAAATTGCCCAGGATGGAACAGGACAAGATATCTATTACCATCCCGGATCTCCCTATACAGCCAAGTTCCTGGGTATGCAAAATTTCCTGCGGGGGAATGCCCGATGGGCAGGTGGAAAGACAATCCTTGAGACAAAAAATGGGAAGTGGCCTGTCAGCCGGAAATATCAAGGCGCCGGTCAAATCCTGCTCAGGCCAGATCGGATTTTTTTAAACAATAATAATCAGGCAGATTTAGCCAGTTTGAGAGGAGAATTGATCAGCAGCACTTTTAGCGGATCAGTTCATCAGCTGGTGATCCTGATCGGGGGCCAGGAAATGAAATTTAGTCTCGGGAGCCTAAGCAGCGACCCTCCCGCATCCGGAAATCCGATCACGATCTGGTTCAATCCCGATGAAGCCCTCCACTTTTTCCCGGATCCAGTTTAATGATCCAATCTGGGTGAAGCAGGCCCATTAATAATCCAGGAAACCGCTCCAGGTGCCGGTTAATAAATAACGAAGAAAATCCACTCCCATGATCTGGATCAAGGCTGATATCGATCCCATGAGCACCCAGGCTGATAACTCCCGCCAGGTTTTGAAAGTGTTTTCTCTTTTTGAAACCAAGACCCAGATAACAGTGTAGAGAGTCACCAGGATCAGGAGCAAACCCGCGGTGCTTAATAGGATCAAGGGATATAAGATCAGGGGATTCTCAGAGAGGACCATTCCACCGACCAGCAGTGTCCCGCCACCCAGGATCAGCCAATCCCGGGGCCGTCCAAAAGCTGGTTGGGTAGAAATTTCTTTCCAGACAGCCTGCCCACTCAGGGGGTACAAAATTGCACTGACACCCACCCCTACCCCCAACCCAGTGAATAATCTGAGGGCATTATGGGGTTCATAAATAGAATAGTTTTCCAGACCAGGATACAGATGAAGCGCTGAATTGACACCGTCTACAAGATAGATCAAACCCAGAAAACCCAGGATCAGTAAAGTAAATCTCCTCGGAAAACCAAATCGGGATCGGGCAGCTATCAATTGATAGATAAATCCTCCCAAAAACCCCAAATACTGGCCCGTGCAGCGAGCACAAAGTGAAAAAGGCCTCTCAGCCAAATAAAAGGAGTGGGTAGCTATGCGGTGACAGACAGCATAGCCTACTGCGTCAGTCTTTCCCAACAAACCCGGGGGTGTGTTTAACATCCAGATCAAGAAAAGGGCTCCCCAGACCAGTCCCAGGACCAAACACAGGCTTTTGGTGGAAAGCCTGCTTTCGATGAGGATCGGATTGGTTATCAGGCATAAGTTACCTTTCTGCTCATCAGACAGAAAAAGTCTTTCTCAATTCCTCCAGGACACCGGAGGAAGTCAGGTCAAGATTTAAGGGAGTTAGTGATGCATATCCAGCTTTCAGGGCTCCATAATCAGTACCCTGATCGGGAACTCCTGATGGGGGATCACCCCCGATCCAATAGTACGGCACACCCCGGGGATCTGTCCGGGTTAACAACTCGTCATGATAGACCCTCAATCCCTGTCTTGTTACCTGAAGTCCCTTGATTTCCTCCCGGGGCAATCCGGGAATATTTAAATTATAGACAACTTCGGAAGGCAGTTCTTTGGCGATCAATCTAGCCGCTACGATCCTGGCATATTCGGCAGCAGGACCATAATCCAGGATCCCCAGGTGATGTTCCGGGCTGTCCATCGAGACAGCCAGCCCGGGTATACCCCAGATCACTGCTTCCATCGCGGCAGTCACTGTACCGGAATAGGTCACGTCATGACCCACATTGGCGTTGGGATTAATCCCGGAGACTACCAGATCAACTTCAGGAAGAATCCCCAACATCGCCAGGGCAACACAATCAGATGGTGCACCATCACTTGCCAGAGCTGCTGTGCCATCCTGGAGAGTGACTTCTTTTACTCTCAGAGGACGGTGCAGCGTTTTTACATGTCCTGAGGCAGACCAGTTGCGGTCCGGGGCCAGCACGCTCACATCACCCAAATCCCGGAGGGCTGCTGCCAGGGCCAACAAACCCGGGGCCGCCACTCCATCATCATTGGTAACCAGTATTCGAGGCATATACCATCCTGTTATATATTATTAACGAATTTCAACCCATCAAATCAAGATCAGGGTTCTATTATAAACGAACTCTCCAATTTCCATCCCCAGCCCGGTACTTGTGAAAATCAAAGAGTAGTTTACAATGGTTTCATTAATTATCTCGCCGAACCCGGTTGCTTCATGGACAAACCTACTAGAAAATATCCCGTCGATATCAACATCATCACCAGGTTCAGACCATTTCCTGACCACCTACCCCAGCCAATTCTGGCTTTTGTTCTGGGGCATGTTGGTCAGCACAACCGGCATGAGCATGGTATGGCCTTTCCTGGTAGTTTATATCGGCCAAGAACTGTCCCTGCCTTTGACAGTAGTCACCAGCCTGATCACGATCGACGCCGTCACCAGCCTGGCATCCTCCCTGCTGGCCGGGTCGATCACGGACAAGATCGGCAGGAAATGGTCCATGGTGGTCAGTTTGATCGGCAGCGCAGCTACCCTGATCTTAATGATCCCCGCTCAGACCTATCTGCAATTTGCGATCCTGATGGCTATCCGGGGAGGGTTCCGTCCGCTCTACCAGGTAGGGTCAGATGCCATGATCGCAGATCTGGTTTCAGCAGAGCAGCGGTCTGACGCATACGCACTCACCCGGCTCAGCAAAAATGTGGGAGTGGCATTAGGGCCTGCCCTGGGAGGAGTCCTGGTAGCATCATCTTACGGGATCACCTTCTCCCTGGCCGCTGGAGCAGCCGTATTCTTCAGCATCCTGATTGCGGTTTTTAGCGTTGAAACCCTTCCAGATGCTGCCAAAGCTGCCCAGAAAAAACTGCTGGATAATATCCAGGAATACCTGGAGATCTTTAAGGATCGGATATTCTCAAGATTTGTAGTGGGATTTACTTTCAGGCAGATCTCGGGCAGCATGCTCTGGGTACTTTTAGGAGCCTACGCCAAGGAAAATTTCGGCATTTCAGAAAGCCTTTATGGTTTGATCCCCACAACCAATGCCTTAATGGTGGTCTTCCTGCAGTTATTTGTAACCAGGAAGACTTCAGGTTTTCAACCCCTGGCCGTGATGTCCCTTGGCACTTTAATTTATGGAATTGGGGTTGGCAGCATCGCCTTCGGCAGCGGGTTCTGGGGGTTTTGGGTCAGCATGGTGTTTGTCACCATCGGTGAGCTGATGGTGATCCCTACCGCCAGCACCTATACTGCCTCCCGGGCTCCGGAAAATATGCGGGGACGGTATATGAGCCTTTTAGCGCTCACCTGGGGAGCGGGATCGATGGTCGGGCCTTTGCTGGGTGGATTCTTGAATGACAGTATATCTCCCCAGGCGATCTGGTTTGGTGGGGGCGCGGCCGGTATTATCGGGTCGATCACTTTCTTGAGCCTGGTTCTCAGGAGTGGGAAAACCAGCAGGATCTAATGGGGTCACCAGGTAATCAAAATCCCAGGCAAATATTTTTCACATCAATCTAACAGGCTCAATCCTGCTTATTCCGCAGGGCGGTTTCCATAATTTCTTGAATGCGGGGGATCATCGAAGCTGGATCAGGATGTAAACCTTCAAGCAGCAATGTAGAATCAAAGATCTGTTCGATCAGCAGCCCATTCAGGGGATGATCATCATCGATACCAAGGAGTTCAGCGATCAAGGAATGGCCAGGGTTGATCTCGAGGATCTTTTTTGGTACTTCATAATCCCGATCCATCATTCGATAGACCCGCTGCATCTCCTGACCCAAAGACCCTTTGGCATCAACCAATCGGGCTACTGAGTTGGTCAATCGGTCCGTTGTCCTGACTTCAGCAACTTTATTCTCCAGGACGGTTTTAAATCTGGCAATGATCTTGTTCGTCTCCTGATCGGAAAGATTGGAAGGTGCAGGCTGATCTTTTGATTGGGCTTCATCTTCAGCAGGCAGCTCCAGTCCAGAATCAGCTACATTCTGAAGGGGATATTCCTTGTATTCCCGTAATCCCAGGAGCATAAAGGAGTCCACCGGGTCTGTCAGAGTTAATACTTGATAACAATTGGTTTGGAAATAATCCAGGTGCGGACTTCGGAAAACAGAACTCTCATCATCTCCCAAAATATAATAGATCTTCTCCTGGCCTGGTTTCAGATGTTCTAGATAATCATCCAGGGAAGACCACTGATCCGGGCTGGTTGTGGAGTGAAATCGGAGCAGCTCAGAAAGTTCTTCCCGGTATTCATCATTGGCAGCCAATCCTTCCTTGATGAATTGACCAAATTCTTCCCAGAATTGGAGATATTTATTAGAATCTTTAGCTGCCAGCTGTTTTAGTTTTTGTATGACCTGGTTGGCAAGTATCTTTTTGATCTTCTTGATCAGGGCTGTGGCCTGGACACTTTCCCGGGAGACATTTAATGGAAGATCTTCGGCATCGACCACCCCCTGGATAAACCTGAAATAGGGTGGAAGCAGATCCTTGGAGTACTCCTCGATCAGGATCTTCCGGGCATATAACTTTAACCCATCCTGCTCCCGCAGGGTGAATAAACCCCGGTCGGGTTTGGACGGCAGGTAGAGCAGAGCATAAATCATCAGCGGAACATCGGCCACAAAATGGATCTTATCAAGGGGATTTTCCATTTCAAGAGTCAGCTGACGATAAAAATCCTGATACTGGTCTTCTTCAACTTTTGTTGGGGTCTCCCGCCAGATCGCTGTCTGACGATTGATCTGACTTTCCCCATCTCCAAGAAATATCGGGTACGGAATGTAATCTGAATGTGATTTGACAATATTCTGGATCCGATGAGACTCCAGGAACTCGGTTTCATCCTCTTTGAAGTTTGATCTCAATCACCGTGCCACGGCTTTCCAGCTCTGCGGAGCCAATTTCAAATGTATCTGCTCCAGTTGCATACCAGCTGGCAGCCTTGGCGCTGGGCTGATAACTCCTGGAAGTTACCTTCACCCACTCAGCAACCATAAAAACAGAATAAAATCCTACTCCAAATCTACCGATCACATCAACCAGCTTGGATTCATCGCCCTGGGCTGCTTTTAGAAAAGCCTCGGCCCCAGACTGGGCAATCGTTCCCAGGTTAGTTTTCATCTCCTCGCTGGTCATTCCAATTCCTGTATCCTTGATTCTGAGGATCTGGGCTTCCTGATCCATTTCGATCCGGATTTCCAGATCAACAGCTGGATCCAGCAGATCGTGATCTGTTTGCTGGATAAATCGCATCTGTGTCAAAGCATCGGATGCATTCGACAGCAATTCCCGCAGAAAGATCTCTTTTTTGGTATAGAGCGAGTGGACCAGGATATTTAATAGTTGTTTTATTTCTGCTTGAAAGGCGATCGGACCGCTGGTATTCTCCAGCTGTGGTTTTTGAGTATCTGCCATAAACTACTCCCGTTAAGGCTGCTATCTAATTAGCTTATCAAATGAGTATTAATTTGACATAAGAATAGAAATAACCCGGGGAAAATTCACCCGGGTTAGACTTAGTTGCTCACTAGAGAACTGCCCGATTATTTTAAATACTAACAATAATTAATTTATCCAAAATCGGTGTGATCAAACCGGTCATGGATATATCAACACAAATCGGTACTCATTTAAAAATTGAAGGTGTCTGGATCCGGCCCTACGCGCTTTCCTTCATCCAGCGCATCTAACAGATCCATGTCTGCCTGAGAAAGCTCAAAGTCGAAAATCTGAGCGTTCTCGGAGATGCGGTTGGCGTGGGTTGATTTGGGAATCGTAACCACCTCATGCTGCAAATCCCAGCGCAGAACAATTTGCGCTGGAGTCTTGTTATATTTGGCAGCTAATTTTAAATGGGTCTTTTCAGTGATGATCTGTCCCTGCATTAAGGGGCTCCAGGCTTCCACCTGGATCTGGTGGCTTTGACAGAATTTTAGCAGCTCAGGTTGAAGGAGAAAGGGATGGAACTCCACCTGATTCACACTGGGAACTATCTGGCTGACACTTAATAGATCTTCAAGGTGATGGACCAAAAAATTACTGACCCCAATTGCTTTAGCTCGACCGCTTTGATAGATTATTTCCATCTCCTGCCAGGTATCGATATAACAACCTTTCACTGGCCAATGGACCAGGTACAAATCTACATATTCGGTATCTAATCGTTCCAGGCTTTCCTCGAATGCTGCCAGGGTTCTCTTCCGGCGCTGGTCTTCGTTCCAAACCTTGGTGGTCAAGAAAATGTCCTCCCGTGGGATTCCGCTCTCACGGATCGCTCTACCAACACCCCGCTCATTTTTGTACACGGTTGCGGTATCAATGCTGCGATAACCAATTCTCAGAGCATTCTTGACAGAATCTACCACTTCCTGGCCATCGTTGATCTGAAAAACGCCAAACCCCAGCCAGGGCATTTTAAGTCCGTTATTCAATACGGTGCAATCCTTTAAACTACTGATCATTATAGAAATCTCCTTGCTTTTCTAGATGTTCAACTTCAGTGTGAGCGAGTTTTTCAGGTCGTTTATTCAAACTCTTCAGTATTATTCGAAATAGTCCCCAAACCTGCTAGTTATTTATCTGACAATCGCATCAGTCATCCGCGCAATTCGGACCATTTCCTTCACATCATGAACCCGGATAATATCCGCGCCCCGGGTTATACCAACCGCCACAGCGGCTGCCGTGCCCTCTACCCGGTCATCCAGCGGCAAATCCAGGGTGTAGCCGATAAAGGATTTTCGGGAAGGGCCCAGCAGAACCGGATATCCCAGGTCCCGGATCTCATCCAATCGGTTTACCAGCTCCAGATTCTGCTCAACCGTTTTTCCGAACCCGATGCCGGGGTCCAGGATGATCAGATCATCAGGGATCCCGGCCTGATGGGCCAGGGAAACACTCTCCAGCAATTCGGACTTCACATCCTCAAGCAGATTTTGATATTCAACTCCAATATATCTTCCGCCCAGAAGTTCCTTGATCGCCGCGTTATTCGGTGTGCTGCGGTTATGCATCAGAACTACTGGAACCCCTGCCCGGGAGGCCAGAGCTGCCAAGCCTGGATCCGCCTGAAAGCCCCAGACATCATTGACCAACGCAGCCCCAGCATTCAGAGCCCCCTCCGCAACTACTTTTTTGTAAGTATCAATGGAAATTGGAGTCTCAAATTCCTCCCTGAGCCTGGTGATAACCGGCAGCACTCTATCCAGCTCTTCCTCCCCTGTCACCGGAGCAGCTCCGGGACGGGTGCTTTCACCACCCACATCAAGGATGTCAACTCCTGCCTCTACAAAACCCCTGGCCTGGAAAAGCACCAGATCGAGTCCCTTGCCCTCCAGGCCATCTCCGGAAAAACTATCCGGGGTCAGGTTGAGAATGCCCATGACATAGGTTCGGGCACCCCAATCAAGGGTGAGGTTGTTAATGGTAATTTTTTTCATCATATTTGGGTCGTGGGACACGGTTTCCTTTGAGGACACGGTTTCCTTGAGGAAATCGTGTCCATAATAATTATAGTTTTATTAATCTTTGATCAAAAATCTTCTCTTCATGCATATCCAATATTGTAGTGTATAGACCATCATCAGAAAATATTCTTCTGGCCAGCATGGACCTCCGGTCTCTTTTTAGGTATGCAAAGTAAGATGAAAATGGCCAATACCTATAATCAGATACAATACCATGGTTTTCTGGTTTCTGATGGATATAGGTGATCATATTATAGAACTGCTCATCCGTTAACCCATTCAGCTTGGAATACCTGCAATAACAAAGATGACCGGAGCGCTGAATACAGCTTATTGATCTCCTTGGTATAAGTACCTAAAAGCGTCTGAACTGCATCCAGAGAGTGCCCTCGTCAAAATACATGGGATCGATCTGATCTTTCTGCTTGATTTCCAGGAGCAAATGAAAATGGGTTGGCAGCAGACAATATGCATAAAGATTTGCAATCGGATGAATATAGCGCCGATACAGGTCCAGGAAATATAGATAATTCTGCTCTTCCTTGAAGATGGGTTCCCGATCATTCCCCCTGATATAGAAATGATAGTATTGGCCGTGCCTGAGTTTTCCAGTAGACATATTTCCCCCTTGTTGTATGCCCTATTGTATTTTAAGACGAAGTTTCCTCTGAGGAAACTGTGTCCTGTGTATTCTTAATCATAATAAAAATCTATATCACCTCTGCGAAAGGCTTTCGTTTCAGGAATTTACCTTCCCCCTGTTTGCCCAACCATTGATCCCCATCCACGATGCATTTTCCCCTTAAGAAGACCTTTACCGGATATCCTTTCAGCTTCCAGCCCTCATACAGGTTATAGTCCGTGCGCTGATGGGCTGTATTTGCCCCGTAAACGAGCTTCTTCTCAGGGTCCCACAGCACCAGATCCGCATCCGAACCCGGTTCGAGGCAGCCTTTGCGAGGATAGAGCCCAAATATCCTGGCGGGGTTGGTGCTGGTATAGGCTACAAATTGATTGGGCGTGATGCGGCCTTTTCCTACACCTTCAGTCCAGAGCACCGGCATCCTGTCAGCAATGCCAGGCAGGCCATTGGGTATTTTAGTAAAATCATTTTTTCCGAGCTCTTTCCCCGGGATCTGCACCGGTTGACCTTCATAAATGATGGGTTTTGTGCCATCGTAGAAGAAGGGGCAGTGGTCCGTGCCAATGGTCTGCAGCGTGTTTTCGCTTAAACCCTGCCAGATCCTTTGCTGATCCGCAGGGGTCCGCAGGGGTGGAGAGCAGATCCATTTAGCGCCATCTTGACGCTTAATATCCTCCTCCGAGAAAAACAAGTACTGGGGGCAGGTCTCTCCCATCACCTTTACACCCCGCTGCCTGGCATAGGCCAGCTGATCGACCTCTCCAGCAACATTCATGTGAACGATATACAGGGGTGCATCTGCCTGGGCTGCCAGGGCTGCCCCTCTCAAAACCGCTTCCACAGCACCCCAGGCTGGGCGGGTCCGGGCATGCCAGATCGGTTCGGTATGTCCTTCCCTGAGAGCCTGATCGACCAGGATATCGATCACGTCACCATTCTCAGCATGCAGCATGGTTAACAACCCCAGCTCTCCGGCTGTTTGCATCAGCTGAAAGATCTCCCCGTCCAACAGGCGGAGACGATTGTTATAGGCCGTGAATACCTTTAATGTTGTTACTCCTGCTTCAAGGACATGCCGGGATCTGGTTCAATACGGAAGTCGATAATTTGGTGATATTCAGGTGCAAACTGTAATCGATGACAGCCTTGGGGTCGGCTTTATCTCGCAGGGCAGCAATATTCCTTGGCAAGTCGGGGTCTTTGTCTTCCACAAAATCCATCAGAGTGGTTGTTCCACCAAAAGCAGCTGCCTTATGGCCAGTATAGTGGTCATCAGACGAGACTGTGCCAAACATCTCCAGGTCCAGGTGTACATGGGGATCAACTCCACCCGGCATCAGGTACAAGCCAGTGGCGTCTATGATCTCAGCATCAGAAGCGTCGATCCCATGGCCGATCCGGGATATTTTCTCACCTTCGATCAACAGGTCAGCAAGAATGGTTTTTTCAGCTGTAACCAGTGACCCATTTTTAATCAGTATTTTGCCCATATTCCGATCCTTTCTGGAGGTCTCACCCTTTGGAAAATTATACCTCAGCCCATGCTGGGGGATTTATACCCGAAACCCGGAAAAATATATCATGCACTTCCTGGATCATTCACGATGCCCAGCAAAGCGGAGAGCAATTCCAGGGAAAGCTGATCTGGAGAAACCTCTTCTAATTGATAGCTGGAGCTGCTGGAAGCCCGCTCCCGGAGAGATCTCCAGAGCTCCCTTCTTTCTGAGGAGTGCACAGTCAGATCCCTCAGTGTACGAGCCCGTTGCATATATTCCCCCGTTGTGTAAAGGAATGCAAATCTTTTCCAATCCCCGGCTGAGATTGGATGTGGCAAACGGCAGATCGGACCCAGCTGGATCTTATAATAATCTTCCTCGGCTCGGGGATGATCAGCCTGGTCTTTGAGTAATTCTTGCCGGGTGGTGAGCTCATGACCCAGCACAGGGGCCAGGTATTCAATTCTCCATTTCCGGTCTCGAAATGACGCCGGTTGATAAAAAGCCAGGTAATCCACATTCAGGATCCTGGGTGCTGTTTTCAGTGGAATTCGGTACCAGCCCAGGATCCTCGCCAGCTGCAGATCTTCCGGTGTGGGAATAATTGCAACAAGGATTAACGCCAAAGGCGAGAGAGTGGATTCAATCATCTTCAGACCCCCTAGTGATCAATTATCCTGTAATGGAATTAAACCTGATCGGAAATCAATTCCCCCATTGTTATCATTATACCTAAAACCTATTAAAACAAAAGGATGCGGGATTATTATTATAAATCCCGCATCCTGACTAAATCGACCTGGTCTAGATCAAGCCAACTTGAGCGTTGAACTCATTGATCAGTTCATCGATCTCGGGAACCTGCTTCTGGAAATTGGTCCAGTAGTCCCGATCATACCACTGGGCCTGGATCTCCTCATAGGTCTTTCCCTGCTGCTCAACCCAGGTGAAATATTTCAAATTATGCACTCGGCGCTGGTCCTCATATCTCAGGTCCTGAACATAATCAACTCCCAGACCATCCAGATATTGGGCATGGGATCGGGCAGCGTCAACTTCAGTATACTCACCAATTTCGTCATGCATTTCTTTGAGACGGCTGCCGTACAGCTCCATGGAGTCAGTCCAAACGGTCAGGATAACATCATTTTCATCCATTTCGTAGTATTTGGCCATTTTGATGGCCATGGCGGTATTGGCAATGCTGGAAAAGCCCAGCAGATCGAGATTGCTGACTATATTCTCAGGAACACCGAGTTTTTTCAGGTACTTTCGACCCTCGGGTTCATTGAACAATCTGGATAGATTTACCACCACTTTATCATCGATCCCAATCACCAGGTCAGTATTTTTGACATTGTGGATCCAGGGAACGTGTTTATCGCCGATCCCCTCGATGCGGTGTGCGCCAAAACCATTTTCCAGCAAAGTGGGACACTGCAGGGCTTCGCCAGCTGCGATCTTGCTGGTTGGGAATAGCTGTTTCATATAATCCCCACAGCCGATCGTCCCAGCTGAACCAGTGGTCAGGGTCACTCCCCGGTACTCATCGTTAGGTCCCATAACCTGCTGGAGGACTTCCTCCATGGCATGGCCGGTGATCTCATAGTGCCAGAGATAGTTGCCAAATTCGTCAAACTGGTTGAAAACGAAGACATTGTCGCGGGTTGCCCGTAATTCCTTGACCTTGTCATAGATTTCCTTCACATTGCTCTCAGATCCAGGAGTTGCGATCACCTCTCCAGCAACTTTGTCAAGCCATTCGAAACGCTCCCGGCTCATCTCTTCCGGAAGGATCGCGACGGATTTGCAGGCCAGTAAAGCAGAATCGTATGCCCCACCCCGGCAGTAATTGCCAGTGGACGGCCAGACAGCTTCGTGATTGATGGGGTCAAATTGCCCGGTCACCAGGGGGGGGACAAGACAACCGTATGCAGCACCTACTTTATGGGCGCCAGTGGGAAACCATTTCCCGACCAGGGCGACGATGCGAGCTTTTACTCCTGTTAAACTGGAGGGAAGTTCAACAAAATTCACTCCACCATATCCTCCGCCCGTGGCAACTGGCTCGTTTTTCCAGCTGATCCTGAAAAGATTCCTGGATGTGATATCCCACAAACCAATTTTCTTCAATTCGGCTTTGATGCTATCAGGGATCAAGGCCGGGTTTTTCATCTGGGCAAAAGTTGGAATAATAATATTCTGCTCCTTGGCCCGTTCCACAGTCCTTTTTAATTGATTCTTGTCTACTCTCAGATCTATCATGATTTATTCCTTCCATACCTTCATCTAAATTTGATTAATATGTGATTTGTTTAGTTTACGAGTAAAGATCTGTATCAGTCTTGCTTCACCTCCGGATCCGGTCGAACAATATATAACGGCCTGCCTTTGGCTTCATCATACAGTCGGCCGATATATTCCCCCAGGATACCCAGGAAGATCAGCTGGACACCTCCCAGGAAGAAGATTGCGATCAGCGTAACCCCCTGATCAAAAATTGGCTGGGCCCCAGATAGTCTCATAATCAGGGCCACCAGGATCGCAATTAAACTTAATCCGGCAGATGTAAAACCCAGGTAGGTCGCCATCTGAAGAGGAAAGTAAGAGAATCCAGTCACAGCATTGCTGGCCAATTGGAACATCTTTTTGATGGGATACTTGGTTTCACCAGCAAACCGCTCTGCCCTCTCATATTCCACCCCAATTTGCCGGAATCCAACCCAGACTGACATCCCTCGCAAGAATCGATGCCGTTCCCGCATTTGGTTCATGACATTCACAACTTTCCGGTCTAAAAGGCGGAAATCGCCAGAATCCATTGGAAGATCCACATCAGTGATCCGCTGGATTATCCTGTAAAAGGCAGCCGCAGTAATCAGCTTGAACCAGGTTTCCCCCTCCCTCTTGGATCGAACAGCATAGACAACTTCATATCCTTCCCGCCACTTTCGGATCAGGTCGAGGATCACCTCGGGTGGATCCTGCAGATCGGCGTCGATGATGATCACTGCTTCTCCCCGGCTGTAATCCAATCCGGCTGTTACGGCGATCTGGTGGCCAAAATTTCGGGCAAAGATCACTGGCACGACCCTCTGATCCGCAGTTTTCAATTCCAAAATCGCCTCAGTGGATCCATCGGATGATCCATCATCGATCATCACAAATTCCCAGTCCTCTCCAGTTTGGTCCATCACTGCTGAGACGCGTTTGTATAGAGTTCTGATGTTATCGATCTCGTTGTAAATGGGGGCAATGATCGAATATGTTGGCCTGTTATTCATCGTTTCCTCACTTTTTGAGAAGGAACCTCGAACATCAGCTGGCGAGAAGTTTCTTCACTTCTTCCAGCAGGGGTTTGATAACCGGCGCTTCGCCAGCCGCTTGCATGGCCGCCTTGACATCCTTTAATCCACTTCCTGTATTTAATACCAGGACCGGATCATCACCCCCGATAATTCCGTCTGCCAGGGCCTGTTTTAAACCTGCCAAACTGGCTGCCCCAGCAGGTTCTGAAAAGATACCTACTGCACCCAGGTCGGAGATCGCATCCAGGATCTGGCTGTCCTCTACTGCGATATAGGCTCCATTTGTCTGGGTCGCAGCTCTCAGCGCTCTGAGACCATCGCTGGGCAGGTTCACTGAGATGCTGTCCGCCATAGTCGTAGCCTGGACCGGAATGATCTTCTCAGTGCCAGATTGATAGGCATTATAGATGGCTGCCGATCCATAAGATTGACACCCAAATATCCTCGGCATTTGTTTGATCTGGCCGATCTCAAAAAGATCCTTAAAACCTTTGTGGATCCCGGAGATAATATTACCATCACCAACTGATACAAAGACACAAAGGGGTTTTTTAAGTGTAGAGGTAAGGATCACCTGTTCCCAGATCTCAAACGCAGCTGTTTTTTTACCTTCAGCTGTAAATGGGTTATAACCGGTATTCCTGTTGTACCAACCAAACGCTTCGGTAGCCTCCAGGGAAAGCTGGTAAGCGGCATCATAATTATCATCTACCAGGATCACCCTGGCGCCATAGACCAGCAGCTGGGCAATTTTCGCAGGAGGAGCTGTTTTTGGCGCAAAGATGACCGACTGCTGCTCCACTCCGGCAGCCATGCCCGCCAGGGCAGCACCTGCATTGCCGGTGGAAGCGGTTACGATAACCTCGGCTCCGATCTCCTGTGCTCTGGCAACCAGGACAGCACTGGCGCGGTCCTTAAATGAGGCTGTTGGGTTCGAACTTTCGTCCTTTACCCAGAGCTGTTCTAAACCCAGGGATTTTTTCAACCGCGCTGGAGAATAGGTCCGGGTCCAGCCAGCCCCGCGCAAAGGAGTTCCTTCGCCGATCAGGTTTTCAACCGGTATGAGCGGGAAATACCGCCAGAGCGAATTTTCATCCTTCAGGATCAGCTCATCCAGGGATTTCTTTTTCAGATCCTGGTAATCAAGCAGGACATCCAGAATGCCATTATCAACCGGGCAGGTGTAAGTTACCTCGCCAGGTTTATATTCCTTTCCACATATGGAACATTGATAGCCAACAAACTTTCCCATTAAATCAAACTCCTTCCTGTACTCCTGCCATTAATAGACCGATTTTTTCAGGGGAAGCATCTTCCCGGTTCACAATGCCCATGATCTTGCCTTCAAAGATGACTGCAATTCTGTCTGCCAAAGCCAGGATCTCATCCAGATCCTCAGAGATCAATAACAAAGCAGTGCCAGATTTCCGCTCTTCAAGCAATCGTTCACGAACATATTGAGTGGCCCCCACATCCAGTCCCCGGGTTGGCTGGGCGGCGATGATCACCCTCGGTTCCCGGGAAAGTTCCCGGGCAACGACAACTTTCTGTATGTTTCCTCCAGAGAGACTTTTTGCCGGTGTATCCTGAGAGGGTGTTTTTATTTGAAAACTGGAGATCAATTTCTCACTGTGTTCTTCGATCGCTTTCAGATCCAATATTCCCCGGTTGGAAAAAGGCTTTTTGTGGTGTTCCCTCAGGATCAGGTTTTCTGCAACCGAAAACTCTTTGATCATGCCATCCCGCATCCTTTCCTCCGGGATATAGGACAGCAGTCTTTCTGTTCTGTCCATCGGTGATAAAGAAGTGATATCGTCTCCATCCAGCTCGATCCTGCCCTGCGCAATTTCGCGCAGGCCTGTGATGACTTCTGCCAATTCTCGCTGACCATTTCCAGATACACCAGCGATACCCAGAATTTCACCTGATCGAACCTCCAGGCTTACAGCCTGCAGATCCTGGTGTACCCCGGTCACTGCGGCAGGAAACATTCTCGACCTTTAAACGAGGTTCGCCCAAGCTGACAACTTCAATGGCTGGTCTGAAGTCGACCTCTCTGCCAACCATCCAGCGGGCCAGGTCGGCTTTGGTGGATTCTGCGGTTTGATAGGTTCCCACCTTTTTCCCATCTCTCAAGACCGATACCCGATCGCTGATGTCAATCACTTCGTGAAGTTTATGAGATATAAAGATCAACCCGTGGCCATCTTTGGCCATTTCACGAATGATCATAAAAAACTCGTCAACTTCCTGGGGTGTCAAGACAGCGGTAGGCTCATCAAGGATCAATAAAGCTGCTCCCCGATAAAGGGCTTTGATGATCTCAACTCGCTGTTGTTGACCAACGGACAGCTGCCAGATATAGGCCTGGGGGTCTATATTCAATCCATAGATATCACCCAGTTCGATGATCCGGGAAGATACCTTATCCAGATCTGTGAGCGGTCCCCGGGAAGACTTTAATCCCAGGGCAACATTCTCAGCGACCGTGAGCGATTTCACCAACATAAAATGCTGATGGATCATCCCGATCCCGCTGTTGATGGCAACTGTCGGAGAGAGAATGCTGATCTCTTTACCATTAAGCAGGATCCGACCTTCATCCGGATGGTACATTCCATACAAGACTTTCATCAAGGTGGTTTTTCCGGCGCCATTTTCTCCCAGCAGGGCATGAACCTCACCAGCCCGGACGTTAAAATCTACCAGGTCATTGGCAAGCACTCCAGGAAATCGCTTGGAGATCCCAATCATTTCCAGGTTATCGATCCTGGTATGACCTGACGGGAGGATATTCGATTCAGTCATAAGATTTCCTTTTGGTACAGTTAATAATGCACACCGCTCGGTTCCAGATCCAAAGATCTGGTCCTGAGAGCTATCCACAATCAACCTGAGTGAGTCCCTTTCCCCGCATAAATATCCGGGGAAAGGGATCTGCTATACATTATCTATCCAGGAAAAGGCGACCTGGACAAATACCGCTTTGGTTCAGTCTTAATTGCCCAGATCGATTTTGATGGATCCGTCAATAATACCTTTGACGGTTGCTTCCGCAAGCTCCAGCACATCCGCTGGAAGAGGATAGTCAGGGTTGAAATCCATGACCTCTCCACCATTGGCAAGATCGATCACAAAGGAGATACCCACCAAATTCGCCATCGGCAATCAGTCTGGACGATCTCTTTCAGGACAACTTCCCAGTGGTAAACCTGGTTGGCAACCACATTGGCCGGGGCCAATCCAGTCTGGGAAGCCTGGGTGCCGAACCACATGCCACCACTCTCTTCCGCTACGCCGATCGCACCCACTACCATCTGGGCGGTTCCGGTCAGGCCATCCGCTCCAGCAGCTACGTGGGTATTGGCAGCTTCCGCCGCCAGGGCAACATCCGAGAAGGACCCGATATAGTTCACATTCACCTGGATCCCGGGGTCCGTGGCCACTGCGCCAGCCACAAAGCCGTCCACATACAGTTTGGCGTCGCCAACTTCGATCGGACCAACCACACCCAAAATGCCGCTGTTTGAGAGGCTGGCAGCGATCACGCCGTTGACATAACCACCCTGATGGGAGGCTGCTTCATAAGCAAAGATATTGGCAATGCCGAAGGTTTCTGCCGTGGTTCCCCAGGCAAAACTGGTCTCCGGGAAGTCAGGAGCGATCTCCTGCAACGAGCTGCCGTACTGCGAGCCATGAGCGATCACCAGGTCATATCCCTGGGAGGCATAGTCTCGGATGGCCGCCGCAGCGTCATCAACCACAAACATGCCGTCGGAATAATCAAAGGTCATAGCTCCTTCACCACCCATCCAGGTCTGGATCACAAGCAAGGCATCATACATGCTCTGACTGAAGGCCAGGTCATTGATCGAGCTGGGCATCACAACTGCTACCCGGAATCCACCCTCGAATTCAGGAGCCATTTCGCCCATCGCTTCAACAGGTGCACCGATTCCAGTATCAATCGATCCATCGATGATCCCGGCAATTGTAGCTTCTGCCAGGGCTTTTACATCTGCGGGCAGGTCATAGTCTTCATTAAATTCGATCACTTCACCGCCATTGGCGAGGTCGATCACGAAGGATTGTCCTCCCAGGGTGCCGCCATGGATCAAGTCGATGATCTCATTCAGGACAACATCCCAGCGGTAAACCTGGTTGGCAACCACATTGGCCGGGGCCAACTCGGTCTGGGAAGCCTGGGTGCCGAACCACATGCCACCACTCTCTTCCGCTACGCCGATCGCACCCACTACCATCTGGGCGGTTCCGGTCAGGCCATCCGCTCCAGCAGCTACGTGGGTATTGGCAGCTTCCGCCGCCAGGGCAACATCCGAGAAGGACCCGATATAGTTCACATTCACCTGGATCCCGGGGTCCGTGGCCACTGCGCCAGCCACAAAGCCGTCCACATACAGTTTGGCGTCGCCAACTTCGATCGGACCAACCACACCCAAAATGCCGCTGTTTGAGAGGCTGGCAGCGATCACGCCGTTGACATAACCACCCTGCTGGGAGGCTGCTTCATAAGCAAAGATATTGGCAATGCCGAAGGTTTCTGCCGTGGTTCCCCAGGCAAAACTGGTCTCCGGGAAGTCAGGAGCGATCTCCTGCAACGAGCTGCCGTACTGCGAGCCATGAGCGATCACCAGGTCATATCCCTGGGAGGCATAGTCTCGGATGGCCGCCGCAGCGTCATCAACCACAAACATGCCGTCGGAATAATCAAACTGCATGCCATCTTCACCGCCCATTTCTACCTGGATCATTACCAGGGCATCATACATGCTCTGGCTGAAGGCCAGGTCATTGATCGAGCTGGGCATCACAACTGCTACCCGGAAAGGTCCGGTTTTTTCTTCCATTACTTCCTGGCCGGGCTCTTCCCCTGCCGGGGCTGCACCCTGTCCCTGGCAGGCAGCCAGAAGGACAGACAGCAGCAGCAGAACTGAAACAATAAATCTGAATTTCTTCATTATCTACTCCTCTTGAAATTTGTGAATGATTTGTAGAACACTTTTCACATTGATTTTTCCGTTATCACCTCCTAAATAGATCTAGCCTTCCCTTTCGAAGACTTTAGTTAAAGCTGAGGGGGGTCGAACTCTTGATACAGTTATCACCAATACAAAGATGGTCAGAATGTAGGGCATCATTACCGCGATATCCGAGGGAATAGGAATACCCAGTACCTGGACCCAGAGTTGGAGGGAGTTCACCAAGCTGAAGAGCAGGGCTCCGCCCAGCACACCCCAGGGACGCCAGGCTCCAAAATAAACCAGGGCTACAGCAATAAAACCCAATCCGCTGGTCATATTTTGCTGGAATACATTTAAGAGAGCGATGGACAGTGAGGCTCCAGCAATCCCGGAGAGCGTACCGCCCAGGATGATCGTAAAATATCGGATCCTGGCTACGCTCACACCCAGGGAATCGGCTGCTTCAGGATTCTCGCCAACCGACCTGATCTTTAGACCCAGGGTAGTTTTATTCAAGATGAACCAGGCAAGAGGCACCAGGGCAAATGCAATATAAACCAGCACGTTTTGCCGGAAAAAGATCTCACCCACCACCGGAATATCACTTAAGAATGGTATTTGGAGTTTTGGAAATCCTTTGACAGTTTCCACAGTTCCAAGCATTTTCTGGAATAACAGGTCGCTTAAACCTAAGCCAAACAGGTAAAATCCTATCCCGCTGATTCCCTGCTCTGCCTGGAGATTGATGGTCACAAAAGACATTGCCAGACCCATCAGGGCACCCACGACCATCGCGGCCAGGACACCCAGCCAGAGATTTCCAGTTGTCAAAGCGACATAAAAAGCTGCAAACGCACCCAATAACATCTGGCCTTCAACCCCCAGATTCAATACCCCGCTGCGCTGACCGAAGGTTTCCCCGATCGCGGCATAAAGATAAGGAGTCGCCAGTCGAATGCCAGAGGCCAAAATTCCGACCAAAACAGTCATTGAAAAGAGTTCTGAGATCATAATGGCACCTCCTCATGATTTCCCGGGTCGGTTGGCGGTGGTTCCCTGCCCGAGGTGTCTTCACCCTCAAAAGCTGCCTCTGCCAGACGGCGTTTCTGCCGTCTCCGGCGCCAGATCTCACTGCTGACCACAAAAACAACCACCAGGCCATTTAGCGCGGTTATTAATGCCGAAGGAACCTGCACTACCCGCTGCATTTTATTCGCCCCCACCAACAACGCTCCAAACAGGATCGATGCTGGAATGGTACCCAGAGGGTGGAGCTGCCCGAATAAAGCGGCGACGATCCCATTAAATCCTGCACTTCCAGTGAACCCTGACGCAGACCCATCTGTGATCATGCGGTAATTTACACCATAGACCTGCATCACACCCGCCAATCCAGCAAATGCGCCGCTGAGTACCAGCGCCAGTACTATATATCGTTTGACCTTTATGCCCGCATAACGAGAGGCATCTGGATTTTGACCCACTGCCCGGATGCGGTAGCCCCAGGAAGTCCTCCAGAGCAGGATATAAACAAGTACAGCCAGGGCAACAGCGATCAGAGCCCCGAGGTGGAGCCGGGTTGGAATCCACCGGGGAAGCTGGAAGGCATCTAACAAGCGGGCTGTCTGAGGGATCTTGGATGCCAGTTTGGCCTGGGCAGGATCGATCATCGGACCCCGCAGCAGCAGGTTCATCAACTGGACTGCGATGGCATTCATCATCACGGTGCTGAGAATTTCATTGACGTTAAAATAAGCTTTCAGAATACCCGGAATTCCCCCCCAAACAGCTCCCCCGATAAAACCTGCCAGCAGGGCAATTGGAATCAGCATCCAACCTGGCAGGTCCACGAATGTCAGTCCCACCAGAGTTCCAAGAAGAGCGCCCACGATCATCTGGCCTTCACCACCGATATTAATAACATCTCCCTTGAAGGAGATACAGATGCCCAGCCCGACCAATAGCAGGGGTGTTGCTTTCACAAGGGTTTCGGCAACTGCATTCTGACTTCCGAAGGCCCCTTCCCACATGGCCTGGTAGGCTTCGATCGGGTTTACTTTCAACAGCAGGAGCATCACTGCGCCGACCAGCAGGGCCGCGATAGTCGCCAAGATCGGAAGCGAAATATCAATAAACTTTTCGTACCATTTTTCCTGATTTGATTTGCTCATTTCCAACACCTTTTTTAGGAAAGACTCTGCGTAAAAATCCCTCTTACTCTAATCCAAGGATCCTTTCCGGAGTAATTGGCAAATTGGTGACTCTGACCTTTACTGCATCGTAGACTGCATTGGCCACTGCTGGCGCTGTCGGCACAAGAGGGATCTCACCAATGCCTTTTGCGCCATAAGGGCCGCTGGACTCCGCTATTTCCAGGATGATATTCTGATATTCGGGCGGCAGATCAACCGCTGTGGGCATTAAGTACTCAGTAAAACTATCCACCCAAGCCGGCCCCTTGCGGAGCATGGTTTCAGACAGGGCATAACCCAACCCTGTGGCAACGCCGCCTTCAATTTGGCCTTCCACACCAGGTCGACTGATGATCTTTCCCACATCATGGATGGCACTTAAATGGGTCACTTCGACAGTTCCCAATTCAGGGTCAACTTCCACCCGGACAACCTGAGCGCCAAAACAATAGAGAACATGGGGCATGCCAATCGGCAGATGATTGGGCGTCGTATCTTCCGGGTACGGAAAGCTGAAAGTGCTCTCAGCAGTGAGCGTGATCGACTCTTCAGCCAACCGAGCCAGGAATTCAACCACTGGCACAGCTGATCCATCTGCCTTGATCACCTTGCCCGCCTGGTAGGTGAGCTGGTTTTGATCCACCTCCAGCAGTCGGCTGGCCTGGTCCAATAGCTCATTAATCAATATTTTAGAGGCATCCAATAAGGCATTACCTACCATATAGGTCATCCGCGAGGCGCAGGTGACGTTTCCATTGGGGGTTTTGAGAGTGTCCAGGGGAAGGGATTCTACTTGATGGTAGGGTATACCCAGCGCTTCAGCGGTGAATTGTTCTGCAGCCATAGCCAGACCCTGACCCAGGTCAGGAGAACCCAGATGGATCAACACCCTGCCATCAAGCGCCCATTCCAGGCGGTGGCTGGAATCGTCTGGGACCTGGGCACCCAGGCCCATGGATTGAGCTGCCAGGGCAAAACCCACGCCGGCTCTTCTTCCGGGAGTTTCCTGGACATTCCGGTATTGCTCGAGCAGACGTTCAACCTGCTCAAGGCAGATCGGCAGTGACTCAGCCGTGTTATTCATGACCACGCCTGTAAATGTCCTGTCACCAGGCTTTAATATGTTGCGCTCTCTCAAACTGAGGGGGTCCAGATCCAATTTCTCAGCCAGCATATCCAGGGCGCTTTCGACTGCAAAATGCGCTTGCGGACTGCCAAATCCCCTCATCGCGCCGGAGATCGGCGAATTCGTATAAACTACATAAGTATCCAGTTTGACATGCGGTATCCGGTAGGATCCGGTTAAAGTTTCGGTCAGGATCATCGCAACTGCAGGCCCATAGGAAGCATAGGCTCCGGTATCCATGAAGACTTCAGCTTCCAGGGCTGTGATCGTGCCATTCTGGGCAGCACCTATCTTATAGCGGATCTGGGCCGGGTGCCGTTTGGGGTGAGCCAGGAATGATTCCCTGCGTGAATTTACAATCTTTATTTTTCCCTTGATAGCCCAAGCTCCCAGGGCAGCCAGAATAGCCAAACTGGAATCTTCCTTTCCGCCAAAAGCCCCGCCGATAACGGCGCTTTTTACTCTGATCTTTTCAACTGGCATATTCACTGCTGCAGCGATCAGGGACTGGTCGGTAAATGGATGCTGGGAGCTGACCCATACTGTCAGGCTGTGATCACTTTCCCAAATAGCCAGTGAGGTCTCCGGCTCCATATATCCCGGGGAGATCCGGGGAAGATGGAAGGTTTCTTCCAGGATCAGATCAGCTTCTTCAAATCCAACACCAATATCACCGCAGCCCACATGAAGTTCTGAAAGCAAATTTCCATCCGGGTGAAGCCGGGGAGCGGTGGATTTTAATGCCTCAACAGGATCAAAAATCGGCTGAAGAGGTTGATAGTTCACGATAACTTTTTCTGCCGCCTCGCGGGCAGCATTTGGGGATTCTGCGATGACCAGGGCAACTGGTTCTCCCAGGTGCCGGACAATATCCACTGCCAGGGAGGGTTGGTCTGGTACCAGTGCTCCGAACAGCTTTGCACCAGGGATATCGGCAGAAGTTAACACAGCCTGAACTCCCGGGGAAGCCTTTGCTGCCCTGGTATCTATCTCCATTATCCGGGCGTGATGATGAGGAGATCGAACCAGATGGCCGATACTGAGATTTTTTACCGTTATATCCCCCGTATAGAGGGCTTTCCCGGCAGCTTTATCCCAGCCATCTTTACGAATTTTATCGATTCCCACGCTGCTGAATTGCTCAACCATCTGATCCCCCATCCATCACCAGCTGAACAGCATCGACCATTTTGTTATATCCTGTGCAGCGGCATAGATTTCCAGCTAAACCATTCCGGATCTCCTGGTCGGAAGGCCGGGCGAAGCTGTCCAGCAAGGCTTTTACGGCAATCACAGCACCTGGAGTGCAGTAGCCGCACTGGACCGCGCCTGCTTCCACAAAAGCTTCCTGGATCGGGTGGTAGCCTTCGGCCGGGTTCAAACCTTCGATTGTGATCACGGAACCATCCTGAACCTGACCTATAAATACCAGGCAGGAGTTGACTGCTTTACCTTCCAGGAGCACAGTGCAGGCACCGCACTCACCTTCCCCACCACAGGCATCCTTTGCTCCCGTTAAACCCAGATCAGTTCGCAGAACGTCCAGCAGGGTCCGGGTGGGATCTGCATTCAGACCTATGTTCTGGCCGTTTAGCATAAAATTGATCTCAATTTTCTTCATCAATCTTTCCCCCTGGCCAGATCAACAGCTTCCTCGAACACCCGGCTTAATAGAATTCCAGCCGCATGCTGGCGGTAGCTTTTGTTGGATCGAATATCAGTGATGGGGCTAATTTCGTCCTGGGTGAGCTTTACAACCTGTTTGTATATTATGGGAGAGGGTGCCTTACCAAGCAGGTGGTCTTCGACTTTTCGGCAGCGGATCACTTTTGGAGCAACCGCACCAACAGCAAGTCTGATATCTGCGATCTTTCCAGATCGATCCAGTTCGAGAGCCAGCCGCCCCATTCACAACAGATACAGCCATGCCTTTTCTTTTCCCCAATTTTTGGAAACTGCAGCCCCATCTCCCATTTAACGGAGAAAAAGTCACACTGTGGATAAATTCACCGGCCTGAAGCGCAGTATCTCCAGGGCCGAGCAAAAAATCCTCCAGTGAAATACTCCTTGCGCCAGTTTGGCATTGCAGGTTCAAGGAAGCCTCAAAAACAAGTAAGGGAGGAATGGTGTCTGCAGCTGGTGAGGCGTTGGCAATATTTCCACCCAGAGTGCCCCGGTTGCGGGTTTGCACACAGCCTATGCTCTCCGCTGCCGCGGCCAGGGCAGGATTGACATTTCGGATCAAGGCTGATCCAGCAATTTCCTGGTGGGTAGTTAATGCGCCCAGAATAATTTCCTCACCTTGGTCATCGATGAATTGCAGCGATTTTATTCCGCTCGAATCAACCAGGAGGGAGACCGGAAAATTCCCCTGGCGCATCTTCGGAATAATATCCGTACCACCTGCCAGCATCCTGGCTCCAGGACGATTGAGATATTCCTTTAATTCTGATACCGTCTGAGGACGGTAAAAACCGATATCCTGCATAAGATCTACTCTCAGGACTCCACAAAGGAACTTATCAATTTATGTTCCATCACATCGATCAATCCCAAATCGGATAATCCCAGGTCGGGTACAGTTGGCAAGCCAATAAATGAAAGTGTCATAAATGGAGCAGGAAGGGAACCTCCCAGCTCATAATAGATGCGATTGATGTCTTCCAAACCAGCGATGATATCCTCGACAGGTTCATCACTCAATAATCCACCGATCGGTAAGGGTAGAGTTCCAAGCACTTTACCATCGGCGGCGATCACAAATCCACCCTGGATCTCTTCCAGGGTTTCAGCGCAAAGCGCCATATCCCGATCATTGGTACCAGCCACGATGATATTGTGGTGGTCGTGTGCAATACTTGAAGCCAGGGCAGCATTTTTGAGACCAAATCCTTTCACAAAACTCACCCCGATGTTCCCGTTTTTGCCATGGCGCTCAACGACTGCCAGTTTGAGGATATCCTGTTCGGGATCTGCTTGAACAGCCCCGTTTTGAACAGGCAGCATGGCCTCAGTTCGGGTGTTAATGATCTGTTCGGGAAAGAGATCGATAACCCAGACCCGGGCTTGATCTTGATCGGATTTGAGCTGGAAATCTTCAGCCTTTTTCCCGGTTTTCAGATGGACCGTTTTATACAGCCAGGCGGGGTACTCTGGTTTGGGGGGAGACCCGATATATCTCCCGGACTCAACCACCTTCTTTCCTTTGAAGAATACCTCCTCAGGTGTCACATTCAAGAGATCCTTTACCAGCAAAATATCAGCCCAGCGTCCAGGGGAAAGTGAGCCAACCAGGTGTTCGATGCGGAAGTGTTTGGCTGCATTGATGGTTGCCATTTGAATTGCCTGGATCGGACTTAAACCGAGTTCAACAGCCCTGTTGACCATAAAATCAATATGGCCTTCCTCAAGGATCTCGTCGGGGTGTTTGTCATCTGTGCAGAACATCAAATGCTGGGAATAAGTTCCTTCCCGGACCACACCTTCGAGGATCAGGTCCAGGTTCCTTTCTGTGCTGCCCTCCCGAACCAGGACAGCCATTCCCAGCCGGAGCCGGGTCAGTGCTTCCTGATAATCCACACATTCATGATCGTCAGCTAATCCGCCGCAAGCATAGGCAACAAGTTCTTTGCCGACCCTTCCGACCGCATGGCCGTTGCAGATCTTGCCCAGTTTCTGGGCTGCCTCGATCTTCAACAGGTAATCATCTCGCATTTCAAGAACTTTGGAGGGGTCCAATTCACCCAAACTGACGGTTTCTGGCCAGGTGAGGATTTCTCTGACATCTGCCAGATCCAATTCACCACCAGTGGTTTCCAATCCTGGTGCTGTTGGAACGCGGGAGGAGGCTTCCAGGAAGATGTGATAATCGAGTTTATCGATGGAATTCAAAAGGGCTTTAAAACCTGGAAGACCAGCGACATTGGCGATCTCCATCGGATCGGAGAGCATCACCGTCGTACCCCGGGGAAGCAATAATTGGGAAAGGTTTTCCGGCACAACCAGGGTCGAATCCAGGTGAACATGGGTGTCTATGAACCCGGGCAGGGCAAAGCAGCCATTCCCGTCAATTACTTCCAGGGATTGATATTCATCAGCATAGGGAGTCACGATCCTGCCAGCTTTGATCCCCAGGCTGCCAGGTTCAATTCTCCCGGTATAGACATTCACTACCTGGACGTTGTCTATTCGCAGGTCCAGCGCTGTTTGACCAAGGGCAGCCCTGATCAAGTCCTTTCTTTCAGATAAGCTGATCATGATCACAAACCGCGCTGGCCGCGGATGTAGGGCAGACCCAAGGCGGCAGGTGTTCCAATCCGTTTTCGGTTAGCTTCCCGGCTGCCGATCACCAAGAAGACTACTGTGAAAATATAGGGGATCATTTTCAGGAAGAAACCATAATGGACATTGTAGTGAAATGGATTGGAAAGTCCCAGGATCATTGCCGGCCCCTGAAGATCCAGCACCAGGCGCCTGAGAGCGCCAAATGTAAATCCACCAAAGGCAGCTCTGACTGGATTCCATTGGGCAAAGATCACCAGGCCGACCGCAATCCAGCCCTGACCCGCAGTCGTTAATCCACCAAACCATCCGGGGGAAATCGAGAGGCTGATAGTAGCTCCGGCCAGGCCGGCCAGCAGACCACCTGCAAATACATAGAGATATCGCAGCAGGTAGACCCGAATGCCCAGAGTATCAGCGGCTGCAGGATATTCGCCCACAGCTCGCAGATGCAGACCGGGCCGGGTGCGATTGATCAAATACCAGGTCAGAGGTATGAACAGGTAACCGATATAGACCATGATGCTGTGGTTATCAAAAAAAATTCCTCCCAGCCCAGGGAATCTGGGCCAATCCGGGGATCGAATACTTGGGCAGCTGGGGAACGACATCTCTTAAGCTGGTCAGACCTTCACCAAGCACCAGGCTGATCCCGGTCGCCAGGAAATTCAGCGCTAATCCACTGATCACCTGGTCCGCTTGCAGGGTAATGGTTATGAAGGCGTGGATCTGGCTGATCAAACCAGCTGCCAGCATGGCAACCAGCAGGCCGATCCAGGCATTGCCAGTCGCTGCCGCGGTTTTATAGGCAGACATGGCTCCGATCAGCATCATACCTTCTACACCAAGATTCAGGATACCGGATCGTTCAGAGAATATTTCACCCACTGTCGCGTATAACAGTACGGTTCCGGTTGCAACACCGGATGCCAAAATGATTATGAAATCCATATTTAACCCTCCACCTGGCGGGTGATCCTGACGCGGTTCCGATAGAAGAAATCACTCGCGATCAATGAAACCATGATCAAACCTTGAATTAGAGTTGGGATACCTGCCGGCTGAACCTCCCGACCGGCCAGGATCAACGCACCAAACAAGATCGATGCCAGGATCACAGCCAACGGATTTAGTTTCGCTAACCAGGCAATAATGATTCCGGTATACCCGTATCCAGGAGAGATCGCACCCTGGAGGCGGTGGACAACACCCATGATCTCAGAAGTTCCAGCCAATCCTGCCAGCGCGCCAGAGACCATCATCACTAAAACGATATTCTTTTTGATGGAGATTCCTGCATATTCTGCAGCCCGGGGGTTGTCACCGATCAGCCTGATCTCATAACCCCAGCGGCTCTTATTTAATACGATCCACAATATGACCGCAGCAATGATCGCAAATACCAAACCCATATGGGCCGTTAATCCCCCGAAAAATGACCAGCGATCGGCGAGGTCTGATAAGCGTGGCAGCCAGGAATTACGCTGGAACATGCGCGACATCTGGAATCCGCTTTCCGACCAGACCCCGTAGATGAAATAGTTATTCCACTCGATAGCGATGTAGTTCATCATCAAGGTTGAGATGATCTCATTGACATTATAGCGAGCCTTCAAGAAACCCGGAATAAAACCCCAGGCGGCTCCAAATATCATTCCAAAAAGGGCAGTCATCAAAATAAACTGCCACTTGGGTGCCTCCATGGGAAGGATCGGAAGTAAAACGACCATGCTGGCGCCAAAAGCTCCCAGGAAAAACTGCCCTTCAGCACCGATATTCCACAATTTCATCCGGAAGGCGATTGAACAGGCCAGGCCAACCAGCATAAGAGGTATTGCCTTTACCATCGTATCTGACAGAACACCAACACTGCCAAACGAATATTTGGCGATGTGAGAATAAACTGCCCAGGGCTTTCCTCCGCCAATCCAGATCACCAGCGCGCCGATCAACAAGGCGAAAATCACTGCAAAAATTGAGAGCACCGGGGTAAGCCAGCGGGGTGGATTATCAACCCGATTTTCTATCTTGATCCGAAATGGTATTCTCCAACGGGAAGCAGATTTATTTGTGGTGCTATCAGCCATATCAATTAACTCCTTCTGCTTCAATTTGCTCCAGCGGAGTACCTGTCATCATCTGTCCGATCTTGTTAATATCACCATCACTGACCTCGCCCATGATCTCACCTTCGTAGATGACATAGATCCGGTCGCTTAAGGTCAATAATTCTTCCAGTTCCTCTGAGATCAATAAAATTCCTGCGCCAGATTCCCTCTGATTGAGGAGCAATTTCTGGACTCCCTCAATGGCCCCGACATCCAGGCCCCGGGTGGGCTGCACAGCGATCATAAATTTCGGTTCGCTGGAAATCTCTCGGGCCAGGATCACCTTTTGCAGGTTTCCCCCGGAAAGCAGCCTGACCGAAGTATCAATCGAAGGGACAATGATATCGTAGGCTTCTTTTAATACCGAAGCATAGTTATTGGCTTCAGAGGAGATCACCCTCCAACCCCTGGAAATAGGTGTCCGGTCATAATTCTTCATGATCACATTATCGGTCACACTTAAGTTCGGAGCAGTGCCAACATGGGTTCGATCAGCAGGGATCAAGGAGATCCCGTGTCTGATGCCTAATTTGACAGGTTTGTTGGTGACATCCTTTCCATTCACTAACTACACTGCCTGCAGTCACTTCGCGCAAGCCAGCCATCGTTTCAGCCAATTCATTCTGGCCGTTTCCAGCTACCCCTGCCAATCCGACTATTTCACCTTCGCGAACATTAAGGCTGACTCCATTTAGTGACTGGATGCCTTTATCATTAAAGGCTTTCAGATTCTCTGACCTTCAGCACAACCTCACCAGCCTTAACCGCATTTTTCTCGATCCGGAAAATTACTTCTCGACCAACCATTAATTGAGCCAATTCCGCTCTGGAAACATCACGAGTATGCAGGCCGCTGGAGGTCACCTTGCCTTTTTGAAGCACAGTCACCCGGTCTGAGATTTCCATGACTTCCTGGAGTTTGTGGCTGATAAAGACAATTGACTTACCCTGGTCGGTCATCGTCCGTAAAGTATTAAATAATTCAGCGATCTCGCTGGGAGCCAGCACAGCGGTGGGCTCATCCATGATCAGATACATTGGCTCCCCTGTAGAGCATTTTCAGGATCTCGACCCGCTGTTGTTCCCCGACTGATAACTGCCAGACCTTGGCTCCTGGGTCGACATGCAGGCCATATTGTTCGGCTATCTCCGAGATCTTTTGATTGTATTCTGTCAAACGCATCCTGAAACGGGGTTCATTTAATCCAAGCAGGATATTTTCAGTGACTGATTGAGAAGGCACCAGCATAAAGTGCTGATGGACCATGCCGATTCCTGCCTCGATGGCTTCCCGCGGAGATCCAAAATTAGCCTGTTTTCCATGGACGTAGATCTCACCGCTTTCAGCTCGGTAAAGCCCGGCCAGGACATTCATCAAGGTGCTCTTTCCGGCCCCATTTTCACCCAATAGGGAATGCACTTCTCCCCTGCGAAGATCAAAGTCAACCCGGTCATTGGCGATCACTCCAGGGAATTTTTTGGTTATGGACCTCATCTGGACCACAAGGTCCGAGCCATTCTTCTCAGTATTCATAATCCACCACTTGGAATGCGATTAATGGAGCTTCGAAAAAAAAAGGAATAATTGCAGTAAGTAATTTGGGTGACCAGGAAAACCTGGTCACCCAAATCAGTTAAGTCCTAAAGATCAGGCAGGTCAGCGGCGATATTCTGGTTCCACCAGTACATACCATAGGTGGCCTCAAAACCAGGAGCGCCGGGCAAAAACTGGTCAATATCTGCCTGGGTCATGTATTCGCCATCCGGAACAATCACGTTGCCATCGATATCAACGATCGGACCAGCGAAGACATCAAAGCGGTCAAATTCACCCGCTGCAACAGCATCCATCACTGCCTGGATCTTCTCGAGATCTTCAGCAGGCAAGCTGGCAACACCAGGCTGCATTTCCTGTCCTTCCATGAAACCGTACAGGCCAACGCCGCCAGTGGAGGCGTCAAAGTAATCAGCCATAAAGGGATAGGTTCCAGCCATAACCTGTTCGGTGATTTCCACAAACACAGGTCCCCAGACCCAGTAAGGAGCGGTCAGGCACTCATCAATGGTGCAGGAGCCAACCCAGTCATAAGTGATTCCATAAACGCCTTCCCGGTCGGCAGCTGCCAGAGCGGAAGCTGGGGTGTCTGCGCCGGTCATCACAACGTGGGAGCCAGCATCAAAAAGTGAATCTGCGCCTTCGCGTTCGATGATAGGATCGTGCCAGGTGAAGATCCAGCGGATGTCTACATCACAATCCGGGCAGGTTTCCTGGACACCGAGGGCATAAGCATTAAACAAGCGAAGTTCCTCAGGGATCGGGAAAGTGGCCATGCCGCCTACCCGGGTAGCTCCATCAGCCTTGGCGCGGGATCCTGCGATCATGCCAGCCACATACTTCATGACTTCCATCTCGCCAAACATATTGCCGAAGTTTGTGCCATTGAATTTGTATCCAGAGATGTGGACAAAACCGATCTCGGGAAATTCCCCGGCAACGACTTCCATGGAATCCATATATCCAAAGGATCCACCAAAGATCAGGTCGAATCCCTTGCGGGCCAGAGCCCGGAAGACCTGCTCGGAGTCAGCGCCTTCAGCTACCAGTTCCAGGTAGGTTGTGTGAACGCCTTCCAGATTCTCTGCCAGGTAATTAATACCTTCCCATTGAGCCTGTGACCAGCCGCCATCATCATGGTTGCTGAGCATTACAATGGCAACATTGAACTTACCTTCTTCAATGTCAGGTATCTGCAGGCCGCCTTCGGCGACTTTCTTCTTCCTGGCTTTCTTCTACCATTACCTCTTCATCCTTTGGCATTTCTTCGGCAGGAGCCGGTTGGCAGGCAGTGAAGACAAATGCTGCGATCAGCATCAGGCTTATCACTAACCAAAGACTTTTCTTTCTCATTTTTTCTCCTCGTAAATATTGGTTGATCAATGCAATTTTTCTGCTTTTAGATTGAGTAACACCTCCTTAATAAGACTATCTGGTGCCTGAATACCATTAGTATACTTGAAGATTGTTTATCGTTCGAAAATCTTCATCGGAATGTTCTAATCCTCAGCAATAACCACGAGCAATATCACCCGGGTATGATCCGAGTTCCGGTTTCACCTCTCAAAGCCCGACCGATATTTTCCGGATTGGTGATCAGGGCTTCCTTGCCACCCTGCTCCAGGAAACCGACGATCGCGCGGATCTTGGGTTCCATGGAACCCTTGGCAAAGTGCACACCTTCAGCGAGGTATTTCTTTGCTTCAGTCACAGTCATCTGGTCGACGTCAATTTGATCCGGTTTGCCAAAATTCAAAGAGACTTTTTCAACGGCGGTTGAGATCAGCAGCATATCTGCCTCGATCTTATTGGCCAGAAATGCCGAAGCGAAATCCTTGTCGATCACAGCGGCAGTGCCAACCACGCCAGCGTCGGTTTGGATCACGGGAATCCCTCCCCCACCGACAGTGATCGTGACCGCTCCGCTGGCGATTAAGGCTTGGATAGCATCCAGCTCCATGATCTCGACTGGTAGGGGAGATGCAACAACACGCCTATAACCCCGGCCTGCATCTTCTACTACATCCCAACCTAGATCTGCTTTTCTTTTGGTGGCTTCGGATTCATCCATAAAGGTGCCGATCGGTTTGGCAGGTGCCTGGAAAGCCGGGTCATTGGGATCGACCCTCACCTGGGTTATCACAGTCACAGCAGGCTTATTGATGCCTCTTTTCTTTAATTCGTTTTGAATATTCTGCTGCAGAGAATATCCGATTGCTCCCTGACTATCAGCGCCGCAAACATCTAGTGGAAGTTCGTGCATGCCTTCCACTTTGGCAGCGATCTCCGACCTGCGCAGGATAAAACCAACCTGGGGGCCGTTTCCGTGTCCTACAGCAATATCCCAACCGGCCTCGATCATATCGACCAGGTGAAAAGCTGTCTCCTGGGCGGCTTTGTACTGATCTTCAACGGTCTGGTGTTGTTTGGATTTAATGAGAGAATTCCCACCTATCGCCACAACAGCAACTTTTTTCTCTTTTGCCATTCTCATCTCCTAGCGCATGGTCAAAGCCATGACTGCTTTCTGGGCATGCATACGATTTTCAGCCTGATCAAATACCACGGACTGCGGACCATCCATCACTTCGCTGGTCACTTCTACATCCCGGTCTGCTGGCAGCGGATGCATATAGATCGCATCTTTGTTGGCCAGGGCCATTTTTTTGGAATCAGTGATCCAATCTACATATTTATCCTGGATCTTTTTGCCTTCTTCGGGATCCGTAGTGGTCAATAAGGGGCCCCAGGATTTGGCGTAAACGATATCAGCATTTTTAAAGCCTTCTTTCATATCATCTACAACCTCGAATTTTCCGCCATAGATCTTGGCTTGTTCTCGAGCCTGTTCCATGATCTCGGGCATCAGTTTGAATTCTGGCGGGTGCGCCAGGGTGACATCCAGGCCAAAGCGGGGCATCTGGAGGATCAGGGATTGGGGAACTGAAATGGGCTTGAGATAAGATGAAGCATAGGCCCATGACACTACCATCTTCTTTCCGCTCAGATTGGGACCTTTTTTCTCAAAAATGGTCATTATATCCGCCAGACACTGGTGCGGGTGGTACACCTCACACTGCATATTCAGAACCGGTGTCCGGGAAGCAGAGGCTACATTATTGATATATTTGTTGCCAACTCCCCACTCCACGTGGCGAATGGCGATACCATCAAAATAGCGGCCCAGGATCTCTCCCAGTTCTTTTTCGGTATCCCCGTGGGAAACCTGGGTTGTGCGGCTCTCCATGAAGGCGGCATGTCCGCCCAATTGTGCCATTCCGGACTCAAATGAAGCCCTGGTGCGGGTGCTGGAGAAGAAGAACAGCATGGAGAGGGTCTTGTCCAATAACAGGGCGTGTCTCTCTCCCAAAGCCCGTTTTTTCTTCAGATCCCAGGCAACTTCAAGAACAGTTTCGACTTCCTCTTTGGTGAAGTCCAGGTCACCGATTAAATCTCGTCCTCGTAAATCAGATATCATTGTTTGCTCCTTTTATCAGACCAGTCAACCGGGTCTGAACTTTCTAACAAATCCCGGCGAGCAGGTCGTGCTGCCGGGATTTGATCAACCTGCTTTGTTTTTACTCCTCTGCGCCCAGAACCAGGGCCAGCAGAGCCATGCGCATCACAACACCGTTAAAACCTTCTTTCCAATAGCGAGCCCAGCGAGTCTGATCCACATCCGGAGGAATATCGTCCATGCGTGGTAAGGAGTGAAGCAGGACTGCATCAGATTTAGCCTTGGATTGGAGCAGTTCCTTGGTGATCTGGAATTGGGGAGGCGTCAGGGCAACATCACCGTCACGCTCATCGCGGGATTTAGTGTAATCAGGCTGCACAACAGGTTCAACCAGGATCACATCTGCGTCAGCAATAACTTCCCTCACGTCATCGGTTTCTTTGAAATTAAGACTGTTGCGTTTAAAATCTTCCCGATATTCGTCAGGAAGCTGCATATCTTTTGGACCAACAAATGTTATCGGGCAGTCGAACTGGGTCAACGCATGTCCCAGGGAGTGCATGGTGCGCATCCGCATATCGCCAACCGCAACCCATTTCAGACCATCGAGACGGCCTTTTTCGGTCAAGATCGTATACAGGTCAGTCAGGATCTGGGTAGGATGTTCTCCCCAGCCGTCACCACCATTGATGATCGGAACACTGACCCATTTGGCTGCTTCATGTGGTGCGCCTTTCTGGAAATGGCGGACAACAATCACATCTCCATAATTTTCGAGCATCTTAAAGGTGTCCTTAATGGACTCCATATAAAAGTCTCCCGCCCGGGTATTCTTTGCATCTGAAAATCCTGTCACTTTGCCGCCCAATCGCAACATGGCTGCTTCGTGAGCCAGGCGGGTGCGGGTGGATGGCTGGTAAAAAGCAGTCACAAGGGTTTTTTCTTTCAACAGATCCACATTTTTGCGATTTTCAGCGATCGGTGCCAGTTTTTTTGCTACTTCAAAGATCCGTTCAAATTCGTGCCGTTCAATATCCCTTAAGGATAAGATGTCGCGTCCAACAAAGCTTCGCATGATAATTCTCCTTTTGTAAAATGATCATTTAGTATTTGTAGTGGTTAAAATCCTGTTATTTTTGTTTTTTCGTAAACCCTCCCAGAGCCGGACTGGATAATGGATCACCCACCCGGCGCACTATGTGAAAATGGAAATACCCGGGTATAAAGTAGCTGAAGGAAGAATCAATGATCCTTCCCCGGGTAGAGAACAACAAGGATGAAAAAACCAGCAGGGGATCATTCGGTTGAATTTCTAACGCCTCGGCAATATCCAATGAAGCGCCAGTCGCACTGATATCACATTTTGAACTTGCCAGCGGTACATCATGCCGGCGGATCAACAGATCCAACACTGAGCCTGTAAAGTGGTTTGTGACTTCATCTTCACTGATCACATCAATTGGTAGATTGTCTTCCAGGAATGCGACTGGTTTATTTTCTGCCAGGATCACCCTCGACACATGCAGGATTTCCTCATTTACTGGTAAGCCAAGCTGCTTGGAGAGTATATGATCCACAATCTTTCGGCAAACCTGGAGTTCACCCATGGATACGACCAGGCCGATCTGATCAGCGATAGTTTCCAGACTGATCAAGTTTTCAAGACCGCTGTCGAAAACATGGGTTGGATGAATTACAAAAGTGCCCACGCCCTGTTTACGCTGCAGCAGACCCCGGGTTTCGAATGTACGCATGGCTTCTCTCAAGGATGCCCGGGAAACACCCAGATCCTCCGCCAGGCGGGGTTCAGATGGCAGCTGTTCACCAGATTCAGTGCCAGCGATTAACTGACTCAGGTGTTCATGCAAAGATCTGGAAACGTCATTATCTTTGATCAAGATCCGCTTCCTTCCAGAACAGGCGTAAATGAGAAAGTATCGACATTGACCAGGCCCAGGTCCGAGATGCGCAGGGATGGGATGACCACCAGCGCCAGCAAGCTCAGCTGCATATTCGGATTGGCAATTTTACATCCGCAGCTTTGGAAACCTTTTAGTACTGTTTCAGCTTCTTCTGCTACTACCTCAGCTCGTTTATTTGACATCAGTCCCGCGATTGGCAGGGCAACCTCACCAATCACTTCACCGTCTTTGATCACTACCTGGCCACCGTTGATCTCAGCCAGCCGGTTTGCTGCCAAAGCCATCTGCTCTTCATCTGTGCCAACTACGATCATATGATGGGAATCATGGGCGACAGTGGATCCAATGGCGCATTTTCCCTGGAAACCAAACCCGGATACCAATCCTACTACCACTCCCCCCGTGGCCTGGTGTCGTTCTACCAGGGCGATCTTTAGCAGGTCCTTCTCAACATCGATCTGGATCTCACCATCCTTCACAGCAACTGGTATCCTCAGGTGTTGGGTGGGCGCTTGATTTTCGATCACTCCGATCACATTGGCAATTGGATTCTGGTTGATGTGGGGTTGATCCACTTTTAATCGGAAATCCTCTGCTGTTAATGGACCTTTCATATTTACTGAGCGGGTTGCCCACTCTGGATAACTAAAAGGAGGTAAATCCACCAGCATTTTCCCGGATTCTGCCACTGTCTTTCCTTTGGCAATCACCAGATCTGCCTTAAAATCAGCCAGGTCGGTTACCAGCAGAATATCAGCAAATCTGCCCGGAGCGATCTGGCCCAGATCCCTGGCCAGCCCAAAATGTTCTGCTGTATTAATGGTGGCCATTTGCAGGGCGATCATCGGATCCACTCCCAGACCAATCGCATGGCGTAATACCCGATCCATATGACCATCGTTTACCAAGGTTTCGGAATGAGAGTCATCGGTACAAAGGATAAAATTGCGGGAATCCAAACCATCTTCGGTTATGGCCTTGATCTGGGTTTCAACATCCAGCCAGGCGGAGCCATATCTGAGCATGGCTTTCATACCCTGGCGAACCCTGGCGATAGCATCTTCCTTTCGGGTACCTTCATGATCATCCTCAGGGCCGCCAGCAACATAGCCATGGAAGGGCAGTCCAAGGTCAGGGGAGGCATAATGGCCGCCGATCACTTTCCCGGCCGCCCGGGTTGCAGCCATTTCCAGGTGCATTTTTTCATCACCTAAATAGACCCCGGGGAAATTCATCATTTCTCCCAGGCCAATAATGGAATCCCAACCCATGGCTTCTTCAACATCTTCCGGGCCAATGGATGCTCCGGGTGTTTCCAGTCCGGGAGCTGACGGCACACAGGATGGAACCTGGACCCAGACATGAATGGGCTGGTCCTCCGCCTCATGGGCCATTAATTTCACACCTTTAAGGCCAAAAACGTTGGCAATCTCATGGGGATCGATGAACATCCCGGTAGTCCCATGGGGCGCGACCGCCCTGACAAATTCAGTGATGGTGACCATGCCGGACTCTACATGCATATGAGCATCCAGCAGTCCAGGAACGAGGTATTTTCCCTCAGCATTGATGATCCGGGTCTGCTCACCAATCGTATGGCTGGCATCTTTTCCCACAAATGCGATCCTGTCTTTCAGGATCGCGACTTCGGTTGCAGGTATGATCTCTCCGGATTGCACACAAACCCAGCGACCATTTTGAATGACAAGATCGGCTTTGGCGCGTCCCATAGCCACCTCAACCAGATTCCTGGAGCGATCGCTGATCCGATCTCTGCTCATAATTCAACTCCTAACATTGTGACCGCAATGTGGTTATCCATTTAATAGTCTGGATGCGGCCTGATTGTGAAGTTCCACATGTTTCGGCAAATCCAGAGTAGTCAGTTCACCTTGCTCGACAACAAGCTTCCCGCCCACCACTGTAAAGTCAACCTTAACCGGAGCGCAGAATATTGCAGCCGCTACCGGATCATGCAGGGCGCCAGCGTAATCGATCCTGCTGGTATTGATCGCCGTAAAATCGGCCGCTTTACCGACTTCAAGGGAGCCTATGTCAGATCTTCCCAGCACTGCGGCCCCTCCCCGCGTGGCCATCTCCAGCGCTTGCCTGGCAGTCATGATCGGCAGATCTTCAGTGCCTGAGCGGGAAGCGCCATCTATGCCGGCTTTCAACCGGGCAAGCAGCATGGCCTGGCGGGTTTCTGCCAGCAAGTGGGATCCGTCATTACTGGCTGACCCGTCCACACCTATGCCAACATCAACACCAGCTGCGAGCATATCCAGGATAGGAGCTGCTCCTGACGCCAATCTCATATTTGAACTCGGACAATGAGCGATTCCACATTTGTGCTTGGCATAAACACCGATCTCAGCTTCATTGACGTAAACTGAATGAGCAAACCAGACATCAGGCCCGATCCAGTCAACTTCTTCCATATAGGCAACTGGCCTCTTACCAAATTGCTGGATTGTAAAATCAACCTCATCTTCCGTTTCCGCCAGGTGGGTATGCAGTTGTACTCCATAGGCGCGGGCCAGGGCGGCACTTTCCCTCATCAGATCACCGGTCACACTGAAGGGTGAACAGGGAGCTAAAACCAATTGGGTCATCGCCCCCGGTTGGCTGTTATGGTATTTCTCGATCAACCTCTGGGAATCCTTCAATATGTGAGCTTCAGCTTCCACCACACTGTCGGGCGGTAGGCCGCCTTTGCTCTCCCCCAGGCTCATGGATCCCCGGGAAGCCTGTAATCTCAGTCCAATTTCCAGGGCGGATTCAATTTCATCATCCAACCGGGATCCATTGGGAAATAAGTACAGATGGTCAGATGCCGTAGTGCAGCCGGAGAGGGCCAACTCAGCCAGGGCTGTTTTGGTCGAGATCCTGATATCCTCCGGTCTCATCCTGGCCCAGATCGGATAAAGCGTTTTCAGCCAATTAAACAGGTTCACATCCTGGGCTTCAGGCACAGCCCTGGTTAATGTCTGGTAAAAATGATGATGGGTGTTGATCAGGCCTGGCAGGATAATATGCCCCCTTAAATCAAGAATCTGATCGGCTTGGTTCGGAAGCTGATCAGATTTACCTACTTGTTCGATAAACCCATCCTTGATAAACATCCCGCCATTGCTGATCTCCTGGCGAGCACTATCCATGGTTACCAGAATATGGGCGTTCTTGACAAGAAGGGAAGGCATCTTATATCCTTGATTATTACTTGTCTGACAAGTGCAAGTTTAACAAATAATCTTCCCCCTGTCAATTGTCAGACAAATAGATTCAAGCCAAATATGACTTTTATCACCGGCAAGCCGGAAAAAGATTAGGGAGAATTACTAGATCGATCGTTGCGATTTAGAATATGAGGTGGAACAGATATTGGGCCAGATCAGGTTTTAATAGTGAAAATACTGCTCCAGCCAGGACCAGGATCAAACTCAGGAGAGCGATCAGAGCCAGGCAGCCTCCCCGGTCGAACTTGAGGATAGGTTGAGCTGATTTTTTCTTCTTACCCCCCACCCCGGGAGCTGCCCCGGCCCGTTTCTTGGTAAATTCTTTGGTTTCAACACCCCGTGATGATCTGATCACAGGAGGTTGATCCTCCGCTTGATTGGCTTCCGTCCTGCCAACCGGGTCAAAGTTGAAATTAAAATTGAACCTGCCGCTTTGGGCTTTTAACAATTCGTTCTTAAATTCTGCCGCCATCTGCCAGCGGTCATTGGGATGGACCTGGAGGGCGCGTTCAACGGCTTCCGAGACCCGTTTTGAAACCTTGGGATTCCTTTCCCTCACCGGCGTGAGCTCTTCCTGGTCCATGGTTTGAGCCAGGGAGTCCTCCGGAGTAAATCCTGTCAGAGCAGTATACAGGGTTGCTCCCAGGGAATATATATCCGTGCGGGCATCCGTCCGGGCTGCACCGTACTGTTCCGGGGGGGAAAACCCCATCGTCATGGCCCGGGCGCCTGTTGTGGTGGTCTGGTTGCTGTGCATCTCCTTGGCTAAACCAAAATCTACCAGGTAGACTCCCCCACCGGGAGTTATCCGGACATTGGCTGGTTTGATATCCCGGTGCAAAACCATCGGGTCCCTGGAATGCATATAAGACAATGCGTCGCAGATCGAGGCTCCGATAAAAACGACTTCTTCCTCATCAAAGGCTCCGATCCTTTCCAATCGTTCCTGGAGATCTTCCCCTTCAATATAATCCATGATCAAGTATTGGCCTTGATCCTCAAGGGTGAAATGGTCTGAAACCCGGGGAAGATTGGGATGGCGAAGATTGGCGAGAATGGTGGCTTCCCGCCGAAACTGGCGGGCATAGTCCTCGATTGTGAACAGGTTTTCCTTAACCGCAACCTCTAGTCCAAGGTTTTCATCCACCGCGCGGAAAATTGAGCCCATGCCGCCGTGGCCCAGGACTTCAATGATCCTATATCTCTCACGAAGGAGCTGTCCTTGTTCTAGTGACATATGGATCTATGTATCGCTCGTCTAGATATCCAGGTTCCTGACTTCATTGGCATGGGTGATGATAAATCGTTTCCTGGGAGGAACAGATGATCCCATGAGCATATCAAATGTCCGATCAGCAGCCGCTGCATCGTCAATGGTTACCTGGAGCAAGGTTCTGGTTCCGGGATCCATGGTGGTCTCCCAGAGCTGATCAGGGTTCATCTCTCCCAAACCCTTGTAGCGCTGCAGACTGGCTTTTTCAGGAGACAAACCCAGTTCCTTGAATGTTTCTACCCTTTCCTTCTCAGTAAAGAGGTAGATCTTCTTATTCTTGTGATTGAGCCGGTAAAGCGGTGGTTGAGCTATGTAGAGGTGCCCGGTTTCGATCAACGGCTGCATATAGCGGAAGAAGAAAGTTAATAACAGGGTCCGGATATGAGCCCCATCGACATCAGCATCTGTCATGATGATCACTCGCCAGTACCGCAGACCTTCAATATCAAATCCTTCTCCAATGCCAACCCCAAGAGCTGAAATCAGGGATTTGACTTCATTATTGGCAAGGATCTGGTTCATACCGGGCTCTTTCAGTATTTAGGATCTTACCCCGTAATGGCAGGATGGCCTGGAAGTGGCGGTCTCGCCCCTGTTTGGCCGATCCACCCGCCGAATCACCCTCGACGATATAAATTTCAGATTCTTCAGGATTCCTGGATGAACAATCTGCCAATTTTCCCGGCAGGGTCATGCTTTCCAGGGCAGATTTGCGGATCACGAGGTCACGAGCCTTGCTGGCAGCTGTCCGGGCTCTGGCTGATGTCAGGCATTTATTCACGATGGCTTTGGCAGCAGCTGGATTCTCTTCCATGAAAGCTTCCATGCCCTCGGCCACAACCTGCTGAGCGTGGGTTTTAACCTCAGCGTTCATCAGCTTGACTTTGGTCTGGCTTTCAAATTGGGGATTGGGGTGTTTCACACTGATGATCGCGGTCAAACCTTCCCGGGTATCTTCTCCAGAGAAATTTGGATCCGAATCCTTCAGGAGTTTCTTATTCCTGGCATAGTTATTGATCGTGCGGGTGATGGCTGATCTCAAACCCGTTAGATGGGTGCCGCCGTCATGGGTGTTGATGGTATTGGCAAAAGCATAGATCGATTCAGCATAGGAATCGGTATATTGAAATGCCGCATCAATGATAATGTCCTCAACTTCTTTCTCGACGTGGATCACCGGATGAAGCTTTTCTCTGTTCCGATTCAGGTAGCGGACAAAAGAAGTGATCCCACCATCAAAGTAGAAGCTCATCTCCTGGTTGGACCTTTCATCGGTAAACAGGATCCTGACGCCTTTGGTCACAAAGGCCATCTCACGGAAGCGTGTGACCAGGGTCTCAAACGAAAAAGTCATTTCAGGATCAAAAATCGTGCTGTCGTACAGGAAGGTCTGGGTGGTACCTGTTTTGCCTTTTGGCGCATCACCAACTACTTTAAGTTTGGTGACAGGCACCCCTTTTTCATATCGCTGAAAATATTCCTTTTGGTCCCGCCAGACCCTGACTTCGAACCACTCCGAGAGGGCATTAACAGCTGACAAACCCACACCGTGCAAACCTCCGGAGACCTTGTACCCCCCACCCCCGAATTTGCCGCCGGCGTGCAGCATGGTCATGACCAGTTCCAATGCCGGGACCTTTTTTTCAGGGTGAATATCCACTGGAATACCGCGGCCGTTGTCTGTAACCGTGACACTTTCATTCTCATGGATCGTGATCTCGATCTGGTCACAGTATTCCGCCAGGGCTTCATCGATGGAATTGTCTACGACTTCATACACCAGGTGATGCAGAGCTTTAATGTCCGTGCCGCCAACATACATACCCGGCCGGAGGCGGACTGCTTCCAACCCTTCCAGCACCTGGATATCTTTTGCCTCATACGACATATTTTGATTCTTATCAGCCACAAAATCCTCCCGCAATGATCTCGCAACCCTGGATCAGGTCTTGATCCCGGCTATTTTTCTAAGGTAGATCTATGCTCAATGATGGTTTTAGGAACCCGCTGGGCCTGCAGTTCATCCATCCAGCGGACCATGTCCTGGTAATATACAAAACTGGCTGCCAGCATGCCGGTTGACACAAAAGCGTGTCCAATGATGCTGATCAGCATTAACCAGGAATCTTCCGGGGCAATCTGCCAAACGATATTCAAACCTTGATTCACCAGTAAAGCGAGGACGATAAATAAACTGGTCTTCATAAATGTCAAATTAGTCAATCTGATGCTGGTCAGCAGTGATGTCCAGGCTTTCTGCCCCTGGGAAAAGATCCCGTGAGCTGAGAAGAATAAGGGAAATATTAACCAGAAAGACATCACACCAAACATAATGATCACAATTTGTCCCAGCGAGAAACTGAATATTGTCACTCCGGTTGCAGCGCAGCTGCCCAGGATCATTATTGCCGTAAATAGGACCAGCCAGATCAAACTCAACAAGATTGACTGCAGGCTGACCCGAGGCCATTCCCGCAGCACTTTGCTCCACTTGACTTCATCAAATAATGCAGCCTGCCTTACCCCTGAAAAGTAAATCCCCCCGAATGCCAGACCGATCAAAAAGATCACCAAGATCGAGACAAATGCCCCTCCCAAGCTGGGCAGATCCCAGAATACAGGTGCTCCCAGGGGGTTCTTGATAGGCAGGATAGAAGTCAACAGACTGAAAATTCCCACCGGAATCGAGCGCAGGGCGATCATAAGATTGATCCGCTCTGCAGCCATGACCCAGATCTCCTGGCCGGCTTCTACAACCTCAGCGTAATCGGCCGGCAGCAGGGTTGAGACCTCATTCATCTCCACAATCAAACCCTCAATGAGGGATTTTATTTGCAGGTGAGGTGCAAACCATAGCACCAGGTCCAGCCCCACTGGCAATACCAACAAAACCAGGTGTTTTGTGATGGCGTCAAACCCATTCCGGATGGATTGGAGAACATTTGGCGGCTCTGGAAGTGTGATTCTAGTCATGTTCATCGATGCTCTATTTTACCATACAAGGCTCACCAAAATCGCCCTCCCATCCTGACAGGAAGGCCCTGGGGGACCTCATCAAAACAGATCTTTGTGAGGCTCTCCCGCCGGATTATCCCCCTCGAGTCTGACTATTTTAAGGTTCTGGAGAGTGATACAATCTAAGCTAATCATCTCCGGACCAGCCCCGCACCCCCTACCCTTTCCGATCTATAGGGGCCGGGATGCTGAGTTCACCTGAACAAATAATCTGACGAGGTAGTTATGGCCCTAAAAGTTGATTTGATCCTTACCAATGCCCATGTCATCTGCATGGATGAGGACTATTCCCGTTATGAAAAGGGAGCCGTAGCAATCCTCAAAGACCGGATCGAGGCTGTTGGTCATGAAGACGAGATCAACCAAAAATACGCGGCGGATCAGGTGATCGATTGCAGCCAGAAAGTTCTGATGCCGGGTTTGGTCAATGCCCACACCCACGTCCCCATGAACCTGCTCCGGGGATTGGGCGATGATCTCCGCCTGGATGTCTGGCTGCTGGGTTATATCATGCCTGTTGAGAGAGAATTCGTCAATCCAGAATTTGTCAGGCTGGGCACCTCCCTGGCATGCGCGGAGCTGATCCGCTCCGGAGTGACTTCCTTTGCAGATATGTATTATTTTGAGGACCAGGTCGCAGAGGCTGCTGCCGAAGCTGGTCTGAGGGCAGTCTGCTGCCAGACGATTTTAAAATTCCCCTCACCAGACGCCGCTTCCTATGAAGAATCCCTGGCTTCCTCAGAGAAGATGATCAAAAAATGGAAGGATCATCCCCTGATCACGCCAGCAGTTGCCCCCCATGCACCTTATACATCCACGGTCGATATTCTTGAGTCGGCCACTGCCCTGGCGTTAAAATACGATGTGCCCCTGCATATCCACATCGCGGAAACCGCCCAGGAAGTGGAAGACAGCCTGGATGCGCATGATATGCCGGTTGTGCCCTACGTGGACCAATTTGGTGTGTTCAAGGCCAAGGTGATCGCGGCCCATTGTGTACATATTGATGATAGGGAGATGCACACCCTCAATAAATACGGGGTTGGCATAGCTCACAATCCAACCTCCAATCTGAAATTGTCCTCCGGCATCGCCCGGGTGAGCAGCATGTTAGATCACGGGATTAATGTGGGCATCGGCACTGATGGCGTTTCATCCAATAACGACCTGGATATGTTTGAGGAACTGCGCCTGGCAGCCCTGCTTGCCAAAGGCAGCAGCGGTGACCCGACCGTGGTACCGGCCCGCCAAGCTATTGCCATGGCAACCTGCCAGGGCGCTAAAGCCATCCATCTTGGAGATCAAACCGGATCAATTTCCAGCGGGAAAAAAGCGGATCTGATCCTGGTCGATCTGCAAACCCTGCATAATTCTCCCAGCTACAAAAACGACCCTGATAGTGTTTATGCCCAGTTGGTCTATGCCACAAAATCCACTGATGTGACAGATGTGATGGTGGATGGCAAATGGCTGATGCGCGATAGAGAGCTGCTAACCATCCAGCTTGAGGACCTCCTGCCCCAGGCTCAGGCCCTGGCAGAACGGATCGACCGATTCCTGATCGAACGCTTCCAATCAGTCTACTCCAAGTTGATTGCCATCGGAGGGGCGGAGGAACAGGAAAGTTACGAAGTCCAGGTCAAAGTCAAAGTTACTGATCCTCAAGACGTCATTAAGCGCCTGAAGAGCTCGGATCTGGAAATACTCTACTACCGCCGCTACCATGAATATGATACCTATTTCAAATTTGCCAACCCCGACGAGGGCTGGCTGCGTTACAGGGAGGATGAATTTATTGCTGAAGATGGCAAGGTGGAGAATATCCGCTACCGCCTGACTCTGATCGGACCCGAACGGGAACACCATTTCCCCCAGGACGTCCTGCTCTCCCGAAGCCGCTTCATTGCCCCGGCACCTCACAGCCTCCGATTTTACCGGGAATATTTCAACCCGGTTGAGGAATCCTTCATAGAGAAGGACCGTCAGCGCTGGAAAGTTTGCTTCCATGATATTGAATTTTTTATCAACCTGGATCGATTGGATGAACCTGACCTGGGAACCTACCTGGAAGTAAAAAGCCGGACCTGGAGCCTGGAAGATGCCGAGAAAAAAGCCCAGGTAGCCGAAAACTTGCTCAACCTGCTGGGAAATTTCTCAACCAAGGCTGAACAGCTGGATTATGTCCAGATTGCGGAATCCCAGGCCTGATCTATGAAAATCGCAGCCCTGGCAGATATTCATGGCAATTATCAGGCATTAATTTCCATTCTAGATCATATCGAGCGCTGGAATCCAGACCTGGTGCTGGTCCTGGGTGATATTGTCAATCGAGGTCCCCGGTCCCGGGAATGTCTGCATCTCATCCAGGAAAAACAATCCAACGCCGGCTGGAAGATCATCAAGGGGAATCACGAAGGTTATGTCCTGAATTTCCTGGATCCAGCATTTCCACGGTCGGGATGGGATTTTGAGTTTCGTCAGGTAATATTCTGGACTTACCAATCCCTCAGTGCTTCAGAAAGGACCTATCTCAAGGATCTACCTGAAAGCTTGAGGCTGACAGTGGGTGGAAACCAGTTCATCCGCGGCCTGCACGCCTCAATCGCCGGGGACAGGGTAGGTATTTATCCGGATTCCAGCGCTGAGGAGCTAGCCGATTTGGTTGATCAGAATGCAAACCTGTTCCTGGTTGGCCACACCCACCAACCTCTTATTAAAAGGCATCAAGACCTGCTTCTCGCTAATGTAGGTTCAGTTGGTTTATCCTTCGATGGTGATAAACGGGCTGCCTATGGTCAGTTTACGCTAAACACCTCTTCCTGGAGCGGTGAGATCATGCGGGTTGAATATGATCTGGCAGCTGCCGCCAGGGACTTTTACGATTCTGGATTTATTATTGAGGGTGGCCCTCTGGCTAACTTGATCCTGGCAGAATTAGATCTTGGCTGGCCCCAGCTATCAGACTGGTTCCAGCGTTATGAATTCTCAGTTAGAAGGGGAGAAATCGATCTCACAAAGGCTGTAGATCAATATCTGGAAAATCCAAATATTGAAGAGATCCGAGATGATATACCAATGGCATACCCCTGATCGGGAGAAAAATGAGTTCGAATCGACTGGCTACTGCAAAAACTGCTGCTCTGCTGACCGGAAAACAGCTCCTGGAACATTACCAGACTGGTAACCGCCAGGGGTCCCTGAAAAAGGACCGCACCCTGGTGACCGAAGCCGACCTGGCAGCTGACAGGACTTTAAAGGACCTGATCCATAAGGATTTTCCGGAGGACCTGATCCTGAGTGAAGAGAGTTCAACAATCTATCCCAATGGTCAGGACGTTTGGGTGATCGATCCCCTGGATGGCACAGTCAATTTCAGTCTGGGTATCCAATATTGGGGAGTATCGGTGGCTCATTTGCGGGACGGTGTACCTCAAACCGCGGCCTTGTATTTTCCGCTTTCTGATGAGCTGTTCAGCGCAGAGCTAGGTCAGGGGGCTGCTTTAAACGGGAATCCATTACAAGTTAACAAAGTCCAGGGCGAGAATCTATTCCCGGTCTTTGTGCATTGTTCCCGTATGCCCGGATCATATATAACCGACCTGCCCTATAAAAAACGCTCCCTGGGAGCTGCTGCGTACCATCTCTGTTTAATCACAAATAACACCGCTGTTCTGGCGTTTGAAAGCACGGTCAGGATCTGGGATTTTGCCGCCGCCTGGCTGGTGATCAAAGAAGCTGGGGGCATGATCGAATCTTTCAATCACCAGGAGATCTTCCCGGCCGAACCGGGCAAGGATTACCAACACACTCCCTTCCCATTAATAGCCGCCACATCAAGGGATATTCTGGAAAAAGCCAGGAAGAACATCAAAAAACGTTAGATTCTGGAGGAAACATGAAGTACAGGTATCTGGGAAAATCAGGATTACTGGTGTCAGAATTATCATTCGGAACCTGGGTGACCTTCGGCAGTCAGGTTGATGTTGATAAAGCCGTCAATCTGATGACGATTGCCTATGATGCAGGTGTGAATTTCTTTGACAATGCCGAAGTTTATTCCGCCGGCCAGGCAGAAATAATCATGGGTGAAGCCCTGAAGAGAACTGGGTGGAAACAAACCGACCTGGTGCTCTCCACTAAGATCTTCTGGGGTGGAGATGGACCCAATCAACGCGGGTTATCCAGAAAACACATTATTGAAGGCATGGATGCATCCCTGAAAAGAATTGGGGTGGAGTACGTTGACCTGGTTTTTGCACACCGGCCGGACATCCAGACACCGATCGAAGAAACTGTCAGGGCATTTAATCATCTGATCGATCAGGGAAAAGCCTTTTACTGGGGAACCAGTGAATGGTCCGCGCAGCAGATCATGGAGGCCTACGCGGTCGCCAGGCAGGAACACCTGATCCCTCCCCGGATGGAACAACCCCAGTACAACATGTTCCACAGGGACCGTTTCGAAGTCGAATACCGGCGTCTCTATTCAGAAATAGGCCTTGGAACGACCACCTTCAGTCCCCTGGCAAGCGGTATATTATCTGGCAAGTATAACAGTGGCATTCCCTCAGATTCCCGGGCCAATTTGAAGGGGTATGAGTGGCTCAAGAGCCGTTTCACGGGGGAGAAAGCCCAGGACCAGATCGGCAAGGTGATTAAGCTTGCCGGGGTTGCCGAAGAGCTGGGATGCAGCACCGCTCAACTGGCATTGGCCTGGTGTTTGCTGAATCCCAATGTCAGCACAGTCATCACCGGTGCCTCAAAACCTGAACAGGTGATTGATAATATGAAATCGGTCGATATTGTGGAAAAGCTGACGGCTGAGGTTGTGGATGAGATTGAAGCGATCCTGGATAACAAGCCAGAGCTTCCTTCAGATTTCCGCTAGCTGATCAGATCTCGCCGGATCCTGAGTGAACCTATTACCTCGAAATTGGTTCGGGGCGGCCGATCCTGGCCAGGATCTTTTGGGCCAGATTCTTGGCTCGCAGCCCAGAATCACCAATGTAGGAGTTATCTTCCAGGGAGCTCTTGATCTCGGATTTCGAAATATATCGGAGTAAATCTGGGTCCTCGCCGAGCGTTTGGCTCAGCGGGTTGGCGTCCCCATCCTGAAGGGATTCCCAGGCTTTTAATGAATGTTCCCGCAGTACGGCATGCATTTCCTGGCGATCAGCTCCAGCTTTCACCAATTTCATCAACAGGTCTTCAGTGGCTGCAAAGGGGCCATAATCAGCCAGATTCCTGCTGATCCCCCGGGTATTCACAATTAATCCCTCCAGGATCGACTGGCAGCTTTCAACCATCTCATCAGCAGCCAAAAAAGCCTCGGGCAGGATAGTGCGGCGGTTAGCGCTGTCATCCAGGGTCCTCTCCAGCAGGGAATTGGCAGCGTTATCCCAGGCAATCCGGGGAAGTTGAGCCAGCTGCCTGCCCAGTGAGTTGATCTTCTCAGCCCGAATGGGATTCTTCTTGAATGGCATCGCAGAAGATCCGACTTGATCTGCGCCAAATGGTTCAGCCAGCTCCCCCAGGCCAGGTGACTGTAATATCCTCAGGTCAAGGGCAAATTTATGCAACACACTCCCCAATCCTGCCAGCAAACAAAGCAGCCAATAGTCCTGCTGCCTGGGATAGGTTTGAGAAGACACTTCAAAAAAGTCCAGCTCCAATTTTCGGGCCAACTTAGCCTGGAATTCCGGCAGGTTCTCCAATCCCAGCAGGCTGGCAAAGGAAGCACTGCTGCCCACAGCACCAGTAAAACCTTTGGACCTGATCTTCTGGAGGAATTCTTCCAGCAGAGCATGAACCTCAAGCAGATCCTGACCGGTCTGAGCTAGTCGATAACCCAGCGTAGAGGGTTCGGCTGGTTGAAGGTGAGTAAAAGCGATGATCGGCAAATCTGCCCTGGCCTGGATGGACATAGCAAATTCCTCCAACAGCTTGCTGGTCTTCTTCAGCAGCAGTTCCAGAGCTTTTTTTTGCTGCAGGACCGAGGCATTATCCTTGATATCCATCGATGTCGCTCCCAGATGCAGAATACCTCCAGCTCCCGGGCATTGTTCAGCAAATACCTTTAACTCGGCCATCAGATCATGCTGGATCATCTCCTCGATCTGCTGGCTGCGTTCCAGGTCTATCAGGGTATGATTTTGGCGTAGTTCTGCGATCTGTTCAGGGTTTACCAATCCATATTCCCCCTGGACTTCAGCGAGTGCCACCCATAGCTCCCGCCACAGCAGGCGGGTCTGATCCAGGCTCCAGATCCGTCTCATTTCAGTTGATCCGTACCGCCAAGAAAATGGAGATGTGTAGCTCGAGAAATCAGCCATATTATTGCCTGCTAGGGTATTGGTGTTCCTTACCAAATTGTCATCTGGATTATTATGCTCCTTCATTATAATACCCCTTATTGGACAATATCCACCTGAATTACCACGGCGAGCAACAGGTTCCCCGGGGGAGGTCCACTATTGCGGTGGCTCCGGGTTAGCAGGTTATGATAAAATCCATTTATTAAAGTAAATAAAGCATTTATTGTCTGAATTCGGAGACTCCACAGGGAGGATTGGTCTGGAAACTCGAAAAATAACCCAGAATTTGGATAGAGGTTCCAAAACGCTTGAATACCTTCAGCCAGGGACCAAACTCGAGGGACGTTATAAGATACTCTCAACTGTTGGCCGGGGCGGCATGGGAGCTGTTTATCGAGCCCAGGACCTCAGGTTTAAGGTAGAAAAGATCGTTGCCGTGAAGGAAATGATCAACCAGGCAACCGATCCCGATATGCGAGATACCATCGTAGAGGGATTTGAACGGGAAGCCAATATCCTGGCCACTGTCAGCCACCCTTCAATTCCCACCATTTATGACTATTTCACCCTCGGAACCCGGTCCTATCTGGTAATGGAGTTCATCGAGGGAGATAACCTGGAGATCAAGCTCCAACAGCGCCGAGCACCTTTCCTGGAGGAAGAAGTGATCTCCTGGGCAATTTCCCTCTGCGATGTGCTGGATTATCTTCACACTCATGAACCTGAACCGATCATTTTCCGGGACATCAAACCCGCCAACGTCATGATCACTCGCCGAAATCAAATCCGGCTGGTTGACTTCGGGATCGCCAAAACCTTTCAGACTGGTTCCAAGGGAACCATGATCGGCACTGAAGGGTATTCCCCCCCAGAGCAGTACCGCGGTGAAGCAACCGAAGCTGTGGATATTTACGCTCTGGGCGCAACCCTGCACCATCTGCTCACCAATCAAGACCCCCGGACCGAACCACCTTTCACTTTCGATGAACGACCTATCAGAGCAGCCAATCCCGAGATATCCGTAGCCCTGGAAACCATTGTCAATACTGCGTTAATGTACAATCCCCCGGACCGTTTTGAAAGTACTGCAATTATGAGAAAAACGCTCATCGCTCTTGCCCAGCAGACCGGAATGCTGGAGGACGAGATCACTGTCGCCCAGGCAACTCAATATTTTCAGGATCAAAGCCATTCCCCGATCTGGACCTTCAGCTGCGAAGACGAGATCCGAGGAACTGCCAATTATGCTGAGGGAGTGATCTACATTGGCTCCTATGATCATAATATGTATGCTCTGGAAGCTGATAACGGGAAATTCATCTGGAAATATGCGGCTGAGGGGGGGATCGTCAGCAAACCGGCGATCTATGAGAATAAGGTGTATTTCGGTTCAACAGACCAGTATGTCCATGCCATTTCCTGCCGCAATGGGAAAAAAGTCTGGGTTCAATCCACGGATGGGGCGATCTATTCTTCCCCGGTCATTGCTGAGGGACACCTCTTTATTGGATCCGATGATGAACACCTGCATGTTTTGAACCTGATGGCAGGGAGAGAGGCCTGGCAGGCAAACCTGGGATCCAGCATAAGATCAAGTCCAATTGTCGAGAATGAGTTGGTCTTTGTTGGCTGCGAGAATGGCGAGATCCAGTGTTATGATTTCAGCGGCAATATTAAGTGGCGAGCTGCTGCAAAACGGGCCGTCACAGGCTCACCTCACTACCGGGATGGCGTGATCTATATCACCTCGCTGGATGGGGTGCTGTATGCCATTGACGCCAAATCGGGATGGATCATCTGGCGCTTCCGGATGGACAGCGGGTCGATCTGCACACCCACATCCAATGAAAACCATGTCTATGTTGGCGCCACCGATAATAAATTCTATTGTATAAATATCAAATCTACCAAGAAAGTCTGGAGTTTCGACACGGATAATCAGATCAACAGCTCACCTGTATTTTATAAGGGAGCGGTTTATTTTTGCAATGTCGACGGGATGGTATACAGCCTGCATGCCGGGAGTGGGCGGCTGCGCTGGAAATATCAGGCAGAAGGTCCCATTACCGGATCACCCATTATCGTGAATGATATTTTATATATTGGCTCCAATGATAACAAGATCTACGCCCTACCCGTCTGACAATCAACCTGAATATAAAATGAGAGTCCATGACAAATAACTTTTTGGCAAAAATCAAACACCTTTTCAAGGGAAAACCTGTCCAGCCTCCGGAACTGCGGGATACCGATCCCAAAGCAAACACCAAAGAGCTGGTTAAGGTCACCACTCCCGTCAACACCAAGCTGGTTGGCTACAGCTCCCCCCATATCAGTGTGGGCTATGGATTATCTGTTGGGAAACAGCGAACCCATAACGAGGATGCTTATTTCACCCTGACGACCATGTTTTCCTATAATGAAACCGAACTTCCTTTTGGACTCTATGTGATTGCGGACGGGATGGGTGGGCATAAAAACGGAGAAATCGCCAGTGAACTGGCAATTCGGACCATCGTGGGATTCGTCCTGCAAGAGATCTACACCCCCTTGATGAGCCTTGACCCGGAACAGGGTGATTTATCCTTCCAGGAGGTTTTTCACCAGGGCATTGAAAAAGCCAACTCGGAAATCATCCGCAAATCATACGGGGGAGGAACCACCGTTACTGCTATCCTGATTGTTGGGGATCAGATGACCATCGCCCATGTGGGTGATAGTCGGGTTTACTCGGTGGATAAGAAGGGATCTCTTGAAGCTCTTACCAGGGATCACTCGCTGGTGAAGCGGCTTCAGGAACTGGGCCAGATCACTTCGGAAGAGGCCGCCGTACATCCCCAGCGAAATGTGCTCTACCGGGCTTTGGGACAGGGAGAACCCTTTGATCCAGAGATCATCTCAACCAAACGCCCTGAGTCTGGTTATTTGCTGGCGTGTTCAGACGGATTATGGAGCATCGTGGATAATGAAATCCTTTCCAGGGTGATCAAATCTGGAGTATCAGCCCAGGATATCTGCGACCGGTTGATCGACTCAGCCAATGAGGCCGGGGGACCTGATAATATTTCAGCTATCCTGATCGAATTTTCCTGAGGAAAAAGCGGTACCATGCCTGAAAAAACCGATTTTTACCACAGATTGAATATTGATACCAGCGCCTCGGAAGAGGCTATCAAAAAAGCCTTCCGGCTCGCCGCCAGGAAAGCCCACCCGGATGTTAATAAGAACGAGGGGGCCACTCAATTATTCCTCGAGATCCAGGAAGCTTATAAAATCCTTTCAGATCCGGACAAGAAATTTGCTTATGATGAAGGCCGGGAGCCGGCCCAGACTTCTTCAGCGATCCACACTGCATTTGAATACAGTCAGGATGCTTTAATCAAGCTGGAAGAACCCCAGGTGATCTATACCTTGATCGATATCGTATCCAGCCAGGAAGAACAGCAGCGGGCTTCCCTGCCCCTCAATATCTCTCTCGTCCTGGATACCTCCACCTCCATGGCCGGACAGCGACTGGAATTCCTGAAATCGGCTACCAGAGAGATTATCCAGGACCTGGCAGCGGATGATCTGATCTCAGTGGTCAGTTTTAATGACAGAGCCAAAGTGCTGCTTAAAAGCCAAACCCAACCCTCAGCGGCCCAGATAGAGAGCAGTGTCAGCAGCCTTTATGCAGAGGGTGGAACTGAAATCTATCAAGGATTGGAAGCCGGGTTCGGGGAGATCCGAAAGAATTCTTTTAACGATTATGTTAACCATATCATACTGATCACTGATGGCCATACCTACGGAGATGAAGATAAATGCCTCAGCCTGGCTAACTCAGCTGCTGACCTTGAAATTGGTATCAGCGGGCTGGGGATCGGTATCGAATGGAATGATGAATTCATTGACCAGCTTTGTGCCCAAACCGGCGGACATTGCCTGTTTATCCAAGACTTGAATCATGTCAAAGAATTCCTGAATCAGAGCATTACATCACTGAAACAAGCGTATTCCAGGAGATTGTCACTGGAGATCCAACCTGCTCCGGGAGTAAAAATGCTCTCCGCTTTTCGAATTCTGCCTGAGGCGCTGCCGCTTCCGGTCCAGGAGAATTACGCCCTGGGTGTTCTGAAAAAGGATCAACAGCATAGAATTCTTTTTGAGTTCCTCATGGAACCAACTGCAAAAAACATCGACCAGGTGGTGATCGCATCAGGTGAATATATCATTAAACGAAACCCTCGTGACCATACCATACCCATCCTCCTGAAGCGTGCAATCACTAAAAAACCAGAGAACCTGAATCCTCCGGCACCAGAAATCTTCAAGGCGATCTCCCATCTAACTTTTTACCGCCTCCAGGAAAAAGCCCGGCGGGATATTGATATGGGGAATCCTGGAACAGCCTATCAGCGGCTGATCAACCTGTCTTCACACCTGATGGCTAAAGGGGAAGAAGCTCTGGCAAAGATCGCCATGAATGAAGCTGATTACATAAAAAACAATCATAACTTCAGTCCCACCGGAAAGAAGCAGCTTAAATATGGGACAATTCATTTGATGCTACCGGATAAAACATGATCAGCTGCAAAGTATGTACAAACCAGGAGTTCCAGGGAGTGCTCTTTTGCAGCGAATGTGGGTCCCAGGTGGCATTTCTGACCGGGAAAAAAGTGGACACCCTGGTTTATCCCAGCCAGGGACGGGGACTGGATTTGGATATCACCAATACAATCCCCAAAAAGCTGCTTGAGAACTCCCACTTTATCCTTTACTACTCTGAAGGTGAGGAAATATTAACCCTGCCTGATATGGAGGAATTTACGATCGGACGAATTGTCGCCGGACAGGTGATCACTCCGGATGTCGATCTGAACCCTTATGATGCATTTGATAAAGGTGTATCCAGGCTGCATGCCACCATCCGGATCGATGTGAGCCGGAACAAGGTCCATGTGATCGATCTTGGATCTGCCAACGGATCCAGTGTCAATGGCTATCAGATACCTGCCAATTCTGAAGTACCCCTCAATCACGGTGATGTCCTGTCATTGGGGAAGTTCAACCTCAAAGTAATTCTGCCGAAAGAAGTGAAGTAAGGAAGGATCCATATGTCATCAACTGTAATTGTGCACACCCGAAATGCAGAGCCGATGTTGGCCGAGATTGAAAATATGCCGGATGAAAAAGATGTCTTGATCAAATTATCCAATCCCCGCCAGCGGGATGGAAAAGATCTGATCTTCCTGGACCATAATGTCGTTACCGTATATTGGCCCTGGGCTGAGATCAGTTTTTTGGAGATCCTGCCAGGAGAAACAGCAGAAGAGGTCGTCAGCTTCATCAGGGAATAAGATTATGAGTCCAGACAATACTCGCTACAAGATCCTTGCCGTAGATGATGAACAACGTATGGTGCGGTTTATCCAGTTGAATTTGGAACAGGATGGGTTCGAGGTCATCACTGCCTATAACGGCAGGGAAGCAATCGAACAGGTCCGCACCCAGCTACCAGACTTGATCCTGCTGGATATCATGATGCCAGATATCAACGGTTTCGAAGTCCTGAAGAAGATCCGTGAGGTAAATAACGTTCCGGTGATCATGTTAACCGCCAAAGGGGAAGAGGATGACCGGATCCAGGGTTTGGAATTGGGAGCAGATGATTACATCACCAAACCATTCAGCCCCCGAGAGCTGGTCAGCCGCATCCGGGCAGTACTGCGGCGAACCAAATCGTTTACTGAAGATCAAGTCGATCAGATCACTGTTGATGATCGATTGATGATCGATTTTTCCCGGCGGGAAGTCTGGGTTGAGGGTGAAAAGGTGGATCTCAGACCGACGGAATACCGGCTCCTGTATCACCTGGTCCAAAACGCTGGATGGGTGAACACCCATGAACAGCTGCTCTCCAAAGTTTGGGGGTTTGAGTATCAGGACGAACCCCATTATGTCCGACTCTATGTCAATTACCTGAGGAAAAAACTCGAAAAAGATCCGGCGGATCCCAAGTACATTCTGACAGAAAGGGGAGTCGGATACCGATTTGTGGACTACAAAAGGAACCAGGAAGGAACCGGCTAACCGGGAACCTGGTTTTTCCCCAGGAGCAAGCCCGCCTTGCCAGTTCGGCAGGTCTGGTATATACTCTCTCAACTATTATAGGAGTATAAAGATGTCCTATCAAAGGATTTTATTAGTAGACGACCATGAAGTTGTCCGGTTGGGACTGAAATCCCTCCTAAACCGGCACACAAAATTCCAAGTTGTTGCTGAAGCGTCCACAGGAGATGAAGCTGTCGCTAAGGCTGACCAATTTCATCCGGATGTGATTGTGATGGATATCAGGCTGCCTGGTGGGTCCGGGATCGAAGCCTGTGAAAAGATCATTGATAAATATCCTGAAACCAAAGTGATCATGCTGACCTCATACGCCGAAGATGAAATGCTTTTCTCAGCCATCCGGGCTGGAGCATCCGGTTATGTGCTAAAACAGGTCGGAAGCAATGAACTGATCGATGCCATTGAAGCTGTTGGACGCGGGGAGGCCCTTCTGGATCCAGCTGTAACGCAGCGTGTCTTTAAAGAAGTCCGTAAAGCTGCCCGGGATGAAGAGGCTTCAGCTTTCACAGATCTCACGGATCAGGAAAAACATGTGTTAATCCATGTCTCCGAAGGAAAAACCAATCGAGAGATCGCCAAAACCCTTTATCTGGGTGAAGGCACTGTTCGGAACTACGTCAGCAGCATCCTTTCGAAACTGGATGTCAGCAACCGCGCAGAGGCAGCTGCCTACGCAGTGAAACATAATTTGCGCAATCACCTGGTGCATCTGACTAAGGATTAACTGCGATCCAAAGATAACCCCAAAAAAACAGCAGGCCAGGCCTGCTGTTTTTTGTTAAGGACTCTGAGCTGGTTCCAGGAAATTCGACACAGCCCAGCCGGTCCGGGTTTCATTTAAGGGGGCTGCCAACTGCCACCACAAATAACCATCCCGCTCTTGTGGTCCGCCGCTGACTGTAAAGATCTCCCCTTCCAGTCCTAAAAACACAATCTCTCCGGCAAGGGATGGCTCTCGCCGCAGCCTGAGGCCTTCACCATCGGTCCCCAGGACCTGGACATTTCCCCCAACCTGAATGCCGATCACAGACTCATCAGCAGGGGTGGCCAGCGGCTGGGTCGGTAGAACAGTCGGAGTATAAGTTGGGATGGGGATCACCGTGATGATGGCTCCCCCGCTGTATTCGGGCTGACCGAGGGGGGTCAAACTGCCCGCGGCGAAGAAGCTGCCAATCAGCAGCAGGGCTGCAAACAGGATCGTGCCGGCAATCACCCAGGGATTGAGAAGATCCTTCATAGGTTTTCTTTTTGAAAAAGCTGGCGCGGAAGATCGCTTGGCACCATGACTTTTAACCCTCGAGGCTTGATCGAAAAATTCACTTTCTGGCTGGGGGTGATCGGTTCTCCATCCAGCTGTAAATAGATATCAACATCAGATTGTATCTTAATTTCCTGGCAAGGGATCCGGCGTGTATTTTCAGAATCGACATGTTTGCCTGATGCCAATTCATACATATGCTGGGCTATTTCTACCAAAGACTCTCCAGAAAAAAGCCATAAATCCATGATTCCATCATCAAGCCTGAGCACCCGGGGAAATTTCTGCCAAACCTCCAGCATAGAGATGTACATTGGTTACCAGGGCAAGGATATAGGTCCCAGTCACTTTTTCACCATCTACCCAGATCTGCAGATTCATCGCTGACCAATTGCGGGCATACCAGGCCATATTAGCTAAATACTGGGGGATCGCAAATTGTTTTTCCCATCTGGAGCGCGGTTCCAGGTGGTGCACAATAAACGCATCAAATCCTGCTCCGCCCCACATCAGGAAAGGAATACCCTGGCAAATTCCCACGTCCATGGTGCGGATCGTGCCTTTGAGCATCCTGTTGACAGTGGTCTCCAGCGCTGTCCAGTTAGTCCAGGACAAAGTTGGCAGACCGAGCTCCAGGGCAAAGACATTGGCTGTTCCAGCCGGCAGGACACAAAGGGCGGTATTGCTTTCCAGCAATCCAGCTGCTGCCTGGTGCAGCGATCCATCGCCCCCGGCAACAAATACGGCGTCAACACCCCGGGCTGCTGCCCTCCGGGCCATTCTGGTCAGGTGGTCACCACCCTTGGTTTGCAGGATCTTGATCTCCCAACCGTTGTCCTCCAGGATCCGAGCTGCCCTCTCAACCAGGGGTTGGGAAGGAAATCGTCCTGCCATCGGATTGTATAACAACCTTCCCCTCATTTATCACCTTTAGGAGTTCTAAGTGCTGAGTTTTATTCCAACATTCAGTGTACTCCATCCAGATATCATCGTCAAATAGTTGGTGGTACAATCAAACCGGAACCCTTTTAAGGATAACCCAGCATGACTGAAACACTTAATGGCCGCTACAGACTAGATAGAAAACTTGGTGAGGGGGGCATGGCGATTGTCTACCAGGCAACCGATCTTATGCTGGATCGGACCATCGCCGTTAAAATCCTCAGGAAAAACTTTTCTTCATCCTCAGCCTTCCAGGAACGATTTAAACAAGAAGGCCGGGCTGCTGCCAACCTCACTCACCCCAATATTGTCACCGTTCACGATTTTGGTCTCGATCAGGATCGTCTTTTTATTGTCATGGAATATGTTCCGGGCACCGATCTGAAGCAGATCATCCAACAAAAAGGGGCCTTGCCGATCTACCAGGCTACCAGATTGTTCGTCCAGGCTTGTGCGGGGATCGGCTATGCCCATCGGGCAGGCCTGGTCCATTGTGATATCAAACCCCATAATATGCTGATCACACCGGACAACCGCCTCAAAGTCACTGACTTTGGCATCGCCAGGGCCCTGGCTTCAGTAAAACATGACGAACAGCTCCAGGCGATCTGGGGATCGCCAGCCTATTTTTCCCCTGAACAGGCAGCTGGGCGAGCCCCTTCCCCGGCATCGGATGTTTACAGCCTCGGTGTAGTCTTGTTTGAGATATTAACCGGTCAGCTGCCCTTTACCCATCCCTCCCCCCAGGAACTGGCCCTGCTGCACCGCTATCAAGACCCCCCGTCAGCCAGGGGGATCAACCCGGAGATCTCACCCGAGCTGGAAGAGATCATTATGAAGGTGCTTTCCAAGGAAGCTTCCTCGCGCTACCGGACTGCCGACCAACTTGGCAGGATCGTGATCAGCTTCACAGAATATGAGGATGTTGAGGTCGATCAAACCCAGCCATCCAAACCAGAAGACATTAGATTAAAGGTTACAAAAAATCTCGAAAGTAAAAGTCCAACCCGCCAATGGCTGACCATCCTCTTAGGTCTTCTGGCCCTGATCGCCGTGGGGGGATTGATTCCCTTCTGGCTCTGGGTTTATTATCAGGTAAATTGATCCAGATTATACGGATCACGTGGACCGGTAGTTGAGGTTATTGACGATGAAAAAAGATTTTTTGATCTCGCCTTCCATCCTTTCGGCAGATTTTACCCAGCTGGGAGATCAGTTAAAACAAGCTGAAGATGCAGGAGCGGACTGGTTCCATATCGATATTATGGATGGTCATTTTGTGCCGAATATATCGATGGGCCCATTCATCGTTGAAGCCTGCCGTAAAGCAACCGACTTGCCCCTTGATGTGCATCTGATGATCACTCAACCTGAAAGGTATTTGGATCGATTTGCGAGTGCAGGCGCCAGTAATTTGACAGTCCACATCGAAACCTGCCCAGACATGCATCAAACTTTGAAACAGATCCATGAGCTGGGATGCCAGGCCGGGATCACATTAAATCCCTCCACCCCGGTCGACCTGATTAAACCCTTCCTGAGTGAAGTTGAGCTTGTGCTGATCATGTCAGTAAAACCGGGGTTCTCCGGACAATCATTTATGCCGGAAGTTCTGCCGAAAATCAACGCGGTAAAGAGCTGGCTGGCTGAACGACAATCCCAGGTCTTGATCGAGGTCGACGGTGGGATCAATGCCAAGAATATAGGCCAAACATATGACCAGGGAGCGAGGGTTTTTGCGGCAGCCAGCTCGATCTTTAAACATCCGGATGGCATTCAAGCAGGAATCGACTTGCTCAAAGCCCAAATCCTGGGTATTTAAATAGACCTTCCCGAAGCAGATCCGGCTTCGGGAAGAGATCATTCTTTATTTGCTCCCCATTAATCCAACCCAACTTCTAGACCAAGGGTTTGATCAGACTTTAGTTAATGTTCTGATACAGCGGGTGCAAAGCACTTTGCGGATCTTATTTCCATCCACATATACTGTGACCTGCTGCAAATTTGGTTTGAATTTACGTTTGGTGGTTTTCTTGGACCAAGGGCGGGACTGCCCAAAGGCTGTGGTCTTTCCACATTCCTGACATTTTGCCATAACTTGTACCCTCGTTCAACAATGCTAAATTGATGATTTCAAAATTGGGATCTCAAAATGTCCAGGCGGAAAAACAGCTAACCGGGCATTTCGAATTCCTTCTCAAGCCCGCCAATCTTACCATACAACAGACCAATCCACAAGAGGATAGCCCCCGTTCAACGGTTTTTATGTTAAAATTTGGCATCTGATATGAAATCTAGCACCTGCTATCCAAAAAGAATGGTGATGATATGACTACGAAAAATACGTCTCTGGGAGACATTCAAATCTCGAAACAGGCGATTGCTACAATCGCCTATCAGGCTGTCCAGCGCTCATATGGCGTTGTTGGATTGGCATCGAAAAATATTGCCGACGAACTTGCCCATGCCATTGTTAAGGATCCCACCCATGGCATCGATGTCATCTACAAGAATCAGCAGATCAATATTGATATCTATATCATCATTGAATACGGCACGCGGATAAAATCAGTGGCTGCCAGCGTTGCCAACACTGTGCGTTACCAGGTTGAAAACTCCCTTGGAATTCCCGTAAACGAAATCAATATTCATGTCCAGGGACTCCGCATTAGTAACGGAGAAGAATAATTATTGTTATTACTAATTGGATAAAGTCCCTCAGGAGCATTTGGCATGAGTAAAGTTAAGACCTCCCAGAACTCACCCCCCATTGATGGTGCCCAGTACCAAGCGCTAATGTTTGCAGGTCTGACCTGGTTGAGAACAAATCAGGAATCGGTCAATGCATTAAATGTCTTCCCTGTCCCTGATGGAGATACCGGCACCAATATGGTTCTTACCCTCCAGGCCGCATACGATGAGATCTCCGAGTCAAAAGAAAAAAATGTTGGGACTCTGGCCGGGAAATTGGCCCATGGCGCTTTAATGGGCGCAAGGGGCAACTCCGGCGTGATCCTTTCCCAGATCTGGCGAGGCTTCTCCAAAGGAATTGAGAATTGCCAAACCCTGGATGGTCCGTGTTTGGTCGAAGGATTAAAACAAGCCCGCACCACTGCCTATAAGGGTGTTGTCCGCCCAGTCGAAGGCACGATCTTAACTGTATGCAAAGATATGGCCCTGGCCGCTGAAGAAAACCTCAAGAAAACCACAGATCCCCACCAGCTACTGAAACTAATCACTGAAGCAGCCAAGGTTTCGGTCGATAACACACCAGAACTGCTTGACGTACTCAAAGAAGCCGGTGTTGTAGACGCCGGGGGAAAAGGATTAATGCATATCTTTGAAGGTATGGTGCGTTTTATCGAGGGAGAACCCCTTGATGTAGAACAGGTCCACATCCAGCCACTTTCACTGATCGGTCAGCAAGGCGCCATGGAAAGTGTCGAACCGGGGCAGGATTATGAAGTAATCGTGGATTTTGAGCCCCACAAACCCCTGGTACTGGAAAGTTTTTATAAGGATTTGGAAAGCATCGGGACCTCGATCCAGGTCGGGGAAGGCGATGGTATGTACCGGATGCATATCCATGTCCCTACAGAAAAACGCTACGAACCGATCGATTACACGATGACCCTGGGAACAATATCCAAGGTTCATATAGAAAACCTGATGATCCAGATGGATCCGGGAACTGCCAAAAAAGAAGAAATCCTCAAGCTGGCCAAGATTGGACCAGAAGACATTGCCCTGATCACCATCTCACCCGGGACAGGTTTTTCGAGGATCTTTGCCAGCCTGGGCGCTGCAGCCATCGTTGAGGGCGGTCAGACAATGAACCCCAGCACCCAGGAAATCCTCAACGCTTTTGAGGACCTGCCCACTGAGAAGATCATCATTCTGCCCAATAATAAGAACATCCTCATGGCAGCCAGATCGGCAGCTGAGCTGTCTGTCAAACAGGTCAAAGTCATCCCCACGGTGACTGTGCCCCAGGGCCTGGCCGCAATGCTGCGACTTGATCCCCGGACAGGAGCTCGAGGTTGTGGCCAAAGATATGGAATCGGCCATCAAAGAGATCGAAAGCGGGGAGGTCACTACCGCTGTCAGGGATGTTGAGATCGACGGCATCGAAGTCAAGGAAGGCGAGATCATCTCGTTGCATAATGGGAAGTTAATAGCATCCAACCAGAATCTCACTGATAGCTGCCTGGATTTCCTGGCCACTGCCAAGGCAGACGAGTATGAACTGATCACGATGTTCCATGGCGAGAATATCTCACCTGAAGATGCCCAGGATATGGCGGATCTGATCCAGGAAAAATACCCGGATCTTGAAGTTGAACTGCAGTATGGCGGCCAGCCCCATTACCAGTTCGTTTTTTCTATCGAATAAGAGGCAGCTGGATGGCCGAGGAGCTTATTTCCTTCTGGAATAAGCGCTTATAAATACCAGGCGGACTTAGAGATAAGCTCCGCCCTTTTTTTGAGGGAGACTGACATTTGAGAACCGCCATAGTGACTGACAGCACCTCAGATATCCCGGCCGACCTGCTGGATGAATACGGGATCTTCCAGATACCTGTTGACCTGACCCTCGAGGGCCGGATTTACCAGGATGGGTTTGACCTATCCAGGGATGATTTTTATAACCGCCTCCCTGAATTGAAAATCCTGCCCACAACCGCGGCGCCATCCTCAGGCAGGTTTCAGGAGTTATATGCCTCGATTTTCAGAAAGGGATTCCATCAGATAGTTTCACTGCATGCGTCTAGCAAACTGAGTGGAATATACAATTCTGCCCGGTTGGCTGCCAGCGAATTCTCTGAACCGATCACAGTTCTTGACAGCAAACAGCTCAGCATGGGATTGGGATTTCAAGTGCTCAAGGCTGCTGAACTCGCTAAAGAGGGTGAATCCTCAGAAATGATCATCTCTGAATGCAAATCGGTTCTTGACAGGGTCCGGGTTTTTGCCATGCTGGATACATTTACCTTCATCCAGCGCAGCGGCAGGGTATCCTGGGCCAAAGCCCGCCTTGGCTCTCTGCTGCAGATCAAACCCATCCTGGAACTTCAAGATGGATCGGTTCTCAACCGGGGAGCAGTCAGGACCAGGGTCAAAGGGATCCAGCACTTAAGGGATATCCTGGCTGGACTCGGAGAGATTGAGCAGCTGGCAGTTTTACATACCAATGCCTACCAGGACGGCAGGCAATTTATCATGCAAAATACACCGAAGGAGATCCCACCGCCCCTCCTGGTGAATGTGACCACAATCATCGGCACTCATGTCGGCCCCAACGGCCTGGGTTTTGCGGCAGTGGTAAAATAATTTCTAATGAAACCATCAATCGAAAAGTTAAGGAAATTCTTCCGTTTGGAAGCTGAACGGGGGTATGACAATAAAGCAGTCATGGGGGGATTGGCAAATATTCTCTCCGCCTGGGAATTGGAAGCCCGAAATGATCAGCTGCCAGAACAGATCATCCAGGCCGCGATCAGCCGACTGAGGGACTATCATCGGTTAAGTGAGGAATCCCGGGAAGATGCATTAAAAGGCATCTGGCAGCGGGTCCATAAAGAGGAGCTGGGAGATGAATCCCTGCTCGATGAAGTTCTAATCCAGAAAGCGCCTGAGCCTGAAACCTCCACCCAGGTAGATCAGAAACCTGCCCCTGCCAAAACTGTGAAAGCGCGGAAAGCCCCTCCCCGCCCTGAAGCGGCCCCCGAACCTGCCGCCGCCGCCCGCTTACCTGAACCTGCAGAAAAGCTTGACCTGAAGACACCGATCAACAAGGTTCACGGCATCGGGGATAAAAAGGAACTCGCCCTGGGCAGAATGGGCATTAGCACGGTCCGGGATTTACTCTATACCTTCCCGCGGCGCCACGACGATTATTCCCAGCTGAAACCAATTGGCAGCCTGTGGTTTGGCGAAGACGTTACTGTCATCGGCACCCTGGAAAGCGTATCCACCCGCCAGGTGCGGAGTGGAAAAATGAAGCTGGTTGAGGCAGTCATTGCAGATAAAAGCGGCGCGATCCGGGCTATCTGGTTCAATCAGCCCTGGATGGAAACCCAGCTCAAGAAGGCGAAACAGGTGGTGCTGAGCGGCTTGATCGACCAGTATTTGGGAAAATTAGTGATGAATAATCCCGAATGGGAACCGCTGAGCACAAAACAGCTGCACACCAACCGGATCGTGCCGGTTTATCCCTTAACCAAGGACATTACCCAGAAATGGCTCCGGGGGGTTATCCATGAAGTAGTCGAAAAATACACTCCCTCATTAGAAGATCCCCTGCCAGACAAGATCTTAACTGAGAATAACCTGCCAGAATTGAGAGTCGCGGTTCAACAGATCCATTTTCCAGATTCCGATCAGACCCTTCAAAAAGCCCGGAAGCGGCTGGCCTATGATGAACTCTTCCTGCTTCAGATGGGAGTCTTGAACCAGAAGAAACACTGGGAAAGCCGGCCTGGAGAAGTCTATTCCTGTCAGGATGAATGGCTTGAATCCCAGGTCAGCAGACTGCCATTCCAGCTCACCCAGGCTCAGACCAAAACCCTGGCCCAGATCAGGGAAGATCTCCAATCAGGCACACCAATGAACAGGCTGCTCCAGGGGGATGTTGGATCTGGAAAAACCGTGATTGCTGCCCTGGCTTGTTTGATCGTCATCCAGGGCGGCGGCCAGACTGCCTTCCTGGCTCCTACCAGCATCCTGGCCGAACAACATTTTCAGAGTATTAAAGCCCTGCTCTGCACTCCAGAAGGAGATTTGCAGGAAGATCAAATCCAGTTATTGGTAGGTTCGACCCCGGAAGGCGAGAAAAAAACCATCCGGGAAGGATTGAAAAATGGCTCCATCAAATTGATCATCGGCACTCACGCCTTGCTGCAAGACCCGGTTGAGTTTTCCAAACTCCAACTGGCCATCATTGATGAACAGCATCGATTTGGCGTCGAACAGCGTGGGATCCTCCGGCAGAAAGGGACCAATCCCCATCTGCTGGTCATGACAGCCACACCCATTCCCCGCTCCCTGGCGCTTACCTTATATGGTGACCTGGAATTATCGATCATCGACGAGATGCCTCCCGGAAGGATCCCGGTTGAAACCCATGTGCTCTATCCCCGGGAGATCGAGAGAGCGTACAGCCTGGTTCGAGGACAGGTTGACCTGGGAAACCAGGCCTTTATCATTTATCCCCTGGTTGAGGAAAGTGATAAGATCGACGAAAAATCCGCTGTGGAGGAGTTCAGCCGCCTGCAGGGTGAGATCTTCCCCACATATCAGCTTGGCCTTCTGCATGGTCAGATGAGTGCGGATGACAAAGAAACCATCATGACCCGCTTCCGCGACCGAGAGATCCAAATCCTGGTCTCAACGACTGTCGTTGAAGTTGGCGTGGATATCCCGGATGCGACCGTAATGCTGGTGGAAGGTGCCCATCGATTTGGCCTGGCCCAGCTGCACCAACTCCGGGGCAGAGTGGGAAGAAGTGACCAGAAATCCTACTGTCTATTGGTGCCAGGTACCGCGGAGGATGTCGAGAATCAACGTTTGATGGCCATGGCTCAATCCAACGATGGATTTGCTCTGGCAGAAAAAGATTTGGAGATCCGGGGCCCCGGCCAGTTTATGGGTACCCGGCAATCAGGCTATACCGAGTTAAAACTGGCCAGCATCAGCGATCTGGAGCTGGTAGAGAAGGCTCGCGAACAGGCTACTGCCCTTTTTGAGCTGGATCCTGAGCTCAGCCAGGAAAACCATCAGGTTCTGGCCCGAGCTGTGGAAGATTTCTGGGGAAAGAAATTTAATGGTGATCTCAGCTAGAAGAACTTGGACGAAATATTGAGGAGCTAACCATGATACGAGCAGTCTTCCCCGGCACCTTTGATCCGATCCATTTTGGACATATGGATATTGCCCAACGCGCCTCCAGGATGTTTGATGAGGTCGTGGTTGCTGTCTATGACCAACCCTTGAAGAAATTGCTTTTTCCTCCTAAGCTAAGAATATCCCTCGTCGAAGAAGTGCTCCATTCGACTCCCAATATCAAGGTCACCGGGTACAGCGGTTTGACGGTGGATTATTGTCATCAGATCAATGCCCAGGTGATCGTCCGCGGGCTAAGAGTATTCTCGGATTTTGAGTATGAGTTCAGAATGGCCTTGGCTAATCATAGTCTCGCACCTGACATCGATGTAGTTGCCCTGATCACCAACAAGGATCATTCCTTTATCAGCGGCTCTACCGTCAGAGAAATCGCAGCTTTGGGAGGGGATGTTAGCACCATGGTTCCAAAGATCGTTGAAGAAGCTCTGGTGAAACGATTTGAAGAGTTGGGCAGCGATCAGGATATCGTTCCCCACAACTCACTGAGAGATTGAGCATCTTCAAATCATGTTATACTAGTTGAGACTTCTTTTGGAGGATTCAGCATGGACATTCTACATCTTGTGGATCGTTTGGAAGAGATGATCAACCAGAGCCGTTCCATTCCATTCACCCATAATGTGATTGTTGATGAAGATCGGATGCTGGATATCATCGACCAGATGCGGGTTGCCATTCCCGATGAAGTTAAGAAATCCCAGCAGGTCCTGGCCCAGAAGGATCGGGTGATGGCCCAAGCAAAAGAAGAAGCCGACAGAACTATCAATATCGCCAAAGAAAAGAGCGAAAAATTATCGGAACGAGACAGCATTGTCCAGGACGCCAGGAAAAAAGCCTCCCAGATCGAAGCTGAAGCAGAAACCAAAGCCAAGAAGACCCGGGGTGATGCCGATGAGTACGTTGCAGAGACCCTGACCAATCTTGAAATTGCCCTGGAGCGGGTCCTCAACCAGGTCCGCAATGGGATTTATATCCTGGAAGAGGATAAAACTTCCACTCCGGATTCTGTCCCGGAATAAAACTACCCAGAATGACTCTGAATAAAAAAACAGCCTGATGGCTGTTTTTTTATTCCCGACTTTCTCGCCAGGAATACCTTTTACCGTCCTTCACATAGAAAAATTTAGACAATACCCAGCTGACAAAACCAGGAAAAAGGGCATTGGCCCAGATTGCCGGACGCATTATTCCCGGCAAAACTGACCTGGCTTGTTTGGTTCGTATCAGATCATGGATCTTATCGGCAACATCCTGCGGGGTCAACAACATGAATCCCGGTGTAATTGTGGTAGTTTTCCAGGCAACCTGGGGGTCCTGCCCAAAATCTGTGTCAACCGCGCCGGGAAAGATCTCAGAAACAAAGACTCCGGTGCCGCGTAATTCTCGCCGCAGCCCTTCGAAAAATCCCCGGGAGCCGAATTTGCTGGCGTTGTAAATAGAATAGGTGGGAATACCGACCCAGGAAGCAATCGATGAGACATGAATGATCTGACCAGCTCCGGCTGAGAGCATATCGGGCAGCACTGCCCGGGTCAACTGGATCATACCAATTAAATTCACCTGGAGCTGGAGCTGGATATCAGGGCCCGGAGCCAATTCATCCAGCCATAAATGCCGGGCAGATCCGGCATTATTTACCAGGATCTGTATGGGACCGAACTCCTTTTTAATCCCCGCAACAGCCTTTTCGATCTCTTCCAGCCGGGAAAGATCCAGTTGAAGGGGAACTGCCTGCCCACCTGCCCCGCGAATTTGATCTGCGATCTGTTCCAGTCGAGCAACCCGCCGGGCAGCCAGGATCACCCGGAAGCCGCTCGCTCCCAGGGTTTTGGCTGTCATCTCGCCAATTCCCGATGATGCTCCCGTGATCAGAACAACCGGTTTATCCATCTATCCCATTCCTTTGATCCTATTATTCTACCAGAGGGGGTCGAGGGCGAAATGCTGGATAATCCAGAATATATTTGATAAACAGGCCGGTTCCGTATAGAATGTACTTAGATTCCTAATAAGATTTCCCCGACGAGCTCTGGAGAAAAAACAAAATAAAAGGAGACCTGCATGGATTTCCAACTATCTGAGGAACAGAGATTATGGCGGAAAGCGGTCCATGATTTTGTTGCCCGGGAGATCAAACCCCTTGCTCCTGAAATCAATGAGAAAGAAGCCATTCCCGGCGACCTGGTCAAGAAGATGGGTCCCCTGGGTTTGTTGGGAATGAGTGTTGAGGAAGAGTACGGTGGATCAGACCTGGATCCGATCAGCATCGCCATCGCCATCGAAGAGCTGGCCTGGGGTGATGGTGGAACAGCTTTGACGATCGAAGCCCACAATGAGCTGGGCTGCGCAGCGGTATCCATGTTCGGTTCCGAAGAGCAAAAAACCAGGTTTCTACCCCCGGTTGTTGGCAGTGAGGGAAAACTTAGCTCCCTGGCCTTGACTGAACCCCAGGCAGGTTCAGATCTTAGAAATATACAGACCCGGGCAGAAAAAACTGGCGGGGATTGGCTGATCCAGGGTACCAAATCCTGGATCACAAACGCCGGGGAAGCTGATTTTATCGTCACCCTGGCCCGAACTGATCCTGAAGGCGGCTCTCACGGTATGAGTCTGATCATTGTGCCCACTGATTCTGCTGGACTATCAATCGCTCCTCCCGAGAAAAAAATGGGCGCCGGCGGGACTCACAGCCACGAGGTCCGGTACGAGGGTGTTAAAGTTCCCGGTGAGTTCCTGTTGGGAAAAGAAGGAGAAGGGTTGGGGCAAACTCTGGCCATCCTGGATGGAGGCAGAATCGCAGTGGGAGCTCTTTCGGTCGGGATCGCCCAGGCAGCACTCGAGGAAGGCATCCAGTACGCCAGGGAGCGGGAGACCTTCGGCCAATTCATTAAAGACCATCAAGCTATCCAATGGCTGATAGCTGATGCAGCCTCGGAGATCCACGCGGCTCGTCTGATGGTCTATTATGCCGCCTGGCTAAAAGAGCACGGCAAACCTATCACCCAAGCCGGTGCAATTGCCAAGCTTTATGCGACTGAAATGGCAGAAAAAGCCTGCTACAGCGCCATCCAGATCCACGGCGCGTATGGCTACAGCCGGGAGTATCCGGTAGAGGCTATGTATAAAGCCGCCCGCCTGATGACCATCGGGGAAGGGACCAGCGAGATCCAGCGCCTGGTTATCGCTCGCAAGGTCTTTGAGGAAGGACCGATCAAGATCAATTGAGATAACAACCTCCCCGCAGATACCTTTCGTAAAATCAAAAACCGCCTGGACCAGGCGGTTTTTGATACGTTTTCGAACCTTGATATCTGGGGAGATCCCTGTTCTTTTTCCAATCCCGGCCTGGACCTGCAGGCCAGCGGAACCCACTTGTGCACCTGGTGAAAACCTCAGGCTGCCAGGGTCCGCCTATGGCCGCTTTCAGCCTCACTATCATCTTCCAACAACTGGACTGCGTGGGGTAATACCGGGGCAATGATCCGAAAATTTTCCAGGGCTCCCCGGGGGCTGCCGGGAAGATTTACGATTAAAGTCTTTTTTCTGATCCCCGCCTCGGCCCGGGAAAGCATGGCATGGGGGGTGATCATCAGACTGCCCGCCCGCATGGCTTCTGCCAGGCCGGGCGCGGGGCGATCGATGATCATCCGGGTGGCCTCAGGTGTGATATCCCGGGGTGAAAACCCGGTCCCACCGCTGGTCAGGATCACCTGGTGGTCACCGCTGTCGGCCCACTCGATCAAAATCTGGCCGATCGTTTCCAGCTCATCGGGTATCAACCCGGTCCGGGTAACACTCCAACCAGCATTCTTGACAGCCCCTTCCAGGGCCGGCCCGGAGAGATCCTCACGAGTTCCAGCGGCAGACCGGTCTGAGATCACCAGCACAGCAATTCGGAGCGTCATCGATCAAATCCTTGAAATAAGTTCTTCCCAGCTGCCGTGGATGCCATCTTCAGTCACGCCATAATAATAGCGGTAACCATCAGCGGTGCGCTGGATCAGATCATAGCTGGTGTAGTTCCCGCGTTTTTTCTGGGTGACTAAACCCAGATCACCCTTCCAGGTGATATCGATAGAGTCGATCTTCTTGGGAAGTTTGGCAAACTGGGAGATCGCGTAATGCCACAGTCGGCGGGAGGATTTTAAGGTTACATTTTTTACTGTGCTGCCATTCCTCAGATCCCGCACAGTGTAATAATCCTGGCCTCCCCTGCTGTTCATCGATACAACTTCAACTCCTGTACGGGGAGCATCCAGATCATCCGGGTGATCACCTTCGGAGGAAACCATCTGAGAGACATCCTTGGATCCTGGAATAGGCAGCGGTTCCGCCTGGGCAAGTTCAGGGGCAATATCTCGCTTTTTCTTACCCTGCAGGACCATTTCAACGATTTCATCCCTGACAGCCATCCCGGTTTCAGTTTCTGTGCGCAGATAGATCTTATTATCATCTACCGCATAAGGGGGATCTCCACCCTTGGGAATCATGACCTGGATGACTTTCTTGCCCTCTGTTTCCTGAACTTCGATTTTGCACTCCAATTCCGGGCTGATCCGTTTTCCGATCTCTTCCTGGAGTTTCTCTATGCCCTGATTCGGTCTGGGGATGCCTTCAAAATCCTTGCCCGGTTCAGCAGGCACACCCAGGTACAAGGTACCACCATTGGAATTGGCAAAGGCACATACATCCGCAATGATTGAATAGAGATTTCCACCCCTGACGGTGATATTCTCGTGAAAATCCTGCATAAAACTTGGACCTTCCTGGCGAGCATCCCGGATGAAATCATAAGCAGGCTGGGAGCTATGCTGGTGGGGACGGGTGCTGGAAAAGTTATTGCTTTCAAAGAGCTCTTGAAGGGCCTGGAAACTTTTTGCTGGCAGGCGAACATCGGTTGGCCTCTCTCCTACTCCCAGTTTATTTTGGTTCGCCGGGTTCATCACCAACAAATGGGCATCGGATCCCTGGATGCAGTGCATCCGGCGGGGATACTCAGGTTTATTGCCATTGAAGAAAAAGGCCGTGGAGTGCCGTGCCTTTTTTGTCCAGATCGGTGATTTCCAGGGCTGTTAAATGGATATCCTGGGTGTAGGCGATTTTGGTTTGACCACCAAATGGGAATCGGCGCATGGCAACCCCATTATTGGAATTGGCATGAGCTGCGATTGCCATCCCGCCAGCTTCCCGGATCGCTTTATAGGCTGTCAGCACATCCACACTAGCACCGACGGTAACCGAACCATCATCCAGCTTATCCGAGGGGATATTAAGTTCTAGCAGCAGGTGTTCAATATCGCGGACAGGTTTTTCAACCGGGAATACAGCCAGGATATGGAAACCAAAAGTTGCCGTAAATTCAAAGCCCGGGAGGACCAATATCCGCTGCAAGAGGGTTTGATATTCTGTCAGGCGGGCTTTTTCTTCCGGCAGCAAGCGATTTAGCGTTTGCAGCAATTTCAGCTGTTCGATTTCCTCGTGCATCCGGCGGTATCCCGTAACAGTGTTATGGTCTGTAAAAGCGATAATATCCAGCCCTTTCCGGGAGGCTTCCTTTAATATATCGAGATAACCTATCTCTGGCTGCAGATAATCCTCTGAAGCAGGTGTATGTAAATGTAAATCCATGGTGTACCAATTCAGACTGGTACGATTTTGATTATTTGTCATTCAATCCTCACAATAGCAGGCAGAATCTCATTAACCTTCATCCTCTACAGGTCCTATTGGACCGTACGGGTTGAAAGTTGGCAGTCTTTTGGCTGCCTGCATATAAATATCACGAGGGGAACAAGGGACCAGTAAGGCCAGGAGGAAATTAATCCTAATCAGCAGGAGCATAATTTTATTTCCTGCGAAATATCCTGGAAATCTGTGTCTGGTTATTATATACTTGTTGTTCCTCAACGTAACTTAATACAATATTTCCCGGGTCTATAAATCTCCCAGCCGAAACTGAGATCCAGCCGATCAAGCCTTTTGGGGGGCTTTTTTCTTCCGGGGAGCTGGTTTTTTATCTGTCAGAGCCGCCTTCAAAACTTCTTCGATAGTCTCAACAAAAACAAAACTGATCTTGTTTTTCACTTCTGATGAAATATCTTCCTCGAGGTCAACCTGGTTCTTTTTGGGAAGGATCACGGTAGTTGATCCAGCCCGGTACGCCGCAAGTACTTTCTCTTTTATTCCACCCACCGGGAGCACCTGTCCCCGCAGGGTGATCTCACCAGTCATGCTGACCCCTGCCTTAACAGGGCGTTTTGAGATCAATGATACCAGTGCAGTGGCCATGGTCACACCCGCTGAAGGACCATCCTTCGGCTGGGCGCCGGCGGGCACATGCAAGTGTATATCCCGATCCTGGAAGAAATCCAGGTTCAAACCTAATTTTACTGCCTGGGATCTCACATAGGAAAGGGCGGCCTGGGCAGACTCTTTCATTACGTCACCCAGCGAGCCGGTCAATTGAAAGTTATTCTTGCCAGGCATGGTGGTTGCCTCTACAAACAGCACTTCGCCACCGGTTGACGTCCAGGCCAGTCCGGTTGCTACACCTGGTACCGCAGTGCGGTTAGCCAGTTCTTCATCCCCATAGTACTTGGGCCGGCCCAGGTATTGGGCTACTTCAGTGACTCCGATCTTGACTGCGGTGGCTTTACCCTCAGCGATCAACGTGACTATTTTTCTGCACAGAGTTCCGATCTCCCGTTCTAAATTCCTGACACCTGATTCCCTGGTATGGGAGCGAATGATCATTTGCAGGGCAGGATCGGTGAAGCTGATCTCGGATTTTCTCAATCCGTTCTCTCTGATCTGCCGGGGGATCAGATAACCTCTGGCAATGGCTTTCTTTTCCTTATCGGTATATCCCGAGAGTTTGATGATCTCCATGCGGTCCCGCAGCGGAGAGGGGATAGGCTCTAACAAATTTGCCGTGGTGATGAACATCACCTTTGAAAGATCATAGGCAACCTCCAGATAATGATCTCTAAACTCACTATTCTGTTCGGGGTCGAGCACTTCCAGCAGCGCTGAGGTTGGATCTCCCCGGTAATCTCTGCCCAGTTTGTCGATCTCGTCCAGCATAAACACGGGATTATTTTTCCCTACCCGCCTGAGTGCCTGCAGGATTCGACCTGGCATGGCTCCGATATAGGTGCGGCGGTGGCCGCGGATCTCGGCCTCATCTCTCACTCCACCCAGGGAAATCCGGATGAACTCCCGGTCCAAAGATCTGGCGATCGAGCGGCCCAGGGAAGTCTTGCCAACTCCCGGCGGCCCCACAAAACAAAGGATCACTCCCTCGCGCAGTTTCCGGATATCATCATCGTAGCTCTCCTCAAATTCCCCCTCCCGTTCTTTTAGCAATTTGCGTACTGCCAGGAATTCCAGGATCCGCTCTTTGACATCCTCCAGGCCATAATGGTCCTCATCCAGGACCTGCCTGGCGCGGGTGATATCGAGGTTATCAGCGGTCATATCTGACCAGGGCAGGGAAACCATCCAGTCCAGATAAGTGCGGATCACGCCATATTCAGCAGCAGCTGAAGGCAGATGGGCCATACGGTCCAATTCTCTCCTGGCCTGTTTACCGGCTTCTTCCGGCATGCCAGCTTCGTCGATCTGGCGCCTGAATTCGTCGATCTCTGCCGCCTGGTCCTCATCTTCGCCAAGCTCCGAGCGGATGGCTTTCATTTGTTCCCGCAGAAAATATTCCCGCTGCACTTTTTCAATTTCAGACCTGGCCTGGTTTTGTATACGCTGACCTATTTCCAGCATTTCCAGTTCCCGGGTCAGGAAGTTGACCAGTTTATGAAGTTTTTCAGAAACAGAATCCAGTTCCAATAATTCCTGGGCTTCAGCCAGTTCCAGGCGCTGGAAATTTGCCACTGTATAAACGACCTGGAGGGGATCGTCCAGGGTCATCACCGCGTCTACCAACTCCTGGGGAACCGAAGGAACCAAATTGGTGATCTCAGAGAATTGGTCCCGGGCCTGGCGGGTCAGGGCGTCGATCTCCAGATCCCGTTCCACTTTGACCGGAATCAGTTTGATCTCTGCTTTCAGGTAGGGATCTTCCTGGGTATATTTCTTGATCTTAAACCGGGTGATGCCCTGCACCAACAGGCGGATCGTGCCATCAGGGGCCCGAAACAGGCGGTGAACCGATGCAACGGTTCCGATTTGATAGAGATCATCGGGGTCAGGCAGTTCGTTCTGAGGGTCCTTGGAGGTCACTAAACCGATCAGCCTGTCATCAGCAGATAGCACATCGTCCACCAAACGGATAGACCGGGGCTGCCCGATCGAGAGCGGCACAGCTGTTTCCGGGTATACCACCAACCCTCTCAATGGCAGAATAGGAAGCTGCTTGGGTATTCTCCCGATCAATTTTGCCTGACTGACCTCATCTGGATCATCCAACGCAAAATCAGCCGGGTTAGACACCACAGACCCCACCAGAATATGTTCCAGGGAAAGATCTTCCCTATTAACCCATTCCAGCAATTCTAAGAACTCATCATTCCAGCGATGTAAAGGCATATCTACAAACCGACAATCTCTTTTCCAGCCGGGAATCGGCTGGATTTAATATCCAAAACTAATTTTAACACAGACCCGATGCCTATCCCGGGCACCGGGGAGAATATACAAGAGATTAACAAATCCAGCTGAAAAGGATTTCTACGAAAAAACCGGAGTTAGATCCCTGAAGATTAATTTGATATTAATTCCTGGTCGATCGGATGGGTCTGTCTTGAAAAACTGGTATGATGACTTCAGCATATTATTTACAATAAGTTTCGGAGGAGTCCATGTTCACTGAAAAAATGCTAAAAGCCCTGAATGACCAGATCCACCACGAGCTGGAATCAGCTTATATCTATTTAGCGATGTCAGCTTATTTTGAATCCGGTAATTATCCCGGTTTTGCCCACTGGATGAAAATGCAGTTCGAAGAAGAAATGATTCATGCCTTCCGGTTTTATGACTATATCCACAGCAGAGGTGCAAAAGTTGATCTGCAGGCGATCGAAAAGCCCCCGGCTGACTATGATTCTCCCCTGGCAGCTTTCGAAACATCCCTGGGACATGAAATGAAGATCTCCAAGGATATTCATAATTTATACGGGCTGGCAACCGAAGAAAAAGATTATCCCAGCCTTTCATTCCTGCAGTGGTTCATCGATGAGCAGGTTGAGGAAGAAGAGCATGTTGGCCAGGTGGTGGAAGATATCAGGCGGGTCAGCAAGTCTGATCATGGGATGTTAATGCTGGATCGGGAGTTGGGCCAGCGCCTGCCCCCCATCGCAGAAACAGCCTAAAGCTCATTTTCAACATCACAAATAACAAAAACCGCAGTCATAAAGACTGCGGTTTTCGTTTTCAGGGGGAAAGTAAGACACTATAAAGAAATGTATTTTGGCATTTGATTAATCCTGACAAGAATGTGATACTGGTTCTGAAAGAAGAATAAATTTACATATTAAGGGAAATAAATTCATGATGGAAGATAGATCATACAACCCATTTAAGATGGCCCAAGCTCAATTTGACAATGCGGCAGACCTGCTGGAATTGGACCAGGCATCCAGAGATTTGTTGCGTTTTCCCATGAGAGAGTATCAGTTCAGCATTCCAGTGCGCATGGATGATGGGAACATCAAAGTCTTCCGGGGGTTCAGAGTGCTGCATAATGATGCCCGGGGACCAGGCAAGGGCGGCATCCGCTTTCATCCCCAGGAAACGATTGATACTGTGCGGGCTCTATCGATGTGGATGACCTGGAAATGCGCCGTTCTGGATCTGCCCCTCGGGGGAGGTAAGGGAGGCGTGGTTTGCGACCCCCATGACTTGAGCCTGGTGGAGCAGGAACGCCTCTGCCGAGGTTGGGTCAGACAGCTGGCAAGAAATCTAGGTCCGCTGTCAGATGTGCCAGCCCCCGACGTGATGACCAATTCCCAGCACATGCTGTGGATGCTGGATGAATTTGAAACCATCCATGGTGGAAAGTACCCAGGTATGATCACTGGAAAACCTGTCGGGATGGGAGGTTCTCTGGGCAGGACCGAAGCCACCGGCTACGGGGTTATGATCACAGTCCGGGAAGCCATGAAGGAATTAGGCCTCGATATCAAAAACACCTCCGCCAGCTTCCAGGGTTTTGGAAACGTATCCCAATATGCGATTGAGCTCTACCAGCAGATGGGTGGAACACCGGTTTGTGTATCGAGCTGGGACCAAAAGGACCAAAAATCCTACGCGTTCTCCAAAAAGGACGGCTTTGAGTTAAAGGAGCTGCTCTCCATCACCAACCATTTTGGAGAGATCAACAAAGATCAGGCTCAGGACCTCGGTTATAAACTTCTCGAGGGAGATGCCTGGATGGATGAGTCGGTTGATCTCCTGGTACCGGCTGCCCTTGAGAACCAGATCACCGGGGAGAATGTCAGCCGGATCTCCAGCCAGGTAAAGATCATCGCTGAGGGAGCTAACGGACCCACAACACCGGAAGCTGACGATGAATTTAAGAAGCGTGGTGTTCTGGTCATCCCTGACTTCCTGGCCAATGCCGGGGGAGTAACCTGCAGCTACTTTGAGCAGGTTCAAAGCAACCAGAACTACTACTGGGCCAAAGAAGAAACCCTGGGGAAACTGGATCAGAAAATGACCAGCGCCTACCTCGATGTCAGTAAATTTGCCAAATCCAAAAAGCTCTATCTGCGGGATTCCGCTTATATGATTTCGGTTGACCGCGTGGCAAAGGCCTGTCGAGCCCGGGGCTGGGTCTAGAGCCGCTTTGATGAACACCAATCCGGAAGGCTCAGCTTACCAGAACGTAGTTCCCTTTGAGCGCAATATGTCCGGACCGGAGAAGCTGATCCGGACAATAGGGAATGGCTCTCTGGGAGGCAAGGCTCAGGGCCTGGTTGTCTTTAGCAACATCCTCTCCTCTAACAAGATCGAGAGCATGGCACAAATGACGGTGGGAGTACCTGATCTCACCGTCATTTGCACTGATGTATTTGATGCCTTCCTGGCCAAGAACGATCTGGAAGATTTCCAGGATTCAGATCAGACCGATGATCAGATCGCCCATGCGTTCCAAAGCGCTGAACTGCCATTCCACATCCTGGGTGACCTTCGCGCCCTGGTTGAACAGATCCGCACCCCAATCGCTGTCCGGTCCTCCAGCTTGCTGGAAGACGCCGCCTTTCAACCATTTGCGGGGATCTATGAAACGAAAATGATTCCCAACCACCAGTTCGATCCTGACATCCGATTTCAAAAGCTGGTCCAGGCCATTAAATTTGTCTACGCCTCGACCTATTTTAAGGCTGCAAAAAGTTATCGGCAGGCTACTCACCACGATCACCGATCAGAAAAAATGGCTGTGATCCTGCAAAACGTGCATGGATCACGTTATCACCTGCGTTATTATCCAGAATTATCCGGAGTAGCCCGTTCTTATAACTATTATCCTGTCGGAAGGGCAAAACCTGAAGATGGGGTGGTTAACCTGGCTCTCGGACTCGGAAAAACCATCGTTGACGGAGGAACGTCCTGGTCCTATTCACCCGCCTATCCCCGAATCGGACCACCCTACGGATCCATCAACGAACTGCTGAAGAACAGCCAGAGAGATTTCTGGGCCATTAATCTCGGCACTCCGCTGGTTTATGATCCAATTCGGGAAACCGAATATCTGGTCCTGGAAAACCTGGCAGCGGCAGAATGGGATGGCACCCTAAAACATCTCTGCTCTACCTATGACCCTCAATCCGACCGCCTGAATCCCGGGGTGGCACAGCCAGGTCCGAGAGCATTAACCTTTGCACCCATCTTGCAGCTTAACTACATCCCACTCAACTCTGTCATCAAGGAGGTCCTTGAGCTTTGCAAGAGTGAATTCCAAAGACCTGTTGAAATAGAATTTGCGCTGACATTTTCTCCTCCTTCACTGGGGTTGCTGCAGGTCCGGCCGATGATAGTGTCCTCAGATGAGATCCTGGTAGATGATCAAGACCTGGTCGATCCCGGAAATCTGGCAGCTTCTGAAAAAGCTCTCGGGAACGGCCAGATCGATGATATTCGGGATATCGTTTACGTCATGCCAGAGCAATTTTCTCTCGAGAACACCCGCCAGATCGCGGGAGAACTGGACAAGGTCAATCAATACCTGGTTAATAACGGCAAACCTTATCTGCTGATCGTATTTGGGCGATTAGGCAGTTCAGATCCCTGGCTGGGCATACCCGTCAATTGGGGACAAATCTCCGGAACACGGGTTATCATAGAGACGTACCAGGATAATTTCAGTGTCGACTTAAGCCAGGGATCCCATTTTTTCCACAACCTGACCAGCCTGGGAGTTTGTTATCTGTCAGTCCCCAGAACTGGAGGTTACAAGATTGATTGGGAGTGGCTCCAGAAACAGGAAGAAATCCAAAGGACCCAATATGTCCGGCACGTCCAACTAGCTGCTCCTTTACAAATCCGGATCGATGGCAAAACCAGCCGTGGAGCGGTTCGCAAACCCGAGGGTTAAACGCTATGGAAGACCACAATAAACCCATCGCCAGGTTAGTGGAAGAATTGAAAGAAAGGGCCAAAGAGCTCAACTGCCTCTATGAAGTGCAGGAAACCCTTTCTACACCGGGCATCACTACCGCCGAGGCATTAACCCGGATCAATGAAGTGATCCCCCCGGGATGGCAGTATCCGGAAATTTGTGTCTCACGGATCTCGGTTGGTGAGAAGACCTTCCAGCCGGAAGATTTCCTCGAAACAAGCTGGGTTCAACGAGCGGATATCGTCGTCCAGGACCAAGTTGTGGGCCGAATCTGCGTCTACTACACCGAAGCAAAACCCGGGGCCGATGAGGGCCCTTTCCTGCTGGAAGAACGGCGTTTGATCAACACCATCTCCGACCAGATCGGAAATTTCCTGCTCAACCAGCAGCTTCAGGATGTCTTTGAAAAACAAACCAAACCTGACCCTGCTCCCGGAGCAGGCTGGCAGGTCGTATTGACCTTGCTTAAAAAAACCGACCCTGACCTAATGATCACCATCGCCAGGAAAATGGTCCACCACCTCTGCGACCAGGGCATCATGGATGCAGAAAATCTCTGGGATCTGTTCAGCTCGGCTTACCGGGAAGACCAGGATATCATCGAGAGTAATTTTCCCTATCAATTCAAACCCGAACAGACCGCTGTTGAATCTCTCGACCGGGTTTTTGAACTCGCCGGTGAACATCTGGATGAAGACCAGATCCTGACCAATATCCAGCGCTGGATCAAACAGGATCAAAGCGGATTCCTGGTGAACACGGTCGTCAATCCCGGCAGAAGCATCTCGGATATCCTCAGCGCTTTAGAGCGCTATAGATACCTGGCAGGCCAGGGTCTGGAATTATCCCCGGCCAGGTACCAGAGCGTTCAAATGTCCCTGATCAGGCGGCTGCTTAGCGGTCAGGATCAATATATCAAGACTGCCAAGAAACACATTCAAATCGAGGATTTTTACGACCTTTCCTCCCGTTTGATCTTCAAATCTGGCAGTTTTGGCAAACTGGGAGGCAAAGGGGCCGGGATCTTCCTCGCCATGCAGGTGATCAATAAGGCCTTGGGCGACCAGAATTTGCTCCAACAGGTCAAAACGCCCAAAACCTGGTACATCGTCTCCGATGAGATCTTTTCCTATGTCGAGCAGAACAACCTGGAAGAGATCATTGAACACAAATATCTGAATATAGGAGAAATCCGCCAGGAGTATCCCTATATCATCCATGTCTTCAAGAATGCCCCCCTCCCCCCGGAGATCCTAAAGGGATTGTCTGTTGCACTGGATGACTTTGGCGACGTTCCACTGATTGTGCGCAGTTCCAGCCTGTTAGAAGACCAGGTAGGCATGTCTTTTGCAGGCAAGTATAAAAGCCTCTTTGTTGCCAACCAGGGAACCAAGGAAGAACGTCTATCCAGTTTGATGGATGCCATCTGCGAGGTGTACGCCTCCCTCTATGGTCCGGATCCAATCGAATACCGCTATGAACATGGACTGATAGATCACCACGAAGAGATGGGCATACTGATCCAGGAAGTTGTCGGCCGGCAGATCGGACCCTATTATTTTCCAGCTTTTGCGGGGGTTGCTTTCAGCCAGAATGAGTTCAGATGGTCCAGCAGGATCCAGAAAGAAGATGGTCTGGTCCGCCTCGTGCCCGGACTCGGAACCCGGGCCGTAGACCGCTTGAGTGATGACTATCCTGTCCTGGCCGCCCCTGGTCAACCCGGTCTGCGGGTTAATACCTCCCTGGAAGAGATCATCCGCTACTCTCCCCGGCAGATTGACGTCATCAATCTTGAAAAAGGCATTTTTGAGACCATTGATATTAACCAGCTTCTGCGCGAGTTTGGATCCGAATATCCCGGCATCAAGGATCTGGTTTCGATCGTCACCCAGGACCGGGCCGTAATCCCGACCGGCCTCGGTCCTGATTTTGAAAACGATAAGCTGATCTTTACTTTCGATGGTTTATTATCACGATCTCCATTTCTTGAACTGCTGCGAACTGTGCTGCAGGAGCTCCAGGAGCAGTTGGATCACCCCATTGACATCGAATTCGCCTATGATGGGGAAGATTTCTATCTGCTGCAGTGCCGCTCTCAAAGCTATGGAGGAGATCATATCCCGGCAGATATTCCAATTGACTTTGATAAAAACATGGTGGTCTTTTCAGCTGATCGGTATATATCCAATGGGACCATCCCCAATCTGAGCCATATCGTGTATGTGGACCCCAATGCTTACAGCCAGATCGCCAGCCGGGAAGAGATGCTCCAGGTAGGCCGGGCCATCAGCAAGCTCAACCAGATCCTTGCCAAACGCAAGTTTATTTTGATGGGACCAGGCCGCTGGGGCAGCCGGGGAGACATCAAACTGGGTGTCAGCGTCACCTATTCAGATATAAACAATACCGCAGCCCTGATAGAAATCGCCCAGAAACAAGGTGATTACATCCCGGATCTATCCTTCGGGACCCACTTTTTCCAGGACCTGGTTGAGTCCTCCATCCGGTATTTGCCGCTGTATCCTGATGATCGGGGAATCCTATTCAACCGGGAGTTCCTGCTGAATTCAAAGAATATTTTTAAGGACCTGCTTCCAGATTGTGCCGACCTTGAAAAGATCATTCACGTCATCGATGTCAGGCTGGCCTCCGAAGGATCACTGCTCCAGATATTAATGAATGCTGACAAGAATCAGGCCCTGGCCATTCTCACCGAGGCCAGTGCTGAGCTGGATCCGGAAAGAATTCCAGAAGTGCAGCTCCATTCCCGCTCCAAGGATGACCACTGGCGCTGGCGGTTCCAAACCGCGGAACGGATCGCTTCCCTGATGGATCCCGTCCGATTTGGGGCCCGGGGGATATACCTCTTCGGAAGCACCAAGAACGCTACGGCCGGACCCAAAAGCGACATCGACCTGTTGATCCATTTCGAGGGGAACCCTCAGCAGCGGCAAGCGCTGCTGGATTGGCTGGAAGGCTGGAGCTTGAGCTTAAGCGAATTCAATGAGAGAAGGACCGGGGCCAAGACAGAGGGGTTATTGGATGTTCATCTGATCACCGATCAGGATATCCAAGAGCGTTCCTCGTATGCAATTAAGATCGGCGCTACCAGCGACGCCGCCTTCCCCCTCCCCCTGGGCACAAGTCTGGGAAAGAATCCAACAGAGCCGGAGCCAGGCCAGCCTTAAATCAGGCTGCGCTTTGCTCCCGCGGGTTCATCCGGATCAAAACAAACCAGGGCCAGCTCCGGTCCATCATGCGCAGCACTAAAAGCGTATGTCTCACCCAATCGATCCTGCCAGGATCCAGTGATGCGGGCGGATTCGTGGATATGGCCGTGCAGCGAGATCAGGGGCTGCTGGTTGAGAATAAAATCCCGGATCGCTATGCTGCCGACGTGCAGATCCAGGGGAACGTGGTCGATTTTTTTCCCATCCAGGGCAGCCCGGTCCAGATTGGTCTGATAAGGGGGAGCATGAAAGAGCAGGATGCTCCTTGAGAAATCCAGCTGATCGCTAAACCTGTCCAAATCCTCTTTGATCGTGGCGTGCTGGATGTGATGCAGAGGTTCGTCCCCCGAGTACCAGCCCTCCTCAGGAGCAATACACCCCGGATCTACATAACGCGAGATGTCATATCGTTCCCAATCCTTGTTGAGGAATGGTGAGGGAGGGACATATCCATATCCAAACACGGTCCAGCTTTCAAAAGCCAGGGGGCGATTGTGCACGTAATCCCACAGCCGGGTTTCCTCCATCAGGGCGATCACTTCCGCTTCGGGTTCCAGTCCGTCATCGTTGCCCAGGATCAAAAAGATCCGGGGAAAATAATCACCGAGGGAAGTCCTTAGACTTTCTAATTCAGGGGCCAGGAAATTTTTGATAAATCCCCCTTCAACCAGGTTTCCAAATGCCGGCAGCAGGTCTCCCCCCAGGAATACCGCGGCAGGTTTTTCAGTCCGCTATCCGTTGAAACAGGGCCTGGTAGCGGCTGGTATTTCCGTGCAGATCAGAGGCAAAAAAACACTGGGGCATAGGCTGGTCCGTGGGTCACGAATTCTAGGTTGGGGGGCAAATGGTCTGTATGATCAGAATTACTGAACCCGCTGGAATTTTACCAGTTTAGCTCCGGGTCAGGAAAAAGATCACAGAATATTGCTCGGCAGAATTCATCTCCCTCAGAAGGTTGTGGAGAATCAGATAAAAAAAAGCAGCTTAGGTAGATCAGCTGCTCATCCAATATTCATCAGGCGCCCTCGGTAGGACTCGAACCTACAACCGTCGGATTAGAAGTCCGGTGCTCTATCCATTGAGCTACGAGGGCGAAATATCAAGACCCGCTAGGCCAGGTTTTTTGGCGCGGGGCGGATGCCTTTGTAAACCCGGGTGCCGGATATGGTCTGGAGTATTGTACCAGGCTCCCGGTCCAGCTCCTGGGACATCTGCTCGGGTGAGAGGGGCTGATTGCCGTTGGACAGGAACAACCGGAAGAGGGATTCGGTCAGGGTGGTATGTTCGGTGATGAACTGCTCCTGCCTGGCGCAGTGGGAGATCAAAGTATGCTGCAGGCCATCCACAGCTTGCACTTCAGCGGTTTCAGGGTCGATCCAGTCTACCTTTTCATCTCCGGAAATCTCAGCATACATCTCCTGATGCTCTCCACAGAGGCAGCTGCGCAGGTGAACACGCCAGGAACGATCATTCTCTTTCCACCAATCGAAATCTATTTGAAAAGGTGTGTTTACTGATGGTTTCAGTAAACTTGACAGCTTGGGTTTTGACACCGAGGAACTCCTTCCACCAACAAATCTATTTTTTCACTGCCTCCGAATCATCAAATCGGAAATGCAGATCTCCAACATGGACGAACCAGGGGCGGGTTTCCAGCAGGGAAAACAGCGGCCCCGGGGGACAGCGCCGCACCGTATTCACAGCAGCATATAGCTCAGTAAAATGAACATGGCCCTGGGGATTCAGTTTGGTAAGCTCCCGGACAGTATTGACCACGATCCGTTCGAAGGAGGGTGTTTTGTCGCGGTTCTTGACCCAGACCCGATCGACCGGCTCAAGGTCCGGGATAACGATCGCCATTCTGGGATTAAAAGTCTGAGGAGACAATTTGCTTCAGGGTCGCATAAACCAGCTCACCATCTGAACCAACCAGAATGGTTCTCATCCACTCCTTGGTAGAGCGGGAACTTTTGGTCTCAACAATCACTTCGCCCGGTTCTTTGCCAGGTTTAATATAAACGATCCCACCAGGTATCAGGCCATTTTTCTCGTACCAACCCTTCAACCCCGAGACATAACGTTCTTTGCGGACTACCCAGCCCGGGAAGCGCTCACCTGATTTGCCGTCGATCAAGGTGAACCTGATCCGGGGAGCTTCATAGGCGGTCGGGAATAAGGGAAGTACCCGCTCAGATAAAGGCAGGGTCCCGGCCCGCCAGTGAGGATAGATCAACCGGACCTCAACGTTCTCAACCGGAAATACCTTCTTTTCCTCCCAGGGGGTCAACTCATCATCAAGGGATTTTTCAAGGGCGACCATTTCCTTGGTAAGGGAAGCGGGGTCATATTCAATCGGCACATAATCCAGGTAAAGGGGCGTTTTTTGTACGTTCTCAGGCTCCATGGCCTTCAGGAACCAGGCTACAATTCCAGCGGGTCCAACTTCATCAAACCGGGGATCTTCCTGCAGGGCATGATCAAGTGAGAACTCGATCAGATTGGGATGCACATCCTTCGGGAGATCGAGTTCCTTCACCAGATCTTTGGTTGCCAATGGGCCACCCTGGTTCATATCCAGGACAGCCTCGGCTAAATTTAAATGACCATCATTGACATCAACCAGCAGAGCTTTCAGGAACCAGCGCCCTGCGATCTGAACAAATTCATCTTTTTCCGCCAAACCCAGATCGATCTGTTTAATAATAACGTCTTGATACTGGCTGGTCACTAATTCTAAATTCAAAGAGTCTGCCTGGGCTGCCTCGAGGGGAACATTTAACAAATGATCCTCGATCCCGGCAGCAAATTCCCGCTGAACTCCGCTCTCGAACCTCACCTGGATGACGTTGAATTGACCGGATGCGGGGCTATCACCGGTCCGAAGGCCGATCACCTCGGCTTTTTTCCACTCAAAAGCCGGAAAAACAAGCTTCTGACCTACCTGGTAATTGTCTTTGGGGAAATAGATCTCATTCCCATCCAGCCGCTTCTTTTCTAGTTGGGCGGCCTCGATTTTGATGCGCATTTCAATCAGGATCGGCATCAATTCTTCGGATGTCAGGGGAGTCTCGTGCTCCAACAGGTAATCGTAAAGAAAGGAAATGTCTTCCTTTTCTAATTCATACTCCTCCCAATATTCTTCCCGGAGGGTTAAGCCAGCAATTGCCATAATTATGCCTCAAACAAAATATCCATCCAGCCCCTTGAGAGGGCTTTTCCAAGCCAGTATATTATACTCTACTCTTCTATCCAGACAACCGGGGGACTCTCAACTCCTGCCCTGCATTTGGCCCCTGGATCAGGGGAAGGCCTGGCTGACCCAATCGAGAGGATTGACCTGGATCCCCCCAACCCAGACTTCCCAATGCATATGAGGCCCGCTGGACCTGCCGGTAGATCCTACCTTGCCGATCAATTGGCCGGCGCTGACCTGCTCTCCCTGCTGAACCAGAAACTCAGATTGGTGAGCATAAAGCGTAAAGACTCCCCATCCATGATCGAGCATGGTTGTGTTCCCGTGCAGCAAGAGGGATCCCTGATAGACAACTTTTCCCGCTGCGGCAGCATAGATATTTCCCCCCATAATGCTAAAATAATCCAATCCGGAATGAAAGTAGAAATAACCACTGCCGTTATAGGACCGGCGGCCGCCAAAATAGGATGAGTAGGCAGCACTTAATTCTGGAGGAACTGGACTTAAGAACTCGCCGTTCCAGGTTTTCTGGGGGCTGGACTGGTGGGCGATCGTTTCCAATTCCCGGGTTTCAGCCTCGGTGATATCCAATCCTACAGTGTTCTGGGGCACACCAACGATATCCTCATAATGATAATTTCCACTGACTACATTCACCAACTGGGTGTGGGCGAAGGGTGTTCCATCCGGAAGTGTGCCAGACATTGATAGCGGCGTCAATCCGGTAGTTTCCTTGGCGTGCAGGCCCTGCAAAGCCAGGTATGTTTCACCATCTTCTGTGAAAAATGTTAGCGGATATTCTCCCAGGGAACCCTGGACGGTCGAACCCTCAATCGCTTTGAGCTTCAGGACCATGGTATGGCCTTGCTGAAAGCTTTCCGGCGAATAGGCCACTTTTCTGATATCCTCCGGGAATCCTCCCGGCCCTTCACTATCCGTCCCGGGCACAAAGAGGACTTCGCCTGGCAGCAGATCCCATTCACCAGCTTCTCCATTGCCAAGCACCAGAGACCAGGGATTGATATTCTCGATGATCGCCAGCTCGAGGGAAGATTGCCCGGGAGCCAGGGCGGTTCTGATACCTCCCCCTTGAACCACTTCCTGTTCACCGATCAGGACCGCTGAAACGCCAACATAAAGCTCCAGGGGGCTGGTCAGGCGGTTAAGCCTGATCAGGGTTTCTTCCGGGACCTGGAAGCGCCTGCTGAGACTCGATAAACTTTCGCCGTAGGCCACCCGGGTCGTTGAAAGAACTCCCTGGGCATCACCCATGCCAGGGATCTGCAGTTCAGTTCCGGGGATAATAGAGCTGTTTTCGTTCAATCCATTTACTGCCAGCATCTCTGCATAGGATATGTGCAAATTCCTGGCGATCGTCCACAGGGTATCACCGGCCTTCACGATATAGATCGATCCGCCAGATGTATCACTCTGGGCATAAACGGGTTGTACTGCAGGAAGGATCAAAAGCAGCAGCAGGAGGATCCGGAAGGATTTATTCAAAGCTCAGTCTATCTCCTAATTGAAATTCCGCCAATCTTTCAGGATGGATTTCTAAAATCAACCTGGCTGGCGCCTGGGGACTGTAGTAGGGTGCCCAACTTTTGGCTCTGACCCGGTCCACGACAACCAGTTCAGCATTCAGCCAGATCACTCCCAGGTCCATTCCGACAAAAAACATATGGATCGCAGCGTTGCTGAGGCTTTCCTTTTTATGGACCAGAAGCAGCCCTTCCCCGGGGTCGATCTGATTCGTGAACATCAGACCTTTAAGCCGGCAAAAAAACGTCTCACAGTTTTTCGCTCGAAGCGGTTTTTCCAAACTTCGAGTATGATTGAGGACATTAATTTTCATGGGGTTGGAAGGTTATACGGCAGGACTATTAATCCTGTTCATTCCCCGGACTGGGCCAGAACGTACTTGACCCGTTCCGCTAATTCTTCCGGGCGGAACGGTTTGGTTATATAGTCATCAACTTTTGCTACCTGGCGCCAGAGCACAATATCAATGCTCTGCACCTTGGCAGTCACTACGATCACGGGGATTTCGCGGGTCTTTTCATTTTCTTTCAATCGCTGGAAGACCTGGGTGCCATCCATTTCTGGCATCATCAGATCCAGCAAGATCAGGTCAGGGTTTTTCTCGTTGACAAGGGTCAAACCCTCTTCACCGCCATTTGCACCCAGAACCTCATAACCCTCGCGGGCCAGGATCAATTTCATTAAATTTGTAGTTTCTGGTTCATCCTCGATGCAAACGATCAGTTTCTTCTCTGTCATCTAGACAATCCCTTACTAATCTAAAATTAGTTTACCATAATTTACCCGGGCTAAGGGGGAACGCTTGAGCAGTTGGTTGGAATAAAAACCTCTCTATTCTGTTCGCCCAGATCCAATGCCTCAGCCCTGGTAATAAGAGGGCCCAGAGCTCCACTCAAACCTTCTGCTACCTTGCCACTCTCCCGGGAGTAGAATATAATCTCTGCGCTGAAACCAGACAGAATTGACAGAAGGGCAGACTATGATTGATGTTAACGAGTTAAGAAAAGGTGTGACTTTTGAGCTGGATGGAAATATCTATAAAGTCCTGGAGTATGACCACCACAAACCAGGGCGTGGCAAAGCAACTATCCGGGTGGATGTCAGGGATTTGCGGTCGGGAACCCGGCTGAAAAAGAAATTCAACTCCGGCGATTCTGTTCAAGATATCCGGTTGACCTTTCGAAATGCCAAGTACATGTATAACGACGGGGAAATGTATTATTTCATGGATGTTGAGACCTTCGAGCAGCCCGCACTTAAGGGGGATGTCCTGGGGGATACCACAAAATTCTTAACCGACGAGATGGAAGTTAAACTGACTTTCTATCAGGGGGAACCGATCGACATCGATCTCCCCACTACTGTCGATCAGGTTGTCGTCCGGGCAGATCCATCTGTCAAAGGAAACACAGCCACCAGCGTCACCAAGGCAGTGACCACCTCCACAGGCTTGGAAGTCTATGTTCCTAACTTTGTGGAAACCGGGGATGTGATCCGGGTTGATACCCGCAGTGGTGAATATATCACCCGTGTATGAGGAATCCTGCAGGCGTTGAATGTGCCTATTTTTTCGGGGATTACCACCGGGGCAAAAACCGGGAGGAATGCCGTTTATTGGATACGGCCCATCCCCGCCTGACCTGGAACCCCAAGCTTTGTTCCCGATGCCCTGTACCAGGAATACTCAGGGCTAATTCCTGTCAAAATCTGCAGCTTAAACCTGTCCTGACAAGACCCTTCCCCTTTTTTTCCCACCAGGTATCAGTGCAAGCTCACTGCAAAAAAACCAACCAGGTAGTTGATCAACCCCAGGTTGGCTGCGGGGAATGCCACCAGCTCCCCGAAGTATTTTTGCAGGATTAATCGGCAGGAAATGAAGATTACTGAGACGGGAGCGCCTCCCTCCTTGGGGATGGGGTTGCTCCTTTTTTTTAATCCTTCTACAGGGGACCGGATCGGCCGAATCTCTTTTCCAGTAGATCTACGGAGAGATGGATCATGGTCGGCCTTCCGTGAGGACAAGTGCGGGGAGATTGGCAGCGTTCCAGATCCAGCACTAGTTGTTTCTGTTCTACCGGAGATAAAACCTGACCGGCCTTCACTGCTGCTCTCTTGCAGACCCGGGCAATGATCAGCTCTTCCCGATTCTTTTCCAGCGGGCTTTCATAAACTTCCAGATCCTCAACAGCGGCCCGGAGCACAGCCTCCGGAGATCCTCCCATTAACAACACAGGAATGGAGCGGAGCTTAAATGCGCTGGCTCCAAATTCTTCGATCTCAAAACCCAGTTCCTGAAGCAGGTCCAGGTTTTCGTTGAGCAGATCTGCGCTGGCGGGAGTAAAATCCACCACGACTGCGTCCAGCAAGGCCTGGGAAGCCGGCCGTTCAGCCCGCTGTTCCAGAAGTTTTTCAAACAGGATCCGCTCATGAGCTGCGTGCTGGTCGATCAGGTACAAACCGTCCGGTCCTTCTGCTACCAAATAGCTTGCTGCCACCTGGCCGATCAGCCTCAGGATGGGGGATCCCAGCGGCCCGGGCAGGGTATCAGATCCTGGTCCGGATTGGAGTATATCCCCCCGGGAGGAATTTTCCAGGGTACTCCAGGCTGGGTCAATACTTCGCTGCACCCGGCCCTGTCCGGGACCAAACCCTCCCCAAAGGTTTACCCCGCTGATCCTGGAAACCTCAGGCACCGGTGTATGGGCCAGTAAGGACCGGCGGGCTGCTTTACCCACAGCTCTGAAGATAATTCCTTTATCCTCAAATCTAACCTCAGCTTTGGTTGGGTGAACATTCACATCAACTTTACCCGGGGGTACGGTCAGGAAAAGCACACCCAGGGGATATCTGCCTTTCATCAGCAAGGTATGGTAAGCCTGGGTGAAGGCCGTGGTCAGGGCAGGATCCTGGACCGGTCTGCCATTCACGTAGAAGAGGATCTCCCTGCGGTTGGACCTATTTAACCCCGGAGGACTGATAAAACCAGATACTCCCAGGTATTCATCCTGGTAGATCACTTCCAGCATTTGGCGGGCGGTATTGACGCCGTAGATCGCCGAGATCACCTCCCGGGTATCTCCGCTGCCGCTGGTTTGCAGGACCAGGTCATCATCCTGGTGAAGTTTGAACCGGACCTCCGGGTTTACCAAACCATAGCGGCTGACTACTTCGTTGATGTGGCGTTTCTCTGTCCGGTCTGTTTTAAGGAATTTCAAGCGAGCAGGAACATTATAAAATAGCTGTTCAACCCTGACTGTGGTGCCAGGAGGCATACCGATCCGGGAAGTTGATTTTAGCTCTCCACCTTCGATCCTGATCGACCCTCCCAGGTCGTCCATCTGGATCCGGGAGAGCAGTGAGAGGTGGGATACGGAACCGATCGATGCCAGGGCTTCTCCCCTGAATCCCAGGGTGGAAACCCGGAACAGGTCACTGGCAGCTGATAATTTGCTGGTTGCATGGCGCTGTACTGCAAGAGACATTTCGTCTGCCGGGATTCCCGCGCCGTTATCAACCACTTCGATCGATCTTTTTCCGGCATCCCGGATCAGGATAGTGATCTGATCTGCGCCTGCATCCAGGGAATTCTCGATCAACTCTTTCACCACCGAAGAAGGCCGTTCAATCACCTCGCCGGCAGCGATCTGGGATGCTAGTTCTTCTGAGAGGATTTTGATAGGCATGTCCTAATTATAACGGCGTCAACCTTAAGTTGGCACATATCTCATCCTTCAACTTTGAGGCAATCAGGTCTGAGCTGAAGGGCGTATCAGGTATAATGCGGATATGCTTTTTTCAACCCTTTTTTTTGACCTGGACGCAACTCTTTATCCTGCTTCAAGTGGACTTTGGGATCTGATCCGGGAGCGAATATTCCAATATATGGGAGAGGTTGTTGGTATTCCTGAGAATGAGATTCCCCAAACCCGGGATTATTATTGGAACACCTACGGCACTACCCTGGAAGGTCTCCGCATTCATCATCAAGTAGACCCTGAGGACTATTTGTCTTACGTTCACGACTTGCCGCTGGAAACCTATCTCCAGGAGGATCAGCTTTTGAAAGAACAGCTCAGTTCCCTCCCCCAACAGCGCTGGGTGTTTACCAACGCAGACCACAAACACGCCAAGCGGGTCCTGGCTGCCCTGGGTATTGCGGACCAATTTTCAGGCATTGTAGATCTGCTAGCCCTGGATTATGTCGTCAAACCCAATCCTGTGGCCTACCGGAAGGCGCTGCACCTGGCTGGAGACATCGATCCCACTTCCTGTATGCTCTTTGACGACCTGATTCCCAACCTTAAAACTGCCAAGGATCTGGGTTTTTCAACCACCCTGGTCGGGAAAAATGGCCAGGCTTCAGACGCTGTGGATTATCATCTGGATTCCATCCATGATCTCAAAAACACCCTCCCGGAACTATGGGGCCGGGGTTGATAAATTCCCCTCTGAAACTGATGCCATCCTACCCAAACTGTTTGCATATCAGCCCAAGGATTGAAGATGAACGACAAAGAATATAGAGGACAAATCCGGTTCAGTTATGGAATCAGTCTGCTGCATGCGGTCTTCAAAAGCCTGGCAGTCAACCTGGCTTTGGGTGTTGTGGTCATTCTGGGGACTGTCCTGGATCTGGGGGGATCCAATTTTCCGATCATCAATCTGGCCTTAATGGGTTTTGTGGGATTGAACTTGCTGGGATATATTGAGGCATCGGTCAGTTTCCCCCGCAAAGGCGGGGCTTATCGTTTGGTCCACTCCTGCGAAGATGGCAATTGGCTGGCTTTCCTGACTGGCTGGAGTCTGGTGCTGGGTGGTCTCAGCGCCGCGGGCATGATCATCCGGGCCTTTGCAGCGCAGGCCGGGGCCTTGATCTACTCCCTGCTCGATTATCAAGTCCCTGAGATATACCTGGCCGCCGGGCTGATCATCCTGGTGTTTGGATTGCGATTTACCCAATTCAGATCAGACCGCTATAAATACCTCCTGATCATCATCCTGGGAGCTCTGCTGCTCAGTTTTTTGGTGGTTCTACCCAGGGTACAACCAGCGAATCTAGCGCTGGCCGCGGGGGACTGGAAAATCACTTTTACGCTGCTATTGATCGCCTATATTGGGTTGGAAATTTCCTCCAGCACCCAGGGAGAACTCCGGGACCATGAAAAGAATAGTCCCCGGATGTTTCTCATCAGCTCGTTATTAACTGGATTGCTGATCTCCCTGGTTGGCTATATTGTTCTGGGTATCCCGGGATTATCAACCACCACTCCTGTGCTCAACCCACTGGTCCAGATCGGTCAGCTGCTGGGAGGAATTTGGGGAGCTGCAATTTTATCTGCAGGTAGTTTGATGGTATTACCACTGGCTCTCAATCGTTTGATCCAGATGCTTACCAGGCAGGTCTACTCCATGAGCAGGGATGGCTTCTGGCCAGAACAAATTACCCGCACCAATCAACGCACCAAAGCTCCCACCTTTATCATCCTGGGTTTGGCTGGTTTGGCATCTTTCTCATTATTTATCCCGCTCACATATTTGGCCCGGATGGGAGGATTCTTCTATCTGCTGGTATTGATGGCAGTCAACCTGGCACTGGTCAGGCAGGAACAGATCAGCTCCAAATTCCAGCTGCCTATCCACCCCTGGATACCAGCCCTGGTATTGGTGATGGATATACTGGTCAGCATAGCCTGGATCGATATCATGCCTGGTGCCGGCAGTTTGGTGCTGGCGGGTATGGTCTATTATGTATTCTACGGCAGGCATCGCAGCATCCAGGTCAAGGAAGGCATCACGGTATTTAAATCAGAACTAGCTGAAGAACAAACCAAAGAGCATTTCCGGATCCTGGTGCCAATTTCTAACCCGGCCACAGCCGAATCTCTGCTCCGCCTGGCAGGCACCCTGGTACGTCCCGAGGATGGGAAAGTGATTGCCTTGCGTGTGCTTACTGTTCCCAACCAGCTGCCGCTCTCGGATGCCAGCATTAAGGCCGAGGCAGACCATATGCTGCTGGATAACGCCATAGACCAGGCTACCAAAGAGGAGTTCCGGGTGCAAACCATGACCCGGATTTCACGCAGCATCGCTGAGGGGATCCTGGATACTGCCCGAGAGGAAGATGTGGATCAAATATTGGTCGGTTGGTCCGGTGGAGAAACCCGCTCCCTCTCGAAAACCATGGGGCCGGTTCTGGATCCGATCGTGAAGGATGCCCCTTGTGATGTGCTGATCGTCAAAGGTGAGGATTGGATGGGGATCCAATCGATCCTGGTCCCAACGGCAGGTGGACCCAACGCCCCCATTGGAGCCCGGTTGGCAAAAACCCTGGCAGAGAGTACCGGAGCCAAGGTGACGGGGCTTTTTGTCCAGGTTGGCAAGGCATCTTCTACCCGGATGGCTGAAAACCATCAAATTCTTAGGAATACCTTCAGCGGGTTGGAATTTAAGCAGCCGCCAGAGCTGAAAGTTGTGGTCGCCAATTCAGCTGGAGCCGGCATCCTGAAGGAATGTGAGGATTATGACCTGGTCATCGTCGGTGCTTCCGAGCAGGGATTTATCGACCAATTTGCTTTTGGGAGTATTCCCCAGCAGATCGCTTCCCAAGCGCTCAACTCGTCAGTGATGGTGAAAGGATTTTCCGGAGTGACCGAGTTCTGGTATCGCAAGGCGATCCGGGGCATATTTAATCTTTTCCCAACCTTATCGACTGAAGACCAGCTGGAAGTCCGGGAACAGCTGATCGACAATGCTGAGCCCGGCAGGGATTATTTTGTCCTGATCGGCCTCTCGTCGATCATTGCCAGTCTGGGGCTGTTATTAAATAGTCCGGCGGTTGTGATCGGCGCTATGCTGGTTGCTCCCTTGATGTCTCCCATCATGGGTTTTTCATTGGGAATTGTCCTGGGTGAAGTTCGATTGCTCAGAACCAGCCTGGAATCCGTCTTTAAGGGAGTGATGGCCACCGTCTTTGTATCCATCCTGGTCGGGTTGTTATCCCCCCTGAAAGAAATGACCCCTGAGATCCTGGCCAGGACCCAGCCCACCCTGCTGGACCTGTTCATCGCGCTGGCATCGGGCATGGCTGGAGCCTATGCGCTGAGCAGAAGAGACGTCAGCGCCGCCCTGCCAGGAGTGGCAATCGCCGCGGCTCTGGCTCCTCCCCTGAGTGTGGTTGGTATGGGATTGGCCAACGGAAATCTCCAGGCTGCTGGCGGAGCTTTACTGCTTTTTATCACCAACCTGATCACGATCAGTTTGGCGGGTGTGATCATCTTCAGCCTGCTGGGCATTCATCCCCTGAACCTGCATCCTGAGATCCAGAAACGGATCCGGCGGGGAATCACCGGTGTTGTATCCCTGGTCGTATTGATCACCATCCCCCTGGCTATACTGATGAACGGCATCATCCGTCAGAATCGGGATATTCGGACTGCAGAGACCCATCTCAGCGAGTCTGCCCTGTTGAAAAATGCCCAGATCGTAAGTATTGAACACTATCCATCCAAGGGCCAACTTGTCATCAGCGCAACCATCAAAACAACGGAACCGCTGACCCAGGAGGATGTCACAGAACTTGCCCGGGCCCTTGAGGCTGAACTCGGTCAGCCCCTGATCCTCGACCTGATCACCCTGCCGGTTATCCGATCTGAATAATGCCCTGGTAAGAACAAGTCGGACCAGGCGATCTTAAGCTCAGGATCCACGATTTTGATAAAATATTTAGATTATTTGGTTCGGGCTTATGATAAGCTTTGAATTGATACCGGACAAGAATTGAATATCCGGTGAATTACTGGAGAAGGATTATGAAAAGAAGCACGTGGATCATCATCGGTATCGTCGGGGCGCTGATCCTGGGCGCAAGCTCATTTTCAGCAGGGGCTCTGGTCGGTAATTTGCTGCTCCCTCAAATAGATTTGAATTGGCCAAATACCTCAGATTTAGGCCGAACAACAGTCCCTGAGAACCACCCCCCGATCCCAGACCCGGTCTCTACTGAAGAACTCTTTGAACCTTTCTGGGAGAGCTGGGATATCGTTCATGATAATTTCATAGACCAGCCTGTTGATGACCTGGCACTGATGCGGGGGGCGATCTCGGGAATGCTGGATTCTCTCGGTGATCAGCATACATCCTATATGGATCCGGATCAATACCTGCAATCCAACATGCCCCTGGAAGGAGAATATGAAGGGATCGGGGCCTGGGTCGATACCACCAGCGAGTACCTGACCATTATCAGCCCCATGCCGGGGTCCCCTGCTGAAGAAGCCGGTTTATTGCCGGGCGACCAGGTGATCAAGATTGACGGAAATGACATGACCGGCATCGACGGGTCCTTGGTGATCCGGCAGGTTTTGGGACCTGCTGGCTCCACAGTGGTCCTGACCATCCTCAGGGAAGAAGAGCCGGCACCCTTCGATGTCACGATCATCCGGGAAAAGATCATCGTGGCCAGCGTAGATAGTGAGATGAGGGATGATGGGATCGGCTATATTCAGATCCTGACTTTCGGGCAGGATACCAGGACTGAACTCCGGGAACATCTGGAAGCCATCCTGGCCCAAGAACCTATTGGTCTGGTTGTCGACCTGCGCAATAATGGGGGAGGTTTTCTGCAAACAGCCGTTGAAGTTGGCTCGGAATTCATCAATGAGGGAGTGATCCTCTATGAAGATTACGGCACCGATCAAGACCTGGAAGAATTTCTAGCCCTGGATGACGGCCTGGCAACTGAGATCCCCATGGTGCTGCTGGTCAACGAGGGATCCGCTTCAGCCTCAGAGATCGTGGCCGGCGCGATCCAGGACTATCAGCGCGGGCCTCTGGTGGGAGCGACGACTTTCGGGAAAGGTTCGGTCCAAAATTGGATCGCCCTCAGCAATGACCAGGGCGCAGTCCGGATCACAATCGCCCGCTGGCTGACACCTGAAAAACGCCAGATCCATGAAGTGGGTCTCGAACCTGATTATCTGGTCGAAATCACCGAAGATGACATTCTCAATGATCTTGATCCCCAGCTCGATAAAGCCGTCGAAGTGCTTTTAGAGCTGATCGGAAACTAAACAAAGGACCGGAACGATGTTCTATATTAATCCCCAATATCTGATTTTTATGGTCCCGGCCATCCTGGCCATGCTGGCAGCCCAATGGTATGTGAGTTCTACATATAAAAAATGGGGCCAGATCGCCAATAACAGCGGCCTCAGTGGGAGTGAAGCTGTCCAGCGGTTGATATCCCGGGGGGCTATCCAGGAGATCCGAATCGAGCAGATCGCCGGCCAACTGACAGATCATTATGATCCCCGGAAGAAAGAGCTCAGTCTATCGACTGCCGTGTTCCAGGGAAATTCAGTCGCAGCCCTGGCAATCGCGGCCCATGAACTTGGCCATGCCCAGCAAGACCAGGAAGGTTACTTTCCCCTGCGTCTGCGGACCATGTTGGTCCCGGCAGTCAATATCGGCTCCACACTGGGTTGGATACTGATCATGGTCGGTTTGTTTCTCAATTTGATCAATATCGCCTGGCTGGGAGTATTGGCATTCTCTGGGGGGGCCTTTTTTGCCCTGGCAACCCTGCCGGTCGAGATCAACGCCTCGTCCCGGGCCCTGAAGCTGCTGCAGAGTAGCGGAATTCTAACCTCGTCCCAGGATACCAGGGGAGTCAGCCAGGTTTTAAACGCTGCTGCCCTGACCTATGTTGCAGCCTTGTTCACGGCAGTAATGCAGCTCTTGTATTGGGTGTCGATCGTTTCTGGTGGAAGGGGCCGGCGGCGGTAAGGACCAGGAGTTGAGAAGGACGGATAATTATCTTAGATTTTTGGGCAAAAATCCTCAGCCGGACTTCACCCAAGATCCCCGTTTGGGAATATTTATTCTTTTACCTGCTATAGAATCGATCAAATCTCATTACTGGGAAATCAATCCAACAATTTAATTACGCTCCGGCGCAGGTTTCCAGCTGCACATCCGGCTGCCTCAATATGACATCCTTTCTGAGGGTTTCAATCCTTTTGGAATCTATCATCTGATCTGATATTACTGATATTGTCCAGTTTGTTCTCAAGCCAACCCACCCTGACCTCTTCTGTGATATTAAAATCTGGCACATAAGGTTTGATGTCCAGGACCGGTGTCCCATCCAAGATATCAAGGTTTTCAATTTCCAATACATTCCCCTCTATCTTTACTAACTTGACAATGGAGGTGCCAATGCTGTTGGGTCGGCAGGGAGCTCTCGTAGCAAAAACTCCCTGTTTAGCATCATCCAGGAAGGGTTTAACTTGAAGCTTATACCCCTTGGATCGGTGGAAATAATAAATCAACAGGATGTGAGAGAATCCTTCTAGACCCATTAACCCATTTTCCAAATCGGGATTTAGGATAACTTTCCCTGATACTCCTCTGGCTCCAGCAGGTTGGATCGGCATACCCTCGAGATCCTGATAGGAGCTCTGAATTATCCCGATGGATTGGAAGCTCAGCTTAGTATAATCGGCCATTTTATATTCCTCCGGGATCTATGACCTGCGTAACCAGCCTGACCCCGGTTTTATGGAGCTGCCGGAAGGTTGCCCCCTGCCCCACGGCAGACAGCACAGCAGGGATATTCTCAACAACCGCCCCGGCCAGGCAATTGACCCCAAATTCCCTCCAGATGGAAGTCAAGGGTGTTGACGGACCTAATATCATCACAAACGCATCTTCCCGGCAGAGACCAAGTAATTCTGGCAAAGTATGGTTGATAAAAGCCATGCCGGTGATGGCAACCAGATCGGCTCCAGGCAGGATCTGCGGGGCAGCCGCAGCTGGCAGATCACTGCCTCTGGGATCGAGGTCCAGGACCTGGAGTTCTCCCAGCTGCTCTCGAAGCCTTTCTACAAAAGGAAAATGACCTACCAGGGCTACTTTTTTACCCCGGCCATGCTCCAGCATCACAGCTTCAGCGTTCTGATCCCCCCCATCTAGTGGACTGAAGCCCAGCACTGCGTTGATTGCAGCGCAGCCTATACTTCTGCGCAAGGGGATATCGGAGAGGATCCAGCTCGCCAGCTCCTCGGAAGAGAGTCTTTCCAGAGATCCAGGCAGGGGTATATCAGGTTCACTCGAATGATTATGGCCTTCAGCCAAGGTTGAAGCCAGTCCGCAGGATTGTTTGCCGTTTTTTTCTGCCACAACAGCTGTCCAGTTCACGCCAATCTGGACCGTTTGCACAGGATGATCGATCAGGCTTGCCAGGATCCGGGGATACATAAACCTTCCTTCTTGATCAGGGTACCCAATATTATAATCCCCCTGTAAAGCGCGAGATGGGGCTGGTATAATTTTCCGGAAATTGCACGTGTTTTATCCGGGAAGATCCTCCCTGGAAAATGCCAAAGAGGTTTGACCAAACCCTATCGACACGGTATAATACTTCGTCGGTAGTTGAGAGTGACCTTTGAAGGAGTTACAAAAAGATGCCAAAACGGACTTATCAACCTAAAATCAGACGCCGGGCCCGTGTTCACGGATTCCGGGCTCGAATGAAAACCAGCAGTGGTCAGGATGTCTTAAAGCGGCGCCGCCTGAAAGGCCGCTATGCGATTGCTCATACCAAGAATAATCACGTTAAGAACACCAACTGGAACAGCTAGATCCGATTCCCGTGAAACGGAGATTTCGCCTGGCAAGTTCAATTGAGATCCAGCGGGTGCGGCGAACAGGAAAATCTTTTGCCCATCCGCTGCTTGTTTTAGTAGTCAACCAGGGGGGCGGATCCAATTCCCGATTTGCAGTCACCGCAGGTGGAGCGATTGGAAACGCAGTCAAAAGGAATCGGGCCAAACGATTGATCAGGGCAGCTCTCAGGAGTTTTTTAGACAGCGTTCAACCTGGTTTCGACTGCATTTTGATCGCTCGCAAACCCTTGATCAACTCCTCCTACGAGGAAACCAGACTGGCTTTACAGTCCCAGCTTCTCGAAGCCGGGTTAATCGGCAGCAAAACAGATGGATAATCAGTTCAGTTCAGACCCAAAAGATCACCAGCATTCGACTCAGGATCCCCCTTTAAAGGATCTGGAGTTGAACCTTTGGACAATATTCCGTTTTCCTGTGCTGGCTTTAATTATTCTTTACCAAAAGACCCTTTCCAGAGCCCTGCCAGACAACACCTGCCGCTATTATCCCAGCTGTTCACATTACGCCTACCAGGCAATCTACAAATATGGCGTTCTCCGGGGAGGATTGATGGGAAGCTGGCGCGTTTTGCGCTGCAATCCCTTCTCCCAGGGAGGATTTGATCCAGTCAATTAATCTCACCCAAAGATCATACCTATGAAAAATAATAAAAAAATCCTTTTGATAGTTACTCTAGCAGCTTTGGCCCTTGTCCTGGGTGCTTGCAGCGGCAGCCGGAGAGTGGCTGCCACAGGCTGGTCTGGAATCACTGTATCCGAAGATACAGTGTATTTCTCAGATGGACCTCATTCCTATGCCCTTAACCTGAATACAGGCATTCAGAAATGGCAGTTCCCCAATGAACCCGTAAACGGCTCAGATTTTTATGCGGCCCCGGTCTTTGCCGATGAGAACAGCCAGCTGATAGTGGCCGGATATGACAGTACGGTTTACAGTCTTGATCCCCAGAATGGGTCTGAAAACTGGTTCTTTTCCGGTCCTGAAAACCGGTTGATTGCGGCCCCCCTGGTAACTGATCAAGGGATCTACGTTTCTTCCTCTGATAACACACTCTATGCCCTGGATTTTGACGGCGGCCTGCTCTGGTCCTACACAACCGGAGATCCCCTGTGGGCTTCTCCCATCTGGTCAGAAAGCTGCGGCTGCATTTACCAGGTTTCCATGGATGATTATCTATATGCATTGGATCCAGAGACGGGAAAATTGCTCTGGAAATCAGAAAGTTTAGGTGGTCCGATCGTCAGCAAGCCGGCCATCTCTGTATCCGGTTTGATCGTATTGGGCACATTTAATAATGAGATCATAGCGCTCAATGAAGAAAGCCATGATGTTGAATGGCGGGTCCAAATGGATGATTGGGCCTGGGCCAGCCCCCTTATTGATGGTGAGCAGGTTTATGCCAGCGATATTTCAGGAACTTTTTATGCCCTCGACCTGGAAACCGGTCAGGTGAACTGGCAGATCCAGCCCGGCGGAGGTATCTTCTCTGCAGCCCTGGTGAAAGATGACTTGATCTATATCTCAACGGATGCCAGCAGCCTGGTAGTTGTCAGCCGGGAAGGTGTGATCCAGCGCAATCAACCGATCGAGGGAAAACTGTATGCCAGCCCCCAGGGCGCAGAAGACAAACTGCTCCTGGCTCCCTCAGAAGCAGAGTTCTACCTGGTAGCCTTAAACGAAAGCGGAGTTCAGGTCTGGGGTTTTCCTCCAGCTAAATAAACGCATAGAAAAAACTGGCACAATCTAACACAAACAGGAAAATATTATGTGGGATGCCTTTATCACCTTAATGATCAACGTACTGCTCTTCATATACAATCTGGTCGGCCAGAATTTTGGTTGGGCGATTATCATCTTCACCGTGCTGGTGAGAGTGGTTACCTACCCGCTGACTGCCAAACAGATGCAGAGCAGCAAAGCCATGCAGGACCTGCAAAGTTCGAAGAAGTGGGCCGATATCCAAAAGAAACACAAGGACGACAAAGAAACTTTAGCCCAAAAACAGATGGAGATCTACAAAGAGATGGGCATCAGTCCTTTTGGATCCTGTCTGCCTCTGTTGGTCCAGTTCCCGATTATTATTGGCCTCTACCAGGCGATCATCCGCTCCCTGGCGGTAACACCCATCCAGCTGGTGAACCTTTCCAAACACATCAATGAAGCAGCCAATATCATTCCTATTCACAGTCGATTCTGGTGGATGGAGCTCAGTGAACCCGAGCGCCTCCCGATCTTTGGTGTGGCAGTCCCCATTCTGGCGATCCTGGTCGTGATCACTTCCTATATTCAGACCAAAATGATCACTCCCGCAGGCGGTCCAGCTGACTCAGGTCAGGGAGCCCAGATGACCCAGGCAATGACCCTTTACATGCCTTTTTTCATGGGCTACCTGGCTCTGACCTTTGCTTCCGGCCTGGCGCTTTATTTTATCGCCACTAACCTGGCAACCATCGCCCAGTATATGATCACCGGGCAGGCAAATTTCAAAAACATCCTTCCCAAGCTGCCAAAACTCCGCCAATAGGGGTACAGCTCCGGGAAGATCATTTACGTAGTGAGGGTTTATGAATAACAACCGCACAACCCTTGAAGTAATTGCACAAAATGTGGAAGAAGCCATCGAAAAAGGATTGGCTGATCTCGGGTTATCCCGGGATGATGTGGAAATAACCATCCTCGACGAAGGCGGGCAGGGCCTGTTGGGCTTTGGCTCACGCCAGGCCAGGGTCAGGATCTCAGTCCTGGGGGATGCTGAGGATGAAGTGACCGAGGAACATTTACCCCAGGTAACTACCACTGGCGGCGACAAGGATGAAACCCTGAAGTTAACCGAAGAAATCGTCGCCGAGCTGCTTGAAAAGATGAATCTCTCGGCCAATGTCGAAGCCCGGTTTGGAGAGGAAGCCGAAAATCTGCCCTTCCGCCCTGTCCTGGTGGATATCACCGGCGGGGACTTGAGCATTCTGATCGGCCGCAGGGCAAAAACCCTGGACGCTTTGCAGTACATCACCCGCTTGATCCTGGGCAAAGAGCTGGAACATGGGATTCCGCTGAGCATTGATGTTGAAGGCTACCGGGCCCGCCGGGAAGTCCAGGTCAGACAGCTGGCCCGCAGGGTCGCCGAGCAGGTCGCGGACACCCAGCGCGAGCAGGCTCTTGAACCCATGCCGCCCAATGAACGACGGTTTGCCCATATCGAGCTCCAGGAAGAAAGTTCTGTTTATACTGAGAGCAGCGGGCAGGAACCTTACCGCAAAGTGATCATTTATCCGAGTGAATAATCCGGATTGCCTGAATACAAAAACTGGCAGTGGGTTGAACCCACTGCCAGTTTTTTTGGGCAAATTCCATCAGGTATAATTCAGCCATGTCAAAACAGACCACCCAAATTCCCCCCGATTACCTGATCATCGGTCATATCACTCGGGACCTCCTGGATGACGGTTTCAGGCTGGGAGGAACTGCGGTCTACAGCACCCTGGTTGCAAAACGCATGGGTCTGAGAGTGGCTCTTTTTACAAGCTGCCAACCGGATCTCTCACTCGACCTGCTGGAAGGTATCGACCTGTTCATCCAGGATTCTCCCAGGACCACGACATTTAGGAACAGTTATTCATCCTCAGGAAGAATCCAACAATTGATCGATCGGGCTCCGGATCTTGATTTGGACTTGCTTCCAGAGAACTGGAAGGCAGCCCAAATCGTCCATCTTGCTCCCATTGCAGGTGAGCTCGACCTGGCGGCCGGACTGGATTTTAATACTTCGCCTACGGTCTATTCCCTGCAAGGCTGGCTGAGAAAATGGGATCAGAATGGCAAGATCGGACCTGCCTCTTTCCCGAAAACAGACCCGCTCCAGAACCAGCAGGCCGCTGGTTTCCTGAGCATCGAAGACCTGGGGTATGACCGATCCAGCCTAGAACCCCTGAAGCGGATCTTCCCCCTGCTGGTCCTCACACATGGTGAAGACGGGGCAGAAATTTTCCAGGCAGGGAGAGAGACCAGGATCACAGCGCCGGAGAGCCTGGAAATTGATCCCACTGGAGCAGGGGATATTTTTGCAGCAGCGTTTATAATTGATAAGGTGATTAACGGGAGATCAGTCATTAACTCAGCTCAATTTGCTTCTTCCCTGGCAGCTTTGTCTGCCACCAGGCCCGGCTTGGACGGCCTACCATCAGCTATTGAGATCAAAGAACTCCAAAAGGTGTAACAATCACATGGGTTTGATTTATACCATTGCCAATCAAAAAGGTGGGGTCGGGAAAACCACCACAACTGTCAATCTGGGGGCGTTCCTTGCCCATCACGGCATGAATGTTTTGCTGGTGGATGTCGATCCCCAATCGAATGCCACCTCATCCCTGGGGATTGATAAAAACACCATCCGGGGGGGCACCTACCAGGCCCTCCTGAATGAGGACAAAGTCCAGGACTATATCCTTCATAATCCAAAATTAAAACTCTCCATCCTGCCAGCATCCCCTGACCTGGCTGGAGCCGAGGTTGAGCTGGTGAATGAAGTCGGTCGGGAAACCCTATTAAAAAGAAAACTAGTCCCCCTGGCTGCTGAATACGACTATATCCTGATCGATTGCCCCCCTTCCCTGGGCATGTTAACTCTCAACGGCCTGGTGGCGGGGACCAATGGCATTCTCATCCCTGTGCAGTGTGAATACCTGGCCATGGAAGGATTGGGAGACCTGGTTTCAACCATCGAACGGGTCCGCCGGGTGATCTCCCCGGATCTGGACGTGCGGGGGGTGATCCTGACCATGTATGATACCCGCACCAACCTGGCCAATGATGTTGTCCAGGAAGTGAGGAAATATTTCCAGGATAAGGTGTTTAAGACAATAGTTCCCCGCAGCATCCGGCTGGCAGAAGCCCCATCTTATGGAGTGCCAATATCGTTATATTCTCCCGGATCGATAGGTGCCAAAGCCTATGATGAGCTGGCCCAGGAGCTCCTGCTGGGAGATGGCCACCAACTTCCTGGGGTATAATGGGGGTTGGTTTGTTGTTTGAAATTAGCTAAGTTAGGATACGATCGATATTTATGGCAGCCAAACGACCCGGCCTTGGAAAAGGCCTTGACGCACTGATCCCCAGCCACCCAGAAGATGAAATCCTGTCCGAATTCGGCGGCGTTCTTGAAGTCCCTGTTAACCTGATCTCCGCTAACCCGCATCAACCCCGCAAAGGATTCGATGAGGAAAAACTAAGAGAACTGGCGGCCTCAATTCAGGAGCACGGCATTATCCAGCCGTTGGTTCTCTCCACTCAGGGAACCGGCCAGGATCAAAAATATGCCCTGATAGCCGGTGAACGCCGCTTGAGAGCAGCTATATTGGCCGGCCTGGAAACTGTTCCTGCCATCCTGAGGGAAGCAAACAGCCAGAACTACTTGCTGGTGGCCCTGATCGAAAACGTGCAGCGGGCTGACCTCAATCCGCTGGAAACAGCCTCCGCTTATCAGAGCCTGGCAGTAGAGTTTGGACTTTCCCATGAAGAGATCGGAAAAAGAGTGGGCAAAAGCCGGACGTCAGTAACCAATATACTCAGGCTGCTGGATTTGCCGGATGTTGTCCAGCAGGCTGTCCGAAAAAACCAGATCAGCATGGGCCATGCCAGGGCACTTTTGGCTCTCAGCACCATCAAAGCCCAAAGCGCGGCTCTGCAGACCATCCTCACCCAGGAACTAAACGTGCGCCAGACCGAAAGCCTGGTGACCAGATTGCAGGGCAAGAAAAAAATTGAACCACCTTCGAAAGACACCCGATCCCCGGAGCTGAAAGCCCTGGAGGATGATCTGCGATCTGCCCTGGGCACCAAAGTACGTTTGACCCGCTCTCGCAAAGGGTCCGGGACCATCACAGTGCATTATTATTCGGATGAGGAATTCGACACTTTGATGGACCACTTCCTCAATAAGTAATCCGCCGGGATCTCCACAACCCTATGCCTACCCTGACTCTGCTCAATGCCCGGATCCATACCATGAATCCTGGGAACGCTTTTGCGTCTGGACTCGTGATCGAAGATGGCCTGATCACCCGCCTGATCCCCGCTTCCGGGAATAACCCCCACATCAATACCGACCAGGTCCTTGATCTCCAGGGCCGGATCATCCTCCCGGGATTGATCGACAGCCACCTGCATTTGCAGAAGTATGCCGAGAATCTGAATCTGGTCGACTGCGAAACCTCCACAAAACATGAATGCCTGGAACGGGTCGCGGCCAGATCCCGGGAGACCCCGGCGGGGAATTGGATCCTGGGACACGGCTGGAACCACAATAATTGGGAAGATGGCTACGGCTCAGCCCTGGATCTGGATCAGATCTGCTCCAACTACCCGGTTTATCTTACCGGCAAATCGCTGCATGTCAGCTGGGTCAACAGCCGGGCTCTGGAGCTGGCCGGGATCAGCGATACAACACCAGATCCTCCCGGAGGAGTGATCCAGCGGGATGCCAGCGGGTAAACCTACCGGGATCCTGTTTGAAGATGCTGTTAATCTCGTCGAAACCCTGCTCCCACAGCCTGGGATTGAAGAGACTGCGCGATCGATCGCTTCCGCCCAGAAATCACTCTGGAAGCTGGGCCTCACCGGTGGGCATGATTTTGACCGGGAACAGTGCCTGAAGGCCCTTTTTTGGCTCGAGGAACACAACCAACTGGCAATGAGAATCCAAAAAAGCATCCCCAGCGCAGATCTGGATCAAGCCCTGGGGCAGAATTTACGGACCGGAGAAGGATCCAACTTTCTCTGGATTGGCGGTGTGAAGGATTTTGCTGATGGAGCTCTTGGCCCGCAGACCGCCGCCATGCTCGCTCCCTACCAGGGGACAAATAACCTGGGCTTAAATCTCCTGGACCTGGAAGAGATCATCGACTTGGGAACCAGGGCAGCCAAAGGCGGGCTGGCGCTTGCAATCCATGCCATCGGCGACCTGGCGAACCGAACCGTCATCAACGCCATTCAACAGGTTCGCAAATACGAATTGGAGCAGGGTTTCGGGCCTCTTCCTCACCGCATTGAACATGTTCAGCTGATCGATCCGGGAGATGTCAAACGCCTGGCTGAGCTGGAAATCATCGCTTCTATGCAGCCCATCCATGCCACCTCAGACCTGGAAATGGCCGATGCCTACTGGGGGGAACGGACGGCTTTTGCCTATGCTCCCCGACCATTGATCGATCAGGGCACTCTGGTGATCTTCGGCAGTGATGCCCCGGTTGAAAGTCCCAATCCCTGGTTGGGGATCCATGCCGCAGTGACCCGACAGCGGGCAGATGGTTTTCCTGGACCAGACGGCTGGCACCCGGAAGGACGTTTAACAGTTGAAGAAGCCCTCAGGGGCTTTACCGTTAATCCAGCTCTGGCATCTGGCAGGGGGAACCTGCAGGGAAAATTAGCACCCGGGTTTTGGGCTGATCTGATCGTCCTGGAAATGGACCCTTTCAAATGCCCGGTTTCTGATTTGAGGATGATCGAACCGGTTGGAACAATGGTCGACGGCAAATGGGTTTATCGATCGTTCTAAAGTCTCAGAAATACTCCGATCTTAAACAACTTAGAGGTGTTTGATGAACACCCGGCGGCGTTTATGCTGGCGGGCCTCAAAATACCTCCACTGCGACCAGACTTTCTGGTTGCTTTCTAGCTGAGGGTTGGCATGAACGGTCTTGACGCCATATTTTTTGCAGGCTTCGAATAGACTGACCATCATGATCGCATTCACCCCCCTGCCCTGTAGTTCGGGAACAACCGCTCCCAGGTAGGTATCGATCCTGTCAAACTTTTTCATTGCCCACAGCAGATGGGCAAAGCCCAGGGGGAAGAGCTGACCTCGGGCTTTCTGGATAGCCCGGGAAAGGGATGGCATGGCAATTGTAAAGGCTACCATGCGGCCGTTCTCATCCAGCACCACCGGTACCAGGTCCGGGATCACAAATCCAAAATACTGCTTGACATAGGCTTCCCGCTGTTTGGCAGTGAGATGGACCACGCCGTAGAGGTGGCTGTAGGTTTCGTTGATGACCTCAAATAACTCCGGGGCATATTTCAGCAGTTCCTTTTTATTTTTAGGCTGCAATACAGTCAGTTTATAACGTCGGCGGGAAAGTTCTGCCACTCTGGTGATCTTTTCATCCAGTTCGTCCGGTAGTATCACTTCATGCTCATACCAGTCTACATCTTTTCCATAACCCATTTTTTCCAGGTGCTGGGAATAATAAGGCAGATCATGCCTGGTCGCCAGGGTGGCCAATTCATTAAATCCCTCTACCAGCATGCCTTCCCGGTCCAGATCGGTGAAGCCCAGCGGACCATGGACTGCGCTGCATCCCAATTCTGCCGCCCAATCCTCTACGGCTCCCATTAATGCCCGGGAGACCTCCAGGTCATCAATAAAATCGATCCAGCCGAATCTGAGGAAATTCTGATCCCAGGTATCAATATGCAGCTTGTTGTAAATCGCCGCCACCCGGCCGACTATCTCTCCCCCCGGTAGGCCAGCAAATATTTTGCCTGACAGTGTTCAAAGGCCGGGTTCCTGTCTTTTCGGATAGTGTTCATCTCATCAAAATCCAGGGCCGGCACCCAGTTGGAATCCCCCTGATGGACCTTGTGCGGGAAGCGGATAAATTTTCGAAGATCCTGTGGTGTGGAAATCTCTTTGATTTGGATACCCATCAACAATTCCTTTTTTTTATGATTGAATATCAAGAGTCAGAACCAATCCTCTGCCATTAATGCAACACTATTTTGAGCCTAAAGTTATCCCAGTTCGTCCAATTCTACCCTAAGCCTGAAGCTGTCCCTCTTGACCAGGAAGAATTCAGATCCCGGAACAAAGCCCACTGCCCTGAACATGCTTACTGGTTTAAGCTCCTCTATTATAGGCTATAATTTTTTTATAATCATCCAGGTACCTGATCATAATCACCCGGCAATCCAGGAAATCTTGCCATGAAAATTACCTTTCTCGGAACTGCCGCTGCAAATGCCTATCCTGAAGCATTTTGCAGCTGTCAAAACTGCCTCTCCGCCCGGTCGGAAGGAGGAAAAAGCCTTCGAAAACGTTCCTCCGCTTTGATCAATCAGGATTTGTTGATTGACCTGGGCCCCGATATTATGGCAGCCTGCCAGCAGCACCAGGTCGATCTGACCCAGGTAGGATTTTGCCTGCAAACCCACCCTCATGCCGATCATCTTGACCTGTCTCATTTGTTGTCCACGAAGCCCGGGATTTGGTGTAAAAGGAGCGCCGATCCTCCACTTCTATGGCTCAGCGGCGACCCTGGAACGGGCCAATCAAAGCTTCCGAAGGGATCTGGCAGGATTTGAGCTGGTTTCTCCTCAAGCAGAAGTTGAGCTGAATTTAAAACTTCACCAGGTAGAGCCCTACCAACCTTTTGAGCTGGGTGCCTATCAAGTCATCGCCTTTCCTGCCAATCATGCCCATGGATTCGACGCTTTCCTTTATGCCATCCGGAGTGAGGGTTCCTGGCTTTTTTATGGCACAGATACAGCCAGATTATCAGAACAGGTCTGGAGTAAATTTCACGAATTGGGCCTCCAATTTGACCTCGTTGTCCTTGATCATACCTACGGACCCAGAGAAGAGGCCAGCGACCACCTCAACGCCGGGGAACTGATCGATCACCTTCACCGGATGAGATCTGAAGGCATCTTAACTGAAAACGGGGTTGTTTATGCGACCCATATTGCCCATCAGGGAAATCCCCCCCATGGTGAATTAGCCAGCTTTGCCAGCCAGCAGGGCTACCAGGTGGCATATGATGGACTGCAGATTGAATTCTGATCCAGATCGGACATCGATCCAGAGAAAGACCAGGATCAGCCCGCCTTGCAGGAGCTGAAGACAAGATGGACCAAAAAATACCCCGAACAATCCTGTTAAAGATCCGTTCTGGCTGGCCAGACAGGGATCCGGAGGAGGTTTATATGATCCTCAACCAGTACGGAGTAGAGGAATATCAGCGGGAAAGGGACCGGGTCCAATTGGCGATCCTCAAATTGAGCCAGGGTCAGTTTGATCTCCTGGAACATTATTTGGAAGTCGCCTGCAGTGATTACCGGGACGTCCTGGCCTGGGCGGAATATCCAGAGGAAATGAAACTTGGATTCACAGCCAAAAGCCAACTCTCTCCCACAGAGGTCAGGTCTCTCCGGCTGCGTGACCGCCAGCAGTATCTGGATTGGCTTCAGGAGGGAAGCTGATGTCAAATTACGCTGAGCACCCTTGGGAAAAGATTTTCGTTAGTGAGGGGCGGGTTTTCACCGATCTGCTGCCGGCATTCCACCAGGCCGTGGATCGGTTTTCGACAGCGGGAATCAGGAAGGTCCTTGACCTGGGCTGCGGCAACGGCCGCCATTGTGTGGGTTTTGCGCAGGCAAATTTCCAGGTCACCGGGATGGATATTTCTCTCATGGGACTGGACCTGACCCGGGCCTGGCTGGGGGAAGCCAATCTTCAGGCTGATCTGCTGTGCGGGGATGCCCGGGAATGACTTCCCAATCCTATCTGACTCATTCGAGGGCCTTTTTTCAACCCAGGTCATCCATCATGCCTTGCTGGCTGAGATCCGCCAGACTATCCGGGAAATCTGGAGGGTGATTGTTCCTGGTGGACTGGCTTTTGTTACGGTAGCCGGCAGGACCCATTCCAATCTGAGCTACGAGGAAATCGAACCGGGGACCTTTCTGCCCCTGGAAGGTTCTGAAAAGGGCCTGCCACACCACATCTTCTCAGAGGAAAGGCTGGCAAAGGCATTCGATCGATTTGAGGTCCTGGACCTGGGTCCCAGGGATGGGGGCAAAGTGCTCGCTATCTGGGTCCGGAAACCCGGAGATTAATTCAATCCCCGGCATTGATTTCAAAGACCAGTTAGGTTTATATCAGCCATAATATGGATCAGTTCCGGTATTTTTTTCAACTTATTTTACGGGATTCATAATCCCGGGTTTGTGCTTTGATCCAGGAGGTAAATATGAAACCAACCATAATCCCCATTGCAGTGCTGCTGGTCACCCTTATCTGCGCTTGCAGCCCAGGAACAAAAGACGTCCAGATCCTGGAAGACACCCCCCCTCCGATGCAGCCAACACCAATCCTGGATGGGATCCACAGTCCTGATGAATGGTCCCCGGGGGAGGAGTTTGAACTCTCAGACGGGAGCACCCTGTATTACTTCAAGGTGGGGGATTGGCTATTCCTGGGAATTCAGGGTGCCAGTCCGGGTGCTCTGGGGGGGAACATCTTTCTTCATCAGGATAATCTGATCCGGATCCTGCATATCAGCGCCGCGCTGGGAACCGCTGAGTATATCCCGGAGGGAGAGAGCTGGTCCCGGATCAGGGATTTCGACTGGAAACACCGCAGCACAGGCAATGGGGAGGCTGCCCTGGCCGAACGCCAGGCCTATCTGGAAGCTGAGGGTTGGACCGCCCCGAATGCCTGGACCGGTACACCCCAGCATCTGGAGGTCCAAATCCGGATCCAGCCCGGAGACGGGAATCGCAGTCAGCCTGTTCAATTCTGATGTCCCGGAAAGGGTGGTCTGGCCGGTGGGATTACAAGATGATACCAGTACAACATTTCCTGATGGATTGCCAGAAGTATTGATCCTTGCGCCAGAAAGCTGGCACCTGATTCCTTGAGACCCTAAAAATCCAGGGCTTAGCAAACCAATCACAAAAAAAAATACCCCTCAGAATGGGTCTCAGAGGGGTAGGGTTTTATTGACTGCGGGAGGAGCTACTCAACCCGGAAATAGACCAGGTTGTAGGGATTCAAACGTCCTGGCAGGCTGCGGTCCATTTTACGAAGGCGGGCGTCACAGGGATCCAGGACCGATGTAAATTTCAGGGTCCCATCCTCATTAATATAGGCCAGGTAAATTCCAGAATCACCCAGGCAGAGCGCAAAACCTGTGGCAATGATCTGCTCACCTTCAAAACTGAGATCCCAGCTGTCTGTCGATCCAGCCTCGAGGTCAACCAGCGAGGTTGCCACACTTAATTTGCCATCGGGGTTGATCGTGGTCACAAAATTCCCCAGGTCGGCAGAGGCGATCCAGGTGCCGACGATCTGATCCAGGCTGGTGACGGGTGTTCCGATCTGATGGGTATGTTCATCTTCTTCGGTATGCTCGTCCGAATTTTCCGGCGGAGAAGTTTCCGTTGGCAGTTCAACAATAGGTTCTTCAGTCGGGGTTTCCCCGGAACAGGCCATCAGGGGCAAACTGACTATCAGAAGGATCGTTATCAAGAATAATTTCCGCATAAGCCACATCCTTTTTTACTGAAGGTGTATTATATAACCCCTCAGTAAAGCCTTCAATCTCACATAACAAAATAGTAAACTCGTAAACAAGCCAAGTATACTTTAGTTCCTAAGATATTCCCAGCGCCCCGGGCAGCTTCGGGGCGAACATAAATGTCAGTCCTGGTAAACTCCTTACTTGTAATAGATTATCAACCATGCTAGTATATTTTCCTGATGAGGATTATTGATGGACTTAATTAACCGATCCATCCCACCTGAACTGGCCCCTTGCGGGATCTACTGCGGGGCTTGCCCTTCCTATGGCAAGACCTGCCTGGGCTGCCCTTCTGAGGAATGCAGGATGCTGCCCAGAAACGCAGATCCAAATGGAGCTGCAAACTGCGGGTCTGCTGCTACGACACCCACGAGCTGGATTACTGCAGCCAGTGTGGAGAATTCCCCTGCCCCAAACATAGAAAAAAGCTGCTGGATTCCCATCCTGGCGATCCCCGCTTCCAGTACCGCCGGGATGTGACGGATAACCTCCAGCACCTGGATGAGCTCGGCCAGGTGGGTTTTCTGGCCGCCCAGCGAGAAAAAATTCACCTGCCCTCTCTGCAGCGGCCGGGTGGTCTGGTATGACTATCACTGTACCGATTGTGGAGAGGAAGTAAAAATAATAGATAAGGACTGGATTCAGTATTCAGTATTCATGATTCAATGATTCAGGTCTGACATCCTGACTAGGACAGCAAGCAACGATACTTCGATGATAGCCCGTCGTGCGCTGCGGTCTTCCGGTCTTCGGTCTTCGCCTTCTTCCTCCGTCTTCCGTCCCCTGTCGTGAGCGGAGCGAACACCCAGTCTCCTGTATAATACTCCCATGCCCTTCCAAATCATCACCCCTCAGCACCTCATTGAGATCAAAGCCCTTGTGAATAGAATTCCTGCTACGGAGATAGCTGATCTTTCCTCGGACCTTGCCGCTTTAATCGACCAAATACGAAACGACATCCCGGAAAAAAAGCGCATCTCCACTGGGCGCTACAGTATCGTCAAAGCCCTGGGACTGATGTTTTACCCTCTGCTGGCAGAAAACAGGATCGATGTACTGGACTTTGCTTCTGGTCTGTTTTCCCTTCCTGACATGGATCCCTTTGTCAGGAGCCTGGCTGTGCAGTTGATCTGCCTTCATGGATCCGCCAGCGCTGATCTGACCTCGATCAAACCCTGGATCCTGCAAGCCGCTGCAGACGAGGACTGGATCGTCAGGGAATGTTCTTCAGGATTCATTCGCAAACTTGTCAAGGAATATCCGGACCAGATCCGGAGCTGGTATCTGGAAATGGTCCGATCCAAAGATCCTAAACAGCGGCGATTTGTGAGTGAATCCCTGCGTCCGGTGGTCGAAAACCGCTGGTTTCACAAGGAACCCGAATATGCCCTGGGCGTGATCCGGCACCTGTTCCAGGATGCATCCTCCTACCCCCGCACCTCGGTAGGCAACAGCCTCAGTGACTGGATGCGTGTCAATTCAGAAGTTGCCTGGCCGATCGTCCAGGAGCTGGCCGGCAGCGGGGAGAAAAATTCCTACTGGATCGCAACCCGGGCCTGCCGCAACTTTGTCAATCAAGAGCCAGTCCTGGTCATGGAAACACTCGGGGTCACAGAATATCAATACAAGAACCGCCATTACTATCTGGCAGATTATAAATAAGGAAATAATCTATTATGAGTAAAAACCTCTGGTCGGCGATCGATCAACACTATCTGGACAATGTAGTTAAACCAGACCCCAGGTTCGAAACAATCAGATCGACTTCATCCAAAGCAGGCTTGCCAGCGATCAGCATTTCCAGCATCCACGGCCAATTTTTTGAGCTGCTGGTGCGGGTCATGGGAGCAAGATATATCCTGGAAATAGGTAGTCTGGGCGGCTTCAGCACGGCCTGGCTTGCCAGCGGTCTTCCCTTTGGAGGTAAACTGATCAGTCTGGAACTTGTTCCTGAGAGGGCGAAAATTACCCGAGAAAACCTGAACCTGTTTGAGTTCAAGGCAAAAGTGGAAGTCTGGGTTGGCGATGCGATTCACAATCTATCAGAAATGGCTCAGATCGACCAACCGCCTTTTGACCTGATCTTCATCGACGCAGATAAAGCTCAGTATCCCCACTACCTGGATCTCTGCATCCCCTTGTCGCGACCAGGCACTCTGATCATCGCTGATAATGTGGTTAAACACGGAATGGTCTATAATGAAAAAATCGAAAGTGACAGTCAGATCGGGATCACCAGCTTTCATCAGAAAGTCGCCGATGATCCCCGCCTACAGGCTACTGTTCTGCAAACCGTTGGCGAAAAAGGCCATGACGGATTTTCGTTTATTTTGGTTAAAGAGGAAGATTAAAAAGCAAATTGTCATTGCGAGGAAGGTGTTTACACTTGACAAAGCAATCCCCCCATATATCAGGAGATTGCTTCGTCGTCCTTCGGTCTCCTCGCAATGACAGCCAATATTCAATCACAGTATTTTTGATTTAAGGGAATATAATCGACTTACCACTTACGTCTTACAACTTACTTAAGCCTCCTTAAATCCCCTTCCCTCACCGTCACCCCTTCTTTGTCCAGCCTTTCCAGAAAGGCCAGCATATATTTCCGGCTGCTGCCAAACATATCCCGGGCCTGGGCCACCGTGATCGAGCCTTCCTTGGTGATCTTCTTCTTCAGCTGCTCGACCATTTTCTGATAGCTTTCCGGCCTGAAGACCACCTCTGGAGAGACCTGCAGGAGTTCACCCAAACCCACCAGGGCATTATAGATCTCCTCCCCAACGGCTGCCTTGCAGTCGGCCACCGAGGGCGGCTGGGTAGGATTGGCTGCAAATGCCTCCAGGAGCTCCTGGATGAGTTTTTGTTTTTCAGCTGAGAACTGGATCTCAAAACCTTTCAATTTGATAACAGGGCCAACCTGGAGGATCTTTTCTGACCCGATTAATTCCTCGACGGCTTCCCGGAAGATATTTTCCACCAGCCCGGTCTGGCTTTTGAGCTCTTCCAGGGACATGCCGGCCTTTAAGGGTTGCTCCAGGTGATATTGGGTTAGCCTGGTTTCCAGGTCCAGTATCAGGCTCTGCCAATTGGCCGCCAGGCAGATCATTTTTTTGGATTTTTTACCAATCTCAAGGACCAATCCCTCAGCAATCAGTCCTTCGAGGATCTCCCGGGCAGATTTCTCATCCAGGCCCGAGCTTTCCAGAATTTGGTTCCAGGGGGCAAAGCCAAATCCAGAGATGGCCTGGATCAGGATATCAGCCGGATCGCCTCCGGAGATCGATTCCAGTCGGTCCAGCACCTGGTCATCAAAACGTTTATGCCGGTAGGGCGGATGGGGATCGATCACAACCCCTCCCCCCAGGGTTTCTGAAGGAGAAGGTCTGCGCAGAATGAACCGATCTCCCCTGACCGCAACCACAGGGTCCTCAACTTCCAGCTGCAAGAGTGCGTCTTCTCCTGGTTTTAACTGCTCCACGCCCAGTAATCTGACCCTGGCCAGGGTTTCATCAGCGCCGATAAAAAGCTTTCCTTCCAGGTTATGGACCAGGGGTTTATTGAGGCCTGGTAGAAAATTGAAACTCACATCCAGGCGCCGGGTTGAGCGATAAGTTCCGGGCAGGGTGATCACATCACCCCGTTTGACATCCTGGTTATCGATCCCGGAGATATTCACAGCCACCCTATTCCCGGGACCGATCAGCTTCACTTCCTTGCTGTGATTTTGCAGTCCCCGGATCCTGCCGGACTTATTTCCTGGCAGGATCGAGATTTCATCACCTTCCCTGAAACTGCCATCTAAAAGGGTGCCGGTGACCACCGATCCAAAGCCCGGCATCACAAAAACCCGATCCACAAACAGGCGGGGACGGCCCAGATCGAGGCGGGGAGGCTGATCTTCGAGCACATCTCCCAGGGCTTTAAGCAGGTCCTCGATACCGGTCTTCTCTTTGGCTGAGACCCGGACGATCGGGGCTCCCTTTAAAGCCGTAGGGGCCAATATATCCCCGATCTCTATCTCAACCAGTTCCAGCCAATCCTGGTCATCCACCAGGTCGACCTTGGTCAGGGCAACCACTGCTCTATTCACTTCGAGCAGATCGAGGATGTCGAGATGCTCCCTGGTTTGGGGCATCACACCTTCATCAGCAGCGATCACCAGCAGGCAGGCGTCAATGCTGCCGATCCCTGAAAGCATATTTTCAATAAAATCCCGATGGCCGGGAACATCTACAACGCTGATACCTCGGCCATCTGGCAGTTCAAAACTATCAAAACCCAAAACAATGCTCATCTCCCGATCTCGTTCTTCCTGGAGACGGTCTGGATGGGTGCCTGTGATAGCTTCAATTAAAGTGGATTTGCCGTGGTCTACATGCCCGGCTGTGCCAACAATATACATAGCTGGTTCTTCTCTTTGGGATGTTTTTCTTGATCCTACCGGAATCCATCCAGGATCTGTTCGAAATCTCCAGCCCATTCCCGCATCAGGCTTAATAAGCTTTGGAGCTGTTTTTCGGAATATTTGCTGATCTGGCTGAGCTGGTCTTCGATATCCTGAAGCCCATCTTCAAGGGTTGAAATCCTCCCGGCATCGTCCTTATTCTGGCGTTCGTGCAACTTTGCCTGTTCAGTTTGGGCCAGGGTGTAATTCTTCCAGCGTTTTTGATCATCTGCGGTAAAGGTAGTCCATTCTGCCCGGAATTTCTCGTCAGCCAGGCGCTGCATTTCTGTGATCTCTTTTACCCGTCTATCCAGCAGGGAGGAAAGATCCTTCAATTCATCCTGCATGCGCTTGACGCCCCGGTGAGTTGTATCCAGTTTAGCCATCTCACCGTCCAGGTCCTGGGCTTGTTTTTCAATACTTTCGAAGCGCACCAACCAATTCTTCCAAATATTCTCACGCTGCGTATTTTGCAGGTTGGCTGCTTCCAGGAAGGCTTCCTGCTCTGTCTTAAGGTCCCTGCGAATCGCTTCCAATTCCTGGATGCGATTTTTCATCTTCTGGTAATCACTGTTAACCAGGTCCATATGGCCGCGCAATTCATCAACTCGTTTGCGGAGAGCGATCTGTTCGCCCTGAAGGTCAGCAACCCGTTTACTTTCCTTCTGCCTTTCCTCTTTGGCTGCGCGGGTATATCGCTGGTATTCTTTATATTCTTTTTCCACATCACTGAACCCTTTCTCCATCTCCCTCAACGAGGCATTGAAGCGGGTTTCTTCCTCAATCCGGGTTAACATTTCATTCTCAAGTGTCTTGACCCGTTTAAAATCCTCGATCTGCTTCTTCTGGGTGGTTTCATTTCCCTGGATCCGGGTTCGAAGGTCCTTCTTGGCATCACTGATCCAGGATTTAACTAATTTTTCATGGTCCTTTAATTCTGTTTTGCGTTCCGTTCGATAGCTGCCCAGGCTGGCTTCAAAATCATCCACCCGGGACACCGATGTCCGCAAGCGGGTGATATCACTGTCCATTTCCAAATTCTTCTTCTCTGCGAAGGATAATTTTTGTTCCATTTCCTGCAGACGGTCGGCCAGCTCCTCGATCAAGCCCCTGTCCTTCCTTCTTTCATCATCCAACCACTTGATCCGCTTTTCTAGCTGCTCGTTATCCATGGACGATTCTCCTCAACAAGACTTCTTACAAGCATTGAAATTATATCTCAATTCCTTTTCCGGTCGATTGTCAGGCTGTAGAGCTAAGGGCTGCTGATCATAATCCTGGTGATGGTATCTGTGAGTTTCACCAGAACCTGGGGGAATAATCCCAAGAGGATCAAAAACAGGTTAATTGTCAGTACAAAGTAGCGGTAGAAACCTGATCCCTCAACAGGTTCTGTCTCTGCCCCAGCTTTCCTGGTTACCAGGCTGAAGATCCTCAAACCTCCCAGCAGGAGACCCGAAGAAGCTGCCAGGTAGGCGATCGGGATCCATAGGGGGAAAAAACTGAGTCCAGAACCCAGGGACCAATAGATGGGAAAGCCCGCCAGAAGCGGTAATCCAGCCAGGCTGAAATAACCGATCAGTATGCCTGAGGTTGTCACCGGTCTATTCCATAGAATTCCAGCAGCTGACTCATAATTCAAATCCCCGGTCGAATGCCCAAGATTGGCAAGGGATGCTGACCAGACACCCAGGCCAAGTGTTTGGATGATCAGCATGGCGAAATAGATCGGAAAACCGGTCATAAATAAACTGAATGCCAGCAGTGCTCGGCCGATTTCAGCGATCATCAGCGCGGAAGTCAATCTTCCCAGATGATGAGAGAAAATCCCCAGAATTCCTCCCACACTGAGCATCATAATCCCGGCAAATTGCAGGGCTGGCTGCAAACCGATTCCCCGGGAGATCCAGCCCCCCTCGGTGATAAATCGACTGGCAAATAAAAACACACCCAACAAATAACAGTTCAGCACAAAACCGACCAGGTAGGGATGATTATTTTCCGCAACCATCGGTATCCAACTGATGAACGGGAATACCGCCAGCAATAATGCAAAACCCAGACCCAGGATTACCAGGGATCGATTCAATAACAACTGGTCATCAGAGTTCAGGTCGATCCAACTGGCCAACCAGGCTGCAAAAAGGATAAATAAGATCCCCAGAATCTGGAAGATCAGAAATCTAAGTACACCCGGGGTTGGTTTTGATCCCGGAGGCGATAGCAGCACAACGTATATCAATGTCAGAAAAGCGAAAAACAGCGCCCCATAAAAGAGGGGTTCCACTGCGAAAGCTGTCAGCGTTAAAACGATCCCAGCCAACCCCAGGGGTACGGTTTGAACAGGAAATACACCCGGTTCAAAAGCCAGGAACCAAAAACCTACCAGGAAAAACAACAGGGCCACGACCGGACGATCAGCTGCGCCCAGCACAAAACGCCTGCCAAATACCAGCAGCTGGTCAGAGATGGTTATTTTCCAGAACAGGAATTGAAAAGCCTGGTTGATAGGCAGGATCAAACCCGATAAAGCCAAAACAAGGGCCGAACCAGCGCCGATCCATTTCATGATCAGCGGCCGATTAGTTAATAACAGTGTCAACCCAACAATCAATAATGGCAGGATGATCCAAATTAGCGGGGTACTCATGGATTTTCCTCCAGATTGCCCACTTGCATCAGAAAGGCTCCCACAAACGCCAGTCCAATGTTAAGGATCGCCAGCAATCCAGTCATCAGGACCGATGCTTCCAGCGTGGCATAAAGGATCTCGAACCCGGAGATGACAGTTAAGAGACCAATGACGATCCGGATGCTTTCCTGCGACAAAGCCAGCTGCAGCAAACCCAGACCAAGCAGCCAGAGCCCTCCAACAATTTGCTGCGGAGTAGCTGAAAGGAACCATCTTAATCCCAGAGGGACCAACGAGTAAACGGCAATGCCGATCAAGATCCCTAAAAATCCCTTAAAAATAGTTCCCGGCAGGCTGGTTGCAAGTTCAAGATGGTCTGGATCCCTGGGGATATTTTCATAAGTTATGAATAAAACGGCTGCCGCCATCCAACCAGCCACAAGTTTTACAACAGCGACTTCCAACGGCCAGCTGATGCTGACCAGGCTGAAGGCCGCGATGTATTGGACTGCCAGCAAGACGGTCATCCAGCGCCGGCTGTAAAGCAGCAACATGCCAGTCCCACAAATAAAAATCAGGCCCACCACCAGGGATTGAATAAGTCCGGACATTATTGTTTACCCACCTCCCCGACTGATCAAAGTGATGATCAGGAAGGCGATCAGCAGGGTCCAGATCAATCCCCCTTCACCTTCAAAAAGATCGGTCATGACGGTGACCACTTTATCAAGTGAGTTCGTTCCTGCAGTCAGACCATTACTCGAGAAAGTTTCTAGCTTTTCAGCCAGCTTCCGGATGGCCGGAGATGTGAGATCAGGCAGGCGGTAACCCATCAAGCCCACCAGGACCATCACCAGGCCAGGAAGCCAGGAAACGATCGGATATTTGGCCAGATCCAGGCTCTCTGCCAGCAAACCACTCCCATACGCCAGGATCAGCTGGCTCCCCAGCAGCACTCCAGCTCCCACCCAGTAAGGGGGGCTGATCGCCCCCCGGGGATGCCTGTTTTCAATCAGCTCGGAGACCTTCCGGGTGAGCAGCAATCCAGCAGACAGTCCCAACCCAATAGCAAGCAGTACACCCCCAACACTGTTATTGAACAGGTCCACCCCACGCCAGGCTGGTAAAAAGGGCAGGCAAATCACACCAATCCCACCACTGGTCAAGAGCAGGATATTCTGCCAGGAAGATTCAGCCTTTTTACTTAAAATATATCCCGGGATCAGAAACACCAGACTCCAGGCCAGGCTGGTATCGACATCACCAAGATAGGCTGCTCCAGCGACCAGTCCGATCAGGGCCAGGGTCCAGCTGGAGCCAGGTCGAACAAAAACAGCCCCGACCACGGCCAGAACCACTACCAGGGCCCCTGGCAGCAGATCTGAAGAGCCGGGGGAGATGATTTGACCCGCCCGGATGATGACCATCAAGGCGATCGATCCCGGCAGGATTTCTGTGTACTGTCTGGGGATCAGATCATTTATGTCATCTGGTTTATTCTCCAGGAAACCAAACCAGCCCGGTGCTCCAATTAACCCGGCAGCCAGCAAGATCAGGCCCACCTCAGGATTCAGGCCCGAAAAAGACAGTTCTGAACTCTGAGGTCCGCTCAGCAGCAAAGCCACAAGCATCAGGATTGGACTCAATAATCGTCCTATCACAGCCATCAACTTTCGCCGGGTGGATTCAGACCGTTCCGGGGCAGCAATGAAGTTGACCAGCAAAAAAATCTCCACCAGTGTGAGAGCTAGTATGACTGTAAATACAGAATTTGACAGCACACCCAGGCTGCAGATCGCTCCTAAACCGGAGATCCAGGCCAGCTGCCTGGGATTAAGATCCTGGAATAACGACCCTGCGAAAATGATAGCCTGGATCGCCATTATCAGAGAACTGGATATTCGATCCAAAGTGAGGATTGTTACAGGAAGCAGTTGAAGCGCCTGGTCTTGGACAATATTAACAGTTTGATCAGGTTGGAGTAAAAAAACCACCAGGGACCCTACCCAGGCGATTCCGGAACTGACCATCACCCAAAAATTGTATTTCTGCAGGTTGAAATCCAGCCTCTGATAAACGAAATACAGGACTAGATTGAGGAACAGGATCAGGGCACTGAAGAATGAGATCAGGATCACTTATTTATTCCGGGATAGGGTGTACTTCTGAGCAGTCCATAGTAGCTAACAGGTCCTTGATCGGCAGGGTTGATCCAGGAAGGATCAGCTCCGGGGAGATCTCAGCCAGGGGAACCAGCACAAACGCCCTTTCTTGAAGACGCTGGTGCGGAATGCTGAGCAGATCCTCATCGATCACCCGCTCTCCGTAGAGCAGAATATCAATATCCACTTCCCTGGGGCCGTACCTCAACCCGGGCTTTCTGCCAATTCTTTTTTCCAGACCTTTCAGGAAAACCAGCAGATCCCAAGGCAAAAGCTCGGATTCAACACATAATACCTGGTTCAGAAACCTGGGCTGATCTAAAATACCCCAGGGTTCGGTTTCATAAATGCGGGATTTTTCCTTCACCTGTACCAGGGGCGGGAGCATATCAACAGCCCTTTTCAGGTTCAGGTGGCGGTCACCCAGATTAGAACCCAGAGACAGATATATCAGCTCTTGATGATCTGGTATCATTTTGGATCTGATCCTCCCCATAATCAGCTTAAGGATAACACACCTGTAGGGATAGGATCAGCTGACCATTTTTCTTGATTCCCGCTCAAGCTGTTGCCAGTTAACAACGGGTTTGGTATAATTTCCTCCGCAAAATGTACCTGGAGGGGTCGCATAGTCCGGCCTAGTGCGCGCGCTTGGAAAGCGCGTATTCCTCACGGAATCGTGGGTTCAAATCCCACCCCCTCCGCCTGAAAATCGCTCAGTATCAGCTGGGCGATTATTGTTTTTGACACCAGATAATATCCGGGACCAGAGAGAAGGGCTCTTACACCCGGGACCTTCTACAGCAGCCGTGCTGAAAATTTGGGAACTTCCGCCTTTTTAGGTGGTCGGTCCAATGAAACCAGGAAACAGATTGGGGTATAATTCCCTCGCAGAGAGGTCATTGATCTGAATGAAATCCTATCCTACAAAAAAACGCCAGCTATTGATCATTGTTATCCTGATCGGGTTAGTATTTCTGGGAGCCTTATCTTTTCCAGGCCAGATCGCAGCCAGGCAAGCCACTCCGCAGCCCACCCCTACCAGCACAATCCTTCCTGATGATCAGGCATTAATCTCAGGTGATACCAATGGGCTGATGCTGGGAGCCGGTGCGATCATGTTCATCATCCTGAGTGGAGTGATCATTCAGCGTATCATCAACAAACCTGATCCCGACTCAATCCAAGACCATTTCTGAGATTTTATACCAGGGAGCTTCCACTACCCCTCACCAGGGCAGGAGCTTTCCTATTGATTGACACTCCTGTCGGGCTTTGGTATCATGCCAGCGAGCTTCGGGTGGGTCCGGCGCGGCAGATCCCTCTGAATCGGGTCAGATCCGAAAGGAAGCAGCCCTAAGGAGAACGTTCTGGGTGCCGCCGGTCAGCCTGCCCGAGGCTTTTCTCTCATATTGCTGAAGCTTATCCCCAGCCACCATGAATCTTTCAACTTTGATCAAAAATTCTCTCATGCAAAAGTTAACTGCCGGGTTGGCAGTTTTGCTGGGTGCCCTGTTGATCACAGGCAGCCTGCATAAAAACATCTCCCTGGTTGTGAATGGCGATACTCAGATGATTGAGACTTACCGGTTGACAGTCAATGGTGTCTTAAAAAGCCAGGGGCTCTTCCCGGGGGAGAACGACCGCCTTGATCCTGGAAAGGGAAAAATCCTTTGGGGTGATCAGGTGATCTATTTAAACATCGCCAGCCAGGTGACAGTTGAAGCAGATGGAAAGATCGTTGAACTGACCAGTTCTGAAAAAAACCCCTCCAACCTCATTTTGGAAGCTGGTCTGGCACTATACCCAAAAGACCGCCTGGTTGTGGATGGATCTCCCGCTGGTGAGCGGACCAAACTTACCCCGGGTGGTTCTCATCACATCCAGCTGATCCGGGCCACACTTGTCCAATTGATTATGGAGGACGGAAATCTTGGTTTCCTGAGTGATGGCAGAACCCTGGAAGAAGCCCTGGAAAATGAGGGTATCAAGGTCCTGGAAGGAGATGATCTATCCCTTCCCCTCGACACACCCCTCGATGGCACCCCGCTCAAAGTGGAACTGGTCCGGGCTATACCGGTTCAAGTTCATCTATCTGATCGGACCATCCAGATCAGGACAACTGCCGAAAAAATCGGGCCCGCTTTGGCAGGTGCCGGTCTGGCACTTCAGGGATTGGATTTTTCGGTGCCAGCCGAGAATGAACTTATTCCTGAGAATAAGCAGATCCAGCTGATCCGGGTCAGGGAAGAAATTATCCTCAACCAGGATCCAATAGCCTTCAGCAATGAATATCAGCCGGCTGATGATCTGGAGCTGGATCAAGTTCAGCTGATCTCCGGCGGCGAATTTGGCCTGTCGGGCCAACGATTAAGGATCCTTTATGAAAATGGCGAGGAGGTCTCCCGGGAACTAGAAAAAGAGTGGGTCATCAAAGAGCCCAAACCCCGGGTCGTAGGTTATGGCACCCAGATCAACCTCCGGACTGAAAATACTCCTGACGGCCAGATCACCTATTGGCGGAAGATCACTGCCTGGGCGACATCCTATGATTCCACCTGCCCGGGCTGCGACACCATCACATCCAGCGGTACTGTCCTGAAAAAAGGAACTGTGGCAGTTACCCTCGACTGGTACCGCTATATGAAGTTCGCCCCTCTGTATATACCCGGGTACGGTTTTGGAAGGGTTGAGGATGTGGGCGGTGGAGTGCCCTGGAGTGTCAACTGGGTAGACCTGGGTTATAAAAAGGGAGAGTATGTACCCTGGAGCCAGAATGTGACCGTCTATTTCCTGGCACCAGCACCCCCACCAGACCAGATCATGTATATTCTTTACTAGGGACTGAAGCCTTATAACCGGGGATGTAGGATTCTGTCCCAGAGACCTTTCAACCGGATGGATTGAGGGATTTACCAGCTGATCCTGCAAGTTTCCTGGCCAGTTTATTTACTTCCACCAAACTCCTTACCCCTTACCCCTTACTCCTCACTCCTTACTCCTTACTCCTTACTCCTCACTCCTCACTCCTTACTCCTCACTCCTCACTCCTTACTCCTCACTCCTTACTCCTCACTCCTTACTCCTTACTCCTCTCCCCTCTCCCAGAAGCATACTGAATCAATCCCCATCTTCCATTGACCATCCAGCCAGGATCCTGAGCAGATACCCGCTGTACCTGGTCCTGGTCTAGCCCTACCGCCAGCTCTGCCTTCAGCGTCCTTAATGCTGCCAGGGGAGCCCCTATATAATCCAGTGCTTGCTGAAAGGGAGTTGTGATCTCCCACTCCCGATCACCCAGGATCCGGCGGTAATTGGCATCCCCTTTGCTGATCACCAGGCTTGCTTTCTGCAGTTCCTCATCCAGAATCAGGGGCAAATCCCACATCGCCAGGGGAGAATTCCAAAAGAAATCCTTCCGGACCTGCAGTTTCCCGATCGCCAGGTAATCCTTGATCCTGCGGCCAAAAGCAGCCACATCATCAGAACCGGATCCCAATAAAAAATCTAGCGTTCGATCCAGATCATTCGGAATAACATCTGAAACAAATGTGGGATGAGCCTTGACATGCAGCACGATGGAACTAGCATACGCGCGGGAGAGCAGAGTATCTGCCAGTCCCAGGTCGCACACCAGCTCAAACCCGGCATTATCCAGCATCATATCCACCCGGCTGATTTTCCCGTCTGTCCGGTTTAATTCCCCAATCACCTGGCTGCTTTGATCATCCAGCAAATGCTCGTTCAGGATATTTTGGGAAGAATGTCGGGGGGTGATGTCCGATCCAGCCGGCCAGAGACTCAGATCTGCCTGGTTCCCCCACAGGGAAAAATATAGACTAGCCCTCAAGGCCTGGTCCCTCTCGGCTGAGGGTGAGATCCTCTCCCGCAAGTTTGAAATATATTCCCGGATCTCCTGATCGTTTTGGATCAGACCCTGTTCTTTTTGATACCAGAAGGGATCAGCATAGGTATCGAAATAACTCAGGGCTTCCATGATCCGGCGGTAAAAATAATGTTCCGCAAAAAACCAGGGTACTTCGAGCCAGTTTTTATCCCGGAAGGGTTCTATATATCTTCGCCAGGCCCCTTGATCAGGTGCCCCTTGATCTTCCAGGTGGCGGATACTACCAGAGAGGATCTCTGCCTGGAGGATCTTGATTTGATCCGTGATTGTGTCGGAAAATTGGTTTTCAACGATCACTCTCTGGGCTATTTCGGGGAACCTGACTGTGACCGTGGAATGGGACCAGGTTCCTGGGACAGAGCTGAAGATTGGGGGAGGGTAAGAGGTCATCATAGGAACCATAAATTGGATAGAGTTTGTTTGGGTCTCAACATCATTGATATAATCCCTCCAGATGAATAAACTTCCTTCCCCTCCCGCTGCCTCTGCAACTTTGAAAAAATATGGTTTGCGCCCAGACAAAAGCCTGGGACAAAATTTTCTCACCGATCCTGCTATCCTGGAGCGAATTTCTGATATCGCCGGGGTCACCAGGCAGGATCTGGTATTGGAGATCGGCGCTGGTCTGGGTCATCTTTCATTCCAATTGGCCCAGGATGCCCGACGGGTCATCGCCCTGGAGCTTGACAGCCGGCTGATTCCCCCCCTCAAAGCTGCCTTGGAACCTTTTGATAATGTCCAGATCATTCAGGGGGATATCCTGCAGCTGGATGCTAGTGACCTGGTCCAGGAAGACGATTACCTGGTTGTCGCCAATATTCCCTACTATATCACATCCCGAATCATCCGGAATTTGCTGGAAACCGCCCATAAACCGCGCCGGATCATCCTCACCATCCAGCACGAAGTTGCCGAACGAGTCTGCTCCCGAACGGGCAGATTGAGCCTGTTGGCTCTCAGTGTCTTGATATACGGTGATCCCAGCCTGGAGATGCGGATCCCGGCCGGAGCGTTTTATCCTGCCCCCAAGGTCGACTCGGCTGTGATCAGCATCGACCTCTACCCCCAGCCTCTTTTAACCGGACCGCTCCGGGATCAATTCTTCGCTCTGATCAAGGCTGGTTTCCTCCATAAGAGGAAAACACTCCAGAACTCCCTCTCAAAAGGGTTGGCATGGTCACCTGCCCAGGCCGGAGCCTTGCTCATTTCTGCCTCAATAGATCCTCAACGCAGGGCAGAAACGCTCAGCCTCGAGGAATGGCTTGAACTGGTTCGCAGTTATGATAAGATAATTTCCAGTACCTAAATTCACAAACCAAAAGGAAGCACTTATGCCAGATCCCCGTCTTGTAAAACTTGCCCAACTGCTCGTCAACTATTCAGTGAAAGTCCAACCCAAAGAATGGGTCTTGATCAGCGGTCATATGGTGGCCGAACCGCTGGTTGGTGAGGTCCTGCGCGCTGTTCTGGATGCTGGCGGCAGGCCCCAGGTCTTGTTGAACTCCGACACAATTGCTGAATATTCAGTTCGGTACGCCAATGAGGACCAGCTGAAATGGATCGCTCCGACTATTACCACCCTCTATGAAGAAATTGATGTGCTGATCGTCATTCGGGCTTTTGATAATACCCACCATATGTCTGGTGTGGATCCCAAAAAACAGCAGCTCCTCGCCCAGGCCCGCCAGCCCTTGATGCAAACCTACATGAGCCGCGCAGCCAAAGGGGAGTTGAAATGGACCCTCACCAATTATCCCTGCCCGGCTTATGCCCAGGATGCGGATATGAGCCTGAGTGAGTATGAGGATTTTGTGTACGGTGCCACCTACTGCGACAAGGATGACCCGGTCGCTGAATGGCAGCGTATCTACACCGAACAACAGCGTGTGGTCGACTGGCTGAATGGTAAAAAACAGGTCACCCTCAAAAGTCCTAATGTAGACCTGAGCCTTTCAATTGAAGGCCGAACCTGGATCAACTCCGATGGCACCAATAATATGCCCAGCGGGGAGGTCTTCACCGGGCCGGTGGAAGATTCCGCTAACGGATGGGTGAAATTCACCTACCCGGCAATTGAAAAGGGCAAAGAAGTCACTGGAGTCCGGCTGGAGTTCAAAGACGGAAAAGTCGTCAATGCCTCTGCAGATAAAAATGAGGAATTCCTGCTCTCCGAGCTGGATACCGATGCAGGCTCCCGCTACCTGGGAGAATTTGCCATCGGGACCAACTACGGGATCCAGAAATTCACCAAGAGCATTCTCTTTGATGAGAAGATCGGGGGTTCATTCCACATGGCTCTCGGGGCTGGTTATCCAGAAACCGGCAGCAAGAATGTTTCCGCCATTCACTGGGATATGATCTGCGATATCCGTAAAAACAGCGAAATTCACGTTGATGGGGAATTACTTTACAAAGATGGGAAGTTTATGATCTAGAACTCTTGATCCCGGAGGTCTTCAAGATCTCCGGGATCTGATCATCAGCGGGCTAATTTACCACTTTCTTCAACATAATCCAGGCTTTGATGCCTGAAATAGGTATTATATAGTTCGGAATAATACCCCCCCTTCTTCAGCAGGGAGCTGTGGCCCCCTTCCTCAATGATCCTGCCTTCTTCAAGCACAACGATCCTATCAGCCGATTTAACTGTCGAGAGCCTGTGGGCGATCAGGATGCTGGTGCTGTCCTCCAGGATCAGATCCAGGGCTTGCTGGATCTGCCTTTCCGTAAACGGATCAATGCTGGCAGTAGCTTCGTCCAGGATAAATATGGCTGGATTCTGGATCAATACCCTCAACAGGGCGACCAGCTGGCGCTGGCCCATGGAAAGCTGACCTCCCCTTTCACCCACTTCAGTGAGCAGCCCATCAGGCAGGGTATCCAGCCATTCACCTTTGCCGATCTTTCTGGCCAGGGTTTCCATTTCTTCCAGGGAGCAATCCCGACAGGCATAGCGGATATTATCAGCAACAGTCCCTGAGAATAAAAATGGGATCTGGGAGATCATGCCCAACTGCTTGCGATAGCTGACCAGATCCAGGTCCCGGATCTCCAGGTCATCCAGCCAGATTTTTCCCTGCTGGAATTCATAAAAGCGGGCGATCAGTTTTGCGATGGAGGATTTTCCCGCTCCGGTATGTCCTACCAGGGCCACACTCTCCCCAGGATTGATGTCCAGATCAAAATCCCTGAAGATCCATTCCTCATTAGTGTACTGAAAGTTTAAGCCCTCGATCCTGATTTTTCCAGATAACCTTCCGGGGGCGGTCATCTGGTTTTGGATCACTGCAGGCTCAGCATCGATCAGGGCATAAACCCGTTCTGCGGCAGCCAGACCCGCCTGAACCTGGGCCCAGAAGGAAGCCAGGTTCAGCACTGGGAAGAAAAATCGCTCCAGACTGACGATAAACAGGTACCAGGAACCGATCGTGACAATACCCTGGGCTGCATTCAAACCGCCAACGTATACCATCATCGCTGATCCCACCCCACCGATCGCGTTCAATACCGGGAAAACAATCGAAAGCACAAATCCCCGCCGGACATTAATCCCGTAGGATTCGACATTGGCCTGGTTAAAATCCTCAAAAATCTCTGCTTCCTGGCGGAAATTCTTGGCGACGGCGATGCCGCTGATGGTTTCCTTAATGGTCGCATTGACCTTGGCCATGGCTCGCATACCATCCCGGGTGACTTTACGGGCAATGCTCCGGAATCCCCTGGCGAGGAAAAATATGAACGGCAGGAAGCCCAGGATATAGAGAAAGAGTCTGAATTCTAAACCCGCCAGAACAACACCCAGGATCAAGGCCTGGATCATTTGGGCTCCCAGATCTGCTATCAAGATGATCAGGTTGCCAAACTCCCTGGTATCTGAGGTGATCCGTGAAACGACTCTTCCGGATGAAAATTTATCATAGAAGGAGAGATCATGATTGGCAGCTGATTCAAAGACGTCCGTTCTTAAAGTCAGCACCACATCCGATACGACCCGGACTGTCAGCCTTCTCCTGAGCCAATTGCCCCCCCAGTTAACCAGGGAAGCCAGGACAACCAGGCCGATCAGGAAACCGATCACCTGGTCATCCTGATTAATTGTCAGGCGGTCGATGCTGTCAGAGATCACCAGCGGCATCGAGGCACTGGAGGCTCCGATCAGGATCAGCAGCAAGCCTATCCAGCCCAGTCTGCCACGGTGGGGAATCAGGTATTTGAGAATGCGTTTCAGCAAATCCCAATCCGAATATTCCCGATCATACGCTTCAGTATCTAAATTCGAAAAGAATCCCATTCAATAAATCCCTCTATTCGCTCATCATTCCCGGAACAACTGGCTGTATGCTTCTGATCCCTGCATGAGTTCCTCATGGGTGCCACTGGAAATCACCTTGCCCAGGCGGATAACCAGGATAAAATCTGCCCAGCGGATCTGCGATAATCGATGGGTGATAATCAGGGTCGTTCGGCCCCTGGCAGCTTCGAAGATAGCCTTCTGGATCTCATCTTCAGTGGCACTATCGATCGAGCTGGTCGAATCATCCAGGATCAGGATCCGGGGATCGGTCAGGAAAGCCCTGGCCAGGGCCAGTCGCTGGCGCTGACCGCCCGAGAGAGTCACTCCCCGTTCACCCAGCATGGTCTGGTAGCCATCCTTAAACGAAAGGATAAATTCGTGGGCCTGGGCAGATGCAGCGGCCGCCTCAATTTCTGCCTGGGTTGCATCTGGCCTGCCAAAAGCAATATTGCTGGCGATGCTGTCTGAGAACAGGAAAATATCCTGTTCGATGATCGAGATCTGTTTCCTGAGTTCTGCCAGATTCCAGTCCCGGACATCTTTTCCATCCACCCTGATCGAACCTTCAGTGACATCAAAAGTCCTGTTGACCAGCTTGGCTAGAGTGGTCTTTCCAGAGCCCGTCTGCCCTACCAGGGCTACGGTTTGTCCGGGCTGGATAGACAGGTTGATCCTCCTTAAAGATTCCTCACTGTCTGGATAGGCGTACGAGACCTGATCAAATTCGATCTTCCCCTGCATCTCTCCCTGATACCCGGTTTGGTTTTGATCCAGTTCCGTTTCTCGATTGATCAATTCCAGGATCCTTCGAGCTCCAGCTACACCCAGGGAAACCTGAGAGTAGGCAAACAAGGAGACAAAGGTTGGAAAGCCCAATAATCCCAACAAGCCAAAATAACCCGCGATGTCGCCGACCTGGATCAATCCTTCCCTGTATAACAGAATAGCCTGGTATAGACCGCCGGCCTGAATGAGGCCCATGATCAGCAGAGGGAGGAAACGGGCCTCCACATCCCCTTGATGGACTTCATGGTCCCGAAATCTCCGGGCATTTTTGGCGAACAAATTCACTTCGCTGTCTTCTTCCGCCATGCCCTTGACAGTTTCAATCCCGTCGATGGCTTCTGCCAGGCGAGTATTGAGGGCACCAAAGGCTTTTCTGACTGCATCGGTTATCGGTCCTAATTCATAGAGATACTGCCAGAGCGCCAGGATATATAAGACCAGGAAGATCAGGGGGGCGATGATCAGGGAGGGATGATACTGGTAGGAAAATATGATCGGCATAAATATAAAGTTGGCCGACCCCACTACCAGGTTCACTCCCGGGCTGAACATAAAATTGATCTCGCGGACATCATTGGTCGCCCTTGCCATCACATCCCCCACCGGCAGCAAGCTGTGATAGGTCATGCTTTTGCCCAGCAGGCTGGTATATAACTCATGCCTGATATCCCGTTCCATGCGCTGCCCCAATAACTCGGCGCTGAAATTCCTGCCCAATTGGAGCGCGCCCCGAACGACCTGGGTTACGACGATGATCAGGGCAAATCTTAGCAGTGATTCCGTCTTGGGAGGAGTTAACAGCAGGTCATTTAATGCCCATCCGACCACGATTGGAACCATCGAGGCCAGGGCAGCGTTGCCAATCGCCCCGATGACCATTGTCAATCCCAGATACCAATCCTTCCAGAAATGGGCAAAGAGCCAGCGAACCGGTTTTCCGCGGTTCTTAATGATCGACTGGGGAATCTGGTATTCCTCAGACAGGGAAAATTCACTGGTCAAATTATTGATCTCATCCATGCAGTTTTCCACTTTTGGGGTCTGGCTTTTCATCAGGAAAAACCAGCTCCCTGGTCACTTCGAAAGGGCCAAACGCCCCCAGGTCAGCGTAGCTGCCCTTGATCTGCCCCCTTTTACCAGTTTCGACCAGCAGCACAGACCCGTTAAAATCCAAAATAACCAGATCTTCTCCTGCTTGATTTGCTTGCTCAGTAAAATAAGCAGATAAATCCTGATAGCCGGCTCTGCCCTCCGGGAAGATCTCAAATATCCTCAAAAAAGCTTTCTGGAATTCGATCTTATATTCCTGGCTGACAATATCCAGGTTGCTGATCACCCAGCATTTTTCCCGGAAATCCCGGTAGTATGCCAGGCCTATCATATCACCCCGGCCATCGATATAGGGGTAAAAAGGAAAAGCCCGACAGGTGAGAGATCGAAAATCCCGCTGACATTTTTGGTAGCCCTGACACTGGATCAGCACCTGACCCTCCTGCAGGCTGTTTTGAAGTTCTATGATTTCATCGGGGTCTGGGCAGACCCAGGAACGCCACAGGCTGGTATTCTGCTGGAGATACGCCCATTCTTCCTGATAGGCAGATGGTACAACCTGCTGGATATCACAACAAACCGGAACTCCATAATCATTATGGGGCCCGCATTTATCACCACAGTCGATCTCAGCCAAGGGGGAGGAGAAGATCTGATAGAGGGACCTAAATCTGTCAGCTCCTGGTTTATCAGTCATCTTCAGACCCTCCGGTCGAAGAGAACAGCTCTCTCATAAATTTCCAGGCCTGATCTTTAGTGACCAAACCCTCCTGGACCTGGGCCTCACGAAGACTCTCCAACAGATCTCCTATCCGGGGCCCTGGTTCCAGACCCAGCTCTTTGATCAGGTCATCCCCGCTGATCAAACCTGGAGGATCGACCCATTGGGAGGTCATCTCCCACCATCCTTCCAGCAGTGTCCGGGATTTTTCCAGGACCTCCAACCAGCGGTCATCCAGGGAATGGGGTCCTTTCCCGATCCGGGCTGCCAAGGCCAGGAATACTCCTTCCACCCCGGCAGCTCCGAAACTCTTAAAATACCTGTAAACCTGGATGGGAACGATCTGTCCCTGATTTTCAACCAAATCTTCAAATGCCTTTGCCGCCAGGAAAGACTTGCTGATCCGATCCATTTCCTGGTTGCTGAGGGCCAGCGGCACTTCACCTGACTTTCGAGCGCCGCTGAAACCTGTCTCACCGATCAGCGGGGTTAAAAATGATAGCTGGTAAGCGGACCTTCCGCTGACCAATTCCTGATCCAGATGCTCTGCCAGCTCATCACGATAGCGGCCCAGGCGCTCCACCAGGGCCCCCAGGTGCCAATTGGCGGCTATCTCCTGGTTATGGGGAGAGAGCAGGATCGACCATAATCTCTCCAATCCGCGAATGGTTTGTTCGGCAGGGTTTGAAAGTCTGCCTTTAAAGGTCCGTTCGTAAAGACCCAAACGATCCAGAGATTGCAGGGCTGTCGATTGATTGGGACCAGACAATATGCGGAAAACCTCGTCCCGGATCCTCTCCGGCGAGATCTCACTGATTCCAGATTGATACTTGCGAATTTGCTCTTTGGTTTCGTCCAAGATCCTGAGCTTATATTGGGCCGCCATTCTGACAGCCCGCAAGCAGCGCAGAGGATCGGCTTTGATTGAATCAGGAGTAGTGGATCGGATCAGTCCTTGCTTGAGGTCCTGGGCTCCTCCAAAATGATCGATGACCTGATCTCCTTCCATGATATCGAGCGCCATCGAAGTGATCGTAAAATCACGCGATCGCAGATCCTCTTCGAGGTCGCTGCCCTGGAACACGGAAAAATCGACCATCACTCGCCTGGCTAATTTGTCCCTGAGGATCACCCGGGCGGTTTGCCTTTCCTGATCGAGGATGAAGAAATCCCCCCGCAGCTGATCGGCGACCAGGCGGGCAATCCGGATCGAATCAGCCGGGAGCGCAAAATCCAGATCATAGACAGGTTTGTTGAGCAGCAGGTCCCTGACCGCGCCGCCAACCAGATATCCGCCGGTGGATTTGATACACTCCACTATCTGGAAATAAAGATCCGGTAGGATTGATTGTCGATCCATAATTACACGCCAGTGAAAGGGGTTTTGCCCAGCCTGCACAATGAATGAAAGGAACTCGCCTGGGAACATGCAGGGATGTGGTGCCACAGAAAAAGCTTCATCCAGCTGCCAAAACTTCAGCAAAACTTAATCTAATGGGCGGGAGGGGTGTACTTTTCCTCATTTACCACCCCGATAAATGGCAGCTCCCGATAAAACTCATCCAGATCCAATCCGTATCCAAATACGTATTTATTGGGAATGACAAATCCAACATAATCGATCGGGACTTCAGTTTCTCTTCTTTCCGCCTTATCGAGCAGGGTACAGACCTTCAGGGAAGCTGGTTTCCTGGTTGCCAGCAAACCCAGTACTGAAGCCAGGGTATGACCGCTGTCAACAATATCTTCCACCAGCACCACATTCCGACCCTGGATATTATCTCTCAAGTCCATGGTCAGACGAACCTGGCCAGAGGATTCTCTCTCACCTATACCATATGAGGAAATGGCCATAAAGTCGATCGAGTGAGGCACATTGATTTGGCGCATCAGGTCCGTTAAGAAAAGGACTCCTCCTCTTAAGATGCAGACCAGGTGCAGGTCCTGTCCCTCATGATCGCGGCTGATTTCCTGACCCAGTTCTATGATCCGGGCCTGAAGCTCGCCTTCCGGGATCAAGATCTCACTTAAGAATTCTTCGTAGGATTGCATAGTTATTCCTTCTTTCCCCTGGGAACCTGGTGATGAATACGGCAGCGGGCTTCATACATCTCGGATGCACCAACGATGATGATCGGATCATCATAATAGGCTGGCTCGCCATCGACCAACCGTTGGGTCCGGGTGGCTTCCTCACCGCATACCATACAGATGGCGTGCAGTTTATCAACGATTTCCGCCTGGGAGAGCAGCATGGGCATCAGTCCAAATGGCACACCCCGGAAATCCATATCCAGACCACCCACAATGACCCGGATGCCCTGGTCAACCAGTTCCTGGACAACCTTCAGGATCTCATCCCCAAAGAACTGGGCTTCATCAATGGCAACCAGTGTAACACCATCCTTCAGGAGGGCAAAAATTTCCGTGATGTTTTCCAAAGGATAGGCATTATATTCATTGCCGGCATGGGAGGTGATTTTTTCGCTGCTGTATCTAATGTCAAAGCCCGGTTTAAATACCTGGATCTTCTGTTTGGCGATTATCGCCCTGCGTAAACGGCGCAGGAGTTCATCGGTTTTCCCGCAGAACATCGGGCCTGTGATCACTTCCAACCTTCCACGATGATGTTTCATGATCTACCTTCCTTGGGGTTTAGTAGAAAACTTGCTAATAAATAAAAACAGGCAGAGAAGCTCTGCCTGTATTTTATCAAAAGATAGTTATCTTGGCCTTAGACTGAGATCTCTTCAGCCGCTTCAGGGATCTCAAATCCCTGTCCGCGGAGAGCTTTTTTCAGATCGATCAGCGATTTCCGACCAAAACCCTTGATATCCAGAAGGGCCTGGTCACCACCTTCCAGCTGATCCAGAAGATCTTTGACTGTGCTGATCTTGGCTTCCAGCAATGCGTTTGTGGTCCGCGAGCCAAGCTCGAGGATCTCTACAGAAACATCCGCAACAGCTTGTTTGGTTTCGCGTTCTACTTTCTCTTTTTTGATTTCCTCATGGACCTGCAGCTTCTTGTAGAAGCGGTCAACCTGGCCTTCAGTATCAACAATGCGCTGTTCACCAGTAAAGAAAGGGTGGCAGGCAGAGCAGACATCGGTCCGGATTGCTTCCTGAGTGGAACCCGTTTGCCAGGTATTACCGCAGGCGCAGGTTACCGTGGCTTCGGGAAAATATATTGGGTGAATACCTTCTTTCATATCATTGATCCTTATTGTTTCGTTGGCAAGACGTTGACACGTTTTTTCCCGCCGCGGAAATCCTGGAAACTAACAAAACCATCTGCAGTTGCAAAAAGGGTATCATCGCCACCCCGGCCAACATTCTCTCCGGGATGGATCCTGGTGCCGCGCTGCCGTACCAGGATATTGCCGGAGCGAACTAATTCTCCGCCAAATTTCTTAACGCCCAAGCGTTTGGCATTACTATCTCGTCCATTGCGGGTTGAACCGCCACCTTTTTTATGCGCCATCTTTTTCTCCTGATTTGGTCACGATCTTGTCTATCCGGAGCAGCGTGTACAGCTGACGGTGTCCCTGTCTCTTGCGATAATTCACTCGGGGTTTGTACTTAAAGACCAGGATCTTGGGACCTTTGATCTGCCCTGTGACAGTTGTTTCTACTTTTGCTCCTTTTACATTCGGAGTTCCGATGGCGATTTTCTTTTTCCCATCGTCCACAAGCAGGACTTCATCAAGGACAACTTTCTTACCTTCTTCCACGGGAAGTTTGTCGACCTGGAGGATCTCTCCAGGCACAACTTTATACTGCTTCCCGCCACTGACAACGATTGCGTATTCCATTCTATCCTCCAATCTTCACTTCACCGGCCTTCCCGTGTGTTGGTACCCGATCCACAAGAATCCGGGGAAGTTGGGGGTCTTAATCCATGCCAATAGGCTGCCGAAGGACTGATTCCTTCAATGCCGTGCCATTATACCAGACCTAATGATACTGTCAATAAAGTTAAGAAATATCCCGATCCACCATATAGGTCTGCAAAAATCCTGATAATAATTAGCCCAGGAGCTGAATCTTGTCACTATCCTGCGCTGAACACTTCCTCTATAATAGCACTGCCTGGGCCTCAGGGAGGGGGGTTTTCCAGCAATTTTCGGTTTGTGATATAAATACAACCGGATGGATTTTTTTTATTGGAATGGAATACCTCCAAAAAGGAGATTGTGGTATGGCCGTTAGTGGATGGATCAAGGTGAGTGACCTCTACTGCAAGGGATGCAGTTTATGTATCGCCGCCTGTCCCCAGGAAGTACTGGAGCTTGATATGAACCGGCTGACCCCCAAGGGTTATCACCCGGCCCAGATGAAAGAAGAAACCTGTACAGGATGCGGAATCTGCGCGGTTGTCTGCCCGGATGCTGCGATCACTGTTTATCGAGAAAAACCGGAACCCAGGAGGTAACGCCAGTGGCAAAAGAATTACTCAAGGGGAATCACGCTTTTGCAGAAGCAGCCATACGGGCGGGAGTGGAAGCATTTTACGGGTATCCGATCACTCCTTCCACTGAATTCCTGGAGTATATGTCCCGCCGAATGCCATCTCTAGGCAGGGCTTTTGTCCAGGCTGAGAGTGAAGTATCCGCTATCAACATGGTCTATGGGGCGGCCTGCACCGGAAAACGGGTCATGACTGCCTCCTCAAGCCCAGGTGTCAGTTTGATGATGGAAGGGATATCGTATATTGCCGGCACCGAGGTGCCTGCAGTGGTTGTCAACGTCATGCGGGGCGGCCCTGGTTTAGGCAATATCGCGCCTTCCCAGGGAGATTATTATCAAATGGTCAAAGGGGGCGGGCATGGTGATTATTTTCCGATCGTTTTAGCTCCAGCCAGTGTCCAGGAAGCCATTGACTATATCAGCCTGGCCTTTGACCTGGCTGATAAATACCGTTCCATAGTCCACGTGATCGTGGATGGCAATTTGGGACAGATGATGGAACCGGCTGAGCTTCCCCCATGCGGGATCTGCCGGAGAGGGTCCCTGATTGGGCAGTTTCAGGAGCTAAAGGCCGGGAACCCAATCTGCTTTCATCGATCTATATCGATCCCGAGGAGGAGGAGGTCACCAATCTCCGCCTTCTCAAACGCTGGAAGCAGATCGAGAAAGATGAAGTGGTCTATGATGAGCTGGAAGTCGAGGATGCAGAAGTCCTGGTGATCAGCTTTGGTACTGCCGGGCGAGTAGCGTCCTCCGCGGTTCGTCAAGCCCGGGAAGAAGGCATCAAGGCTGGCCTATTACGTCCAATCACCCTGGCGCCCTTCCCCCAGAAGCGCACCCTGGAATTGGTTCAGAAAGTGAAGCGCATTTTAGTCGTTGAAATGAATTCAGGAATGATGCTGGACGATATTATGAAGATCGTTCAGGGCAAGGTGCCGATCGAATTTTACGGTCGGATGGGAGGCATGACTCCCCTGCCCGATGAGATCCTGGATGAGATCCGGCGTGTGGCCGTTAACGAGAGTCCCGGAGCGGAAGATCCCCGGGATGAGTGGATGGTCCGCCTGGAAAAAAAGATCACAGGAGGTAATTAATGGTTGCAACTGCAGAAGTTATTTATCAACGTCCTGAATCATTTACCGATGTCCATACCCATTACTGCCCTGGATGCACCCATGGTACTGCCCATCGTTTGATCGCCGAGGTGATCGACGAGATGGGTTTGAGGGAAAAAACCATCGGTGTCGCACCGGTAGGTTGTTCGGTATTTGCCTACAAATATTTTAAGATGGATTTTGTCGAGGCAGCCCACGGCCGGGCGCCAGCCATGGCAACCGGCATTAAACGGGTGCTGCCTGGAAACACGGTATTCACTTATCAGGGAGATGGAGACCTGGCATCGATCGGCATGGCTGAGATCATGCACGCGGCGGCCAGGGGTGAAAATATCACTGTGATCTTCATCAATAATGCCATCTATGGAATGACAGGCGGGCAAATGGCCCCCACCACGCTGGAAGGCATGAAAACCACTTCTTCTCCTTTTGGCCGGGATGTCGAGATGACCGGGCATCCGATCCGCATGTCTGAGATCCTCTCCACCATGGATGGATCCGGATATATTGTCCGGCGCAGTTTGCATGACCCTGCCAATATCCGCAAATCGAAGAAAGCTATCCGTTTAGCCTTTGAAGCCCAGGAACGGGGCCTGGGGTTTTCAATGGTTGAGCTCTTATCTACCTGCCCCACCAACTGGAAGATCACTCCCCAGGACTCTCTGGAGTTTGTAAAGGAAGAAATGGTGCCAGTCTTTCCATTGGGAGACTATAAGGTCACCGAGGTATTAAAAACACTCAAAGTCTAAGGAGCAAAAGGGTATGGAAGAAACCAGTATTATCATTTCCGGGTTTGGTGGGCAGGGTACCCTGTTTGCTGGCCAGGTCCTGGCCTATGCATTTATGGACAACGGGCTCGAGGTCACCTGGATTCCATCTTATGGACCGGAGATGCGCGGAGGCACCGCAAACTGCACCGTGATAGTCTCAGAGGAACCCATTGGATCACCCCTGGTCAGGCATCCTGACATGGTTCTGGCACTCAATCTGCCATCAGTGGACAAATATGAAAAATTGGTCCCGGATAATGGTATTTTGATAGCCAATGCATCCCTGGTCAACCGTGAGATCGAACGCCAGGGCATCAGATCCCTGCTGATCCCGGCCAATGATTTTGCGGAGCAGATCGGCCTCTCCCGCCTGGCCAATATGGTTATGGTTGGGGCTTTAATCGCAGCCTCGCCGATCCTGCCTCTGGAGAAGATCAAAAAAGCACTTGAGGAACATATCCCTGAGCGCCACCACAAGACCCTGCCCCAGAATTATGCTGCCATGGAAAAGGGATTTGAGTTTGCGAAAGCCAACCTCACCTGAACCCCGGGAAACCATCCCCTGAGAAAACTTACTCATTTAAACAAAAAGCGGCGCTGGAACCAGCGCCGCTTTTCAGTTATAAACAGGGGTCAGTCTGCAGCCGGCAGGGGTTCTGCCGGGGAAGCTGTCGCAGATTTGGCGCTGACGTTATAAGCTTGTCCCCAAAGATGACCATTGATCGCCAAGCCATAGACCATCGTAAAGATCACGCCAATCACGCAAGCGATGGTTCCCAGGGATGAGACCAGGCTGGCCACAATACCACCCAGCAGAACCAGGCCGTAGGTGCCGAGATTATCGCGAACTGTCTTGAAGATCTCTCCCAACTTAAAGGCTTGGGCCAATTCGCCTGTTGCTGCATATCGCCCAATGGCGGCTGGTAGAACCAGATAGGCAGCCAGACTGTAAAGGGCTGTAAAACAACCGAAACAGATTGTCACGATTGTGAAAATCGTATAGAGGGTATCATCTGCATTCTCAAAGAGAAATGGCAGTGAGGAACAACCCTGGATCAGAAGAACTGGCAGGGTGTACACAAAAGCAATCAAAAAAACCAGAAAACCCTTGGTCAGATAGCCACCAAAATCAGTCCAATCTGGCAAGACTTCGGCATCCCCTTTGATGACACGCTTGGTGATTTCCAACCCCCAGCCCAGCACCACAAAGATGCCGATAATTGGGATCAGGGAAAGTAATCCCCCGATGCCAACTTTCTTAATCCAATCTTCATCATCAAATACAAATGAAAAAGCTCTTCCAAAATCCATGTTCTCTCTCCTTAAAACCAGTTGATACGACGGATAAATCCAGCTAATAATAGAATAATAACATGTTTTTTCAGATGCTAAGCGGCCAGAAATTTCAATAAAAAAGGGCCAAGCTTGAGGCTTGGCCCTTCTTATTTATTGATTTACAGCACTCATTTTCGATTCTTCAAAGCCGATTGGGCTGCAGCCAGGCGAGCCACAGGAACCCGGAAAGGTGAGCAGCTGACATAGTTCAAACCGATCTTGTAACACCACTCGATCGATTCCGGATCACCGCCGTGTTCACCGCAGATACCCACCTCGAGGTCGATTCGGGTGCCGCGGCCTTTTTTGACTGTCAGGTCCATCAGCTGACCAACCCCGGTGATATCGATCGTCTGGAAGGGATTCTTGGGCAGAATACCGTCCTCGACATATTTGACAAGGAAATTGCGTTCCGCATCATCCCGGCTGTAGCCAAAAGTGAACTGGGTCAGGTCGTTGGTTCCGAAGGAGAAGAACTCAGCCGTTTCTGCAATCTCATCCGCAGTTAACCCAGCCCGGGGGATCTCGATCATGGTGCCAAACTTGTACTTGAATTCAACGCCTTTTTCAGCCATAACTTTGGCTGCGATCTCTTCCAGCTTTGGCTGGATGAAATGCAGCTCATTAATATGTCCGGTGAGAGGGATCATCACCTCCGGGTGGGGTTCGAATCCCCGCAACTTTACATCCGCTGCTGCCTCGAAGATCGCCCGCACCTGCATGCTGACGATTTCCGGCATCATCACACTTAGCCGCACACCCCGCAATCCCATCATCGGGTTGCTTTCATGTAAACCCTGGATATTAACCAGCAGATCCTCTTTGGCCTGGTCAACTTTTTTCTGGATCCGGTTGGCAATCACTTCCTCCAGCAGCTCTCCCTCATCAGGCATAAACTCATGCAGGGGAGGATCGATCAAACGAATGATCACCGGCAGGCCAGTCATGGCTTCAAAAAGGCCGTCAAAATCACTTCGCTGATAAGGAAGCAATTGATCAAGCGCTGCCTGGCGGTCTTCAACTTTTTCAGCGAGGATCATTTTCTGCACTATCGGAAGACGCTCTGGTTCAAAGAACATATGCTCTGTCCGGCATAAACCAATACCCTGGGCGCCATAGGAGCGGGCCCGGCGGGCATCTTCCGGATAATCGGCATTGGCCCAAACCATCAATCCCCGGGTCGGCCAGCCTTGGGGAGCAGTCCGAATATTCTTAATAGCCGAGATCTCATCCGCCCAACCCAGGAATTCGATCAACTGGGTTTGTTCTTCAAATTTCGGGGCTATGGTTTCCAATTTCCCCAGGAAAATTTCGCCTGTGCTTCCATCTAAAGAAAGATAATCTCCCTCTTTTACAGTAATTCCGCCCGCGACCAATTCACGCCCCTGCATGTTAATTTTTATGCCGGAGGCCCCTACAATACAGGGAACACCAAATTGGCGAGCCACAACAGCGGCATGGGAGGATGCGCCACCCTCGCTGGTCAGAATACCCTTGGATGCCAGCATGCCGTGAACATCATCGGGTTTGGTGAAAGGTCGGACCATGATCACGTCCTGGCCCCCTTGTTTGGATTTTTCTTCAGCCGTATCGGCATCAAAGTAGATCCGGCCCACAGCCGCACCTGGGGAAGCGTTCACCCCTGTGGCGATCAGCTTTCCATCCTTGGCGGCGTTAGTTTTGTCCTCAAGGATAAATTGCGGGTGAAGTAAGGTATTCACAAGCTCCGGGTCGAAGCGCAAGATGGCTTCTTCTTTACTGATCAATCCTTCCGTAACCATTTCCATCGCAATTGTTAAAGCAGCAATCGCTGTTCGTTTGCCATCCCGGGTCTGCAGCATCCAGAGTTTGCCGCGTTCAATGGTGAACTCGACGTCCTGCATGTCCCGGTAGTGGGTTTCCAATTTCTTGGTTATCTCCTGAAATTCTTGATATGCCTCGGGCAGGTCCTTCTGAAGCAGATCGATATCCAGGGCGTTGCGGATGCCAGCAACCACATCCTCACCCTGGGCATTCAACAGGTACTCACCCCAGAGTTTATTTTCGCCAGTGGAGGGATTACGGGTGAATGCCACCCCGGTTCCAGAGGCCTCTTCCATATTGCCAAACACCATAGTCATCACGTTGACAGCAGTTCCCAGATTATGGGGAATCCCGGCAGCATTGCGGTAATCCACCGCGCGTTTTCCATTCCAGGAGGCAAAAACTGCCTCAGTGGCCATGCGCAGTTGTTCGGCAGGATCCTGGGGGAAATCAAATCCTTTCTCTTTTTTAACGATTCTCTGGAACTCAGCGGTCAATTCTTTCCAATCCCCCGCGTTCAGCTGCGTATCAAGATCAACGCCTTTTTTCTCTTTGTACTCTTCAAGCACATCTTCAAAGGCATCATCATCAATACCCAGGACCACCGAGCCGAACATTTGCACCAGGCGCCGGTAAGCATCGTAGACGAATCTCTCATCACCAGTCAGGGCAACCATGCCCTCAGCGGTCTGATCATTCAAGCCAATATTGAGCACGGTATCCATCATGCCCGGCATGGATTTCACTGCACCTGAGCGGCAGGAGACCAGGAGAGGATTCTTAACATCCCCGAACTTCTTTCCAGTCAACTCCTCAGTGGCTTTCATCGCTGCCAGCTCCTGATCCCACATCCCGGCTGGGAATTTTTCCCCAGCAGCGATATAAGCATTGCAGGCTTCAGTAGTCACGGTAAATCCAGGAGGAACCGGGATTCCGATCCTGGTCATTTCTGCCAGGTTGGCTCCTTTTCCACCCAATAATCTGCGAACTTTCTCCCAGTCGCCGCTCACATGCTTCTCAGCTTCTTCTACTTCTTGAAATGTATAGACCCATTTCTGGTCTGCCATCATAAACCTCCCGATCTACTACATGATTGCTTTTTTCCAGCTGGAGGCAAGCCTCCAAGCGTTGTATTTTACCATTTTTTTCTGACAGCTTTCAGGATTTACAGCGCAAACTATCTCAGCAGAGCCAGACCCCCTGCCAGGCATCAAGGCTCAAGTTTAGATCCTCACCTGAAACAATAAACTCCCCGCCGCTGATCTGATCCCGAACGATCCGGCCATCATTCCATCCCAAGGTTGGGATCTGGAGGCGGTAATTCCTGCGGGTATCACTAAAATTCATCACGGCCAGCAGGCTGTTTTCACCCAGGATCCTGGCAAAACCATATCCTTTGCGTTTGCTGTCAACCATGATTTCCTGATATGATCCCCGGCGAAGTTCTACCCGCTGTTTCCGGATACCGATCAACCGCTGGGTATATTTCCTGAGGTCTTTATCCCATTCATTTTCATCCCAGGGGAAGGCCTTTCGGCATGCAGGATCCTTGCCGCCTTCCATCCCTATCTCATCACCATAATAAAGGGCTGGCGCTCCAGGGAAAGAAAACAGGGCCAGATAAGCCATTTTCAATTTATCCTGCCTGGCCTCAAGCTCGGTCTTGATCCTTTCAGTATCATGGGATCCGAGCAGGTTATACATGGCAAAGGTGTTATCCCGGGAATACTGATCCATCAGGGTTGAGATCCTGGTGGAGAAATCACCCACAGTCAAGGAGCTTTTTAATAATCCAATAATGCCTTCCCGGAGGGGATAATTCATCAAACCATCAAAACTTCTCTCCCCTACCCACCTGGGATCGCCATCCCAGATCTCCCCTAATAGATAGGCATCCTGGTTCTCAGATTTCACCACCTCCCTGAACTCCTCCCAGAATGATTCATCATCGATTTCGCTGGGAACATCCAACCTCCAACCATCTGCTCCAGCCCTGATCCAATAACGGGCTATATCAAAGATATATTTTCGGACATCCGGATTATCGGTATTGAATTTTGGCAGGCTTTTGAATTTCCACCAGGCAGCATAATCATCCGCGTCACCAGGTGAGTAGGCATCTGGTGGGATATTGTTCAGGTGGAACCAGTCAATATAAGGAGAGTGACTGTGGTTTTCCAGTACATCATTAAATGCAAAAAATCCTCGGCCGCAGTGATTAAAAACGCCATCAATCACCACTCTGATTTCATTTTGATGGGCGACATCGAGCAGGGCTAGAAAATCTTCTTCCTGACCCAGTTTGGGATCGATCTTAAAATAGTCGCTGGTATTGTAGCGGTGATTGGAGGTTGCCTGAAAAATGGGATTGAAGTAAATAGCGTTGACTCCCAGGTCCAATAAATAATCGATCTTCTCCACCACACCGCGCAAATCCCCTCCCTGAAAATCCCAAATGGTCGGTTGGGAACCCCATTCGGCCAGATTGGGTGGGTCGTTGCCAGGATCGCCGTTCCGAAACCGGTCCGGAAAGATCTGGTAGAATACCGCGTCTTTTACCCAATAGGGAACTGCCATAAAATTATCTGCCTCCAGCTAATCTATTCCAGGGGAGATTTTATCATCTCCAGAGGATATCAGCCAACCAGGTGGTCTATTCTACCCTCCGGCTTTCAGAGTTCCTCGAACAGCTTCAGGATCTCTCGCAAGCTGCCGAGATAACTTTTTCCAAACATGTTGAGATGATTCAATAGGTGATAGATATTATAGATCGGGAACCTGGACAGGAACCCAGGTTCCAGGGGCCGGATCTCTTGATAAGCCTTGTAGAACTCTTCAGGATATGATCCAAAGAGCACCGCCATTGCCAGGTCAGCTTCTGCCCAGCCAAAATAAACGGCTGGGTCCACCAGGGTGGGTAGACCATGTTTATCGGTTACCAAATTCCCGCTCCAAAGGTCTCCATGCAGCAGGGATGCTTTTTGACGGGGAAAAATTTGCTTCATACTTAACAGGATCTTCTCAAGATTCTTCACGTCTTGAGAACTTATTAGAGATTGGTTCCTGGCCCAGATGATTTGGGGCAAGAATCTGCGGTAGCGGTAGAATTCAAAACCGCATTTTGTCCAATTGTTGAATTGGGGATTCCGGCCGATATAATTATCAAACTTGAACCCAAACTGGTAATTTGTATTGAGATGCAGTCTGGCCATTTGCCGGCCGTAAAGTTCCCAGAATTCCCGGATGGGAGGGCCAGGCTGCAAATCTTCCAACAGCAAAAAGGATTTCCCAACCAGATAGATCCAGGGTGTAAAGGGACCATTGACGCGCTGAAGGGCTCTTAAACCCTGGGCTTCCCGTTGGAACATGCCTGCTGGAGCCGAAAGGTTCTGCTTAAGGAAATAACTGTCGCTGGATTGGGTTTGTAGAATAACTGCTTGATGGATGGAGCCCCCTCCTACTGGATTTACAGCCGAGACCTCACCTTTGCCTTGCTCCCGCAGCCACTGCTTGACCTCAGGCTGGATCCTGACCACCTTCGAGCTCCTCGAACAAGCCCCGGCAGGACCGTTCAACTATCTGAAATGTCTCCTCAAAACCATCAGGGCCACCATAGTAGGGATCCGGAACGTCGAGATCGACAGGATTTAATGGATCAAATTCTCTCATTAACCGGATCTTTTGCCCCTGGTCCGCTGCTTGGACCAAATCCTGGAGGTTACGCTGATTAGATCTGTCCATAACAATGATCAGATCAAACCGATCCAGATCCTCTCTCTTGAATTGGCGGGCTCGACCGCTGTATTCGTATCCCTTTCCCAGGGCAACCTTCCTCATGCGAAGGTCAGGTGGTTCGCCAGCATGGTATGCCGATGTCCCGGCAGAATCCAGCTCGTATTTGGAATCCAGCCCGGATTTCTGAACCAGATTCCTGAACAGGTTTTCAGCCAACGGACTTCGAATGATATTACCCTGACACACAAAACAGATTTTCATTATCACTCCTCGATATTATTATCCTACCACTTACCCTGGCTGGCAGCTGTCTGCTCAGACAAAGGCTTGTTGGGTTTGCCTGATCCCCATAATCGTGTATAATGATGGCAGTATACTTAACCGGATCAAAGATCCGGTTTATGTCAACTGATAAAATAGATAACTTATGTCCCGGTCTGAGGACAGGGAAAACCAGGGGTCTGGAAAAGAGGGACAGGATTTTTGGAAACCCTCCTGATCTCCCGCTGAATTTCCAGAACCCCCCAAATAAAGGTCGCCGGAAGTTTTTATGCGGCCGCGGTATTGATAAATCGATCTACCATCACAAAGTGGTATTGAAGTAAGAAGACACATTGGCATTGGGAACGCATACCAGGTGGAACTACTAACGCTGGGTACATAAATCATCAGAAAATTTTAACGCTGATATCCTGGCGTACCACATTGTAGATTTAAGATCGGGAAGTTTATTAATTCAGCCGTGGCCAAACTGGCGTAATCACGGCTGTTTTATGTTAACTATCACGAAATTGGAGTATCAGAAGAAAAACCCCGGGCGGATCAATGTCTATCTGAATGGGGAATTCGCCTTTGGAATATCCCGCGCTGCAGCACCCTGGCTTGAGGAAGGCTATCAGCTCTCCAAACAGCAGATCAATGAGCTCCAGTCCCGGGACCAATTAGAAAAAGCCTATCAACGCGCCATAAATTACCTCAGTTACCGCAGCCGATCTGAAAAAGAGGTTCGCCTAAATCTCCTGAAACACCAGGTCGAGGAAGAAACCATCGACCAGGTCCTGGAAAAACTGCGCCAAAATTCACTGGTCGGGGATCGGGAATTTGCCCAGGAGTGGGTCGAAAACCGGAGCAAATTCAAACCCCGGGGCCGGATCGCCCTCTCCACAGAATTATTCCAGAAGGGTATTTCTCAAGAGATCATCAATGAGGTCCTGGAGGATCTAGACGAACAGGATCTTGCGCTCCGTTTTGCCCAGCAGAAACTACCAAAAATCCAGCATTTGGACGAATCAGCATTTCAAAAAAAACTTTCTGGCCTGCTATCGAGGAGAGGGTTCTCCTATGGGGTCAGCAAAGAGATCATTTCTACTCTCATGACAGAACATCGGAATTATCAGCAATACCAAAAGACTGACCCAGATAAAATTACCAACCTATAAAGGGGCTGAAAAATGAATTCGACATCCATACTTATCAGTATTCTTGCCCTCGTTCTCGGCGGGGTGATTGGATTTTTTATTAAAAATTATCTGATCGCCCGGGAGAGTGATAAAAAACAGTCCAAAGCCAACCAGGTTCTTAATGAGGCTGAGCGGAAATCTTCCGAGCTCATCAAACAGTCCCAGGATCGGGCTCTCGAGATCACCCAGGCAGCTGAAAAAGATATCAACAGCCGCCGGACGGAGATCACCCGCTTTGAAGAGCGCCTGCAGAGCCGCAGCGACCAGCTTGATAAAAGAGCAGAAAAATTGGAAGATCGGGAACATGCCATCAGCCAGCGCCAGAGCGCCCTTGATAAACGGGCCAACCAGGTGGATGAGCTGTATAACAATGTCTCCCTCGAACTCGAACGAGTCAGCCAGATGACCCAGGCTGAAGCCAAGGATCTGCTCCTGGAAAGGGTCGAGCAGGAAGCCCGCAATGATATGTCCCGCATCATCAGAGAAATTGAAGCCGAAGCCCAGGAACAGGGCGAAAGAAAAGCCCGCAAGCTGATTGCCGATGCCATCCAGCGGGTTGCTTCCGATCATGTGGAGGAAGTAACTTCCTCTACGGTTCCCCTACCCTCCGATGATATGAAAGGCAGGATCATTGGCCGGAACGGCCGCAATATCCGGGCTTTTGAGAAGGCTGCTGGTGTTGATGTCATCGTTGATGACACACCGGAAGCGATCACAATCTCCTGTTTTGATTCCGTGCGCAGGGAAGTAGCCAAGAATGCCATGGCAAAACTGATCCTGGACGGCAGGATCCATCCCGCACACATTGAAACGATTATTGAGAAAGAACAGGAAAATATCGAAAAAGTGATTGTGGAAGCTGGTGAACAGGCTGCCTATGACGCTGGTGTTCCGGGACTGCACTCGGATATCCTAAAAATGCTCGGCCGTTTGAAATTTCGGACATCCTATGGCCAGAACCAATTGGCCCACGCGGTGGAATCCGCTCAACTGGCTTCTGTATTGGCTGCAGAGATGGGAGCTGATGTTGAGATCTCCAAGGCCGGCGCTTTGCTGCACGACCTCGGAAAGGCTATGGACCATAATGTGGAAGGCACTCATGCCCAGCTCGGCGCGGAATTTGCAGCCCGGCACGGCGTGGGAGCCAAGATCGTCAACGCCATCGCCTCTCACCATCATGAGATCGAACAGGAGACTGTCGAAGCCATCATCATCGAAGCTGCTGACGCAATTTCAGGCGCTCGCCCTGGCGCCCGCCGGGAAAGCCTGGAGCAGTACCTGAAACGGGTTCGGGCTCTGGAAGATGTTGCCAATTCCTACGAGGGAGTTAAGAGCAGCTATGCTCTGCAAGCTGGCCGGGAGGTGCGGATCTTCGTCCGCCCCAACCAGATCGATGATCTGGCTGCTTCCCGACTGGCGCGGGATATTTCCAAGACGATTGAAGAAACCATGCAGTATCCCGGCAAGATCAAGGTCACTGTGATCCGCGAAACGCGGGTTGTAGATTACGCAAAATAGGTACAAAAAAACGGTCTCTGTGGTGCAGTGGAGACCGTTTTTTTATTTAATCTTACAAGAAAGGGTTATTTTCACGTTCAAACCCTACGGTTGTCTCGGGACCATGGCCTGACAGGATCCGGGTCTCATCCGGTAGGGGCAGGACCCATTTTTGGATGGATGCCAGCAGCGTTTGGTAATTTCCACCCAGCAGGTCTGTCCTCCCGATTCCTTGATTGAAGATCACATCACCGCTGAACAATAAGTTTTCGGACTGGCAGTAGAACATTACATGACCGGGAGAATGTCCCGGAGCATGCTGAACTTCAAACCCGTATTCTCCTACCCGCAGGATCTCTCCTTCCTCAAATTTATGATCAGGAGTGGTGGCCGACCGCAGCTGAACGCCGAACATCACAGCTCCACCTTTCACTTTCCAGAGCGGCAGATCGAGCGTATGCAGGCCGACATAAAAAACCCCCTCCAGATCGGCATCCTGCAGGTCTGCCAGCCCACCAAAATGGTCGAAATGAGCGTGAGTCAGCCAGATGGCGTGTAAATCCCAGCCGGCCATTTTGATCTCTTCCGCCAGCATCTTTCCATCCCAGGCAGGATCGATCAGCACAGCCTGTTTGGTGTCTGGATCAGCAATCAGATAGGTATTGGTTGCGACTGGTCCGAGGACATATTTTTTTATCTGCAGCATAGGCTTATCACCTGGGTATGATGGACAGAACCAATTATAGCTGAGAACTGCCTTAAATCACTTGGGCTAAAAAAACAACCCATGTTAAACTATAAGAACATCAGACCGGATCCTTTGAGGAGGATTCAATTCAATGGCCAATCATCCCCCAGAGCCCTTTCGAATTAAAATGGTTGAACCAATCCAATTGATTACCAAACCAGCCCGGGAGAAAGCTCTCCAGCGGGCCGGGTACAACATCTTCGGGTTGAAATCTGATGAAGTTTTTATCGATCTCTTAACGGATTCAGGGACAGGCGCCATGAGCCAGGACCAATGGAGCGGTATCATGAGCGGAGACGAATCCTACGCTGGAGCCCGATCCTTCCATAGGCTTTCAGCAGTGATGGACGAGATCTTTGGATTTAAGCATTTTGTGCCTACCCACCAGGGCCGGGCAGCCGAGAATATCCTTTGCGCTGTCGCTCTCAATGCCGGGCAATATATACCATCCAATATGCATTTTGATACAACCGAAGGCAATATCCGGGCCCGGGGCGGCAGACCCGTGAATCTGGTTTGTGAAGAAGCCTTCTGCTCAGATCCTGAGATCCCTTTTAAAGGCAATATGGATCTTGAAAAACTGGCTGCTTTTATCAATGAGGTGGGACCGGAGAATATCCCCCTGGGTATGATCACGATCACCAATAACGCTGGGGGAGGTCAGCCAGTTTCGCTTGAAAATCTGCGGGGGGTGGCCCGAATCTATAAATCCCACCGGATTCCATTTTTTATCGATGCCTGCCGATTTGCTGAGAATGCCTATTTCATCAAACAGCGTGAGCCCGGTTACGCTGATAAAAGCACCCTTGAGATTGCCCGGGAGATCTTCTCCCTGGCCGATGGAGCAACCATGAGCGCCAAGAAGGATGCCATCGTGAATATCGGTGGATTCCTGGCCTGCAATGATTCTGATCTCTTCGAAAAAATCAAAAATGAATTGATCCTCAGGGAGGGTTTTATAACCTATGGAGGGTTGGCCGGAAGAGACCTGGACGCGATTGCCATTGGTCTAAAAGAAGGGCTCCAGGAGGATTATCTGGCTTACCGCCTGGCTCAAACCCGCTACCTGGTTGAGGGTCTAAAGGGACAAGGAGTCCCGGTGATCGAGCCGGCTGGAGGCCATGCAGTTTATATCAATGCCGGATCAATGCTGCCCCATATACCCCAGGCTGATTTTCCGGGGCAGGCCCTGGTCGTGGAAATGTACCGCGAAGGAGCTATCCGGGGTGTTGAGTTGGGCTCAGTGGCCTTCGCCTTCCCGGATCCCGACAGCGGCAAAATGGTCCATCCCGAGCTGGAACTGGTGCGGCTGGCTCTCCCCCGCCGGACCTACACCCAAAGCCACCTGGATTATGTCATTGATGTCCTGGGGACAAATTAACCAGAAACGAGACAGGCTGGCTGGTTTTAAGATCATCAAAGCTCCAGTTCTGATGCGGCACTTTTCCTGTACTTTTGAGCCAGCCTGAGAACCATTACTTGCCTATAACTTGGGAAAATCCTGGTCCAGCGCATAAATCTATACTTTCCGGGACTTAACAAAAGATGCAGATCACGCTGCTTTGTTATGGATCCCAGGGGGATGTTGAGCCTTTTTTGGCCCTCTCACAGGGGTTGGTTTTGGCAGGCCATCAAGTCCGCCTTGCAGCTCCAGAGCTATACAAGCCCAGAATAGCTTCGCCGGGAGTGAAATTTTTTGGTTTTCCGGGCGATCCGCGCCTGCTGGTCAGGGAGCTGGTTGACCAGGCAGGTGGAAGCTGGTTGAGAATGATCCAAATCATGTCCAGTTTTGTTCTTCCACTGGCCGGGGATGTGGGTGCTCAGGCCAGAAAGGCCAGTGAAAATGCCGATCTGATCGTGCATTCATTTTTGCTGACTTCGACCGGCTTCGAGATTGCCCGGGAGCAGAACATCCCGGATATTTCCGCCCAGCTTTTTCCGGTCTTCAGCACCACCAGCGATTTTCCAGCCCCGGTATTCCCTGATCTGCCCCTTGGCCCTCTTTACAGGAAAATCTCCCACCAGCTTGTCGAAGGTACGTTCTGGCGGGGTAGCCGATTCCTGTATAACAGGATTCGGAAGGGAAACCAGGATCTTCCCCAATTAACTGCCTGGCCGTTCAACTCCCAAAACAAATGGCAAACCCCGATCCTTTACGCCTTCAGCCCCCAAATCATTCCCCGTCCCCAGGACTGGAAGGAAAATATCCATATCACAGGTTATTGGTTTGGAGATCAGGGGAGATGATTGGCACCCAGAGCCGGGACTGATGGACTTCCTGGATTCCGGCCCTGCTCCGATCGCAGCCGCTTTTGGCAGTACCCGATCCCGGAAGCTGGAAAAAATACTTCCTCAGATCGAAGAAGCTGCAAGGATTTGTCAGCAGCGTTTGGTTATTGTAGGAGAGGTAAATTCGGGCTTGATCCCGGATCCAAATGTCTACCGGATAGATTATGTTCCCTATGATTGGCTGTTTTGCCGCTCATCAGCTGTGATCCATCATGGCGGAGCAGGCACGACTGGCAAGGGGTTGATGGCAGGCATACCTAACATCATCCTCCCTTTTACCAGTGATCAACCCTTCTGGGGAAACCGGGTTAAAAACTCGGTGCCGGTCCCCGGCCTATTCCGCCCAAACAGCTGACCATACCAAAACTTGTGCAGGCTATTAACCAGGCTGTGCATGATCAGGGGATCAGAGACCGAGCCAGATCGCTTGGAAAATTAATCTCTCATGAAGACGGGGTTTCCGAAGCCGTCCGGATCATTACAGAAATCCAAAAGATCGACCGACCGGTCTGATGAGGTCACTACCACTTTAAGGAATTCAAGGAGAATCTAATGGATAGATATCGAGTCAAACCGGGCAGTAAGGTAGATCTTAAAAAGCATGACCCCAGATGATAAAAGTCTGTTCCAGATAGAAAAAGCGGATGGAAAAAAGCTCCTTCGCCAGCTCAATTCAGAAATGGAAGAACTCCAGGAGCTGCTGTACGCGGAAGGTAAACACAAGATCCTGATCGTGCTTCAGGCCATGGATACCGGGGGAAAGGACGGGGTCATCCGCCATGTCTTTGAAGGAGTCAATCCCCAGGGAGTGAAGGTGGCCAGCTTTAAAGCCCCCACGCCTAAAGAGCTGGCGCATGATTATCTCTGGCGAGTCCATAAACATACTCCCGGCAAGGGCGAGATCACCATCTTTAATCGCAGCCACTATGAGGACGTGCTGGTAGTTCGGGTTCATAACCTCGTGCCGGAGGAGATCTGGTCCCGGCGTTTTGATCAGATCGTGGATTTTGAAGATTTGCTCGCCGAGGAAGGCACGACAATTTTAAAATTCTTTTTACACATCGACCTGGCTGAGCAGAAAGAACGCTTGCAGGCTCGCCTGGATGATCCCCATAAGATCTGGAAGTTCAGCAAAGGAGATCTCGAAGAACGCAAGCTCTGGGACCAGTACCAGGCCGCCTTTGAAGCAGCCCTGGAAAGGACCAGCACGGAGGTATCACCCTGGTATGTGATACCGGCCAATCGAAAATGGTACCGAAACCTGGTGATCTCCACCATTATCATCAACAAATTGAAAGCGCTGAAAATGACCTATCCCCCCCCAGAAGACGACCTGGACGGGATCGTGATCGCCTGATCCTGGAAGATTGGCAGGATACATAACCTGTTCACATCACCCTCGTCGGTCGGTAAAACAAGGTGATTGCTATGTTTAAGAATGCCATCGTTAGAACACCTGGAAAAAGCCTGGTAAAGGGCCTCAGCTCTGCTGGACTGGGCCTACCTGATTACCAGCGGGCCCTCAAACAGCACGCTGAATATATTACAGCCCTGGAGGATTGTGGCCTTGAAGTGCTGGTTTTGCCGCCCCTGGAGGAGTTCCCGGATTCCACCTTTGTGGAGGATGTGGCTTTGATAGCTGGAGATCTGGCCATCATCACCAGGCCCGGCGCTCCAACTCGACGGGGTGAAACCGAGTTCATCGAAAGGATCCTGGCAGATAAATTCGATCAGGTCCAGAGGATCCAGGAACCCGGAACAGTGGAAGGGGGAGATATACTCAAGGTTGAGTCCCAGTATTTTATCGGCCTTTCCAGCAGGACCAATCATGCAGGAGCCAGACAGCTGATCGATATCCTGGAAGGTCAAGGCCTGAGCGGAGCTGTCATCAAGCTGCAGGAGATGCTGCATCTGAAATCTGGCCTGGCATATCTAGGAAATAACCAACTGCTTGCCTGCGGCGAAATGCTGACCAAAAAAGAGCTCGGGAACTTCGAGCTGCTGGCGGTGGATCCCGGGGAAAGTTATGCTGCCAATTGTATCCAGATTAATGGGTCCGTCATCCTGCCAAAAGGTTTTCCAAAAACCAGACAATTGATCCAAAACGCTGGATACCCAGTGATTGAATTGGAGGTTACTGAGTTTCAGAAATTGGATGGTGGTCTCAGCTGCCTTTCACTACGATATTGATGGGGTCGGTCATTCAGGAATTAGACAATTAATCCATGTCTCAAAGAAATTACCAGGAAAGGAAGATAAAAAAATTCCAGGTTCCGATTTGAGCTCGCATGCTCAATAAATAATAACGCTCGGTTACCCGGGGATGTTTTCGGCACCCCACCCGCTCGGAACCAGTTCCCCGAAATCAATTTGGAACGCATCCCTGATTCTCAGCATCTGGACCTTCCTCATTTTCGCGGCCCTCTTTTCTTGTGAGCTTTCCCGATTAGATTAATCATAATTACACCCTCAAACAATGACTGCTGTCATTGTTTTTGTCATATGCAGGTTCCCATCCATTGCTGGGTGGTTCCCGTTTATTCATAATAGATTTGGCGGGGAATATATTTTCCATAAAAGGTCAAGCGGTTTAGGTTTTTAGATAATACTTTGGGATCCAATTCAATATGGCAGGATATAAAAAGAGGATATTTCTAACTGGTGCATCCGGCAATATGGGTCAGGCAACCCTCGCTGAGCTGCTGAAAAAACCTGACCAATTCCAGGTCTCTGCCCTGTCCCTGGCAACAGATAAGGATCGACGTATCCTCGCCCCTTATCAAAAACAGGGCCTCAAAGTGATCTGGGGAGACTTGACCTGCTACGAGGATGTGCTGCGGGGAGTCTCTGGATCTGATTATGTACTGCACGTGGGTGGGTTGGTTTCGCCCCTGGCAGATACCATGCCAGAATTGACCCTCAAGGTAAATGTTGGGGGTGCGGAAAATATTGTTCGCGCTATAAAATCCCAACCAGATCCTGACCGAATTCGGCTGGTTTATATCGGGACAGTTGCCCAGACTGGCAATCGCCCGGTTCCAATTCACTGGGGAAGAGTTGGGGATCCTATTAAGATCAGCACATTCGATACCTATGCCCTCAGCAAGACCATCGCAGAAAGGACAATTATTGATTCTGGTCTCAGAAATTGGGTATCGCTTCGCCAAACCGGCATCGCCCGGATGGCAGCCTCTGAACCCTTAGATCCGATCATATTTCACACCACGCTGGATGGAGTCCTGGAATGGATTACTCCCAGGGATTCTGGCAGACTGCTGGCAAATATATGTGGGGATTGTGTTCCAGATGATTTTTGGGGGAATATCTATAATATCGGGGGGGGAAAACCTAACCGCCTCACCAACCTGGAGCTATTTGAGCTCCTGCTGGGTGCCACCGGAGTCCAGGATTTTCAGGAAGTTTTCGATCCCAACTGGTTTGCCACCCAGAATTTTCACGGGCAATGGTTCTCGGATTCCGACCTGCTGGAATCCCTGGTGCCTTATCGGAGCCAGACTTTGGAAGAGTATGTTCAAGATCAGGCGAAACGGGTTCCCTGGTATATTCGACTGGGAAGCAGTTTGCCCGGCCTGGTCAGACGGAAGTTCGAGCAGGTTGCCAGGGGACCGCGAGGAACATTAACCTGGTTGTCCCAGGGGTATGAGGCCCATATAAAAGCCTATTTTGGCTCACTTAAAAAGTGGCGGATGATCCCAGGTTGGGATCGTTTGGATCAAAATCGCCCTACCGATATACCCACAGAGCTTAACCACGGATACGACCGGGGGGAGATCCAGGCTGGATTTCCTCAAGTTGCGATCCAGGATGCAGCCCTCTTTCGGGGAGGGTCCTTACTCAGCCGTGATCAGGGAGAGAGAGATTGGTTTTCAATCTTAAACTGGCGCTGCCACGCCGGGCATGAGTTCCCTGCCAGTTTGAATCTGGTCTTGAAGGCGGGTCATTGGTGCCCGATCTGTTCCGCTGATCCTCATTCGTATCCTGAATTAGCCCGGCACAGCAAATTCTTCCGCCAGGTTTGGGAACCTGCGTTTGAGGCCGGGTGATTTAATCCGCTCGGGATTTTTGAGGTCCCTGGTGGGGATCTCCGCGAGGCTGTCCCTTTAAAGTCCCCTGAAAAATTGAAAGAGAGACCTGCAATTGAGGTCATACATAAGGAAATAATCAAAAACCGCCTTGCGGCGGTTTTGTGTGCGCTGGGCGGGAATCGAACCCGCACGCCCTAGGGGCATATGGCCCTCAACCATACCTGTCTGCCAATTCCAGCACCAGCGCTGGTCACATCCACTCAAGATTTCTTCTCTGCTCTGGATGGCAGTGGTATTATAATCTTCCAGAGAGCCTTGTCAAGACGAATAAAAATCTGAAGGAGAGCTGACATGCCTATCGTCCTGGATGCAATGGGAAGTGATGATTTTCCTCTTCCAGAAGTTGAAGGAGCCTACCAAGCGGCTGAATTATTGGATACCAAGATCTTCCTGGTAGGACAGCAAGAGAGGATCCTCCCACTGCTTGAATCCCAACCAAATGATCCCCGGGTGGAATTGATCCACGCTCCCGAGGTCCTCGAGATGGGGGATAAACCTGCCCGCAATGCCCGCAGCAAGTCTGATAACTCGATGGCCGTTGGCATGGACCTGGTGAAAGAAGGCCGAGCTGATGCTTTTGTGACTGCCGGCAATACCGGGGGCGCAATGGCCAATGGATTATTTCGTTTGGGCCGCATCCCGGGAGTAAAACGTCCTGCCTTAACAACCCTGCTGCCCACCCGGACGGGGTTTTCGGTCATGGTGGATATCGGTGCCAATGCAGATTGCAAACCGCTTTATTTACTGCAATTTGGCATCATGGGTTCGATCTACGCCGAAAAGGTTTTAGGGATCCAGAACCCCCGGGTGGCTTTATTATCCAATGGTGAGGAGGAAGGGAAAGGCAACGAATTGGTCAAAGAGAGCTATCCGCTCTTCAAACAAAGCTCCCTGAATTTTATTGGCAACGCTGAACCAAAAGAACTCTATGGCGGCTATGCCGATGTGGTCGTCAGTGATGGCTTTACCGGCAATGTGCTCATAAAAACCAGTGAGGCTGTCTCCAAACTGCTATTGGATGTGATGAAAGAAGAACTGAGCTCCAGCTTGCGGACTAAAATCGGTGCCGGGTTGGCCATGCCAGCCTTCAGGAATTTGCGAAAAATGCTCGATCCTCGCCAGATCGGCGCTGCTCCCCTGCTGGGTATAGATGGTCTGGTTTTTGTTGGCCACGGCCGCTCAGATGCCCTGGCGATCGTAAACTCAATCAAGGCTGCCAAACTAGCCATTGATACCGGCCTGCTGGCAGGATTGAAACAAGCCCTCCAGAACCAGCTAACCTAAGAAGGAAGATCAAATGATCATTGTCCGCAACGAAAAATTAGTGACCCGCAATAAAAAGCTTGGAAAATACAGCGGCATTCTCTCGATAGCGATCCTGGCTGCCGGGATGTATGTCAGTTTCCGATATCAGGAACAGGTGTATCTCTCCCTGCTCGCCTTGCTGGTCGGCTTCACTCTCTCCCAGATCGGGATCTACTATGCCAATCGATTTGGTCGATCTCCCCGTCCAGATGAAGAATTGGACGCCGCCTTAAAAGGACTCGATGACGAATACGCCCTTTATCACTACCAGAGCCCGGTCTCCCATTTATTGGTCGGGCCGGCTGGTATCTGGATGCTGCTGCCTTTCACCCAGAAAGGCAAGATCTCTTATGATCAAAAAAGAAGACGCTGGAAACAGGCCAAAGGCAATTTGTATATGAGGTTTTTTGCCCAGGACAGCATTGGAAATCCCGAACAGGAACTCTCCGCGGGGCTGAAACGCCTCAAAAGGGAATTGATCAAGATCCCCGATCTGGACCTTCCAGAGATCCAGGCAGCCCTGGTTTTTTCTAATGAAGCCGCAGAGGTAGAAGCGGAAAATGCCCCCTATCCAACTCTGCATGCCCGCCAATTAAAAAAGCTCATCCGCCGGGAAATTAAGGGAGACTATTCAATCTCACCTGCCACCCGAAAGACCATCCAGGATTATCTGGGACTGGAATCGATCAGATAATCTGGGGGTCGAAACCCGCACCACCCTTAGCGGGTCCAACACCAGAATAGAAAAAACTCCGGAGAAATTTCTCCGGAGTTTTTATTTTACAAAATTACGCGGATCGATCAACCATTCAGGAAAGCCATTAAAGCATCCTTGCTGATCCGGTAGGCTGTGCCAAGTTTTTTACCTTTGAGCTCTCCTGCTTCCAGGGCTGCCACAACATCCTCTTCAGAAACTTTCAAGAATTGAGCAGCTTCCGCCGGGCTCATCACATCAGGCATGGCCCCGCCGCTGGGGGCTCCGCCGCCTCCGCTGACTCCCTGGAGAGTTTGGCTCAGCAGATTTCCAACTCCCATACCCGCGCCAATCCCAGCTGTTAATCCAGCCCCACCGCTGGGGTTCTGGGCTGCTTCCAGCAAAGCGTCGGCCGCCTGCAGGCGGGTGTAAGTATCCATGTCCAGCACACCCATCTTGCGCAGTTCCTGGATGGATTCCTCCGATGGCCGCAAATTGGCAATCAGGAAGGTTTTCAGTTCCAAGCCCAGGGCTTTAAATTGATCGCTCGCTTTGGCGCGAACAGCCGCGCTGATCTCACTCAGCATGCCAACCAGGTTGGTAACATCATTTTTCATGGCTGTTTCGCCGAGCAGATCCGTCAGGTTTGTCAACAGGATGTGGCGCAAGCGGGTCTCTATATCAGATGTGCGGAAGATGCCCTGGGCGCCCACCAATTGGGTCACAAATTGCTGAGGTTCAGAGATCTGGTAGCCGTAAGTCCCGAATCCCTTTAATAAAGCCACTCCTAAACCCATGCCGGGGTTGCGGACGATGATCGGTTGGGGAGTGCCCCATTTCTCATCGGGGAATTCTCTCCGGGAGACAAAATAGACTTCTGCCGGGAAGGGTGTCTTCTCGTCAAAGGCCTTTTTTACCAGATCAATCAAGATTGGAATATTGGCTGTTGTGATGGTATGCCGTCCAGGGCCAAAGGTATCCAGGGCTTTGCCATCCCGGAAGAAAACAGCTGTTTGTGACTCCCGCACGATCACCTGGGATCCAATTCGAAAATCTCCCGACTCGCCTTCAGGAAAACGGTGGATTAATTCATCCTCCATCTCATTTGGGTATTCAATTACATCAAAAATCCTAGCCATTGAGTTTTCTCCTCTTTTATCTGCTAACTATCACTCGGTATCAAATCATCTCCCGCGTTCTCATCCTCGCGTGTGATTTCAGCCAATCGTAGATCAGCTTTGGTAACCAGATCCTGAGCCTTGTTTTTGAGGTCGGCGATGAGGGATTTGATCTGGTCTTCTTCCACTGCGGAAGCCAGGCTGTCCATGGTCTTGGATAAAATATCATATCCGTCCAGCAAGGCTTGATCATAAGTATATAATTTATCCAGTCTTTCTGCATCGATCTTTATCGCTGAGAAGAAACTGGAATAACCATACGCCGCATGTTTGATCCTGTCAATAAATGTACGAATTTTTACTACAATGGTTTCCAGATCATCCAGGAAAGCCAAATCTCCCCGGTCCACAAATTCGGTTTGGATGCCGGTGAGTTTATCCAATAAAGCCTGAAAACGGTCTTTAACCTCATCGCGCAGCAGTTTGTCGGCTGTGCGGCGATCCTCCATTTCTATATAGCCTTTAAATCCGGGGACCTTATGCAGCAGCTCCTTTAACTTCCCCCGACCAGATTCAATTTGGCCCTGAAAATCAGTCATGATTCCTCCTAGATTGACACATTGATGAAACAATTTTATTATACATGATAAAGAGTGGACCGAGCATTGCCTCAAGAGGATTATATAGATATCTGATATGGATCAGCCGCTGAAAGATCCCCTTCCCTTGTCCCAGGAGGGGGAAGGTATATAATGTATCAGTGCAGGAATAAACCGAAATGAGGAGATATCATGTATCAAGAAAAACAAGTCGAATTAATGAAATTATTGGGGGGTTCTGCTGTTCTGGAAGGCGCTCAGATCAAGATCATCGATCCAGAAAAACTGCGCCAGGAGATTGAAGTCCTCGTCAAAACCGCGGTACTGGATGAAAATTCGCTCAACCGCTCCCTCGCCTGCTACCTGGTGCGCAAGGTGGCCGCAGCAGCTGGAGTTATCCCAAGTTCCATCCATGACCTCTATCTGGCCCGGGGTCGGGGGGAAGTTCCCAACAATTTTACAGTTCCGGCCATCAATTTACGGGGCCTGACATTTTATGCTGCCAGGATCATCTTTGAGATCGCCCAGGAATTGAACGCCGGGGCTTTTATTTTTGAAATCGCCCGTTCCGAAACCGGTTACACAGATCAGCGACCTTCCGAATACAGCGCCAATATCCTCGGAGGAGCTGTTGCAGCTGGGTACCAGGGTCCAGTTTTTATCCAGGGAGACCACTACCAGATATCTGCCGGACGATACAAGGATAATCCTGACCCGGAGATCGAGGCTTTGAAAAGCCTGACCAAGGAAGCGATCGAGGCAGGATTTTTCAATATCGATGTTGATGCATCGACATTGGTCGATCTGAAAAAAGATACTGTGGTCGAGCAGCAGGTCCTGAATTCAGAGCTGTCTGCCTATTTCACTCAATATATTCGCGACCTCGAACCCGAAGGGATCACAGTATCCGTCGGTGGTGAGATTGGCGAAGTCGGGGAACAGAACTCGACCGAGGAGGAACTGCGCGCCTATCTTGAAAGTTACCAGGCTGACCTGATGAAGCTCTCTCCCAAATTGGTTGGCTTGAGCAAGATCAGTGTCTTGACCGGGACTTCACACGGGGGTGTGGTCCTTCCAGACGGCAGCATCAAGGATGTAGCTGTGGATTTTGATCTGCTGCAGAAGCTTGGCCGGGTGGCGCGGGAAAGTTATCAACTCGGAGGAGCCGTGCAGCATGGAGCTTCCACACTGCCAGAAACTGCCTTCAGTAAATTCGCCGAGTATGAAACCCTCGAAGTTCACCTGGCAACCAACTTCCAGAACATCCTTTATGAACAGCTGCCAGCTGACCTCCGAAGAGAGATTTATGACTATCTGGACGAGAATCACAAGAATGACCGCAAGCAGGGCCAGACTGACGAACAATTCTACTACCAGACCCGCAAGCGGGCATTGGGTATATTCAAGAAGAAGATCTGGAGCCTCACTCCTGATCAATTAGCGAAAATCATCTCAGCCTGGGACCAGCAATTCAGGGATCTTTTTAAAAGGCTCGGGATGGCAGGCACCCGTCCCTACGTGGACCAGCACATCAAGCAGGTACTTGTCGAACCTGTCTTAAATGATTATCTGTTCGGTGAGATAGAAGCCGAAGATACTTCGGATCTGGCTGATTGATATGCCGGCCTCTGATCAGGGAGTAAGTCCAGATCGATACCAGGTGATTCCCCGCACGTTGATCTTTTTGACCCGCGGGGAATCAGTGTTATTAATCAAGGGCGCTCCAGACAAACGCTTGTGGGCCAACCGCTACAACGGTCTTGGCGGACATATCGAACAGGGAGAGGACGTGCTGACTGCCGCCCGGCGGGAGCTTCTGGAAGAGTCCTCCCTGGAAGCTGATCAGCTCTGGCTGTCTGGTACAGTGATGGTGGATGCCGGAGAAAGAACCGGGATCGGGATCTTTGTTATGAAAGGGGTCAACCTGAGCGGTGAACTCCAGGCATCTTCCGAAGGTGAATTGGAATGGGTGCCGTTTTCTATGCTCCCATCCCTGGACCTGGTGGAGGATCTGCCTCAACTGCTTCCTAAGGTGATCCATCAATCCAAATCTGACCCCGCCTTTTCTGCCAGGTATTATTACGATCGAGAAGAAAAATTGGTCATCGAGTTCGCAGATCGATCAGCCTGAGCGATCCTGATCCGATCCTGCAGACGAGATAGAAATCAGACTCCAGCATATTTCGGGGGGATCATTGATCCTCTTTCTCAACCACCCCATCCTTCACCATATAAAATACCAGCTCAGTGCTGCCGTAGGATCGGCGGTCAAAGAGTTTTAGATTGTCCAGATCCAGGTCCTGGAATTCAACCTTATCGATCTGGACGATTATCCAGCTATCATCTTTCAGCCAGCTCGGATTTTGATCCAGGGACCTGAGAGCGCTGATCCAGACCTCTTTATATTGGGGTGGCGCAATAAATATAAAGTCATACTGCCTGTCTGCCGGAGCCCCCAGAACCGAGAAGACATTTTTCTGCCACACTTCCGCTTGCTCCCCCAGACCTGTGTGGCTCAGATTGGCATGGATGGTCCTAACAGCGGCTTTTTGATTTTCAATGAAACGGGCAAAATCAGCCCCCCGGCTGAGGGCTTCTATGCCAACACTCCCGGTTCCAGCAAACAGATCCAACCAGGTTGATCCCAGGATATAGGGAGAGACAATATTAAAGAGAGCCGCTTTGACCCGGGACATGATCGGTCTGGTCCCGCTTCCGGGAACTGAGAGCAGATTAAAGCCCTTTTTCTTACCCCCCATCACAGAAAGGTTTCCCATTGACTAGGCCTCGCTGTTCTGATCCTGCTTCGGGATCAGATTGTTAATCGCGGTCTCTAAGAGGTCAGTCTCTAGACTTTGATCGGCGATATATTGCTCAATAAAACTGGACCTTCGCAGCCTTAATGCCATGGGCGCTACTACCTTAATATCATCCAGATTGACAATCTGCCTGGCATCAGCTGCTGCGTGGGCCCGGGCTGCTTCAAAGAGAGTGATCTCGGCCCTCAGGGAGTCAAGTTCCAGGTTTTCGATCAAAGCCAGTCCAGTCTGGGCAACTTCATCCGGAAGTTCCACCAGGGGAAGATCTCCCCGGCAAGATTGGATCTCATCCTTTAGGAACCGGGTCACCTGACTATACTGGGCGGCAAAAGCCCGATTATTTTCTTTATATGATCTGGCCCTCTGGTAAGCCTCCAAACGATCTTCTTTGTTTTCCAACCCTTCCACCAGCACCCGCAATCCAAAACGATCCATGATCTGGGGCCGTAAATGGCCTTCCTCGGGATTCATGGATCCGATCAGTGTGAAGTTGGATCGATATGTGGCTGATACCGCGCCCCTGCGAACTGTGTACTGGCCTTGAGCGGCTGCATCCAGGATAGCGTCCACGATCTGATCATTCAGCAGGTTCACCTCATCGACATAGAGCAGGTTCCTATCGGCCCGGGACAAAATACCCCGTTTCAACTGTTGGCGGGAATGGGGCTGGGCCCGGGGGTCCACACCCCCTACCACATCTTCCAGGTTCGCGTTTAATGGCAGTTCAACAAGATGGACCTTTTCTTGGCGGGAGAGCGGATCTCCCTGGCCAAACTTCTTGGCACAATCAGGACAGACCGCATCAATTCCGCCACTTTCTACATCCTCCTCCAAGCAGCCGTAATAACACAAACTGCGCCTGACATGCGGCAGCAGATCGACCAGGCTGCGCACAGCAGTAGATTTTCCTGTCCCCCGCGGACCAATCAGCAGCACCCCACCCAGGTTGGGATTCAGCAGGGATAATATCAGGGAAAGTTTCATCTGTTTTTGCCCGACCAGGGCCAGGAATGGGAATGGCAGGCTCTCAGCCAATCCTGAGTCTTCCTGATCATAATTCTTAACCGCCCGGACTCCAGATGCCTTTTCCAGTAATTCCTGGAGAGATCCAACCCGTGTGATTAGTTCAGGTTCTCCCGGGGTGTTCTGGGGTTTTTTTTCATCCATATATATCCTCAATCCCTGCGTTCTGTCACCATTATACTCAATCTGGATTTTTTTCACTTGCTAAGATAAGTATCATCGTCTAGGATTTAATGAGATATTCATCAGAATCATCCAGCTGAGGGAGACCATGATCGGCGCCATAGCAGGTGACATTATTGGATCTGTTTACGAACGCCAACCCCTGAAAAGTGAGGAGTTCCCATTATTTGGAGCTGCTTCCCGCTTTACGGATGACTCCGTGATGTCTCTGGCTGTTGCCAATGCGATCCTGGGGGATATGGATTACGGACAGGAGATGAAAATCCTGGGGCGTTTATATCCTGATGCCGGATACGGGGGAAATTTTTTCAACTGGATCTTTGATGAACCTATCCAGCCCTATTACAGCTGGGGGAATGGTTCCGCGATGCGGGTAAGCCCAATCGGATTTGCGTTCAACACAGTGGATGATGTGCTCCGGGAAGCCAGGAACAGCGCTCTGGTCTCCCATAATCACCCGGAGGGTATCAAAGGTGCCCAGGCGGTAGCTCTGGCCATTCTGCTGGCCCGCCAGGGGAATTCGAAAGAAAACATCAGGGAAAGGGTCGCCAAGGATTTTTCCTACGACCTGTATCGCAGCTGTGAGCAGATCCGGCCCCACTACGGATTTGATGTGTCCTGCCAGGGATCTGTCCCGGAAGGGATCATCTCCTTCCTTGATTCAACAGATTATGAGAGTGCAGTGCGAAAAGCCGTCTCGCTGGGGGGCGACAGTGATACCCTGGCCTGCATAGCTGGAGGTATAGCGGAAGCTTTTTACCAGGAGATCCCCCGAAATATTCAGTTTGAGGTTAAAGAGCGATTGCCGGATGACTTATATGCCAGCCTGGTAGAGTTTGAACAGAATTATCCCTGCTGCGATTTGGATCTGTAAACCAGCTTACTCAACATCGTTATAGGTCCAGACCCGGTTGATTAGGAAATTCCAGAACATCACCACCACCACTGCAACACCCAGGGCAAAGGTATAGCCCAATCGATCTGCATCAATAAACCCGATCGGCAAAAAGCTAAAACCTTCGAACAAACGACGGAAGGGGGTTTCCAGACCGGTAAAGATCGGTGTGCGAATTCCCAAACCCACTAGATTTACCAAGAAGAATGTTGCCAGCTGGTTGCTTATGGACTTGGACCTTGAATCCGGATAGGTCCACAGGCGGTTCCAGATGAAATTACTGCTGATCGCCAGGGTAAACGAACAGACTTGGGCCCATTCTGGTTTGAGAGACAGAATACTCAGCAGCAGATGGAAGGAGCCAAAATCAACCAGGGCTCCAAATGCACCCACCACGGCGAATTTCAGAAATCTCTCCCGCTCCCGGGGATTTTTGAGTATGGCATTGATCTTCATCAAGTTAAATATTGGCCTGGAAATATGGAATGGTCCGCCTTAAACCTTCTTCCAGACCGATGGTCGGTTTCCAGTCCAGAACTTCCCGAGCCCTGCTGATCTCCGGTTGGCGCCGTTGGGGGTCACCTTCCCCTCTTTTGCCTGGCTCTATTTGCACCTGGGCAGGATTGTCAATCAAACGGTTGATGGCTTCCGCCAGTTCAAGGATGGTCATCTCGATTGGATTCCCAATATTAACAGGACGGTGTTCATTTGAGAGAAATAAGCGGTAAATCCCTTCGATCAGATCATCCACATAACAAAAACTCCGGGTTTGAGTGCCATCCCCATAGATCGTCAGCGGCTCCCCGCTGAGGGCTTGTTTCAGGAAGTTGGGCACAGCCCGGCCATCATCCAATCTCATCCGGGGACCATAGGTATTAAAAATGCGCACGATACGGGTGTCGATGCCGTGATAGCGGTGGTAGGCCAGGGTCAGAGCTTCGGCAAATCGTTTGGCCTCATCATAAACCGAACGTTCACCGATCGGATTCACATGTCCCCAATAACTTTCCGGCTGAGGATGGACCTGGGGATCCCCGTAGATCTCACTGGTTGATGCCAGCAGAAACCTGGCCTGATAGGCCCGGGCAACACCCAGTGAATTTAAAGTGCCTAATGCGCCTGCCTTCATGGTTTGAATTGGGAGATTCACATAACCATAGGGTGAATTCGGATTGGGGGAGGCTGGAGAGGCGAAATGCATCACACCATCCAGATGATCTCCCGGGACAGCGATAAAATCCGAGACATCATGGTCTATGAATTGAAATGTTTTCTGGCGCTTGAGTTCCTGGATGTTTTCTGGCCGGCCGGTGACAAAATTATCCATCCCGATCACTTCGTGTCCCTCAGCGATCAAACGATCACATAAATGGGATCCGAGAAAACCCGCCGCGCCGGTAATAAGAATTCTCATTTGCTCTCCTCACTCACCAATCGATTCTCTTTATGCCGCTATCGCCAGTTACCTGCCAGGCGGCACTGTTCTCCGGGTCCAGGATCCAGATATTTCCCTCATAGATCACCGCCAGCGGATAGGTTCCCGTGGATTCCAGGGGGCGCGGGGACCAGGCACCCCAGCCCCGGGATGGTGATAAGCCGGGTTTGTCCTGGGCGGGGAAGATCAGGTGCTGATTGGATCCATCCCGGTCCATCAATGCTACCCGGTAATTGCTGGTAGAACTTTGTTCCGGAAAGATGGCCTGCAAATAAGCTACTTTGTAGGAAGCTTCGCCAGTCGGTTTGGCGGTGACCGGAGAGGCCAGCGGATAGGCAAACATGCCCACATCCTTTACGATCGTCTTCACACCTCCCCCAGTAAGGGGCAGAGCGATGAGATCAAATACCGGGGAATCCTCTCCTGCCAGTGATCCTTCCTGGGCTGAATGGTTGACTGAAAATAATACATTGCCGAGGGGGCCAATGCTTAAACCGGGCATCCAGGCCCAATCTCCCTGGGTCTGATAGGGAACGATTTCCAGGAAAATCTGTTTCTCGGGTTCATCATAAGGTATGACCCCAATCTGGTCCGGACTGGCATAGGCTGCCAAATTTCCATCCGGGAAAAACTGGAAATCTGTCCCCCACCACCCGTATACACCTCCATAATTGGTTTCCTGGAGAGTGTTCACCAGGGAGGTATAACCGTTTTCGCTGAAGATCCTGACATAGAGATCATTATTTGCCTGCCATCCGGGGGCCGATACCCGGGGTTCAACGCTTGAATAGGCAAATTTTTCTTCTGAGCCCGGGAACCAATCTGCAAAATGAATGATGTTTTTTATGCCCAGGCTGATCAATGAATCCTCCGGCGAGGATAGATTAACTGCCCAGAGCGAATTGATAATCTCTTCGTCATCTTCAGAACGAGTGAACAGCAGCCAATTTCCATCCCCAGAGAGGCTGAAAACCCTGCCATCCAGATCCCCGGTTGGAACAACCAGATACCGGTTGGCCGTGGATTGTTCCATGATCCAGGCATTTCCATTGCTGAGATATGCCAGGGGGCTGGGCAGGGTCAAGGGAGCAATGGAGGACTGCACTCCCACCAGGATAATCTCATCAATCTTCTCTTCCAATACCAGACTGCTGACTTCATTAAACGAGACTTCGAGGCCATCTTCAAAAACCCGCACAGAAACGATCTCTTCCAGGCCGTTTTTTCCAGCCTGGAGCAATTTTTCCTGACCGGAGGGGAGATTTTCAGTTGGTTGGCGGACAACTTCAAAAGCTATGATCACCTGTTCGGTCTCGATTCGCTCTTCAACCCTGATCACTTTGACCAAACCGTTCTCAGAGAGGCTGAGGGACCTGGCAGGCTCTGTCCGATCATTGCCATTGAGGGATACACCCCCCGCGGTGAGTATTTCGTCAATTGAACTTCCAGCAGGAACCACTACTGAGAGCAGGCTGTTATCAACCTCTATCTCAACCGATATATCCTCTGGAGAGGGTGTATCTGCGGAGGGGGTACAGCCCGCTCCCAGCAACAACAGCAAGCTGGTGATCAGACCTATCTTTAGAAAATGGTATAATCTCATGGCAGTATTTCAAATCGTTTTTGATGTTTAAAAGTATTCTTATCCGCGCTGAAAAGCTCTAAATCCAGATTATAGCATGACAGAAGAAAAATCCTCACCGTCCAATAAAAAACCGCAGCTGGAACTGACAGCGCTTGTCGAAGCGATCCTGTTTGTCTCACCAGAGCCGATCAGCGCCAATCAAATTGGCAGCCTGCTGGATCTGCCGCCCAGGGAAATCAAAAACGCCTTTGACGAGCTGGAAGTTCTTTATGCAAACCGGGGGATCCGGCTTCAGTTTCACAATAACAAGGTTCAGATCACTTCAGCGCCCGAGGCTGCAACGGTCCTGGAAAATCTGCTCAACCTGGAGACCACCAGCACTCTCAGCCAGGCAGCCCTGGAAACATTATCCATTATCGCCTACCAGCAGCCCATTACCAGACCCCAGATAGATTTCATCCGGGGTGTGAACAGCGATGGAGTCCTGCGGACCTTATTAAATAAAGGTTTGATCGATGATGTTGGTCGGGCAGAAGGTCCTGGTCGACCAATCCTCTACAGCACAACACCCGAATTCCTGAAATATTTTGGTCTGGGATCCTACGAGGAGTTACCTCCCCTCGACTTTGATGAGATCCAGGATGCCACCGATCCTAAGGTTCTGAAAGGCTGATCCAATCTGGCACTTTTTTGAGTCCACTCACGATCTTCATAGTCATTCATGAAAACACGCTTACAAAAAATTCTTGCCCAGGCCGGTTATGGATCCAGACGGAGCTGCGAGGATTTAATCCGACAGGGCAGGGTTGAGGTAAACGGAGTTCTTGCGGATCTGGGATCACAGGCAGATCCTTCCCTGGATTCGATCTCAGTTGATGGTAAATCGATCTCGGATTCTGAACTTCCCAGATATATCTTGCTCCATAAACCTCCCGGAGTCATATCAACCGTCGAGGCACCTGATCCCAGGCCCACTGTTCGGTCGTTGATCGATCTTCCCGGCAGGTTATATCCTGTAGGACGGCTCGATGTGAACAGCGAGGGCCTGATCCTGATGACCAATGACGGAGAGCTGACCAACCACCTGACCCATCCTCGCTATGAACACGAAAAAGAGTACCGCCTGCTGGTCAGAGAACTTCCCACGGAACCGCAAATCAATGCCTGGCGAAAAGGATTGATCCTGGATGATGGCACCCTCACCAGGCCCGCCCAGGTGTGGATCGAACACAAGGATTCCAATGGAACCTGGTTGGGGGTTATACTTAGAGAGGGAAAAAAACGCCAGCTTCGCAGAATGGCCGAGATCTCGGGATTGAAGGTCAAACGCTTGATCAGGATCAGGCTGGGCAGTCTTGTCCTGGGTGAACTGCTTCCTGGGGAATGGCGTGATCTGGATCAGCAAGAAATTCAAGCTTTAAGAACCCTGATAGGGAAAAAGGGATAAAAATGGATAATCACACCGAACAAAACAAGCAGACCTGGCTGGATACTCCTGCCCTTTCAAATATCAAGATCTCCTGGGAAGTGGTCATTTTCGGGATCATCCTGCTGTTGGCTATATTATCCCGGTTCTACGATCTGGGTGCCCGGGTGATCAGCCATGATGAGACCTCCCATGTATATTATTCCTGGCGGCTGTTTCAGGGTATGGGCTACAGCCATGACCCCATCACCCATGGACCTTTCCAATTCCATTTCCTGGCGCTGATCTATTTTTTGCTGGGAGACAGTGATTTTACCGCCAGGATCCCTGCCGCCATCACCAGTGTGCTGACTATCCTTTTTGTCTGGAAATACCGCAGATATCTGGGAAAGTGGGGCACCCTGGCGGCTGCCTTGATGTTCTTGATCTCTCCCTTTATGCTCTATTACGGTCGTTATGTCCGCAACGAATCTTTTGTAGCCCTATTTGGCGTGGTAACCCTGTGGGCAATCTTGCGCTATCTGGAAACCAGCCAGCCCAAGTACCTTTATTGGTTGACCGCGGCGACCGTGCTGCACTTCACGACCAAAGAGACCTCCTTCATTTATACTGCCCAGGCCATGATCTTCCTCGGCCTGATCTTTATTCAGGATATTTTAAGGGAGGAATGGGAAAAACCCTCCCAAAAGAAGCTTTTCCTGGGAGGCATTATCGGGGCAGGTTTTTTCCTGGGGATCAGCCTGGTGGCTGGAAGATTTACCCCTGAATTTCCTATCCCTGATCAGGCTCCCGCAGGACCCAACCCGATGACTGCCATCCCATTAATAATCACTGGTTTGCTGCTTCTGGGTGCTTTATTAATGGCTGTCTTCGGGTATGGCTGGAAGAAGCTTAAAATTCTGCCCTCTTTCAGCGCTTTGCTGGTGCTGGGGACGCTGGTCCTTCCGCAGCTGGCTCCCTTCCCATCCAATTTAATTGGATTGAATTCGCTTGATTATTCAACTCCAGGGATGGTCAAGACCGGGGTGATCATCCTGGTACTGACTGCCTTTGCGATTTTCGCCGGGTTCTCCTGGAATCGCCGGGAATGGTTGATCAACGCGGCCATATTTTATATCCCCTTTACAATCTTATATACCACTGTGTTTACCAATGGCACGGGGTTTTTCACAGGCCTGGTGGGGTCTCTGGGATACTGGCTCGAACAGCAAGCTGTCGAGCGCGGCAGTCAGCCCTGGTATTACTACTGGCTGATCCAGATCCCGATCTACGAATATTTGCCAGCCCTGGCAGCTCTGGCAACCGGGATTGGCGTGGGGTTGAAACGCTTGTTCTCCAGATCTGAACCTCGAGCTGAATATGATCAGCTTGCCCCCCGGGAATCATCCGAACCAAAAGCGCCAGTTTTTGCCTTGCTGGCTTTTTGGACGCTGAGCAGCTTGATCGCCTACCCGATTGCCGGGGAAAAAATGCCCTGGCTGACTGTACATATTGCCCTGCCTTTGATCCTGTTGGCTGCCTGGGGTTTCCAGCAAATGATGTCCAGGTTCGATCACCAAGCCTTTGCCGAGAAACGCGGGTGGCTGGTTCTGATCCTGACCATCGTTTTCCTGGCAGGTGTTTTTGGCAGTTTGGGATCAGCCCTGTCTACCAATCCCCCCTTCCAGGGACAGGATCTTCATCAGCTCAGAGCCACCGGGAACTTCTTGTCTGCCCTGGTGGTTGCGGGAGTTACCGGCTACCTGATCTGGAGCCTGGTAAGGACCTGGGACACCAGGCAGTTCTGGATCTCAAATGCCTTGGCTGTTGGCCTGGTGCTGGTGGTGCTTACCACCCATACTGCCGTCCTGGCAACCTTTATCAATTATGACAATCCGGCGGAATACCTGGTTTATGCCCATGGTGGTCGGGGGATAAAAGATGCCCTGGCCCAAATAGAAGAGCTTTCCTACCGGACCAGTGACGGCCTGGCAATGGAAGTTGCTTTTGATAACGAAACCACTTATCCCTACTGGTGGTACCTCAGAAACTATGAAAATCAGCGCTATTTTGGAGAAAATCCGACCCGCGATCTGCGCAATTCCCCTGTTATCCTGGTAGGCAACAATAACTACGCCAAGCTGGAACCGGTTGTTGGAAACGCCTATTATGAGTTCACGTACAACCGGATCGTCTGGCCCAATCAGGATTATTACAATCTTACCTGGGAAAGGATCGGCAATGCCCTCCGCAGCCCTGAGATCCGGGAAGGGATCTTCCAGATCTGGCTTCAGCGTGATTTCCAAAAATATGCCCAGGCCACCAATAAAAGCATCAGCCTGGCAAATTGGAATCCCGCAGATCAAATGAAACTATACGTCCGCAAGGACCTGGCTGCCCGGGTCTGGAATTATGGATCCATGGACCTGGTATTTGCAGATATATCAGACCCCTATGAAGGCAAGGAGCTAATCCTGGAGGCAGTCCGGAGCATTACTGAACCCGAGCTGATCTCTCCCCGCAATCTTGAAATTGCGCCTGACGGATCCCTATATGTCCTTGATACAGGCAATAACCAGGTGCTCCACTTCTCAGCCGAGGGAATTTTGTTAAATTCCTGGGGAAAGTATGGGTCTTCGGAAAGCAGCACCCCTCCCGGGGGCTCGTTTAATGAACCCTGGGGAATCGCGATCAGTGAGGATGGGTACGTTTATATTGCAGATACCTGGAATCACCGGATCCAGAAATTTTCAGCCGAGGGGGATTATTTGACCAGCTGGGGCCATTTTGGACAGATGGAAACAAACGAAGCTTTCTGGGGGCCCCGGGATGTGGCAGTCGACCATTTTGGCAATATCTATGTCTCGGATACCGGCAACAAGCGGATTGTGGTTTTTAACAGCCAGGGTGATTACATCACAGAATTTGGCGAAATCGGACTCAGTGAAGGGCAATTTGACGAACCCTCGGGCCTGGCCTTTGATCCAGAGGGCAATTTGTATGTTGCCGATACCTGGAATCAGCGCATCCAGGTCTTCTCTCCTGATGAGGAGGGTATCGCCCGTAACTTTATGATCCAATGGGATGTAGAAGGCTGGTATGGTCAATCGCTGGATAATAAACCTTATCTGAGCATCGGACCGGAAGGCTACGTTTATACCAGCGATCCGGAATTATCCAGGATCATAGTTTTTAATCCCCTGGGGGAAGTTGTAGCCGCCTGGGGCACCCAGGGGCCTGAGAACCTCAACTTGAATTATCCCACCGGCCTGACTGTGGATCATGAAGGTGGCGTCTGGGTCAGTGATACAAAAAACAACCGGATCCAATATTTTAAACCGGAACTTGCAGAAGAAGAATAATATATCCCAAGCGAGGGAGAGAAAAAAGGATCAGCCGTATTCAACAAGTCAAACCTCAGGGCAGCATTCGTAATACTGGTTGATCCAGGTAAGAATTATTCTTAATTAATCATCTTAATCCTAACGAGAACCAGACTAGGATCAGGAGATACCATGGCGAAGAAATTCGAGCAAGAGATCACCCCTAAAAAGACCTATGCATCTCGCAAAGACTTCCTGAAAGCCGTTGGCGTAGCGGGGGTCAGCGCTGCTGTATTGGCAGCTTGCCAGACCAAACCCTTCATCGCGGGTGAGGATCTTCCCGAAACAATCGCGGATCCAGGCGCTATTCCTACCTCATTCAGCAACACGGATGAATTGGGAGATGCCCTGACATCCTACGAAAATGTCACCAACTATAATAATTTTTATGAGTTCACAACAGACAAAGAAGGTGTTGCCCGGCTAGCAAAGGATTTTAATACCTCCCCCTGGGAAGTATCGATCGGCGGATTGGTGGATAATCCGCTCACCTTGTCGATCGAAGAGATCCGGGAACGCTACACCACGGAAGAACGGGTATACCGGATGCGCTGTGTTGAAGGCTGGTCCATGGTCATTCCCTGGCAGGGCTTCCGCTTATCTGAACTCCTCGAGGATGTCAAACCCACCACTCAAGCGAAATATGTCCGCTTTGAAACGATATTCGATCCCCAGCAGCTTCCCGGTCAATCCAATAAATATTATCCCTGGCCCTATATCGAGGGACTCAGAATGGATGAAGCCTATCACGACCTGACCATCCTGGCAACTGGCCTTTATGGGGAGGACCTGCTTCCTCAAAGCGGCGCCCCGATCCGTTTAGTTGTCCCTTGGAAATATGGTTTTAAGAGCATCAAGTCGATCGTCAAGATCGATCTGGTTGAGGAAATGCCTGTATCACTCTGGATGGAATCCGCTCCGAATGAATATGGATTTTTTGCCAATGTCAATCCTGAAGTGGATCACCCGCGCTGGTCCCAGGCAACTGAAAGGCGGATTGGAGATTTTTCCCGCCGGGATACTTTAAAATTCAACGGTTATGATGAGGTAGGTTCCCTATATGAAGGCATGGATCTCGCAGAATTTTTCTAAACCCTGGAAAGAAACCCGCAAAGGGCTGGCTTCCATTCTTCATCCCCTGACCCATATTCTGGCTGTCCTCCCCCTGCTGGTCGGACTGTGGGATTTTTGGCAGGGGGGTTTGGGTGCAAATCCGATCCTGGAGATCACGCACCGGACTGGAAAAACAGCCATCACCATGCTGCTGCTGTCTCTTTCCATATCTCCTCTGAAGCAGATCCTGGACTGGCCCCAATTAAATAAATTGCGGCGGCCGCTGGGTTTGTACGCAGGTTTTTATGCCCTGGTCCATTTTTCGATCTATGTCGTCCTGGACTATGGTTTTCAGTGGAAAGAGCTCCTGAATAATGCCTTCACAAAGTATTTTATTCTGCTCGGTTTCACTACAGGACTGATCTTCCTGGCTTTAACGATCACTTCCCTGAATGTCGTCCTCAAAAAAATGGGTAAACGCTGGAAACAGCTGCACAGGCTGGTATATCTTGCGGGAGGATTAGCGGCCCTGCATTATATTCTGGCTGTAAAACCCGGAGTGCTCCGCCCCTGGCCCTATGTCGCCATCATGGCAATCCTGTTGATCTACCGCATACCGCCTGTCCAGGCCTGGATAAAAAAGACCTTCTAATTGACGGTTGTGATCCAGATTTGAGCACCCTGCCCTAATTGTCACCTTCAAGGCAGGACGCTCGTCACATTCCCTTTTTTAGGCCCAAAAAAGGGTTTTTTCACATGGTATAATCACCCCGCAATTGGATTACTCACACCCCAAAACAACCCGGGAGCTGATTGAGCCATGAAACTTCATGAGTATTATTCCAAGAAGATCTTTCAAGAGTATGGAATACCAATCCCTCCGGGTGAATTAGCCCACACACCATCAGAAGCCAAAAAAATAGCCAAGAAAATTCCCGGGGCTGTGGTTATCAAATCCCAGGTACTGGTTGGAGGACGCGGGAAAGCGGGTGGTATCAAAGTCGCCCAAAACCCAGAGGAAGCCTACAAATTTGCAGAGGAGATCCTGGCTCTGACGATCAACGGGCTCCCGGTCCGGATGGTGCTGGTAGACCAGGCCGCTGATATCAAGACTGAGATTTACCTCGGTATCACCAATGACCGCTCGGAACGCAAACCCGTGATCATGGCCTCAGCTGCTGGCGGCGTGGATATTGAAGAGGTGGCCCACAAGACTCCCGACAAGATCATCAAATGCCATATCGATCCCCTGCTGGGACTGCAGAACTACCAGTCTCTTGACCTGGCTGCTGGCATCGATCTTCCCCGCAAGCTCTGGCGAGATTTCGGAATGATCGCCCAGGCCCTCTGGAAAGCCTACGACGGCAGCGACGCGACTCTGGCAGAGATCAATCCCCTGGTGATCACCGGTGAAGGTCAACTGCTGGCTGTAGATGGCAAAATGGTCCTGGATGACAACGCCCTGTTCCGCCACCCGGAGCTGGAAAAACTCAGGGATGAAGATGAGGATCAGGAAGCTGAGGTTCGAGCCCGGGAGCATGGGCTGTCCTATATTAAACTCGGCGGAGATATCGGATGTATGGTCAATGGGGCTGGACTGGCGATGACCACCATGGATATCATCAAACTTTTCGGGGGTGAGCCAGCCAATTTCCTGGATATCGGGGGAGGGGCCAGCGCAGATAAAGTCGCCACCGCCCTGGAGATCATACTTTCCGATCCTAACGTCAAAGCAGTCCTCTTTAATATTTTTGGCGGGATCACCCGCTGCGACCTGGTTGCCAAAGGTATCCTGGAAGCCCTGGAAGGGGTTCAGACCAATATCCCCATGGTGGTCAGATTGGTGGGAACCAATGCTGCCGAAGGCAGACAATTACTCAAAGACGCCGATATGGAAACAGCCGATACCCTGGCAGAAGCCGCTAAACTAGCAGTTGCGGCAGCAAGATCCTGATCAATTAAGAGGGAGATATTCATGAGCATATTGGTGAATCAAAATACCCGGCTCCTGGTCCAGGGCATCACCGGACAGGAAGGATTATTCCACACAGAAAAAATGGTCGTTTACGGAACCAAGGTAGTTGCCGGAGTAACTCCTGGAAAAGGTGGGGAATGGGTGTTAAACGGAAAAATCCCTGTCTTTGACTCAGTCAAAATCGCCCGGGAAGCCACTGGCGCCAATACCTCAGTGATCTTTGTGCCCGCCCGTTTTGCTGCCGACGCCATTTTCGAAGCCGCCGATTCAGGAGTGGAATTGATCATCTGCATCACGGAAGGTGTTCCTGTTTCGGATATGATGCGGGTCCGAATTTATCTGGATCAAAAGGATGTCCGCCTGGTAGGGCCCAACTGCCCCGGGCTGCTGACCCCCGGAGAAGCAAAAGTGGGCATCATACCGGGAAACATCGCCATTCCCGGAAAGATCGGTGTAGTTTCCCGTTCCGGCACCCTGACCTACGAGGTCCTCTATGCCCTAAAGAACCTGGGGCTGGGTGTATCAACCTGTGTTGGCATCGGTGGTGATCCTGTCAACGGCACAAATTTCATTGATACCCTGGAGATGTTCCAGGAAGATCCTGACACAGAGAAGATCGTACTGATCGGAGAGATCGGTGGAACGGACGAAGAACTGGCAGCAGAATTCATAGCCGATCAGGTTACCAAACCAGTGGCAGCTTTCATTGCAGGAAAGACTGCTCCTCCCGGAAAACGGATGGGGCATGCGGGTGCAATCGTCCAAGGCGGTACAGGCCTGGCAGATGATAAGATCAAAGCTCTGGAAAACGCTGGTGTGATGGTCGCCCAGCACCCGGAAGAAATTCCGGGGATGTTAAAATAACCGCTATTTCACCCGTGGTTGAAGAACCTAAATGGTTGACCAGCGTGCCCAGAGACGCACCAGCGGGATGATTGCGACCCCCCAAGTCACGGGATTGAAGTCATAAAACTCTGGCCGGAACCTGCAACCCTGTGGTATTAGTCCTGCTCGGGAAAAATTAAAAAACAAAGCCTGCCAAAAAATCGGCAGGCTGTTTTTATATCAGAACCAGGACTGGTTATTAACTAGCGTTCTCTTCCAGGTAAGCCACAGCATCGCCCACGGTGGTTATTTTCTGAGCATCCTCATCGGAGATCTCTCCCCCGAATTCATCCTCGAACTCCATGATCATTTCTACCAGATCAAGGGAATCGGCTTCCAGATCCTCCCGGAAGCGGGCATCCTTGGTGACTTTGGCTGGATCCACAGCCAGCAAATCTACGATAATTTTCTTCACCTGCTCAAATGTGTCGGCCATTCTGGCTCCTCCTTGACTGCAAATACAGGAAATCGGTCTAACATAATAAACCATTATTCCTGGATTTGGTTTCGCTTCCGATTATTGAGTATTGTAACCGCAGAGAGGGTCTTGTCAAGGTTCAGGAACAGGGGGTTGATATTTGTTGACACAGCGTTTGGGGACTGTTACTATACCTGAAGCAAAAGGACTTCAAATGTCCCAGAAAACTTCACCAACCAGTTCCCGAAAGTATGACCATCTGGAAATTAATCTCAAGAATGATGTCAGATCGGGTCTATCAACCGGGCTGGAAGATTACCGTTTCCCCCACCAGGCCCTTCCAGAATTAAACCTGGACGATATCTGCCTGGATCTTAAATTATTTGGCAAACAACTTTCAGCTCCCCTGTTCATCTCTTCAATGACCGGTGGTACGGAAAGGGCCCGGTTGATCAATCAAAACCTGGCACTGGCCGCCCAGGAAACTGGCATCCCCATGGGATTGGGATCGCAGCGGGCAGCCCTGGAAAATCCAGAACTAGATCTAACCTTCCAGGTCCGGAATGTTGCGCCAGATATCCTGTTATTTGCCAACCTTGGCGCAGTCCAGCTAAATTATGGCCTGACTCCGGCTGATTGCCAGAAAGCAGTTGCCACGGTGGAGGCTGATGCGTTAATTCTGCACCTGAATTCCCTCCAGGAAGCTGTAATGGGGGAGGGAAATACCGACTTTTCTGGTCTGGCGGCGAAGATAGCTGATGTTTGCCGGGCCCTGGATGTCCCTGTTATCGTCAAAGAAGTCGGCTGGGGCATCTCAAAATCGACAGCTGACCTGCTCGTCCAGGCAGGTGTTGCTGCCCTGGATATCGCCGGCGCTGGAGGCACCTCCTGGACGGAAGTGGAAATGCACCGGGCCGGGGATGACCAGGGCCGGAAGATCGCATCCACATTCCTCAATTGGGGCATCCCAACCGCGGAGAGCATCATCCAGGTCAGGGAGAGTCATCCCGATCTAAAAATATTTGCTTCGGGTGGTTTACACAACGGACTGGATATCGCCAAAACTGTTGCTTTAGGGGCCCTGATGGGCGGTATGGCAAGTCCCTTCCTGCAGGCTGCCGATCAGTCAGCAGAAGCTGTGGTTGCCGAGATCCAGAGGACCAAACGAGAAATCCAGATCAGCATGTTTGGAGCCGGGGCAGCAGATCTGAAAGCCCTCTCCGAGATCCAATTATTGCCAATCAAATGAATTATGACTAATTCGAGCGGATTTTCCAGATTTTCAGATCTGGCCCGTCCTTTCCTCCGGGAGGAACTGGAACGGGCAGTATCCTCCACAGCTGATTACGGCGCTTCTGGCCTGATGGATATTATCACCTACCAACTGGGCTGGAGTGGAGATCTGGCTGGTCCCAAGGCGGAAGGTAAACAGATCCGACCCCTGCTGGTCCTGCTGGCAGCCGAAGCTTGTGGGGCGGATTGGAAAAAAGCTCTGCCGGCAGCTGCGGCTGTGGAGCTGATCCATAATTTTTCCCTGATCCATGACGATATTGAAGACCGGGGAGAACAGCGAAGGGGGCGGCCGACAGTCTGGAAGGTTTGGGGAGAAGCCCAGGCCATCAACGCCGGGGATGCCATGTTTTCCCTTGCCAGCCTGGCCTTATCCCGCCTGGAAGAAACCCTGGGGGAATCCACCGCCCTGCGGGCGGTCAACCTATTTCACTCCATGGCATTAAGATTTAACCCAGGGACAGTATCTTGATATCAAGTTCGAGGACCAGGATCAGGTGGAAATGGATCATTACTGGCAGATGGTGGGCGGAAAAACAGCTGCCCTGTTGGCTTTCAGCCTGGAGGCGGGTGCTCTGTGTGCCGGCCTGGATCAGGAAGTCCGGGGCAAATACCGGGATTTTGGACATTACCTAGGTCTGTCATTTCAGGTTCAGGATGACATCCTGGGAATCTGGGGAAACGAGGAGCAGATCGGCAAATCCAGTACTGGGGATCTTGTGGTTCATAAAAAAACCCTCCCCGTCCTGTATGGACTGGAACAAAAAAAGGCCTTCTATCAGGCCTGGTACGCCGGTCCAATCACAGCCGAGGCAGCTCTGGAAATGGCAAAGATCCTGGAATCTGAAGGAGCTCTTGCCTATGCGCAGAAAACTGCTGACCGGATGACTGACCTGGCACTCAGTTCCCTGGAAGAAGCCAATCCCCTTGGCCAGGCGGGAGAAACCCTCCGGGAATTAACCCTGATCCTGCTGAATCGCAAATCCTGAGTATCTCCTTCCCAAAATTGCCCTTATTTTCACCCCCGGAGGGGGTTTTTCCCCACCTTTCCCATTTACTTTCCTTCCTTCACGCTTCTGGTATAATTGCCGCAGTCTGATGACTAAATTTACAGAAAAAGAGTGCTCTTATGGCAACAGCTAATAATAAAATCTGCCCTACTTGCGGAACCCGGGTAAAAGAAGACTCACAACGCTGCCTGGTCTGTGGGGGCAACCTGAATGATGCCCGCACGGATGCCCAGATCGTCAGCGGTGGACGTATGCCAGAAATCACCGTTGGGCTGCCGGTCGCGATTGGCTTGGTAGTGCTCTTTCTGGCGGTAGGCGCAGGTATGGTTTATCTGGCCTTGCGACAAACTGGTGCCATGGTTGATACCACAACCACTCCAACCCTTACTGAAACAGTTACGGTCACACCGACCGAAACTCTGGCTCCTCCAACCCAGACTCCTACTCCCGAACCTAGCCCCACCCCACTGACTTATATCGTCGCAGCCAACGATTCCTGCCTGGAAATCGCGGCCCGATTTGAGGTATCTATCAAATCCATTGTCCTGCTCAACAATATCCCGGCCTCCTGCGATACCCTTTTTGAAGGCCAGGAATTATTCATACCCCATCCAACTCCCACCTCAACATCCTTCCCGACAGCGACTTTAAGTGGAATCGAAGGAACCCAGGCTGCTTGTGACAAAGTATCCTATGAGGTTGGTGAAGGCGATACCCTGAGCAGCATCTCTTTGAATTATAATGTGCCAGAAGAAGCCATTAAATCTTATAACGGCATGGTCAGCAACACGGTCTACGAGGGCTTGAGCTTGACCATTCCGCTCTGCGAACGGGCTGCGACTCCCGGTCCTTCTCCCACACCAACCCCACCTCCCCCCTATCCTGCACCCAATCTGCTGCTGCCAGCGGATGGCGGGGTATTTTTCCAGAGTGATAACCAGGTCACCCTGCAGTGGTCCTCCGTGGGATTGATCAATACCAACGAAGCCTACCAGGTCTCTGTCATAGATCTCACTGAAGGTACCGGCCGGAAATTGGTCGGTTTTGTGACCGATACCAAGTTTATTGTCCCGGGTTCCTTCCGGGCCAATCAGGATTCACCCCACATATATCGCTGGACCATCAGCACGGTGCGGCAGGTCGATGTTGATAATAATGGGAATCCCATCTGGGAAGTCGCTGGCAGCGTCAGTGAAGCCAGGGTATTTGTCTGGACTGGCAAGACGGCCGCAAATGCCACACCAACTCCCTGAGCAGTCGGCCTGCTAACATTTCGACCGCAGGCCGAGTCAGGGGATTTACCGGGGGGCTTTCGATCGTTCACCAGGATTGTGATCGATCCGACCTTTCAAACCTGCCTTTGCTGGAAGCTGTGTGGCCCCCTCCGCTTTCAATAGCGCTCGACCTGATTGACTCCCTCTCGATTCAGCTGGCTTGTCGCCCAGACCTCAGTGAGGTTTTCGGCCCTCTTTTTTCCTTTCCTTGATCCACCGAATACTATTTGATCGGCAATCCGGACAGCTCCTCTCCTGGTCAGAGTTATAGGTACCCTTCCAGGACCTGCCACAAACCAGGCATTGGAATTCAGCTGGCTGGTTCTCATCAGCAGGTCTGGGATTTCTGGGACCCGGGATCCGGGCTTCTTTGAGCAATTCCCTGGTCAATGCGAGCACTTCGGGAGATATGTCAAGTCTTTTTTCCTCAACCTGCTCCATGATATGCTGCCAGCGTTTGCCTTCAGCTGCAGAGCACCACTCCAGCTGCAAACGGGAAGGATCCAGGTCCAACTTCTCCAGGCCGTCCCACAATCCATCCAAACGGCGGGTTGTGCTGCGATTGGCATCGATGTAATGGCAGTCTACATAATGGCATCCAGAAACCAGTACAACCGGTGCTCCCTTTCGGAAGGCGTACCAGACAAAATCAGGGCTGACCCTGCCTGAGCACATTGTACGGATGATATTGGCATTGGGTGGGTACGCCATTCGTCCCAATCCAGCAGTATCCGCGCCAGCGTAGGAACACCAATTGCATGCGAAGCTAACGATCGTCCCCAGGGGATCATCCTCCAGCATGGCATCTATTTGAGCATAGATCGCCTGATCTGAAAAATGCCGCATGGCGATTGCGTTGTATTTACATTCCGCTGCGCAGGTCCCACAGCCTGTGCAGGCAGCCGTGGTGACCACTGCAGGTTGAGCTTTTTGCCACCTGATAGCGCTGAAGGGGCAGACATCGGCACATATACCGCATAACTTGCACAGATCCTGCTCCACTACAGCGGTGATGGCATCCACAGAGAATTCATCTTTACTGAGCAGGATCGAGGCCCGCGAAGCCGCCGCGCTGGCCTGGGTGACACTTTCCCTGACATCCTTGGGGCTCTCGGCGCTGCCGGCAATAAATACTCCCTTGGTGGGTGTATCAACCGGTCTTAATTTGGGATGGGCTTCACGCAAAAATCCGCTGGGGGATTTTGAAAGGCTGACCATCTGCCTGATATTTTCTGTATTCTGACCTGGAACAGCTCCGACCGCGAGCACCAGCATATCAAAGACATGGGATTCCAGGCGGTTGCTGGTTGTGTTCTCGACCAGCAGATGCAGATTGCCAGTTTCAGGATCTTCAGAGATCTCACCGGGCAGGCCCCGGATATAGGTCACACCTGAGTTCCTGCTGCGCATTAACAGCTCCTCAAAGCCCTTTCCAAAGGCCCGCAGGTCAGTGTAAAAAACCGTCGATTCCACCTCAGGGTATGTATCATGCAAATACTGGGCGGATTTGATTGTGTTCATACAGCAAAAATTGGAGCAGTAGGGATTACCCCGATCCGGATCCTGGGTCCTGGAGCCAACACACTGGATAAACCCGATCTTTTTCGGATTTCCCAGGTCTCCAGGGCGGCGAAGGTGCCCTTCCAGGGGTCCGCTGCTGCAGATCAGCCTCTCAAATTCGAGGCTGGTAACCACATTCTCAAAGCTGGAATAGCCATATTCATCCAGAGCTGTAGGATCATAGAGGTCCATGCCAGTCGCAACCACCACTGCGCCAACTTCAATCTGGAAGATCTCATCTCCCATGGAAAAATCGATGCAGCCTTTTTCACAAGCTTCGATGCACTTCCCGCAAGCAATCGGGTTTTGTCCCAAACATTCAGAGGCGTTAACGATGTAGGCCGATGGAACAGCCTGGGGGAATGGCAGATAGATCGCTCTGCGGGTGCCCAGGCCTACCTGGTATTCATCCGGAATGGCGATGGGACATACTTCAACACAATCCCCGCAGGAAGTACATTGGTCTTCATTGACATAGCGGGCCTTTTTCCTGACCCGGACCTTAAAATTCCCAACATATCCTGAGATATCTTCAACTTCAGCGTAGGCCAGTAATTTGATCTTGGGATGTCGACCGACATCCATCATTTTGGGTCCAAGAATTCATATACTGCATTCTATATCCGGATAAACCTTGTCAAGCTGGGCCATTACCCCACCCAGGCTGGGTTGACGCTCCACCAGGTATACCTGGTGCCCAGAATCAGCCAGGTCCAGGGCTGCCTGGATGCCTGCCACCCCTCCCCCGATCACTAGAGCAGCATCCGTGACGCTGATCTGCTCTTCGTCCTGGGGTATCAACCAGCGGGAGCGCGCAACCGCCACCTTGAGGATCCTTTTGGCCTTTTCAGTAGCAGCGCCGCCCTCAGCAGGTGTCACCCAGGAGCAATGCTCCCTGATATTGGCCATCTCAAGCAGGTATGGGTTGAGACCTGCTTCTTCTATGCATGTTCGAAAGATCACCTCATAGGATGTTGGCGAACAGGATGCCACAACTACCCGGTTCAGATTATGCTCCCGGATCGCCGTTTGGATCTCCTGCTGACCCGGATCTGCGCAGGTATATTTGTTGCGAATCGCGGTAATAACTCCCGGAAGACTACCAGCATACTCTCGCAAGGCCTCCGTGTCTACCTTTCCAGCAATATTTGATCCGCAATCACAGACAAAAACCCCGATCCTTAAAGTAGTGTTATCCTCTATCTTCATTTGTATCCTCCTCAGATCAGCTCAGCCAGCACTGTGATTAGATCCCGGATCTGGATCCTGGGTTCAGAACTGTCAGATCCCAATTGGGCACAATTCAAGTGGATCTGGCATTTCAGGCAGGTCGTGATCAGCAATTCTGCTCCAGTCGAGCGGGCTTCGGAAAGCCGTCTGTTTTGGATGTTCTTGTTGCCTGCTCCACAAGTTGACCAGCAGCTCGTACCGCAGCAGATGCTGGATCGGCGGTTATGGTCCATCTCGATCAACTGATATCCAGCCCTCCCGATCAGATCACGGGGCTGCTGATAAACACCCTCAAAACGGCCTAATCTGCAGGGGTCCTGGTATGTCGCTAAACCATTTTGAGCAATTCCAGGCTCCCTATTAGACCAATCTTCCTCCTCCCCCAAAAGTTCAACCAAATGCAGAATTTCCAGGTTATGTTGGCCGGCTGCTTCGGGATAGGTATACTTCAGGGTATAAGCACATTCCGGGCAGGTAGTGATCACCCGTTTTGCCCCGCTTTCCTTAAGCAGGTCCAGATTGAGTCCTGCTAGCTTATGGAATGTCTCCAGATCTCCCTGCCAATATTGATCATGACCGCAGCAGCGTTCATTTTCAAGAACCTGCGGTTCTAGGCCCAGGTGGTTGAGGATCTTGAGGGCAGATCTGGCGATCTCAAGACCTTCAAAATCCAGACCGTAAAAAGTTTCCTGATAGTAGGGTAAACATCCGGGGAAATAGACCGTTTCGGAATCCTGACTGACCTTCAGATCGGGGCCAATCCAATCCAGGCGATTTTGATCAAGTTCAGGATCGGTCATCATCCGGCTCCAGGTCTGGATCATGCCAGAGTGGGTGCAGTACCCGGAGTGCCCTTTTTCCCCGGCTAAGACCCGGACATCTTGAATTAACTCGGAAAATTCCACCTGGGATGGACAGATCTCGGAGCAGCGCTGGCAGGTCAGGCAGGACCACAGCAGCGGATCGGTCAGGATCAGGTCTTCCTCTGTACTGTGGGCTTTTTCCACCAACAATCTGGGACTGGTATAACCATCTGCCAGATGAATGGTGATCGGGCAGACCGAACTGCATTTGCCGCAATCCAGGCATAACCAGGCCCGGTTCTTTTGGATGATCTCCCTCAGTGTATTGGCCATGATCTTTAGGCTGGCTCCCCGGCTGTCAGAATAATTTCCAGATCCATTAAAAACCTTTCTCCATCATCAGGGCCCAGGAACGCAAACTGGAGCTGTTCCTCTCGGTACCCAAGCAGTTTCAACAGCGCCCGGCTTTCCTGGAAAACCTGATAGGCTGCCTGATTGCCAGTCTGGTGGCGGCACTCAGATTCTGGACAGCCTGCCAGGTATACGCCAGCTGCCCCTTTTTCAAATGTTTTGAGAATGATCCCCGGTGTGATCCGGCCCAAACATGCCAGGCGGAGAGGATATACCATGCTTGAATAGGTCCGGCGATCGGCCCCAATCCTCTCCAGTGTCCTGAAGCCCTGCCAATTGCAGCAGAATACGATGACTTTTTTCTCCAGTTTCTGATCGCTCATCTCACACCAGGATCCTGTCCAAGATATTTTCAAGCTCATCTACAGAGTGAGAGCCCGGATTGATCGCTCCAGAAGGGCAGTGTGCCGCGCAGGTGCCGCAATCCTTGCATAACAGAGGATTGATATAAGCATAAGCCCCACCGTCAGCCTGAAGCCGTTTTTCGGGAATTCCGTATCCACAGATTTCCCGGCAGGTACCGCAAGCCCGGCAGCGGCTCTGATGTACGACCGCCGACGGCTGGCTGATCCTCACTGGCAGACTGCGGATCCATGAAAAGAGATGGGCTGCGGCACCCTGTCCACTGATCTCCGGATCCAATTCTGGAGGACAAATCACCAGCCCGTATTCCAACGGATCCAGATCAATCCTCGGCCCAGAAAGAAGTTCTTGCTGAGAGGTCAATTTTATTGACCTGGAAATATGATCCAGCTCGGCACGACTCCCGGGAGCAAGGATCAGGCAGTCAGCCAGGAGGTCTCCCTCAGGCCAACTGGCCTGGTATCGGCCGCCAACCCGGAGTAAGTCCGCGGCCATTAATTCAGATCTGATAACATCCAGACCCAGTGAAACCAGCGTGTCCTGGCAAAAATTAGCTGAGGCTCCCTTCCCAACAATCAAGACACTTTTCGGGAGGGACGGGAGAGAACCGCCGTCATTCGATCCTGGTTGGATCCTGGCCAGGGTTGAGCGGATCAGGGTTCTGGCCGATTTGGTGGCCTTTGCCCGGCTGCGGGGATGAACCCAAGCGCATTGTTCGCGGATATTGACAAATTCCAGCTCGAGGGCACCTTTGAGGTGTGAGAATACCCCCAGGTTATCTTTGCAGCGTGTACGTTGATAGGTACAGCTGAAGCAGACTTGATCCAGGGAACAGCAGCTGCAGGCTGCCAGAACGATCCGCTCCAACTGGTTCTCCCTGACGATCTCCTGAATAGATCGGGCTCCCTGATCTGTGCAAGAAAAATCCAGTTCTACAGAATAATCGATCTCCGGCCAGTCAATAGCCTCCTGGTGGAGAGCCGTGGTGTTAATCGCCGAGGAGATCTCACCTCCACAGCGGCAGAGGATCAGGCCGGTTTTTCGGGTTTCCCCCCTGGCGGATTGGATCCGCGGGAATAACTGGACAGGGGGTATTCCAGATCGATTTTGGGGATCCATCAAAACCCGATAGGCTGCCGCTGAGCCGGCCAATGAGTCCTCCGATCCCAGCTGAATGAAATCAATCCCTTCCCCAACGGATAAAGGCATTTCATCTGCCAACACGGCAGCCAGCCTGAGCCGTCGAGTTGAGCTGGAAGCAGTATGCAGAATTGCGCCCGGTTCACATACTTCGACACATGCCATACATTCGCTGCAGGGGCCACAAGCCAGGCAGCGGCCTGCTTCCTCGAGGGCTTGACTTTCAGTCAATGCCAGATCCACGAGTTGAAAATTAGTCAATCTTTGATTTACCGGAATGGAAGATGGAGATCGGCGCTCTGTTTGGGCAGGTTTACTCATTTCCAACCGGAATTCCATTTCTTGCTGATCAAGAACAACCGAAGGTACCAGGGCATGCACTTGATCGAGTTCACCTGTTAGGTAGTGGTGAATGCTCCGGGCTGCCCGGTGGCCCTCTCCAACTGCATCCACCACAAAAGTTGTCTTGCCAACCCGAAAATCACCAGCCGCAAAAAGGCCTTCCAGCGGGGTCATAAAATGATCATCAGTTTTTACCAGCCATCCCTTATCAAGAATGAGTTCATCTGAATCTGGAAGGAAAGAAGGATCGATCCTCTGGCCCAGAGCCCAGATCAACAGATCTCCAGGTACCAGGTGATCAGTGCCTGGCAGCACCTTGAACTGACGTTTGCCGTTCACGATCTCACCAACTTCAGCTTCCAGGCAGAAAACACCTTCGATCATTTTCCTTTTTAAGCTTGATCTCCTGAAACACTCTCCCTTCGATGATCTCAACCCCTTCCTCGCGAACAGCCTGGAGTTCATGAGCTGAGGCCCGCAGACCCCGGCAGAGGATCTTGACATCCTCAGCTCCCAGGCGCAGGCAAGAACGAGCTGCATCCATGGCAACATTTCCACCACCCAGAACGATCACTCTGCGCCCGGTCAAATTATCACCCTGCCCTGAACTGACTCTTTCCAGGAAATCCAGGCTGAGCCAGTTATCCCGGTGATCGGAATTCGGAATATCCGGCTTGAGGGCTACCCCTGCTCCGGAAGCTGCCAGGACAGCATTAAAACCCTTTTCAAATAAACCGGGGATATCAGTCACCCGGGTATTTAGCTGGATTTCAATCCCCTCATCCAGGAGGGCCGCGATTTCCCATTCCAGCTGTTGATAGGATACCCGGTGAGGGGGGATTCCCATTCTCATCATGCCGCCCGGCTCGTGAATTGGCGTCATAGATCTTCACTCTGTGGCCCAGACGGGTCAGGTCCCGGGCAGCTGTGAGGCCAGCAGGACCTGCACCTATGACAGCAATACTTTTCCCGGATCGGGGCCGTCCCAGACCTTGATCTGCCTGGGCGGCTGCCGATCAAAGGCCCAATCTGCCAGATAATGTTTCAGAGCCATTATGTTCACGGCCTGATCTAGCTGGCTCCGGGAACAGGCAGCTTCGCAAAGGTGGTTACAAACCCTGCCGCAGACAGAGGGGAAAGGGAGAGCTTCCTGGATAAGATCATAGGCTTCCTGGTAGCGAGATTCACGAACCAGGGCCACATAACCCTGCACATGGATACCAGCCGGGCAAGCTGATGAACAGGGTGAAATTCCGGATTTGGCAATCACTGCACAATCCGGCTGCCCTCCAAAATAGATCGCCTTGAGAGCTGTACCTGGTATTTGGATGGGACAGACATCCACACAATCACCGCAGGCAGTGCATTTCTTGAGATCGACAAATCTGGGGTGCTGGAGAAGCTCGGCTTCGAGATCCCCGGATTTCCCTGTCAGCTTTACGAGCTCAGTATTGGTCCAGATTTTAACCCGGGGATGCTTAATTATTTCCAGCAGCCTGGTATTTTCCAGATAATCTGGCAGGTCCTTTAATCCACCCTGACCAAGAAAGGGTTCCCTTTCAACCAGATGTACATTCAAACCCAGGTCAGCCAAATTGGCCGCTGCCTGAAGTCCTGCCGGGGAACTGCCGATAATAAGAATATCCTGATCCATAAGTCGCTCAGTGATCTTAGGCTGAGATCAGTTCCAATCCTTTTTGATATCCAATCTCAAATACTTTCAGATTAAGCTCAACAGTTTTCTCGGGCACTGATTCTGTGATGGCTTGTTTCAGGGCATTCTTGGCAATAATTCCCTCAACGGCTCCCCAGAACCCCAACATCACAGTATTGGCTGCCCGTCTATTTCCCGCCATTTCGGCGATCTGGGTAGCAGGGATACCCAGAATTCTGATATCCTGGCGATGGTTCTCGGGAATGAGCACCATTTCATCATCGATCAACAGTATTCCATCAGGTACCAAGCTGGGGGCATATTTGTCGTACGCTCCCTGGGACATCAGGATCATACTGTCCGGTTCTGTCAGATGTGGATGATGGATGGGGCTGCTGGAGATCACTACCTGGGATCCAGCTGCGCCGCCCCGGGCTTCGGGGCCATAGCTCTGAGTGAAACAGGCTTCCAGGTTGTTGTAAACCGCTGCGGCCATCCCGATGATCTGGCCCGCGCTCATGATGCCCTGTCCCCCAAAACCACCCAATTGGATCTCTTTGCGGATTATTTTTTTCTTTTCATTCTTGAGGTCGACCCTTTTATCCAGGGCATCTCGTTCCCGGTGCCAGAATTTTTCCGCCTGGACAACTCGCTGATCCATAGCGTCCCTAAAATCTGGCCGGGGTTCATTTAAGAACTCACCTTCAATGATCTCGATCACTTCTCCCCGCTCATTCACCTTTACATGGGCATCTTTGGGATGAATATCCTGCTCTGTCCGCCCCACCTGCTGGTAATGTTTCATGACCTCGAGCCCCCGCCGGCCCAGCTTCTCCGGATCCAACCCCCGACCTTCAGGATTCCAGCGGGAGTAAGCAGTGGAACAGGGAGCAATGACTTCCACAAAACTGAAACCGGGATGCTGCAGGGCTTTCCTCAATGTCCAGTCCAGCTGGCGGGCATGCAGAGTTGTCCAGCGGGCAACAAAGGATGCCCCACTGGCAGCCGCCAAATAGGGAAGGTTAAAGGGATATTCGAAGTTTCCGTACTGGGCTGTCACCCCCCGGGCCTCGTGAGGTGTGGTGGGACTCACCTGTCCACCAGTCATGCCGTAGTTGAAGTTATTTACACATATCACAGAGATCGCCAGGTTCCTGCCGGGCAGCGTGGATAAAATGGTTGCCGCCGATTCCAGCAATATCACCATCTCCGGAGATAACGATCACTTTTAACTCAGGATTGGCAATCTTTAATCCGGTGGCAAAAGGGATCGCCCGACCATGAGTTGTGTGGAAAGAGTCCAACCGCAGGTACCCGGCAATCCGGCCCGTGCAGCCGATCCCGGATACCACGGCAACTTTATCAAGGTCCCAACCCTGTTTATTCTCAAGCCATTTAAGAGAGCTGATAAATGATGTCAGGGCAGTTCCCAGCCCGCAGCCCTGGCACCAGATATGGGGAAGACGTTCTCCCCGCAGCAGGTCATCCATGGGGTGCAGACCGGTGATCCAATCCCCTTCAGGGGCAGGGTCATATCCCGCCAGGTGGGTTGCAGGTGGTAGTGAGATCTTAGTAGATGCCATAATTTTTCCTTTCAGGAACACGCCAGGGTTCCAGACTGCCCTCAAGCTGGTTGGGATAAAGCAGCTCCCTTGCGGATGGCTTCCAGCACATCCTGGGGATCGAGGATATCTCCTCCAGGCTTATGCACACCAATCACCCGGGCTTTCCCAGCCGCACAGCGTTCAACTTCGCGGGAGATCTGTCCCATATTGATCTCAGGGACGATGATTGCCTTCACCTTTTCAGCCAGTTTGGCGATTATCTCATCCGGGAACGGCCAGACGGTAATCAAGCGCAGATACCCCACTTTCAGGCCCTCTTTCCGGGCCTGTTCAATGGGCCAGAGGGAGGTTCGGGCGGAGATCCCGTAAGAGATCACGACCACGTCCGCTCCCCGGAGTTTATCTTTTTCCACCTGGATAATATCTTCCCGGTTGGCATTGATCTTATCCATCAGGCGGGAGACATTCCACTCATTCGCCTCGGGAGTCATTGCGGGATATCCGCGTTCATCATGGGTTAGCCCGGTGACATGAATGCGGTATCCATCCCCGGCTTTGACCATCGGGGAGATATAACCGGGATCATTTTTGGGTCCAGATCGGTAGATCCGAAAGCGGTCTGGTTCTTGTTCTCCTTTTAATACCAGGGAACGGTTAATGATCTCAACCTCTTCAAGAGGGGGTATGACAACTTTTTCAGTCATGTGACCAACTTCAGCATCAGTCATCACCAGCACCGGGGTGCGGTATTTCTCGGACAGGTTAAAAGCTCTTAAGGTGAGGTCAAATAATTCCTGGGGAGAGGAGGGACAGAGAGCAATGATCTCGTAGTCCCCATGGGATCCCCAGCGGGCCTGCATCATATCCTGCTGGCCAACCAGGGTAGGCAGTCCTGTAGAGGGGCCGCCCCGCTGGACATTGACCAAAACACAGGGAGTTTCCAGCATGATGCCCAGGCCAAGGTTCTCCATCATCAATGAAAAACCTGGCCCACTGGTGGCAGTCATGGATTTTACACCTGCCCAGGATGCTCCCAGGACTGCATTCATGGAAGCCAGCTCATCCTCCATCTGGACATAATTGCCCTCCACCTGCGGCAGACGGACAGACATCCGCTCGGCAATCTCAGTCGCCGGTGTGATCGGGTATCCTGCAAAAAACCGACAGCCGGCCAGGAGAGCTCCTTCCGCGCAGGCATGGTCCCCGAGCATAAAATGCTCCCCCGTCAGACTTCCCTTGGTGGATGTCATTTTTTCACCTCACTGCGCTGGACAGGCAGGACCAGGTCAGGAGCCCGGCTTCCGCCATCTTCGATATAAATTGCAAAATCTGGGCACAGCAGGGCGCATAATCCACAGTTTACACAGATCGTCTCCGGGATGATCTCCGGTGGATGATATCCTTTGGCATTGGTGGATAATGATAATAACAATACTCCCCGGGGGCAAAATTCAATACAAAAACCGCATCCTTTACAGCGGTCATCGATAATATGCACGATGCCGTGTGTGATCAGAATGCGGTCCCGATCTAGTGGTTGTCTCCAAAGAGCCATCGCTCCTCCTCAACAAAATCGAAAGCGACAACCAATAAAATATTCTTCGTAGTAAATGTATTAATTCTAAATAACTAATAAATGGAAATTATTTTCTCCTGCAAATCAAAACATTAATTGATTGATCTCGTCCAGGCTTTCCGGGCTGGGCCGCAACTTTTCCAAAGGAAGCCGGTTTAGGGCAGTCTCAGGCAGATTATAGAGATCAAAGAGGGCTTTTTGTTTGGGATTGATATAGATCAGCCCGGTGATCAATTCGTTCCTGTCATTGGCCTCTTCCAGCATAACCAAAGCCCGGGCACGATTGGTGGGCTCATAATCTTGGCCCAACTTCTTAAGGATGATATGGGTACCGTCATAAAGAGGGACATCAATGGTCTCTCCTTTCTTGTAATCCACCTTGATGGTGTTTACGGGGGGCACAAAGGAAAGTTCGTGCAAGGCTACCTCATGGGATTTACCCCAGGCATAGGAATGGAAAGCCTCGTCTGAGTTATTGAAGGTCACACAGGGGCTGATCACATCGATCACAGAAATACCCCGATGGTGAATGCCGGCTTTGATCAGAGCTTTCAACTGCTGAGGGTCTCCAGAAAAAGTGCGAGCGACAAAGGAAGCCCGACCAGCAATAGCTTCCCAGACGATATCAACCGGAACATAGCGGTTCTGGCCCTGTTTCTTTAAGGCAAGCCCTTCTTCTGCCGTGGCGGAAAACTGCCCCTTGGTCAGCCCGTAGACCCCGTTATTGGCGATGATATACAACATAGGCAGGTTGCGGCGGGTGACATGTTTAAATTGCCCCATGCCAATACTGGCGGTATCTCCGTCCCCGCTGACACCGATCCCGATCATCGAAGTGTCGCCAAACAAAGCTCCAGTCGCCAGCGAGGGCATACGCCCGTGCAAGCCATTAAACCCGAAGGAGCGTTCCATAAAATAAGTTGGCGCTTTACTGGAACAACCTATCCCGCTGACTTTCAAAAAACGTTCCGGAGGGATGTTCAGTTCATAGCAGGCAGCGATGACCTGACCGACGATCGCATTATGACCGCAGCCCAGGCACAGTGTCGATTGCCGGCCTTTATACTGCTCTTTGCTCATTCCAATCTGATTGAGTTTTTCAGGTTTTTCAGCCATTAAGAATTCTCCTCATCCATCACTGCACCAATAATCCATTCCGCGCTCAAAGGCAGGCCATCAATATAGGCCAGCGAGACCATCCGGGAAGCGTGTTCCGGTACCTCCAGTGAGAGTATGCGGTGCATTTGACCATTATGATTATTCTCCACAACATAGACCTTGTCCTGGGATTTAATGAATTCAAGCACCTGCTGGCTGGCTGGCAGAGCCCGGATCCGCATATAGTTAAGCTTGATACCTTCCGCCTTGAGATAATCGACCGCTTCATTGATGGCAGAGTCGGTTGAGCCAAAGGCGATCAATCCGGTCTTGGCCCCAGCCTGTTCTGCAATCACCGGCGCGGGCAGATTCTCGCGGGCAGAATTGATCTTGTTTTTGATCCGTGAAAAATTTTTCACCCAGTCACCCGGACTTTCGCTGTACTTGGCATATTCATCATGCCCGGTCCCCCGGGCAAAATAGGCGCTCTGGGGATGGGTATTCCCAGGAACCGTGCGGTAGGGAATAAAATCTCCATCCAGATCCTTGTACCTGCCCCACTCAGACTTGATCTTCTCCAGGTCTTCCTCCCAGAGGATCTTGCCCCGATCGATGGGTTGATCAGGATAAACAAAGGAATCTGTCATCCATTGATTCTTTCCCAAATCCAGGTCGGAGAGGACCAGGACAGCTGTCTGATATTTATCCGCCAGATCCAGTGATTGCCATCCATAATCAAAACATTCCGAGGCACTGCCTGGAATTAAGACGATATGTTCTGTATCACCCTGGCCCAGGTAATAAGAAGTACTGAGATCCCCCTGGGCGGTCCGGGTTGGCAAACCTGTGCTGGGACCGACCCGCTGAACAACCCAGATCACAACCGGTACCTCAGCCAGATAGGCCAGGCTGGCATATTCACCCATCAAGCTCAGTCCTGGACCAGAGGTGGAGGTCAGGGACCGAAGTCCCGCCCAACCGGCACCGATACACATGCCTATCGCAGCTAATTCATCTTCCGCCTGGATGATGGCATAGTTGTTTTTCCCGGTTTCAGGATCTACCCTGAGCTTTGGGGCATATTCCAGCATTGCTTCGGGCAAACTGGTCGCTGGAGTGATCGGATACCAGGCCACAAAATGCATTCCTCCATAAATGGCACCCAAACCGCCCGCGGTGTTGCCGTCAACCAGGATCTGGTTAGCAGTCAAATTCCGGGGTTCGATCCGGTAGGGAAGATCCAGATCCAGGTTCTGCTCAGCCCACTCATAGGCCATTTGGATCACCTTAAAGTTAAAATCGACCGCGGTTCTTTTGCCTTTGAAATGGAAAAGCAGGGCCTGTTCGATCAGATCCAGGTCAATGCCAAGCAAATTCACCAATATACCCACATAGACCATATTGGCCACAAATTTGCGAAGGTCGCGGTGAGGTTTTGCTTCTTTCACCAAATCCTTGACCGGCATAGCAACTGCGATCAGGTCATCTCTAAGGATGGCCTGGTTGATCTCATCGTCATAGAGGAACAACCCCCCCTCAACCAGATCGTCCTGGTCAGCGGTAAAAGTGTTCGGGTTCATGGCCACAACGATATCCGCTACCTGGCGGCGGCCAGCATATCCTTTTTCACTGACCCGGATCTTATACCAGGTTGGCAATCCCTGGATATTGGAGGGGAAGATATTTTTCCCTGAGACCGGGATCCCCATCTTAAAAACCGCCCTTAGCAAAGCCAGATTAGCAGTCTGGCTGCCCGAACCATTAACAGTACCAATATTGATGGAAAATTCATTCACCCCGCTCAATCGGGGCTGAAGTTTCTTTTCCTTAGTTTTACTCTGGGCCATTAAATCTCCTGTCTGGTTGATTGTTCCAATAAGATCAGCGCACCATACGGTCCATTAAGTTGAAATGTTCATGCAGGATCTCCAGTCCCCGGTCTTTATCCTTTTGAATGGCCGCCTCGGCAAGCTGGTCATGGTAGGTCCAGACCTGCTCCAGGTACTCGAGGTCAGCGTACACATTCAAACCTACTGCTTCATAAGCATCCCAGTAGGCTTCCAGCAATCCGGTGACAAAAATATTATCTAAGCGTTTATAGAAGGTCATATGAAGTTCCCGGTGTTCCTGGTGAGGTATCCTAACCGGGCTGCCCTCCAACTTATCCCAAGCACTTCGAATCAGGCGTTTGAGCTCCAGATGATCACTTTCTTCAAGCAGGTCCACTGCCTGTGGAAAATAGGCATATTCCAGGTGACGCCGGAGATCCACAAAATCATCAAACAAGGCCGGATCATGCTGGATGGCAAAACAAAGCGAGGCATCCACAGCAGGAGTGAACTGGTAAGGCTGATGGCGGATGCCCAGGCGCGGTTTTACGACAACCAATCCAAGGGCCTTGGCAACTTCCACTTGCTCCCTCAGGCTGGAGATACTGATTCCAAGTTCCAGGCTGAGAGCTTTCAGCGCTGGAAGCTTATCTGTTTCCGAGTCGGTGTTTTGGAGGAGATAATCAAAAAATTCAGAGCGATCCATCTTGCCCTCTGACCTGATTAATTTGATCAATAGGATTAATCCTACTTAAATATAATCAAGGTTGAATTTTCCGTCAAGCGCCTCTTGAGAAAGATCGGATTAATGACATAGAGAGGGGGGATAGATGGCATACCCGGGGTAAATGCCTCTAAAGGGCTCCCCACCCTCCTGAGAGCCCTCGGATGATTAGCCGGGGACAAATTTGGGAGATTTAGGGCCCGAGTAATTTAGATACAGCTCCCATCATCAGGGCAGTCCCGTATACCAGGGCCTGTTCGTCAAAATTAAAATCCGGTTGATGGTGCCTGGCGGCTAAACCAGCGGCAGGATTTGCGGAACCGATAAAACTATAACACCCCGGGACCCGGTCCAGGATCAAGGCAATATCTTCAGAGGCCATGGTACGGTAGTTATGGTCCAAAACAAAATCCGGAAAAAGTTCGCTGGCAACTGCCTGGAGGGACCGGGTAGTTTCAGGATCATTTATGACCGGGGGAGAGATCGGGTCGATCAGGATCTCCACCCGGCAGCGATGAGCCGCAGCCACACCCTCAACAATTTCAGTTAAGCGTTTCAGGAGTTGCTTACGGACCTGAGGAGTAAAACTCCGCATGGTCCCACCCAGGATCGCCTGACCAGGGATGACATTGTGGGCCTCGCCGGCATGAATTTGGCAGACAGTCAGCACGGCACTTTCCAGCGGGTTTACCTCTCGAGAGACCAGGGATTGAAGCGCAGTGATCACTGCCGCAGATGCCAGGATCGGATCAATCGCTTCCTGGGGCATACCACCATGACCCCCTTTTCCCTGAATAGTGATCGTAAATGTTTCCGAGGCCGACATCACCGGGCCCTCACTGATGCCCATCCAGCCCAGTGGTTTTTCATTCCAGAGATGCAGTCCCAGCGCAAGATCGGGAACTGGATCGTTCAAGACCCCTTCATCGATCACCCGCTGGGCCCCACCCAGGCCTTCCTCAGCAGGTTGGAAGAGTATTTTTACCTGGCCTGGAATATCCTCCCGGCTTTCTGCTAGCAGACGAGCCACACTCAAACCGATCGCCAGGTGGCCATCATGTCCGCAGGCATGCATTAACCCCTGGGTTTGGGAAGCATAATCTACCCCGGTCATTTCCTGGAGAGGAAGAGCATCCATATCAAAACGTAAAAGCAGGGTTTTTCCTGGCCTGCCGCCCTTCAGCAGCGCAGTCACTCCAGTCCCGGCGACAGCTCCTTGGATCAAAAAACCATCCATCCGGGTTAACTCGCGGAGGATGATCTCTGATGTCTTATATTCCTGGAATCCCAATTCTGGATAGCGGTGAAATTCCCGCCGCAGATCCCTGGTATAGGGAAAGATCTCTTGGGCGCGGGACAGGTGGGGGGTCATTTGGTGATCCGTTCTACCTGATCGGGTTCAAAATCCTGGACACCCTCCTCGCCAAGGTCAACCGAAATGACCTGACTCAAGGCGTTGACCCGGATGACTTTGCCTTCTCCCTTGGGTGTGAGAACTCTTTTCCCCTGTTTGGGAAGGCTCTTTTTAGCTTCCTTATATAACGCGTTTTCATGCATTAAACAGCAGCGCAACCGGCCGCACATGCCAGTGATCTCAGATGGAGCCAGGGATATACCCTGCTCTTTGGCCATCTTGATCGAGATAGGCACAAATTCAGTCATGAATTCTGTGCAGCAGCGGATCTCGCGTCCGCAGGCACCCAGGCCGCCTATGATCTTGGCTGAATCCCTGGGACCGATCCGGCGCAGTTCCAGGCTGGTTTTACCATGTTTTTCCTTCAGTTTTTTCAACATACCGGACAGATCAGGATCGTTGTTCTCCTCATAGCAGTACAAGAATACCAGGCTGTCTCCTTCCAGGCTAAATTCCGCAGCCACGATCTTGATCCCATCCAGCTTTTCTTCCCGGGCGATTTCCCGGCAGTGTGCCAGGACATCATCTTCCTTGTTCTCCCAGATCTGGCGCATGACCAGGTCTCTGGATGAAGCCTTTCTGAGGATAGCTTTCCAGTTACGGTCCTCTTTTCCCTTGGGATCCAGGAAGGACGTCACCTGGCCCAACTGCTGGCCCCGGCTGGTTTCGACAATCACATATTCCCCTTGTTTGATCTCCTGGAAAGAGGAAGCGTCAAAATGATAGGTTTTTCCACCACTGTGGAATCTGATACCAACAATAAGCGCGGTCATGTGCCTATTTTACCTTATATCCCTTTTTAAACCGAAAAACGGTTTCATTTCTGAAACCGTTTTGGTTGAAAAATATCATACGCGAGATGTTTGGTTCTAAGTCTGGTTCATCGCAGCCACGCTGATCTGGGCTGCTAAATTTTCAGTGATCTCCACCAGGGCTTTGGAAACTGGCGATTCTGGGTGGGAGAGCGAGACCGGTTTCCCGGTATCACCGCCAATCCTGACCTGGGGATCCATGGGGATACACCCTATAAATGGAACACCGGTCATTTTAGCCAGTTTTTCCCCTCCCCCGGTGCCGAAGATATCCAACTTTTCACCCCCGGGGATCTCTAAATAACTCATATTCTCGATCACTCCGAAGATCGGGATCTTCAATTCCTGGAACATATTGATCCCTCTCAGGGCATCATCCAGCGAGACCTGCTGGGGTAAGGTGACGATCACTCCACCCTGCAGTTCAAGGGTCTGGCTTAAGCTCAGCTGCACATCTCCAGTTCCTGGAGGAAGGTCGATCACCAGGTAATCCAGTTCGCCCCAGTCAACATCATTAATCAACTGTTTGATAGCAGAATGCAGCATTGGACCCCGCCAGATCAAGGCCTGTTCTGGTTTGACCATAAAACCAATCGAGATCACCTTCACTCCGTGGCCTTCACCGGGAAGGATCTTCTGTTCCGGAGATGCGCCGCCCAGCCGGTCCACACCCATCATCGTGGGGATGTTGGGGCCGTAAATATCAGCATCCAGCAGACCGACCTTGGCGCCTTTTTTTGCCAGGATCACAGCCAGATTCACGGCTACAGTGCTTTTTCCGACTCCGCCCTTTCCGGAAGCTACCGCAATCACATTTTTGATGTTAGGATGATCTGATTTCGAGGAACCCGATGGCACCCGAGCTCCCATCTCGATCTTGATATTTTCGACACCCGCGATCGCTTCTACCGCAGCCCTGGCGCTGCTCTGAATTTCAGAACTCAGCGGGCAGGCTGGAGTAGTGAGGTTAATGGTGAAGCTGACATCGGATCCCTCAACTTCAAGTTTATCGATCATGCCTAAACTGACCAGGTCCCTCCCAATTTCCGGGTCAAGCACCTTGCCCAGAGCTTCCAGGACGATTTCACGGGTGAGTGTCTTCTTTGCCATATTTTTCCCTCATAGGTTGGGTATTAAACGTGCAGCCCCCATTCTAACATGATTAATTCCGGACTATCTCAAAAATATGTAAGAAGATCACGGCCTCCAGCGATATCAAATAAAGGAGCGCCCTAAGGCTGACAATCTCTCTGTTTTACAATATAATATTGACGTTGATCAATCCCTCAGAATGAGAATTTGTATGGCTGATGACAATCCAAACTCAGAGGAACAGCGCGATGTAGAGCTGGTTCCTCACAATCCGGAATGGTCCCGATTAGCTGACCAGGAAGCCCAATTCATCCTGACAGGTATCTCCTTCCCTGTCATCGGCATTTATCATATTGGCAGCACTTCGGTCCCTGAGATCAAAGCCAAACCGATCCTGGATTTTGTGCTGGAAGTTGAGCACCTGCCTGATGTGATCGATAATCTTGTGGATTTTGAGAAACTCGGTTACTGCCACAAGGGAGAGTTTGGTATTCCTGGCCGGCAGTTCTTTACCAAGGACACTGAGGGCGAAAGAACCCACCACCTGCACGCATTTGAGCGGGGGCATCAGGACATCGAAAGACACTTGATATTCAGAGATTATTTGCGGGCCAATCCCGCTGCTGCCCAGGAATATGAAGAACTCAAAGTTGAACTCGCCGAAAGGTTTCCGAAGGCCAGCGGAAGTTATACTGAAGCCAAATCCGATTTCATCCTCTCCATGGATGAAGTGGCCCGCTACTGGGTTGAGCAGAAAAGCAATCGCCATGACCCGGGCAGCTCAAAATCCTGACCAGTCTTTAACGATTCACACCCTCCCAGACCCAATCTATCCCATCCCAGGCTCCTATCTGACCCATGAACAGCCTTCCTGAGCAGTTTGTACAACGCTACCTAAACATGTACGGCACAGCTGGCGAAACCTGGCTGTCGGAATTTGATGATCTGCGGGCCCAGTTGCGGAGCCGCTGGTCACTGGTAGAGGTTCAATCCCTGGAAGAATTCAGCTACAACTACCTGGAATTTGCCAGGGACAAACTGGGTCGGGATGTTGTGCTCAAGATCGGTTTTCCCGATCCTGAGCTGGAAACCGAGATTCAAGCCCTCAGATATTTCAACGGCAATGGGGCTGTTCGCCTGCTGGACGCAGAACCTGCTCTGGGAGCGCTTCTATTGGAAAGGATCAAGCCTGGAAAGGATTTGCTCACAATTCAGGATGATCATTTAGCTACCAGGATTGCCGGCCAGGTTATGAAAGATCTCTGGCGACCTATCCCAGACCCAAACCCCTTTCCGACCATAAAAAAGTGGTGCCAGGGATTTTCCAGATACCAGGATCGTTTTCAGGGAGGTGCAGGCCCGCTTCCAAATGGTTTGATCAGTCAAGCTGACGGTCTGGCCACGGAACTTCTGGAGGACCAGGTTGTAGGAGTCCTGCTGCATGGAGACCTCCATCACAGCAATATTCTCCTCGACGAATCTGGCGGGTGGGTGGTGATCGATCCCAAGGGAGTCGAGGGAGAACGGGCCAGTGAGATCGCTCCTCTGCTTTACAACCCTATCCCCGAGTTGCTCGAAACATCCGAATCTGGAAGGGCTCATCAATAGCCGGTTGGATATCCTGGTGGATACCACTGGTCTGGGCCGGGAAAGAATGCTCGCCTGGAGTTTTGTCCGGGCTGTGCTCTCCTCGATCTGGTCCCTCGAAGATCGAAGTGGGCATCAGGAATATGGATGTGATTTTGCTGAGATGCTACAGAAGATCAGGAGCTAGACCTCCGAGGTCTTCACGACCTCGGAGGTCCCGGGGTCACTCGACGGTCACAGATTTGGCCAGATTCCGGGGCTGATCTACATCCAGGCCGCGCAGGGCGGCGATGTGATAGGCCAGCAGCTGGAGCGGGATCACCGTGGTAACCGGGCTCAACATCCAGGGGGTATCTGGCACATAAAGCACTTGATCTGCCTGGGTTGTGATCTGCTGGTCTCCTTCAGTAGCAACAGCGATCACCCTTCCACCCCGGGCTTTGGCCTGCTCGATCTGGCTGAACATTTTTTCATACCAGGGATCCCGGGGCGCGATCACCACAACCGGGAGACCAGAATCGATCAGGGCGATCGGTCCATGTTTCATTTCTCCCGCCGGATAACCTTCCGCATGGATATAAGAGATCTCTTTCAACTTCAGGGCCCCTTCATACGCCGTGGGCATATTGACTCCCCGGCCCAAATAGAGGGCATTCTGGGCATCCAGTAAACTTTCAGCAACCTTTTTTACCTGCTTTTCCTGGTCCAGACAGCGGCCGGCCAGGTCTGGGACCAAGCGAAGGTCCTCCACAAGCTGGCGGCGGGTCTTCTCATCCAGTGTTCCCCGCATCTCTCCCAGCAGAATTGCCAGCATATACAGGTCCACCAGCGGGGCGGTATAGGCTTTGGTTGAGGCCACACCGATCTCTGGGCCGACCTGCATGGAGATAAAGCCATCAGCCACTCGCATGGCCTGGGATCCGATCGCATTGACGATCGACCATAATGTGGCGCCTTTTTGGCGGCCTTCTTCCATGGCAGCCAGGGTATCAGCCGTCTCTCCGGATTGGCTGATAGCCAGCACCACATCCCTCTCCCCAACAATCGGATCCTGGTAGCGGAATTCGGAACCGATCTCCATCTCTACCGGGATGCGGGCAATCCTTTCGATCAGCACTTTTCCGACCATGCCGGCATAAGATGCTGTCCCGCAGGCGATAATGAAGATCTTATTAATGCCTTTTACCAATTCAGGGGTCAAATTTAAAGTGGGAAGCTGGATCGTTCCAGCTTCAAAATCGGCCCGGCCGGCTATCGTATCAGTCAGGGAGCGAACCTGCTCATGGATCTCTTTGTGCATAAAATGACGGTATTCTCCCTTCTCGGCAGAGACCGGATCCCAGGGCACAATATGAACTTCGGCTTCGACCCTTTTTCCGTCCAGGGTCATGAGTTCCAATCCCTGGCGAGTGACCACTGCCATCTGGTGAGATTCCAGAAATACCATCTCTCGGGTGTGTTCCAGGATGGCAGGAAGATCCGAGGCGATATACATCTCATCCTGACCAATCCCAAGCACCACTCCGCCGGCATTCCCAATCCTGGCGGCGACGATTTTATCGGGCTCATTCTTGTTCAAAACCACAATACCGTGAGCGCCTTTTAAATGTTTTAGTGCCTGCCTGACCGCTTCGGTTAAATTATGGCCCGAGAGATACCGCTCCACCAGGTGAACGATCACCTCGGTATCAGTTTCAGATTGAAATTCCGCACCTTCGGCCTCCAGCTCATCACGCAAGGTTGAAAAATTCTCCACGATGCCGTTATGGACCACTACCACATCCCCGGTCATGCCCAGGTGAGGGTGGGCGTTGCGGGAATTGGGTTCACCGTGGGTTGCCCAGCGGGTATGGCCGATGCCGATCTTGCCTTCCAGTGGATCGCGCTCGACAAGCTGGGATAAACGCTCCAGCTTACCGGCATCCCGCCTGACCTGGATAGCACCATTTTCGATGACCGCGATGCCAGCGGAATCATAACCACGGTATTCCAGCTTTTTAAGCCCATTCATAATAATGGGCGTAGCATTTTTTGATCCGATATATCCTACTATTCCACACATAGGGTAAACCCTCCTGAAATACATCAGCCTGGCTCAACTACACCGATCCTGCGACCGGTTAGCTCTCTGGGTTGATTTATTATCCAGTCACCTGGGATGATCTTGTCCTTCCGGTCGCCCGGGTTTTTATCATCCACTTTCAATTGGAGGGAAAAATCGGAGTGTGACTATCTCCGGAGGGCTTCCGCTGATGGTTCGATTTTCCCGGCCTTCCAATCCCCCGGCCGGTTATCCTCCCGAAGGAGGAACCCTCATCCTCGTCAACTCAGGAGAAAAATTTCCTGAGCCCGTGCGCTATTTTCCCAACTTCAACGATCTCCTGCCACCTCCTTGATAGAACATCCGCGAGGGAATACTTCTCATCGCGGATGTTATCTTACTAAATATTCATTATTTCTGCAAGCTACGCTTTACCTACAGCAGGGAAGCTTTTTTGATGACGTCACCCTGGCGGATGGCATCCACAACATCCTCACCCTTTACTACCTTGCCAAATACGGTGTGTTTGCCATTGAGATGAGGTTGAGGAAGATGGGTGATGAAAAACTGGGACCCGTTGGTGTTTGGACCAGCATTAGCCATGGAAATGACCTTGGTCTCGTGTTTGAGGGGGTTTCCGACCAATTCGTCCTCAAAGCGGTAGCCAGGACCTCCGCTGCCGGTTCCAGTAGGATCGCCGCCCTGGATCATAAAGTTGGTTATGACCCTGTGAAATATGATCCCGTCATAAAAGGATTCCTTAACCAGAAAAACAAAATTATTGACTGTCAGGGGAGCGTGTTCCGGATAAAGTTCCAGTTGAATATCACCCCGGCTGGTTTCCAGCTTGACCTGATAGACCTGATCCGGTTCGATCGTCATTTCGGGTGAAGAATCCCATTGTTTTTTCATTATTCCTCGCTTTATTCTAGTCTTGGGAATTTACCCCGCCATTATATCACCCAAACCCAACCCGGTTCTTTTCAGTCCTTTTTTGGTCCCAACGCCAGATCAGCATGGTTTCTGATCCTTAGATCAACAGAAAACCCTGCCTCTATCTCAACAAAAATCCCTGGAGGTGAACAATCCAACCTCCAGGGATCAAGCTGATCGAGCCGACTCTGACTAGGTATCCAGCTCCTGGAACAAGTCCTCCAAGACCTACTCCGGAATCCAGGATCCTCTCTCTCAAGCTCAGGGCGGACACCTGTTGGCCTTTCAGCATCTTCCTGGCGGGGATTTCCAGCCACCACGACCCTGGCAATGATCTTTCCGTCATCGTCCATATATCCACCAAACCCGGCCCGCATCCCTTTTTTCAGGTCATCAAAACTGTTCACCTGCCCCCGATAAGTGGTCTTTTCATTCACATAGATCGTCAGGACGGTGCCGTCTGATTTTTCGAGCTGGAATTTACCTGCTCCGGGACTGACGGTCTTGAGGATTCCCTGGGCTTTAATGATTTCTGGACGATCCTCCTGGGGATTGCCAGCTACAACTAGCCGGGCAATCAGTTTTCCATCCTGGTCCTCATATCCTCCTACAGCGGCTCGCATGCCCTGCTCGAGGTCTCTGATGCCTTCAACTTTTCCCTTATAGGTTGTTTTATCGTCGACAAAAAAGGTCAGAGTCGTTCCATCCGGAGATTCAAGCCGGAACTTTCCAGCCCCGGAGTCGACAGCAGTGATCAGCCCTTGAGCCCGGATCCCTTCAGGGCGGGTTCCAGCGATCACTGCAACCGCCAGCAGCTGACCATTCTCGGTTTCCCGGGCGGCCACACCTGCCTGCCATCCTACCTGCAACTCATCCAGACTGGAAATCTGGCCCTGGTAGCGGGTTTTTTCATCCACAATAAACCGCAAAGTGCGACCTTGCTCGGTTTGGATTGAAAATCCTCCCGCTGCAGGGTCAACGGAGATGACCTCACCCTTAACCCGGATCAAATCGGGAGCCTCACCAGCCACAACACCGACTGCCAGATTTTTGCCGGGAGTATCTTTGACTGCCACAACTCCCGCATGCCAACCTTCCTGCAGATCCTCCAGGCTGGAAAGCTGTCCGCCGTAGCGGGTTTGTTCATCAACAAAGAAAGTTTGCTTTCCACCATCTGGATTCTCAATTGTAAATTTCCCGGCTGCCAGATTTACATCAATAACCAGGCCCCTGGTTTTAAAATAATCCTCAGGATCACCAGAAATAACCAGCACTGCCCAGAGTTTGCCATCTTCAGTTTCTCTGGCTCCTACACCTACCTTCCATCCAATCTCGAGTTCATCCAAATCCTGGGCTTCTCCCCGGAAATGGGTCTCCTGATTCGTGAAAAAGGTCAGGATTGACCCCTCACTGGTCTCGATCCGGAACTTTCCCAGCCCGGAATCCACAGCAATCACTTCGCCGCGTACCCGGATCCCTTCTGGTTGGTCTTCGGCAGCCAGGGCGGTTCCGCTGACTGCAACTGCCAGCAGGGCTGCTGCTAGAATGGGAAAGATGATCTTCTTAAACATATATTTCCTCCTTGGAACGGCTATTTATTGATCGTACACTGCCATCATAAGACCCGCCTGTCATCGAATAATAACCAGAATGTAAATTCCCTGTAAAATATCTCCTTAAAACAAAAAAGATGCGGAATGCAAATCCCGCATCTTTGATCACATTAGTTTATAACCGGTTTATTTGGCTGGGAATATCACCTCTTCCTTTCCGGTTAATTTATCCTGGACCAATTTTGCCACGGTATCCAGATGGCCTTTCTTATTGACAAAATCAAGGTCATCAGAACGGATTTTCAAGACCGGGCAAAGGTCAAAGGTTTCCATCCAATCATCATAAAATGAATCCAGCAGGCGAAGATATTCCAGGCTGATACCGGTTTCGATCTCCCTGCCCCGCTCTTCAATACGCTGTTTAAGGATCTCAGGAGGGGCGATTAAATAGATCAGCAGATCAGGTTCCGGCAATCCGGATGCTATCAGCTGAAAGACTCGCCGGTAAGACTTATAATCCCGTTCCGAGAGGCTATTCTGCTGATAGAGGGCCCGGGCGAAGATCTCCACATCCTCATAAATGCTTCGGTCTGCGATGGCGTCCCGGTTGTCGTTGACCAGCTCCAAATGTTGTTGGGCCCTGTGACCCAGGAAAAATATCTGGAGATGAAAAGACCAGGCCCCCATGTCTTGATAAAAATCGCCCAGGTAGGGATTATCGATCACGGATTCGTACCCCGTCCGCCAACCCAGCCGCTCCCCCAGGCGCTCAGTCAATGATGTCTTGCCAGTCCCGATATTGCCCGCTACCAGCACCAGTTTTCCCGCCATACATCAGCCTCCTGTAGATTATCGAACACTCCTGATACTAATTAATTCAGCGCTTCTCTACCGCAACCGCGCAGACCTTATAATCGGGGATCTTGGCCTGAGGATCCCGGGCGTCCTGGGTAAGCACGTTGGCAGCCGCCTCCACAAAGTGGAAGGGTAAAAAAACCATTCCCGGCGCGGATCTTTCCGTGACCAGGGTTTTAACTTCGATCTCTCCCCTGCGGGAGCGGACTTTTACCCAATCCCCGGTGTAGATCCCGATCTTCTGGGCATCGGCAGGATGGATCTCAACCAGGGCTTCAGGGTAGATATCATCCAGCTTGGATCGGCGTGTCATGGTGCCCCCGTGCCAGTGGTACAGCACCCTCCCGGTTGATAAGATCAGGGGATATTCATCATCAGGGAGCTCCTGGGATGGCCGATAGGACAGGGGAGTCAGGGCACCTTTACCACGCGGGAAACTTTCCGCGAACAAATAGGGGGTCCCGGGGTGATCTGGAGTCGGACAGGGCCAGTGCACTCCATTTTCTTTTTGGATGCGTTCATGGGTGATGCCTTGAAAGGGCGGTGTGAGTTCAGCCATCTCGTCCCAGATCTGGGCAGGTGTTTCGAAATCGAACCCAATACTGTGTTTCACTTCAAGTTTTTCCTCAACCCTGCGGGCCAGATCCTGGAGTATATCCCAATCCGGACGGGCCTCTCCCGGTGCAGAGACTGCCGGACGGATCAGCTGCACCCGCCGGTCGCTGTTGGTAAAACTGCCATCCTTCTCAGCAAAGCTGGCAGCAGGCAGGATGATATCGGCATATTCTCCGGTTTCGTTCATGAAGATATCCTGGTAGAGAACAAATTCCAGGCCTTCCATCACATGGCGGGCATGGACCAGGTCTGGTTCGCTCATCATCGGGTTCTCACCCATCACAAAATAGCCTTTGATCGCACCGCTCTCGGCCGCATCGACCATTTCCATCGTGGTCAGGCCGGGCTCCGGGTCCAAGGAAGTGCCCCAGTGTTTTTCGAATTTTTCACGGATCGCGGGATCAGAAACCAGCTGATAGCCAGGAAATACATCCGGCAGTCCCCCGCTGTCTGAAGTGCCCTGGACATTATTTTGCCCCCGCAGCGGGTTTAACCCGGTGCCAGGTCGGCCAATATTGCCGGTCAAAAGGGCCAGATTGGCCAGGGAAATGGCATTGTCTGTTCCATGGACACTCTGGCTGATGCCCATACCCCAATAAATGGCGGCAGCTTTGGCGTTCCCGTAAAGGCGGGCGGCCTGACGGATCTGTTCGGCAGGAACACCACAGATCATTTCAGCATATTCAGGAGTAAATTCCTCCAGGGAAGGCAGATAATCCTCCAAACCCTCAACCCGCTGCTGGATGAATTCCTCGTCGATCAAACCTTCCTTGACAATGACATGGGCCAGGGCCTGGAACATGACTACGTCCGTGCCGGATTTCAGCTGCAGGAAATGCTCCGCAAATTGGGACATTTCGATCTGGCGGGGGTCGATGACGATCAACCTGGCGCCATTTTTTACGATGGCCTCCCGCAGGAATGTGCTGATCACCGGGTGAGTTTCTGAGGTATTGGAGCCCGTCACCAGCAGCACATCAAGATCCTTCATCTCCGCGATCGAGTTGGACATCGCCGAGGAGCCAATCGTGATCTGCAGGCCGGCCACAGAAGCCGCGTGGCACAAACGGGAGCAGTGATCGACATTATTGGTTCCCACCACCCCACGGATGAATTTCTGGAAGATGTAGTTATCCTCATTGGTGGCTTTGGCAGAGCAAAAGGATCCCAGGGCATTGCCTCCATGCTCTTTGATGATGCCGGCAAGTTTCGCAGCCGCTAGTTCCAGAGCCTCATCCCAGCTGGCTCTCCGGAATCCATTTAATCCCACCGGTTTGCGTGGCAGGGATCCCAGGTCCTTGCGGATCAAGGGATAGGTCAGGCGTGAAGGATGATGGACAAAATCCATCCCGTAGCGGCCCTTGCAGCACAGGCGTCCAAAATTGGGAGCAACATCAAAGGGAGCATCCACGCGGACGATATGGTCCTCCCGGACCTGCAGATCCACCTGGCAGCCCACACCACAATATGGACAGGTGCTGCGAACAGTTTTCTGGGTTTCTGCCATTATTTGCTCCTCTGGTCCTTGCGTTCCTGGCGGCGGCGGGCCCTGATCTGATCATGCTGTAAACCCTTTTCCAGCAGATATTCGGTCTTGTCCTGCAGGGCATTGGTGGGGCAAACACCCACACAGTTCCCGCAGAAAACGCAGGTGGTTTCCGGCATGGGATTCTCAAAAAAGGTTGTGATCTTGGAATCATGACCGCGGCCGCCCAGCCCCAGGGCATAGGTGTACTGGATATCATCAGCGCAGGCCTGAACACAGCGCCAGCAAAGAATACACTGGGAATAATCGCGGACATAAAAGGGATTGTCGTCCAAAACTTCATGCTGACGTTTTTTAGCGCCTGGAAAACGTTCCAGATCAGCTTTGTAACGCTGGATTTGATTTTGAAGCCCTTCGGCCTGGGACAGGTCCACACTGGCATTCAGCATCTCCAGAATGGTGCGACGGGAGCGCACCACACGCTCACTTTCAGTCTGGACAACCATATCCTCCGCGACCTCTGTGATGCAGGAAGGAGCCAAACGCCCCCAGCCGTCAATTTCCACAACACACTGACGGCACAATCCCTCTGCCGTGGTTGCATCGTGGAGACAAATCACAGGGATATGGATATCGAGGGATCGAGCTGCTTCCAGGATGGTTGTGCCCGCTGGCACCTGGCAGGTTTTGCCATCAATGACCAGTTTAATGGGGGTCTTATTAGACATGGCTGCCTTCCTCAAGTCCGAAATATTCCGGACAGATCTCAATTGCACTTTGAACTGCCGAACCTGCTGTTTGACCCAGTCCACATAAGGAGGTATCGGTCATGGTGGCGATGATATCCTCCAGCCGGCCGATATCACCCGGTAAGGTCTGACCCCGCAGATTGCGATCCAGGATCTCCGCTTGTCGCTGGGTTCCCAGCTGGCAGGGATAACATTTTCCGCAGCTCTCGTGAGCAAAAAAATGCCCCAAACCATGCAGTACAAATTTCATATCCACGTCTTCGTCAAAGACAACCACCGCCCCAGACCCCAGCGAGAGGCCAGCTGCCCGCACTCCGGGGCCGGTAAGGGTCACATCCAACCGGTCGGGAGCAACAAATTTTCCAGCCGCTCCACCCAGGAGAACAGTGCGGAGTTCTTTTCCATCCCTGATCCCGCCCGCTTTTTGATAGATCAACTCTTCCAGGGTGATTGGTTCACTGACTTCATAGATTCCAGGTCTTTCGATATCCCCGGAAAGACTGAACAGACGCGGACCGGTGGATCCTTCCGCGCCCAATTTCTGGTATTCCTCAACTCCGATTTGGAAGATCAGGACCACATTGGCCAGGGTTTCGACATTATTGATCACCGTGGGTTGATTAAACAAACCGTGGGTAGTTGGGAAGGGTGGCTTTATGCGTGGAAAGCCGCGTTTGCCTTCAATGGACTCAAATAAAGCGGTCTCTTCGCCACATATATAGGCTCCAGCCCCGCTGCGGAGTTCGATCTCAAAATCAAAACCGCTGCCCAGGATGTTCTGCCCCAGAAAACCTTCTTGTTTGGCGATATCTAATGCCTGGGAGATGACTTCATGGGAATGGGTATATTCACCCCGGATATAGAGGTATCCTTTTCCGGCACCTACCGCATAAGCGGCAATGATCATGCCTTCAATGATCATAAAGGGGTCTCCCTCGATCAAAGCCCGATCTTTAAAAGTACCAGGTTCAGATTCGTCCTCGTTGCAGACCAAATATTTGGGAAAGCGGTCTACCTCGGCACAGCCAGCCCACTTCACGCCGGTTGGGAAACCGGCCCCTCCCCGTCCCGTAAGCCCGGAATCGGTGACTTGCTGGATGATATCTGCCGGGGGTTGATTGAGAACCTTTTTTAATCCCTCAAATCCTCCAGCTGACTGAAATTCTTTAATACTTAGAGGATCGATCTTTCCGGACCTGGCCAAAAGATGGAGATTCTCCCCAAATATATCACTTCGGGGATGACCTCCAGGGCTGAAGATCGTTTCCAGGGTGGCGTTACCTACCATATCGTCACCGACCAGAACGCCAGGAGCATGGTCGCATAATCCAAGACACTCCACTTCTTCCAGAATATAACGTCCGTCCATAGTAGCTTCGCCCACTCCAACACCCAGGTGCTGGCTGAGTTCAGACACCAGATCACCACTGCCCTGGGAGGCGCAGGAAGGAGTGGTGCAGACCCTGATCGAGGTTTCGGCGCGAGGTTCACTGGAAAGCAGGGAATAAAATTCAATCACACCATACAGCTCGGCAAGAGGCACATTGAGAGACTCTCCAATTGCCGCCGCCGCTTCCCTGGGGATGTAGTCGTATATTTTCTGAGCTTGCAGCAAAGCCGGGATCAGCATTGTCCTGCCCCGGGAGCCGTTCTGCTCCAGAAAGCTTATCAATTGGGGGGAAAGGGATTCATAATCTCCCATGGAGACTCCTTGAAAGAGCTGGTTGAAGACCGTTTAAAAAACCAAACTGTATCCAGGAAAACAGACCTGTGTGACAGATTATATCAAGAGCGGAGAGCGAAGCTTAGATTTTCGGAAATTAGTCAAGAATTGATAAAAATGTTCGGATCAATCATTAAAACAAAAAGGCCGCCAGGTTCAGCAGCCTTTCAAATTTCTCCTTTCAAAAGAAAATTTATTTTTCGATCTCCGAGATCAGGTTTTTGAGTTCTTTGTCTGCACTGCTGGATTCCATAGCTTTGCGAATAGCAGCCTCAAAAGCGGTAGGGGTGACTTCCCTTTTTTCGTCGTTATCTTCCTCGATCTCAAAGGAGCTCAGCGGAGGTTCCTCAAGAGCCTTCATGCTCAATTTGATCTGCTTTTTTCTTTTGTTGACCTTGAGCACCTTGACGTTCACCTCATCACCCTTCTGGACGATATCGGTTGGTGTCCGGACGTAGCCATGAGCCATCTCGCTGATATGCACCAGCCCAGGCCGTTCAGCCTCAATATCTACAAATACACCATATTTTTCGATCCGGGTGACTTTACCAACCAGTTCCATATCCGGATGGATCTCTTGCCAATCGATCCCTGAGGGTTCCAGCATGGTTAATTCGATCTTTTTGGTCTCTGGATCAACCCGCTGGATCCAGACCTCAACTTCCTGGCCTTCCTTTAAAACATCAGAAACCCGGGTCACTGATTCCTTTTGGATCTTGGAAATATGCACAACTCCTGGTACACCGACACCAACATCAACAATCGCACCCGCCAGGGAAGTCTTCAGGACCTTTCCCATAACCTTCATCTTAGGTTCCAAGTCTTCAATTGTTTCAGGCGTCTTCAGTTCTTCGTTCGCCATAAAACACTCTCCACGTTCAAATCATTTTTGACAAGCGTCAATTATACCGTTGGGTTCTATGCTTGTCAAAGCCCAGCTGGCGGTTATCGCTCCCCTAATAGGCCAGCAAAGCTTCCAGAACTCCTTGCAGTTTTTTCAGCCAGTCATCCTGTCCAATAAAAAGCGGCAGCCAGACAGAGGATTCCCCGAATCGAACTTTGAGCTCAAATTCCCAGGGCTGGGGAAGGGCTTTACCATCCGGGTAGCCGAGGATGAGCTGTTTTTTCTGGACTGAGATGCTCTCCAAACCAGCCTTTTCGGCCAACAGCTTGATTTCCAGCTGGGTCAGCAGATTCTGGACATTGTCAGGGAGAGGGCCAAATCGGTCTTTTAACTCACTCCGCAGTTCTTCGATCTCCCGCTGATGAAGTATGGCGGCCCCCCGGCGGTATAAACTCAATCGCACGGACCGATCAGGAATGTATTGCTCTGGAATTCCCACCGGCAGAGGCAGATCGATCTTCACCAGGGGCCGAAGGATCTGAAATGGCAGCTGCTCAGCCTGTTTTCCATCTTCAGTTTTAAGCTGTTGGACGGCATCCGCCAATAGGCGGGTATACAGATGGAATCCCACCGAGGCGATGTATCCCGATTGGCGGACTCCCAGGATATCTCCCGAACCGCGGATCTCCAGATCCCGCATTGCGATCGAATAGCCTGCACCCAGGTCGGTATGTTCGGCAATGGTTTCCAACCTGAGGCGTCCTTCCAGGGTTGGTGTGCCCTGCCTGGTCTTGAAGAAATAGGCATAGGCCCGTTGGGCTCCCCGCCCGACCCGGCCCCGCAATTGGTAAAGTTGGGAAAGGCCAAAGGTATCAGCCCGGTCAACGATCAATGTATTTGCATTTGGGATATCCAGTCCGGACTCGATGATCGAGGTTGAGAGCAGGACATCGATCTCACCCTGGGTGAATTCCCACATGCGCTCCTCCAGGTCGCGCTCATTCATCTGGCCGTGAGCGATACCGATCTTAGCTTCCGGGACCAGGTTGGAGAGGTGGGCCTTGACTGCATCGATGGTTTTGACCCGGTTGTGGACAAAAAAGACCTGTCCTCCGCGCTCCATTTCGCGCCAGATGGCCTTCTGGATCAGAGCAGGGTCATAGGCGCTGACATGGGTAACAACAGGCAAACGTTCTTCGGGCGG
>CAVQTT010000002.1:0-41794 GCA_963716695.1 uncultured Chloroflexia bacterium
AAACCCCGTAAAAAGGGAATCTTCATGATCCAGCTCTGGTAGATCTTGTTCAGTTTTTCAGTCTGGATGCTGATATCACCCTGAGGGGTCCGCATGGCGATGGCCGCGTATTTCCTCCCGCGCATCATCACGCCTTCTATGACTGCCTGCCCGCCATAATTGGGAAGCTTGGTTTTGCTGATTGGTTTTTCACTCATAAGTTATAGATTGAAGAAGAAATGGATCAAGGCTTCAATACCCTTCTTAAAGGTTGGTAGATGGATTTTTTCATTGGGACCGTGCATATTGTCGCTGGGAAGACTGTAGCCGATATTTACTACATCAACACCCAGATTTTGCTGGATATGAACAACGACCGGAACACTCCTCCTATCCGCAAATAAAGTGGCTTTACACCCCAGGTAGCTTTTCCGCGGCTTCTGACATAAGATTCAATCCACTTGGATTTTCGATCACTTTGTGAAGGATGATCAGCTGCCATCTTTTTGAGAGTCCAGGTGACTGTATCGGGAACATTCTGTTTGAGGTAGGCACTAAACTGGTCATATACTTCATGCGGGTTCTGGTCTGCGACCAGTCGGGTGGAGATCTTGGCCATGGCATAGGCGGGCAGGACAGTTTTTTGTCCTTCTCCTATAAATCCAGAATATATGCCGTTCATCTTCAGGGTGGGTCGGGCGCCGATCCGCTCAAATGCAGTATAGCCTGCTTCTCCCCAGAGTTTTTCACACCGGTTTGTTTCAGATAAAATTCCTCGTTGAGCGGCAATCGCTTGAACTCATCCCTTTCTTCCTGTCCCAGGGGCAAGACCTTATCATAAAACCCAGGCAGCGTTACCCGGCCCTGGTCATCATGCATGCCTGAGATTACATCCGCCATAACCTGGGCGGGATTATGAACTGCACCTCCAAAAGATCCGGAGTGCAGGTCTTGATTAGCTCCCTGGATCCTTAATTCAAAGTACGATATACCCCGCAGGGCGTAAGTGATGGTCGGAAAATCAGGAGCGATCATACCTGTATCAGGATTCAGAAAGAAATCGCAAGCCAGCAGCTCTTTGTTCTCCTTGATGAAGACTTCCAGGTATGAGCCGCCGATCTCTTCTTCTCCTTCGATCAGAAACTTGATGTTCAGCGGCAGGTCACCGGTCTTTCGGATTGATTCCAGGGCGCTGAAACAGGCAATGATTTGCCCTTTCATATCGGTTGAACCCCGGGCAAATAAATTCTCACCCTCAATTTTGGCAGTGAAAGGATCGGAAACCCACTCGTCCAGGGGATCTTCCGGCTGAACGTCATAATGGCCGTAGATCAAGGCGGTTGGCGCATCTTTCCCGGCGGAAAGGTTTTCAGCGAATACAATTGGATGCCGGGGAGTTTCAAATATTTCCACCCTGGTCATGCCCAAAGCGGATAATTCCTCTTTCAGCCATTTAGCTGCTCTCTTAATATCTCCCGCTCGTTCCGGATCTGTTGAAACAGATGGAATTGCGATGATCTCTTTCATTTTTTCCAGAAAATCAGGGTGATGCTCCTGGGCGTAGGACAGGGCAGATTCTCGGTGATCGGACATGGATAACTCCTTCAATATTGTCTTTCCTGAACTGCATACAGGCTAGATTTTACCGCAGCTCTGCCATGCTGGGAACTGCTCTGGATCTGGGGTTTCTGGGATCGATATGATAGAGCAATATCAGAATTGTGGAAATCAGCTGGCCAAGGTCTATACTCAGGTATAATAATTCTCTCAAAATAGAACTAAATTGTTGATCCTTGCGAGTGGTTTTTCAGAGATATCACACCCACTTGAAGGAAGCTTAATCGAAAATATCGGTCTATCCAGCGAAACCGAGGTGTCAATGAGTTTTTATCAGGAATATCTTCAACCTACTACAATCGAGGATGCCTTGATCCAGCTGACTGGTTCCAAGGGTGAGGCTGTGATCATTGCCGGGGGCACAGATCTGCTTCTGGATCTCAGGCAGGGACGACATGATCCAGTCAGTACATTGATCGATGTATCAGGCATTTCTGAGATGCGCCAGATCGCTATTCAGGGTGATCGTGTTCATCTGGGAGCGGCCGTAACTCATAAAACCATTGTCCATAGTCCGGTGATGAAGGATCAAGCCCACTGTGTAGTTGAAGGATGTGGTTTGATCGGGGGTCCCCAGGTCAGGAATGTGGCAACTATTGGAGGAAATATTTCCCATGCTTTGCCTGCGGGGGATGGCACTATTTCCCTCCTGGCTCTTGATACCGAGGTCCAGATCAGCTCTACTTCCGGCAGTCGCTGGTTGCCGTTGCTGGATATATTTTCAGGTCCCGGGAAGGTGAATTTCGACCGCAGCCAGGAAATCGTTACCAGCTTCCGATTTAATACCAGGCAAGATCGGGAAGGATCAGCATTCCACCGGATCATGCGTCCCCAGGGCGTGGCGATCGCGATCCTGAATATGGCCGCCTGGATCAAATTGGATCAGAATGATCACATCGCTGGGATCCGGATATCCTGCGGCCCGGCTGGGCCCAAGCCATTCCGGGCCAGAAATACGGAGGATTATTTATCAGGAAAATCCTGGCAGGGGTCTGATTTTGATCAAGCTCTCAGCATCCTGGAGGGTGAAGTCAGTTTAAGGACCAGCCCCCACCGCGCCACCCAGCAGTACCGCCAGCAGCTGCTGCCGGTCTTGCTGAGGGAAGTATTAGATAAGGCAGCTAAAAGAGCTGTTTCTTAAAAGGTTGAGCAGGGAGAAACATTATGCCAAAAATTAATCTTTTCGTTAACGATTTGGAGCATAACCTGGAAATAACTGCGACAGAAATGCTGGCAGATGTGCTGCGGTACAGGTTGGGATTAACCGGTACGAAGATCAGCTGTGAAGAATCGGAATGTGGAGTTTGCACAGTTCTGGTTGATGGTGAACCAATTCTATCCTGCAATTATCCAGCCCTGAAAGCTAATGGAAAAAAAGTGGTGACGATAGAAGGCTTGGCCGAGGGAGAAGTACTTCATCCGCTCCAGGAAGCCTTTGTCAAACATGGAGCCGTCCAGTGTGGTTTTTGCACACCTGGGCAGATCCTGACTGCAGCCGCACTGCTAAAACAGATTCCGGATCCTTCTAATAAGGATATTGAATACGCTTTAAACGACACATTATGCCGCTGTGGGACTTATCCGATGATCACCAATGCCATCCACGCCGCGGCGGACAAGATCAACCATGGGAAAGATATCGAGTATCCCAAATTTGATTTTGGAGGGGATCTGGATGTTGTCGGCCAGGTAGTTCCCCGTCCTGAGGCAATCAAGAAAGTCACTGGCGATGCCATTTATACAGATGACATCAGCTTCCCAGAGATGTTGCATGGGGCCACATTACGGGCAGGAATACCCCATGGTGTATTGAAAAAGTTGGATATATCCCAGGCAAGTAAGTATAACGGCGTCAGGGCTGTGATAACGGCCCAGGATATCCCCGGCAGAGTCAATCACGGGTTGATCGTCCAGGATTGGCCAGCCCTGATCGCGGTGGGTGATCATGTGCGGTATGTGGGTGATGCCCTGGCAGTCATAGCGGCTGATAGTCTGGAGATCGCCCGGGAAGCTCTCCAATTGATCGAATTTGAGATCGAACCCCTTCCGATCGTCACCAACGCCGTAGAGGCAAAGCTGGAAGACGCACCACAAGTTCATAAGACCGGAAATTTATTGAAGCATATTAAAGTCAATAAAGGCGATATCGAAAAAGGTTTTCAAGAAGCAGATGTGATCATCGAGGATACCTATTACACTCCATCCTATGAACATGCTTTTATGGAACCCGAATGCAGTATCGCCAGACCTCTGGAAAATGACCAGATCGAGATCTTCGTTGGCTCTCAAATACCCTATGCAGATCGCGACCAGGTTGCGGCCGCCCTGGACATGCCGATCGAAAAAATTCGGGTGAGAGGTCCATTGATCGGGGGCGGATTTGGGGGTAAAGAGGATATTGTGGGTCAGATCCATGCTGCTTTGCTGGCCCAAGTGACAGGAAAACCGGTCAAAATCCTTTACGATCGCCATGAGAGTTTGCTGGTCCATCCCAAGCGTCATGCCACCCAGATCAATGTCAAGCTGGGATTAAAACGCAGTGGGATGTTGACCGCTGCCCAAACAGAGTTATATGGGGATACAGGAGCCTATGCTTCTCTGGGCGCTAAGGTTATGGGCCGGGCGACCACACACTCCACAGGTCCCTATGTCGTGCCCAACGTAAAGATCGATTGTTATGCCATGTACACCAATAATCCTCCCGCTGGAGCTTTCCGCGGTTTTGGAGCGCTTCAAGCAGCTTTTGCGATCGAATGTTTGATGGACCGGGTAGCCGAGGAATTGGATCTGGATCGGGTTGAATTGCGGAAGATGAACGCACTCAAGACTGGCACGATCACCAATACCGGGCAGATGCTTACCGAAAGTGTTGGATTATTGGAATGCATCGACAAAACTCATCAGGCTGTGCTGAAATATACTGCCGGCAAAGATCCCTTTAAATCTTATCCCGTAGATGGAAAACCCTCTAAAAGGCGTTCCTGGGGATTTACTGTCACATTTAAGAATACCGGCCTGGGTGAAGGGGCACCTGATAATGCTTCGGCCGAGATCGAGATCCTGCCAGATGGAATAGTAGAAACCCGGATTTCCTCCGCTGAGATCGGCCAGGGTTTGGTGACCGTGCTGCAAATGGTAACAGCCCAGGAACTTGGCCTGCCGATCGATCAGGTCCAGGTATATCTGTCTGATACAGATCTAACCCCAGACGGCGGACCTACCACTGGTTCGCGGCAGACCTATATCTCTGGTAATGCAGCCCGCCTGGCTGCAAAAACCCTCAAACATCGAATTCTTTCCACGCTTTCTGAAAAATTCAACCAGGACCCTGATGATATCCGCATTAACGGGGGCAGGGTTGAAGTGAATGGATCCGAGCTGAGCTTCGCCGAGGTCGGTGAGATCATGCGCGCAGAAGGCCAACCTCCCAAGTTGATCTATGATTATCAATCCCCTCCAACTACACCTCTTGGTGAACCAGGGGATAAACACTTCGCCTATTCATTTGCAGCCCAGGCTATCGAAGTTGAAGTTGATCTCGAAACCGGGGAGGTTCGGGTCACCAAAGCGGTCGGTGCAACCGATGTGGGAAGGGCTATCAACCCGCTTGGTTTGCAGGGGCAGGTAGAAGGTGGTTTGATCATGGGAATTGGTCATGCCCTGACAGAGGAATTTATCGTGGAGGAAGGCCAGATCTTCACTGACTATCTCTCACGCTACAGAATGCCTTCGATCCACCATGTTCCAGATGAGATCCAGGTGATCATTGTCGAAGATCCAACTCCAGATGGTCCTTATGGCGGCAAGGGAGTGGGCGAGATCTCCACCATGCCTGTTCCTCCGGCAATTATCAACGCTGTATATAATGCTACTGGAATTCGCATGAAAACTATCCCGGTTGACCAGGATTGGCTGGCAAGGCAGATAAAAGCAAAAGCCCAGGGGGATCTATGATCTTGGTGACCTGGTAGGAGTGGGGGACAGGTCTGAACCCCCTCTTGGGTAAGCATCATGGTACAATCAAATAAACGCGGATCGGTGGTCGATGGAGGTTATCAACCACTCCAGCGGCGTCGGGAAATCCCAGACGAAAAGTGCTACCGTCCTTTTGAGCAGGTGTCGCCGATCCCATGAGAATATGTAAATCTTTCAACGTGTCCTTGATCAAAGGAACGACCAGCAGCTATCCCCAGAACGGAAAAAATACCTTGTATAGGTGTATCACAGCTTACTTGCCTGTGATTTTTTTATTTAATTCACCAAAGTCAGTGAAATATGTTGATTGAACTTCCTTTTGGATTTGAGGGAAAGATCTACCGCAGTCCGATGCCTTTCAGTAAATTTGATCGGTCAGGAGTCTGGGGATTCTTTCAGGATCACAAGATCGATCTGGTCCTGGTATTAACAGAACCGCAGGAGTACCTGGTATTTGCCCAAAAAGATCTTCCGGATTTCTATCGAAAGCAGGGGCTCGAGGTTCTCCATTTACCTGTCCCGGATTTTGGGATACCGGCTGACATGGAGAGCTGGAATTCCGCTCTGCTCGAGATTGCCGAGGCCGCCCGAAGTGGAAAGAACATCGCTGTGCACTGCCTGGCAGGAATTGGAAGGACCGGGACGTTTTTGGCCTGCCTGGCCCGGGATACCCTGAACCTGGATGGCAGAACGGCCATCGAATGGGTGAGAGATCACCTGCCCGGCGCCCTGGAAAATACTTACCAGGAGGATTTTGTAAATGGGAGAGGATAATCAGTAGATGCCTAGTTGAGTTGGAATTCATTTGTACTTAAGGAGAGAAAATCATGATCATTAAAAATGCCCACTTGATCACCTGGGAGGATGAGAACCAGATTATTGAAAATTCATCCCTGTATATCAAGGATGGTTTGATCGAGGACCTGGGTCCGGATCTGGAAACCAAATACCCTGACCAAGAGATAGTGGATGCCCGGGGCCAGTACCTTATGCCCGGGAATATTTGCGCCCATACTCATTTTTATGGTGCTTTTGCCCGGGGCATGGGCATCCCGGGGGACGCACCAAAAGATTTTCCGCAGATCCTGGAAAAACTCTGGTGGCCGCTGGACATGGCCCTGGATGAGGATGGAGTCAGGTACTCTGCCCTGGTTTTTGCTGTTGATGCCATAAAAAATGGGACCACTACCTTGTTCGATCATCACGCCTCGCCGAATTTTATTGATGGCTCCCTGGATGTGATAGGAGATGTGCTGTTGGAGGCTGGCCTGCGGGGAGTGTTGTGTTATGAAGTCACTGATCGCAATGGTCCGGAAGGAGCAAAGGCCGGAATTAAAGAGAATGTCAGGATGATCAAAAAAGCTGCCCAGCATGATCGGTTGGCAGCGGCCTTTGGTTTGCACGCCAGTCTAACTCTGGAAGATCAGACCCTTCAAGCCTGCCGGGATGCAATCGGTGCTGAAACCGGGTTCCACATTCACGTGGGTGAACACCAGGCAGATGAATATGACAGCCTCAAACGGGGAGGGACCCGGGTTGTAGACAGGCTGAAGAAATTTGATATTTTGGGTCCAAAGACGATTGTTGCCCATGGTGTTCATATTGACCAGGCAGAAGCTGTGCTGCTGGCAGAATCAGGAACCTGGTTAACCCATCAAGCGCGCTCAAATATGAACAACGCAGTGGGAGTCGCCTCTATCGAGGATTTTCTCCGACTGGGAATTAAGGTCGGGATTGGCACTGATGGTTTTTATCACGCCATGTGGGAAGAATGGAAAACTGCTTACTTCCTTCATAAAGTCCACCACCTGGACCCCCGGCGCATGAGTGCGATGGATATAGTCCAAATGGGTATTTATAACAACGCTGCTCTCGCAAACTTGTATCTGCCAGCAGTTAAGTTGGGCCAGATCCAAAAGGGAGCTGCGGCAGATTTGATTTTTGTTGACTACCACCCTTATACTCCGCTGAATGCAGGTAATCTTCCCTGGCAGATAATATTCGGCATGCAGGAAAGCATGATCAACTCCACCATGGTCGATGGAAAATTCTTGATGAAAGACCGCCAGCTCTTAACGCTGGATGAAGAAAAGATCGCTGCAGAAGCTCGCGCTCTCGCTCCGGAGATCTGGAAGAGATATGAAGGGTTTGTTGGAAGATATGCCTGATCCGGGCATAAATAGAAAAATATCAGGAGATTAGTATGACAAAAAAACCATGTATTGCGATCCTGGGTGGTACCGGGAATGAAGGAACAGGTTTGGCGCTCCGCTGGGCAACCAATGGCTACCAGGTTATCATCGGCTCCCGGCAAAAAGAGAAAGCCCTTAGTGTCACTGCCGAACTTAATCAGATCCTGGGTCAGGAGCTGATCACAGGAATGGAAAACGCGGCGGCTGCTCGAGCAGCGGATATAAACGTCTTGACGGTGGTTGCCAGTGCTCACCAGTCAGCTTTAGAGGGATTGAAGGACGACCTGCAGGGAAAGATCCTGGTTGATGCTACTGCCCGAATTAAATTCCCCAATCCCCGGCCCCCGGACCCACCCTCGGCAGCCCGCCTGGCCCAGAATTTACTGGGTGAGAATGTGCCGGTTGTGGCAGCTTTTCAAAACATTCCAGCCAGTGCGCTCAAAGATCTTGAGAAGGAGCTGGACAGCGATGTTCTGGTTTGCGCTGACCGGAAGCAGGATGCGGACCAGGTTGCCGAGATCATCCGGGGTGCGGGTATGAACGCTTTTTACGTCGGAGATCTGGATATTGCCATTACCCTGGAAGGTCTAACCGCTGTCCTGGTCTATTTGAACAAATACAACGATATTAAACATGCCAGCGTAAAAATTGTTGGCTCATAAACAGATTGGACCAATGGAAAACCGGACCCTGACATTAACTGCTCTGGCTGGAATACCCCTGGTGGGACCGGGTGATGATCTGGGAATCATGCTTGAAAAATCCCTCGGTGAGAATAACATCACCCTTACTGATGGAGATGTACTGGTCCTCGCCCAGAAAATCGTTTCCAAGGCAGAAGGCCGGCTGGTGGATCTTGCTGATGTTCATCCCACTCCGGAGGCTGAGGAGCTTGCCCTCGAGAGCGAAAAAGATCCCCGTCTGGTTCAGGTGATTTTAGGGGAGAGCAAACAGATACTGCGCTGCCGGCGGGGATTGATCATCGTTGAGCATAACCGGGGTTTTGTCTGCGCCAATGCTGGAATAGATCGGTCCAATGTCGCTGCGGGCGCTGACGAAATAGTCCTGCTCCTTCCCGAAGATCCTGATCTCTCAGCGAGGAACTTACGGGGTTTCTTTCAGGACTCACAGGGAGTTGAAATCGGAGTGCTGATTATTGATTCCCACGGCAGGGCCTGGAGGAACGGCATCGTAGGTATCTCGATCGGTTTTGCCGGTTTGCCTGGAATTGTGGACCTGCGGGGAGGTGAGGATCTGTTTGGTTATCAGCTCCAGGTCACTCAAGTTGCCGCGGTCGACGAACTTGCTGCCGGGGCATCCTTAATCATGGGTCAGGCAGCTGAAGGGTTTCCTGCAGTCCATGTCCGGGGTTTTCCATATCCTGGCAGAGAGGGTAAGTTTTCGGAGCTGCCGAGGGACGAGGAGGCTGACCTCTTTCGTTGAGGGGCAGTCAATCTTATTGAATAGGATGAAAATGCTGATGAATAAGATCACTTGGAATGGAGTTGCAGAGACCCGAGAGGAGATTTTACTGATATGAAAATAGTGGCTCTGGCAGGGGGTGTGGGAGGTGCCAAACTTGCGGATGGATTGAATCGGATCGATCCCGCGCAGGAGCTTACCCTGGTTGTAAATACAGGGGATGATTTTTCCCTATTTGGTCTGCATATCAGTCCTGACCTGGATACGGTTTGTTACAATCTGGCCGAGATCGAAAATCCTAATACGGGTTGGGGTCGGAGGGAAGATAGCTGGGAGACGATCTCAGAGATCAGTCATCTTGGAGGGCCAGATTGGTTTCGGCTCGGCAATAAAGACCTGGCTGTGCACCTTGAGAGATCTCGCCGCCTTCGAGCCGGAGAAGTTTTATCCGAGATCACAAGATCTTTTTGTAGGACCTGGGGTATCAGAGCGAATGTGATTCCAATGAGTGATGATTTGGTCCCAACCATCGTCAAGACTGATGAGGGAGACCTGCCGTTCCAGGATTATTTTGTTAAACTGGCTTGCCGACCAGGTGTGATAGGATTTGAATATCAGGATTCCACCCAGGCTGTCCCGGCACCAGGAGTCCTGGGATCGATCCGAGCTGCAGATCTGGTTATTATCTGTCCCTCGAATCCCTGGGTTAGCATCAGCCCGATCCTGGCAATACCGGGCATCCGGAAGGAGCTGCTTGCTAAAACCGTTCTGGCGGTCTCCCCGATCATTGGAGGAGCGGCCGTTAAAGGCCCAGCAGCCAAGATGTATCAAGAAATGGGGATAACTCCATCCGCTGCAGCTGTTGCGGAGCACTATCGGGAAATTCTGAATGGGTTTGTAATGGATCAGACAGATGAGGACCAGGCAGCCAATATTCGTCTTGCCGATCCGGGGGTTGAGCTCCTTTTGACCGATAGCTGGATGAATACCCGCCAGGATCGGGTCCGATTGGCCCGGGAAGTGATCGATTTTGGGAGAAAAATTATCAAGGAGAGGCTTTAATGGCGGTTTGGGCGATAATCCCTGTCAAACCATTACGAAGAGGAAAGTCTCGTCTGGCGAAAGTGATCTCACCCGAGGAAAGAGCGGACCTGAATCATAATTTGTTGGAACACTCGATCAAAGTGCTGAAGGGGATACAGGAAATCGAAAATATCCTGGTGATCAGCAGGGATAAAGAAGCCCTGGCCCTGGCGCGGGATCTGGGCGCCAGGACAGTGCAGGAATATGGTACTCCCGGTCTCAATACAGCTCTCACCAGGGCTGTCGAAATTGCTAAAACATATGAAACCTGCGGAGTTCTGATCATCCCTGCCGATTTGCCGAAATTGGACGCAGAGGATATCAAGCAGATCCTAAAATTCAGAGATAACCCGCCGGTCGTTGTGATTGCCCCGGACCGGAAGAGAGAGGGAACCAATGCCCTTTTTCTCTGCCCGCCGGATTTGATCGAGTTTAAGTATGGTGAAGGCTCATTTGAAAAACATATCGAGAGCGCAAGGGCCATTGGTGCCAGGTTGGAGATCTGTGAACTTCCCTCCCTGGAGCTGGATCTGGATGAACCAGAAGACCTGGCCTTGATCAATGCTGACCTGAAAATTGTAGATTAACCAATAAATATTTCATTCTATGGAGGAAAAAATGTCAAAACCTGCTGCACTATATCTACAGGATGCCCATGATCTGCGGGAAGGACTGGATTATGTTCGATACGCTGAAGAAAAAGGATTTGATGCCGTTTGGCAGGCGGAATCACGCCTGGTCAGGGATGCGATCGTACCCATGGCGGCCTATGCTGCTGTAACCGAGAAGATCAAAATTGGTTCGGGTGTGATTAATAACTGGACCCGGAATATCGGTTTGCTGGCTTCCACATTTCTCACTCTCGATGACCTCGCTCCGGACCGGATGATCTGTGGAATCGGCGCCTGGTGGGATCCGCTGGCAGAAAATGTGGGCATCGACCGCAAGAGTCCTTTAAATGCTATGCGTGAGACGGTCGAGGTAATGCGTCGACTATTAAATATGGAGAATGTGACCTTCGAGGGTGAATTTATTCAGGTTAAGGGAATCGAATTGGATGTTGTTCATGGGAACACGAATCCCCGGAATGTACCGATCATGATCGGCGCTACAGGTCCAAAGATGCTCCAGCTTGCTGGAGAGATCTGCGATGGCGTAGTAATGAATTATTGTGTTCCTGTAGAATACAATGATATGGCGCTGGAGAATATTGAGATTGGTGCCAAGCGAGCGGGCAAGACCCTGGACGATATCGATCGCCCCCAGCTGGTTGTTTGCTCCGTCGATGAGGACTATGATCGGGCCATGGATTCCAGCCGGGAACTGCTGACCCAATACCTGGCCCAGCAGCCCCATATCGCCATGGCATCAGGTGTGTCCTCGGATGTAGTGGCTGAGATCCAGTCCATCCTGGGTTGGCCGGCCACTCATGAACAGATCCAGGCTGCCAAACACCTGGTCACCGATGAATTGATCAACCGGATCACTGCTTCAGGCACTCCGGATGTCGCCCGAGCAAAGGTCGAACGTTATCGTCAGAATGGCTGCACGACACCGATCCTTTATCCCGTCGGCGGGAATGTAAAACTATTGATCGATACTTTTGCATAAGGAATACATAAGTTTAACGACCCTGGAGGGTACGCTGCAGCAGATCACAGCCCCTTCCAGGGTGGTTTGACCGAGGGAAAAATGATCATAGAATATCACCGCCCGCATACCCGAGAAGATGCCCTGGCGTTACTATCACGCCCAGAACCACGGACAGTTGTGATCGGCGGAGGGCTGTATCTCAATCAAGTTGCTGCTGTTGGTCCGTTGGCAGTTGTAGACCTTCAGAACCTCGATCTGGGAACGCTCAAGATCAAAGGAAAATCTCTCCACCTGGGAGGATCTGCTACGCTGCAAACCATCCTGGATTTTGATCCCACACCACTGGTAATGAAAAAAGCCATCCAGCAGCAGGAAAATTTCAATCGCCGCCAGGTTGCTACCCTTGCCGGGGCTCTGGTTGCTGGAAATGGACGCTCTGCAATCTCAGCTGTGCTGCTGGCTTTGGACCCAGTAATTGTGCTTGAGGGAAAGGATCAGGAATCTGAGCGTCACCCATGGGGAGATCTATTACCACTTCGCGAGCAATTATTGGCTGGAAAATTGATCACAGAGATCATTGTGCCGGTCAATATTGCCTGTGCCTATGATTTTGCCGCCCGATCCCCGGCTGATCTGCCGGTCATCGCTGCTGCAGTTAGCAAATGGCCTTCAGGCAGAACCAGGGTAGTTCTGGCTGGTTATGGCGACCAACCCATCATGGTATTTGATGGACCAGATGGAATGGGTGCAGATTCTGCTGCCCGGGATGCTTATTCGGAAGCTGAAGATCAATGGGCCAGTGCAGCTTATCGTTCAGATACCGCAGCGGTCCTGGTGAAGCGCTGTTTGAAGGAAATCGATCAAGGATAGATAACCATGTTGGATATTGAACTCACGATTAATGACCAGATCTACCACCTCCAGGTCCAGCCGGGCGAAAGATTATATGACATTCTGAGAAGATTGGGTTACAGCAGCGTCAAGTTTGGCGATGAACATGGAAAAACCGGGGCAGACACTGTCTTGCTGGATGGTAAACCTGTAAATTCCTATATGTTGTTGGCTGCCCAAGCTGACGGCCATAAAATAGAAACCATTGAGATCTTGGGAGAACATCCTGATCAGGGCTGGAATAAGACCGGGGGTTTGCATATCCTGCAGCAGGAGTTCGTAAAAACTGGGGCGATCCAATGTGGATACTGCACTCCTGCCCAGATCATGGCCGCTAAAGAATTGCTGACCCGCGAACCCATCCCGGATGAATTTCAGGTCAGGGATTCACTCTCGGGTGTCCTGTGCCGCTGCACCGGTTATAAAAAACCTGTTGAAGCGGTCCTCAGGGCAGCAGCCAGGATGAGGGGTGAGGAAGTTCCAGACCTGGAAGATCCTATTCAGGTCCCTCCCGGGTGGCTGGGATCAAATCTGGATGACAGCCTACCTCTAACCAAATCTATCCAGGTTGAGGGAAATACCTTAACTGCAAAAAGGGTGATCACCCATCTCAAAGTCAGTCCTGCCCCTGATACCTGGAGCCAGGTTGGAAAACCCAAACCCAAAGTGGATGCCTTGAAACTCGTTCAGGGAAAACCAGCTTTTGCGGTGGATTTTGAGAGACGGGATATGCTCTACGCAAAGGTCCTTTTCAGCCCGCATGCCCATGCTCGCATCACGGCGATCAACACAAAAAAAGCCCTGGAAATACCGGGAGTAGCTGCAGTATTGACTTATCAGGACCTGCCCCGGGTTCCTTATTCAACTGCCGGGCAATCAGACCCGATTCCTGGACCTCTGGATTGTTATTCGCTTGATAATAAAGTTCGTTTTGTGGGAGATCGGGTGGCCTTTGTAGCTGCAGAGACGGAAGAGATCGCTGCCCGTGCTGTAGAAGCCATCCAGGTGGAGTATGATCTGCTGGATGCCATTCTGGATACCCGGGAGGCAATGAAGCCGGGTGCAGTTGTCATTCATGATCAGGATGATTACGTACCCTTTGCAGAATCAGATCCATCCCGCAACCTGGCAGCTGAGATCAGAATTGATATCGGTGATGTCGAAAAAGGATTTTTGGAAGCTGATCACATATTTGAGGCTGAGTATGAAGTTCCCAAGGTCCAGCAGTCTCATATTGAACCTCATGCTGTGATCACCTATTGGGATGAAGATGACCGCTTGGTGATCCGGACCAGCACCCAGGTGCCTTTCCACGTCAGAAGGATGATCGCTCCGGTGCTGGGATTACCCATTAAAAGGATCCGGGTGATAAAACCCCGCATCGGGGGTGGTTTTGGGGGAAAACAGGAAATGCTCATCGAAGATGTGGCAGCCCACCTGACAATTGCCACCGGCAGGCCAGTCCAGTTTGTGTACACCCGGGAAGAGGAATTCACTTCAGCCAGATCTCGCCATCCAATGCGGATCAAATTGAAAACCGGAGTTAAGAATGACGGCACCCTGACGGCGAATGCTATGTATGCCTTGAGCGATACCGGGGCTAACGGCGCCCACGCTCTGACTGTCACCGGAAACACAACCAAGGCTATGGCACTTTATGTTGGCAGCGGATCCTATCGAGAAAGTCCAAATATTCGATATTACGCAGACATAGTTTATACCAATACACCTCCTTCGGGAGCGTACCGGGGATATGGTGTTCCCCAGGGATATTGGCCGGTTGAACGCCAGATGGAGAAGATCGCCCGGTCCCTGGGATTAGATCCCCTGGAGTTCAGGTTGAAAAATGCCCTCCAGGCAGGGGAAATTCATCCTTTTAGTGTAGCCTGGAGCGAGGGAAGGGAGCCTGTGCCGGAAATGATCCAGACCAATGGCCTGGCTGAGTGTGTCCAGAAAGGAAAAGCGGCTATTGGCTGGGATGAGAAGATCAAGGACCTGAATTGGCAGAAAGTTCCCGGAAAACCCCACCTAAGAAGAGGATTGGGTGTTGCCCTGGTCATGCAGGGAACTGCGATACCTTACCTGGATATGGGTGGGGCGAGTCTGAAACTGAATGATGATGGATCCTTTAATCTCCTGATCGGAGCAACCGACCTGGGAACTGGGTCGGATACCGTATTAGCTCAAATGGCAGCTGAGATACTGGGCACAGGGTTGGAGGATATTATTGTCTACTCCTCGGATACCGATTTTACTCCTTTCGATAAAGGCGCTTATGCATCCAGCACAACCTATATCTCGGGAGCTGCGGTAGTGGATGCCGCCAATCAGGTCGCAGAGCGCTTATGTGAGCGGGCAGCTGTGATCCTTAATGAACGGAAGCAGGGAGCTAGTTACCTGGCAGAGGAAATTGAACTGGGAGGGCGCTGCGCCGTAGCCAGTGATGGACAGGCAGTCTCTCTGGAAGATATTGCCCTTCACTCGCTGCACCATAAGGACCAGGAACAAATTATGGCTGTAGGATCCTATATGTCGCCCGTATCTCCTCCACCATTTGCAGCTCAGTTTGCTGAGGTTTGTGTAGATATTGAAACTGGCCAGGTTATTGTCGAGCGCCTGGTGATGGCGGTTGATGCCGGAGTGATCGTCAACCCGCTGACAGCGTCGGGCCAGATTGAAGGCGGGATGACCCAGGCCTTGGGGTATGCTGTCAGTGAGGAAATGCTCTATGATGAGAAAGGCCAACCCAGAGAGGTCAATTTCTGGGATTATCATATCTTTGAAGCTCAGGAGATGCCAGAACTCGAAACGATCTTTGTTGAAACCTTTGAGCCATCCCATCCCTTTGGGGTCAAAGCGGTGGCTGAAATTCCCCTGGATGGAGTCGCACCGGCTGTAGGCAACGCTGTTTATCATGCCTGTGGAGTAGATGTTGACCAAATCCCGATCACGCCTGAACGGATCTGGCGCAAATTAAAGGCATCCTAGTCCAGGAACAAAATCTGCCAGCCCGGTGAGCTATTTGCCGGGCTTTTTTGTTGATCCTGGCTCAGATTACCTGAAAGCGAGACCAAACCCAATCTGTTATAATTTAGTAATTGTTAATATGGTGAGCTTTAGTATAAACGCCTGCCGAATTACATCGATTTTAACTGGAAATTGCTATGGAAAATATTACCTATGTGATCGGACACGTTAATCCAGATACGGACTCGATCTCATCGGCGATTGGTTATGCCTGGCTGCTGAGAGAACGGGACGGGATCAATGCGGCCGCGGCCAGAGCTGGGTCGATCAATCCCCAAACGACCTGGGTGTTGGATCGTTTAAATATCGATGCGCCGTGTTTGATGACCGATGTATCACCACGATTTGAGGCAGTTGCCAGAAGGGTGGATTCCGCCAAGCCGGATGAGCCGCTCAGGAACGCCTGGGAGATCGCCAGCCGGACAGGCGGGGTGGCTGCGATAGTCAATGAAAATGGTACTCCCTATGGATTGATCACCGGATTGACCCTGTTCACTTTCCTGGCTGAAGAAGTTGGCCCAAACCCGGATAAACAGGACATGCGTATAGCTGAACTCCTGGAACTTCCCTGCCGGGAGGCTGCTGATACGGGGGTCCCCCAATTTAAGGCTGGAATCCGGATCCGGGATGCGGTTAACCGCATTCTGCGGCAGGAAAGGAGCTATTTTTTTGTTGTGGGAGACGACGGTCAATATTTAGGATTGTCCCGCCAGCGGGATATCTTAAATCCTCCCCGGATCCAGGTGATCTTGGTTGATCACAACGAACAAGAACAGGCGGTTGGCTCCCTCGAAGAGGCTGAATTGCTGGAAATCATCGATCACCACAGGTTGGGAAATCCTTTTACACGGCGCACCAATCCGTTTTACTACCGAAGTTGTAGGCAGCACCAGCACGATCATTGCTGAACGGATCCTGGAGGCTGGATTAAGCGCGCCACCTGAGATCGCAGGAGTATTATTAGCGGGTATATTCTCCGATACACTATACTTCAGTTCACCCACTACCACCGACCGGGATCGGCGGGCTGCGGAGAGGATCGGACGCTGGGCTTTTTCTGGGACTAGCCCTTTGAAAGATGAAACCCTGGAAAGTTTTGGCGAAGCTGTCATCAAGGCTGGAGCCGGGATATCCACCCGGGATCCGGACGAGATCGTCTCCTCAGATACCAAGACCTATACCTCGGGCGGATTGAATTTTGGCATCGCCCAGGCTGAGGTCACCGACCATCTGCAGGTTGACAAACACCTGGATGACCTGAAGGTCTGCCCTGGATCGATTGCGGACCAGCCGGGGCCTCGATTTCACAGTACTGATGGTCACGGATGTGGTTCAGGGATCCAGTCGACTGATATTTATCAATCCTCCTCCTTCTTTGGATGACCTGCCTTATCCGGCCAGTCAGGATGGGACCAGGTTTGCAAAGGGAGTAGTTTCAAGAAAGAAGCAGCTTTTACCAGTGATCTTAAGTTTATTGGAATCCTGAACCTGTAATGGATGATATATTTGCCGCCATAGCGGATTTGGCACAGCGAGGTCAGGGCAGAGCGCTGTGCACGATTATTAGAACCAGCGGTTCAACACCCAGGAATACTGGCAGTAAAATGTTGGTATCTTCGGATGGCTCGATTATTGGTTCAGTAGGTGGCGGCGAAGTCGAAGCCAGGGTGATCGAGGAAGCGAAAAAAGCGATCCTGTCAGGCGAGACGGCGATCCTGAATTATGATCTGATCGATCCGCACAAGGGTGACCCCGGGATATGTGGTGGGACCCTGGAAGTGTTCATAGATCCACTGCCGGTCCCGAACGAATTGATTGTGGTCGGTGCCGGACATGTCGGCCGAGCCGTTGTATTTTTGGCTAAGTGGCTTGGTTATAAAGTTATATTGAGTGATGATCGGCCAGAGTTCTGCTCAGCTGAGAATATACCCGGAGCTGATGAATATCTTGTCTGCAAACTTGAGGATTTGCCAAAGATCTATCCGGTGTCAACCAGAGCTGCTGTAGTTCTGGCCACCCGCAGCCAGGAAGTTGACCTGAATGGATTGCCAGCCTTGTTAACAACCCCGGTCAGCTATCTGGGAGTGATAAGTTCCCGTAGGAGATGGAAACTTACCGAGGAAAAATTATTAAGTGCTGGTGTTAATCCAGAGGCCTTGAATAAAATTCACGCACCAATCGGAATCCGTATTGGTGCAGAGACACCCGAAGAAATCGCCCTCAGTATTCTGGCTGAGATCATATTTTTACGTAATGGGGGGATCGATCGGTCTGTTTGGTAGGGAATAATGGATCAGCTTCAGGGAGCTATCATGACGTGGAAGGAGTATATCAACGCAGTTTCAATAGAACAAATACTCTCTATTTTGGCGAAATATGGTGCCCAGGCCCGGATTATTGCCGGAGGAACAGATCTTGTCCTGGAAATACACCAGGGTATTCATCCGGAAATCACGACCCTGGTTGATATTTCCCGCGTGGAAGCTTTATCAAAAATAGAACTCGATGATCAGGACCGGATCCATATTGGCGCTGGAGTAAGTCACAATCAATGCCTGGGTTCGGATCTGATCCGGGAGCATGCTCCTACCGTTGGCCCTGGCATGCTGGGAAATCGGGGCTCCCCAGATTCGCAATACCGGCACTGTGGTTGGCAACCTGGTGACTGCGTCACCTGCCAACGACACAATTGTTCCTCTTTTTGCCCTGGAAGCGGAATTAGTGATCCAGTCGAAAGATGTCCTCCGAACCGTAAAATTGAAGGATTTTTATACCGGTGTTCGAAAAAATATCCTGAAACCAGATGAACTGGTCAAGGAAGTGATCATTCCAAAATTGAAGAACAACCAGGTCGGGACTTATCTGAAATTGGGACTTAGAAAAGCTCAGGCAATTTCCCTGGTAAGCGTAGCTGCAGTTCTTGATTTTGAGGGAGAGATTATCTCTCAGGCCAGGATCACACTTGGCGCGGTAGCGCCCACAATTGTCTTTGCTGATGAGGCTGAAAAATTTCTGATCGGCAAAGCGCTGGTTCCGGATATAATCAGCCGGGCAGCTGAGCTGGCCAGGAATACTGCTCAACCGATTAATGATATCAGGAGCTCGGCGGCATACCGAAAACAGACTACTGGTGTTCTGGTAGAGCGGGCATTGCTTCAAATTTATAATCAAGAGCTGCGCGAACGACTGCCTGTCGATCCAATTCGGCTGGATAATAATTCAAAGAGGATTCCGCTTGATTTGGGAGAGGACCCGCTGGTCCAGGGAATTGCTCCTATTGTCTGCAAGATAAACGGAAAAGAGTATAGTTTTTTAAGCGGACACCAAAACTCCCTGCTGCATTTGATCCGTGAAAAAGCTGGCTTGACGGGATCCAAAGTTGGTTGCGAGGAAGGGGAATGCGGAGCTTGCACAGTATTCCTGGATGGGCAGGCCGTGATGTCATGCCTGATACCAGCACCCCGGGCGCATCGAGCAGAGATCATCACTATCGAAGGACTGGGTGGGGCAGATGATCTGCACCCTGTCCAGGAGAGTTTTATTGAGGAAGGCGCTGTTCAATGCGGCTACTGCACTCCAGGATTTATTATGTCTGCTGCCAAACTGCTTGAAGAAGTACCCCGACCATCCGGGGAGCAAATCAAAACTGCAATCTCGGGTAACTTGTGCAGATGTACCGGATATTATAAAATCGTTAAAGCCATTGAGGAAGCAAGTATAAAAGAAGGTGCCTAATGGGACGATATCAACAATATCAACGGGATGTCAAGGATACGAAAAAGGGTGTTCATCCTGTCTGGAGAGGGATCGGGTTCCTGCTAATGGGAGTGGTTGCTGTAATGTCCTACGCAGGCGCAAATCTGCTCGTTGAGGCCAATAAGACCAAAGTTTGGGTCGTGGTGCCCTCCGGAATCCAGGGAGGTGTATCCTGGGCCCCAGATCTTTACGCAGAGTTGGTGGTAAGCTTTTTTCTGATCATGATCGGTTTTGGCGTGATCACGATTGTTTATTCAATAATTTATAAAGTTACTCGTCCAAGGGATTTATTCAAGCTCCTAAAATAATAACCAGCACATATTCTTGTCCCATGGTTGGTATCGAATGGATTGATCAACCCGGGCGGGTAGTCATTCAGATGGGTTGATATGCCGTTTAATCTTCGTTCTTATTTATTAGATTTTTACCTGAGTATTTTCAAATCGCAGGGAACACCCGCAAATTTATCCATCAAACGGGTGTTCTTGCTGGTATTTCTATTCTTCGTTTTTCCATTCTGGAATCTCTACATCAGGATGGGATTATTCCTGGATAAAATTTTCTATCCCGCCTTCCAGAGCGATCAGAGCCCAGACCCGATATTTATCATAGGAAACTACCGGTCTGGTTCGACATTTTTCCACCGTTTGCTTCTCCAGGATCCACAGTTTACCTGCCTGAAAGCCTGGGAAATCTATTTCGCACCCGCTATTACCCATAGGAAATTCATCCGCTCCCTCTTGAAGATCAGCAAATATCTGGGCAGCCCGATCCAGAAGGCTGTGGCAGCTTTTGACAGGATGATGAATAATATCTATTCGATGCATAAAACCGGTTTGTATACCTATGAACAGGATTCCCAGCTTTTTTACCATACCTGGTCATCTATGAACTTGTTTGCGGTCTTCCCTTTTTTCGAAAAGGTAAAAAGATATATCTATTATGATCAGCTGGTCGACGAAAAAGAACGCAAGCAGCAGTTTGGTTTTTATCGGAGAGTGATCCAGCGGCATACTTATTTATCAGCCGATACTCAATATCTATCCAAGAATCCGGATTTTACGCCGGCGATCAAAACCCTGCTGGATGAATTTCCTAATGCAAAATTCATCAATCTTGTTCGTCCGCCTGAGCAAATGATCCCTTCCTCGATCAATCTTTGGGCCAGCAATTGGAGGGCTTATGGGACTCCTCGGGAAGCTTTTCCGCTCACAGATGTGGTCAAGGAATATGCCAAACATTGGTATTCTTACCCCCATGAAACGCTTTCTGAACTTCCGCCTGAACGCTACGGCGTAGTATTTTTTGAGAATATGGTTGATAATCCACAGAGGGAAGTAACGCGGATCTACAACCAGTTTGGCTTGAAGCTATCGAAAGGTTTTAGCGATATCCTGGAAGCAGAGACCATTCGATCCCAGAATTATGTCAGTGATAATAATTATTCTTTGCAGGATATGGGACAGGAGAGGGAACTGCTGATCCGTGAATTTTCTCCCTATGTTGAGGTTTATAAGGACTAAGGAACGATTTTATGGAACGTACAGTACCCTACACTGCATCAGAAGAAGTTGAACTATATCTGAGGACATTCTATTCCCTGTTAAGGACCTCCGATGCAGTTCAGATCAAATCCCTGGAAGAAGCTCACGCCGGCATGAATTCCTTGCTGCATCAGCACGCCCGAGACCGGGCCCCGGATATGACCGCGTTTATCTATGCCCTGCTAAGGCTGCCTGAGTGTGTCAAGGATACCAAAGAGATCATCCTGGGCCAGAGTGGGGCTGTGTTTGTTGAAGCTGGGATCGGTGATGTATGGTCCTGGAAACAAGTGGACGGGAAAGCCCGCCGCAGGCGCTGTTTTTCCAACCCTGATTCAAAATCCCTGGCTTGTATCATCGCTAGTCGAACGGATATCGATGATGTTATTCCCCTCTTGACAGCATATCAAATCGAATGGAATAAGCTCCATCGCCTGATGCAGCACCTGCCAGGTGATCTCAACCTTACTGAGGTCCATAAAAACCCGGCAGCCTGGTATAACCTGGCAGAAGCATTAATGATGTCAGAAGGAGACCTGACCAGGTGGCGGTCCATTTGTGGAAAGGATTTTGTAGAGCGTGTCAGAGAGATCAAAGAATCGGAAAAATATTTCCAGGTCAGATTGTTGAATGGATCATTGATCGAGTACAACAGGGCTACAAATGCCTGGTGGAAAGTGATAGGTGAACGAGTTCCTGATCTGGCAAAGCAGCCCATCTATTTCATCTCCAGCAATGTCCACAGCGTAACAAATTTATTATCTGGTTTTGCACTTTTGAACCAAAAAGAGATCAATCAATATCTGGTTGATACTGACCAGCGCGAGCTGATCGATGAATGGTTGCAGATCCAAACCCACAAAGTTCCCTCCAGCCGGGAAAATTTCTGGTACTACGCCCTAAAGAAATACATCCAGGAACCGAACACGGCCGATATTCTCGCGCGCAGGGACATACATGAGAGCAAAATCGGCATCTCGAGGATCAACAGTAAAAATTCCTTTGACGTTGATTCACAAGTGCTCCGTTTATCCTCTCTGGATCCTGATTGTATGGACCCCCGCCTGAAAGATGATCAGGCGGATCTTGGTTTTTTGAAAGAGAGCAACGCTTTGATCCTGAATATAGACTACCCCCTGGGCCTGGCAGCGTATAACATCCTGATGGAAGTTGCAGAAAATGCCGGCAGGATCCTGGGGGTTTACAGCATCGGAAAAGCAGCTACATTAAATGGGGTGGTCGGGGATGTGATGATCCCTTATGTGGTCCACGATGAACATTCCCGGAATACCTACCTCTGTCCTCGATCCTTTGAGGCCGGAGATGTGAGCCCTTACCTGATCTACGGCACGGTCCTGGATAACCAAAAAGCGGTTACCGTGAGGGGTACCTTCCTGCAGAATCCTGACTATATGGATGTCTTTTACCGGGAAGGATACACAGGGATCGAAATGGAAGCAGGACCCTATTTGTCAGCAGTGTACGAAATGTTCCGTCCCAACCGCCATCCGATCGATGAGATCGTAAATCTTGATCGGGTTCCCTTTGACCTGGGAATCTTGCACTACGCATCGGATCGCCCTCTCAGCAAGGGAAAGAATCTGGGAGCTGGAACATTATCCTACTATGGAATGGACCCGACCTATGCCTGCTCGATCGCAGTGATAAAAAGAATATTCAAGTTAGAGAAGAAACGTTTACAGAAATAATATCTGAGTTGTGGACAGGAAATTATGGCGTTTAAAACAATAGGGACCTCGCAGAAACGGTTAGATGCCCTGGATAAAGTCCTTGGTACAGCCGATTATTCAGGTGATCTATCCCGACCTGACCAATTGATCATGAAGATGCTTTTTGCTGGCAGACCTCATGCGATCGTTAAGTCCATTGATACGACAGCTGCCCAGGCATTAAACGGGGTGCTGCTAGTCCTGACCGCAAAAGATGTGCCCAATAACCAGTACGGACTTGCAAATACCCGATCAACCGGTGCTGTGCGGTCCGGGATCCGGGAGTCAAATATGCCGATCGGGTTCGTTTTGTAGGCGATCAGGTAGCGGCAGTCATTGCCGAAACAGAAGAGATCGCAGCGAAAGCCTGCAGCCTGATCCGAGTTGAGTTCCAGGATCTTCCTGTCCTGCTGGATCCCCAAAAAGCGCTTGAAGAGGGAGCAATCCTGCTGCATCCGGATAGAAATACCAATATCTTCGAAAGCTATCGAATTAGAAAAGGCGATCCTGAAAAAGCATTCTCTCAGGCTGACGTGATTGTAGCAGGGGAATACCATACACCAGTCCAGGAGCATGCGTTTTTACAGCCTGAGGCGGGTATGGCATATTTTGATGAATCGGGGCGCGTTACTGTTGCTGTTGGTGGACAGTGGGCCCATGATGAACAAAAACAAATTGCCCGATCCCTGGGTTTGGAACTGGATCAGGTCAGGGTCATCCATCCAGCCATTGGAGGGGCCTTTGGCGGCCGGGAGGATCTGTCAATCCAGATCGTTTTGGGATTGGCCATTCTTAAATTGAGAGAAATTGAGATTCTGCGGCCCGTGAAGATAACCTGGAGTCGGGAAGAATCCATTATCGGGCATCATAAACGTCATGCCTACCATATCAAAACCCGCTGGGCCGCTACCCGGGATGGAAAAATTATTGCCGCTGAAGTTGATGTCACTGCTGACGGCGGGGCGTATATGTATACATCTAATAAAGTCCTGGCGAATGCGACGATCAATTGCACCGGCCCCTATGAGATTCCAAATATCCAGGTTGATACCCGAGCTGTGGCGACCAATCGAGTGCCAGGGGGAGCTTTCCGGGGATTTGGCGGCCCTCAAGGAGCTTTTGCAGCCGAAAGCCAGATTAACAAATTGGCCGAAGTCCTGGATATGGATCCAGTAGATCTGCGACTGAAGAATACCCTCACCAAGACATCGATTTCCTCGGTTCAGTCCCTGGTACCTGGAAACGTGAATGTGGCAGAGGTCCTGGAAAGTTGCGCGGAGCGGTCATTCTGGAAGAAGAAAAAAGATGGCTGGAAAAAAATACCTTCCCAGCAATCTGCGGGAGATTTAAGAAGAGGGGTTGGATTTGCCTGTGGATTGAAGAATATTGGTTTTTCCGCCGGGTATCAAGAAAATGCCTGGGCGACTGTTGAACTGCACGGCAATCTAGAGATCGAAGAAGTCATCATCAGGCACGCTGCTGCTGAGGTAGGGCAGGGCACCCATACAGCCATCACACAAATGACCGCAGAGGCTGTGGGAGTGCCCATTGAGAAGGTAAGATTAATATCTGCTGATACGGATGAGACCAAAGATTCTGGAAGCGTCTCAGCCTCCCGAATGACTTTTATGGCCGGGAACAGCGTCTTCGGCGCAGCCAAAGACGCCCTGGGAAAGTGGCAGGATGAGGAACGACCGGCGATTTCGACCTATCAGTACCTGGCACCCAAGACTACAAAATTTGATCCTGAGACTGGTGCCTCAACCCCCAATTTTGCTTATGGTTATGTTGCCCAGGCAGTGGAACTGGTGGTTGATCTGGGTACCGGACAGATACAGATCGAGAAAGTGTACTCCGCCCATGATGTTGGAAGGGCAATCAATCCAGACCAACTGCGAGGCCAGATCGAAGGTGGGGTTGTTCAAGCTCTGGGCTATGTATTAACAGAGAACTTTATTGATGAGGGTGGTTATGTCCAAACCGACAAACTCTCTACCTATCTAATACCCACTGTTCAGGATATTCCTCCAGTCATGGAATCTATCATCCTTGAGAACCCGGATCCCAATGGCCCCTGGGGTGCCCTGGGAGTAGCAGAAATGCCATTTATATCCCTCGCCCCGGCGGTTACAGCGGCAGTACATGATGCAACCGGGGTCTGGTTTGATGAATTTCCATTAACTCCGGAAAGAATTCTAAAAGGGCTGGGAAAGATCTAACTCCGGAATTAGAAAATTTGGATCCGCAGCAACCAGGGTTTGATGGTTATTGTTTATCCTCAACTTTTGGTCATTGCTATACTCTGCCTCTGAACACACTGAATAATACTCAGAATTGAGGCGCAATGTCCTGCATCTGATTTGGCAGGGTCTGGGCCTGGTTTCGTTTGCATGGGCTGGTTATGGGGTCATTCAAAATGAATCATAGATGACGAGATGATTCAGGATCCTCCTTGAACTTTTCTTAGCAAGGTATATCTAACGAAATCATCCCTCAATTGGTACAATTATTCTCTCAACATCTCTGTGGAAATCTCTGCAGATTTGCAGGAACCTACCAGTTACATTTTTGGTATGATCCCCTGCTGGATCTCGGTTCCTGAGTCAATCCAGGACCCATCAGGATCCGGTATCCACCCGGGGATTGACTAAAGGCCGGTTTGCAGGATTTCTGATATTAAGAACTGAGAGCCAAAATAAAGGGATTTGGGTAAGTCCCGATAGGAGCAGTATGAAAATAGTTTTTACATCCATATTCAGGCCGGGAATGGGGGGTGGAGCCGGCAGGGTCGCTCACGAAATAGCCCAGAGCTGCGCTCAAAAACATGATGTGGTTATGATCTGCCCGGCTGATCGGACGAGGTTTTATCAGGATGAGTATGGGTTGAATATATATGGGATCCGCAGCGCGGGAGACACAGAGATCCAGATTCCGGACCTCTCAGCCCGGATGGTGCATGACCTGTTCTTATTTCTGGACGCATTTCAACCGGATATTGTGCATGCCCATGATCCTGCCTTGATGGGATTGATTGGACAGGTTTGGTCCCGGATGAATCAAGTTCCCTTTGTTCATACTTCTCATGTACTGCCCTCAAAGGCGATGGATTTTGGCACCAATGAGGCCATAAATTTCCCTTTGTTGAAGAATTCCCTTAGTACATTTGCGATACACAGTGTACTCTCCAATTTCTTTAAAAACTGCGACGCTTTAATCGCGCTCAACCAATCTGCCCTGGACTCGATCCGGGATTTTGGATATTCCGGTCCTATCTATATCGTTCCCAATGGCAGGGCTTTAGCGCATTACGATGGCTGCGGTTTTGCGGATAGTGACTCTGAACAAAAAATCCTGGCCTTTATCGGGTACCTGAATAAAAGGAAGAACCAGGCCTATTTGTTGAAGGTCCTGAGAGCACTACCCGACAATTATCACCTTCGATTGGCTGGCAGACCTTTAAATAAGGATTATCAAGATGAGCTAGATTTGTATATCGCTAAACACAAACTAAAAAATGTTGAATTGGTGGGTCAGCTTGGCCATGAGGAGATACCTGGTTTCCTTCAAGAAGCGCATGTTTTTGCTTCTGCATCTACCATGGAGGTCCAGAGCCTGGTTATCATCGAAGCCCTGGCTTCCGGGACTCCTGTGGTTGGGTTATCAAATGAGACGATCGATGAACTGATCAATGATGAGGTTGGCGCCCGGTTGGACAAAGATCAATCCCCGGAAGATTTTGCCATCCAGGTTGAAAAGATCTGTAAATTACCCCCTACTGAATATCACCAGATGTGCGAGGCAGCCCGCAGCCGGGTCTCGCATTTGGATTGGTCCCAGGTAGTTGATAAAACAGTGTCTGCTTACCAGGACCTGCTGATGATCACGCCGACCATCAGTGATGATGAGAGCGATATGCTGACCAGCCTGGTTGCATTCCTGTCTACAGGAGATCTCAAGGATTATTTGCTTAAAGTGATCAAAGAAACCCGCCAGCATAGGACTGTGGATGCAAAACTTCTGCCCAGAATTAAAGTCCCCAAGTCGATCCAGTACTGGATCAGAGTGCCATCCTCAACCTGGTTCATTTCCGGTTTAACTATATTGGCATCTGTAGTTGGATATTTGTTTATGCGGAGCAAGGGTAAAGAGGACTAGCTGACGCGAGGGATTGTCGCCTAATTCCACCTGGAAAGAATATAAATACAACGTTAAATGCTGATCACAAATGCAGGGAAATGGTTTTCCTATTGTATAATAATTGCTTGGTTTTATTTATTCGATAAAAATCACGAATATTATCTGGGGGGCAGAACAGACTCAAGTATTCTTTATTGGAGTTAACTATGAATGATTTTTTGGTCCGTGGAAGTATCAAAGATGTAGATCCCAAAATCCATGAATTAATTCAGATCGAGGAAGAAAGGCAATTCAGGAGATTGATCCTCATCCCTAGCGAAAGCATGACACCCTTATCCGTTCGGAAAGCCTTGGGATCCGGATTCCACAACATTTACGCTGAAGGCTATTCCCATGACCTTACCGGAGGATTGTCTGAAGAGGAGCTCTTTGATTACGACAGGATGTTAACCGAATACCGGCGATTTTCTGATAATCGCTACTATAAAGGTGTTGAATATGCGGATATTTTAGAGGGGATCGCAGGCCAAAGAGCCTCCGAAGCGTTTGCGGCCAATGGGAAAACAGCCCTGGATATTTATGTCAATGTTCAGCCTCTTTCGGGGGGACCTGCCAATAACGCTGTTTACCATGGGTTGGTGGAATTAGGTGATACTGTGATGGGTATGAACCTCCTTCACGGGGGGCACCTCTCGCATGGGTCCCGGGTCAACCGTTCAGGTGAGTTTTATAATATCGTTCCTTACTCAGTAAACCCGGACACAGAAAAGATCGATTACGACGAAATTGAAAGCCTTGCCCTCCAGCATCGGCCAAAAATGATCATTGCCGGTGTATCTTCCTATTCCTGGCAGCTTGATTGGGAGCGCTTTCGCAAGATCGCCGACCAAACTGGGGCTTATCTTTTAGCGGATATTTCCCATGTGGCTGGGCTGATCGTTGCGGGGCAGTATCCCTCCCCGATCGGTCATGCTCACGTGGTATCGACAACTACTCATAAAACCTTGCTGGGTCCCCGGGGTGCGATCCTTATGAGCACAGACCTGGAGATCATCAATAAGATCGACCGGGCAGTCTTCCCGGGTGAACAAGGTGGTCCCCATGTAAATGTCTTTGGTGCGATGGCGATAGCATTTAAACTCACCCAGACCGATGCCTATAAAGAACTGATGAAACAGATCGTAGTTAACTGCAAGGTACTGAATGACAGATTGGAAGAGAGGGGGTTCAGGATTCCCTTTGGTGGTACGAATACCCATCTAACAAATATCGATACAAAATCAGTCCGGGGTAAAGATGGAGCCTGGTTGAGCGGAGATCTGGCTGCCCGGATCCTCGATGTAGCCGGTATTGTGACTAACCGGAATACCATCCCGGGTGATACCTCCGCCCTTAATCCCTCAGGTGTGAGATTGGGGACTCCCTGGATAACCCAGCGCGGATTAAAGGAAGAAGAAACCCGCCAGGTAGCCGATTTGATCGCAGATGTCCTGCTTTCCTGTGAACCCTACTTCCAGGGACGCAGTGTAAGGGCGAAAGTAGACTTTAAAGTCCTCGAAGATGCCAAATTAAAAATACGAGATCTGGCAGAGAGTTCAGGGATCGATTACAAAACCAGCCGGCACGGTTACCCTCATTTTTATTACCTGGACGATGAGGCAGATGAACAACAGGCAACAGCATCTTATATCATCACCGGTGACAAAGCGCGTGAATTCCTGGATTTTATTGTCAGCAGTGATATTGAAACGATGGATTGCGGGAATAACCAGCCCACGATCCTGTATACATCCGAAGGTAATGTGCCAGCCATGGTGACCTGTGATGAACTGCAGAGTTTTCACCTGACAGTACCAGCCGATAAGGCCGGTCTGGTATTGACCTGGTTAAGGGCGGTTTCAGATGGTTATATCAAGGTGGATGAGGATATTTTACGAAAGATACCCGGCCCGGTGATAGTTCGAGAATCTGACCGAGAATATGATGCCATCCTGGATGGTGATCCATATGGATACAATAAACCCTTCTACCTGGGAATTACAGGCGGTGCGGGAGATCCGCTGCCCGATTTCGTTTGGGAGCAGCCAGTTGAAGATAAGGTCAAACGCACGAAATTGTTCGATCTGCACGAAGAATTAGGCGCCAGGATGGTCCCCTTTGCAGGCTGGGAAATGCCTGTCCGTTATGATTCTGTGCTCGAAGAGCATAACGCTGTCCGGGAGGCCGCCGGCCTTTTTGATGTCACTCATATGGGTGTTTTCCAGGTCGAAGGCCCCGATGCCATGGCATTTTTGGATAGCGTGGTCGGCAATGATATCTCTGCTCTTGAAGTAGGCGAATCAGCTTATTCTCACTTCCTGGATCCTGATGGGAATGTTCTTGATGATACGATCGTTTACCGCAGATTTGGTATGGAATACATGATTGTCGTCAATGCATCCAATGAGGCCAAGATCTGGAAATGGTTAAATGAAGTGAAGGCTGGTACGGTTAAAGTTGATAATCAACGCCCCTGGACGAAAGCCTATGGAAGGGGAACGATCCTCAGGAATTTGAAGAATCCTTTGGAAGGAAAAGATCAACGGGTGGACCTGGCTCTTCAGGGCCCTCGATCTAAGGATATCCTCCTGGCGCTTGGATTCAGCCCGGAAGATGCCCGGAAGATCAACCACCTGCGCTGGTCGGAATTATGTGAAGTCAAAAAGGGAGAATATGACCTGGTTGTTTCGCGGACGGGTTATACCGGTGAACGAATGGCTTTTGAAATCTTTGTTCATCCTGATCTGGTCGAAAAACTCTTCCGTGAATTGTTGGAGATCGGCAAACCTTTTGGTTTAAAACCTATTGGTCTGGGTGCTAGGGATTCCTTGCGCACGGAAGCAGGCCTGCCTCTCTACGGCTATGAAATGGCAGGTGATTTAAAGATAGGCGTTGGCGGGGCAGGATTTGGATCCTACGTCAAAATCAATAAACCCTGGTTTATCGGCAGGGATAGCTATTTGACCCAGGAACTGGAAAGGGAGAATGTGATCGTCCGTTTCAGGTTCAGTGAAAAAAGGGTTCGCAAGGCCCATTTTGGCGATCCGGTGATGGATGAACAGGGCAGGGTGATCGGCAAGGTCACCAGCTGCGCAACGGACACTGAAGGCTACTTCCTGGGACAGGCCTATGTGAATGAACGTTACGCTAAAAAAGGTACGCTGATCTATATCTACCAGGATGTTGAGAACCGCAAGGGTACTGAGCTGTCGGATCTAAGTTATGGGGAACGAGTTGCTCTACCGGATACAGCGACAATTATCCGCCGCTTTCCAAGAGCCTAAATCTGGCTCCAATCCAAAAGGCAGTCCCTCATCAGGGGACTGCCTTTTTTCTTAATTATTGGATTATCGAGATGCGTTCTGGTGGACTTACTGCTCCCAGAGCTTAAAATCCTTCAAATTGGAACCTCCCACAAACTCCCGCAGGATCGAGTTATCAGGGATCATGTTGATCTCGATCGGTAAAAACCATTCCAGGAAAGCCAGCAGTCGCTTAGCTTCGATCCTGGCCTGGGAGCTTTGGGGAACCTGGCGCAGAATGGGCTCTGCCAGGGTCTTTAAGGCCGCCATTTCATAGACCAGGGCCGAGTTGAACATGGCGTCTGCGTTATCCTGGAATGGGAAAATATATTGTTTTTCTCCCCGCCGCACCGATTCCCAACGATTGATGGTATCCATGGCAGAATATCCACGCTCCCGGGAATCGCGCACGATCCTGCGGATCAAACGGGTGTCCGTTGTTGATACCCGATTGTGGCGATCCAGGTTAAGTTGGGTCAAGGCGGAGACATAGATACGATAGGTGCAATCCTGGGGAAATCCGGGCAGCAAGTCTGGATTCAGGCCGTGGATACCCTCCAGAATAATGATCTGACCAGCCCGGAGCTGGACCGTTTCACCTTTCCCGCTCCTTCCGGTTTGAAAATCGTAATGCGGGAGCTGCACCTCTTCCCCGGCAATAAGACGCTGGATATCTTCAGAAAGCTGGGTGTTATTGACAGCCTCCAATGTTTCAAAATCCCACTCTCCGTCCTTGTCGATAGGTGTATTTTCGCGATCAACGAAATATTTATCCATCTCCAGGGGCATGGGAGAGATTCCCCGGGCCAACAGTTGAATGGTGAGCCTTTTTGAGAATGTTGTTTTTCCGGATGAGGATGGTCCAGCGATCAGGATCACATTAAGGTTCTCAGCCCGTTCCTCGATCTGGGCAGCGATCTCGGCAATGTGCTGTTCGTGCAGGGCTTCAGATACCAGGACCAATTTCCGGATCTGGCCCTGATTGATGGAATCGTTCAAGGCCCCAACATTATCTATGCCCAATTTGTGGAGCCAATTCCCATATCTCTGGAACACGTCCAGCAAGGTATAGGATTTCGGGATGGGCTGCAAGACGATTGGACTTTTCCGGCGGGGGAAGCGCAGGATAAATCCATCCTCCATTTTCACGAGATCGAACCATTTTAAATAGCCTGTGGAAGGCACCATATATCCATGGTGGTAATCCAATTGATCCCCAAGTTTATATAAGGTCAGATAGTCTTTCTGCCGGTGGGTCAGCAATCTGACTTTATCCTGGTGGCCCTTGTTATTGAAGATCTTGATCCCTTCCTCGAGGGAAACCTTGATTTTTTCAAATTTGATATCTTCATCAACCAACTCCCGCATGCGATTTTCTAACGCTGAGATCTCCGCAGTGTCCAGGGGTGTTCGATGATAAACCTGGCAATAATATCCCCCAGATGTAACTGAATGGTCAACGGTCAGGATCGCGTCAGGATAGAGATCGTGGAACGCGCTTTCCAGCAAAAAAGTTAGGGAGCGGCGGTAAAAACGCATGCCATCCGCATCTTCCATTGTAATTGGATGGACCTTCCCGTCCATAGTGACAGGGAATGATAATTCTGTGAGTTTGCCGTTCACTACTGCACCAACAATCGGCGGCATCCCTCGGGCTTGTAAAAGCTCGAAGAATTCTTCCAAGGTGCGTCCGCGGGGGCCGGAGATAACCTCCCCGTTGGAGAGGTGGATCTCAATCTTTTCGCTGGGAGTTATAAATTCGAATTCTTTAGGTGTGCTCATCTGATCTCTATTCCTGAGGCTATAACTGATACTATTCTATCATCTCAGGCAGATCGGAAATAGCGACTGGCGAGAATAATAAAACCCGCGCTCCAGTATTGGAGTGACCGGGTTTCAATCTTTACTGGAACCCATCATACCCCTCAGGGGGATTTATTTTCCATAATCTTCAGGTAGTTGGGTTTTGAGTATCAATTCCTTGGCTGCTTTGACTTCATCCAGGCGGCCGAATGGGGCTTGGTTTGGCGCGTTGTGCAGGATCTCGGGGTTGTTCTTGGCTTCTTCCGCGATCTGCAGCAAGGCGTCTGCAAAAGCGTCCAGAGATTCTTTGCTTTCGGTTTCGGTGGGCTCGATCATCAAAGCTTCCCTGACGATCAGCGGGAAGTAATTGGTGGGCGGGTGGAAACCAAAATCAATCAAGCGTTTGGATATATCCAAGGCCCGGACTCCAGGTGCCTCATCCCAGGAGGCTTCGGTCACGAACTCATGCATACAGAGCCTCTCATAAGGAATGTGATAGACATCCTTTACCAGGGATTGGATGTAATTGGCATTCAGGACAGCACTTTGAGATACGTCCAACAGGCCATTTCTTCCCAAACTGAGCATATAGCTAAACGCCCGGACCACAACCCCAAAATGTCCATGGAAGGATTTGACACGCCCTATGGAATGTTTGGGTGTGATTAGATCGTAAACAGACGGAGTATCCTGATCTCCTTCAGAGACCATCACAACATGGGGAGCAGGGAGGAAATCCTCCAGCTCCTTGATCACTCCAACAGGTCCAGAACCAGGACCGCCGCCGCCGTGGGGAGTTGAAAATGTCTTGTGCAGGTTGAAGTGCATTACATCGATGCCAAACTGGGCAGGTTTATAAATTCCCAGCAGGGCGTTCATGTTGGCACCATCGCCATAGACCAGGCCGCCGTGTTCATGGATCAGCTGGCAGGCTTCGATAATATTTTCATCAAACAATCCCAGGGTATTGGGGTTTGTGATCATCAGGCCAGCCAGAGTATCATCGAGTTCAGCCTTAAGGGCCTCCAGGTCGATATTACCGCGACTGTCTGAGGGAAGTTCAACGATCTTAAAACCAGCCATTGCTGAGGAGGCAGGATTGGTTCCATGAGCGGAATCCGGAACCAGCATTTTTGTCCTCTGCGTCTCACCCCGGGAGTGATGATAAGCCCGGATGATCAAAACGCCGGCAAATTCTCCATGAGCGCCGGCTGCAGGCTGTAGTGTCACGGCATCAAATCCGCTGATCTCCCCCAACCAATGCTGGGTTTCATGCATTAGTCCCAGAGCTCCCTGAACGGTCTCAACTGGTTGAAGAGGGTGGATCTGGCTGAATCCCGCTAAACGAGCGGTTTCTTCATTGATCTTGGGATTATATTTCATCGTACAGGATCCCAGGGGATAAAAACCGGTATCGATGGCATGATTCAGCTGGGATATGTTGGTGAAATGCCGCACCACAGTGTTTTCTGGAAGCTCGGGAAGCGGAAGATCCTCCCTCAGGAACTCCGCAGGAATTTTGGTTTCCGGAACATCAGGTGCAGGATAACGGATCCCTTTGCGACCAGGACGGGAAAGTTCAAAAATGGTGGGTTCAGTCATGATATTCCTCCTCCAGCACAGAGACCAGATAATCAATTTCCGAGCGGGCTGTCATCTCAGTGACTGCGACCAGGAGCTCATGTTTTAGACTCGGATAATGCTTGAAGAGCTCATATCCTCCCAGGATATCGTGTTTGAGCAGAGTCTGGTTGACCTCGCTGGCAGGAACAGGGCATTGGACCACAAATTCATTGAAGAAGGGCTGGATGGGATTTACAGAAAATCCTGGAACCGTACTGATCTGATCTGCAGCATAATGGGCTCTTTGGTAATTGAGATTTGCCAGATCTTGCATCCCGCTCTTTCCCAATAAACTCAAGTAGACGGTAGATGCCAGGGCAATTAACCCCTGATTTGTGCAGATATTGGAGGAGGCATTTTCCCTGCGAATGTGCTGTTCCCTGGTGCTTAGGGTTAACACATAACCTCGCTGGCCGCGAGAATCGATTGTCTCTCCCGCCAGGCGGCCGGCCATTTTACGGACATATTCCTTTTTAGTCGCAAAAAGTCCCAGATAGGGTCCGCCAAACGACATGGGGATCCCAAGAGGTTGGCCTTCTCCGGTCACGATATCTGCATCGAAGACACTGGGTGGTTTGATGATCCCCAGGGCGATGGGATTGACATGAACTGAAATGAGGGATCCGGATTGATGAGCGGCATCCGCCAGTTTGCTGAGGTCAAAGATCCTACCCAGGAAATCCGGGTATTGAACTACAACCAGGGCAGTGTTATCGTCGATCAAGGTGATCAATTGATCAGGATTCGCCTCAGGATGGAGGTCTTCCCCGGTGATCTCCAGATCCAAACCCTGCATATAGGTGTGGATGGTCTCCCGGTAGTGCGGATGAACCGCAGGTGAGAGGATGATTTTTTTTCTTCGCCCCCGGAAGTGATGGTAGGCCATATTGACAGCCTCCGCGACAGCGGTTGCCCCATCATAATGGGAGGCATTGGCCACATCCATGCCGGTCAGAGCGGCGATCAGGCTTTGGTATTCAAATATGGCCTGCAGCGTTCCCTGGGCGATTTCTGGCTGGTAGGGAGTATAGGCTGTGAGGAATTCACCTCGCCGGAGGATGCTATCCACAGCGGCAGGTATGTAGTGGTTATAAGCACCAGCGCCCAGGAAGGACACCAGCTCCTGGGGGGTTTCGTTCACTGATGAGATATAGGACAGCTCATCAAGAACTTCCATTTCTGACAAACCCTCTGGCAGGTTCAGCTCAGGGAATTTTCCCTTATCGGGTAAATACTGGAAGAGGGCTTCCAGGTTTTCGACACCGATGACTTTGAGCATCGCCTCTCTGTCGGATTTGGTAAGCGATGTGTACATAATCGATCCTCTTAATACGAATAATGAGCCCCTCGATCTTGAGGGTTGGTTTCTTTTGGCGGATTAATGGTCCCGATCCAGGTTCAAATAAGTATCGGCGTCCATTAAATCATCTAGTTGATCGGAGTCGGAGATCTGGATCTTTATGATCCAGGCTTTGCCAAAGGGATCCTGATTGATCAACTCTGGTGAATCCATCAAGCTATCGTTTATGGCAAGGATCTTTCCGCTGACGGGGATATAGACATCCGCGGCCGCTTTGACTGACTCCACAACGGCGCAGGTTTCACCCTGGATCATCTGGTCACCTTCAATGGCGACGATCTCAACAAATACCACATCGGATAGCTGGTCCTGGGCATAGTCTGTGATGCCCATGGTGATTTCATCACCATCTACACGGACCCATTCATCATGTTTGGTGTATTTTAACTCAGCAGGTGTTTTCATTTAAAAGCTCCTTTATCAGATGAGAACATCAATTTCCAAATTTAAAAAAAAGCACACGCGAAAGGGGGCGGCGTGTGCCTCTGTCCTGAGACCTGAGAGATTATGCTCCTTCGGTGTCCGGAGACTCTCCAGAGGTTCTGTTCTGCAAGGTCCATTTACCTGAGAGTTTAGCCAGCTGCTCTGTGCCATATGGCAGCAGGTTTGCCCCTTCGGTGCCCATTTCTGGGTCTCTCCCCAGCAGTTGATTAATAATTGGTTGGCATCATTATACCAAAAGAAATCCCAAATCATTTAAACAAAAACCCTGCCAGATCCAGGCAGGGTATCAGTCGATCTGAGGGAGACCAAGCTATTAATTGTTGTGGGGCAAAGCTAACTCTTCAGTTTTATGCCTGCGGACCAAATTCTTGACGTGGGCCAGCAGTGTGTAAGAAGAGACCGGTTTAACGAGATAGTCATCTGCGCCCAAATTGAGAGTTTTGGTGATGATTTCTGACGACTCAATTGCTGATATAATCAAAATTGGTGTTCTGGTTAAGCCGCGGATCGCCTGGCAGAGCTGCCATCCATCCATTCCAGGCATCAACAAATCGAGGATGATCAGGTCGAGCATTACTCGCTGAACGATATCCAGGCTTTCTTTGCTGGAATTTGTGGTCAGTACGTTATAGTCCTTGGCTTCCAGAAGCTTTTTAAATACTGCCGCTGTAGAAGGATCATTATCGATCACTAAAACTGTAGGACTGATCTTTGGATAGGGTCTGTTCATAACTTTTAGTATTACAACATAGATTGCTTAGGATGTAAACGCAGGGACTTTACAGCCAGCTAACAAAAGGCTCTAGATTGTCAAATGCCTCGATTTCGACCTATCAAGATCAGCTTATTTTGGTTCCAAACAAAAGATCGGTTGAATCTTTGCAATAGCGTTATAATTATCGCAGGAATTGATTTGCATGATTGAATTCCGGGCAATTTTTTCTTTATTATCACTGGAAGGTTAACCGCCAATTATGGGAGATCGAACCGTTTCTGGCAAATCGTTCATAGCGACAATATTTGAATTGAGCAGCTTGATATCTCATGCCGAGAACGTTTCGGAGGTTTTCCCAACCCTGGTTGATCTGACCAGGAAACTCTTGGTTTTTGATAATATTGTCATTTATTTGGATGATAAGGGGGAACTTCGTCCAACTTTTGCCAGATCGATCGGGAGGGGTAGGTCTAAAGAAGCTGATATCGCCTGGGGAGAATCGCTGATTGATCGGATCTTTGAAGAGGATCAGCTTATCATCCACCAGGATGTGATCAAAGGACCTGAGGATGACCGATTAAAAATCCCATTTTATATCGGCTGCCCCCTGCGCCACGGTAAAAACAGCGTCGGAGTACTGATCATGATCCGATTTGGCGGTCCCGAATATACAGCGCAGGATCAGGAAACCTTTGTATTTGTTGCGGATCACATCGCTCAGCTCCTGGAAAGGGATGTGCTGGTGAGCACAATCGATAAGATTGAGGGCAGTCAGAGAATGTGGAAGATGCAGGAGAATTTTGTTGCCACAGTTTCCCATGACTTGAGAACTCCGCTGGGTTTTATCAAGGGCTATACCACAACGCTGTTGCGGGAAGATACCAACTGGGATGTGCCAACTTTCCGCGAATTCCTGGGAATCATCGATGATGAAGCCGATCGTTTGCAGGAGCTGATCGATAATCTGCTGGATTCCTCCCGACTCCAATCCGGAACCCTTCAGATGAATTTGCAAATGGTTCGGCTTGATGTGGTCCTGCGGGATATGATCCAACGCTCACAATTGCGGGAGATGAATATTAAGATCGAATTGGAGATCGAAAGCCAGGGAGTGATGATCCAGGCAGATCCAATGCGCTTGGGCCAAGTATTTGATAATTTGCTTAATAATGCTTCCAAATATGCTCCCGAATCTACAGTTGTCGTCAACTTGGTGGAAGATGGCGGCCAGGCTAAACTTCGGGTCAGCGATGACGGTCCCGGGATTGAAAAGGAACATCTCGAAAAGATATTCCAGAGATTTTACCGGGTACCAGAAACCAGGATGTCAGTCCGGGGAAGTGGTTTAGGACTGTATATTTGCCGTCAGATCATCGTAGCCCATAATGGCACGATATCAGCTGACTCTGGGATCGGAAAAGGAACCAGATTTGACATCACGCTGCCAATTGTGAAAGGTGAAGAAGCTGACTAATTGAGGAGATGGAGAGATATGGAAAAGGGAACCATCTTAATTGTTGATGACGAGCCGAGATATATCCAATTGATCGCGGCTAACCTGGTTGTGGATGGATTTGACGTCCTGGAAGCCCTCGATGGCGAACAAGCAGTGGAGATCGTCTCAGAGCAAGATGTGGATCTGGTTTTGCTTGATGTGATGATGCCAAAATTGGATGGATTTGAAACTTGCCGTCGAATCCGGGGATTTTCCCAGGTTCCCATCATTATGGTAACCGCCAAAGGTGATGAAAGCGACCGGGTTCAAGGCCTTAATGTCGGGGCGGATGATTATATCGTCAAACCCTTCTCCGCTTCAGAGCTCCTGGCCCGGGTCAGGGCTGTTTTGCGCCGGTCCATGTTCTCGCGGGATGTCTCTCAACCAGTGATTTTCGATCATGGAGATCTAAAGATTGATTTTGCCCGGGCCGAGGTCTTTTTAAAGGAAGAAAAAGTCCTGCTCTCCGCAACTGAATACCGCTTGCTCCTGCAATTTTCTCATAATCGGGGCCGCATCCTCACTACGGAAGAATTGTTATCATCGGTTTGGGGAGATGGATATAAAAATGACAAGGAAATTCTCTGGGTAACAATTTCCAGGTTGAGGTCTAAGCTGGAAGAAGACCCCAGCAACCCAGTGCACATAGTGACCAGGACAGGTATGGGCTATACAATGCCAAACCTGACGGAATAGATCTAGGACCATATCAATGGATTACCAATTAGCGATCAATATCCTAACGAAAAAGATGGGTGTTCTCCTTAAAACAGCCCGAACCCAAAAAGGAGAATCAAAGAAGACCTGCGCTGAGATCATCGGTACCTCATCGCGCATGATAGGCAAATATGAAGAGGGAGAAAAGTCTCCTTCTCTTCCTGAGCTGGAAGTTCTGGCCTATTACCTCGATGTTCCCCTGGATAGTTTCTGGGAAGATATGGCTCCGGATGGTCAAGATAAAATGGATCTGCTGAAAAACCTGAATCAGCGGCTGGAAATCCGCAACCTGAAAATTGGGGCTTTGATGCGGAAATTCCGCCAGGAATCCAAGCTGAGCATGAAAGAGATCGCTGAGAAACTGGGAATTACAACTTACCGCCTAAAATCATATGAGCAGGGTAAATTCCCTGTGCCGGTTGCAGAATTAAATGCCATTATGCGGCTCTATAACCGGGATCTGGGGGATTTAGTGGCTGACAGCGGACCTATCGCGGATTGGTCCCACGCCAAGAGTGCAGGCGGGGAATTTAATGAGCTTCCCAGAGACCTGCAGGATTTTGTCGTCAAACCAGTCAATCGTCCTTACCTGGACATTGCGATCAAGCTCAGCCAGATGTCTGTGGACCAAATGCGGGATGTCGCTGAGAGATTGCTGGATATCACCCTTTAGTAATAATAAGATGACTGAGAACCAAATTGTGGACCCAGCCCAGCTGGCAGAGGAGGCCAAAGCCCTCTACCAGGAGGGGAAATTTAAGCAGGCGGCCGAGCTATTTTCAGAGGCCGCTGTTCTTTATCAGGGGGCCGGTGAACATTGTCTGACCGCAGAGATGAGGAATAACCAGGCGGTTTCTCTGCTGAAAGCAAAAACCCCCCAGGCTGCACTCAGTGCAGTTGAAGGCACTGTGGAAATCTTCCAGGAGTACGGGGATTTCGTGAAACAGGGGATGGCTCTTGCGAATCAAGCTACCGCGTACCAGGAGCTTGGTCAACCTGAGCAAGCCCTGGATGGATTTTCCCAGGCAGCGCAAATATTCCGTGATCACAAGGAAGAAGAGTTACTGCTGCAAACAACCCAGTCGATCTCATCCCTGAAATTTAAGGATAGAAATTTGATGGGTGCGCTCTTTGCGATGCGATCAGGATTGGAGAACCTCGAAAAACCAAATCTCCGCCAGAAAATATTGCTCAATCTGCTTAAGCTTCCGGACAGAATTTCACGCGGTTGAATGGTCTGGATAGGCTGGAATCTATTCTTGGCATCTTAGCGTATTAACATTGGAATACACCTCAGAAAAGATGTTTCTCAATAATTACAATCATCTGCTCAGGCCTGCTAGCATCCGGGACGTTGAAGCAGTTGGAGATTTATTAGGGCGAAATTCCATCATTCACCGCCATCTAGGGTGGGGGACACCCCTGGATCTGCTGGGCTCCCAACCCTATCTGGTTCTGGAACAGGGAGAGCGAATCCTGGCAGCTCTGGCCTGTCCCGAGCATGAAGCTGGGATGAGTTGGCTGCAGTTATTTGCGGCTGCTCCCGGGATCCCTCTCAAGCGGGCCTGGAATGCCCTTTGGCCTGAGGCCCTCCAGATCCTCAGAAAATCCCATCAAAATTACCAGATCAATGCGTTACTAATCCAGCCTGAAATAGATGAGCTGTTGATAGATGCTGGATTTGTTTTGATCGACCAGGTAGTTGTGCTGGCCTGGGATTATGATCATTCGAGATGGCCGGAAATTCCACCTGGAGTATCAGTTCGAGAACTTAAAATGGAAGATCTGGAGCAGGTCTGCCTGATCGACAGGCTGGCTTTTGAGCTGATCTGGAGAAATAACCTGAGTCAGCTGGAAACAGCCTGTCAGGAGGCTTTCTCCGCTACTGTGATCGAGTTTGAAGGCCAGGTTCAAGCTTATCAGATCAGCACCCTGAATCCGCAGGGAGGCCACCTGGCGCGATTGGCCGTCAATCCAGCATTCCAATCCAGAGGTCTGGGCAGGGCTTTGGTAGCGGATTTATTGGATAGATTTCAAGATCGGGGGATCCTAAATATAACTGTCAATACGCAATATCAGAACCGGGCTTCGCTGGAGCTTTATAATAAATTCGGATTCAGTTTGCTGGATGAACGGTATCCCGTCAGACAGTTTTTGATCTGAACAGACCGGATCAGCTGAGCAAGCTTAAAAGAAAGACGATCAAGGGACTGATCACCAGGCTGGGAATTAAATTGCTCACCCGAATGGTTTTGATCTCAAACAAGCTGCTGAATGAGATCCCGATCAGCAATAAACCCCCGGTGGCGGACATTTCCGTGATCATTTCTGGGGACATAATGCTCTGGAGCTGGCCGGCAAATATACTGAACGCTCCCTGATAAATAAATACAGCCGGAGCAGAGAATAGCACACCTGGACCAAGGCTGGACGCCATGGCAAAAGCCGCAAATCCATCCATAACCGATTTGATAGCCAATAATTGAAAGTCCCCCAGCAGTCCATCCTGGATCGCTCCCAGGATGGCCATAGGACCGGTGCAAAATAAGATAGTGCTGGTCATAAATCCGCGAATAAATTGCTGCTGGGACGAATCATCGCGGGGTTTATTGTGAAATTTACTCTCCAGCCAGGTTCCCAGGTTGTTTACACCATCTTCTATCCTTAACCCCTCTCCAATTAAGCCGCCAATCAATAATCCCCCTAAAACAATCAGGGGAGAATTGCTTTCGATGAACATCTTAAGGCCGATCCCAACTGTGAAAAGACCTAAGACCATAATGATCGTTTGCTGAAGGTTTTTGGAGAGCAGGATTCCTAATCGCAATCCGAAAAAACCTCCCAGGAGGATCAATGCCGCGTTCAGGATGGTCCCGGTCATGGGTTTGAGGGAGAGGCAGGTGTGATCTGATCTGATGTAGAGAGCTCGAGGACAAAACACAAGGAGGACAACCGATTCAAGTAGGGCAGGGCAGATGATGATAAAAGCAGATCTGCGTCATGCAGTCCAACTACTTCCCGTTCGGCCCGGCGGACAATGGTCCGGGCCAGGCTAAATGCGGCCGAGAGCTGCGTATCACCGGGGAGGATAAACCCCCCGGGAGAGCCAGTGGTTTTTTGATAATGCTCGATGGTTTTTTCCAGCCAGGCCACTTTTTCCAGAGGGAGGTCAGGAAAATTGACCGGATCAGAGGCTTCCAAGACTACCAGGCTCATGATCTGATAAAGATCCCTTTGAATATGCTGGATAAGTTCGTTAAGATTGGGTTTGTTGGCGAGAGATCTGGCCATTCCCAAGGCTGCAGAAGCCTCATCAATGGCGCCCACAGCCTGGATACGCTGGTGGGATTTCG
>CAVQTT010000003.1:0-152740 GCA_963716695.1 uncultured Chloroflexia bacterium
AGACTACGCACTCTGTGACGATAACCTACGATGTGACCATTGATCTCAGCGTATAGGAAAACATGTAACTAATGATGTAGAAGTGACCTGGACCAGTTTCCACGGATTGCAGGTTCCTATTACACAATCGATCTATAACCCGCTTTCCGTTGAAAGAACCGGCGATATCGGGGATATTGGCGGAGCAGTCAACGATTATTTAGCAGTAGTCGATGCGGATGTGACCGTGTTCAGTCCCACCGGTCCAAAGTGATTGACAGCACCAATCAAACCTTCACCAGCGGATTGAATGTCGCCGTGGGTGAGCAGGTTACTTATCTTGCTAATTTTATTATTCCTGAAGGCACCTCGGTCACAGCTCAGCTGGTAGATACTCTGGATGCCGGTTTGGCTTTTGTGTCTGTGATTCTGTAAGTCTGACCGGCAACGGCCCTGGATTCCTGTCAACAACCACGGCTTTTGACTGCAGTTCAGCGCTACTTTTTCTGATTATCCCGACAGCGATCCTGAAAATCAGGGCCGCAGAATGACCATCGATCTGGGCACGGTTGTGAACTCGGATACCAATAATGCTAACGACGAATCCATCACCGTGGAATACACGGCAGTTGTGGTTAACAGCTCGGACGTTTTCCGGGGCCAGACGTTAACCAACAGCGCCAGCTGGACCTGGGATGCCGATTCAATTACGGAATCCGCCCCCTTATTAACTGTCCAGGAACCGGAAATCCAGGTCGTCAAAACAGCCAATCCGCTAATTGGCGATGCGGGAGATGAGATCATTTACACGATCGATCTCAGTCGCGCTGGTACAAGTAATATTGATGCCTTCAAGTGGACTTATGCGATTCGATCCCCCCAGACAACTTATGTCGCCAGCAGCCTGGCCTGTACACCTGCCGGCGGATTGGCAGACCCCACCACCTGCACAGAAAGCGGCGGGATTATTACAGTTAGCTGGGCTGGCTCAGCAGAGGCGTTTGAAACTGGACATACCGCGCAGATCGTTTTCAGAGTAACTCTGGACGCCGATGTTAATCCCGAAGAGGTGATTACCAATGACGCTGATCTGGATTGGTCGAGTCTCCCGGCTTGATCGATACAGCACAATCCACTTATAATCCCCTCTCAGCCGAAAGAACCGGAGACATTACCGAGATCGGTGGATCAGAAAATGACTATTTGGACACGGATGATGCAGTCGTGTCAGTTCCTGTTCCGGCAATCGATAAATATGTCGAGGCCCCGGCTGAATTCACACTTGGTGAGACCTTCACCTACGACCTGGTGGTTACGCTGCCTGACGGCATCACACCGGATATGATCGTCTACGATGATATCCCGGTCGGATTGGAATATGTCAGCTATAACCTGATCACCACTGCGGCCGCTGCCGGGAGCCGGTTGGCAGCTGATTTTACGGCACTTTACCAGCGCCAACAGCCACAGCCAGCGGCGGATCGGGAGGCGATCTCAACACTGGATTTCGGGGATACAGGGTGAACGCTGCATATCCCAACAATACCGATAACAACCAATTCCAGGTCCAGATCACGGTCCGGATGCTGAATGTGATCCAGAACCAGAATGAAGATATCCTCACCAACCGGGGCGAAGTGCGTTATTCCAGCGGCACCACTGCCACCGGTACTGTGGATGTTGAGGTTCTAGAGCCGGTCCTGACGGTGGTGAAGGATGTCGACGATGATACCCCGGCGCTGGACCAGACAATTACTTATACGATCGAGATCGCTCATGATCTGGATGGTTTGGGGGAAGACAGCCAGGTCGATGCTTTTGACATCCGGGTCACTGATACTGTGCCTACCGGATTGAAAAACCTGGCCAATCTGAATATTTCCAGCCCGGGAAGTTGCGCTACCGGGATCGACACCTCGGCTACCACAGCCAGCTTGCTGGATGTTACCATCGGCTTGATCCCCTATCAGACCCCCTCACCGGGCTGTGTGGTGACGATCACATTTGAAGTCACAGTGAACAGCTCGCCAGATCTCAACACACCCGCTTGGGGTGATGTGATCGACAATACCGTAGACATCAGCTGGACATCCCTCTCCGGGACAGTGGGCAATGAACGGACCGGCAGCGGTGGAGTGAATGATTACATCAATAACAATTCCCAGCAGGTCACGATCACCAACCCTGAACTTGCGGATCAGCAAAGACGATGGTATGCTGGTCTATGTGCCAGGTTTGACAGTGGTCTATGATATTGTGGTTGAAAATATTGGCAACGGGGATGCAATAGGCGCGATTGTTTCGGATAATATCCCATCCCAGGTCAGCTCCTGGGATTGGGTGTGCGTGGGAGCGACCGGAACCGCAAGCGGCTGTACTGGAGTGGTGGGATCAACTGCCAATTTCTCTGATACGATAAACCTCCCGGCTGCCCTTCCTGGAGGATCGTCCATTACCTATCAGGTTACAGCCTACATACCTTCTTCCGCAGCCGGCAGCCTTACCAATACTGTCAAGGCTGCTGTGCCCGCCCCGCTGGTCGAACCCACACCAGGTGATAATACTGCCTCGGATGTTGATGGTCAGGATTCCCATGCCGATCTGCGGATCACCAAGGATGACGGAGTCACACTCATATCTGCCGGGCAGACTCTGGTCTATACTGTTGTGGCTGAAAATGTATCTCCCAGTGATGTCATTGACGCTCTGGTAACAGACCCCATCCCGGCTGAGTTCGATTCCTGGACCTGGGCCTGCAGCGGTGTTACCGGAACTGCCAGCGGCTGTACTCCGGCCCCCAGTTCAGCTGCTGATTTCAGCGATACTGTAAATTTGCCCGCAAACTCTTCGATCACTTATACTGTGACAGCTCTGGTATCCCCAACTGCCAGCGGCACACTTATCAATCAAGCCACGATAGCTGTGCCTTCAGGCGTCACTGATGATGACCTGACCAATAACACAGATGACGATCTTGATGGCATTGCTGAACACAACAAGGTCCTTGACAGCCTGGTGCATGGTGTGACCACACCTTTGGACGTAGCCATCGGGGAGATTTTGAACTACGAGATAACCCTGACAGTGCCCGGCACTCCAAACCCAGGCTCAATGCCCAATCTGATCCTGGTCGACACACTCGATCGGGGGCTGGCCTTTGTGGACTGTATCTCGATCGTTGGATCCGGTCTGTCGGTCGTCGGTCCCGCCAGTCTGACAGAGGTTTGTGACAACGCGGCTGCTGCAGTCTATCCTGCTGGCAGCCTGCTTTCAGAAGATATCGATCGGCAGGTGATATATACCTTTGGTGAGTTGGTCAACAGCACCGGGGCTGATGTGGACCTGGTGGTGAGTTACCAGGTGGTAGTGCTCGACAGCCTGGGCAATCAGTATCCTTCCACACCTCCCCTTAACAATCAGGCAGATTGGACCTGGGACTCTGGCACACTGACTGCCCAGGCAGACGGTGTTTTGATCATGGAGCCCGATCTTTATCTGACCAAGGAAGTCAATCTTCCATATATTCTGCCTGGTGATGTTCGCACCTATACTCTGACGGTGGGCCACACGGCGGCGAGCCGGACCTCTGCTTATGATGTAGAAGTGAGAGACACCCTGCCAGATGAGCTGGATTTTGTGCCTGATGTTAGAACCAGCGGCCCCGGAGCTCCTGTTGTTGATCTGACCGGTTTGCCAACCATCGTGATCCGTTGGCCTGAGATACCCAACACCGGTGTGCCGGTGGTGGTCGAGATCGATTTTACTCTCGATCCCAGCATTACCCGCATCCGCAGGAACCAGAACATCACCAATACTGCTGCAGTATCCTGGACCAGTCTGCCGGGAGATTTTGATAGCCCTCAAGCGCGAAACCCGCTTTCGACGGAACGGTTCTATGATCCATCGAGCAACATAAACATTTATGGAGCTGGAGATGGAGTAACGATCCGGATCCCCAAACTTCCAGATACCGGATTTGCGCCTGGCAAGATCACGCCGCTCCCGATTCAAACTGCTGACCAGAAATATGATGACCTGGATGGTTTGTGGATCGAGATCCCGGATCTAGATATTTCGATCCCGATCGTCAGTGTCCCCCAATCCAACCAGGGATGGGACTTAACCTGGCTCTGGAACCAGGCCGGCTGGCTGGAGGGGACTGCTTATCCTTCCTGGTATGGCAATACGGTCCTTACCGGTCATGCTTACCTGTCCAACGGGCTACCAGGTCCTTTTGTAAACCTGGAGAAACTTTCCTGGGGAGATGAGATCTTCCTTTATGCCAACGGCTTAAAATACACCTATCAGGTCCGGATCAGAAACCTTGTTTCTGCTTATGACCTGAAAATCCTGGATCATAAGGATCAGGATTGGCTGACTCTGTTCACCTGTAAAGAATTTAATGAGGTTACCGATCAATATAACTGGCGCCAGGTTGTCCAGGCTGTTCTAGTAGATGTCGAAACCGTACCTTGAGATATGGCTGGTCTATCATAAAAAACTCCCCTCTCATTTGGGGAGTTTTTTTGTGTTTTTTCCTTATATTAAGAGTTAAAAGTTCGTTCTGAGAGCCTTCTGGAGCTGTTTTTAAGGCTCAGGAGCGCAAATTACCTCAAATTGCTGCCATAGGATGGATTGTTGATGTTAATTTGCCAGGGAGGATTAATTAATCCTGTTCAGAAAACGCCCCCTTGATGAAGGAATTTTCTTTAATCCTTCCAGGTATTTTTCAAAACTCTGATCCAATTTCCATGACAGATCTTTTTTTGCTCGGAAGGGGAGAAACCAGACCCCTCGAGCAGAGTGACTAATTTTTGAAATCCACTAGCATCACCTAATTCTGTAGGAATCAGGGCACCGTCAAAATCCGACCCAAAAGCGACGTGATCGACACCGATCAGATCACTGATATAGCTGATGTGTTGGATGATGGATTGGATGGGAGCGTCCTCTTTCGGTCTTTTTTCTCCATCCAGGTCATTGACCGAAAAGATGATCCCGACCACACCACCACTCTCGCCAACCGCTTTAATCTGCTCGTCAGTCAGATTCCTGGCCTTTGGGATTAACCGATGGGCAGCTGTATGGCTTGATACCAGGGGAGCGCTGCTGAGGTTGGCCACATCCCAGAAACCCTTTTCGTTCAAGTGGGCCAGATCGATCATTATTCCGAGCTGATTGCAGCTTTTCACCAGGGCTTTCCCGGCCTGGCTCAGTCCAGGCCCAAGGTCAGGTGAAGCTGGGTATTTAAACGGGACTCCCTGGCCAAAGGGGTTGGGTCGACTCCAGGTGATGCCCAGGGAGCGCATACCCCGTTGATAATAATCCCTCAAATTGGATAGATCTGGCAGGATAGGCTCGGCTCCTTCCAGATGAAGAACAGCAGCAAAAACATCCCTTGTCAAACAGGATCTCTAGCTGGGCATAAGTTTTGACGATCTCCAGTTCTCCCCGGGAATCAGTCTCTATATCTTCCAACAAGCCGATCATGCCCTGAACAGCCTCGAAAGCGTAATCATATTCCAGGGCCGGGGCCATGGTCACTTCGTATCCTTCGGGGCTCAAGACCGTCCGATCCTCAGCTGAGGGCAGGGAAGGTGGATTGGAGGGATAGACTGCAAATAACCCTCCTGCCAGACCTCCCTGGCGAGCCCGTGGCAGGTCCATCTGACCCTCTCCTCGTCCGAGGAAGGCTGAAGAGCTCCGCGAGCTGCTGGAGGTGAAGATCTTGTTTAGGATATCGTTGTGGCCGTCAAAGATTTTCATCTTGGGGGAATCAGCCCAGGTATACTTTAGGTGCTAAAGGATTAAAATGCCTCTGTTTCATCATCTGACCGGTCAAATTCGACCAGATCCCCAGTAGTAGTAAATACTGTGCGTTCACAGATATTCGTAACCCGGTCAGCGGCCCGCTCCAGGTTATGGGCGACCCAGAGGTGGAAAGTGGCCCGGTCAATATTATTCTTGTCTGCAAACATTAATTCCAGTAATTCCTGGTAGATCAAATTGTATAAAACATCAATCTGATCATCCTCCCGGGGTATGCTCAGCCCGCTTTCCTCATCCAAGCTCACGAAAGCGGCAATGGCTCTGTGCAGCATGTCCACGGTTTTATCTGCCATCTTGGGAATATGGACCAGTTTTCTGAAAACAGGTTGGTCACCCAATCTCATTGCGATCCGGGCAATTCCTTTGGCATAGTCCCCGATCCGTTCCAGTTCACCAGCGATATCAATGATCGATGATAGCTGGCGCAGATCCGTGGCCATTGGCTGCTGCGTGGCAACCACGATCAGGGCCCGGCGTTCGATCTCGTAGCGTCTTTCATTGATGAGTTTGTCTCCCTCATAAATGGATTTTGCAGATGTGAGGTCGCGTTCTTCGAGGGATTTTACGCTTCCCAGGATGGCCTGTTCGACGATGCTGCTCAACTCGATGATGGAGTTATTTAGTTCATTGATCTTGGTATCAAAGGTTTCGCGTGTGTCTCTGGTCATAAGCACCTCTCTAAAATAATTATCAATCCGATCTGACAATGGGGTTATCCAAATCTTCCCTCGATATAATCCCTGGTTTGTTGATCATGGGGGTTGGTGAACATCAATTCTCCAGCGGCCACTTCGATCAGCTCTCCCTGGAGGATAAAGGCTGCCTGGTCAGCCGTCCGGGCTGCTTGCTGGACAGAATGAGGGACCAGGATGATGGTATAGTCATTTTTCAGGTCCTGGAGGGATTCTTCCACTTTCCCGGTTGAGATCGGATCCAGTCCCGAGGTGGGTTCATCTAGAAGGATCACCTCAGGTTCGAGAGCTAATACCCGGGCCAGACAAAGACGCTGCTGCTGGCCCCCCGAGAGGGAGACGGCTGGGTCAAGCAGCCGGTCTTTGACCTCGTCCCATAAAGCAGCTTTTTCCAGGCTTTGCTGAACTGCTTGGCTGAGACGTTTTTGATCTTTTTCTCCCCCGACTTCCAGGCCGTAAGTTAAATTCTCCCGGATCGAAAATGGCAGGACCACTGGCCGGGCGAAGACCATGCCTACCCTGCGTCGCAGCTGGATCACATCCAGTTCTGGATCGAGGATCTCGGTTTCGTCGATCTTGACGCTGCCCTGTTGGGATTGGACATCTGCCAGGTCGTTGAGTCTGTTTAAGACCCGCAGTAAACTGGATTTGCCGCCGCCCGCAGGCCCAAACAACACCGTGATCTGATTGGCGGGGATATCCAGGTTGATATCCCTGAGGGATTCCTTGCCATCAGAATATTGGAGCGAATAGTTTCGGATCGTTATTTTGTTCATCAAGGTATTCACCACTGCCGTTTGGCCCTGGCCCGGGAACGAATCGTGTTGGCGATCAAATTCATGCTTAAGACAAATACCAGCAGTACCAAAGCCGTCCCGTACTGGATCTTGATCGGCATGCCAGGTACCTGGGTGGAGATCACGTACAGGTGATAGGGCAGGGCCATGGTTGCATCCAGGGGAGAATTAGGCAGGCGGGGCAGGAAAAATGCAGCCACGGTAAATAAGATCGGAGCTGTTTCTCCAGCAGCTCGTTCCAGGCCCAGGATCACACCCGTCAGGATCCCAGGCAGGGCCTGGGGAAGCACGATCCTTCGGATGGTCTGCCATTTGGTTGCTCCAACTGAGATGCTTACGGTACGGAAAGATTGCGGCACAGCCCGCAGAGCCTCCTCAGTTGTGCTGATAATCACCGGGAGGGTCATGATCGACAGTGTCAATGATCCCGCCAGGATGCTGGTCCCAAAACCTAGGAACAAAACAAATAGCCCCAGACCAAATAGGCCGTACACCACAGAGGGGATCCCGGCCAGATTGATGATGGCGATCCGGATCAGCTGGGTGGCGCGATTGTCAGAAGCATATTCAGATAAATAGATGGCCGCACCGATTCCCAGGGGGACTGCAAAGACCGCGGTTCCCAGGGTTAGGTAAATAGTGCCGATAATGGCCGGCAGGATCCCGCCTGCCCGCATGCCCTCACGGGGAAAACCGCTGAGGAACTCCAGATTGATAGCCGGAGCACCCAGGACAACGATATAGATCACCACTGCAACAATAGGGATGATAGTCAAGAAAGTCACCATGCTGAGCATGCTGAAACCGAATTTCTGGATCTGTTGTCTCGCAGAACGTTTTGTCATCAGGATAGGATCCGTTCTTGTCTTTTTCTTTGTTTAAAAACAACCGCCGAGGCTGTGACATTCACGATCAGGGATATCAGGAACAGGATGATGCCAATCAGGAACAACACATGATAATGGGTGCTGCCATTGGCTACTTCTCCCATCTCCGCAGCAATGGAAGCGGTCATGGTCCTTACTGGAGAGAACAGATCTCTTAAACCCAGCGGCAGGATCGGGGCGTTTCCAGTTACCATCATCACAGTCATAGTTTCACCGATCGCTCGGCCAATACCCAGCATTACGGCAGTCAGGACACCGGACCGGGCGGCAGGCAGGGTGACTCGCCAGATAGTCTGCCATTCGGTTGCGCCCATAGCCAGGGAGGCGTCCCGGTAGGACCGGGGCACTGCGTCAAGGGCGTCTTCTGCGACAGATACCACTGTCGGAATGGCAATAGCGCCCAGCAGGATCGCTCCAGTCAGGGCTGATAATCCGGTTGGTAAATCCAGCAGTTCTCTTAAAAATGGGGATAGGATCAGCATGCCGAGGAATCCCAGGACGACTGACGGCAGCCCTCCCAGGATCTCTATCAAGGGTTTGAGAAACTCCCGAAGCCAGCGGGGAGAGATCTCGGATAGATAGATGGCTGAACCGACCCCAAAAGGAACAGCTATCAAGGTGGCGCCGACGGTTATGATCAGCGACCCGCCGATTAATGGCAGCACGCCGTAATAAGATTCAATCGGGTACCACCGGGAGGAGAATAGCGAACGAAGGGACACTTCCCGGAGAGCTGGAAGACCTTCCAGGAGGAGGAATATGAAGATCATGCCTACAAAGACTATCGCCGAATAACCAGCAGCTTTGATCAAGGTAGTGATCAATATTTCCCGGTTATCTATCTTGGATCTGGGATTGTTTTGGTTACTGAGGGCCATATTATTCTTTGATGGGTACAAACCCGAGTTCATCTACGATTAGTTGAGCATCCGCTGAGAGGATCCAGTTCAGATATTCCAGGATTGCACCTGTCGGCTGGCCGTTGGTATACATGTACAAATCTCTTGCAATCGGGTACCTTCCGCTATTGACCGTAGCGGATGAGGGTAGTATATAAGGTTCTCCTTCCCGGGGAGCCACCCCGATCACCTTCATCTCCTCAGTAACATAACCCAATCCATCATAGCCAATCGCGTTGGGGTTCTGCCTGATTTCAGCCCCAATGCCTTCGGAGGAGGGCAGCAGCAATGTGTTCTGGGAAAAAAGGGTTTGATTTTCCTTTTCTCCCAGGCGAATGACTTCTTCCAGGAAATAGACATGGGTTCCAGAATTAGTTTCCCTGCTTAATCTGACAATCGGGCGGTCCTCTCCACCAACAGCCTGCCAGTTGGTGATTTTCCCGCTATAAATATCTGAGATCTGCTGCAGGGTGAGGTTATCAACCGGATTTTCAAGGTTTACAATAATGGCGATCGCGTCGCGGGCGATCACAAATTCAACTGGATCAGAGCCATTCGCCAGGGCGTTTTTCCTCTCTTCGTCTTTGATCTCCCGGGATGCGTTGGCAATATCCACTGTGCCATTGATCAGGGCAGCGATCCCGGTCCCGGATCCACCTCCGGTGACCGAAAGCTGGACCGCAGGTTCGATGGTTTGATACTCTTCTGCCCAGGCCAGAGCCAGGTTCACGATCGTATCTGAACCTTTGTTTTCGATCACAATGATTGATTCTGGAGATGAACCAGCAGCAGAATTGTCACTTGAACAGCCTGGGAGCAGGAGCAGGAAGCTTACCAATAAAAAGGATTTTAAGATTGGATATTTCATCATCCAAATTATAGGCTGAAAGCCTTTTCAGGACAAGAGATTATGATCCTATCTTGGATTGACCTTACCGGTTAGCTGGAAAAAAGGGACCCGCTGGAAGACAGCGCAGGATGCAGATTATTTGGTTTATAATTCGAGCTATGGATCAAATGGGAAGCACTTTTTTTATCAGGAATCTGGATTTCTATTATGGGGAATCCAAAGCCCTGAACCAGATCAATATGGATATCTTGCCCCGCAGGGTTACAGCATTGATCGGACCGTCCGGCTGTGGCAAATCTACCTTCCTGCGATGTTTGAACAGGATGAACGATACTATTCCCGGAACCAGATTAACTGGTGAAGTGCTGCTGGATGGTGAGGATATTTATCAGCCATCCATGGATCTGGCGGATCTTCGCCAGAAAGTCGGCATGGTGTTCCAGAAACCGAATCCATTCCCTAAATCGGTTTTTGATAATGTGGCCTACGGACCGCGGGTGCTGGGGCGAGCAAAAGATAAAACCAATCTGGAAGGAATTGTCGAGACCAGTTTAAAACGGGCTGCCTTGTGGGAAACGGTAAAAGATCACCTTGAGGACGATGCGTTTAATCTCTCTCTGGGCCAACAGCAGCGATTGTGTATTGCCAGGGTGTTGGCTGTGGAAGCAGATGTAATATTGATGGATGAACCCTGTTCAGCTCTGGACCCGATTGATACGCTGAAGATCGAGGAATTGATCCATAAATTAAGCGAACGGTATACGATTGTGATCGTGACTCATAATATGCAGCAGGCTGCCAGGGTGTCTGATTTTACGGGTTTGTTCTGGTTGGGGGAATTGATCGAGTTCAATCCGACCGACAAATTATTCACCAATCCTGATCACGAATTAACGGAATCCTATATCACTGGTCGGATGGGCTAGGTGATTGACCTGGATTTTCTAAAAACAAGGTTAAACCTGGAACCTCGTTCCTGATTTGGTGCCGGACTGCTCTGAAAGCCGCAAGTTGTTTGGGGGGAGATTGGTTTCTACTAAAACTGGAAAGGCAAAGGGTGAATATCCCTTCTGGGGTTTGTTCCTGTATTCACTGCCTGCCAGTTTCATAAAAAGAGAATCAGCTGGGTGTCCAACCGGACACCCAGCTGATATGCAGAGGGGGATTTATCTAAAACTGATCGAACCTGAGCCCTGATCGATCACCATTTCAATGGTGTATTGGGCTGTTTTATAGTTGGCGGATTCCCAGGTGCCGTCGCCATTCCGCTCACCACTAACCAGACCAAAATCACTTCCAGGGTTAAATGATCCGCTGCCAGAATCTAACCTGACCCGGATACCGCTTTCCTCAGGTATGTCTACCTTCACACTTCCTGATCCACTGTCGATCTTTACAGTATAGGATTGGCCTTCCGGGAGGGCAAGAAGTATCGAACCGGACCCGCTGTCAAGGAAAAGATCCTCAAGTGTCAGCTCCGTGAGGTCAAATTCACAGCTTCCAGAACCACTGTCGAGAGTCAGGTCCAGGGTAATTTCCGGAGAAAGATAGATATCCCACCTGGCTTTGGGACTGGATTGGAAGGGAATTGATATCCAATTTGCAGTCTGCCGGGTATCTACCAGAACATCAACTTGAGATCCTTGGGGTTCTACATCGAATTTCAGGTCACCCTGATAGGTCAGGTCACCTTCGATCAACAGGCTAGATTTATTCAATGCTCCTAAATAACCCGGAGGGCTGGACCAATCTATATAAATGAATGCGGATTCAAATCCATCCAGATCCTGTTCAATATGGCTGGTCTTCCAGGGGGATGATTCCCTGAATCGATCCAGGATTGGCAGCTGCTCTGCGAAGAAGACCGCACTGGCTGCCCCTCCAATTAATACCAGGATCAAAAAGGCGCTGATGATCGAGCCCAGGGAGGATCGCTGACCAAATAGCACATCGATACCCACTGCGATCAGGATCAGGGGCCAGAAGCGCCACAATAAATTCCACGTGCTCCAATCAACGATCCCCAGATTCGAAAGCAAGAATAAAACTCCTGCCGAGATCAATAGGATGGGCCAGAAGAATGAACGGGGCCGATTCCTTGGACCAGGTGTTTGTTCGTTCGAGTATTGTTCCGTCATAATTTTCTCCTCAATAAATTGATCCAGCCAATCAACCCCTGACTGAAAATCTGAATTGTAATATTATCTATATACGTTAATTTCTTAAGTTCGTTGTATGATCTGACTTGGGTTCAGTTGGTTGTTTGTGTTTTATAATTTTATCTGAAAAGATAGAGCTGATCCCGCACAGGCCAACTGTAAGGATCTGGGGAGGTATGATATGGAGAATAGATCTGGCACGCAAATCAGCAAAAAAGCTTTTTTCCAGTCGGTTGGGATCCTGCTGGCGATCATGATTGTTGCAGGTATCCTGACCAGGGTCATCCCTGCCGGGGAGTACAGCCGCTCCCTGGTTGATGGAAGAGAGCTGCTGCAGCCGGAAAGTTTTCGCTTTATTGATAAACTTGATTTATCCGATCTGGCGCTGGATCACAGCACCAGTAGAAGTCCTGTGGGGTGCCGACAGCATCCTGGTGATCGTGATCTCGCTTTTCATCCTGATGGTCGGGGGCGCTTTTGCTGTACTCGACAAGAGCGGGATACTGAAAGCGAGTCTGGGCAAAATTGTGGCCAGATTTGGTGACAAAAAATATGCCCTGTTACTGCTGATCTCATTCTTTTTTATGGCTTTGGGGGCTTTTTTCGGAATATTTGAGGAAGTTGTTCCCCTGGTTCCTTTGGTCTTATCGCTCTCCTACTATCTGGGATGGGATTCCCTGGTAGGTTTGGGAATGAGCATCCTGGCTACCAATCTGGGGTTCTCAGCCGCCATTACCAATCCCTTTACGATCGGAGTTGCTCAGGAACTGGCTGGATTGCCGCTGTTTTCTGGAAGCTGGTTCCGGATCCCGATTTTCCTTGTTATCTATGGCGTTTTCAGCTTGTTCATCGTTCGCTACGCAAAAAAGATCGAAAAGAATCCCGAACTTTCCCTGGTCTATGATGAATCCAGACAGCTGACGAGAACCAAATTGGATTTTGCGGTTGGAGAAGATGACCCAAGTTTAAAGCGGGCGATCCTCTGGTTTGGATTATTTCTGGCCCTGATCGTGGCAACCCTGGTCGGAGCTCCTTTGATTCCCTTCTTATCCGATTATGCGCTGCCCCTGGTTGGTATACTTTTCCTGGTTGGCGGGGTAGGAGCCGGCCTGGTTTCCAACTTGGATGCTAAAAAGGTCTGGAGATCTCTGGGGGAAGGTATCAGCGGTATTGCTCCTGGAATTATTCTGATCCTGATGGCGGTCTCCATCAAACACATTGTTGTTTCAGGGGGGATTATGGATACAATCCTTCATCAGGCCGCAGGCATCTTCCAGAATACCGGGCCGATCGCCTCGGCAGTTTTGATCTACGTTCTGGCCCTGGTGATCGAATTTTTTATTGCCTCCGGATCTGCCAAGGCCTTCTTGTTGATGCCAATCCTGCTTCCACTGGCAGATCTGGTTGGAGTGACCCGCCAGGTCACCGTAACAGCCTATTGTTTTGGAGATGGTTTTTCTAATATGATCTATCCTACCAATCCAGTGTTGTTGATCGTTCTGGGGTTGACGGTGGTTGGCTATCCCAAATGGCTGCGCTGGACTCTTCCGTTGTGGGGAATGATCATTTTGATCACTCTGGCTTTCCTGGCAATTGGGGTCGCGATAGGATATGGACCTTTTTAATGAGAAAAAATTCCATGGTGTCGGATCATATTAACAATTACTTTCCAACCAGCTACCTTCAGTCTCGGCAGCGCTTCCGGAATTCCCTGAACCTGGTCAGGGAAAAATGGCCTGGGGCAGAGCTGGAGCATTATCTGGTGGATGAAAAAAATGATCTTACGATCGATTGGATCACAGCTGATCCTCTTTTATCCAAACAAAACCTGGTACTGATTTCCAGCGGTTTACACGGAGTGGAAGGTTTTGTTGGTTCTGCCATGATCGAAATCTTTATTCGCGAGTTCCTTCCTGACCTGGATCCCAACGAAAATGGATTCGTCCTGGTGCATACGATCAACCCCTGGGGTATGGAGTTCAAGCGGAGGACAAACCCGGGGAATGTCGACCTGAACCGGAATTTTAGGGGAGACCAGCGAAACTTCTCAACTGAATTCAACCAGAATTATGGGGAGCTGAATAAAATATTAAACCCAAAAACCTCGCTGGCTGGATCCTGGTCAGAACTGGGGAGGTTTATTAAGAATGTATTGGCCAGCCTTCAAGAATCTGGCCTGACCAAACTCCGGGGGGCAGTTATGCTGGGTCAGGGGTCCTTTCCTGAGGGGCTATATTATTGCGGCGGTGAATTTCAGCCGGAAACACTGCTGATGATGGACCTGATCAGACGGGGGTTTGCAAACTTCAAATCTGTGATCCAGATCGACCTGCATACGGGGTATGGACCCCGCTTCCAGATGAGTCTGATCAATTCGCCCCTGGAGAGCCGGGACACACAGATCTTACAGGAGTGCTACAAGTACCCCCGGATTCTGCGTGCTGATCCGGATGAGTTTTACCAGATGGAGGGAGATATGATCGATTGGGCCTATCGACTGCAGATACGGGAGTTTCCTGGACTGGATTATTACGGCACAGCTTTTGAATTTGGCACTCTCGGTTCTGGCATCCTGGCTGAAATCTCCAGTTTAAGAAGGATGATTACTGAAAACCAGATTTTTTTCCATGGGGCCAGGGAGCGAGGTATTCTAAACAAACAGGGGGCAAATTTCCAGGAATTATATTATCCATCCAGTAAGAGCTGGAAGACCAAGGCTTTGGATGATTGCCGCCAGGCATATCGGGGAATTTTCACCTCAAAAGGCCTGTTGGTTAAATCTTTTGACCCAGAACATGAGACCCGGAATTAGATGAAGATCCATTTTTTGAGACCGTTGGGGGAGGATGAGGAGCAGATCCTGAGATCTGCCCTGGAAGGTGAGATCGATTTTTCCTCGGGAGATATCGCGCCAGATCAATCTCAGACATCGATTTTGGTTGCTGGCCGACCTACATTCGATGACCTTAAAAAATTTCCCGGGTTGGAAATTTTGATCATTCCCTGGACTGGCTTGCCTGAAGAAACCAGTCTGGTTTTGCGGGATTTTCCGGACCTGAAAGTATATAACCTTCATCACAACGCGGCTCCGGTTGCTGAACTTGCTATCGGCCTTTTATTGGCTGCTGCCAAACAGATCATTCCTTATGATCGTTCTCTGAGAAGGGGAGACTGGAATATGCGGTATCTGAACCGGGATTCCATTCTGTTGAGTGGAAAACAGGCCCTGGTTGTTGGATATGGTGAGATCGGGAAATTGGTGAAAATCGGACTGGAAGGATTGGGGGTTGCGGTCCAGGTGATCAAAAAGAACCCTGGAGATGAGAATTCCTCGAGTTTTATCCACCCTTCTGAGAAATTAGCTGAGCTGCTTCCAAAGGCTGATTTTTTGATCCTGGCATTACCGCTCACTCCCCTGACAGAAAATTTGATCGGAGAAAGAGAGTTGGCCTTACTGCCACCCACAGCGATTTTGATCAATGTTTCCCGGGGAAAGATCGTCAACCAGGCAGCGCTTTACCAGGCACTAAAAGAACGTACGATCTTCGCGGCCGGGTTGGATGTCTGGTACAACTATCCTGCAGATCCGGAAGCCCGGAGCGCAACTCCTCCTGCTGATTTTCCATTTCACGAGTTGGATAATCTGGTATTAAGCCCCCACCGGGCAGGCTTGGTAAGGGAAACCGAGTATCTGCGCCTGACCCAAACAGCGGCTTTGATAAACGCATTGTTTAGGAAAGAACAAGCGCCTAATCAGGTTGATCTAACAGCGGGTTATTGAGTTATTGCCAGGGGGTTTGGGATCCTGAAAGAGGTTAAAGTATGCCTTGATTGATGAACCACTTGATGCTATCCCGGGCTGTCTCTTCCAGCAAACGGACCTTTAATTCTAGAGCTGATTCAGCCTTGGCTGTGTTGTACCCCTGCCACCATTTATAAGCCCGCAATTGAGAGGGGACGAAAGGTATAAAAGGGATCCTGTCAGCAGCTTTAATGTAAAGATCGATCACTCCCGGCGGGATAGTCAGCAGGGGCGGTTTGACATCAGCAATCCCGCACAGGACGTTAACGGCATCCTTGATACTGTAATTAGCGCCGCCCAGGATGTAGCGCTCTCCAGAGTGACCGATCCTGGCGGCATTGATGTGGGCTTGAGCAGCGTCTCGGGCGTCAATGATGTTGACCACGCCAGGCGGCATGGCTTTTGCCTGTCCTTTGGCGATCATCAGCAGGACCTCACTGGAACTCAGGTGGGTATCTCCAGGACCTAGAACCAAAGTAGGATTGAGGATCACAATATCATAGCCGACTGCAGTGGCTTCTAACACCAGGTTCTCCATGCGACTTTTGGCTTCGTAATATTTGTTATCTGGCAGGCTGCCTGGTTGGTAATGATCCCGCTCATCTGCCAACCGATCCTCACCGGCGGGAGGGCGGCCGATGGTCGTCAAGCTGCTGGTGTAGATGAGTCTTTTGACCCGGGCTTCCCGGGTTGTCCGGATGATGGATTTCATCTGGATGGAGGCTTCCTCCACAAATTCGGCAATATCTCTTGGATCATGGTTCCTGGGATAGCTGGCTGCAGCATGGAACACATAATCCATCCCTCGCATGGCACGGAGCAGGGACTCAGGATCATCGATATTCCCGTCGATCCAATGGATCTCCTGATTCGATAGGTGACCAACTGCCCCAGGCTCCCTTCGAAAACCACTGACCTGCCAGCCTGCTTCGAGGGCTTTTTTGGCGATGTGTCCCCCAATGAATCCTGTTGTGCCAAGTACGAGAACATTGATCATAGATCAGGTTCCTTTCTTCCGGTTTACGGGTCCACTCTGGATCAATTGGATCTCATCAGGATAGTCCAGGATCTCGATTGCTTCCTGGACCGTCAGCCAACGGACTTCGTCAACCTCCCCGTTCATATCCTCGGGGCTGAAGGATTTGATATCCATATGCCAGAACAGCACAACTTTGGGTTTTCCATCCAGTAAATAGGAGATGCTGCCAGCATAATCTTTGATCTTGCCAACGTAGCCGGTTTCCTCCCGGACCTCCCGGAGAGCGGCCTTTTTCCAGGTTTCTCCCTTATTGATCTTTCCCTTGGGAAGGGACCAGTCATTGTATCTTTGGCGGTGGACGATGGCAAGTTTCTTTTCAGGGCTTTCTGTGTTCCAGAGAATACCACCGGCGGACTGAATAACGGATGTTTTTTTCTTGGTCAAGGATCTGCTCCGGGATCATGCTGAGAGATAAATCTGGTTAATTTTATCACAGCCTGGCAGGTTATTTCCCGGCCAGAGGACCAGGCTGGTTAATTGAACCCAACGTTAATGGAACCGGGTCCGGTCGGCGATAATAGCTGGAGGAGGGCAAACGGAAGTATCAATCTAGTTAGGCTCAGATTGGCCATTAGTTGGTGATGGTCTGGATTTCAACCCTGAGGCAGCAGCAGAATCCATCAGCCAAACCAGGTTTCCTTTGGGGTGTTTTATTAGCTGGGCGGGATATTTTTCTGGCAGATAAGGGCCTTCAAGGAGGGCAGGTAGGATCCTGGCCTTGTTTGCCCCGGAAGCGAGGATGAGAATTTTTTCTGCTTGATTTATCAGTCGAGGAGTGAAAGTTATCCTCCAGGTATTCAGCTGTGAGACCTGGTTGGCCGCTACCCAGTGATACTTATCCGGGTGTTTGACTACATCAGATCCCGGGAATAAAGATGCAGTATGGCCGTCATCTCCGACTCCAAGCATGATCAGATCAAATGAGGGGTGTGGTTCCTGGAAATGGTCAAGGATCTCAGCCCTATAATCCTCCGCAGCGGAGATTGGGTCCAGTTCAGTTTTGACCCGGTGAATATTCTCCGGAGGGATCTGCAGAGGTTTCAGTAAAAGCTGGTGGGCTTGAAAATAATTGCTGTCCGCGTGGTCTGCTGGAACTGTCCTTTCATCGCTCCAGAAATAATGGATCTGCGGCGATGCCAAAATCCTGGACCGCGGATCAGCGGCCAGGAACTCGTATAAGGATCGGGGAGTATTTCCACCGGAGAGGGCGATATTAAATCGACCTTTTTGGAGGGTGTTTTCCCGGGCAGATTGCAGCAGCAGTTCTGCTGTTCCGTTGATCAAATCTGCCTGGGATTGAAAAACTCTGAGCTGCATATTTTGGAATCCTATTTTAGGGTTTACAGAATTGTGAACCAAGTATACCTGAAAGGCTGAAATCAGGCTTCAGGGGGGAGATTTACCCCCCAGACAGCTGTGATATACTTTCACTGAGCGAGTAACTTAGCAGGGTTAATAGTGTTATGAGTAGTACAACAGAGATAGGGTTAGCCACAAAATCTGAAAGTGATCTGATCTCTCTGGCTACTGAGGGTAATTCAGAAGCTTTTGGGATTTTATACGAAAAATATATTGATCAGATCTATAACTATATTTACTTTCGGACCAGTAATGGCAAGGATGCAGAGGATATCTGCTCGAGGGTCTTCTTAAGAGCCTTGCGGCATATAGAAAGGTATGAAGATCGGGGTTATCCATTTTCAGCCTGGCTGTACCGAATCGCCCATAATCTGGTTGTAAATTGGTACAGGGACTCTGACCGCACCGATGAGGTTCCCCTGGCCGAACAGTATCCCCCTCCAACTGTTGATGGTACGGTAGAGGAGAGGATCGAGATGCAGGACGAAGAAGACCGCTTGATGGCGATCATCAACAGTCTTCCGGATGATCGGAAAGAGTTATTGATCTTGAAGCATGTTGAGGGATTGACCAACTTCGAGATCGGAGAGATCATGGATCGAACTGAAGGTGCCGTCAAAGCTTTATATCATCGAACGCTGGAATCATTGCGCGATGATTATGGACTCTAGGGAAAAGGATTTTTCATGCTGCGGATTGTGATGGACAGTGCTGGTGATCTGCCAAAGGAATGGATCAACGAGTATCAAATCGAGATCATTCCTATTCATGTTCACATGGGAGATCAAGCCTATCGGGAGAAGGTAGATCTGAGCAGCGACCAGTTTTATAGCTGGGTTACCAGGACGGGAAAGATCCCCAAAACTTCCCAACCGACTCCCCAGCAGTATATTGATTTTTACCAGGGATTTGCCCAATCGGGTGATGTGATCCTCTCGATCCATCTAACCAGCAAACTATCAGGAACCTACGAATCTGCTGTTCTGGCAGCCCGGGAGCTGAAAGATGAAGCCTACCAGATCATCCCCTTCGATACCCTGGCAGGTACCGGTATTCAAGGTTTTATGTGCCGAGAGGCCAGGGAGATGGATCGCCTGGGTGCATCGATCGACCAAATATTGGCCCGCCTGGAAGAAATCCGGAACGGGACCGAGGTGATCTTTACGGTCGATAATCTGGGGTTTGCCCAAAAAAGTGGTCGGGTGAGCATGCTGGAATCGATCCTGGCATCAGCGCTGAAGATCAAACCGATCATCACCCTCAGTCAGGGAACCCTGGCTGTGGCTGACAAGGTCAGGACCCGGGGGGCATCGTTGGAATTCATTCTGAAAGAAATGTCCTCTAGAATGGGTGGAAAATTGATCAATGCAGCCATCCTGCACGCAAATGATCTGGCAACAGCCCTGGAATTATCGGAACGGATCCAAGGATTCTTAAATATCAAGGATATCTTCATTGAGGAGCTATCCATAGCAATTGCAACACATTTAGGACCCGGAACGGTCGGAATTGTTGCTTATCCAGTAGAGGAAGGGATTGGTTAGCATGGCAAGACATCACAAAGATTCCAATGAGTTGTTACGCATCGAAAATCGGTTGCATGAGGTACTTCAGCCCGTACAACCAAGGGCAGGATTTGTGGAGGACCTCCGGCTCCAGCTCGATTTTGAAATGGTTAAAAAGGTCAGATCCAAAAAAGTCAAAACCAGTCTCCTGGTAGCCGGCGGCCTGGTGGGGGCTGCTGTGATGGTGATTACTTTGATCAGGTCGATCATGACCCGGCCAGGCGCTGTCCAGGCTATTTCAGGAAAATTCCGGAAACGCGCCCAAACAGCTACTATATAAACTTAGCCGTTCAAATATATTCCAACTGGAAGAATTAGACCCGGTCCTGAATCTGGCCCGGGTTTTTGGATTAATAAGCAGTATAAATAATCTGTAATATCCGGTTCAGAAAGATTTTCAATGGGGCAACTATGCTACAATTTTTTCCATGAGAGAAGCTTATTTCAACCCGGAAACGATATCCGGCCTGGCACATGAATGGCTTGGAAAATACGGCAAAACCAGAAAAGATGCTTCTCAGCCATTTAAGATCCAGCAGGCTGGCCTTTTGATCCTGGATATGCAGGAGTATTTTCTGGAGCCTGATTCCCATGCCTATGTGCCTGGAGGGAAATATATCATCCCTGGGCTGAATAAATTGGCGGAGGCGTTTCGGCAGGCAGGTCGGCCGGTCATCGCAACCCAGCATGTGAATAATGCTCAGGATGCCGGCAGGATGGCTGACTGGTGGTCAGAGCTGATCACCGTGGATCACAGCCGGGTTGGCCTGGATCAGGATCTGAATATTTCTCCCGCCGAGATCATTCAAAAATCCCAATACGATGCTTTTTATAGATCCAGTTTGGGCATTGTCCTGGAGGATTTTGGCGTTTCACAGCTGGTGATTGGGGGTGTGATGACCCATCTTTGTTGTGAGACCACAGCTAGGTCAGCATTTGTTCAGGGATACGAAGTATTTTTCCTGATTGATGGGACAGCCACCTATCATCAAGGATTCCATACCTCGAGCCTGGAAAACCTGGCTCATGGCATAGCTGTGCTTACTACAACGGCCCAAATGCTGGAGCGAATTTAAGCAGGTCTTATGGAAACTCATCCAGTGATCATTATTGGAGCAGGTCCGGCCGGGATGGCCGCCGCTATGCAGCTTCAGCGCCAGGGGATTTCTCCCCTGGTCTTTGAAGGCAATCGGGTAGGGGGTTTGCTCTGGAATGCCAATTGGGTTGAGAACTATCCCGGATTTGTCCAGGGTATCACTGGTCCAGAGCTGGTGGAACTATTCCAAGAACAGGCTCAGAGATTGGGAGTGAAGATCACTCAGGAGCAGGTCCTTTCGGCAGCAATTACAGGAAAAACATTTCGTATAGCAACCCAAACCGGGAAATTTCAATCAAATTACCTGATTGCAGCCACTGGGACTTTGCCAAATCAGTTACCGTTTGATAAACTCCCGGAAGAGGTCCAATCCCGGGTTTATACTGAGGTTTATCCGTTGTTGGAGCTAGAAGGCCAAACAATCACAATTGTGGGGGCTGGAGATGCCGCGTTGGACTACGCCCTGAATCTTAGCCGGAAAAATCAAGTGAAGATCATCAATCGGGCGTCAGATATCAAAGGATTGGATCTGCTCTGGGAGCGGGTCCAGCTTAATCCAGCGATCACTTATGTTCCTGAAGCGGAAGTCATCCAGGCAGCATTAAATAGTGCAGGCAATCTGGCTCTTTCTATCAAACAAAAGGACCGAAGATTTATCCTGGAAAGTGATTATTTGATAACCGCAATCGGGAGAAAACCGGACTATGGATTTGCAGAAAAAAGTATAATGGTGGGGATAGATAAATTGGTCAACGATCAAAAATTATTCTTAATTGGTGATCTGATAAACGGAGGATACAGGCAAACCAGCCTGGCAGTAGCCGATGGTATTAGATCAGCGATGATTATCGGGGACTTACTGAAGAAAGGAATATTATGAAGATTATTGGTTCTGCTGGCAATCAAGATATCGCGATGGTTTATGTGGTTGAGTTCCCAGGCGGATTAATTGAATGTGTCGAAGCTGTTCAGCCCCCCATACCCAGGGAAGAGAAATGGGTCTTGATGATCTCAACCCTATTTGGTTGTCCGGTTGCCTGCCAGATGTGTGATGCTGGAGGGCATTACCGGGGGAAGTTGACAAAGGCAGAAATGTTAGCCCAGATCAAGTTTTTGATCGAGAAACGCTTTCCTGATGGTTTTGTCCCGTCGGAACAATTCAAAATCCAATTTGCCCGGATGGGTGAACCAGCCTTAAATCCGCAGGTTCTGGATATGCTGGAAACCCTTCCCGGGGATATTAATGCTCCTGGATTGATGCCATCGGTTTCAACCATAGCTCCTCATGGGACGGATGATTTTTTCACCAGGATCATCGATATCAAGAACAATATCTATCCCAGGGGGAGATTCCAATTCCAGTTTTCGATCCATACTACAAACCAGGAATTACGGGATCAATTGATCCCTGTCAAGAAATGGGATTTTGAAAAGATCTCGCGTTATGGTCAGGATTATTACCAGGTAGGCGACCGGAAAATCACGTTAAATTTTGCCCTGGCAGAGGATAGTCCTGTAGATCCAGTAGTGCTGCTTAAGTATTTTGATCCTGAACAATTTTTAATCAAGATCACTCCATTGAATCCTACCTATCAAGCAATCACGACGGGATTAAAATCATTCGTTGATCCTCGTAATCAGCTTGAAAATTATCCTGAGCTGGTTGCTATCCAGGATGCCGGATACCAGGTGATCCTCAGCGTAGGGGAACAGGAAGAAAATCGGATCGGCTCTAATTGTGGACAATACGTTCAAAAACACCTTCTTGAAAACGGGAATATGGAAGCTGGCTACACCTACCAGGTCACGGAACAGATCCTGGGATCTGATTTGTAACAGCCAGCTGGACCTCCGAGGTTGATACTATGAAAGATATCTTGGATCAAATCCAGGATTGGCTGAGTGATGGCCAATCGGTGGCGTTGGCGACTGTGATCAGGACCTGGGGATCCTCTCCACGGCCGATCGGTGCCGGAATGGCTGTAAGCGGGGGGGGGCAAATTGCCGGATCTGTGAGTGGTGGATGTGTTGAAGGAGCGGTCATCGATCGAGCCCTGGAAGTGATCCGGACCCAGGTGCCCGAAAGGCTCCATTTTGGAGTTGCTGATGCCGATGCCTGGGAAGTTGGGTTGGCGTGCGGGGGAGAGATTGAGATCTTTGTCCGACCATTTTCTGGCGATTCCCTTGTGCTCTGGCAAAAAGCTTATCGATCAAAAACCGGCTTTCGAGCCCTGCTGTTAGTTGAGGGCTCTGATAAAAGTGTCGGTCAGGAGCTGATCTGGATCGGGGGTAGAACTGAGATTGACTCGGTCGCTGTCAGTGAAACAAATCGAGAACTTTTTGAGATTGCCGGGGCAGTTATTCACACCAACCAATCCGGTCTGTATCCAAAACAGGGGGAAGATGGTGTTGAGTTTTTCCTGCAGATCGAAAAACCTCCTCCCCAGCTGGTGATTGTGGGAGGTGTTCAGATTGCCATCCCCCTGGTGAACCTGGCAGAGGTATTGGGTTTTGAAATTACCGTGATCGATCCCCGCCGGTTGTTCAGCAGCCCAGATCGATTTCCAGCCGTAAAATTGATCTCAAAATGGCCTTCTCAAGCCTTCCAGGAGGTCAAACTGGGCCCCTCATCAGCAGTCGTGATGCTGACTCATGATCCCAAAATTGATGACCCGGCGATCATCACTGCCCTGGAATCTCCAGCATTTTATGTCGGCGCCCTGGGCAGTCAAAAAACCCATCAAAAAAGACTCCAGAGGCTCATGGATGCCGGGGTGGATCCAGATTTGCTGGCCAGGATCCATGCCCCGGTCGGTTTGGATCTGGGCGGAAGGACCCCGCCAGAAATTGCCCTCTCGGTGATGGCAGAAATCATTAAGGTTTGGAATACGCCAACAGAATGATTTGGTTTTCGACCCGGTTGGATAATCTCAGAGTGCAAAATGATTCAAGTAACTCTCGCGTTGGGTGGGGGGGGATCAAAAGGATATGCCCACTTGGGTGTCATCCGGGCTTTGTTATCCCTGGGAGTTGAGATCAAAGCCCTGGCAGGAACCAGTGCTGGAGGCATGGCTGCTGCCGTTTATGCGGCTGGATTCACACCAGATCAGATCATCGAAAGAATCGCGGACACAAGTCAGGAAAATCTCTACGGGTATGGCAGGGGCCCGGCCCTTCTGGGTACCAAAGGCATTCAGAATATCCTCAAACAATTCCTGGAAGGGAAGGAATTCAGCGATCTCAAATTGCCGTGTGCCTTGACAGCAGTTGACCTGATAGAAAGGACGGAGGTTATCCTTCAGGAGGGAAAAGTCCTGGATGCAGTGATGGCTACTATAGCTATCCCGGGCATCTTTCCGCCCCAGCAGTGGGGAAAATATTTGCTGGTCGATGGGATGGTGTTGAATCCCGTTCCTGTCGCGGTTGCCCGCTCTCTAGCGCCCAGATTGCCGGTGATCGCAATTTCCCTGACTCCAGAACCTGAACGCTGGAAAATGAGTTCTCCCTGGGATCCAACCCCGGCAAATCCCCTGCTGCGGCCAATCTCGAAACTGCGGGTTGCCAAAGCCTTTGATGTTTATCTGCGTTCGATGGACATGACCTTACATATGCTGGGGGAAACCCGCCTACAATTGGAAAAACCCGATCTTTTAATTCGGCCGGATGTTGCCCAGATCGGATCGCTGGACAGGGTAGATGTCCGGGAAGTTGCGAATTTGGGGGACCAGGCTGTATTTCAGTTAGAATCTGAAATCAAGTTGTTAAAACGATCCAAAAAATGGTTCCACAACTGATCTGTAACTTGGCAGTCCGGGGAGGGTAATGGAGTGATCAGAGATCTCAGGGAGTACACCAGAAATACCCAAACCAGACTGATTATTGGTTTTTTAGCTCTGGCCTTTCTGGTGGGGGTTGGATTGATCTACCTCTTTTATGGCAAAGAGGCAGCCCTGCTTGGGTCTGGCATGTATGGTGGGAGGTTTGCTGCCTGTGGGTTTGATTGTGATCTTCTTGGGAATCACAGACCGAATGGTCAAGAACAGGGCAAAATCTGAAGATCTATAAGAGAAAGACGGGATTGAATTCAATCCCGTCTTAGATTTATTCCAGGGCTGTGTTCAGCAGCTCGACCAGGTCATAATACCTGGATGGATTCAGTCAGCCCTTTTGAGCGCAGGGCATCATCGAACATGATCAGGCAGAAGGGACAGGCGGTCGTGATGGTATCAGCCTTGATATCCAGGGCCTGATTGAGCCGCTTTTGATTGATCCGGGTGTCGGCTGCGGTTTCCAGCCACATCGCCCCTCCGCCACCCCCGCAGCAAAAGCTCTCCTCCCGGGCTGCTTTCATCTCAACCGGGTTTAATCCAAGGTCCTTTAATACTTCCCGTGGCTGCGCATAGACATTGTGGTAGCGGCCCAGGTAGCAGGAATCGTGGAAGGTGAGAGTGCCATAGGTACCGTTTGCGGGGGATTTGATCTTCACTCCGCGGAGGATATCAGCGAGAAATTCAGCAGCATGCAGGACCTGGTATTTCCCCCCGAAGCGGGGATATTCATTTCGAAAAGTATTCAGACCATGGGGGCAGAGGGTGACAAGTTTCTGGAACTTGTATTCTGAGAACAGGGCAATATTTTCTTCAGCGGCAACCTGGAAGAGATATTCATTCCCCATCCTGCGGGCAGTCTCACCACAACAAATTTCGGCCTCGCCCAGAACACCGTAATCAACACCCAATTTGTTCAAAACCTCGATAAAGGCTCTGGTAACCTTTTGATTGCGATCATCAAAAGAACCCGCACAGCCGATGTAATAAAGTACTTCAACTTCATCACCGGGTTTCAAAATCCGGACATCCAGGCCTTCAGCCCAACCCAGACGATTTTGTCCGGGCATCCCCCAGGGATTACCCTGGCGCTCAAAATTTCTAAGGGTTTCACCGACAGTTGCCGGGACATCACCGGTCATCAATACCTGCGCTCTACGGATCTCGATCACCTGTTCCGGGGGCCGGATAAATGCCGGGCAAACATCCAGGCAGTGGCCGCAGGTGGTGCAGGACCATAAAAATTCCTCTTCTAGGAGCTCAGGATCCAGTGCAGCGCTGGTTCCGACCTGGGGAGAAAGTAATGATTCCGCCATTCTTTCGCGGAGTTTTTCCAGCAGGCTTCGAGGAGAATAGTCCAGACCACTGATGGTGGCTGGGCAGACCTCTTCACAACGGCCGCATTGCAAACAGGCGTCAAAAGCCAGGAGGAATGAGGATGAGAATTCTTGAATAGCCGTCGCGCCTAATTCTTCTGCGTTCATAATGTCGGCAATGCTCTCCAATTCTCCCTTTTCACGGCTGGTTCTAAGAAAGATCTGGATCGGGGTGAATACCAGATGCCGCATTTTTGTAAAGGGGATGCTGGCTGTCAACAGTAAACCGAGAGCGACATGAAGCAGGAAAAGGATCGAATGCAGAAGAGATGCCTGGGAATCTGAGAGGGGAATCCATATGGAAAATCCCTGAAGCCCAGTTTCCGATCGGCGCCCAGGCAGCCCAATCTGGCTTCCAAAGAAAGATTCGAAGTCCTTCGGTGATAAATCCCACCAGGGGAATGAGTGCCAGCAGGATCAGCGCGTAATAATCATCCCAGGAGTTCACCAGGTAAGAAGGTTTGATGATCCAGCGCCGAATGAGGGCCATCACTACACCCAGCAGGATAGCCACTCCGGCCAGATCCATGATCAACTCATAAGCGAAATATACTTTCTCGGAGAAGAGCGGCCAGGTAAAAGGTACAAACAGTCCCATTTGCATGATCTTGATTGCCGTTCCGATCACCTGGATCAATACACCCCAGAAGATCAGCAAATGCATAATTCCCGGGAAAGGTTTTTTTATAGTTCGGGCCTGTCCCAGAGCGTAGATCAGGAGGTCTTTGATCCGGGACCAGGGATTCGAAATCTTATTTTCGATAGCAGTCATGCGGATCCTCCGATGAAGATTTCCTCATTCTCGACTCTCAACTGGATTTTTTCTAAAGGCAGCGGGGGTGGACCTGAAATGACCCCACCCTGCAAAGGTTCAAAATATCCTTCATGACAGGGGCAGACAATGGTTTGGGTTTCAGTGTTCCATTTACAGACACAGGCAAAATGGGTGCAGACTGCTGAATAAGCCCGCAGCCCTTCACTGGTATGGATCACCAGGGCTGGATAGCGTCCAAAAGGAATTGTCAGGCTTTCTCCGGGGGGGATATCGTCAACGGTCCCTACTCTGACAGGCCCCGACGGAACTTCCTCTAAACTCGGAGGATAGAAGTAGGCCACAAAGGGAGCCAGCAGAGTGGTAAGTCCAGCTGCTGCCAGTCCATTTTTGATGACTTTAAGAAAATCGCGCCGTGTGAATGAGCTCATTTAACTCACCTCCCCCCAGATCGTTAAAGCGATCAGGATCAACATACCTACCAGGGATATCCAGAATCTGACCCGCGTGTTCTGTTTAGAGGTATCAGGATTTTTATCCAGAAAGGGCCAGACCAGCAAAAATAAAACCAGGACTACCGGTAATGTTGCTCCGATGGTTTCCGGAATATATCTCAAGAGCTGATAAAGGGATAGGAAATACCACTCTGGTTTGATATGAGCTGGCGTGTCCATGGGATCGGCCGGAGCGCCTAAACCCACCGGGGAAAACAAACCGATCAGGCCGACTATGATAACCAGGATTCCGACCCCCAGGGCAACTTTAGCCTCCAGGACCAGGTGATCTGGATAGAAAGGCACACTTTTTTCTGTTTGATTCTCGGTCATATTGGATCTCCCGAAATATAAAAACCTGGTTGAATATTGGGTCAGAGCGGCTTCATGATCCCCTGTTTCCTGACCATAATAAAATGCAAACCCATTGAAACAATGGTGATGATCGGCAGGATCAAGATATGGGCTGCAAAAAACCTGCTTAATGTCAGGCTGGAGATACTCCATCCTGCCCTGAGGATCACAAGCGCCAGCTCTCCGATCACCGGAATACTTCCCGCGATTTCAGTGCCGACTGTTGTGGCCCAATAAGCTCGCTGGTCCCAGGGCAGCAAATAGCCAGTAAATCCAAATGCCAGGGTCATGGCAAGCAGCATCACGCCGGAAACCCAATTCAACTCCCTGGGAGGTTTATAAACTCCCATGATAAATACTCTCAGCATATGGGCTGTGGCCATTACGATCATGCCATTGGCGCACCAGTGGTGAATGGATCTGACAGCTGAACCGAGCAGGACCTCATTTTCTATGAACTGGATACTGGCATAGGCTTCTGCTGGGGTAGGTTTGTAATAAAAAGCCAGCATAATACCGGTTATTCCCTGGACGATAAATAGGAAAAATGTTAACCCGCCCAGGCAGTACCACCAGCGCCTTTGCCAGTCGGGGACAGGTTTGTCCAGGATCGGTTTGAGGGCTTGGGATAATTCATAACGTTCGTCGATCCAGGCCAGGATCCTGGTGGGAATAGGGACCCATTCTGCCCTTGAGCGCCAAACGCTGGCGCTGCGGGCGATACCAAATAAGAGGGCAACTCCGGCAGCTCCGAACAGGACCCAGCGTCCCAGCGGGGTCCAGAGATTGGTAAAAGCCTCTTCGACATGGCACTGGATGCAGGTATCCTTTTCTGGTTCCGGTATTGTCTGGAGAACAGGTTCACCGGCTTCCAAACTTCCAGGGGAAGGGTTCTGCCCGGCAGTTGTGATGGCGTGTACACCTGCTGCACTAGCCAGCAATAATGCCAGGCCGAGGGTGGCAACCAAGATCGTACGGTAAAAAGTTTTCATAAAAAACCTCGTCTACGCTGAGTTCAGTGAGACTTTTAACCGCAACTATTAATAAAGTTTAAGCTGGATTGAGATGGATTTTTTTCATTCAGTAAATGACCCCTAATCGGCAATTCCTGGGCTGTTGGTCAAGCATATCGAATTTAGCTTCCCAATTTATCGCCGGCATCAAAAGATCTAAAAAAAATATATCATAACCTCAAGGTGGGTGCAGGTGTCATTCTTCACAAGCTTCAAAAGGACGATCGGATGATTTCAGCCGCAATGAAAACTTATTGATGATCTGATCAGTGACGATCGGCACAGCTGCCTGAACAGCAGGCGTGGGTGTTTCACTGAAATCTAGAATATTCTCAACTTCCACAGCGTAAATGAAGAATTCTCGGGGGATCTTATATCCCATTTCATCTGCTGCATCCAGGGCGGTTACCAGGGATGTGTCATGGGCAGAAGTGCTGTGCTGCGTAGGGCTGACATTTCTCAAATCTTCCAGCGTCATGGAATGGATTCTGCCGGGCACAGTCTTCTCCGGGTTGAGATAATAGGCATCGATCAGGATCACTCGATCATAATCCAGCAAGGCTTCCATCAACCTCAACCCTCCGGCGCTGGCCTCAGTTATGGTCAGGTCAGGGTGGGCCGTCAGATCGATCTTCTCTTCCAGAAGTTGGGCAACTTTCACCCCCACACCGTCGTCTGTCAGGATCGGATTCCCCAATCCAATGATCAAAGTTTTCATCAATTGTCCAATCAAAGGAGTGACCAGCTTCCTGCTGGTACAGCTGGCTGCCGGTCACTCCAATTATTTGATCTTTATTCCCTTTTGCTAATCCACGAACTGGCTTCTGGTCTCGATCAGATTCCCTTCAGAATCTTTGATCTGGACCTCGAGCGGCATCTGCCCGGGCAGTGAGTGAGTAGCGCAGGACATGCAGGGGTCGTAATTCCTGAAGGCCATCTCAATGGTGTTGAGCAAACCTTCATTTACCTCACCATTTTTGATCAAACCTTCGGCAGCTTTTTTGATCGACATGGCGATCGGAGCATTATTATTGGTTGTGCCCACGATTAGATTTACATCTGTCAGGATCCCATTTTTATCGGTTTTGTAATGATGGGTCAGGGTGCCCCGGGGAGCCTCAACGCTGCCAACACCTTCTGTCGGTGTATTGGTTACAACCATCCGGACATTGGGATCGGTGATCTCGGGGTCTTCGGTCAGCTCGAGCATTCTTTCGGCAGCATAGAGCAGTTCAACCAAACGGGCCCAGTGAGTGGCCAGGCGGTGATGGACCGGTGTATAGCGCCCCTCGACTTTCTTGGACCCCAGGGTTTCGTAGAAGCGCTCAAAATGCTCCTGGGCTTTGGGGGTTGCCATGCCATCCGCAGCATTCAGTCTCGAGAGGGGTGTTGCGCAATACACACCACTGTCCACTCCGTCCACGAAACCTTTCCAGCCGACACTTTTTAGGTAGGGGAATTTCAGGTAGGACCAGGGTTCAACTCTCTCTGCGATGTGTTTAGCATAGTCCTTGGCGGGGTATTTGACCAATTCTTTGCCGTCTGGTCCTGTGACCCTGATCAGGCCATCGTAGAAGTTGATATGATTATTCTCGTCAACTGTGCCCATATAGTAGGTTTGATGGGTAAAAGCGTCCGAGACGATCAGATCCACATAGGCCTGGTTGGCCAGAACGATGTCATCAAAGATCTTCAGGCTGAACAATGCAAAATCAATATTTTGTTTGGCGTACTCCAGGACGATCTTCTGATTTTCTTTGGTTAGCGCCTGGCTCCAGCCGCCCGGTAGGCCGGCAACGGGATGGATTCCACGACCGCCGAGCATTTTGATGACTTCGTGATTTCTTTTTCTACATTCGATGACCTGCTTGCCGATATCCACACCTACTTTGTGAATCACACCGAGGATATTCCTCTCGGCTGGATTGGAATCCGGGCCGAGCACAAAATCTGGTCCGCCCAAGGCGTAGAAATGAACGGTGTGGTCGGTCACATAGAATGAGGTGTAGAACAGTTCCCGGAGCTTTTTGACCACTGAAGGTGGTTCAACGTCAAATAGCGCATCCAGGGCTTTGGTGGCTGCCATGTGGTGGGCTTCAGGGCAAACACCGCAGATCCGGTTTGTGATCCTGGGCATTTCCTCGGCAGGTCGGCCGATCGAAAACTGCTCAAAACCGCGTAGTTCCGGGATCTGCAGGTAGGCATTCTCGACATTGCCCTTTTTATCCAGGAAGATCTCGATCTTGCCGTGACCTTCAAGTCTGGTGATGGGGTCGATTGTTATACGGTCCATTACGAATCTCCTTTTCCATTCTTGACACGCCGGAGAATTGAGTGTGCCATACTGAAGCGATAGAAGGTGCCGGCAGGATCTGCGATAGTGTCTATAACTTCCTGTATTGTCTGCTCAAGTACATCCTCTTCCATGGTTTCATCACCTGCATCTATAACCGAGGCGATGGCTGAGAGCATCTTGCCGCCCTGATCGATCACTCCTTCTGGAGGTCCATAACAGCCCCGGCATCCAATGCCAACTGCGGGACATAAAGCGCCGCATCCGCTCCTGGTTGCCAGGCCCATACACATCAAACCCTGTTCCAAAAGGCACTGCTCCGGATCGGGGATCAATTGATACGGCCTGTAAAAGCGTTTGATGGCTTTTTCGCTTTTTACACGTTCGCATTCCTCACAGACAGCTGAGGTGCCTGCCCCGATGATCGATCCAGCCGGCGGCAGGGGAAGTCCTTCCAGCAGAGCTCCCACGACTACCTGCAGCACAGCCCAGATCTGGGGTGGTTCAGGTGGACATCCCGGCAGGTAATAATCAACCTCGGTGACCTGGTCCAGGGATTTGACCGTATTGTAGAAATGGGGCAGGGTCAGTTCACCTTCTTTCACCTGGGTGATCTCCTGGGGGAAGATGCCTTCGGGATTGTCGATGGTTGGATTGTTGATATACACCTTGTCAAAGGTGGCTGCCTTGGTGGTCAGGTTGGAGAGGGCCGGGATGCAGCCCTCATAGGCACAGGACCCATAAGCAACCATGATTTTGGATTTCTTGCGTAAAAGGTGGGCCATTTCTTCATTTTCTGAAGTCCTGATCGCACCATTGAACAAACAGACATCGATATATCCATCAGGATAGGACTTCAAGGTCTTTGGTTTTGAAATCTGCGATGCAGGGGAAGAACGCGATATCAAAAACCTCATCCACAGTCAGGATATTTTCATGAATATTAAGAACTGAGACTTCACATCCACCGCAGGATGCAGCCCAGTACATGGCCAGTTTTGGTTTTTCTTTTGCTCCCATGTTACGCCTCCTTTACGGGGATAGGTACCGATCCGTTTCCAGCCAGCACTTTTTTATGCCAGTGCAGGGGTCCCAGGGCTCGGAGTTCTTCGGTCATTTTATCCACCCGTTCAGCCAGGTGGATTCCTTCAGATGCGGATGCCCACAAAAGCTGAACACGCTCATCTTCGATACCCCACTGCTGGAGAGTCTTCTTGAGAAGCAGGAAGCGTCTCAGGGCTTTGATATTGCCATTCACGTAATGACATTCACCCGGATGGCAGCCAGCGATCAGGACTCCATCAGCTCCTTTCAGTAACGCGCTCAGGACAAATTGGGGATCAACACGTCCAGAACACATTACCCGGATGGGTCTTAGATTTGGGGCATATTTGATCCGGGCAGTTCCTGCCAGATCCGCAGCCCGGTAGGAACACCAATTGCACAGGAATCCAACAATTATGGGTTCGAATTGTTCACTCATATTATTCCTCCTTCCCAGCCGGGACTGGTTTTAAATCCTGCATATCCCAGAGCAATCCATCGATCTGAGAGAACAGCTGGATGTTCGTAAAGTGGGCGCCAGTGATGACCCCGCTGGGGCAGGCTGCTACGCAGGTTCCACAGCCCTGGCAGAGGGCTGTAAGGACTTGGGAATAACCTTCAGCTTCCACAAATTCAATGGCATTGTAGGGACACATGTTGTTGCAGATCTTGCAGCCAGAGCAGGTTTCAGCATCGATGCTGGCCCGGATCGGCTCCATCATTACCGTGCCGCGGCTGATCAAGCTCGAGACCCGGGACGCTGCTGCGGCTCCCTGGGCAACCGTCATGGGCACATCTTTGGGGCCTTGGCAGGCTCCGGCGATGAAAATACCTCCCGTCATTGTGGCAATCGGGTCAAGTTTGGGATGCCTTTCGATGAAAAATCCTTCAAAATCACATCCCATTTTGAACAGCTGGGAAACTTCCTTGGAGTCTGGTTGAGCCTCCATGGCCGGGCTGAGGATCACCATATCAACGGGTACTCTCCTCTGCCGACCGATCAAGGTATCTTCAACCTGGACGATCAATTTTCCTTCTTCAGCTGGAATTCTGGCAGAATCGGTGATCTCTGCTACTTTCCCACGGATGAAATTGGTTCCCTCTTTGAGAAGCCGGTCATAAAACTCTTCATAACCTTTCCCGGGTGTGCGCATGTCAATATAACAATTGTAGACAGTTGCATTGGGGATACGTTCATGAACCAGGTGGGCAAACTTCAAAGAATACATGCAGCAGACCTGGGAGCAGTACTTGTGGTAATTTTCATCTCTGGACCCGACACAGTGCACGATGGCAACTGACTCCGGTTCAGTTTTGAAATCCCGCATGACGATCTTGCCTTCTGTAGGACCAGAAGCATTGACCATTCTCTCAAATTCAAGGCTGGTGAAGACATTTTTTAGCTTCCCGTAGCCGTACTGGGGGATGCGCTTGACATCAAATAGTTCATACCCTGTGGCCAGGATGATGTTGCCAACCGCTAATCGGAGGATCTGATCCTGCTGTTCAAAATCGATCGAATTGGGCTCAGTAGGGCAGAATTTCTGACAGGCTTTGCAGGTGCCTTTCTGGAAATATACACAGTTTTCAGTGTCGATCACGGGGTACTTGGGCACTGCCTGCGGGAACGGCCTATAGATGACCTTGCGTTCCCCAAGCCCGGCTTCGAATTCATCGTCAACAACTTTGAAGGGACATTTTTCAATACAAATACCACATCCCGTACAATGTTCCTCGATCACATAGCGGGCTTTCTTTCGGACTGTGACCTCAAAATTGCCCAGGTAGCCATCCAAACTCTCTACTTCGCTCCAAGACAGCAAAGTGATATTGGGATGATGGTCAACATCGACCATTTTGGGGGTCAGGATACAGGCAGAGCAGTCCAGGGTGGGGAAAGTCTTATCAAGTTGAGCCATATGGCCACCGATGGAAGGTTGTCTCTCCACCAGGTAAACATGGTTTCCGCCATCTGCCAGTTCCAGGGCTGCAGTGATGCCAGCGATGCCTGCGCCGACGATCAAGGTGTTGGGGTTGATCTCGACAGGTATCTCTTCCAATGATTCATGGTGGACTACCCGTTCGATCGAGGCGTTTACCAGAGCCTTGGCTTTTTGGGTTGCGGCCACTTTATCATCTGTTGTCCAGGAATCATGCTCCCGGATATTGGCCATTTCAAACATGAAGGGGTTGAGACCGCCATTTTCTGTTGCGGTCCGGAAAGTTCCTTCATGCATGTGGGGGGAGCAGGACGCAACCACGATCTTGGTCAGCCCATGTTCCTTGATATCCTCAACGATAAGTTCCTGCCCCAGACTGGAGCACATGAACTTGTAGTCCCTAGATACCGCAACCAGGGGATTATTCTTAGCCCATTTTGCGACATCTTCTACATCCACTACCTTGGCGATGTTAGTTCCACAGTGGCAGACGTAGACACCAACCTTCTCTTCTTGTATTGGGGGTGATTTGGTATCAGTCATAGGTTTTTCTCCTATCCTTAACGTCTATCGTTCTTTCAAGCCTAGCATTTTTATAGATCCAATTCTGATTGCCGGGTATTGCTGGAAGGCAGGGAATTTTTCTCAACTGGCCTCCTTCGGCAATAACTGTTTGAAGATCGGTTTGGCTGAGACCAGTTCTACGCCAAACCCCAACTTCTTGGGAGAGATTCCCAGGGCGATGCCCAGCAGTTGGGTGAAATACAGGATCGGAAGGTGGAAATTGGTTCCGTATTCCTCGTTCACGGCGTTCTGGTAACATTCCAGATTGACCTGGCACATCGGACAGGCGGTTGCGATCACGTGGGCCCCGTTATTCTCAGCACTGGCCAACAGGATGCGGACCATGTCCAAAGCCGCTTCCCGGCTGGTCATGATCAAGGATCCTCCACAGCAGCGCAGTCTTTCCGGAAAATGGGTGGGCTCTCCGCCCATGGCGGTGATCATTTCCTCAAAGTACTGGGGGTCTTCAACACCTTCAGAAATTTTCCTGGGTCTGACGATCTGGCATCCGTAATAGGGAGCGATGCTTAATCCTTTAAGGGGGTTGGTGACTTTTTCCCGGATAGCTTCAGGCCCGATTTCTTGAGCAAAAACCTCGATGAGGTGAAATACCTCTATTTGGGCGTTGAACTGCAGATCATCTTCCTCAAGGGCAAAATTGATGTGTTCAGCCAGGTCCTTGTCTTCCTGGAGGAGCTGGTTTGTGAAATAGGCATTTTTGTAGCAGGCGCTGCAGGGGGCTACCAGGTCCAAACCAACTTTTTCAGCCAGGGCAAGGTTTCTTGATACCAGGGTGTAGGCCAGCAGCTGATCAACATGAAAGTAGGTAGTTGCTCCACAGCAGTTCCAGTCATCTAATTCCTGGAGATCAATATCAAAGATCCGGGTGGTTTCCAGGGCTGATTTATGATAACTGGAGGCCATTTTTTCCAGGGAGCAACCCGGATAATAGGCGTATTTTTTCATGATGGCTCTCCGAGTGGGATGATCTTGCGGATCATTTTCTTAAATTGATCCAGGCGCTTGATGCGGGGAGGAAGAACGGGTATTTTCCCTTTAAGCACCATTTTGCTGGCGTTGAATGCTTCCTGGAAAAATTCTTTGGTCCCGAGCTGGAAAATATAAGTAGGAGCCAGAACAGGCTCGTAAGATCGTCCACTGCGGAGGATCATCTTTACCCAGGTTTCAGAGAATGTTGGACCGATCAGGTCATCGCTATAGGTCTTATTCCAGATCGAATAGCGTTTGACTGCATACATGACTCCGGCAATATCTATATCTGCCGGGCAGCGCACTGTGCAGTGATAGCAGGATGCGCAGAACCAGTAGGTATTGCAGTCCAGGACATCCTCTTTCAAATCGGCATTGATCATGCCGATCAACCTGCGGGGCGTCTGATCCATATAGTTGGCTACCGGGCAGGTACCGGAACATGAGCCGCACTGGATGCAGGCATTGATCGGGCTTCCATGCGCAGCGTAGAGAAGATTCGAGATCTCGTCGCTGAATGATGGCTTTGATGCCATAACGTTGTTCCTCCTTATTTGTCTAGCTTCTTCTCTTCAGCCAGTGATAATAAATGGCTGACTTTTTCAAGTAATAAATTTGGATCGACAGGTTTTTCCAGCAATTCATCAGTCGGCAAGAACCGGGGGTGAACTGGCTGACCTGGGAACAAAAAGGCCATCTGTTCCCGGATTCCAGTGATGATCAGCACCGGGATCTCCCTTAATTTGGGATCTTTGTTGATCTTGCGGGCAACCATAACACCTTCCGCCCCTCGTCCCATCATGATATCGAGCAGCAGCAGATCGTATTTCTTTGATTCCAAAGCTTTAAATCCAGCTTTGGGGTTATAGGCTGTATCAACAGCGTAGCCAGCTTTTTCCAGGGTAGACTTGATGCCTTCTACATAATCTGGATCATCATCTATGATCAATAATTGAACATCCTTGGCCATCTTTCCTCCTTACTCAAGGGTCTTCCTTATAAAATGGTTTTTATCCATCTAGTGCTGGTAAACGTAAGGTAAATGTGCTACCTTTGCCCACCTTGCTGGTAACTGCGATCGTGCCGTTGTGGGCTTCGACGATCTTTTTTGTAATACTCAATCCTACACCGGAGCTTCTCTCTCCTTCGGGAAGATTCTTCCCACGATAAAAATCTGCAAAAATAAAATTGATATCCTCTTCGGCGATGCCAACTCCGTGATCTAAAACAGAGAATGCTACCTTGTCTTTCTCCTGGCAGACACTGACCTGGATCTCTCCACCGATCTGGCTGTATTTGACAGAATTTGTAAGCAGGTTGACAAATGCCTCGGTGAGGGTTCCCCGCTCACCAGAGATCAGGCTCAGGTCGTCATCAAACTTAGCTTTGATGCTGATATCCTTTCGGACTGCCTGCCCTTCAACAGTCTCCAGGGCTTGTTGGATGATCGGCACCAAGGATAAGGGTTCAAATTGCTCCTTGATCTTGTTAATATCGACTGATATCACTCTTAACCAGGTGTTGATCAGCTTAACCAGGTCCTGGATCCGATTCTGGAGCCTTTTTATTTTTTCCAGCTGCTCTTCACTGAGCAGCTCTTCCAGGTCGTCTGCCAGGGCGTATAAGTTTTGCTGAACTGCTCCCAGGGGAGATTTAAGTTCATGGGATACCAGGGCAGCAAAATGTTCCCGAAGCATTTCCTTTTCATTGCGCAGCGCGATGGTTTCCAGCACCAGACAGCGCCTTTCCAATCCCCGATGTACAATCAATCTCAATTCCTCAGGCTTGAAAGGCTTGGGAATAAAATCAAAAGTACCTTTTTTCATGGCTTCGACCGCCGAATCTACTGTCGCGAATCCAGTGATCACGATCGTAACGATCGTGGCGTCGAAGGCATAGATCTCATCCAATACCTCAAAGCCAGACATGCCGGGCATTTTTAGATCGACCAGGACCAGATCAGGCAAGAATTCCTTCAATGTGTTAAGCCCCATCTCGCCATTATCGGCAGTCTTGACGATATACTCCTTTCCCTGGAGGATGCGCACGCAGGATTCGCGAACGATCTCTTCATCATCGATGACCAGGACTTTTGCAGAACAATCCTGGCGGCTAATATTTTCCATTATCTCCACTCTCTTCCATCGGTAAGCTGATAATGAAGGTTGTGCCCTCACCCACAGTGCTTTCGACCTGGATGGATCCATTATGGCTCCGAACCAGTCCGTAGCTGATGGCCAGGCCAAGCCCGGTGCCGTGGCCTACATCCTTGGTGGTAAAAAAAGGATCGAAGATCTTCCTGAGATTTTCCGGGCTGATGCCGTGACCGGTATCAGAGAAGGCAATATCGATCTGTCCGGTTTTCTGGTTTTCCCTGGTGTTGATGGTCAAGTAGCCGTTCCCATTCATGGCCTCGGCAGCATTGATGATCATATTCATGAAGACCCGTTCGATCTGCGAAGGATCGATAACAGCCAGTGGTAAATTAGCCTGAAAATTGCGGGAGATATGGATGTTGTGGAACAAGGCCTGCATCTCTACCAGGGAAATACATTCATCGATGATCATATTGATATCGAAGTATGATTTATCCGGCTGGCGCTGTCGTGAGAAATCCAATAGACCCCTGATAATATCCCGGCAGCGGTTGGCCTGGCCGACAATTTTTTCCAGGGAGTACTGCGTGTTGCTGTCGATCTTGTCAGCGTCTTCCATCATCAAATGGGAGAAGGTTACAATCCCCTGGAGCGGGTTATTCAGTTCATGGGCAATATTGGCTGAGAGCTGACCGATCAATGCCAGCCTTTCCGATTCCATGATCCGTTTGGTTGCAAAATCCTTCAAGTCCTGGTCCCGTTTTTGAAGAGAGGCAGCCATATCATTAAATGAATCGGCTAGAAACTGCAATTCATCATTGGTATGGATATTCACTCTAGTGGCCAGGTTCCCGGCCGCAACTTGCTCTGAGGCTGTGACCATTTTTTTGATCGGCACAGAAACCTGTTTGGCGATCAGATAAGAGACCCCGATGGCCAGGACTATCCCGGCAATGGTGATGCCCAGGAAAGTGATTATTGTGTCCCGGCGGATGTCAATATATTTTTGCTCCAACACGCCGACATAGAGGATACCGATGATCTTGTCATCAACATTCTTGATCGGCTCATAGGCAGTGATGTACCAATTATTTACAACATATGCTCGATCGATCCAGGGTTCTCCCTGAACGATCACCTGGTTGTATACATCCTCACTCACCCGGGTTCCGATAGCCCTGCTTCCATCCTCATTTTTAACATTGGTGGAGATCCGCAGGTCATCTTGAAAGATTGTCGCTGTCCCGATCTCCTGGCCCTTGTATTGAACATTCTCGTAGACGGTATGTTTGATAAGATCGACGATCTCAAAGTTCCGGTTGAGTAGTTTTCCGGCATAGACCACGCCGAGGATCTCATGATTGGAGTTAAAGATCGGTGAAGCCGCAACCAGGAGCATGCCGGAGGTCTCTTCCATGGCCTCGATTGGCCTGGCAAGGGGGGTGTCTATAAAATTTATATGGGCCTGTTCTGCCAGCAGGTCAGATTCCTTGGAAAGTTCATAACGTGAAAAAATATCCGTGGTCGCGACAGACTGCCCGGTTTTGAGGACTTCCTTGATGAATCCATGGTGTCCGAGGTCATCTCCAATCTGCTGGGGATTCTGGACTCGCAATATTACCTGGCCGTATTTATTGGTCACGCCAAAGATATCCAGCTCGGCATCGTTGGCGATCTGTGATAGGTCCTCAACCGCCAGATCCAGATTGAAGCCGGAAGTTACTTGTTTCAGGAGGGCCCGATCGGCCGAAAAAGTGACCACAGAGTCGATCTGTTGGAGTTGGGATTCGTAGATCACCCGGGCAGCATTTAGATCATTTCTGACCTTGTCCTGGGCTTCTGTCAGGACTCGATTACCTGTCAGCTGGACCCCGATCACCAGGAAAAAGGTACCCACCAGGACGATCATCAGCACAAAGGCCGCCATCAATTTGGCATGGATCGGCACTGTAGTACCTTGATAGAAGGTAGCGATGATGCCCTTCTTTTGTGGGATATCGACCGGGTTTTCCATGATTTAATCCAGATGGATCAAAGTGCTTCCTCAACTAATTCGATCAAATCGACCACTCGAAGGCCGTTTTCCTGACCGGTTGTCTTGACTGCGTCCTGGTACATGGTGACATCCTTGGGACATGCAACTACAAAATACGCGATCCCGTCCAGCCCGGCAGCCTCTTTGATCCGGGATTCGCTGGGCCGTTCAGTTACTTCACCCTCCGCCATCCAGATCCGCCCCCCGCCTGCTCCGCAGCACAGAGCTTGATCACGGGAGCGGGGCATTTCGACCAGTTGGCACCCCGTCGCTTGGATTACCCTCCGGGGAGCATCATAGACCTGGTTATAGCGCCCCAGGTAGCAGGGATCATGGTAGGTGACTTTGTGGCGGAGTTGGTTTCCCAAACGAAGTTTTCCTGCCTGGATCAGCTGATCGAGCAGTTCGCTGTAATGCAGGATCTGAGGCTTGAGGGGAAAATGGTACTCGTTAAGCAGGGTGTTGTAGCTGTGGGGATCCGTTGTGAAGATCGCCCGGAACTGACAGCGTTCCAGAGCCTGGAGGTTCTTCTCTTCCAGCATCTCAAAAAGGCCTTCTTCTCCCACCCGGCGCACATCATTTCCCGCGTGGTTTTCTCCCTTGTACATCACTCCAAAATCAACCCCCGCTTTTTGAAGGACCCGGGCGGTTTTTGAGGTTAATTCGGCCAGGGAGGGATTGTAGGATGCATAGTCGCCCACAAACCAGAGGTACTCCACCGGCTCCCTGGTCGCATCTTTGATGGCAGGCTCAATACCCTCGGTCCATTCGGTTCGTTTGCGGGGTGACTGTCCAAATGAATTTCCATATCGACCCAGATTTGTCAGGGCATCCTGGAGTTCGGAATCGATCTGGCCCTCGATCACCAGGTGGCGCCTGATCTCAACGATGGTATCAATATGTTCCACCAGGACCGGACATTCGGTAATACAAGCTCCGCAAGTAGTGCAGGACCAGAAGACTTCCTTGCTCAAATGATCCTGTTCCAATAAGGATGCCTGGTAGCTGGTTCCATTTTTCCGGGCTTGTTCCAATAGATCCCTGATCCCGAGGATCAACTGTTTTGGATTTAGCGGGTACCCAGCGCCGTAGGCCGGGCACACATCCTGGCAGCGGCCGCACTCTGTGCAGGCATCTCCGTTCAGCAGCTGTTTCCAGGTCAGCTGGTCGAGCTGATTGACATAGATTGGCAGGCCTCCCTGATCTACAGGCGTGGGGGGTAACTCCCCCATGCTCCGATCCAATTCAGCAAAAAAGATATTCATCGGACCAGTGAGAGCATGGAGCAGGGACCCGACCGGTAAAGTTATGATTGTGATTGCTGCTGTAAACAAATGAATCAGCCAGATTATCAGATGCAGATTGGTTAATGCTGCTGCGGAGGCTCCAGTTGCAATAAATATTTGGGCCAGCCCCCAGCCAACCGGAGACCAGGGGGCGATCTCAGGCTGTTCAACTGCCAATCGAAGGGATTCTGTGGTTATTCCTCCCAGGACAATGATCAGGAGCAGGACCAGGGTCCAGGTGAATTGGGCATTATATGTCAGGCGATCCGGCTTGCTGATATAGCGCCGATAAAGTGCCAGCCCAGCGCCTATGATAAAAACCAGGGTGAAGACATCCAGTGTGAGTTTATAAATCGAAAAAACCGGTCCCACCAGGAATTTTACAAAATGGGTATTGATGGTTGCCAGGGCGGTTCCCAGGAAAAAAATGAAAAAACTCCAGGCCAGGGCAACGTGCATAATGCCGGGGTATTTCTGCCGCAAGACGCGGGTCTGGATGATCCCATATTTCACCAGATTGAATAACCGCATGCCGATCTTGTTCCAGCGCTTCTCCGGGCGCCCGATTTTCCACCAGGTCCTGGCTTTTAAGTAGAACCGCCCGATCAGGATGGCTGCCGCAAGAAACATCACTGTATAAACAAGGATATTAGGTGATCCCCATTGATGGGGAATGCCCCAGTATTCAACATGTTCTGGCATGGTTTGTTCTCCTCGTCTAATCCTCTATCAGCCGCTTTTTACACTTTTGATCTTATCCAGGAGGGGGTCGATGAAATCAAACAGGTCGATTTCAATGCCGTAAGTTGCAATATCAAATATCGGGGCATCAGGATCGCTGTTGATGGCAATGATGGTTTTGCTCCCGGTGATGCCTTCCAGATGTTCTGTGGCTCCGCTGATACCAAGGCTGAGGTACAGATCAGGTTTGACTGATTTTCCAGATTTCCCAACCAGGCGAGATGTAGGCAACCACCCCTGATCGATCACAGGACGGGAGGCGCAGACAGTTCCGTTCAGTAATTTCGCCAGATCCTCTGCCAATTCGATGTTGTCTTCAGTTTGGATCCCGCGACCTATTGCGATCAGGACCTTTTCCTGAGAGATATCAATGTCACTGGTGTCCGGTTCGATGTATTGATTGAGTTTGACTTTCAGATCGCCAAGATCGGGGGGAGAAAAATGTATCAGCTCTAAGGGTGGGCCTCCCCGGCCAATTTCAGGTTTGTAGCCGCCCGGGATCATGCTGATCAGGGTGGTTCCATCCCCAAGCAGACTATCAAGCTTGATTTTTCCGCCACAGATCTGGCTGGTGATCTGACCATCCCCGGTGATCTTTTGGCAGGAATTGATGATCGGATAACCAAGCCGCGAAGCCACCGAGCTGCTGATGTCAGCTCCTAACGTGGTGTTCCCAAAGAACATTACTCTTGGTGTGTGTTCTTTCAAAAGAGCTGTTAAAGTCCGTTTGTAGGCATCAGAAGTGAATTCTGCCAGGGCAGGGTGATCACAATAGATCACTTTGTCCACCTTTAGACTATCCTTTAATCCCTCGGATCCACTGCCCAATAATACGCCGACCACGGAACCGCCGATCTTGTCAGATAGATCTCGGGCAGCCGCTGTCATGATGTATGAGATATCAGAAACCTGTCCCTGGATGTGTTCAATTAGCAGATAGATATCTTGGGTCATATTAATCTCCTCTCACAACAATCCCAGATCCTGGAGGATAGAGGAGAGTTTTTCAGCGATTTCATCCTCATTTCCTTTCAGCATCTCGGCTTTTTCAGCGGCTTCTGGCAGGTACATTCGGTTGATCCTGACGGGACCATCCTGATTGAGATCTGCCCCACTGATTTCTTCAATTGTCGCGGTGCTCATCATCTGTCGTACTTTGCTGATTGCAACATATCGGGGAGGTTCCTCGCTGGACTGGATGCCCAGGACTGCCGGAAGGGTTATTTCCATTTCAGCCACAATGCCGCCAGGATATTCCTTATAGGCTTTGGCCAGCCCGTTTTCCAGGTTGACCCCGGAGATATAGCCTACATAGGGCATATCCAGCAGATCTGCCAACAGGGGAGCCAGGTCGCCGGAGATATCATCGTGCGCTTGGACTCCGTTCAGTACCAGATCGGGGCCAATTTCCTGGATCAATTTGGCGATCTCTTTGGCAGCAGACTGGTTAGTGGGTTTCCCATCATCCAGCCCGGTGATTTTTATTAACCGGTCAGCACCTTTGGCAGCGGTTGTGAAGAGCATATCTTCGACTCCCTCCGCTTCAAGGCTGATAATAGTGACATTGGCAGCTGTCTTCTCCTTGAGGATAATAGCCTGCTCAATGGCGTGATTATCGAATTCATTAATGATCAGCCTCAACCAGGATCGGTCGAGGTCAGTCCCACTGGCTGCAATTTCGAGTTCTTCGACGAGGTCGGGGACGAGGCGAGCAATAACAACAATCTCGGTCATGTATTCCTCCTCAGATTCCAATTGCGTCAGCGATAAGCTCAGCAATATCTTTTACGATCAATTTTTCCGCGCCAGGCATTGCTTTGGCGGCATCTTCAAATCGGGGTGGTTCGTAGGGGCAGGCTACCGCAAGGATCTCAGCCTGGACTTCAACCACTTCCTTGATCCTCCAATCTGAAAGTCTGGACTCGGCTTTTTCCCAGCTGAATCCATCCAGCCACATCCCGCCTCCGCCACCACCGCAGCACAGGCTGGTGGATTTGGCATGGGACATTTCAAGCAGCTCCACACCCGGTAGAGCGTTGATCAGCTGGCGGGGGGCATCATAGATATGATTGACCCTGCCCAGGTAGCAGGGATCATGATAGGTAACTTTAACCGGGCCATTTTCTTTGAATAGGGGTTTGAGTTCCTCGAGTCGTTCGACCAGGAATTCGGTATAGTGCCTGACTGGATATTCGAATCCCAACTGAGGGTATTCGTTTTTCAGGGCATTATAGGCATGGGGGTCCGTGGTGATGATCTCCTGGAAATCACATTTGCTGAGGATCTTGGCATTCTTTTCTGCCAACATCTCAAATAGGCCCCGTTCACCTGCCAGGCGCTGGGAATCCCCATCACTGTGTTCATCCGGACCAAGGATGCCAAAGTCAACACCCAGTTTGTGCAGCAGTTTGGCGAATGCGATAGTGACTTTCTTTACCCGGGGATGGTATGAGGCGTAATCCCCCACAAACCAGATCACATCAAATGGTCGTTTGGCTGTTCTAACGATCGGGACTTCAAAATCCAATTCTTCAATCCAGGCTGCCCGTTTCCTGGCAGATTCCCCCAGGGGATTGCTGTACTGCTGCGAAAACTCCAGTGCGCTTTGGAGTTCAACAGGAACATTGCCGGCCAGCAGAGCTTCTTCTTTCGCCCTGGTCATTAATCCGGGAGTGATAGGGATGTCCTTGGGACAAACTTCTGTGCAGGCATAACAGGATACACACATCCAGATCGAGTCTGATTTGAGCATTTCATCCAGGATTCCGGCTCTCATCCAGGCGATCATTCTCCCAGGCGGGAAGTCCATGGCGAATCCAAAGGGGCAGACACCAGAACAGCAGGCACACTGCAAACAGGATTGGATCCGGTCGCCATCTGGTAATTTTAAGAGACTCTCTTTGAATGAAGCCGTAAAGGGAGGAGATTGAGGTATTGAATTCACTGCCATAGAGCTGCCTCCTGTTCTATAAAGGCTTAATCATGCGAAGATTATGTTTCAGCACTAAGCGGTTAACCCCGTGATTTCATGAGAAATCAGCAGATTAACCCGAGCTTAAAATCTATAGATTGACTTTTGGTTATGAAACCGGTAAGGGGATTACCAAACAATAAAGAGGTCTTGCCGGGAACGGATTGTCTTTCATATGAATCTTAATTGTTATACTGTAAAAATAAAGTGAAGAAAAGCACCTAACACACCAGCGATTGTCCTATAATACACACGATTTTGGGAGTTTAGAATTATTATAGAGTGTATTTTCCGATTTTGAATAGTATTTAGCTGCAATTGGTGTAATCTTGGCTCAGTACATTGCATCCATAGGCTATAAGGTAAAATAGTGTTTGGCAAGGTAAATTGGAAAATAAAATATTTAGTGCCCTTATCGTAGCGTTGTGGGGCAATAAACATAATATTTGACGAAAATTTTAGGCGCAGTACGGATCCGTTTTTCAGGAGGAAAAACCTGCATGAATTCAGTCTCAAATAAATCAGTAAATACAATCAGATTTTTGTCAGCTGACGCTATCCAAAAAGCCAATTCCGGTCATCCTGGCCTACCCATGGGAACAGCAGCTCTGGCATTTTCCCTTTGGACCAGGCATTTAAGGCATAACCCGGGCAATCCCCTCTGGGCTAATAGGGATCGGTTCATTTTGTCCGGGGGCCATGGATCGATGCTGCTGTATTCATTGTTGCATTTATTTGGTTACGATCTCAGTTTGGATGAGATCAAAAACTTCCGCCAGTGGGGCAGCAAGACCCCGGGCCATCCCGAATATGGATTGACAGCGGGAGTTGAAACTACCACGGGCCCGCTGGGCCAGGGATTTGCCAACGGAGTTGGTTTTGCGATCGCAGAGGCTCACCTGGCAGCAGAGTTCAATAAAAAGGGTTTTCCGATCATAGACCACTTTACCTACGGCCTGGTTACCGATGGTGATTTGATGGAAGGTGTCGCGTCAGAAGCTGCCTCTCTTGCGGGGCATCTGAAATTGGGAAAATTGATCTATCTTTATGATGATAATCGCATATCCATTGATGGTTCGACAGAGCTGGCATTTACAGAGGACCGCGGAGCCCGGTTTGCTGCTTATGGCTGGCAAGTCATCCAGGTAGGGGATGGTAATGACCTGGATGCTGTTGAACAAGCTGTCCAGCAAGCTAAAGATGACCCCCGTCCATCCCTGATCATCTGTCGGACCCATATTGGTTATGGTCTTCCCACCAAACAGGATACAGCATCTGCCCATGGATCACCTCCAGGGGATGAGGAGTTAAAAGGAGCTAAAACTGCCCTGGGGTGGCCTGATGAGCCCCGGTTCTTGATACCGCTTGAAGTGAAAGAATTTTTTGCTGGATTGCGGGTTGAATGTTCAAAATTAGAGGAATCCTGGAATTTGCTCTATAAAAACTATCAGAAGGAATATCCTCAAGAAGCTTCTGAACTCACCCGCCGCCTGGCTGGTGAACTTCCTCTGAAATGGTCTGTTCCTGAATACCCCCCTGATGGGAAAGGTATGGCGACCCGTGCTGCCTCTGGGAAAGTCCTCAATTTCCTGGCCCGGGATTTGCCGGAGCTGGTAGGAGGATCGGCAGACCTGGCACCTTCAAATTTAACCTGGATCGATGGCAGTCCGGCTTTTCAAGCTGGACAGCCTGAGGGAAGGAATTTTCACTTTGGTGTCCGGGAACATGCCATGGGTTCGATCGTAAATGGCCTGGCCTTGCATGGGGGCTTTATACCCTACGGCGGCACATTCCTGGTATTCTCAGATTATTTAAGACCTGCAATCCGGGTATCTGCAATTTCTCATATACCCAGCATCTGGGTCTTCACCCATGACAGCATTGGAGTCGGTGAGGATGGACCCACACACCAGCCGGTTGAACATCTGGCTGCCTTGCGGGCAATTCCGGGATTGGTCACCATTCGGCCCTGTGATGCCAATGAAACCGCCCGGGCCTGGGAATACGCCATCAAACGCCGGGACGGACCTACAGCCCTGGCATTAACTCGCCAGGGGCTGCCAGTCCTTGATAGGGAGGTCTATGGATCGGCAGACCAGTTAGAACGGGGGGCTTATGTGCTCGCCGATCTCGGTGGATCGGATCCAGAGCTCCTGCTAATGGCTTCTGGATCTGAGGTTCCACTGATTATCGAAGCCGGCGAACGCCTGGCTGCAAAAGGAATCAGCCTGCGGCTGATCTCCTTCCCAAGTTGGGAGTTATTTAAGGCCCAAGAGCCAGCCTATCAGTCCCAGGTTATCATCCCAACCGTAAAAAAGAGGTTGGCTGTGGAAGCAGGAATATCCCAGGGTTGGGAGAAGTGGGTGGGGGATCAGGGTGCTGTACTGTCGATTGAGAATTACGGTGCATCTGCTCCAGCAGACAGGATCTTCGAAGAATATGGATTCAGCGCTGATAATCTGGTTTTGCTGGCAGATGAACTGTTGAGGAGGGCTGAATAATGCGCATAGCCATAGGCGCGGATCACGCAGGGTTTGATCTAAAACAGGGATTGCTGGACTATATCCAGAGCCTGGGCCATGAGGTACTGGACCTTGGGACTGATTCAAAGCTGAGTGTGGATTACCCGGATTTTGCTGAGAAAGTCGGTAAAACATTGCAGAATAGGCAGGCGGAAAGGGGGATCATAATTTGCGGATCGGGAGTGGGGGCCTGTATTTCAGCCAACAAAATGACCGGCATTTATGCGGCGATCTGCCACGATATTTATAGTGCCAGGCAGGGTGTGGAACACGACAATATGAATGTGATTTGCCTGGGGGGAAGGGTTGTGGATATTGATGAGGCAAAAGAATTGGTCAGGAACTTTCTGGATGCTGAATTTGTGGGTCATAATCCTGGAGAAGAGCGCCATTTGAACAGGGTCAACAAAATTAAGCGCATTGAGGAAAAAGGAATTGCTCATGAATGAAATCGTCAAGCAGATCACTCTGTTAGGACAATCTATCTGGTATGACAATATTGAACGGAAATTACTCAATGATGGGACCCTGGCTGGAATGATCCAACGAGGTGAGATCCGGGGAATTACCTCAAACCCGAGTATTTTTAACAACGCAATCAGCAATTCTGAGGATTATTCGCCTGATATTCGGTCACTGCTTGCCAGGGGACTTGGTACAGAGGCTATTTATGAACGCCTGGCAATTAACGATATTCAACAGGCAGCTGATCTGTTCAGCGATCTATATGCTGGGTCCGGGGGGGAAGATGGATATGTCAGCCTTGAGGTCAGCCCCGAACTGGCTCATGATACCGAAAATACCATCGCTGATGCCCACAAGATCTGGAATGCGGTAGACAGGCCCAATTTGATGGTTAAGATCCCAGCCACCCTGGCGGGTTTGCCGGCCATCACCGAAGTGATTGCAGCAGGTATTAATGTCAACGTGACCCTGATTTTCGGCCTGGATCGCTATCGGGAGGTTAGGGAAGCTTACCTGGCTGGTCTGGAAAAGAGATTATCCCAGGGATCAGAGATCTCAAACATTGCCTCTGTGGCATCTTTTTTTATCTCAAGAATCGACAGTAAGCTGGATCATTACCTTAAAACACGCCAAGAAACAGCCTCCCCTCAGGATCAGGAAGATCATTCAGAGCCTATTTGGTAAATCCGCCCTGGCCTCTGGAAAGCTCGCCTTTGCCGAGTATCAGGAGACCTTTGAGGCTGGAAATAGATTTAAATCCCTGAAATCCAGGGGAGCCAATCGGCAGAGAGTGCTCTGGGCCTCAACCAGCACAAAAAACCCGGCCTACCCGGATACAATTTACGTGGATGAACTGATCGGACCAGGAACAGTTAATACTGTACCTCCTCAAACGCTGGTGGCGTTTTTCGACCACGGCAAAGTCGCCCGGACCATTGACGTGGATTTGGAGGCTGCCAGGGGTGTATTCAGGGATCTGGCATCTGTGGGAGTGGATCTTCAGGCCCTCACCCAGGAGCTGGAAGATGAAGGTGTAAAGGCGTTTGCTGAGGCGTTTGAGGCTTTGCTGCTCTCCCTGGAGACGCGGATCGCCGAGTTCAGTTCTTAGGATCATTACTGGGCGGCTGTTAGTCTGCCGCAATATATTGGATACGAGGTCTGCTGCAGGCAGGAACTACTTATGATAAAAAAAATACCCCCAGGAGCGAGCCTCCTGATCATATTGATCGCCATCGGTTTTGCCTGGATTGGAACGAGTCAAGCTGAGGCATCTGATAATTATCAACAACCCACAGTTTCAATTGCCACTGTGACCGGAACTCCCAAGGGGCCGTTCGCGATTGTCTATTCGGATCCGGAAGAACAAATTAATGTGCGATCCGGTCCGGATGTTTTTTATCCCAAAATCGGGGTTTTGATCAACCGGCAGGAAGTTCCAGCTTTGGCCCGTACTGAGGGAGGAACTTGGGTGAAAATTGTCTATCCTGGAGTCCCTGATGGTGTTGCTTGGGTATATGGGCCTTATGTCAGGATCACCGGTGAACTCCCAACGGTTCCCAAACCACCCACGCCGACTCCAGAAACCACACCGACTATCGATCCAACCCTGGCTTCCCAGTTCATCTCTGAGATCCCTCCCACGCGCAAACCAACTTTTACACCACCCCCGCCACTGCTGGTACCAACCTATCAGGCTGTGCAGGCAAGCAGCGGAACTGGAGGATTGCCCAGCGGATTTATCATCCTGGGTTTGGCTTCTATTGGTGTGTTTGGTTTGATCGTCTCTTTTGTGCGCAGAACCTGAGATCTGGATTGTTAAAGAGAAAGACCAGGCCTAAAAAACCTGGTCTTTTTTGTTTATTCAAGCCGTTTTTTATCCACAACCTGTGCTTGGATCACAGCCGGCGCAGCCAGACGCAGCTGTCTGGGGAGCATTCTGCTCGATCTGAAAGCCGCTTCGTCCATTTTCTTCGACATATTTGATAGTGGCTCGCTGAAGGTAGGAGAGAGTCTGGTCATCAACGATGACCTTCACGCCATGATTGGTATAAACTTGATCGCTATCGCTGATCTTGTCATCCAATGACATGCCGTATTGAGGGCCGCCTCAACCAACTCCGGCGATAAAGATCCTCAGGGAATGGCCGGATATATCCTGTTCTTTCATTAATGTTTTGATGGCGATGGCTGCTTCGGGCGTGAGGACGATATTTTGCGAGGTTTCCATAGCGTTCCTATGTTGTGAAAATAATAACAGTTGTTCTGGATTGTAGCAGGATATGGATTTCTGTCAACGGATTTTTGTCATGGTTTGAGATATTCTTATAAAAACCATACAAAATACCAGGGGGACGAACTATACCTGTTCCTCACCCGACCACCATTTCAGCACCCGGTATGCCCGTAGGGTATTCCATCTTCCAGGTTTGCCAGGCTCCTCAAAGCTAAAATATATCCTGCCGCTGGGACCGCGGTATTGAGGCCAGACCTGGTCTTGTTTTTGTTTGCTGAGCAGCAGTTCAATCGCGTCTTCGAACCTTTGGTCCTTTTCTGCATCGGCAGCTTGGAAATAATCCAGGGCCCGCAGCACATCGTAAAACCAGCGGGGAGGAAAGGGGAATCGGGTCATTTTTGAGATCAACGACCTCACCGGTTTGATGGGATTTGTAGAGCTTGTGGCTGAAGCAAAAATTCATGGGCTTTTTCGCGGCTGCTGGTGAGAGCCTGGTCACTGCCGGATATGATTCTGATAGGATAACAATCCTTCCAGCACGGAAAGTGTGCTGTGAAACGAGCTGTGTGTAGCACCTTTATAGGAGTCACAGTTCCAGCCTCCATCTTCCATTTGCTGTTTTAATAAATGATCCACTAAATTGCCCAGCCTGTCATCAGAGAACCTGAAATATGACAGGAAATTCAGCGCCATGCCAGTGACACAGGTATCGCTGATTGGATCTTTGGCAGAAGCGGCATGGACGTTGATACCACCATCGGTCTGGCAATATAGTCTTTCCAGATACAACTGGCAGGCGGTCCGGACTTGAGGATTGTCTGGCGCTAATCCTAATCTGGTCAGGCAGATCAGGGTGTAGTGAGTGGAGATCCATTTGGGACCATACAGGCCAGCCTCCCCAGCTCCCTGTAGGATCCTGGTGGGAGAGCAGGTCCTTCCCCCAGCCTTCTTGATGGATCCTGGATCTGGTCTGGTTATAAACAGCAGGTTTTTCTCCTATCAAATCACGCTGGACCTGCCAACTGACACTGGGATCACCCTGGAGCAGCCAACTAAGAGTATCACTTGTTAGTTGAGGAATTATCATGGGAAATTTGAACCGGGATAAGAATATTATATATATTCTAACTCATGAAATATTCCTTATCACCAGGGTGTTATAATCCTGCCATCTTGCAGACAGAACTACTAGACTCGGAGTGAAATTTTGGGAAAAGTGCTTTTATCAATCCTGGCGCACCCGGACGACGAATCCTTTGGAATGGGCGGAACCCTGGCAAAATATGCTGCAGAGGGAGCCGCGGTCCATTTGATCTGTGCAACCAGGGGAGAAGCCGGTGAAGTTGACCCTGAATATCTGGAAGGTTTTGCTTCGATCGCCCAGCTGCGGGAACAAGAATTGAACTGTGCCATTGCAGAACTGGGAATTAAACCCCCCATTATGCTTCCCTACCGGGACTCAGGCATGACTGGAAGCCCTGATAACCAGCATCCCGAAGCATTAATGAACGCTTCAATGGAAAAAGTCGCGGGCGAGATCGCTGACTGGATCCGGCAATTAAAACCCCAGGTCGTCCTGACCTTTGATCCAATCGGGGGCTACCGCCACCCGGACCATATCTTTATCCATCAGGCTGCAACCTTGGGGTTTAAGCTGGCGGGTGATCCCTCGTATGCTTCCAGTCTTCCTCCGCATCAACCAGGGCGGCTTTTTTACCATACCTTTCCAAAATTTTTTATCAAATTTAATATCAAACTGCTGAAATTGCTGGGCCGCGATCCGGCAAAATACGGCCGGAACAAAGATATCGATCTTACCCAGATGGCAGTGGATTTTCCGGTCGATGCCAGGATAGATTATCGCTATGTCAAAGAACGAAAGGCGGCTGCTTCCAGGTGCCATGCCAGCCAGGGGGGACAAGGTCTTACACGAGGTTTGATGCGATGGATAGCCTGGTTGATAGGCTCCAGAACGGAGGACCAGTTCATGCAGGCTGTTCCCCAGCCGGATGGAAAACAAATTATCAGAGATCTATTCGAGACTGATTGAGCCGATGATCAGAAATTGCCAGAAAATGGAAATCCCCCCTGGATTAAAAGTCAGGAGGGATTTTTTTATATATCTGCCCAGGGTGCAATCTCAGGGTAGGTAGGTGATATTCAGGACAGGATTTGCCCATTCTGTTAGGCAGCTGTAGGAAGAGCCAGCAGAATCGTTATCATACCAGACCCGGATCTGGAAGCGTCCGGGGCCTTGCGAAGTGACGAAGTTTTGCAGGACAGAGGTGATGCTAACCGGACCAGAGATCCCCAAAGCCGATGGGACTGAAAATATACTAGCAGATGGTGACTGATTGAACTCTCCAGGATAATCTGGCGTAGTCCCATAAGATACCACACCCGCCTTGAGGGGATTTAAGAATTCAAAACAGCCGTATCCAGATAGATTGCTCATATCCAGAGTAGCGGATTGAATGGTAGACGTGGATTTCAGGCCTGCAAGGCTGCCTAGATTGAAGTCCAAAAAAGCTCTGAGGGGGTCCCCATTGCCTGCTATGCCCGCCCGTGTGTCGCTGCTCATACCCCCGGCGCTGATGGTTTTGCTGGCACTGGAACGGTGCAGGGTTGCTGTTACAGGTTCGGGTGTATTGGTTGGCGGCACGACTTTGATCTCGACCCAGAAGAAATTGCTGGTGCTGTTTTCGATCTCAAAGATCACATCTCCTGGATCGCGAAGCTGCCAGTTCCCCCGGTAGGTGCCGGCCGGGGTGGGAGCTTTCAAATTTACAGAGACATCGACTGTTTGGCCGGGATTAACTGTGCCGGCTGTGAGCTGGACTGAGCTGGGTGCGCTCATTGCGTCACCGCCAGCAAAAAATATATCATAACCTGAGGTCCAGGCGCAGGAGCCGGTATTCTTCAATCGCCAGGTTTTAACGAAGTTTTCTCCCGGCTTGAACACGGTACCATCAGGAATCGTAATATCTTTGACAAACATTCCCAGATTGCATGGTATGGGTGTTTTTGATGGTGTACCTGTGTTTGTTTCGGGTGTTGAGGTGGGTAAATCATCCGTCCCAGGTTGGGCGGTCTCAGTGGCCAAATCGTCTGTTATTGGCTCTGGTGAGATCACATTTTCGGCTGCGACCGTCTCTGCAACAGAGGTGTTGATGAGGGCTGTTTTTTGGGCAGCTGAAAGTGCTCGTCCAGGCATATTGCAGGCTCCCAGGATCGCGGCGCAGATAATTATCACAAGACCTTTGAGAATTGGTTTAGGCATTGTTGATCTCCCTGACTGGAATGCTGATTGTAGTGTGTTCACTGGATAATATTGTATACTTCTTTTTTCTCTCCGGCAATTATCCGGGTGAGCAATCCTATCTGAATGGGATATCAGGGATCAGACTTCTTTATCCGGGACAAGGTATATCGCAGGAATACTGATCAAGGTTGTAATTCCCTTGATGATCATGTTGCTCAGGAAGATCGAGACCACAACGGTTGATGGCAGAACACCCCAAAAAGCCAGCATACTGAACAGGAAACTGTCAACGGGGATGCTGATGGCATTGCTGACCAGGACTCTGGCCCAGTGGTATTTCCGGGTCACTTTTTCAACCCAGATCCGGTAGCTTTCAGTATCGATCAGTTCGGCGATCACTTCGGCCAGGATCGAGGCTCCAACGATCCGCCAGATCGGATTTAATACCGCAGCAAATTCTAGCTGCGGGCCAACTTGTAGATCTGGAGGGAGGATCGCAACCAGCCTGAAAAAAAATGCCATTAGCAAATTGATCCCAGCTGCAGTGATGATCAGCAAGCGGGCTGTTTTAATACCAGCAACCTTGTGGACCAGATCTCTCAAGGTGAATGTTAAGGGGTACACAAATGTCCCGGCATCGATGGAATAACCGGCGATCAACACAATCCTCAGGCTGCCAATGTCAGCCAGCATCTGGGCAGCGACATATAATACAGCCACCAGAACGGTTGCGGTCATCATTTCAGGTTTTTGGATTTTTCTCATAGCAAGTCCCGGTTCGGATCTAATCTGTTCCAGATTTACCTGCTATTGGAAAGACTTGTTTGATGTAGTGAGCATTGGCTTCCAGATCCTCCCTGGTAGGAAGTTCTGCGTACCGGGGACTGAATTGAAACGCAAATCCGTCACTTTCGTATCTCGGGATCACATGAAGATGGATATGAAAGACCTGCTGGCCGGCCGACTTGCCGTCTGCCAGGAACAGATTTACTCCCTCGCATTGGATTCCGCTATCAATAAGAGCGGATGAGGCTCGCTGGGCGATGGCAAAGATATGCTGACCGAGCTCAACAGGCAAACTTTCCAAAGATGGAAAATGTTCCTTGGGAATGACCAGCATGTGTCCGGGATTGATGGGCTGGATATCCATTAACACATGACATAAATTATCCTCGTAGACCGAGGTGCTTGGCAGCTCACCAGCCAGGATCCTGCAAAAAACACATTGACTCATCTGGACATCCTCCGCTCATTGAAGTGTTCGGATCAGAATTGGCGAGAAGTTAATCGAAATCAGCTACAACAGCTCTCACCGCTCTCGACAATCCACCTTCTGAAATCTGCTGACGAACAATCTCGATCTCCGGTCCCCAGAGTGCGTCACCAGGTTGATAGGGGACCAGATCCCGGATCGATTGATAAGCAGCCCCGGTACCGATCCCAAGCTGGAGATGGGGCTGATCCCTCCGCAGGATATCGATGGCCCGCGCGGCAGTATATACCTCTATTGCCAGGACATGCCAGGTATTCCTGAGTATTTGCCAGGTGTGCCTGGCAGCTGTCATAGAATTAGCGTTATGATCTTCCTGGGCTGCTGAGGTTGGCAAGGAATGGATCGAGTCTGGCGTGGCCAATGTTCGGTTTTCCAAGACTAAAGCTGCTGCAGAATACTGAGGCATCATCATTCCAGAATTCAAACCGGCATCTTGATGTCTATCAACCAGCATGGATGGCAGACCATCATTGAGTTTTCCATCGGTAAGCCGGAAAGTTCGCCGCTCAGATATACCTGAGATCTCTGTCAAAACAATGGCCAGAAAATCCATCACCAACCCCAGGGGTTCTCCATGAAAATTACCCCCGGATAAAGCTTGGTCTTCTCCAAATATCAGGGGGTTGTCGGTGGCGGCATTGATTTCCCGGCTGATAACCTGTACGGCAAAATCCAGGGTTTCCCAGGCAGGGCCCTGCACCTGGGGAGCGCAGCGCAGCGAGTAGGCATCCTGGAGCCGTTGGCTGGAATCAACCAGAGTGCTTCCCTGGATCAACTGCAGCACCCTTCTGGCGACAGAGATCTGGCCAGGGTGCTGTCGAGCCTGGTGAATGCGAGGATCAAAGGCCGTGGATACCCCCCTTAAACTCTCCAGGCTTAATGCCAAACTGATCTCGCCAGCCTCAAGCAGGAATTGGGATTGATAACAGATCAATGCCCCCAGAGCTGCGGAGAAAGTGGCTCCATTATTGATGGCAATACCTTCTTTGGCGCTGAGGATAATCCGCTTGATGCCCGCTTGATGCATCGCATCTTTACCCGACAAGATCTCTCCACCAAATTCCGCGGAACCGGATTGATGATCATTGTCTGCCGAATCTGTTGAAAGGACCAGGGCAAGATGGGAGAGGGGAGCCAGGTCCCCGGAGGATCCCAGTGATCCCTGGGATGGGATAACCGGGTGGACCCCTTTATTGAGCATTTCCAGGAGAGTTTCGATGATGCTGATCCTTACTCCGGAAAAACCTTTTGACAGGGTATTGGCTCTGATCAGCATTGCGGCTCGAACTACTTCTACTGGCAGGGAGGGGCCTGTGCCGACTGCGTGACTGAGGATCAGGTTTCGATTCAGTTGTAATATTTCCTGGTTGGTGATCTGGCGATCTGCGAAAATCCCGAATCCTGTGTTGATCCCATAAACCGGATCACTCCCAGTGATGATTTTTTCGACCCAGTCCCTGGATTGCTTGATCTTTTCTTTTGTTCCCGGGGCCAGGCTGACAGGTACCCTTTCAAGAGAGACCTGGTGGATTTCTTCCAGTGTGAGGGAATTTCCATCAAGGTGGATCATATGTTTTTGCCTTTTTTGCAGATCTCTGGCAGCAAATCACCAGGGCAAAGTTATATCACTGCAAGGAGTATTATCCTTATCGATATATTTGAACATGGTCACATTAGAGAATGGTTCGCCGAGGATATTGTCGTGGATAGCCCAGGACCTCAAGCGCAAATGATCGGCTGCCTTGGAACTTCGAAAAGAGTTGCTGCCGTCCAGGAGAGGACGCAGATCCCCATTTTCCGAGAAACCTTGATCGATCCTTTTCATCAAGCCTTTTCCAGATTGGTATTGAAAATGATAGGCTTCAAATATCACTGCAACATGGTAATAAAGGGGTTCGACAAAAAAAATGTCCTGTCCCATACAAGCCACAAAACTCTCAAATTGCCTGAGGGATTCCTGGAACAGGTGCGGACCCCGGTAGATCTGACCGGGGGCAAGTCCGGCCTGGAGTGCAGCGATCTCAGCTGGAATATTCCGCTGGTTGTAGCCAAAATTGGTTTTGGTTCCATCTGGAAGTTGATCCACATCAAAACGGGGTGTATTAATATCATTCATTCCATAGAGCAGGATGTGGAGCTGTCCATGGATGGTGTCTGTGATATGGCCAAAGACCACTGGATCCCGGGCAGCATGGGAATGATAGAGGGCCAGTTCAACATCTGAAGATCCGGGCTCACAGCTGACCTGGAATAGGTCTCGCCCCTGAGGGTCCTTCAGATCAGCTGCAATCGAATACATCTCCAGCAGCTCGGGCGGGATGATCCTGGCATAGGTTTCCTGTTTTTGGGCCGGGGAAAGTTGATTTAAACCTGCTATTGTTGAAGGGAAATTCATCACTTGTCCCGGGAAAGTTAGAATCGCGAAGCTGCGGTTTCTTTTAAATCTCTTTCTGTCTGACGTTCAGATTCTCTCTCTGCGATCTGTTTGCGTTTATCGCGCAGTTTCTTGCCTCTGGCTGCCGCGATTTCGATCTTAGCCTTTCCTTTGATCAAATAAACCCGCAAAGGCACCACTGTATTGCCTTTAATGCGGACTCTATCCCAGAGCTCCAGGATTTCTTTTTTGTTGAGGAGGAGTTTTCTGCGTCTTTTGGGATCGTGATTATTAATGCTGGCCTGTTCGTAGGGATGGATATAGGAATCGATCAGCCAGGCTTCTTCACCATCCACGTGAATATAGGCCTGATCGATGCTGATCTGGTGATTGCGGATGGATTTTATCTCAGAGCCCTGGAGAACAATTCCCGCTTCGAATATCTCAAGGATCTCAAAGTTAAAAAAAGCTTTTTTGTTTTTGGTGATCGTCTTGCCGCTCATGCGCCAATTTTAACACAGATTATTTTCCAGGTTCCTAATCAGTCGATGACGATCCTGGTGCCGTGACCGGTATTATGCCAGTCGCAGTGGTTCTTATAAGGAGGATCGTAGGCTGGATTGACCCAGCGGAAGAGCCATTTTGCATCGTTATTCTTCAGATTGACACAACCATGGCTCATCCGGTTGCCAAAATTATTGTGCCAGTAGGTACCATGGAACGCTACACCTGTTTCGAAGATGAAGAATGTTGCCCAGGGCACTCCAGGCAAGGAATAACTTCCCGGGGCCCCGGTTGCGTCTACCCCGCCCATGTGTTTTGAAGGATACTTAGAGGTGACAAAAAATGTCCCTCGGGGAGTGGCTGTAGCATAGGGATCTTTAAGTTTTACCTCGTTATATCCCAGGCCAGAGGACACGCGGCTGTGATAAACCAATTTTTCATCTTCATAGGCCGTGAAGGATTGATCCTTGAGAGAAACCCGGATCAACTTCTTCTCCGGAGGGATATGAATGCTGGTTGGCAAATATTCCTGGATCTGGAGGGGACGGAGGTGTTCTCTGCGGACGTAATAAACCAGAGACCGCGAGAGCTGGGAAGTAAGTTCGTACCAGGGAGTGCCATCCGGACCTTCTTTGAATCCGGTCACCCAGTGGGTGGTTTCGTAGTAGAGACGATACTTTAAATTCCATCCCTCGTGATCACTATAGGTGTAGGCTTCAGTGAAGGGAACTGTGACTTCAGCCAGGGCACCACATTCTGAGATCTTATCCACTGGTTGATTCAGGCGGTACCGGGTTTGCTGAACATACATCCCCGAGAGATATCCACCCCAGACTCGATACCAGGATTCGGGTGCAAGGCCTTCCTGGCTGACATCCAATTCATAGTATAAATGATGCAGCTCATCAAATTTGGTTTCCCGGATAACAGGACTATCTGAGTTAGGTTCCTCGTAGATGAAGATCTGCTTATCGTCGGCGGCTATACGCCCAATCAGGCCGTTTGTTCGACGGTTGGGACCAGCCTGAAACCCAGGTGAGAAACCCGTTCCAAGCAACCCTAATAATGATAACTTCAGGAAACTCCCACGCGAAAACTTTTTCAAGCCAGGCCTCCACCAAGATTCTAACGAAGAGGGTAGTTAAATACAAGCAGTAAACCTCATTTGGGTAGATATTGGATGCCTTCAATCACCCTGGCCTTACCTTGTATAATGAATGCTGAGGAAGAGAATGACCATACAACCATCTGAGCGGGATACCAGGAAAACAGGCCGGTTTGCCGTGGGAGTCGAGGAGATAAACCAGCACCTGGCAAGCTGTGATCTCTGTCCCAGGGTTTGTTTGGTCAATCGAATGGAGGGAGAGCTTGGCTATTGCAGGGTCGGAAAAGAAGCCCTGGTCGCCAGTTACGGGGCTCATTTAGGCGAAGAATATCCCCTGAGAGGTTGGAGAGGATCGGGAACGATTTTCTTTGGGGGATGTAACCTGGGTTGTATCTTTTGTCAGAATGCAGAGATCAGTCAAAAACGATCCGGGAAGCCAACCTCTGCGGTTGAGCTGGCAGGGATCATGCTTGAACTCCAGGATCAGGGATGCCATAATATCAACCTGGTATCACCAACCCATGTCACTGCCCAGCTGGCGGAAAGCCTTGATCTGGCCTCAAGGAGGGGTTTAAATATTCCTGTCGTCTATAATTGTGGGGGTTACGAATCGGTCGGAACGCTAAAAATGCTGGAGGGCATGGTCGATATATACCTGCCGGACATGAAATACAGTGATCCAAGAATCGGTTTGGAGCTCTCGGGGGTCCCTGATTACCCTTCAGTCAACCGGGAGGCGATCCTGGAGATGCACCGCCAGGTCGGGGATCTAAAAGTGGATGGGCGGGGATTGGCAACCCGGGGTATGTTAATCCGGCACCTTGTGCTCCCACATCGGATGGCTGGTTCGGAATCAACCCTGCGTTTTATCGCCGATGAGATCTCTACCTCCACCTATCTCAATATAATGGATCAATACCGTCCCTCCCATCTCGCCCACCAGGACAATCAGGTAAATAGGCCGATCACCCGCGCTGAGTTCCAGGAAGTTTTGGACATGGCAAATGCTCTGGGACTTTCGCGAATTGCTTGAAAAGCTGGATAATCATCTGCTGGGAGCTTCAGACCTGCTAATGTTATAATTGCTTCAGGAAATCCATCTTAATATAGCACCGTCAAAATACAAACAGGCACTCAAAACCCTTTTGGGGAGGTTCAGAATGTCAGGTCATTCAAAATGGTCGACCATCAAACACAAAAAAGCCCAGGCTGATGCTCGCAGGGGAGCCGTTTATACTAAACTCGCCCGGGAAATCCAGATCGCTGCCCGGGAGGGTGGAGGCGATCCTGAATCGAATTTTGGTTTGAGATTGGCAATAGACCGAGCAAAAACAGCGAATATGCCCAGTACCAATATCGAGAGATCGATCAAACGGGGAACTGGAGAAGATCGTGATGCAGCTGCAATGGAACAGCTCTTTTATGAGGGATACGCACCCCACGGCGTGGCTGTGATCATGAACTGTATTACCGATAACAGGAATCGAACGGTTGCGGATATTCGTCATGTGCTGACAAAACATGGCGGTACCATGGGGCAGGAAGGATCTGTCTCCTGGCAGTTCGCCCGGATAGCCTATTTTAATATTCCATGCGGCGATCATAAATTTGATGATCTTTTTGAGATCGCGGTTGAAACGGGAGCCGATGATGTGACCGAGGAAGATGAATATTTTGAGATCGTCGGGCCGGTTGAGCTATTTAAAACTGTGCATGACAAGCTCAAGGCTGCCTCGATCAGGCCGGAAGCTTCGGGACTGAGAATGGATCCCAAACAGGTAGTAGCCCTGAGTCTGGAGGAAACCAGGCAGGTCATGCGTGTAATCGACATCCTGGAAGAGCTAGATGATGTCCAGGAAGTGTATACTAACCTGAAAATCACGGATGAAGTCTTGGAAGGTTTGGCATAAATTATGGCTGATTCCCGCCTGGTACTTGGTATAGATCCAGGAACGGCTATCACAGGTTATGGGATCATCCAGGAGGCAGATTCTGGAGAACTCAAGTGGATCACCCATGGAGTGATAACCACAGATAGTGAGTGGGGTGAGCCCAGAAGATTGTTGTATATCTACAAAAAACTCCAGGAAATCATTCAGCAATACCAACCCGACTGCTGTGGCGTTGAAAAAATATTCTTTCAGAAGAATGCCAAAACTGCCTTTTCTGTTGGTCAGGGTAGGGGAGCTGCGTTGATCGCTGTTGCTGAGGTAAATCTTAACGTGGGTGAATTTACTCCCCTGGAGATCAAACAAGCTGTTGTTGGATATGGGAGCGCTGATAAAAATCAGGTCCAGCAAATGGTCAAGGTCCTGCTGAACCTGAAGGATATTCCGGAGCCTGATGATGCTGCCGATGCCCTGGCGGTAGCGATCTGTTATCTACATTCAACCAGGAGATCTGGGTAGTAATATGATCAGTCAAGACCTATATTTGAGATTTGGTGCCGCGCTGTTGATTGGAGCTTTGATCGGTATGCAGCGGGAGTATGCCTATGGTTCCAGCCAGGGTCGGGGGCTGTTTGCAGGCGCCAGAACGTTTTCATTGATGGCTCTCTATGGAGCATCTGCCGCGCTGCTGGCTGATCTCCTGGAGATGACCTGGGTCTTTATTGGTATGGTGATCTTGCTGGGAGGGATGATTACCGTGGCCTATTTCATCACTGCTTCCGAGCGAGACGAGATCGGCCTGACATCTGAAGTGGCTGCCTTGCTCACGATCTTGATCGGTGGGATCAGTTATTATCATTCAATTGAGTTTGCAGCCGCCCTGGGAGTTGTAACAACTGTATTATTGGCTGTGAAGTGGGAGCTGCGTCAGTTCGTTCAAGTTATCACCCAGGAAGACGTTTTTGCCACCCTGCAGTTTGCGGTGATTACAGCAATTATCCTCCCGGTCCTGCCCAATGTTAATTATGGACCACCTCCTCTGGATGTGTTTAATCCATACCAGATCTGGAAAATGGTGGTTTTTATCTCAGGCATCAATTTCCTGGGCTATATCCTGGTAAAAGTTGCAGGACCCAAAAGAGGTCTGGGCATCAGTGGGTTGCTGGGAGGGCTGGCATCGAGCACAGCCACTACGATGAGTTTTTCCCAGCGTAGTAAATCTGAATTGGGACTTGACCAACCATTTGCAGTCGCAATTATCATCGGTTGGGTGATCATGTTTGTCCGCGTTATCGTCGAGGTGGCAGTTATCAACCAGAATCTGCTGCCTGAGGTATGGCCAGCTTTGGCTGCTATGGCTCTGGCAGGTTTATTATATGCCGCCTACCTGTATTTTTCCCATGCAGCAATTGACGAGGAGGAATTGAGCCTTTCCAATCCCTTTGAACTCGGACCGGCTATTAAATTCGGTTTGATATACGCTCTGGTTTTACTCGTTACCAAGGCTGCTGAGGTGTATATTGGTGAAAAAGGAATTTTTATAACCAGTGTACTGGCTGGATTGGCTGATGTAGACGCGATCACCCTCTCCATTTCTGATCTTACCCGCCTGGGAGGCAGTATATCCATTGAGACTGGCAAAGTGGCATTAATCCTGGCTACCCTGTCGAATACACTATCTAAAGGAGTTCTGGTCTTTACCCTGGGATCCAGATCTTTGAGGAAATATGTTTGGCCCATGATAGTAATCATGTTAGGCATTGGACTGGGATTCGTGTTTTTGTCCTAAAGGAAAATTGATGATAGCAAGTGTTCAGGGACATGTAACGCGTTTTGGGAAAGACTACTTGATAGTTGACGTAGGCGGCCTGGGATACCAGGTCTATGTGACCGAACTGCTGCTGAGATCGCTCCGGAGGGGAGAAAAGGTCTCCCTGCTAACCCATTTGGTTGTTCGGGAAGATTCGCTGACACTGTTTGGATTTATCGAGCCGGAGGAAATCGCGCTGTTCCAGTTGTTGATCAAAGTCAATGGTGTGGGCCCGCGCCTGGCATTGGAAACCCTTTCCACCCATACTCCCGAAGTGCTGACCCGGGCAGTGATGAATAACCAGGACGAGATTTTTGCCCAGGTTTCAGGAATCGGGAAAAAAACCGCCCAAAAGATCGTTTTTTCCCTGGAAGACAAGATAACCTATACAGAAGAAATGGCCATTTCACCTGAAAACGCTGGCATTAACGCCGAGGTCCTGGAAGCATTGACCTCTCTGGGATATTCGGTCCTGGAAGCTCAGGCTGCTATACAGGGGATACCTCAAGATGCACCCCTTGATCTGGAAAGTCGGTTAACGATAGCCTTAAGGTATTATAGTTAGAAGCTAATCTTCTGGACAATCTGACGACAATCAGTTATCATTTTTTCGGTATCAAGCCAGGGTTTCCAGAGGCTTGATCAACGCTAGAAGTTTATGATTTGAAGTGCTATATCCTAGTCATCGCGTTCAAAACGGGACTTATTTTTGAGGTTTGAGCCAGTATTCAAAGCGGAGGAATCGTGACCGAATCCATCAGTCAAATTACTGCAGATTTTAAAAAATTCATCGAAGATTTTCAACCTACTGCAGGTGTTCAAAGTGTCGGCCATGTTATTGAAGCAGGAGATGGCATTGCCAGGGTGAATGGATTGTCTGATGTCCGGGCCCAGGAGCTGGTCCAGTTCGAAAATGGTGTGATGGGAACGGCATTTAACCTGGAACATGACAATGTGGGTGTCATCATCATGGGTGAGTACGACCACATTATCGAGGGGATGGAAGTTCGATCTACCAATCGAATTACCTCTGTGCCGGTTGGTGAGGGGCTGATCGGCCGGGTTGTGAATGCTATTGGACAGCCTATTGATGGCAAGGGTCCTGTGCGTCAGGCCGGCTATCGGCCAATTGAAAGGATCGCTCCCGGAGTGATCGAACGGAAAGACGTCGATCAGCCCATCCAAACGGGTATTAAGGCAATTGACTCGATGATCCCGATTGGCGGCGGACAGCGTGAATTGATCATTGGTGACCGACAAACTGGAAAAACAGCCATTGCACTGGATACGATCATCAACCAAAAAGGCAAAGATGTGATCTGTATCTACGTTGCCATTGGCCAGAAAAAAGCTGGCGTTGCCCGAACGGTGGCTCTGCTGGAAGATCATGGAGCAATGGAACACACCATCGTGGTCTCAGCTTCTGCCGAGGAGCCCGCAGCGCTGCAGTACATTGCACCTTATGCCGGCTGCGCCATGGGCGAAGAATTTATGGAAGCAGGCCGGAATGCACTGATCGTCTACGATGACCTCTCAAAACATGCCTGGTCCTATCGGGAGCTCTCCCTGCTGCTGCGCCGGCCCCCAGGCCGGGAAGCCTACCCCGGCGATTTGTTTTACCTGCACTCTCGACTCCTGGAACGGGCAGCCCGCCTTGCAGATCGTTATGTGATCACACCAGCAGACTATAAAGGGGACCTGGCAGACCTCGCTGATTCAGTGAATGAAAAAGTCTATGGGGGTCCGCTGGCAAAAGCTGATGCTAAAAAAGAGCTCGAAGCCGGGACCAAAGGAAAAATTGTCAAGCTTCGCGGCAGTGGAGGTTCCTTAACTGCCCTGCCAATTATTGAGACCTTATTGGGTGATGTCTCCGCCTATGTTCCCACCAATGTGATCTCGATCACGGATGGACAGATCTATCTTGAAAATGACCTGTTTTATTCCGGGATTCGACCGGCGATCAATGCTGGAATATCAGTATCCCGAGTGGGTGGTGATGCCCAGCTGAAAGCGATGAAGCAGGTTGCAGGTCAGCTGCGATTGGATATGGCAGCCTTCCGGGAACTGGCGGCTTTTGCTCAATTTGGTTCTGATCTCGATAAGGCAACCCAAGCCCGACTGGACCGCGGTCGCAGGTTGAGGGAGATCCTGAAACAGCCTCAATTCTCACCAGTCCCGGTTGCCCACCAGATTGTGGTTATCTATGCAGCGACCAAGGGTTATGCTGATAAAGTGGACCTTGATCGCATGCTTGAGTGGGAGACAGAGCTGATCAGATATGTTGAATCCAGCCACCCGGATTTGATCTCGGCTATCCTGGCAGAAAAACAGATCAATGACAAAATTGAAAAACAACTCAAGACCGCGCTGTCGGGATTTTCATTCTAGATATCGTATGACCCAGCAGTCCTGAGGATAATGAACCATGGCAAATGCCCGAGAAGTAAAACAACGCATCAAAAGTGTCAAGAATATCTCCCAGGTAACCCGGGCTTTGCAGGCAGTTAGTGCCAGCAAAGTCCGCAAAGCGATTGATCAATTGGAAGATACCAGGCCCTATTCTGTCAAAGCCTGGCAGGTGCTTCAGCATATCGCCGAACAGCCGGACCGGGGAACATTACATCCGCTATTGGAGAGACACGCAGAAATCAAGAATATCCTGGCAATCGTGATCAGCGGAGATCGGGGATTGGCGGGGGCATATAACTCGAACCTGATCCGGGTTGTTGATATTTGGTCCCGGGAAATCAATATCCCTGTAAAATATGTGACCGTCGGCAAGCGGGGGCGGGATCAGCTCTTGCGCCGGGGAAAGGATATCCTGGCTGAATTCAGTAATTTACCCACCCAGCCGTCCTATAATGATATCTCCGCGGTTGGACGAATTGCTGTCGATCAATTCCTGGATGGAAAGGTTGATGAAGTTTATTTGATCTACACCCAGTTTGTGAATCGGATGAGCTATCAGCCAGTGGTGAAAAAACTGCTGCCGATGGAAGCCGATTCCTCGGATGATCGCGTTACAGAATTTGAAGAGACCCGGCCTTTAACCGGAGGGTATATTTTTGAACCTGACCAAAATTCCATCCTGGATGAGATCATACCCCGGTTCACTATGCTGCAGGTGTTTCATGCTGTGATCGAATCCCTGGCCAGTGAACATTCTGCCAGAATGGTGGCGATGAAAAACGCCACCGATAATGCCACAGATTTGGCAGATGCCTTGCAATTGGATTATAACAATGCTCGCCAACAGGCCATAACCAGTGAGCTGCTTGACATTGCCGGTGGAGCGGAAGCTATCTCAAGTAAAAGGTAAACAGATTTTGAAGCGATTTATTAGGAGTGGAGGGTGTAATGACTGAAGCCAGCGGGCGCATCATCGAAATCAAAGGCGGTGTTATTGACGCGGCATTTCCTTCCCAGGATATGCCCAATATTTATGATGCGCTGATAGTTGAAACTGACGAAGGCGATGACCTGGTGATGGAAGTTGAGAACCATCTTGGGGGAGGCGAAGTGCGCTGTGTTGCCATGGGACCGACAGATGGCCTCAAACGCGGTATGGCGGTCAGAGGCACAGGCTCGCCGATCCTGGTCCCGGTTGGTGAACAGGTATTGGGTCGGGTGCTTAATGTGCTCGGAAAACCGGTCGATGGGAAAGGTGATCTGGCGGCTGGGGAATATTATCCCATTCACCGCCTGGCTCCTTCGTTTGAAGAACAATCGACCTCAGTTGAGGTCTTCGAGACTGGCATAAAATCCATCGATTTAGTAGCACCATTTACCAAAGGTGGCAAGACTGGCGTGTTTGGCGGCGCGGGAGTGGGAAAAACCATCATTATTATGGAGCTGATCCGCTCCGTGGCAACCGAACATGAAGGCAATTCGGTTTTTGCCGGAGTAGGTGAGAGGACCCGGGAAGGGACCCAGCTGTACCGGGAAATGCTCGAGTCTGGAGTTATGAAAGATACGGTGATGGTATTCGGACAGATGAACGAACCCCCCGGACCACGCTTGCGTGTAGCATTAACTGGCCTCGCTATGGCTGAAAAATTCCGCGACGAAGGCCGCGATGTGTTGATGTTCATCGATAATATCTTCCGGTTTTCCCTGGCAGGAGCTGAAGTGTCTGCCCTGCTGGGCCGCATGCCCTCAGCAGTGGGTTATCAGCCAACCTTGGCTACGGAAATGGGCAACCTCCAGGAAAGGATCACCAGTACCAAGACCGGTTCGATCACTTCCATGCAGGCTATTTACGTTCCAGCCGATGATTATTCGGATCCCGCCCCTGTGGCAACATTCACCCATTTGGACGCTACCATTGCCCTGGAAAGATCGATCGCTGAGAAGGGCATATATCCAGCAGTCGACCCGCTGACCTCAACCTCCCGGATCCTCGATCCCAATATTGTGGGCGATGACCACTACCAGACCGCTCGCCGTGTTCAGGAGGTTCTCCAGAAATACAAAGACCTTCAGGATATTATTGCCATTCTCGGCATGGATGAACTCTCGGAAGATGACAAGATCGCGGTCTCCCGAGCCCGGAAGATCGAACGATTCTTCTCCCAGCCCATGTTTGTTGCCGAACAGTTCACCAACCTGCCTGGAAAGTACGTGCCGATCAAAGAAACCATCCGGGGGTTCCGCGAGATCCTGGATGGCAAATACGATCATCTCCCTGAAGATGCCTTCCTGTTGGTTGGTACGATCGATGAGGTTATCGAAAAAGCCGAACGGATCCAAGCAGCCTAGGATCAGGAGCCAAATCATATGCCTATCCGGTGTGAAATAGTTTCCCAGGATCGCCTGGTCTTTGAAGGAGAGGCGGATATTGTTATCGTCCCCGGTTCGCTGGGAGAGATGGGTATCCTGGCAGGTCACGCGCCGCTCTTATCTACCCTGGACCTGGGTGTGATCCGTGTTAAAAGTGGCAGCGATGAACAGGTTTTTACAGTTACGGGTGGTTTTATTGAGGTTCAACCGGATCTGGTAACCGTGATGGCTGATGCAGCCGAGAATGTCGAGGATATTGATATTCAACGTGCTAAGGATGCTATGGAACGGGCCTCGCAATTATTGGCCGAGGAAAGCCCCGCAGATCCTGAAACTTACCTGCGCATCCAATCAGCTCTGCAGCGTTCCAGCTTGCGCCTGAAGACAGCTGAACAATTCCGGAAGCGGGGACAACGCTCCAGGCCGCCTGGTATGGGCGCTTCCCAATAGGAAAAACATGGCATTATTCTCTCAAGATTTTGGGATCGATCTCGGCACATTCTACACAATGATCGCCGAAGAAGGTATCCTGCTGGAACGCATGCCAACTGTGGCTGCGATCACGGTTGATGAACAAAAGATCGTTGAGTATGGGCAGGCTGCCAAAGAGATGTTTGGCCGAGTCCCGGATTCTTTTGAGATCTCTTACCCATTGAAGCGGGGAGTGATCGCTGATTATGAAGTGACCATGCGCCTGCTGGAATATTTGATCAAAAAAGTTACTGGACCGATCAGATTGTTCCACCCCCGGGTGGTTGTCACGATCCCTTATGGTGTTACCAGTGTCGAGACCAGGGCTGTCCAGGAGGCAGTGCTCGAGGCTGGAGCCCGGGAAGTATTTTTGATCCCCCAACCCCTGGCGGCAGCGATTGGAATTGACCTTCCGATCAATACCCCGACGGGAAATATGATCCTGAATTTGGGAGGAGGGGCAAGCCAGGCTGCAGTCCTGGCACTCTATGGGATAGTATCTGCCGGCACCCTCAGGAAAGGTGGTGCTGACCTTGATGAAGCAATCTCCACTTATGTCAGGAGGAAGTACGGCTTGATCATCGCTCAGCCTACTGCCGAACGCATCAAACTGGAGATTGGGGCTGCGGTACCCATGGAGGATAAAAGGGGCATTGAAGTCCAGGGACAGGATCAGGTGACTGGTCTTCCCCAGCCCCTGACCTTAACGACCGGTGAGATCGTTGAAGCTCTCCAAGACCCGTTAAAAGAGATTGTTGAAACTGCCCGGCGGGTCCTGGAAAAGACTCCACCAGAACTAGTTGCGGATATTATTGACCGCGGCATTGCCCTTTGCGGAGGTACGGCTCTGCTGCCAGGCATGGAGAAGCTGCTCACCAAAGAGCTGGGCGTGCCCACCTACCTGGTGGACAATCCTACCACCTGCGTTGTAGAAGGGGCTTCACGGGCATTTTCTCCCGGTATTTTCCCCAAAATCAGGCGCAGTTTGATTTCCTGAACGATTTTCCCTTGTTAATCAGAAAACCCGTCCAAATCATAGGGACGGGTTTTTGTTTTGATGAACAGCAGGCCTATTTTAGGAAATAACTTAATTTTTGGAGGTGCACCGCAGGATCAATGTGTTCAATTTGAACACCCTCGGGTGTTTTGATATATACCGGGGCATAGTTTAATATCGCTGTGATGCCTACCTGGACTAATTGATCGATCACATCCTGGGCATCTTCAGCCGGGATCGCTAGAACTGCAATCTGGATCTCGTGTTTGGCAACATAGTCGCACATTTCCAGGAGATCTCTGACGACCAAATTCCCAATTTCTTTGCCAATTTTTTCAGAATCGATATCGAAGATTGCGTCTACCAAAAATCCCCGGTTCAGGAAACCCCGGTACCTGGCTAAACCGCTTCCGAGATCTCCAGCACCGATCACGATCATTTTCCAGACTGTATCCGTATTCAGGATCTCATTCAGCTTATTGATCAGAAAATCGATCTCATACCCTTTGCCTCGTTTGCCCAATTCACCAAAATGGGACAGATCTTTCCTGATCTGGGCAGCAGAGATATCCAGGAGTTTGCCCAGTTCCCGGGAGGAAGCATATTGATATCCATCTTTTTTTAATCTGACCAATGCCCGCAGATATAGAGGGAGGCGACCGATAATAATGCGGGGTATTTGATTTGACATGAGTATTTCCTGCCCTGGATTACGGCTTATCTTCTTGGGAGATTGTGAGAATTTGTTCAATTTTACCATAGGACCGGGCTGGTTTTAGGAATGGTATAATAGCGGGGAAATTATTCTCACATCCCATCAATCAGCCAGGTCGATACTATTTGAAATATATAAGGTTTGCCCTGAGCTCGATATGATGATTTATGATCGATAAGAGTCTATTATGTATTTTGACGAAGTGGTGATCGATGTTTCTGGAGGAAAGGGAGGAGATGGTGTGGTCCGTTTCCGCCGGGAAAAATATGTCCCCCGGGGAGGACCAGATGGGGGTGATGGGGGGCATGGCGGAAATGTGGTACTTAAAGTGGATCAACATCTCAACACTCTTGCGGGATTCAGGCATCAGCGGCAGTACAGGGGACAGGATGGGGCCCGGGGGGGTAGCAAAAATCAAACCGGGGCTTCCGGACAGGATTTGATCATCAATGTTCCTCCGGGAACCCTCGTTTTTAATGAGGCTGACGGCATATTTATGGGTGATCTAATTGATCTTGGCCAGACCTTGATAGTTTGCAAAGGCGGAAGGGGAGGCAGGGGAAACACCCGTTTCAAATCTTCCCAGAATAAAACACCCCGCATAGCGGAGAAGGGAGAACCCCCAGAAGCGCTAACTATTCGGCTGGAGATGAAATTGATCGCTGATGTGGGCATTATTGGCATCCCAAATGCTGGGAAATCAACCCTTTTGTCAGTAGTAAGCAACGCCAAACCCAAGATCGCCGCCTATCCCTTTACCACCCTGGAGCCGAATCTGGGAGTTGTATACCTGGATGACGATCAGCAGTTGATCCTGGCTGACATACCCGGGTTGATCGAGGGCGCTCATCGCGGGGAGGGCCTGGGTCATGATTTTCTCCGTCATATTCAAAGAACCAGGGTTCTGATCCACTTATTGGATGGTCTCTCTGAAGAACCCTTTCTGGATTTTGCGCAAATCAATTCTGAGCTGGCCCTTTTTGATCCAGCATTAAGTGATAAGCCCCAGATCATAGTTTTGAACAAAATGGATATGCCGGAGGTGGTAGAAAAGTGGCCTTCTCTTAAGAAACAGCTCAAAGATAAGGGTTACCACGACATATATTCGATTTCAGCGATCACCAATCAAGGTCTAAAACCAGTTCTTTTCAAGGCGGCTGAACTCCTGGCTGAGGTCCCGATCTATGAGTACCGCACTCCCCTGGATGATAACGAAACCCCGGTCTACCGGATCACCAAGGATCCCCAGGATTACTTTATTCTCCGTACGGAACGAGGTTGGCGGTTATCCGGGGAGGCACTGGAACGGGCTGCTGCGATGACCTATTGGGAACATTTTCAATCCATCCGCAGGTTCCAAAGGATTCTGGAAGCTATGGGTATTGATAATGCATTAAGGGAAGCTGGGATCCAACCTGGAGATTCGGTCTTTATTGGGGATCATGAATTGGAATGGGAAGAATGAGCGGCAAGCAGCGCGTTGGATACCTGGGAGGGACATTTGATCCTCCTCACCTGGGTCATCTGATCATGGCCCACGAGGCTTTTTTCCAGTTAGATCTGGATTCTTTGCGCTGGATACTCACTCCTGATCCTCCCCATAAAACTGAGCAAGAGATCACAGATCTAGGCCTGCGGTTAAAAATGCTCCAGCTGATGGTAGATCCTATACCAGAATTTGAGATCAGCACGCTAGATATTGACCGGAAAGCTCCCCATTTTGCCGCTGATACAGTGGAAATGATCAAAACCCAGGATCCGACAGCTGATCTGATCTACCTGATAGGTGAGGATTCCCTGCAGGATCTGCCAGAATGGCGGGATTCGACCCGTTTTTTGGACAGAATTGATATCCTGGCAGTTGCGCCTCGACCTGGAATTGCATCTGATCTGGATTTACTTGAGAGGTACCTGCCGGGACTTCACAGCAAGATCAGGTTCCTGGACAAGGTTATGAATGAGATATCCTCCAGTCTGATAAGGTCGCGAGTTGAGAACCAGCAGCCATTCAGGCATTATTTACCGGTTGAAGTGGGGGATTTTATTGCCAGGAACGGGATTTATGATCCATTATTCAGATTGGCTTGACTGGAGGATCGGAGAGGTATGGAACTAAGCACAATCATCTCAGCCCAAGAACTTAGAATAAATGTCGATGACCCTGATCTGGTGGTCATGGACTGCCGCTATTATCTTGAGGAAACAACCCGGGGATATCAGGAATATCTGGATGGCCACATCCCAGGAGCGATATATGTCAATCTTGATCAGGACCTCTCTGGAAAGATCATCCCTGGTCAAACCGGCAGACATCCTCTACCAAGCAGCCAGGCATTTGCTGACCGTTTATCCTCCTGGGGAGTTGATGCATCCAGCATGGTCGTCGCCTATGACAGCATGAGCGGGGCCATGGCCGCCAGATTATGGTGGATGCTGCGCTGGCTGGGACATGAAAAAACAGCTGTGCTTAATGGAGGATGGAAGGCCTGGGAGGGTGGGGATTTCCCCCAGGAATCTCAATCCGCGCACCGAAAGCCGAAATTATTTACCCCTGTAGAACATCCTGAGCTGATCGCCGATCTGGAATTTGTGGATCGGGTCAGGCTGGATCCTGACTACTTGTTGCTAGACGCGAGATCGCCAGAGCGCTATTGGGGCCTAAAAGAAACCATCGACGTCAAAGCAGGTCATATTCCCGGGGCGGTTACAGCTCCCTATGCTGACAATCTGGACGCTGAGGGATATTTCCTGCCGGTTGAAGATTTGAAAGCGCGATATGACCAGCTGCTTGGTGGTGTTCCAGAGGAGAACACGATCCTGTATTGCGGATCGGGTGTGACATCGATCCACAACATGATCGCCATGCTCCTGGCGGGTTATAAACTTCCTAAACTATATCCAGGATCATGGAGTGAGTGGACCCTGGATCCATTACGACCGATCGGCCCCTGACTTTGATCCTGGCTTGAGGAAATATGACCGACCTCTCTATAGCGCTAGCCCAGTCTGATTTTGTATTTGGGAATCCAGAGCAAAACCTGTTGAAAGCAACGGACCTGATCGCTCAGGCCTCCAGGACAGGCTCTGACCTCGTCGTGCTGCCCGAATTGTGGGCTTCGGGGTACGATCTTCCAAATCGGGAAAAATACGGTTCAGCGATCGATCAAGGCTGGTTCAAGCGGATGAGTGAGGCAGCAGTCGAACACAGCATCGCTGTGGGTGGATCCTTGATCGAACGGGATCAGGAGAGCTACTATAATACTTTCTGCGTATTTGATGCTTTTGGAAATTTGCTTGGCGCGTATCGGAAGATCCATCTTTTTCAATTGCTCAAGGAAGAAGATTATTTTAAGCCTGGAATTCAGCTGGTTACCCTGGAATTAAATCGAGTTAAGATCGGTTTGGCGACTTGTTATGATCTGAGATTTCCGGAACTATTCAGAGCCTATTCAACTGCCGGGGTAGAACTGATCCTGGTCAGCGCCGAATGGCCTGCCAGAAGGATCGCCCACTGGGATCTGCTGCTCCAGGCCAGGGCTATTGAAAACCAGTGTTTTCTCGCAGCAGTGAATAAGACCGGAGAAAGTCAGGGAGAGAATTTAGGCGGCAGAAGTGCTGTAATCGGACCGATGGGGGAGGTTCTGGCACAGGCAGGGATACAAACTCAGATCCTGTATGGAGAAATTGATCTCGATGACCTGAAAAAGATCCGCCGCTGGATGCCGGTCCTGGGAGATCGGAAACCAGATCTATACAGCAAATTAAACATACAGGCTGGGGAGCAATGCTGGGTTTCAGACCAGGACAGGGAGGAGAAGAATCCTAACTGAATTCATTGTAAATAATTTCACAAATATACGATATAATTTCCCCCGGTGTCCCGACGGAATGATATCTGAACAGGACTAGCTAAAGAATGGCAGGGAATTAGAAGATAATTTTGAGTTTTTATTGATACTCTAGAAGTGGGAAGTGAATATGCTGGAAGCTTTTTTTCAACCAAGATCAGTTGCTGTAATAGGTGCCTCAACATCTCCCGAGAAACTTGGTTTTGCTGTATTAGAGAATCTGGTGGAAGGTGGTTATGTTAAGGTGGGTAAGATCTATCCTATCAACCCCAAAGCCGACGAAATTCTCGGCCAGAAAGCCTACCCATCCGTAATGGATGTGCCGGATGATATTGATCTGGCAGTTATCGTGATCCCGTATTCTTATGTGCCGGATGTGCTGGTGGAATGTGGAAAGAAGAAGATCCCTGCGGTGGTTGTTATCAGCGCCGGATTCAGAGAAGCCGGAATGGAGGGATTGGAAAGGGAACTTGAATTATTGGATATCGCCCGGGAATATAATTTCAGGTTGATTGGTCCTAATTGCCTGGGCATTATTGATACTTTTACACCCGTAAACGCTTCCTTTTCAGCCGGGACTCCTCCTCAGGGACCAATGGCTTTTATGTCACAATCAGGAGCCCTCGGTACAGCAATCCTGGATTGGGCCCAGGCAGGACGATTGGGGCTGGCAAAATTTGTCAGTTTGGGAAATAAAGCAGATGTAAGTGAAACAGATCTGCTGCAAGCCTGGGCGGATGACAAAGACACCAAAGTGATTCTGATCTACAGCGAAGGGCTGCCAAACGGCCAGGAGTTCATCAAAGTTGCCCGGGAAGTTTCCAAGATCAAACCGATAGTTGCCATAAAATCCGGCGTGACCAAATCCGGATCCCGAGCTGTTTCCTCCCACACGGGATCCCTGGCAGGCTCCGAGCAGGCATATCAAGCAGCCTTCCAGCAAGCTGGAGTGCTGCGGGCCGTTGATATGGCAAGCATGTTTGATATGGCCCTGGCATTGGGATATCAACCCCTCTTAAAGCAGGACCGGATCGCCATCATAACCAATGCTGGCGGCCCTGGCATCCTGGCTACCGATGCGTTGGAGCGCAGCGGCATGAGCCTGGCCAGGTTAAAAACGAAACGATTCAGACCCTGGAGCAATTTCTGCCCGATGCAGCCAGTGCCGCAAATCCTGTGGACGTCCTGGGAGATGCCAGAGAGGACCGCTACCGGTTTGCCCTGGAGGTTGTCGCCGAGGACCCCAATGTGGACGGCATTATGGTTGTCCTGACACCCCAGGCGATGACAGAAATTGAAGGTACTGCCAAAGCTGTTGGTGAATTATCCAGAAAGATCGACAAGCCTGTCCTGGCTTGTTTTATGGGTGAGGCAAAAGTCCAGAAAGGCATCAAAGTCCTCCGGGAATATGATGTGCCGAATTTTTCCTTTCCTGAGAGAGCGTCACTCGCATTCAGCTCCATGTCACAATATCGTACTATCAAGAACCGTCTTGATCCAGTTTATGAGAATTTTGAGGTTGATAATCAAATTGTTCGTGAAGTCCTGGAATCGGCTAAGAATGACGGCCGCTATGCAATTGGCGATTCCGAGGCCTGGAATATATTAAAGGCTTATGGGTTAGCCATCCCCAGATCGGAGCTGGCAAAAACAGCCCAGGAGGCTGTAACCTTAGCCGGTGAGATAGGCTACCCGGTGGTTATGAAGATAGCCTCCCCGGATATATTGCACAAAACCGATGTGGGTGGTGTAAAAGTTGGTTTGCAGTCTCCCGATCAGGTCCGGGATGCGTTTGAACTGATGATCTACCGCACAGAACGCTACCTGCCTGAGGCGACCATTTGGGGTTGTCAGATCCAGGAAATGGCGCCCCCCGGCGGTCTGGAAGTATTGATCGGCATGAACCGAGATCCACAATTTGGCCCCCTGGTGACGTTTGGACTGGGCGGAATATATGTAGAAGTATTAAAGGATGTTACATTCAGGGTTGCGCCTTTTACGAAACTTGATGCCAAGGCAATGCTTGAAGAAATCCGCTCCAAAGCCCTGCTGGATGGCGTCCGCGGCAATCCAGCAGTAGATAAAGAAGCGCTGGTAGAGACTTTATTGCGGATGGGACAGCTTGTGCAAGAATTCCCGGAGATCGCAGAATTTGATATTAACCCGCTGATCGTTTACCCGGAAGGACAGGGTGCGATTGCTATTGACATGCGGCTGGTATTAGCAAGCGAGAAATAAGGAGATAGAGATGAAGTCATTATACATAACTTCAGTTGAAAAATATTCTGGGAAAACTGCCCTGTGTCTGGCACTCGGAAAATTGTATCAAGAGCAGGGTTTAAAAGTTGGCTATTTAAAACCATTCAGTTTACGACCCTGGCGGATAGGTGACAAGATCGCCGATGAAGATGCTGGTTTTGTGATCGATATCCTGGGGATAAATGCCAAGCCCTGGGAATTGGCGCCGGTGGTGGTGACAACTGAAATGCTGCGTGATTACTTAACCAGCAAAGATCAGGTCGATTATATGCCCCTGGTCCTGGAAGCTGCCGAGAAACTGGAGCAGAGGAAAGACCTTTTACTCCTGGAGGGTGGGGGCAGCTTGCGGGAAGGATATTTGATGAATTTACCCACACCCGAAGTTGCCAAACAGCTGGGCTGCGCAATTATTGTGGTTGTGAAGTATTGCGAAGATGCCTGTCTGTTGGATGATGTCCTGGCAGCCAAGTTCCGGCTGCCCAATTCGTTGTCTGGTGTGGTAATTAACCGGGTTCCTCAAAATGCCCTGAGTTTTGTGAATGATCTTGTGGTCCCGTACCTGGAAAAACACGGTGTGCCAATTTTTGGGGTCCTTCCGGATGACCGTGAACTGGCTGCATTATCTGTCGGGGAGATCGTTGAAGTCCTCAATGCTGAGATCTTGACTTCTTGTTATGATAAAGAAGCCCTGGTGGAAGCTCTGATGGTGGGTGCGATGACCGAAGACTCAGCCCTGAGGCGCTTCAGGAAACAAGGCAACAAAGCAGTTATCACTGGCGGGGATAGAACTGATATCCAGCTGGCTGCTATGGAGACCTCAACTACCTGTTTAATCTTGACGGGAAATTTGCATCCCAGCAATTTGATTATCAAACAGGCAGAGGAAATGTGTGTTCCAATTCTCCTTGTCCCTGGAAATACCATGGAAACGGTTGAGTCGCTGGACAGGATCTTCGGCAAAACCAGATTGGGACAGAAAGAAAAATTGAATAAATTTATCCGCCTGGTGAATGAGAACCTGGACCTCAAGCGGCTTGATAAGGCCCTTGAAGGTTGATTTTAAATGTGATTATAAAAAACCTGGTCGAATTTATGACCAGGTTTTTTTTGTATAACCCTAAATATCAGGGCAAGAAAGTCACATCAGCCGGCATGCCGGGTTTTAATTTGCCGCCAGTGTTTTTAACAGATAATTTGACGGCATACACTGTATTCTGGCGCTCTTCCTGGGTTTGAACATTCCGGGGTGTATATTCCGCTTGATCTGAGATCCTGATCACTACAGCCTCAAATACTTCATCTGGATAAGAATCTATCCGAAGCTCGGCTGTCTCTCTCAAAAAAACCTGTCCAGAACGGTTCTCGGGCATAATAAATCAGTTTAAAATGGCACTAGTCATCCCGGGGAGAGAATTGAATAACCGGGATCTGCTCCCCAAAGGCTCTGTACCCCGAGGGTGTATGTTCTAGTTCATAGCCGATCAGGCGGGAGAGGATTTTTAGATTAGCAGGATATTTTTCTGCATAGGCAACAATGGCGTTGCTCGCAGTTACAGGGTCAAGCTGGACTGCCAGGACGGGCATTTTTTTTGTTCCTACCTGGATTTGAACCCGGGGTTGATGGAGTAGATTTTGATACCATTGGGATTGTGTGCCGAATCCCGAAACCACATAGTAGAGATCCTCGCTCGGGGAGTGATCGATGATTTCCAGTACAGCCTGGCGGGGTTGAGCTGATTTCCGTCCCAGATGGGTTAACAACAGGAACTTTTTTCCAAAAAGCCAACCCAGGCCAGCCCTGTAGATCCAGATAGGCAATCTCCAGGGCAGGGATTTCAGGCCCCGGGGAGGTTCGGGAAACCTGATCTGATTGAGCACAGGAAGGGTTGTTTTGGTCATATGCTTCTGGCGGGAATTCCTTCCGGACTGGCTAATCCGTTGATCAATAGTTTGAGGTTTGACTTGATATGTTTCTTGATGTCAATTTGTTCGGGATCATAAATCCAGAGCACAACCGTACCTTCCAGGATCGCACCGATAGCTACCGCGGCTACCCGGGCGTTGGCGGCGGTCAGCTCTCCTGAATCTAATCCTTGCTGGATGATTATTTCCAGAATCTCCATATTTTGCCGATAATATTTTTTTATACTGTCCTTAATGGATTCCTGCCGGAAGGCGAGGGCGATAAAATCATAGACCAGGGGGACCCATTAAGCATCTTGACCATGTCATCGGCAGTTCGATCAGCGTAGAGGAACAACCTGGTGATGGCGGGGCGTTCGTCTGTGAGTAACTTTCTGAGATCCTGCAGTTCTGGTTCAAAGACCTTTTCCAGGAGCTTGAGGATCAGGTCGTTTTTGCTCTCGAAGTACCAATAGAGGGAGCCTTTGCTTAATCCGGATGATTCAGCAATATCTGACATGCGGGCCTTGTGGAAACCAACTTTTGAGAAGGTAACCAGGGCTGCATCAAGGATCTGATTTTTTCGCTCAGTGGAAACATCTGGCCTGGGTGACATTAGTTTTACTTTTCTAAACTGACCAGTCAGTCAGTAATAGTATATAAAAAAACCGGATCTCTGTCAATCGATCCGGATCGCCCCCGGGCAAGTGGCCCAGATATTCAGGTTGTTGGATATGAGCTCCGGTTGCGGCCGGATTGTTTTGAAATATACATATATTGATCGGCAGTGTTGATCAATTCTGGCAGGTCGTTGATCTCATCGGTAAGCTCCACGACACCCAGGCTGATCGAGATCGAGATCTGCTGGGAATGGACCATGATCTGGCAAGTGGCAATCGCATCTCTCAAACGTTCTGCGATCTGGATCGCAATCGGCAGGGAGGTTTCTGGCAGAATGATCAGAAATTCCTCCCCCCCGATCCTGGCAAAAATATCGATTTTTCGGACCACAGCCTGACAGCAGCTGACAACCTGTTGCAGTACGTGATCACCAGCATCATGCCCATAAGTATCGTTAATTTCCTTAAAGTGATCCAGGTCAAAATAGATCGCTGCCAGGGGGCTAAAAAAGCGTTTGGCGCGGTCAATTTCATATTGACCCCAGCGGTCCAATCCCCGGCGATTGAATATGCCTGTCAGGGGATCAGTGATCGCCATTTCCTGGATCTCTTTATGCAGCCGGGCGTGAACAAGCGCGATCGCAGCCTGGCTGGCAAAAGCTGTCAGAGTCCCAGCCTGATCAGAGCGGTAGAAATTTCGAGTCTGGTTATTCAAGGAAAGAAAACCGATCACTTTCTCGCCATCCAGGATAGGCGCACCGGCCCAGGAAAGGATATTTTCTGTGGTTGCAGTCTTGATCCAGCTGGGATCTTTTTCAGTGTCCGGGATGATGATGGGTTCTTTTGAGATGGTCATCTTCTCGAGGGTGATAAACCGGGTGACATCATAGGGGTCAGGGACTCCTGGATCTGCTCGGTTGGTTGGAGCTTATCGTATCCCTGCTGCCTGACAACCAGGGCTTTCCCGTTCTCGATCAGGATCAAATTGGCAGAATGGTAGGGAATTACGGTAGAGATCTGGTTCAGGATCTGGTCCAAAACCACCTCAAGGTCCAGGGAGGATTGGATGGCCTTGCCGGTGTGTTGAAGGGCCTGGGCCAATCTCCTTTGTTCACGTTCGGCCTCATAGGTGCGGGCATTATTGATGGCGATTGCAGCCTGGTTGCTCAGTAAATACAAGACCTGCAGAAGCTGGTCATCAATCTTTCCTGGTTGGAAGAAGGTGATGTTCATGATCCCGATCACTGCCTTGTGGAAGATCAGCGGCAGACTGACCAGGGATCCAGTCTTCCAATTTCCTGAAAAATCCTTTTCTGCCTGAATATCTGGTACCAATATTTGTTCCCCGGATGTCGCTGTTTTGTAAAAGAGGCTATCCTTTTCGGGGGGATGCACTGGATCAGGCTGGACATCAGGGGCATACATCACAGCGCCAAATTCAAGGGTTTTACCATCATAGAGGAAGATCTGGCTATCCCGGGCTGCGACCAGATTCAGCACCTGTTTGAGAATGCGCTCCAGGACTTGTTTCAGTTCCAGATTTTCTGATAGCAGGAGATTGGCTTTTCTCAGGGACTCGGCCAGGATGCGCTGTTCTCTCTCCGCCTGCAGATATTGCACATTGATGATCGCCGACGCAGCTTGATCAGCCAACAAGCGCAGGATGGTTTTATCCTCCTCGGCAAAACTTTGAGGAGAGTCATACCAGATATTTAAAATACCAATCACTTCAGAAGCTGCCCTGAGAGAAAATGCGATGACTGCTTCATGCTGGCTGACCAATCCAGCCGGGATATCATTAAATTGCTGTAAATCCGAGATGTATAAATCCTGGTTAGTGGAGCTGACAAGCCGGGAGAGCTCAAGCTCGCCAGGATGGGAAAAAGGCAATGACTGCTGCCGATTCTTTCCCAGAGATATTATGAATTTTAGCTGATGGTTTTTGACCAAAAATACACTAGTATCGTAGGCTGGTGTAAGATCCAGGATCTGGCTTAACACTGTGTGCAGACTGGTTTCGATCTGGTCGCTGCTTGAAATATTTGAACTGGATTTTTGGAGGGAATCCAATTCTTTTGCCCTCAGGTCGAGATGTTCTTCCATCAACTTTTTATAAATTACCGATCCCAGGCTTTGGACGATGTTCCGGAAGGTGTTGATCTCTGGATCCTGCCAGAGCTGATCCGACTGATTGTTCTCGAATCCCAGGTATCCCCAAAGCGCTTGTTTGGCGAAAATCGGAAACACCATGTATATTCCCCTATCAGAGAAGTTGAAATCGTCCCTGAGTTCCGGAGCCAGATTTTTTAGATCTCCTGTCCTGTGGACCCCATTCTTCTCCTGGCCGATCCAGAGGTTGAGTTCAGGGGATATTCCCTCCAGGACCTGATTGTCTGTGAGTGATTTATCATCCGCCCAATAATGGTAGGACCGAACAAGAAAGTTTTCGGTGCCATTTCCCGTGATCTGCATCATAACCAGATGATCAGCCCCGGAAGCATTGCCGATATCTGTTAAGAATGGGGGGAGCTTCAAGATCCAGTTCTGGCTGCTGATCAGGTCGATGGTAAGTTGATTGGTAGCTTCCAGGGCGAGCGAAAGCCGGGAGAGTTGATGGTTTTGATCACTTAAGATCAGTAGTTCGTGATGGGATCTGGCCTGGAGATCACGTAAATGCCCGATGAACAAACCAGCGAGAGCCAGCAAACAGAACCCGATCAAATGCTCGATAAACAGGATCTGGATATTATTTGGGCTGGGTCTTTGGATCAGGAGCAGCCCCAAATGGCAGAGCATGCTGACCAGCGAGGAGAAGCCGCCTATGATCCTGCCCAAAATCCAGGCAGTAATGAACACAGGAAGGCCGGCCAGGGCGATATAAACCCAGGAACTATCCAATCCGGGAATATAAACAATACCACCCAGGTAGATCGCCCAGCTGGCGGTGATCAGGATCCAATCAGCAGGATCGGATGGTAGTTTGTTTCTGAAATTGGTTGGCATATCCATTCATAAATATCGATTTAATCCTTGATGATAGGCTCAACCATTAAAAACGAATAAATAGCCAAATCAACGCCAGGCTGACGGTTATCAGCATGGCGGGTATCCCTTTGCGCATGAAATATCCATAACTGATCTTATAGCCGGCCCGTTCAGCTATGCCGGCCGTGATCATATTGGCAGAAGCCCCGATCAATGACCCATTTCCGCCCATGGCAGAGCCAATTGATAGGCAGTAGAAAAGGACTTTTGATTCAGCGCCGGGAATGATCAGGGTCAGGTAAGCTATCACAGGCAGCATGGCAGCGGTAAAAGGTATGTTGGCGATGATCATCGATAAGATGGCACTGAACCAGGTGACCACGATTATTGCCAGGGTTAGATTGTCGCCAATCAGATTGGCAATCAGGTTGGCGATCATGCTGATCAGGCCTACTTCCTGAATAGCGCCGACCACAATAAATAAGGACATGAAAAATACCAGGGTCGTCCAGTCAACTGCCCCAATCATTTCATCAATATCGGGTCTGATCCACAACAGCAAGGTAGAAGCGCCGATCAGCGCGGTCACTGAAGGCAGCAGGTGAATGCTTTCGCCAAATATGAAAAGCACCAGCATGCCCCCGCCTATCCAACCGGATTTCTTGAGATTTTCCGGGTTGGTGATCCGGCTTCGTTCCTCCAATTTTTCCAGAAGGAGCTGGGAGCCGGTCTTTTCACCGGAAAGGTCTTTCCGGTAGCTCAGCCAGCTGTAGATAACCAAGCCTACGAAGGCCAGGAGAATACCCGGTGTAAGGTTGGTCAAGAAATCATTAAAGGTGATTTTGCCGAAAGATCCAATCAGTATATTGGTCGGGGTGCCGATCAGTGTGCTAACCCCGATCACATTCGAAGCGAAGACTTCCGGGATCAACAAACTCAGAGGGGAGATATTTAACGCCAGGGCGATTTGGACCGTAATCGGAGTCATCAATAGCATGGTTGTGACATTATCCAGAAAAGCTGAGGCAATCCCGGTGATCAGCATCAGAACCATCAAGAGGATCCATAATTTACCTTTGGAGATCCGGTAGGCAAAATAAGCCAGCCAATGGAATATCCCGGTGTTTTCGACAACAGCTATCACCATCATCATACCCATGATGAGGAAGATCACATTCCAGTCGATGTAGCTGATAGCCTGGGAAAAATTGAAAATATAGAGATTGGTTCTGAACAGATAACTGATTGCCAACAAAAAACTTGCTCCAGAAAAAGCAGCCAGGGTATTATGCAAAAAGCCTAAGGCGATCAGGATCAGAACAATGATAAAAACCACAGCGGCCAGCCAGAAAGCTGGAGAAATTTGCCGGATCATGGTCACTGTAGGGTGGGAAATGGAATGGCCATCCTTAACCTCTGTTAGATCAGGAAGGGTCAAATTTTCCGAGATATCTTCAAAGTGGGGACGTGAAAAATGAAGGATGATATTCCTGGGGACGGAGGGAGGTAAACTGACAATATAACTACCGTCTGGTTGGGTTGCTGAGGAACTGAGAATGAGGTTATTCCGAAGAGCTGGTCTCTTCTACAAGGTCCACCTGAGCGCCTTTGACGGGCTGGAATTGTTCATCCTGGACTATTCCAAAAATATACACCAGATCAGGATCATCTTGCGCGGCAGAAGAATATTCTCCAGGAAGTAAGAATATTAGCCCCGCCAGGAGCAGTAAGATGATGCCGACTAATCTGGTTTTGTTCATTGGAAGCGCCGTTCCTCCTAAATATTGGGATACGCTATTATTTTTGACCGGTCTTTTCCAAGGGGGGAAATTTGACCTCAGCCTGGCAGACTTCTTTGATTCGGGCGGTAAAGTTGTGTAAACGCTCCGTATTCAATATGTTGTCCTCGCCCTCCTCCTCGGGTCGGCCTAGAACAACATACAGGGGATCATTCTCGCTGCAAAACTCGATGATCTCCTCAACCACGCGGCCCTCCTTGATGATCCCGTCCGCGTTGACTCCTTGCTGCGTGGCTTGCTCCTGGGCTGTCAACAGGATAAACTCTCCCATTTCTTTCAATTCCTGGGAAATATGGGTGGTTTTGGAGCTGCTGGAATAGCTTAGAAAATCCAAATTGACTACGTACAAAAACTGGATGGTCTCACCGGTCTCTTGGGCCAATTGGATTGATTTGATAATTGTCGGCTGACTGGATGGTCCTCCGCGAATAGCACACAGAATTCCCGGCATAATAGCACCTTCCTGCTAAGGGTCATTTATCGTTAAACTGGTGGCAGCTCCCCAGATGTATCTGTCCTGGTATTATGACATCGATTTCAACTTGCCGACTCATTAGTTTTGTAATTATGAATTTGGTGTTGGAGTCGATGTTATAGCAGGTGTGGGAGTGAACGTTCCGGGCAGATCGGGGAATCCCTGCCAGACGAGCTGTCTGGCTAACTCGATCTTGGCCGCGGCCAGGAGATAATCCGCCGGAAGTCCGGCGATTGCGTCTTGAGTAAGATCGAGGATTTCCTCCAGGTAGGGGAGAAAGTGTGGGGGAGATTGAGACAAAAGACCTTCCAGCTCGATCCTGGCGAGGTCAAGCTCGATTTTAGCCCGTCCATAATCTGCGTGAAGGATATGTTGATTGGCAAGGATCAGTAAATCGGCGATCCTCAACAGGTCGTAGTTCAAACTCAGATCGGAAATCCTCATTTGGGCAGTTGCCAGGGCAGATAAATTGCTGTTCAGGGAGGTTATTTTCGAGTCAAGAGTTCCGATCGCCAAGGTCTGGGAAAGTAATAACTGGCTGTTAGCATCCCGGGTTGCCCGATCGGTATCTCCCAGCTCCACAGCCTGGGCAAATTCCATCTCCAGGGTTGCGAGAGCATCCTGATAGAGCAGGACTTCCGACTGAAGGTTGGCCAGCTGGGTTTCCAGAGCTTGTTGGTTCTCCCGGTTTTGGTCGATCGGTTCAAATACACGCTGCTCAATAAAGGGGATCGAGCCGAGGGCTGCAAAATAAATCACAGCACCCACAATCGTGCCGACAACTGCAGATAAAAACAGCCGCAGCAGTATGGCAGGCAGACTGACTTTTCTCACGGGTTTGGTTTTGGCCTCAATCTGGGCGGGGGGAGTAGATTCGGTCATGTTAATAACCTTCCTGGAGTGGTACAACGGGCTCAATATTATAAAAAAGGCCGTTTCACCGAGTGAAACGGCCCTGGATCCTTCCTGAAAGTTAGCGGCCCAGTTTTGGCACCAGGCGTTTGATTTTCTTCTTCAAACCAGTGGCTTCAACTTCATGCATGGTCTTCATATCATCAAGGGAGCGCTTGGATTTCCTTCTCCGCAAGTGTCCGTGATAGCCTTTAGTTCTTAAGATTTTGCCGCTGCCGGTTTTCCGGAAACGTTTTTCTGTTGCTTGATGGGTCTTGATACTATTTTTGGCCATATTTGATATCTCCTGGCAAAAACTTATTATGCCTTGGTTTTCCTTTTCTTAGAAGGTTTTTCTGGTCCTTTTATTTTCCGTAAGAGCTTGCTGATCTCTTTATTGGCATCCTGGACTGAGATTTCCATGGTCGCCGACCATTCAGAGGCGATTTTTTTCTTAATAATGGCAAGAGCTCTTTCTTCGGTTGTATTCAATTTTTGGGCAACCCGCCTGGCTTGTAGATCGCGGAGCAGGCTGCAAAATCCATCTAACTCTCCGTCTTCGATGACCTGATTGATCCGGTTCTTTCTAACGGTATGTTTACCGTCCATTTCTTCGGCAGGGGACTCCAGGATTGCAACCGCACTCAGGAGTTTTTTCTCGCTGACGACCATCCTGATCCGATCTGTATCCAGGTTGTCGGTTGGGATCCAATAGACTCCATTTCGTGTCTGAACCTTGTAGTATTCCCTTACCTCACCGTCTAACTCTTTCTTCTCCTTGCCTTCCACCTGTCCGACGCCATGATGTAGGTGGGAAACCCAATCCCCTTTTCGGAAGGATTTAATTTCTTCTGCCATGTTTTACTCCAGTTTAATTATATATGGAGTAAAAATTCCAGCCAGCTATTGTATCACAGCTCATCAGGAATTTTTATTCTTTTCCAGGTAATCCCGCAGTATTCGTTGGATTCGGGGCTGCCGCAACCGCCGTAATGCCTGGGCTTCGATTTGTCTGACCCGCTCGCGAGATACTCCGACTTTTTCGCCAACTTCCTGCAAGGTGTGGCTCTTTCCGTCCGGGACTCCATAACGCAGCCGCAAGATGCGAACCTCGCGGGACGGAAGGGCTTCCATGACTTCTTCCAGATGTTCCTTCAAAAGATGTTTGGTTGCCGTTTCGTCTGGAAGGGGAGTTTCCAGGTCTTCCACAAAATCGCCCAGGACAGCATCGCCCTCTTTGGTTGTGGGCATTTCTAGAGAAAGTGGGCGGCGGGCAACTTTCATCATGTACTGGACTTTTTCAGGAGCTTCATCAAGGGCTTCTGCCAGCTCCTCGATTGAGGGGTCCCGTTCCAGGGATTGTTTAAGATCGTTCTGCATCCGGAACATTTTGGAAATCTTGTCGCCCATATGAACCGGCACGCGGATAGTGCGGCCTTGATCTGCTATGGCCCTGGTTACAGCCTGTCGGATCCACCAGGTTGCATAGGTCGAAAACTTATATCCCCGCAGATAATCGAATTTTTTGGCGGCACGCATCAGTCCGATATTGCCTTCCTGGATCAAATCCAGGAAGGGAACTCCCCGGCCCATATATTTTTTTGCGACGCTGATCACTAAACGTGAATTGGCTGTGATCAAATGATCAAGGGCAATCCATTCATCCTCGATCATTTTATGCAGTTCATTAAGCCGATCCTCCGGAACATTGCCCCGGGCCATCTCTTTCCGGGCTAATCTGCCGCGTTCAATGCGTTTGGATAGATCTTTTTCTTCATCCTTCGTGAGCAGGGGGATGCTGGCGGCTTCTTTAAAGTACAACTCGATCAAATCGTTCGTATCAATGCTGCTGAGCCGGTTTTCAAGATCCTCTTCGATCTCATACTCGTCTTCCTCTTCGGCCCGGCCATTTTCTCCCTCTTCCAGGAACAAGACCTCGATTTCTTCTTCGACTTCATCATCTTCCTCGATGTAGGGAATATCTTCCTCCATTAAGGATGCAAAAGCCTTTTCTAGACTGACGACATCTTTCTTGGCATCTGGAAAATAGCTGAGGATATTGGCGAAAGTAATAAAGCCCTGGGAATGACCGAGTTCTATCAGCTCATTGATGGGGTTGATGATCGGTTTGTTGTCAGGGCTGGATGAGTTGGAGTTTATTTTACTCATAGGTAGTTTAGAAACGGATAGAACAGATAATAAAATCCCACCGGACTGACCAGGAAAAGCTGGATCCTGATTTTTGTGAGCTGCCTTAGAATGCCTAACTCCCCTGGCAGCTTTTTCGAACAAAAATCAGCTGGTTTCGTCTTTTTTCTCTTCAACCGCAGCAGATAAGCCGGGTGGAGGAGCTTGACCTTTTTTGTGCCGGTATACGATACGGCCCCGGGATAGATCGTAAGGTGACATTTCCAGGGTAACGCGGTCTCCAAGCAGGACACGAATATAATACTTCCGCATTTTTCCTGCGAGATAGGCTAAGATCTCGTGTCCATTGTCCAATTCAACCAGAAATTGTGTTCCAGGAAGAGATTTTGTGATCGTCCCCTCCATTCTCACTTTTTCTTCTTTTTTTGCCATGCGTCCTCTTTCCTAACTTTGAACAACTATTGAATTTACGTTATGCTTGAAGACCGAGTACCGAATCGTTCTTTGGCTAAATCATCCGAGTGCTTTGTTTCTTCTGCCGGCGTTTGTTTGCCATCCGTCGCTTGCGCCTCCGGATCGCTTTCTTCCGCTGGATTCGACTCAGTTCGCTTTTGGAAACAAACCACCTTTTACGACGAACGGTGCTCAGCACGCCGCTCCGAGATACTTTTTTCCGAAAACGCTTCATCATTTGCTTCTGCGATTCGTTAGGTCGTAGTTCAACTCGTACAGCCAAGACTTCTCACATCCTTTCTTTTCGGCACTCATGCAAAAAGGGCGGGGCCGTACCCACACCCTTTCTGGTTCGTGGCCTTAAATTATGGTTATTGCTTTTCAGCAACATTTGCGGATTATCCCGCCTTGCCTATCTCCACCCTAGTATACCGCTAAAAACTTACAATGCAATATAAATAGTAAACAAAAACTAACGAATTACTAACATTGACCACTGATTTAGCCTATGCTAGAATGAAATTTATGGATATTGACCAAAACTTGCCCCTTCCAGATCCTGGACCGGAATTCGAACTGAAAGTTCAGTCCGGAGGAGATTTTTGGAATGATCTCATTCAGGCCAATTTGCCGATCGGTTTGTTTAAACTTGATCCCAAGGCAGGGACAGCCCTGGTGAATAATAAATGCGCTCAGATGCTGGCCTTGTCGTATCCGGCCTCTGAAATTCTACCATTCACAGATTTCAACAAAGCCCTGGCTGCCAGAGTGGCAAGACCCATTTCATTTGCAATGGATTTTGACCTGATCTTGGGCGGCGGCCAGGAGATGGCTTCTTGGTGGATTTTTTTCGATGGCGACCTGGGCAATCCCGCTCAGCTGATCATTTTTAAATCCGCCCTCGGAGATGACCCCGATGTTTGGGGGGGATTGATAATTGAAGATTAGTCCAGAAAACAAGCCGGCTGATATCCGTTTGCAGGTCCTGGAAGATATTATCACTCGGTCCCGGAAAATCAGCGCTTCTGCGGGAGGAAATCTTGAAGCTCTGGCTGCTAATCTGTCCCACTGGAACACAGATCTGGTACATGAGTTCTTGCTAGATTCTAAAACCCGGCTCCACTCTCTCAATACAAATTTGGATCTGGTTTTTATCCTGTTCGATTTGATCAAGGGCCAGGCTGTCTATCCAGTGACGGTCGAGATAGGGAGATTTTTGCAGGATCTGATCAGCTCCTGCACAGATTTGGATCTTATTTTCCCGGAAACGTCCAGCCTGGACCAAACCAACTACCAGGTCCAAATTGATCCTGAAATGACCCGGCTGGCGTTTATTTACTTATTTGATGACATGGCTGATCGGCAGTTGGACCAGCAGCCGCTGGAAATACATATCGAGCAGGTTGATGGATTTGTCAGGATCAGATTCCAAAGAAGCAGGAACCTGACCCTTCCAGGGATGGATTTTGAAGATCCGGCGATCAAACCCGGGCTCAAAGAACCATCTGTCTATCTTGCAGAGCAGATCATCTCTGCCCAGGGCGGGAAGATCCAGTTTGATAGACTCCCGCTGGATGCCGGATCTGGTCCCAGCTTGATCCTGGATTTGCCGTTGGTTCCTGATCTGGAGAATGCCAAACCCAGGCGGAGGTTCAGCTTGGAAGATCGGGAAATTACCGGAAGGATTGTCCTGGCGGAATCTCAGCCAGAGTATCAGCTGGCTCTAACCGAGAAGCTGTCCAATTTGGGCTATCGGATTGACCTGGCTGGTGAGGGTGTGGCTGCCCTGGATATGGTGCAAAGGATCAATCCAGATCTGGTGATCACTGCCAGGAACCTGCCAGGAATGGACGGTCTTCTGCTCACCCAGGGAATTCGGCGCTGGTCACCTGTACCGATCCTCATGCTCAGCTCCAGGACCGGAATAGATGATCTGTTGCAAGCCTTTCAAGCAGGAGTGGATGATTATCTCATTAAACCATTTCCGATGGATGAACTGGTGGCAAGGACGCAAGCCGCTCTTCGCAGATCCCTGCTTACAGCAGGACCTGCCATGCCAGATATTTTTCATGCTGGAGGGATCCGAATTGATTTTTCAACCAGGCAAGTTTGGATAAAAGGAGCCTTGATCCATTTAACTCCCATTGAATATAACTTGCTGGTTTATATGGCCAGGCAGCGAAAACAGATCATGACCTATGATCAGCTTCTGGAACGGGTCTGGGAAGGTCCTGATAAAGGGTCCCGCCAGGGTTTGTTTGTGCATATTCGCCGACTCCGGGAGAAAATTGAAACTGATCCTGAAAAACCCAGGATCATACAAAATAAATGGGGAATCGGTTATGAGTTTAATCCCTGAGTCTGCCCTAATTGACAAACATCCTAAAGTTTGTCATAATCTGAAATAGGTTTGTTTGGTAGGGTATTGCTGGTGTAAATTGCTGCCTCAGGTACATCAGGCAGCTTTTATTTTATTTGATCGATCTAGGGCCCATATCCAGGAGCTGGCTAAGATATTATGGAGAACGAACCTAGCAATCCAGAACAGGAAAAAAATCTGCCCGACCAGCTGGAAGAACCATCTCCGGAGCAGCCCGGATGGTTTCAGGATTTTGTAGAACAATCTGATCCTGATAACCCGCAGCAGGGAGAAATTCTCAAGGGAAAGATCCTGGATATTCAAGCTGAATCTGTGCTTGTGGATGTCGGGTTTAAAAAGGATGCTATTGTTCCCGGGACGGACCTGGATCGGATTGATCCTGATTACCGAAAAAAACTCCAGGTTGGCGACGAAGTATTTGTCAGCGTGATCCGCACTCCTCTGGGGGATGATGACCTGCTGGTTTCCATCAGTCGGGGATTGACCCACGAGACCTGGTTAAGAGCCGAACAGCTTGGAAAAAAAGCTGACCTGGTGGAGCTGGTTGTCGTTGATCAAAATCGGGGCGGCTTGCTGGTAGCCTTTGAGACATATCCAGGGATTTATCCCAAATTCTCATATTCCCTCGATCCGCCGTGGAACCAGCACCCGGATGGCCGGCGAAATTAAATCTGAGATGATTGGAAAGCGGCTGCCCCTGAAAGTGATCGAGGTCATACCTCAAGAGCATAAACTGGTATTTTCTGCTCGCGTAGCCCAGGAAGACCAGCGGCAAAAAAGGATCACCGAGATAGAGATTGGAGAAATTTTCAAATCAAGGATCGTAAATGTAGTTGATTTTGGGATCTTCGTGGATCTGGATGGAGTTGACGGACTGGTCCATAAATCGGAAGTCGACTGGGAGCGGGTCACTGACTTGAAAAAGAGATTCAAGATTGGTGAGGAGATTGAAGTTCAGGTTCTTGATATTGAGAAAGATCAGGAACGGGTCAGCTTGAGCAGAAAAAAACTACTGCCAAACCCCTGGCTAAATTTAGCAGAAAAAAATCAAATCAATGATCTGGTGGAGGGAAAGGTTGTATCCGTCGTAGAATTCGGTGCATTTGTGGAACTTCCTGATGGTTTACAAGGCCTGGTCCATGTCAGTGAACTCGGTTACCTGAACACTGGTGACCCTAAGTCCACGGTAAAGGTGGGAGATCCTGTCCTGGTGAAGATCATGGGCATTGATCCCAAGCGCGAGAGAGTGTCGCTCTCGATGAGGCGGGTGCCGGTTTCTGAACAAATGGAATGGATGATGGCGCTGGAGGATGTCGCCGGGAGTGATTTGCTGGACAGCACCCAAGAAGAGGCTCCCGATCCTGGGTTGGAATCTGGTCCTGAGCCTCTTGGAACAACTCTGGAGGAAGACGGCCCGGAAAATGAAGAAACCCTGTTGGCGGAGTTGGGAGAAGATCCTGGCCTGGAATCAAGCGGCGATCCCGAATCTCAAATGGATGAATAGTTCCTGCTAGATCAGTTCAATAAGCCTGGTTCTCCAGGAAAAGAAGGGGGTAATCTGAAAATTCTGTAAATATTTCTTGTGGGTGGGATCCAGCAACCCTTAATACTCAAAAGATCCGTGGTTGAGCCTCGCGGGGTTATGGCTGTCAGATAAATTATCTTCATCCAGCTCATCACATGCGCATCTTTCTCCATCCTGGCATTTCAGGCAGCAAAAGAATAACCGGTCCCGCTCGATAGGTTCCCAGATTATCTCGATCCCGCAGCCATCACACCAGAGAGTATCCTGAAAGCTAACCATACGACACCTCCCTTAGAAGTAGTACACCCAAATCGGTTTGTGTTTCCTGGGCCAATTCATCCTCAAATGTGAATTGTGATCTGGAAGCGGGAATATTTCAGGGAGCAGAAATTTTTGGGATGAATATTCTTACTATAGCAAAGAACCTGTCCTGCCGCAAGCCTGCCAGGGAAGAACCTAGATATTTAACCAACGGCTGGCTATTTGAGGCAGATCTGATAGGGATCCATGCTGAATGGTACAGTTGGGCAGAGAGCTGAGGAACAGAGATCCGTAGGATTTGGTGATGATGCGCTTGTCGAAAATCACCACAACCCCCACATCTTGTTTTGTCCTGATCAATCTGCCGAAGCCCTGCCTGAAGCTGAGGATAGCTTCAGGCAGCATATAATCCTGGAAGGAGTCCTGAAAGGTTTCTGACCTGGCGGCAACGATGGGATCAGAAGGGACTTGAAAAGGCAGCTTGGCAATCACCAAAACAGATAGGTCCTGGCCGGGTATGTCAACACCTTCCCAGAAGGCTCTGGTTCCCAAAAGGACAGCCTGTTCTGCCCCCCGGAAACTTTTCAGCAAGCTGTGGGGGGAAGGGCCGCTGCCCTGTTCATAGACTATGATTCCATCCTGGGCCAGGGGGCCAGTAATAGCCTGGGAGGTTTTCCGCAGCTGGCTGTACGAGGTAAATAAAGCCAGGGTCCTTCCTCCTGTCTCGCGGCAGAGATCGATCAGACCTTTGTTGATATGGAGCTGATGACCCCGGGAATCTGAAGGCTCCGGGATATCTTCCACTAGATATAAAAGAGCTGAGTTTTGGTAATCAAAAGGAGACCCGAGGGCCAGCTCTTCTGCATCCAGGGCCTGGAGCCGGTTGCGGATGTAATCGAAGCTGCCAGCAGTGGTTAAAGTAGCAGAAGTCAGGATGACACAGCGCTTTTCGAACCAGATATATTGCTCCATCAACCCCCCCACATGGAGCGGGGCGGCCTGGATGGCAATGGCCGGATTCTGGGGTGGTGATTCGATCCAGTAGATCATATTGGGATCGGGTTGAAATACCAGGTTGTCGATATTTTCGTACATCTCAAACAGTTCCCGGGATATTTCCCGCAAATCGTTGAGAATGGCTTCGAATTGGGTTTCATCGACCTCTTTCTTGTGCAGGATCTCGCTGATGACCTCCCAAAGTTTTTGAATATCCTCCAGCAGGCCATGCATAGATTGTCGAGCCTGATCCCAGGATGCTTCGATCTCATCCCAGTCAGGCTGCAGCCGTGTGGCGGAAATAATCCTTAATTGCTGGGTATAGCGGCTATCCGGATTGTTCCCTACGGAACGCTGCAAGAACCCATTTAAGATCCTGAAGAGCTCATCCATCCGGCTCTCAGATTTAAAGGAGCGGGATATGATCCCTTGAACCAGTTGGGACAGGGAGCCATAATCAGCTGGTGAGAGGGTGTTTTCTCCGAGGTTGATGATCCAATTCAGAACGCCGTTCTTTTCATCCCCCAGATTATTTAAGGAACGTTTTAATAAATTTTGAGAGGTGTAGAAGCTCAAGGCATTGGTCGTTGCGCTCTCCAGGTGATGGGCTTCATCGATGATCAAAGTGTCATATTCAGGCAGCACCCGGTTTCCTGTGGCCACATCTGCTAATAAAAGAGCGTGATTTACCACGATCAAATGGGAGGAATGGGCTGCTTGTCTGGCCTGGTAAAAAGGACAGCGGCCGCCGGTCCTTTTTAGACATCCCTCGGTGGAACAATCTTCATGCTCTGAGGAGACTCGGTTCCAAATCCGGAGCTCCCTGGACCCATTCAAATTGATCTCTCCCCGATCACCGGTCTGGCTGGAATCCAACCAGACCAATATTTTCGCCAGCACTCTCATCTCATCAGGATTCTTGGGACCGCTTTTACGGAGCGATTCCAGGTGATGGGGACAGAGGTAATTGGATCTGCCTTTAAGAACTGTCGCCCGGCAGTCCAGGTCCAATGTAGCCAGGAGATGGGGAATATCCTTGCTGATGAGTTGATCCTGGAGGTTGATCGTATTGGTTGAGATCACAACTCGCTGCTGATTTTTGGTGGCCCAAATCGCTGCCGGGATCAGATAGGCCAGTGATTTCCCGATACCGGTCCCAGCTTCGATCAAATAATGCCGGCCTTCGGAAATAGCGCGGGTTGCGGCTCTGAGCATTTCGACCTGTTCAGAGCGATGTTCATAATCAGGATAATGTTTCTGGAACGGACCGCCTGGTTCCAGGATCGAAGCTACCTCTTCCTGATCAAGGCCCTTGATTGAACTGGCAGGCTGGAGGGGGTCCAGTTCCTGGGCAGGAGGTTGGTTGAGCAGGGGGTTTTGATAGGGCTCTAGCTGGTTTCCAGCTTGTTTTTCTGATAAAGCCCACTGGAATGGCAAGCTCCCTCCCCAGCTGGTGGATTTGCTCAACCTGACGATCTCAGCCAGCAATTCAGGAGGAAGTTCAAGGATCATCTGATACATGCGCTGGTAAATGACCTGGGTCACGCGGGTATCGTCCAGGGCCCGATGGGTGGCCCGCATCGGAACTTCCAGGGCCTGGCCCAGGGCACGCAGATTATAGCGTCCCTCTGAAGGCAGGACAACAGCTGCCATCTCATAGGTGTCGATAGCGGGATTTTGTTTCAGGGCACCGGCATTTCTTAAGAATGAAAGATCAAAATTGACATTATGACCGATCACAGGGGAGTCCCCGACAAAAGCCGCCAGACCCTGTATGGCATCTTCAATCAGAGGGATCTTGTCTCCCCGCACCATTGCATCACTGATGCCAGTCAGCTCGGTGATAAATCGGGGAATCTTGATCACTGGATTTACCAGCGTTGAGAACTCTTTAATGAGTCCGGATTCTGAAAAACGTACCGCACCGATCTCGATGATACGATCAATTTTTGGATCGAGACCGGTTGTTTCGATGTCCAGGGCAACTAATTCTTTGGCTGACATATATTTCCTTGGGCGGGGAAGGAGCTACAATCCTTCTTATTATCCCCCTGAATAAATTTGCTAGCTAATTTCTTCCTGTCCAAATGCTTGAATGATCCTGGCAATATGTTTGGCGCCTTTCAGGTAGAGATCGATCCTGATATTTTCGTCTGGCGCATGGGCATTGCTGCCGGGATAGCCTATCCCGGCTGACACGACCGGGATCTTTAATGTCTGGATAAACTCATAGTTGGGTCCAGATCCACCAACCATCGGAACCAGATCCATTTTTTGGCCATAAACCTCTTCTGAGGCATCAACAACTAATTTTACGAAAGCATGGTCTGGGTCTGTTCGCCCGGCGGGTTCGCCCCCCAAAAACTTGATTTCGATATCTGAAAAACCCTTATCATCCAAATGGGTGCGCAATTGTTTGAGGACATTGGTCGGAGTTTGATCCGGCACCAGTCTGAAATCCACCTTGGCAGAAGCCCGGGCCGGCAAAACAGTTTTTGAACCAGCTCCCTGATAGCCAGAAGTCAGACCACAGATCGTGCAGGTGGGTTCAAATACGCTGGCGATTTTTAAGGCTGTATCATCCGGGTATTCTTTCAGGAAATTTTTAAGTCCATATCGTGAGGTATATTCACTCCCGACCTCTGGCAGGGCGGCAATCATGGCGATATCCCGTTCTGTAGGGGGTACTACATCGTCGTAAAATCCTGGTAGCTGGATAATCTCCTGCTGGTCCTTAAGCGAGCTTAGAGCCCAGGTCAAGCGCCAGGCCGCGTTAGGAAAGATCGACCCGCCTAAACCTGAATGCACATCCATCCCTGCAGTCGAAACGGAAAGTTCAACATAACAAATGCCCCTCAAACCCAGGTACTGCTGGGGGACGTCCCGGTGGTCGACATAACCGAATTCCCAGACACAGGCGTCGGCCTTCAGTAGATCTTGATGTTCGTGGATGAACTCTGGAAGATTGACACTTCCGATCTCTTCTTCCCCCTCCAAAATGAATTTCAGGTTGCACGGCAGCTGGGGATTTTCATCCAGCAGGGCATCAATCGCCAGCAGGCGGCTGGTGAAATGACCTTTATCATCGCTGATGCCCCTGCCGTAGATCTTTCCGTCCCGTTCCTGTGGGTCAAAGGGAGGTGAGGTCCAGAGGTCAAGAGGTTCAGCAGGCTGGACATCATAATGATTATAAAAGAGCAGAGTCTTGTCGGATTTTTCCGATCTTTCAGCAACAACAACAGGGAAGCCCTGCGTTGGATAGATCTTTCCCTTAAAACCTCTGGCTTCAAGCATCTCCAGCGCCATCCTGGCAGATTCCTCCAGGCCCAGATTTTGGGCAGCTACACTCGGTTGGGCGCAAAAAGCCTTTAATTCCTCCAGGCTGGAAGGGAGATGTTTTTCAATCAGGATATCAATCGGTTTGGATGTGGTCATCTAATCACTCCTGGAGCATGGATTCAATTCTAGCGACGATCACATCCAGGGCAACATGATTATATCCCCCCTCAGGAATGATCAGGTTGGCGTACCGCTTGGAGGGTTCAACAAATTCCAGATGCATTGGTCGGACCGTTTCGAGATACTGTTTGATAACACTCTGGGTTGTCCGACCTCGTTCTTCGATATCTCGTTTCAGTCGCCTGATAAAGCGGATATCTGGATCGGTGTCGACGTATATTTTCAGATCGAACAGATCCCTTAATTCCGGCTCAGCAAGAATGAGGATGCCCTCCACCATCAAGATCGGCTGGGGTTCGATCAGGGTCGTTTCGCCAGTCCTGGAATGGGTCAAAAAATCATATCGGGGAAGCTCAATGGCCTGGCCGCTGTTGAGTGTCTTGAGGTGTTCGATCAGCAGCTCTGTTTCCAGGGAGGCGGGGTGATCAAAATTTACCTGGGCTCGTTCTTCCACGGTGAGATCGTTCAATTCCCGGTAGTAGGCATCATGGGGAAAAAAGGCGATCTGCTCAGGCCCGACGGTTTTGAGGATATAGTCAGCAACGGTAGTTTTTCCAGAGCCGCTGCCGCCAGCTATGCCAATAACAAGTGAACAGTTTCTTTTGATCATCTTGGCAGTATTATACTAGATGACATTTGCAGCCTGGCAAAATTCAGGAAGTGGGTCTGCAACTATTCCACTCCTGTTACGTATGATAGCCATATTACCTGGAGGATGATCTTATGAAAATTAAAACCCTGTTGATCCTTATGCTTGGCTTGGCGATCTTTATGAGCGCTTGTACAGCCGGGCCGAATGAACTGCGCAACACTGCTGATGAAGACGGCGATGTTGCTGGATTCTGGAAAGGGATCTGGCACGGCATTATCTCCCCCTTTTCTTTCCTGATCTCGCTGTTTTCCAACTCCGTTTATGTCTTTGAAGTCCATAATAACGGCGGCTGGTATACGTTTGGCTTTTTGCTCGGCGCCTCAATGGTCTTTGGTGGTGGCGGTGGTGGGGCAGCCTGCAGGAGTAGAAAACGCTCCTAGATCAGGATCAATGATTTGAAGATCGTTTAGCTTTCGACCCGCAGTGGAGAATCCGGCGGGTCTTCAGCTTTTTTCCCCAGGAGCTGGCTCTTCTGATAGGCAGCCCAGACGGCTTTGGAGACAATTGTTCTTAAGCCGCCTTTTTCAAGCTGGTAGATAGCCTCTGCGCTGGTTCCCCCCGGCGAAGTGACCATATTCCGGAGCTGGGCCAGGTGTAAATCAGATTGTTGGGCAAATTCAACTGATCCCTTTAATGTTTCGAGCACAATAAAACGGGCGTCTCTCCTCGAAAAACCCAGATGAACCGCGGCGTCGACCAGGGATTCCGCCAGCAGGAAAACATAGGTTGGTCCTGTACCACTGACTGCCGTGGCCATGTTCAGGGTGTCTTCGTGTTCTACGTAAAGTTCCTTGCCCATCGCCTCGAGGATAACCCTGGCATCAGAGCGCTGGTTATCAGTGACCTGATCTGAAGCAGTCCAGACCGTCATGCCTGCGCCGATCTGCGCCGGAGTATTGGGCATGGTCCTGATGACAGCTTTATGATCCAATCCTTTTTGAATTCTGGCTATTGGCATGCCGGCAACAATTGAAAAAACCAGGCAGCCAGCAGGGATGTGTCCTTTCAATCCATCCATCACTGAAGGAAGTACCTGGGGTTTGACTGACAGGAGAATGACATCGGCTGATTTGACTGCCTGATGATTAGCTTCGGTGACCTGGATGCCGTACTTTTCAGCGACAATTTCCCGCTGTTGGGGGTAAGGATCACTGGCAGTGATTTGCTGAGGTGTTATTTCTTCTTTGTTGAGCAGTGCGCCAATCATCGCGCCGGCCATGTGGCCAGTACCGATCACAGCTAATTTCTTGCCTGCTAATTGTTTCATCCCATCCTCCCACAATCCCACTTATCAGCTTTTTTGATCTGATCTGCTAACTAACCAATCTTCACGAATGTTGACATTGTACCATCCTGGGCATAGCGCTGATGCCCCCTGATCTTCAGTCGATTTTGTTATGCATATACTGCTGGTCTGATAGATACTGCAGTAATTTGCTGGAATATTCTTGATGGCTGGAACGGGTATATTTAATTATTGTGTAGAGCTGGGCAAGATTTTCAACGGCGTGCTGTTCCACTTTTTCCTTCAGCCATTTGGATTCCATATATCGTTTCCAGCCGGCATCTTCCCGATCCTGATAGATAACTTTAATTTCCTGATCGGAATAGTCCTGGTAGCGCTCCCAATGGATTAACCCATCCGATGGCAGGCGATCCCGGAGGTCTGGGGATTCGGCTGGATATCCAACGGAAAAACCCACTACCGGTACAACATGCTGTGGAAGTTCCAGGATCTCTCCAATTTGATCCGCGTTGGCCAGTGTGCTTCCCAGATAGCAGATCCCCAATCCTTGGGATTCTGCAGCCAGAGCCACATTCTGGGAAACCAGGATGGCATCAATAGCAGCGATCATAAAACTCAGGAAATTATCAAAATTCTCCGGGGCCTGGCTGATCTCTAACCAGCGGCGCATGCGGTGGAAATCTGCGCAAAAAGTCAGGAAAACCGGCGCATCCACTACCATTTGCTGCCCCAGATGTGGATCCAGGAGCTGTTCTTTCATCTGGGGATCCCTGGAAACGATTATCGAATAGGCTTGCATATTCCCTGATGATGATGTCCGGATCCCGGCCTCCAGGATCTCATTGAGGATCCCATCGGGGATTGGATCGGGCTTATATTTACGGATCGAACGATGGCTCTTGATCTGGTCGATGACTGACATGGTGTTCTCCATACTTGGATCAATAGTTTATCCAAGAGTATACGCTATTTGTGGACGGGAACCCTCAATCTGGATAGCTGAGTATTCTGCTGTCCGAGGTCTGGTGTATACTGTTTGGCATTCATTGAACCAGCCTTCGACAATTATGACATCAACAACCATTCGATCGAATATATTTTTATTGCTGGCAGCGATTATATGGGGTGGGGGTTTTGTTGCCCAACGGCTGGGTGTCCAGCAGTTGGGACCCTATTATTTTAACGGCTTTCGTTTCTTGATTGGCGCTCTGACACTGCTGCCGATCTTCTGGTACCGCCGGGCCCGGGGGGCAGGAAAGGTTATCGATTGGAAGCAGAGCGTGTTGATTGGAGGTATTGCAGGATTATTCCTGTTTTTCGGCGCAACTTTCCAGCAGCTGGGTCTCATTTACACTACTGCCGGGAAAGCCGGTTTTATCACCGGATTATATGTGATCATAGTACCGATCCTGGGTATTTTCTGGGGTGATAGACCTCCTCTGATGACCTGGTTGGGTGCAGCTCTGGCAGTCTTTGGATTATATTTTCTCAGCACTACTGCCGCCCAGAAATTAGCAGCAGGGGATGACCTGGTTTTGATTGGAGCGGTTTTCTGGGCAATCCATGTCCAATTTATCGCCCGCTTTTCGCCAAGGGCAGACCCGATCCAGCTCTCTTTTGTCCAATCAATAATTGCAGCCTTGTTCAGTTTTGGGGTCGCTATCCTTCGGGAGGACCTGGTAATGGCGCAGGTGTATTCCGCCGCGCTGCCGATCTTGTATGGTGGAATAATCTCGATTGGCATTGCCTATACCTTGCAGGTCCTTGGTCAGCGAGGCGCAAATCCTTCCCACGCCGCGATCATTCTCAGTCTCGAAGCAGTATTTGCCGCCTTCTGGGGCTGGCTGCTGCTGCAGGAAATCATATCCGGTAAGATTTTAATCGGATGTTTGATTATGCTGATCGGTATGGTCGTATCCCAAAATCCATTCTCCAGATCAGACCGTCAAATTTGATCTTCAGGGTCCATCTTCTGATTCCAGACGGATACAAGTACAGGGGTAACCGGCATTATCACTTTCAAACCTGAGGACTTCCTTAAAGCCTTCGCTATTGTATAGGTCCCGGGCTCGGGTATTTCCAGCCAGGACGATCGTCCAGGCTTTGCCTCCAATCTGCTCTGCACCCGCCTGGAGCAATTTTCTGCCTATCCCACGGGAGTAATAATCTGGATGGACATAGAGCCACCCCAGGTAAGTTTCCTGGGTGCCTACAAATCCAACAACACGATTATCTTCAACAGCAACCATCTTCTGGCAGCTGCGAAGGTCTGCAACCTCGGGGTCTTTTTCGATCGGCACAAAAGCCCTCGGGTCACAAGAACCGCGCAACTCATCAGGGCGCGCCAGATCATGGATCTGGCAAATTGCCGTCCAATCAGCGGTTTGAAAGGGACGAAGGAAGATCTTCAATGTTTACCGGGATAACGGGTCAGTCCTCCTGGTAGGAGTTTTCACCGTAGATGGCAGGAACCCATTTCTGGCTGTCAATCGGAGGCCGTTTGTAACCTGGGTCCTGTTGGCGGGGAGGAAGTACGACAGGACCAGGTGTGAGGTCCTGGTAATCGATCAAGCCCAGGAGGTGGGAGATGCAGTTTAGCCTGGCGTGTCGTTTAACTGTGGCATCAACAACATACCAGGGAGCTTTGTCCGTATCTGTATACATGAACATAGCATCCTTGGCCCGGGAATATTCAACCCAGCGGGAGCGGGATTCCAGATCCATCGGGCTGAGTTTCCAGCGTCTGGTAGGATCGGTATTGCGGATTTTGAAACGGCGCTCCTGTTCTTCGTCGCTCACTGAAAACCAGTATTTGATCAGGATGATCCCAGAACGGACCAGCATCCGTTCAAACTCGGGGCAGGTGCGCAAAAAATCTCGGTACTCTTCATCTGTACAAAATTCCATCACGCGTTCAACTCCGGCCCGGTTGTACCAGCTGCGATCGAACAGGACCATCTCGCCAGCAGAGGGTAGATGGGGGACATAACGTTGAAAGTACCACTGCTGTTTTTCACGATCAGAGGGAGTTGCCAGGGCTACAACCCGGGCGATCCGGGGATTCAGGCGCTGGGTGATGCGTTTGATAACGCCGCCTTTTCCAGCCGCGTCCCGGCCTTCAAAGATCACACAAACTTTTAATCCCTGATCTTTGACCCAGTGATGCATTTTTACCAGCTCTTGTTGAAGCCGGTCCAATTCCTGGTTGTAATGAGAAGCCTTCAATTTGCCAGAGGAAGTATAAATCAATGCAGCTTGATCGTCAGACATGATAGGCTCCTGGTGGTTATGGGATGGAATGGTTCCTGGTCCTGAATATACTGTTCATAAACCTGCTATAAATATATCCAAATCGGATAACCGCGTCAACCAACTATTTCTCAATGGTCCTGGGTGTGACAGGAAGGGTTTAAATCGAAAAGCCACCGATGGGAATTGAACCCATAACCTATCGCTTACGAAGCGATTGCTCTACCCTTGAGCTACGGTGGCATTTTAATATGCTGGTTGACGGCTGAAATTATACCAGCTATCATACACGGATGAGAAGGGACCCTGAGTGGACCGACCTTTTTATCAGTTAACTATCGGGAGGAAAATTGCGTATAGCAGTACTGTCCTACCATACCTGTCCCCTGGCAACTCTGGGAGGAAAAGATGCTGGAGGCATGAATGTTTATGTCCGTGATCTGGCTCGCTACTTGGGAAGGGAGGATGTAAAGCTGGATGTCTTCACCAGGTCCCAGGATGAACATGTTCCTCATGTGCTGCATGACCTGGGGTTTGGAAACCGGGTCGCCCATATCCAGGCAGGTCCGGAACATCCCCTGCCAAAACCGGAATTGGCCTGTTTTATCCCGGAATTTGCGGAGAGAATTCTCGAATTTGCAGAGAATAAAAATCTAAAATATGATCTGATTCACAGCCACTATTGGATGTCCGGTCTGGCGGCAGAAAAGCTCAGCCAAGCCTGGGATGCGCCTGTGATCCAAATGTTCCATACCCTGGGTAAATTAAAAAAACAAGTAGCCCAAAGCCCAGAGGAAGCGGAAGGGGAGTACCGCATCAATGGTGAAGTTAAGGCGATTCAGATCGCAAATCGGATCGTTGCTTCTACATCAACAGAAAAAAACAACCTGGTGGACCTGTATCAAACGGACCCAGCCAAAATTGAAATCATCCCTCCCGGAGTGGATATCTCCCGGTTTTACCCCATCCCACCAGACGAGGCCAAAGAATATGTGGGTATCCCCAGTGAAAAACGGATGTTGTTATTCGTCGGCAGGATCGAACCCCTTAAAGGTGTCAGAACCCTGCTAAAAGCTATCGGGCATTTGAGTGATAATGGCCAGGCCGAAGAGAATCTCTGCCTGGCAGTGATCGGGGGAGAGCTGGAGGATGAACACGGGGGCGATTCTGAGGAAATGAAGCTGCTCTGTCAGTGGAGAGATGAATTTGGCCTGCAGGATATGGTGACCTTCCTGGGAAAACGGAGCCAGGATTCCCTGCCATACTATTATTCTGCAGCAGAGATGGTTATCATGCCATCCCATTATGAGTCATTTGGCATGGTTGCCCTGGAGTCCATGGCTTGTGGAACACCGGTGATCGCGTCCCTGGTGGGCGGATTGATCCACCTGGTCGAGGACGGAGTTACCGGATATCATGTGCCGGTGGAGGATGCCTTGGCGCTCAGTGACCGCATCTCCAGCCTGTTAAAGGATAAAGCGCTGCGCTACCGCATGGGCCATGATGCATTTGCTTTTGCAAAAAATTACCGCTGGGAAAAGATTGCTGAACGGATCCTGGAGCTATACAATACCCTGCTGGACAGCGGGGATCCTGGGGCCTAGGTCTTAGTTTTTTGTAGATGGCACCAGTCCATAGCGGATCGCCAGGATAGCTGCCTGGGTTCGATCTGCCACTCCAAGTTTTTTCAAGAGCACGCTGGTGTAATTCCTCACAGTGCCTTCAGCCAGGAATAGTTTATCCGCAATTTCAGTATTCGATAAGCCCCGGGCCAGCAGGGCCAGGATATCCCGTTCCCTTTCTGTAAATGTATAGTGGGTCGGCGGATCTGATTTTCCAAAATTATCTGCATATTCCGAAAGCAGTTTTCCGGCAACCTGGGGATCAATAAATGACATACCTTTTAATGTGCCCTTAATGGACCTGATCAAATCAACCGGAGGAGTATCCTTGAGTAAATAACCGGAAGCTCCGCTCCGGATAGCATCAAAAACCCACTCGTCGTCATCGTAGGTCGTCAATACCAGGACATAGATTTCAGGGAATTTTTCTTTGATCTTTCGGGTTGCCAACACACCGTTTAAACCAGGCATTTTCAAGTCCATCAAAACCAGATCCGGATTACAATCCGGAATCAGTTCAAGTGCTTCAGCGCCATCATAGGCAATGCCCACAACTTTGAGCTCCGGGTCCGCGTTGATGATTGTCTGCAGCCCTTCACAAACGATTTTTTGATCATCACAGATCAGGATATTGAACATCAGATATCTCCGTGGTTAATCTGGTAAGTGTGCCGGCCCCGATTTTGGTGGAGATGGTAAATTTTCCTCCACATTCTGCAGCTCGCTCATGCATCCCCTGGATACCGAGAGTATCAGCCGATGAACTATCTGCCAGCTCAAACCCGATCCCATTATCCTTGGTTTCGAGGACCAGGTTGGATCCCAGGAGAGATAGGGTCAGGTGAACTTTGCTGGCCTGAGCATGTTTGACGATGTTTTCCAGGGATTCCTGGGCGATCCTATAGCAGCTTTGCTCAATTTCCACTGGGATGTCCGGAAGTGTATCTGGAATCGTAACCTGGACGATAAAATTTCCCCGGGAGGCTGCCTGCTCAGCCAGGTTCTGCAGCGCGAGCGACAATCCCAGATCTTCAATTTGTTTGGCCCTCAAATCCCTTAGGGCCCTCCGGGTATCTGTAAGTCCAATGCGGGTATTTTCCAAAGCATGATCGATGCGCGAATTGATCTCAGGATGGTTGTCTCCCAGCAGGATCTTGATCGATTCCAGATTAACCGTTAAACCGCTCAGCGTGTGGGCTAGCGTATCATGTAATTCCCTGGCCAACCTGTTGCGCTCCCGGCTGGTTGCCAGCTGTTCCAGGGCATCTGCATGATCGCTGAGTTTTAAGTTTGCCTGGATGAGTTTTCTTTGCTGAGCGCTTTGGGTATCCATTAAACGGGTGACAATGTGACCGATGGTGCCAAAGGCAAATGCCCTGATCAGCGGCACTCCCAGGATTGGCAGGGTTTCAAAGTTGATCGTCTCCAAGCGGGAGAAGAGAATCGTCAATTCGATCACCGTGGTCAGAAAGATAAAACCCAGAACGATCCTGAACCGATACTGCCAGGCTATTAAGACCAGAGGCACGATCAGGATCGGAAAGAGCAGCCAGCTCCTGGTGATGGTCAACTGGGCTGGCTCCTGGGGGCTTGCCAGATAGATCAGGTTGCTGAAAAGCGGAACAATCGTAGCTGCGATCAACGCCAGGGGCAGGTAATAATCCTTGAGTTTTCTCTCCAACCAGGACCAGGAAAGATAACCAAACAAGACTCCATTGATCGCCAGATTGACATAAGACTGGATCTGAGACAGGTTAACGATCTGGCCAGTTTGCATTGCCGTGATAAGTGAAAGCGAGGCAAAGTAGGCCATCGCAATCCCGGTGAAATAACGGAATGTTTGGATAACTGCTGACCTGCGTTTTCGTTCAGGCATAAAAACATCATAACACAGCGATATCCCCCGGATCAGGCTAAATTGACCCAGTGGGAAAAGATGTGATAACAGTCATTTTCCGGGTGCCAGGTGAATAAAAAATCCAAAGATCAACAGCAGAAACGTCCAGGAATTAAAGGTGGGGAGGAATGAGGATATTTATCTGGGCGATCCGGATATGGAGCTGAAGCCTGGCCGCAGATCTGATTATTTTGAAAAATATTCCAGATCCGGGAATGCAGGACTGATCTGCTAAAGGCTAGAACCTCAGCCTGAGCCTGCAGCGACCCCGGCTGCCCAGCCAGTGGAGAAGGCGGCCTGGAGGTTATAACCCCCGGTATCGGCATCAATATCGATAATTTCCCCGGCGAAATATAGCCCTGTAACCAGTTTGGATTGCATTGATCGGGGGTCAATCTCGGAAGTCTTTACGCCCCCAGCGGTGATTATTGCCTGGGAAAATCCTTGATGCCCGCTCACGGAGAAACGAAAATCTTCTTTCAACCAATGGATCAATTTTGTCCTGTCGGTGCCGGAGATTTGACTGTTCTTGAGATCCCGGGGTATTCCAGTCTGGTCCAGGCAGATCGGGATCATTTTTTTGGGAAGCAAACCCTCCAGCAATGTGGCGAACTGATTCTTCCCGAGGTCCTGGATATCCCGCAGCAGCCGGCTGTCCAGGGCTTGATGATCCAGGGCTGGCTTGAGATCGATCCTGACCTCAACAGCATTTCCACTTTCCAGCTCAGGCACGATTTGCCTGCTCAGTGTCAGGACCACAGGGCCAGACAGTCCAAAATGAGTGAATAAAAGTTCACCAAATAACTCTGCGATTTTTTTGGTTTTTGACCAGGCGCTCAGAGAGATATTTTTTAACGCCAGGCCTTGAAGCTTCTGGGCTGTGCTGCCGGTCGTGACCAATGGCACCAGGCTGGGGCGCAGGGCTTGGATGGTGTGTCCGGCCAGGCGGGCCAGAGCATATCCATCCCCGGTGGAGCCTGTGCCAGGATAGGACTTTCCACCTGTAGCCAGGATCACAGCAGGAGCCAGGATAATCCCCTGATCCGTTTTCACTCCCAGGATCTGGCTATTTTCGATCTGCAGCTCCCTTACCGGGGCTCCGGACAGCAGGTTTACCCCTGAGGATCTGACCCAATTCTGGAGCGCATTTACCACCTGGGATGCCTGGTCGCTTTCTGGAAAGACCCGTCCTCCTCTTTCAACCAGCGTTGGAACACCCATTTTTAAAAAGAACTCTCTTAAATCATCCGCGTAAAACCGGAAATAGGCATCTTTCAGAAAACGTCCGGCAGGGTTAAAATGGCGCAGGCTTTCTTCAATACTGGCAGTATTGGTCAGGTTGCAGCGGCCTTTCCCGGTCAGAAGCAGTTTCCTTCCCGGTGAATCCATCTTCTCGATCAGAAGAGTGTTTTTTCCCAGCAAGGCAGCCTGTCCTGCTGCCATCATGCCTGCAGGACCTGCGCCGATCACTATCACGTCATAAGGGTTCATGTTCTTTTCGGATGGGGCATAGATCCACCTGTTTGGTCCAAGTGTATCATCAGTGGCCCTGATTTGTTCATTGAATATGGGGTTCAAACTTGTTCTTGACAGGCTTCTGAAGGACAGATAGAATTTACAAGGTAAGGTTTTACCCGTAAATTTACAATCGAATACAGCATTGGTGCCAGATATATTTTTCGGCTCAAAGGCGAAGTCTGTGAAAATCAGACGCTGACCCGCAACTGTAATTCGTTTCTTTCAAGAAATGATAAGCCAGGTCGACCGCCACTGCTGTCTGTTCAACAAACTCTCGTGGTAAGGAGGTGTGAACATGGCGTTTTAAGCCATCAAGCGATACCTTCCCTGTCAGAGACAGGGATTTTTGTTTAATATTGGGATTATTTCAAATAAGCAGAAGGAAAACTATGAAAAAGAAATCTGAGTTTTGCCACGTTGGTCCTGAGCGCAATTTTAATCAGTTCTGCCTGTCTGGCCTCTCCATCCCAGGAGCTCGATCAACCCCTGGTGGAAGAATCTGTCTCGTGGCAGCCACAGACCAACCGACGCTTGAAGTCTTGTCGACGGAGATCCAGATTGTGGATGACCTGGGGATTGAGATCACTCTGGCTGCTCCAGCCCAGAAAATCATCTCCATTTCACCCTCCCTGACCGAGATCCTATTTAGCATAGGAGCAGGAGACAGGTTGATCGGGAGGGATTCCAATTCGAATTATCCCGCGGAAGCCCTCGAGGCGATTGACCTTGGTGGAATGTGGGAAGGCATTCCAATCGAGGACCTGCTGAGCTTTGCAGCCTGACCTGATCCTGGCGGGAGAGATCTACTCTGCCGAGGCAGTTGCTGAACTCCGGGACCTGGGTTTGGTTGTCTATTGGCAGGCAAACCCGGAATCCTTCGAAGATCTCTATCAGAACATTCTTGATATATCGGTTCTCACCGGTACAGAAACAGCTGCCCACGCCGGGGTCGAATCTTTGAGTTTACGCGTTGAGACTCTGCGGGATCTTCTGCAGCAGGCATCTTCTAATCCCCTGGTGTATTATGAACTCGACGCATCGGATCCTGCCAACCCCTGGACGACTGGCGCTGGCACATTTATCTCCTATGTAATTTCCCAGGCCAAAGGGCAAAATCTTGGAGACTCCCTCGCTGGCGACTGGGTCCAGATCAGTTCTGAAGAGCTCATTGCTCAAGATCCAGAATTTATCCTGCTGGCAGATGCCCTGTATGGGATCACTCCCGAGAGTGTCTCAGAAAGGGCTGGGTGGGAAGGAATCAGGGCAGTGGCAAGCGGAAATGTTTATCCCTTTGATCCCTTTATTCTCAGTGTTCCAGGACCCAGATTGGTAAATGGATTTGAACAACTAGCGGAAATACTTCATCCTGAGGTCTACCCTTAAGTTATGAGAAGCCGACCATTCCTGGCTGTTTCCTTCCTGGTGGGTTTTTCATTCCTGGCAAGCATTGCCCTGGGGGCGGTGACTATACCCCCGGGAGATGCCCTTCGCATCCTGCTGGACAGGATCCCCGGCCTGGCTTTTTCTGGCGAGTGGCCTGGTTTTTATGAGACGATCCTCTGGGATCTCAGGCTTCCTCACACGATCCTGGTCGCATTAACCGGCGCTGCCCTGGCTGGCAGCGGGGCGTCTTTCCAGGGACTGTTCAGAAACCCTCTGGCTGATCCCTATTTAATTGGTGTTGCTTCCGGAGCAGGCCTGGGGGCGATCATCGTTTTATCCATCCCCCAGGCTGGCAGGTACCTGATCCCCGTCGGAGCGTTTATAGGCAGCCTGGTTACAATTGCTGCCGTCTACCAATTGGCCAGAGTTGGCCGAATAGTGCCGCTTACTACCCTGATCCTGGCCGGTGTCGCCCTGGGTTCATTTACATCTGCCCTGACTTCTTTTTTGATGCTGGTCTCGGATCAAATGGTTCTGCAGGCAATGAGTTTTTTATTGGGAGGATCGACAGTCACCGGTTGGGATCCCCTGGTAATTGCGCTCCCATATTTTACTGTTGGGTTGGTACTGATCATTCTCAGCGGTCATTCCTTGAATGTTCTCCAATTTGGCGAGGAACAAGCCAAGCAGTTGGGATTGGCCGTGGAGAGGATCAAACTTTTTATAATTATTTCAGCTTCCTTGACTACTGCTGCCGCCGTTTCATTTTCTGGTGTGATCGGATTTGTGGGACTGGTTGTGCCTCATATGATCCGGATGGTTTGGGGTGGAGACTATAAAAAGATCATTCCTCTCTCGATCCTGGGGGGCAGCGCGACATTGTTGATCTCCGACATCGTCGCCAGAACAGTGATGGCTCCCGGATATCTGCCGGTCGGGATCGTGACAGCATTGATTGGAGCGCCATTCTTCCTGTGGATCCTGAGGCGCGCGAAAAAGGAGGTCTTCTGGTAATGATCTTGGAACCGGTGCTGAAAATCCAGTCCCTGACTGCGGTTTATGGAAAATTTGAAGCCCTAAAATCGATCAGCTTCGAGGTGATGCCTGGTGAAATCCTGGGAGTTGTTGGACCCAATGGCGCGGGTAAATCTACCTTGATCAAAGTCCTGAGCGGTGTAATGGGAGTTAAATCTGGGACAGTGGTGGTGATGGGGCAGGAAGTCAGCAGGTATTCTCCAGCTTCTCGGGCCCGAACCCTGGCAGTTGTGCCCCAGGCCAGGCAGATCGGCGGATCGTTCACGGTCCAGCAGGCTGTCATGCTGGGGAGGACGGCATACCTGGGATTTCTGGGAAATCCGGGAGATGAGGATCGGGACAGGGTTAGCTGGGTTATGGAGCAAACAGGAGTTGAAGCGCTGGCAGATCGCAGACTGGCTGAGATCAGCGGTGGAGAACAACAGCGGGTGCTGCTCGCCAGAGCCCTGGCCCAGGATACCAAGGTTTTGCTGCTTGATGAACCGACTAATCATTTGGATCTAAAATACCAGGTTGATCTCTTGACGGTTGTTAAAAAATCTCGTCAGGCAGGAAAATCTGACAGTCTTGCTGGCCATGCACGATCTTAATCAGGTATCGGGCATAGCGGACAGAATTGCACTTCTCAAAGCGGGTGGATTATTCCGGATCGGATCGCCGGCAGAGGTGTTGACAGAAGATAATATCCTGGACGCTTATCAAACTGAGGTGGATACCATGGCACACCCCCGGACAAAACAGCATCTGATCTTCCCCAGAAATTAAAAGGCCAGCGCTGGTAATCTACCCCTGGCGTTAACACTGGATCAAGCAGCTTATTTTTTTAATGGGTTTGGACCCAATTCTCTAATCCGGTCTGTCATTTCCTGGGCGGCTTCTGCAAAGGATTTTCCCTGACCCCCGGAGAGAAAATACATATTCAGTCGATCTTTCCCCAATCCGATCTCATCCAGGATCTTCTGGGTCTGGACAACTCTTAATTCACCCCTTTCATTGCCCCGGACGTGGTGGCAGTTCCCTTTGGGACAGGCAATCACGTATACGCCATCAGCCCCATCTTCGAAGGCTTTGAGCAGATAGCGGGCATCGGTTTTTCCCGTACAGGGAAGTTTCACCAGCTTGACATTGGTCGGGTACTTCAAGCGCAACGCGCTAGCCGTATCAGCTGCCATATAGCCGCAGTAGATACACATAAACGCAGTGATCTCAGGTTCGAATCTATCTTCGCTCATAATTCGACCCAGCTTCCCAGAACTGGAAATTCTGGCACCATGATCTGGTCATCGGTATAGTTCAGCAATTGGATCGCGTTGGCAGGGCATTCAGCTGTGCATGTCCCGCAACCATGGCAAAGGGTAGGTTCGATATAAGCAGCTCCCCCCAATTCTCCGACTCCGGTATATTGATCAACAACCCGGGGAATTTCAAAAGGACAGGTCCGCTTGCAGGTCAGGCAGCCCACACATTGTTCGGGATCGACGACTGCGATCGTGCCTCCAAAATGGAAGGGCTTTTTACTGAGGATTGTAGTCGCTCTTCCGGCAGCTGCCAGGGCCTGGCTGATGGATTCTTCTATAAATTTGGGATAATGGGCGATCCCGCAGATGAAGATGCCTTCTTCCATAAAATCCATTGGGCGCATTTTAAGGTGAGCTTCGAGGAAAAAACCTTCATTTGAGATCGGCACTTTAAGAAGTTCTGCGAGCTGGATCGTGCCGCTGGAGGGTTGGATGGAGGTGCTCAGCGCCAACAGGTCCGGTTTCAGGATCAACTCGCGATCAAGCATTTGTTCTTTCATCCGAACTTCGATCCCACCATTCATCTGATCGACCCGCGGGGGGTGTTCGTCACTATAGCGGACAAACACGACACCTCGTTCCCGGGCTTTTGTATAGTACTGCTCCCTGAAACCGTAGGTAATGATGTCCTTGTAGAGGATAGTAACCTGGCACTTCGGGTTAATGGTCTTGATTCGGATAGCGTTTTTAATCGTGCTAATACAGCAGATCCTGGAGCAATATTCGTAGGTCTCTTCCTTGGGTTTAACGCATTGGATCATGACCACATTTTTAAGATTTCGCGATCTCATCCAGCTGGTGAGCAAGTTTATCTTCCAGTTCCATTTGGGTGACCACAGCTGGATGTTCGCCCAGCAGGTAATGCTGGACCCGGCTTTCCTGACCTCCTGTGGCCACGATCGTGACCCCGTGGGAGATCTCACTCCTCGATCCATCATGGTGTTCCACAACTCGCGTGGTAAGCGCCCACATGTCCTTGATGTTCGATCAGTTCCGTCCTGGTCATGACCGAGATATGCTCATGGGCTATGATCCGATTGACCAGATCGCGTAGAAGTTTGTTGGGATTATCGCCCTCGATCAGAAAATGGACTTTCTGCAAATTGCCGCCCAGGGTCTCATCACGTTCGATCAGCACAACATCGAATCCAGAATCCGCGATCGAAAGGGCAGCTGTCATGCCTGTGACGCCCCCTCCCAACACCAGGGCTCGGCGGTGAGGCGGGATGGAATCCTTGTAGATAGGCTCCAAGTGAATGGCTCTGCCAACCCCGATCCGGATCATCTCCAGGCCTTTTCGGGTGGCCTGTTCAGGTTGATGGGGATGAACCCAGGCAGCAAATCCCCGCAGGTTCACCATTTCCATTAGATAGGCGTTTAATCCAGCTTCGCGGACAGTTTTTTGAAATAGGGATTCATGGGTCCGGTGGCTGCAGGCAGCGACCACTACCCGGTTGAGATCATGGGTTTCGATCGCGTCCTTGATCTTGGCCAGCCCTTCTGGAAAACAGCCATAACCGATCTCTTCGGTGTGGACCACATAGGGGAACTCTGAAGTTCTCCCCAGGACCTGCTCGATATCGATAATGCCATCCATGGTTGGAAAACAGCGGCAGCTGAAGACACCAATCCGGGCTGGTTTGCCCTGGAGATCTTTTTCAGCTGGAAAGACGGCATCGGTCAGGAAAGGGTACTCCCTGGTGGAAGTTGAACATCCCAGTTGGTTCTGGAACAGCCGCATCACATCCCCTGCAGCCCCGGCGGAGTCGATGATGGTTTCCGCAATTTCTTTAGGGTGATGAAAAAGCGCCGCAAACATAAATTCCTGGCTGGCTGGTTTCAAGGGGATTGAATTTATCTGTCTGGCAGAAGCCATATTCATTGAGGTCAAAGCCTAATTGGCGGGAAATGACCTGAGCACCACGGGGAGGTTGGACTCCCACCGAAAGGACCACCATATCAAATCTTTCTTCCCTGATCGCTCCGCCTGCGTGAGGATCGGGGTACTGAATGATCAAGATCTTTGGTTTTGGGATCCTCCTGAATGCCAGAGATCCGGCAGCGAGTATATTCAACACCATATTGTTCGGTGGAACGGTAGAAGTAGGCGTTGTATTCTTTATTAAAGGCCCGTTCATCCATGATGAAGATCTGGCAGTGAACGTCATCAAGCCTTTCTTTTGCAAGAACGGCTTCTTTGGTAGCATACATGCAGCAGATCGAGGAGCAGTAGGGATGTTTTTGGTCCCGACTGCCGATGCACTGCAGCCAGGCAATTTTTTTAGGAGGAGCATTGTCTGATGGGCGAAGCAGCAAACCCTCTGTAGGGCCAGAGCGGCTGACGTAGCGTTCATACTGCATGCTGTGTACAACATTCAGATACCGGCCGTAGCCGTATTCGGCCAGTTCATAGGGATCGGTGAGGGTATATCCCATGGCCAGGATGATCGCTCCAACCTGGATGGTCTCTTCCCAGGGTTGGTCATCCAGATTGATGGCCTTGGTGGGACAGACATCCACGCAGCGGTAGCAATCTTCGCAATAATCGCCTTTGTCGATATAGTAGGTATCAGGCAGGGCGCGAGGTGCGCTTTTATGAACCGCGTTGCGGGTGACCAGGGATTCCTGAAACTCGCTAGGTAATCTTTCGGGGCAGATTACTGCGCATAGGCTGCAGTTGGTGCATAAGCTTGGGTCAACATACCGGGGCTCGCGGAGCAGGGTGATAGTAAAATCGCCCGCTTGGCCGGAGGCACTTTTCATCTGGGTCCTGGTCATGATCTCGATATTTGGGTGGCGATTGTGGTCCTGGAAGGCGGGTGAGATAGCCGGCCGGGTGCATCCGTAACCATGATCCGAAGTTCCCCGGCACAGAACGCAGTCGTGGGTAGGGAACATATAACCCAGCTGAGCAACCCTGCCTCCCAAACCAGCATCCCTTTCGATCAAATAGACTTTTAATCCTGCTTCAGCCAGATCGATGGCTGAACGCATGCCCCCAATACCCCCGCCAACCACTAAAACTGATGCGGCGGGTTGTTGGTTATCACTGATCATTTTTGCTCCTGAAACTGACGAATATCCAATATTTCCGCATCCTCCAAATCGCAAATTATTTTCACCAATTTGTCCTCAGCGATATTTTCAACTTTGCAGATCGAGACCCACTGGTCATCATGTTCTGGGGGATTATATCCGACACAAACTGATAAATATCCACCTTCCCTGGGCAATCGCAGTTGTCAAGCGGGCGATGATCCCGCTTTGGTCCGGCTGCTGGACGGTTACCCTGATCCCGGGGTTCCTGGACCCCAATAGAGTGGTCATGGCAGTAAATATATTTTCACCAGAGATAATACCCACCAGTTTATCATCTTCAACCACTGGCAGGGCGCCGATCCTTTTTTCAGCCATCAAGGCTGCGGCATCTTCAATTGGCGTGTCAGGTCCGATTGAAACGACATCCGTGACCATGATCGACTGGGCTTTGATCTTCGAGAGGGTGTAACTGATCTCAAATCGGCTGAACCTGGATACATCTGACGGCAATGCCGACCGTAAAGAAGTTTGTGTTATCAATCCAACCAGTACACCAGACTCATCGCAGATCGGCAGATGACGGATTTTTTTTGAATTCATCAACTCCTGGGTATCGATAACAGCCATTTCAGGCTTGCCGCAGACTGGTGCGGGATTCATACGATCTTTTACGAACATGCCTTCCTCCCAACGATCCAGATTCCTGGTCCGCCTGGGTCTTCGCGGCCTTCAGGAGTTGAATAAATTCTCTGATTTTATTGCCAACATTCCGTATAGTTATACCAGAATGTATTATGCGATCGGCCTGTTTTTGAGAATTTGTGATGAATATCACATGAAAACGGGACTATACTTGCCCAAGATCAACATGGCGATCGCCTATGGCTGCCAGGATCTATAAATTGGTGCAGGAGAGCAGTTGCTGGGTGGGTTCCAGGATGTGAGTTGATCTGGGTAAAATATTAAAATTTGGACTGAGGCGCGGCTGCCCAGCTGGCCATGCCCAGGACCCCGGCGTCGCTGCCGAGAGATCCGGTAACGACCTCAACCAATTCAATCGGCATCACAAAAACCCGTTCTGCCAGAGTCTTTCGGATCGGATCCAGCAGCAAATCCCCAGCCGCTGCCACACCCCCGCTGATCACGACTTTTTCAGGGCCAAATGATACGCAAGTGTTGGCGATCCCGATGCCTAAATACTCACCCACTGATCTCCAAATTTCCCCTGCAACCTGATCGCCCGCTTCCGCAGCCTGGGCTACAATTTTGGGAGTTATCAAATTCAGGTCATGATTCACCAGGTCAGCGATCAGGGTCTTGAATCCTTGCCGAATAGCTTTTTCAGCTCGGGAAGCTATCGCTGGTCCAGAGGTATAGACTTCGAGGCAGCCGTGATTTCCACAACCGCATCTTAACCCGTTGATTTCCACGGTCTGGTGGCCCAGCTCACCTGCCGTTCCGTGAAATCCAAGCACCAGCTGGTCGTTGAGGACCAAACCTCCTCCCACCCCAGTCCCGATCGCGTAGCAGGCCATCCGCTCAGAGCCTTTACCTGCCCCAAAAGAATACTCACCGTAGGTGATCGCCCGGACATCATTCAGCAAGGAAACTGGAATTCCTGCCAGCGCTTCTATCCTGTTTTTAAGCTGAACACCCCGCCATTGGCCTGGAAAATTGGTCAGGAAGACTACTTCACCGCTGCGGAGATCTAGAGTCCCTGGAGCGCTGATGCCAGCGCCCAGGATGTTGAGATCCTTGGTACGTCCCCAATCCATTAGGGATCTGATCAGCTCTGCCATGCGCTGGAGCACAGCATCCTGGCCTTGATGGGAGAGAGTCGGTATGATTCTGGATTCCAGCACCAATTCCTGTTTGAGATCGACCAAACCTGCTTTGATGTTGGTACCGCCCAGGTCACATCCGATATAAATTGACATAAAATACTTCTCCGGTTTCAGGTAAAGGGAGTCGATTGGCAAGGGGGTTAGGCTCTGTTATCAAGCTGTTTTTGATGCAGATTATCTAGAACCTCGGCCAACCTATCACCCAAGATCTTTCCCCCAGCAGTGGTGACATCATCCTCGTTTTCAAACACCACGTAGGGTACAGGGATTCCCTGGATATCCAGGGTGTGGGGATCTCCGGCGCTGAGTTCTTCCCAATCCGTTGAGCGATAGAGTTTTTCCATCTTTTCATCGCTTAGTCCATGTTCAAGGATGCTGTCTGGTTTTTCTGGATTAAAGCGAGCCCGGTTTTTCCTCAAGGATTCCTCCCAGGAGACATTGATATAGAGGATTGCCAGATTTTTGACGATTTGGGGGCTGAGATGCTGGAAGGCCCGTTTAAACCCGCCGTGGGAGCTGCCTCGGGCAAACTCGACCACTGTAGTGATTTGATCATGGTAGTCGGGCTGATCCCGGAGCTTTTTACTGTATTCGAGGTTGATCCTGTGGATCAATAAATCCCACAAATAGGGGTACTTGAAATTGCCGCTCTCGTCGCTGTGAAGACGGGGATGGCCCAGTTCTTCCAGGATCTGATCCTCTTCGAACCAGGTCCATAACATAGGGAAATCATCCAGCTCCTCGAAGTTTCCAATATGATACCGCCTGGTCCTTTCTGTTAGGGGAGTGTTTTTTAAGTAGGCGATAATTTCACTTTTCCCGGCGGCCGGCCGGGCGATCAACAGCAGGATCTTAAAGGTTTGTGGGGTTTTATACATCTGCATATTCCTGTGAATAATTGTTTGAACTCCTGCTTTCAAGCAGGTTTCCAGCTTATACTGTATTCAAACATCGAATCAGGAAGGGGCAGCCCTGGATCGGACCGCTCCCAATTTCCGGGGAGCTGATTCTGGGCTGCGGAAAGCTCAAAGTGAGCCATGGCAATCCCCAGGTCAATGCGCTGCAGATCTGCCGCATTGATCAGCAGCTTAAAAGCTGCCGGGGGATATTTTCTGGTCCGGTGAATATAGAAATGCCAGACTGGTCCCAGTTTAAGGATCCGCCAGGGCTGCTTGTTGGAGGCCGAGGGCGCTAACCTGACCATTTCTACCGATTCCGAATATACTCCAGCAGATTCAGTTGTAAGGGCAGTGGTGAAGGAATTCTCAAAAAACAGCTTCTCCCACGGAATACGTCGATCTGCCCCTGCAATTATCCGGGTGGTTCGGTCCAGCCAGGCTTTCTGATCTGCTGGATAACCGATCGATATCACCGAGGGCAGATCCTCTCCGGGCTGCAGATCCAGGATCCTGGAGAAGCGGCTTTTGGTGAATGTGCCGCCCAACCAGCAGGTACCGATCCCTAACTCGGTTGCTTTTAGGATGATTAATTCAGCCAGATAACCAAAATCCTCCAGGGAACCGGGCTGATCCTGCGAGGCGCCGATGATAAACCCGGCTGGGTCCTGGATAAAGCCGTAGGTTCCGAGGCCCCTCAAGGCCTGGCTGTCATCCACCGTCGCGGCAGCGATCTGAAAGCGGACCTGATTGCCGAGGGGGCCAATCCGGGCTGACTGACAGAAATCTTCCAGAGACTTTCAAGTCTTCCCGGGAGAGGATCTCTTTGGTGTAGGTTCGGCAGGAAGAGCGTTTTTTGATAAGATCTGAAACTGGCGAATTGAGCTGCATTGAATATCTTCCCTGTTTTGAATACGGGAATTATAGCAGGGCTGGGGAGGATTGCCAGGTTAAGCTCCTTTCAGGGGGGGATTTACAAGGCAAAAAAATAATATTGATTGCCCTGCAATAGCCTGATGGGGCTGGCCCAGATCTGAAAGAAAGTTCAAATCGAATGGTCAGAACCTTCCAAATAATTAATCCGCTGGTTGAGGTTGGAATTTTTTGATAATTCTCATGATCAGCCAGAGTATGCCAGCCAGTAGAAAAACAGCCAGGTAATCGATCAAGGGGATCCAGGTGATCTGGTGGATATTAATAATTCCCCTCGGGCTGTAGATCAGAACTGCCAGACCCAGGTAGGTTGCCAGGATTGCCCAGCGCTGCCAATTTTTTATTTTCAGCCCGTGCATCTGGGTGATGACCAGGATCCCTCCGAATCCAAAAGCAAACATAGGCCACATTTGTCCACCTTGCATGACCGCAACCAGGGCTCCATGGATCAGGACAAAAGCTTCCTGGACAAACATCCACCAGCGGTTAACATGCACCCTGGTAAAAAACAGGCTTCCCTGGAGCAAGAGCAGGAACATATATAAAAAACCGAGCAAATGTCCTGATGTGGCAATTGTCGGGTGGTACCAGAAGGTATAAACAGTGGCCCAGGCGAAAAAATAACCATGATACTTGCGCGCAAATTGGATGAGATCCTTCGAGAAGGGAACTGATTTGCCGAAGAACAAACCCCGGCGATTATTTTCCATTAACAGAACCCAGACCAACAGGATGATCACAGATACCTGTGAGCTCCAGATCGATACGTCCTGGGCCAGACCGTCATACCACAGTTGTGTTTGCAGGATCCTCAAGAGGATAAAAAAGGCGTTGACGCCCAGGGCCAGGTAGTTAATTCTATGAAGGCTGGAAGAATACTTTTTCACCCGGGTTTGGGCATAGTAGATCAGACCCCAGAGGCTGAATTGGTGAAGCAGATAAAAACCCCAGGCGGTGGCCCGGGTCCAGAATGTTGGATTTGGGAGCTTCCAGTAATACCAGGAGGCACCCTGATCGGGTGCTAATCGGATCTTGTCCAGGGATGGTCCCAGCAGCCAGATCAGACCAATAAATAGCAGGCTTCCTGCGATCCCGATCCAGAGGGCGGTTATATCGGAGCGGGTGATCTTTGTTGATTCATTTTGGTTTTGTTTTGTGCTATTCATTTTTATCATTCTCCGTTAATCAATCTAAGAGGTCGGCCAGGGCTTCCTCAACATGGTCGTATTCAAAGGAGAATCCTTTTTCAAGCAACCTGCTTGGCACCACAGCTCTGCCATCCAGAGCCAGTGTAGCAGCTTCTCCCAGAACTATTGATAACATCCAGGCTGGGATTGGGAGCCAACTTGGGTTTTTTCATCAGCTGGCCTAGAACCCTGGCAAATGCTTGATTTTGAACCGGATTGGGAGCAGTAAGATTATAGATTCCCTGGTCCTGGGAGTGATCGATCACAAATTCAATAGCGCTTACCAGGTCTGTGAGATGGATCCAGGAGAGGTATTGTTGACCAGACCCTACCTTTCCTCCCAGGAAGAATCTGAAGGGGAGTTTCAGCAGCTCAAGCAGCCCATTCCTGGGACTGAAAACCAGGCCGATCCGGATGATAATTCGCTGGACGCCCAGATCTTCTACGGTCTGGGTCGATCCCTCCCAGCCCAAACATACATCTGCCAGAAAATCCTTGCCAGGCAGGCCGGCTTCGTCAACTGACCCCTGACCGGTGTTTCCGTAATACCCTATCGCAGAAGCCTGGATCAATACTTCGGGATGGATTTCGCCCTGAATATGGCTTCGGTTATCCGAGATCCAGCATTGAAGCCGGCTTTGAACTATGGCTTGTTTGCGTTTTTTGGTCCAGCGCATAGAAAAGGGATTATTGCCTGCAATGCTTGAGCCAGCCAGGTTGACCACGACGTCTGCCTGTTCAATGGCTTCAGTCAATGAGGTTAGGTCCCAGGAGGTCGATTGGAAGGGAGCTCGAACTTGTTGGGGGCTGCGGCTGACGATCACCACGTCATGGCCTTGATTGTGAAGGGATTGAGATAAAGCAGTTCCGATCAATCCCGTTCCTCCAGTGATCAATATGTTCATCGCCGCACCTTTTTAGGGATTAATATTCGGGTTTTCGAGCCAGCTGTTGATCTGGTTTGCCTCAGAGCCCAGGAGATCTTCAAGGGCTGACTTGAACGCTCTTAAATATGAGCCCAATTGGTTATGCTCAAGGTTTCTGATGCTGAGCAGACCCGAAAGCCAGTTCATATTTAACCCTCAAATATTCGATGTCTCCTAGAGTCAGGGCAGCAGAAATATCACTGACCAACTGCTGATTGGCTTCAAAGATATCCAGGGTCCCAAAATTTTTCGGGGTGCTCGGAAGATAACCCAGCGTGGCGCTGTCCAGATCAGGGCGGATGGTTTTGATTTTTCTGACAAGATCCTGATTCAGGAGAGGGCGAGTTTTTTTGAGGGTTATGGAACCGGGATCGTTGAGCAGTCCTTCTATGATCGTAAGCGATTCCAGCAGGGAGTCCCCCAGGTAAGTTGCCGGCATTATTTGGGCAAGATCCAGGGATATGGGTAAATATCCAACCCCCAAATGCAGCCGGGATTCGATGCTCCAGAAGCAAGTTCAATGTTCTTAGCAATTCAGCCGCGGTTGATAATCTGGAAGCATTCAGAACAGCCAGATCCGGTTTGATGTCCTCGATCAGATTATTTAAGCGATCAAGGGGGACATTGGCGCCTAAATAAACCACATCCCAGCCCCGGTGCCTTAACATGAGAGTGAATACAAGCAGGACAATCGTGTGCTGCTCTCCCGGAGGGCAGGCGACCAGTATTCGCTGGGAATGAACCGGGTTGGGCGCGGCGCTGATCAGGGTTTGGATTTTAGTGATCGCAATCTCTGATATGAAGTGTTCCTGCTGCACTGTGGCTTCACCCTCATACCATAATTCACCAACCTGCTTCAATGCGGGCAGGATCACAGCACTGAGCACCGTCTCTATGGGAAACTGCGCAAAAGCCAGGGAGAGAATCTGTTCTGCATGGTGTTCATCAAATGCCAGGCAATAATCAACCCATTTCTGCTGCAGATTTTCCAGGGTATCGGTATTTTCATCCAGCTGAACCAGGGTTTCAGCCATCCTGGGTTGGGGCAGGCTCTGCAAAGGATCCACCCCGGATTTGACGAGTTCCATCCAGTAGGCTGCTGCCTGGCTGATGCGCAGGCCTTCATTTTGCCTGGCCACCAGCCACTGAAGGGTTTGTAGATCATATTCGGAATACAGCCGGTGACCGCCCTCCGACCTGGACGGAACTGGAAGCTGATAACGCCGCTCCCAGGCCCTGATCGTATCCGCTTTAAGCCCGGTTTCCTGCAGGATCAAACTCAGGTTGTAACGGGGTTTTTTGGAAATTGACATAGGTTCCTTTGTTCTAACTGGAACTAAGTTTAGTACAATAACAACAAGATGTCAAGATAAATAGAAAATAATATTGACAAAAGCTGTGCAACAATATATAATATAGACTGTTGAATTGGTAGTATTATTGGTATAGGACAGTTAAGGGAGAGGAAAAAGATATGAAAAAGATCACTGGTACTCAAATAATGACATTGTTGGCAACTGTCGTAACGATCACAGTTAATGCCCTGGCGAATATCTTGCCAATCAACGGACTGGCTACGGGTGAGATCTCAGATCGTTTTGAGATCTATTTTGTTCCCGCTGGGTATGTTTTTTCGATCTGGGGTTTGATTTACCTGGGTTTGATAGGCTACACGATATTCCAGTTTCTACCATCTCAATCTGAAAATCAAACCCTGAAAAAGATCGCGCCTTATTATTGGTTAAGCAGCCTGGCAAATACGATTTGGATCTTCCTTTGGCATTATGAAGTATTTTCTGTGACCTTGGTTGCGATGCTGGTGATCTTGGGTTCCCTGCTGGTGATGAATCGCAAACTGGCGGATGCGCAGGGACCTGCAAAATGGCTGGTCAAGCTGCCGTTCAGTATTTATCTGGGCTGGATCAGTGTGGCTACCATCGCCAACGTATCACAAACCCTGTATTATTATAATTGGGACGGGTTTGGAATTGATCCCGCGATCTGGGCTGTGATCATGCTGGGTACAGCCAGCTTGCTGGGAATTTTGATGGCCTGGCGTGAAAATGACTTTCCTTACGGGCTGGTATTGATCTGGGCTTTTGTCGGTATTACTGTCAGCCAGTCAGGCACAGCCCTGGTTGTCAATTCAGCCTGGTCTGCGGTTGGTCTAGTAACTATAGCTTTGTTAGTTTCTCTGGTTAAACATCGGAAAGTATATTAATAGTAGACAAGGGAACAGAATATGAATATCAAGATCGTAACCGATTCGACCTGTGATTTGCCGCAGGAAGTCATCCAAGAATTAGGGATCACTGTAATTCCGCTTTATATCAATATTGGGGATCAGGGCTATTTAGATGGAATTGATATATCCAGGAAAGAGTTTTATTCAAATTTAGCGGGATATCCCTTCCATCCAACAACGGGGACACCTGGAACGGCTTCATTCATTAAAGTTTATGATGAACTAGCTGCCAGGGGGGCGGAACAAATTATATCTATTCACATATCTAAGGAGCTGAGTGCTACGGTAGATGTTGCCCGTACTGTTGCACAGGAATATGATCGAATCCCGGTAGTTGTCAGGGATTCAGCTCAATTAAGCCTCGGAACGGGATTCCAGGTTGAATTAGCAGCCAAACTGGCAAGGTCAGGCTCCTCCCTGGACGAAATCATAAATGCGCTGGATGATCTGAGAGACCGAACTTTTGTTTCCGCGGGTTTGGACACGCTGGAATTCTTGCGCAGAAGCGGTCGGATGAATCGATTTATGACAGGACTTGGAAGTTTGCTTCAGATCCGGCCGATCCTAACCATGAAAAATGGCTTACCTGGCTCTGAGAGAGTGCGTACTATCGTAAAAGCTGAAAAAAGATTGCTCGAGCTCTTGGAAGAGCATTTGCCAATAGAACGGATCGCCTTGCTGCATACCAATGCCCAGGAGAAAGCCGGAGAGTTCCTTAAAAAGATATCCGAATTTGTTCCGGAAGGAAAAATCTATTCGATGGATATTACTCCGGTGATCGGATCCCATATTGGTCCCGGGGCTATCGGTTTTGCTATTGTATCCAAAAGAGCACCGTAATATTAATAACTATTAATCATACTAAGGAATAATCGATGAATAAAGAAAACCTACGTTACCTGATCGGTATCCTGGTGATCCTGCTGCTGGGCCTTGGTCTAGCTGCGGGGGGCAGCCAGGGGGGATTTGATGTCAAAGGATTCCCCATCTATGCCCTGGGGATTGCAGTAGCTTTTGTGATCCAGTGGATCGTTTTTATCCCTGCCTATATCAATAAAACGGAAAAATTCTTTGATCTGACTGGGAGCATCACGTATCTATCTGTGATGATCCTGGCTGTGATCCTGAGCCCGGTGAGAGATTTCCGATCCTGGCTGCTGCTGGGGATGGTATCCCTCTGGGCCATCCGCCTGGGAACATTCCTGTTTCAGCGCATAAAAAAGGCCGGTGAAGACCGACGCTTCCGGGAAATTAAAAAATCCTTCCTGAGATTCCTGCAAACCTGGACCATCCAGGGATTGTGGGTCAGTTTTTCTTTGGCCGCAGCCCTGGGGGTGATCACCTCCCAACAGCGGGTACCACTGGATATCTTCGCGGTGGTTGGTTTCCTGATCTGGGTTGCAGGATTTAGTGTGGAGGTAATTGCGGATAGGCAAAAAAGTGCATTTAAAGATGATCCAGCAAATGAAGATAAATTTATCCGTTCTGGTTTGTGGTCCTGGTCCCGGCATCCGAATTATTTTGGAGAAATTGTGCTCTGGATCGGTGTCATGATCATAGCTCTGCCGGTGTTAACAGGCTGGCAGTGGGTGGCGTTGATCTCACCGGTATTTATCACAATATTGCTGACCCGGGTCAGCGGTGTACCCCTGCTTGAAGAGCGGGCTGATGAAAAGTGGGGCGGTCAGGCTGAGTATGAAGCTTACAAACTAAATACATCGATTTTGATCCCTTTACCTCCTAAAGGAATAAAATCATGATCATGCAGATCTTACGAATTCTGGCTGGAGCAGCTACTATAATCACAGGTCTGGTTTCACTTTTCTGGCCCTTAAAGGTTCCTGGTTTTACCGGCCTGGAACCCGTGGGCGGGAGGGGAATTAGTGAGATCAGAACCATCCTGGGCGCTTTATTTGTGGGCCTGGGAGGCGCGGTGATTTATTTCAACACCAAGGAAGCGTATCTGATCCTGGGTATCACTTATCTAGCTATGGCGCTAGTGCGAGGGATATCGATCCTGGTGGATAAATCTCCCGTCTCTTCCAATATCATCAGCTTTATTGTTGAATTGATTTTTGGTGTCTTGTTAGTCTTATAGGGATAGTTAAATGAAAATTGCAAAAGTGATCGCAGCTCTGGGCCTAGCGGCAATGACAGCTGTTTTGGTGTATGGATTTACTGCAGGGGATTTTGGAAGTGACGGAGGGGCGCTCCTGAAGAATCCCTGGGGTGTGGTGTCGATGGTGGACCTCTACACAGGATTTGTCTTGTTCTCGGCCTGGATCGTTTTCAGGGAGGGTTTCTCGCTCAGAGCAGGGTTCTGGGTCCTTTTAATGATGGTCCTGGGTTTTTTCACTGCCAGCCTGTATGCCTTGATTGCGTTATTCCAGAGCGGGGGAGATTGGACTAAGTTCTGGATGGGAAAACGGGCCAGTGGATAAAATTAAAGAGCTTGGCGAGGAACTGAAAACTGTTTTTTCTGGCAGGGGAACCAGGATATTGGATTCTATCCTCCCCGTTTTGATTTTTATGGGGGTTCGATCACTGGCTGGACTAAAGGTTGCCCTGGGGGCGGCAGCCGGGATAGCTCTGGTGATATTCCTGGTCAGGATAGTGAAAAAAAGCAATTTTTACTTTGCGTTGGGGGGATTGGGTGTTGTTTTGATTGCAGGAGGGATCGCCCTGATAAGCGGATCAGAGGCAGGTTTTTACCTGCCAGGATTGCTAAGCGGGGGGTTGACAGTGTTATTATGCCTCCTGAGTGTGATCATCAAACGTCCCCTGGCAGCCTGGTCCAGCCATCTGACAAGGCGCTGGCCTCAGGAGTGGTACTGGCATGACCGAGTCAGACCAGCCTATGCCGAAGTGACATTATTCTGGCTGATCGGTTTTGGGGCTCGTTCGGGCCTGGAGCTCTGGTTTTTCAGTCAGGGAGAAACTGCATCGCTGGGTGTGATCAGGACATTTTTGGGATGGCCTTATACCATTGTGTTATTGATCCTCAGCTACTTGTATGGAGTATGGCGCTTGGGGAACCTGGCCGGTCCCAGTGTTGAGGATTTCAAGACTGGCAGCGCTGGTCCCTGGGAAGGACAAAAGCGGGGATTTTAGGATTTATTTCTAGGGTAATGATGAGACAAAATGAAAAAATCCTTGTGACTGGCTCAACAGGCTACATCGGGGGAAGGCTTGTACCCTATCTGCTTGAAAAGGGATATCCCGTCAGAGTGATTGCCAGGGATCCTGAAAGATTGAAGGGGAGGTCATGGCTGGAACAGGTTGAGGTGATCTCCGGAGATGTCCTGGTACCTGAAACTCTGGTACCAGCCCTGGATGGGATCACAGCAGCCTACTATTTAATTCATAGTATGTACAGTGGGGATGACTTCCACCGAAAAGACCTGCTGGCTGCCGAACATTTTGGCCAGGCCGCTAAAAACGCTTCAGTGAAGCAGATCATCTATCTCGGCGGATTAGGAGATTTTGAAGCTGATTTGTCGGAGCATTTGAAATCTCGCCAGGAAACGGGTCGTGCATTAGCAAATGCTGGTGTGCCGGTAACCGAATTCCGCGCTGCGGTGATTGTGGGATCAGGCAGCATTTCATTTGAGATGATCCGCTACCTCACAGAACGTATCCCGGTCATGATCTGTCCTCGCTGGGTTTTTACCAGGACTCAGCCGATAGGAATCGGTGATGTGCTTCACTACCTGGAGTCCGCGTTAAACACACCTGAGAGCCAGGGAAAGATCATCCAGATCGGTGGCAAGGAAGTCATCACCTACGGAGATATGATGCTGGGATATGCTGAGTCCAGAGGATTAAAGCGCAGTTTGATCCCCGTGCCATTCCTGACTCCTAAACTATCCGCCTACTGGGTCCATTGGATGACACCTGTTCCGGCAGCGATCGCCCACGCCTTGGTCGAGGGATTGAGGAATGAGGCAATTGTCACAGACGATTCAGCTAAGTTAATATTTCCAGAAATTACCCCGCTAAATTACTTGAGTGCTGTTGAGTCCGGCCTGGCGAGCCTGTCCGCGGGAGATGTTGAATCGCGCTGGACTGATTCCCTGGTTTCAAGCAAAAGGTTGGATAATGCGGTCATATCTAGTATGAAAGAAGGCATGATCCTGGAAAGACGCCAAATAATGATTCAGGCGCCTCAGCAACAAGTTTTTGAAATGATCAAGTCCCTGGGAGGTGAGCGGGGGTGGCTGTTTTTTGATTGGGCCTGGAAAATCAGGGGGATGATCGATCGTTCCCTGGGTGGTGTGGGTTTGCGCCGGGGCAGGCGGGATCCTCTCGATCTAAGGATTGGGGACGCCCTGGATTTCTGGCGTGTAGAAATGATCGAGCAGGATTGCTGTTTAAGATTGCGCTCAGAGATGATAACTCCCGGTCCTGCCTGGCTTCAATATGATCTGGAAAACTCACAAAATGGGACAATATTAAAACAGACAGCGTATTTTGCGCCCAGAGGTCTGGCTGGATTACTATACTGGTATTTGCTCTATCCCTTCCATGCTGTGATTTTTTCTGGTTTGATCCGGCGGATCAGAATAGAAGTTCTTAAGAATAACCTGAAGATTTAACTCTGGATCCAGATCAATACCGAGGAGATCATTTTATGGCAAAACAATTAAAGGATTACCAGGAATATCTTGAAAATTCGAGGATTCCTATCCGTCTGGCGTGTAGGACAAAATCTGGCTGGCCGGTCGTGGTTTCACTCTGGTATATCCATCTGGATGGATCATTGTATCTGGCGACCAAGCAAGATGCCAGGGTAGTTTCTTATTTAAATGAAAACCCGGAATGTGCGTTTGAAATTTCTGCGGACATCCCTCCCTATTGTGGCATCCGAGGACAAGCCTTGGCGACCATTGGCAGGGAGCAGGGAGTGGAAATTTTGGGTCTTCTGCTGGATCGATATTTAGGGGGCAGGGATAATGACCTGGCGAAGAACCTCCTGGCAAATAGTGCCAACGAGGTCTCCATCCGTTTGGATCCAGTGAATATCTATTCCTGGAATTTTTCATCCAGAATGTCATCCATCAGCGCTGATATGCAAATCCTCAGTACCAAAACCTGCCCCTGATCAATGGTTTGATCCAGTTTGTACTCTCAATAAAGGATAGGAGGAAGTTTTATGCCAGCTGTAATCATAAATAAAAAAGCGCCGGATTTCGCGCTTACTACATTCCAGGGAGATCCTTTTCAACTTTCTGATCATATTAACAAGAAACATTTGCTGATTGTATTTAACCGAGGTTTCTTATGACCATTCTGCCGCAGGCATATGGCGCAGTTGCGTAAAGATTATCAAAAGTTCACTGAATTGGATATCGATGTTGTGGTTGTCGGTCCTGAGGGAGCTGAGGCGTTCCGATCCTTCTGGGATGAGAATGAACTGCCCTTTATTGGTCTCCCGGACCCTGAACACACTGTATTAAAGCTTTATGGGCAGCAGGTTAATTTGTTCAAGCTGGGTCGGATGCCGGCGATGGTTGCTGTGGATAAAGAAGGTTTGGCAAGATTTGCCCATTATGGAAAAGCGATGTCGGATATTCCGGATAATCAGGATATTCTTGAGCTCTTTGGTTCTTTCGACGAGGGAATGACACTGCCTTGAGTTCAATCTGGTGGATCCGGCGAGACCTGCGTTTGCTGGATAATCTGACGTTATTAAAGGCATTGGAAGAACCGCCAATCCTCCCTGTGTTCATTCTGGATCCCCTGTTGCTGCGTGGTGCTCCGAACCGCAGGCTGGATTTTTTATATCAGAATCTGGACTGTTTGAACAAAGACTTACAAAATCGAGGAAGCGGGCTGGTCCTGCGATCTGGCAATCCGGTTGAAATATTAAAAAACCTGCTTCAGGAAACCCAGGCGGACCGGATCTATGCCGAGGAAGATTTCACACCCTATGCCCGCCAGCGAGATGGATTGATCGCCAGCAGGCTTCCGCTGAAAATAATTCAGGGTCAGCTGGGATTCCATCCCCTGGAAGCCCAAAAAGCAAATGATAAACCCTATCAAGTATATACACCATTTAAGAGAAATTGGCTCGGGCTTAATCCCTCGTTTGAATCTCTTGATGTTCCAGATAGAATTCCGACCATCCCGAATATCCCGACGGATCCCATGCCGTAGTGGAAAGGAAGAAAAGCTCTTTCCACCAGGTGAGAAATCTGCGATCCACCGACTCAATCAATTTATAAAGAACAAAGTTGAGTTTTATCATCTTAACCGGGATCGGATGGATCTGGATGGAACATCTGGCTTGTCTCCCTACCTCAAATTCGGGGTCTTGGGTTTGCGGACGGCGTATAATCGGAGCAGCCATCTGCTCCAGAATCTGAGTGGACGGCGTGACCTGCAAGGGATCGAAACCTGGCAGAGTGAGTTGATCTGGCGCGAATTCTATTTTCACATCATGTATCATTTTCCCGAATCACAGACCCGGAATTTCCGCTCCAAATTTGACCAGCTCCCATGGAGGAAAGATCGGGAAGGATTCCAGGCCTGGAAGGAAGGGCAGACAGGATATCCTGTTGTTGATGCTGGTATGCGGCAGTTAAGGCAAACAGGTTGGATGCATAATCGGGCCCGGATGATAACGGCCTCATTTTTAGTAAAAGATTTGCTGATTGACTGGCGCTGGGGAGAAAAATGGTTCCAGGAATGCCTGCTTGATGGGGATCTGGCTGTTAACAACGGGAGCTGGCAGTGGGTTGCCGGCACAGGAACTGATGCCGCCCCGTTCTTCAGGATATTTAATCCAATCCGGCAGAGTAAGAAATTTGACCCAAATGGTGATTATATTCGCAGATGGGTCCCTGAACTGAAAGATCTAGATAAGAAACTGATCCACACTCCCTGGGAAAATACAGGAAGATCAGCGGGGTATCCTGATCCAATCGTTGATCAAAAAAAGTCCCGGGAACGAGCATTGATAGCGTTCCAATCTTTATCTTCTGAGAAGTAAACTTAGAGGTCTGTTAGTCAGGAAGCGGGGGCTCGCTCTCGGAAGAATCCTTTCATATATTCAGGTTTGCATTATTGATCAATTCAAAGCCAGCACAGCTGGTTTTTTTGGTTAGCAGCAGATCAATCAGGATTATATTTTGGAGTGGGACAAATCCTGGATTTTAGTCCTGATCAAGGGCAGAAAAGGAGGATTGACCAATAAAATACAAAACATTATAATGTCCGTACATTAAGATAAATTGCTTTAGTTAGAAGAGGGATCAGGCCATGAAGAACCTCAGTCGGTCCAGCAAAACCCCTCTGTATTACCAGCTGTATGAGATCCTGTTGGGTCAAATCCAGCAAGGTATAATGGCAGCCTGGGGAGATGCTGCCTACGGAAGCAGAATTGGTAGCACAATATCAATTAAGCCGGGCTACAGTCAGGCAGGCCTTTGAATTACTCGTGAATCAGGGCCGGATTTACCGGAGACAGGGGCTGGGCAGTTTTGTCTCCCGGCCGGCATTCGAGCAAAATTTGAACCGGATCATCAGTTTTTGGGACGACATGCAGCAGCGGGGTTTAAAACCTGGCACCCGGGTACTCTCCAGTGAGATCGTGCAGGCTACTGATGAGGTCCTTGAGGTCTTGAAGATCGATCCCAATCAGGATCTCGCCAGCCTGGTGCGCCTGCGCCTGGCGGATGATGAGCCGCTCAGTGTTGAGCATTCGCTGTTGGTTCATGATCTCTGTCCGGGCATCCTGGACCGTGATTATGCCAATAATTCTCTGAGAAAAATGCTGGCTGATCAATACAACCTTCATATCAGCAGCGCCAGGCAGAAGATCAGGGCGGTTCCTGCCACAAAACAGCTGGCTGAACTGCTGGACGTCGATCTAAACTCTCCCTTGCTGCATATCGATCGGGTGTCATTTACCGAAACTGGTTTGCCGGTAGAGTATTTGCGCATCAATCTCCGGGGAGATCGCTACACTTTCCATTCGGAACTCAGGGAATAAACCTATGAAGAAGATCGATATCCTTACCCTCGGTGAATTGTTAATTGATATGTTTCCTAGCCAGATCGGTCCCAGGATCGGGGAAGTGGAAGCCTTCTTCCCGAAACCCGGTGGTGCCCCGGCCAATGTTGCTGTGTCGGCTGCCAGGCTGGGGAAAAAGGGCCGGATTTATTGGGAAGCTGGGCCAGGATCATTTTGGTCATTATCTCCAGGGTGTGCTTGAAAAGGAAGGCGTTGATACAGCAGGGATCTCCTTTGACCCGGAAGCCAGGACAACCATGGCGATCATCGCCATGCCGGATGAGAATTCTGCCGAATTTGTCTTTTACCGGAATCCTGGCGCAGATCAAAATCTATCAGCCTCGGACCTGGATCTGGGATCTGATCAGGAATTCGGGCTGCCTGCATTTTGGATCCGTGAGTCTGACTGATGAACCCGCCCGGTCCGCGACTTTCCTGGCAGCCAGGGAAGCCCGAGGAGCTGGTGTTCTGGTTTCCTTCGATGTAAATTACCGCCCATCCCTCTGGAAAGATCCCCAGGAGGCCCTCAATCAAACCAGAATGATCATTCCGGAAGTGGGTTTAATAAAACTCAATGAACTGGAGGCAGCACTGCTCACAGATCAGCCTGGGTTAGATCCCCAAGATCTGGACCAGGTCGAAAGGGCTGGTATAAAACTGCTCGAATTAGGTCCAGCGATCGTGGTTATAACCTTGGGCGCGCAGGGCAGCTACTTTCAAATAGCGGATGGCGGTGCTTATGTTCCAGGATTCAAGGTTGATACTGTGGATGCAGTGGGCTGTGGAGATGCTTTTGTGGCTGGGCTGCTGAGCAGGTTGGTCAGCGGTGAGGATTGGAGGGAGCAATTGACCGTTGAGAGAATGACCAAAAACCTGCGATTTGCCAACGGGGTCGGCGCCCTGACCTCCCTCAAACGGGGTGCAATTCCAGCCCTGCCGTATCTGGCTGAAGTGGAAGACTTTTTAAAGAACCATCTAAGGAGATTTATGGATAAACAAATCATAACCAGGCTGGAGGATTTAAAAGAGATCGCCCGGAAATTACGATTGGATATTCTGGAGATGACCACCCGGGCCGGTTCTGGACATCCTTCCAGTTCCTGGTCTGCCGTGGAGATCGTAACAGCCCTGTATTTTGGCGGTGTGTTAAATTACCAACCTGATCAGCCCTGGTGGGAGGATCGGGATCGTTTTATCATGAGCAAGGGCCATGCAGCCCCTCTGCTCTACGCTGCTTTGGCAGAAGCGGGTTATTTTGAACGTCAGGAGCTGGCCCGCTTGCGGGAAGTTGGCAGCCCTGTCCAGGGACATCCGATCCAGGGGATGATGCCTGGAGTAGAGGCAACCACCGGATCCTTGGGACAGGGATTGTCCCTCGGAATTGGCCATGTGCTCGGGGGACGCTTGGCCGGAAAAAAGTACCATGTATATGTGCTCCTGGGTGATGGTGAATGTGAAGCTGGCCAGATTTGGGAAGCAGCCATGGCCGCAGCCCATTTTAAGATTGGTAATCTAATAGCGATCCTGGATTACAACAAATACCAGGAAACCGGACCGATCAGCAGGGAGATCGCCCTTGAGCCCCTGGCGGAAAAATGGAAATCTTTTGGCTGGACTGTACACGAAGTGAATGGTCATGACCTTGGCGAGCTGCTCGAAAAATTCCAGCTTGCCAAACAACTCGAAGCAACGGTCAAACCCCAGATCATTATCGCCCATACCATAAAAGGAAAAGGCGTGTCATTTGTGGAAGCGGATTTTAAATTCCATGGGATGGCTCTTACGGAAAAGCAGGCAGAATTAGCGCGGGAGGAAATCAATGCAGCTCGGTAAATTAGCGGGACTTGAACTTTGTGATCTTCCCCTGAGGAATATTTTTGGGGACGCCCTCCTGGAACTGGCCCGGAATAACCCCAAGATTGTCGTCCTGGATGGTGACCTGGGTAACTCTACCAAAGCGGAATATGTTCGGCAGGAATTTCCAGATCGCTTCTTTAATATCGGTATCGCGGAAAGCAACCTGGTTGGGATCGGCGCCGGACTGGCTGGTGCGGGTTATTATCCTTTTATCGTCAGCTTCTCCTCATTCCTGCTTTGTAATGCCTACGACCAGATCCGCTTGGCGATCGCGATGTCGAATCTCAATGCCACCATCATAGGCAGCCATGGAGGGATCACTTTGGGGAAAGACGGCCCAACCCAAATGGGTATCGAGGACCTGGCCTTGATGGGCGGCCTGCCAACCTTCACGATCATTGTGCCCAGTGATCCGGCGACAATGCATGCCGCTGTTAAGGCAGCTCCAACCATCCAAGGTCCGGTTTTCATCAGATCCAGTCGGGTTCCTATGCCCTATATCTATCCTCTGGATGATACTCCGTTTGAGGTTGGCAAAGCCAACCGGGTCCGGGAGGGATCGGATCTGACCATCATTGGCTGCGGTATGATGGTTTCCGCCGGCCTGGATGCTGCAGCTGTCTTGAAAGATCAGGGGATTGAAGCCAGGGTTATTGATCTGCATACCCTACGCCCCCTGGATGTCGACAGCATTTTTTCTGCTGCTCGCGAGACCGGTGCAATCGTCTGTGCCGAGGAACACCTGCTCCAGGGTGGGATGGGCAGCAATGTAGCCCGCATAGTAGCCCAGGAATGTCCTGTGCCGATGAGATTTGTTGGCTTAAAGGATACCTACGTGGAGTCCGGTGATCCTTGGGATCTGCTAAAGAAATATAACCTCACAGCGGATGACATAGTCAAGGCGGCCCTGGAGGTCGTCCAATCCAAAAGGGCAGCCTGAGATGATCCACAAACAACTAGTTCGCAGGCAGGAGGAGGGCAATCCGATCCGCGTTGGAGCAAGTGCGATCGAATGGATGGGATCGGGACTCATCGCAGCCTTCCGCCATGTTCCAGGGATGAAGATCAGCGCAGTGGCCAACCAGGATGTTGAGGATGGTATTAGGGCCTTGAGATCGGCTGGGACACCTGCTGACCAGATCGTGACCTGCGATGAACCAGCTCAGATCGACCAGCAGATCAGGAACGGAAAAATTGTTGTCACATCGGATCCCAGATCCTTGGCTCAAGTTGATGCCCTCGATATTGTGACCGATTCTACCTGGTCACCGGCAATTGGTGCCGATGTGGCCGAATCCTGCATTGAATATGGGAAAGACGTTGTCCTGGTAAATATCGAAGCCGATGTGACTGTTGGCAGGATCCTCAAGAAGAAGGCAGCTGAGGCCGGTGTGATTTACTCGGTATCCTCGGGAGATGAGCCTGGCTGCCTGATGGAACTATTTGACTACGTTAACAGCCTTGGATATCAGGTGATAACGATCGGAAAGGGGAAGAACAATCCGTTGAATACCGACGCAACGCCAGATCTGGTGGCGGATTCAGCAGCCCGCTCAGACAAGGATCCAGTTCAGGTGGCGTCCTATGTTGATGGGACCAAAACCATGTTCGAGATGACCTGCGCTGCCAATGCCACTGGCTGCCTGCCGATGCAGCGAGGTATGATCGGACCGGATGCGTCTTTCGAAACCGTTTCCCAGGTTTTTGCTCTGGAAGAAGATGGCGGGATCAGCAAATTCGCTGGAAATATCGACTTTGTCCAGGGCCCCTCGCTCTCAGGAGGGGTATTTGTGGTCGTAAAAGTCGCTGATCAACGGATCGCTGCTGACTTAAATTACTTGAAAGTAGGGTCTGGAAAGTACTTTACATTTTTCCGCCATTACCACCTCTGGTTCCTGGAGGCTCCCATTTCGATCGCTCAAGCCTATTTGAACCGCCAGGTTTGGCTGGAACCGCTTGACAAAGCTGTCGCCGAGGTGATGACGGTAGCCAAAAAAGATTTAAACCCCGGTGATATTCTGGAGCGATTTGGTGGTTATACAAACTACGGGGTGATGGAGCTGGCGCATATTTCCAGTCAGTTGAATGCGCTGCCTGCTGGCCTCAGCCCGGATGCAAAAATCATCCAGCCGGTGAAGAAGGGAGCGATCATCACCTGGAATGATGTCAGCCTGGATGAAAACAGCTCTGTGGTTAAACTAAGGCGCCAGCAGGATGAATTGATATAGAATATCCGGGACCTATTTATTTTTATCAAAAGGAGTTGATTATGCAGATCGGAGTCTTTACAGCCCTTTGGGGAAATAAATCATTTGAAGAAGCCCTCGATAAAGCGGTCAGCTTTGGAATCACCGCTGTCGAGATCGGGGCAGGGGGATATCCTGGGCAGCCTCATTGTCCGGTGGATGAACTCTTGAAGAGCCAGGCCAAACGTGAGGATTGGTTGGGAAAGATCACCGACCGGGGGCTGACTTTGAGCGCTCTGAGCATACATAATAATCCCATCCATCCGGATCAAAAAACAGCTGACCTGGCTGACCAGGTCATCAAAAAGGCCATTCAATTGGCTGCCATGTTAGGTGTGCCCACCATCAATGGGTTTTCGGGTCTGCCTGGAGGAGCTGTCAAGGACACCATGCCTAATTGGGTCACCTGCGCCTGGCCGCCCCACTTCCTGGACATCCTTGACTATCAATGGAATCAAGTCGCCATCCCTTATTGGAAAACCATCCACCCTTTGCTCGAAGACCATAACCTAACTTTGGGTTTTGAAATGCACCCCGGTTTTCTGGCATACAACGTTGATACACTGCTCCGCTTGCGGGAAGAGGTAGGACCCCGGCTGGGATGCAATTTCGACCCCAGTCATTTGTGGTGGAATGGAGTTGATCCTGTGGCTGCAGTCCGGAAATTAGGAGAAGCGATCTTTCATGTCCACGGCAAAGATGTTTATATCGATCCCTATAACACAGCCGTGAATGGCTGCAACGATTACAGGCATTATGGTGATATACCGAACAGATCCTGGACCTTCCGATCGATTGGATATGGTCACGGATTAAAGGACTGGAAGGATTTGATGAGCGCTTTGCGCCTGGTTGGATATGACTATGTGATCTCAATCGAACATGAGGATGCCTTGATGTCGCCGGATGAAGGATTAGGCAAAGCGGTGGAACTCTTAAAAGATGCCTTGATCTTCGAAGATGCCGGAGAGATGTTCTGGGCATAATATCTGATGAGATTGCTGCTTTTTGATCTCGACGGCACATTGCTGTCCACGGGTGGGATCGGCCGCTCCTGTACCCGAAAGGCCCTGGAGATGGTTTTTGGTACCTCAGGCAATCTGGATGATTTTTATCCAGGTGGCAGGACCCAGGAAGCCATCTTTCTGGACACCCTGCTGGACGCCGGATTGGATTTCAATGATTTCTTAGAAAAGAGGGATCAGCTCTATCAATATTTCCTGTCAGAATTCAAGTTGGTACTTTCTACCAATCAATATCCAGTGCGGGCCTTGCCAGGAGCCCTCGAATTAATGGAAAATCTCTCAGGGTCAGGAGAGTTCCTTCCCGGACTTGTGACCGGGAATCACACTGAAATTGCCGCGATCAAACTCCGGGCGGCTGGATTAGACCCTGAATTCTTCCCCATCGGCGGTTACGGGGAGGAATCCAGGCACCGGGCTGACCTGGTCCGACTGGCTAAACAGAGAGCGGAGGATCAATCTGGCGTAAAGTTTCCGGGCTTTTCGACTGTGGTAGTTGGTGATACTACCAGAGATGTGCTCAGTGCCCAGGCATCCGGTGCGCTTAGTATCGCCTTAACCACGGGCACGGATGATCGACAAATGCTGGAAGCTGTAAACCCCGACCAGATCCTGGACGGATTAAATGAATTGAGAGCTGTTTTGGGTTTTTGAAATGGATCGGAAGTATTAACAGGAGGTTGGAATGGGATTTAATAAGGTCGATCGTCCAGTCAGGACCAGGATTGGCGTGGGCATGCTGGGATATGCCTTTATGGGCAGGGCTCACAGCAACGCGTTCAAAAAACTTGAGTATATGATGTATCCCCAACCGGCCCTGCCTGATCTGGTGGCTGTATGCGGCAGGAATGAAGAAGCAGTTTCCGAAATGGCTTCCCGATTTGGGTACCAGGGATATTATACAGACTGGGAAGAAATGCTGAAGGACGACCGGATCCAATTATTTGATAATGTCGGACCAAATAATATCCATGAATTGCCCTGCGTTGTGGCAGCTGGAGAGGGTAAACACGTTTTCTGCGAAAAGCCATTGGCTAGGACTGCCGAAGAATCCGCCCGCATGCTGGAGGCTGCAACCAGGAATAATGTCAAACACATGGTGGCATTTAATTACCGCTTTGTTCCAGCTGTCCGAAAAGCGCGCGATTTAATTGCCAGCGGAGCATTGGGGAAGATCTATCATTTTCGGGCCATGTATCTGCAGGACTGGATCCTGCCCCATTTTAATACTCCCTATTTATGGCGTCATAATAAAGAGATTTCTGGCACAGGTGCACTGGGTGATTTTTCCCATATCATAGATATTGGAAAATTCTTGTTGGGATCCCGGATAAAAAGCGTGCAGTCCACAATGAAGAATTTCATCCCGGAACGACAATTAATGAACGGGGGTGGGTCCGGGGTTGTGGACGTTGATGATGCCTTTGCTTCTGTGATCGAATTCGAAAATGGCACTCTGGGAACCCTGGAAGGTACCAGGTTGGCCAGCGGGCGCAAGAATTATCATATTTTTGAAGTCAATGGGGAAAAGGGCTCGATCGCCTGGAACCTGGAACGTTTAAATGAACTGGAAATTCACTGGGCGGAAGCTGAACCGGCCGGGAGCAGGGGATTCCAGAATGTGCTCGTTACGGAAGGGAGCGATCCCTGGATCGAGAATTGGTGGCCGCCAGGACATACGATCGGTTGGGAGCACACCTTTGTCCATGAGATCTATCATTTGCTGGACTGCATCGTAAACGATCGTCAGGTTGGTCCGGAAGGAGCAACCTTTGAAGATGGCTATCAGGCCTGCGTTGTCGCTGATGCCATGGTGGAATCATCTGAAACCGGCCGGAGGGTGGATTGTAAATACTAAGCTGGGGCAACATGTCAGGCGCGATGCCAACTCTAGCGATCAGGCCTGACAAAAGTCACATTCGGAGCTTAACATCTTGACATAAAAAAATCTTGCCTCTATGATAGAAGGAGTTGTAATTACAGGATAACAACATTATATGTCCTCTTCGATTCCAGCCCAGCCTATCGATCGCCAATCCTTTGTGCCATTTTATATTCAGGTAATTGATTTGTTAACTGAGTATATTGATAATAATCAATTACCTCCCGGGCATTTGCTGCCCGGCGAGACCGAGCTCTGCCAGACTTTTGATGTCAGCCGAACTGTTATCCGCCAGGCTTTGCAGGAACTGGTTTACAAGGGTTTGATCTATAAAGAGAAAGGCCGGGGTACTTTTGTCGCTAAACCCAAGATCCACGAGGGCCTGTTTCAGGAATTGACCGGCTTTTATCAGGATATGGTCGCCAAGGGGCACCGCCCGGTATCGGATGTGCTGAAGCAGGATCTGGTCCAGGCCACAAAAAAAGTGGCAGAATACCTGGATCTGGAACCCGGGACGGAGTTGATCCAGATCGACCGGCTGCGGTATATCAACCAGGAGCCGATCGTTTTTGTGACAACCTATTTGCCCTATGAGATCTGCCCTGAGCTTCTTCAAGTCGATCTTACTAACCAGTCACTTTATGCCTACCTCGAAAATGAACATGGTTTGCAGATCGCCAGCGGAAAACGTTTTTTGGAAGCTGTGGTTGCAAATCAGATGGAAGCAGAACTTCTCCAGGTGGACCTTGGCGCTCCCTTGATCCTGCTGAACAGTGTCAGCTATTTGAAGGACGGCACGCCCATAGAATATTTTCACGCCGTACATCGGGGGGATAGGTCAAGGTTTGAAACTGAATTGGTGCGGGTTAGCCAGCCGGGCGATCTGGCCAGAAAGATCCATCAGAATAATCATACTTAAACTAAAGGTAGAACGAACTGAACATTGGGAACCAGGTTATTGGATAAGGAGAGTGTGTATGAGCAAAATGAAGGTTGGGATCGATAGTTATTGTTTCCATCGGTATTTTGGGGAGGTATATCCCCACCAGACTGCGCCGGATAAAAATATGACCATGGAAGACTTCCTGGCCTATGCAAAATACCTGGATGTTGACGGAGTTTCCCTGGAATCATGTTTCTTCCCGTCCTTTGACAAAGCCTGGTTTAAAGATCTGAATGGCCAGTTGGACGATTATGGTTTTGACCGGGTCTATGCCTGGGGACATCCGGATGGGTTGGAAGCTGGCAAAAACCGCGCTGAATTTGACAGCATGGTCGCCCAGATCCCCAATGCAAAAATGATCGGAGCCGATGTGATGCGGGTTGTGGCCAGCAGTTTAATGTTCCGGTTTGAACCCCACGGACCTCAGATCGATATCCTGGTGGATTGGTTTAAGGAAGCGGTTAAGGTCGCAGAGGATAATGGCGTAAAACTGGCTGTTGAAAATCATATTGATTACACAGCGGATGAATGCCTTGAACTTCTGGAAAGGGTAGATTCTCCCTACCTGGGATTGAATCTGGATACCGGAAACTTCCTGCGTTTATTGGACGACCCGGTTGAGGGTACCCGCAAACTGGCACACAAGGTCTTTGCAACGCATATCAAAGATTTGAAACCTGTCGCTGGAATTGACGCCCGGGAATGGTATTTCTTTTCCTCAACTCCGGTCGGTGATGGCCTGGTCAACAATCAGAAAATCGCCCAGTTCCTTTATGAAGCCGATTATCAGGGTTTTCTGGCAGTTGAAACTGATTCACTGCATCCTGATTACGCTGGCCAAGAATTTGAAGCGATCGCAAAAAGTGTCGCCAACCTAAAACGGATCGCTGCCAGCGTTTATTAGATGACAAAAATCACTTTTTAAGCGGCAGGAACCGATACTTCGTTGACAGACGGAACTAATATTGCTATTATCGATATAACTTCCTTCAAATTACGAAACAAGTATCCTATGACTGCCGTTCAAGAAGATCAGGTTATGAGATCGAATAATGGCTTGCCGCGGTTGACTGCGGTTGAACTAGCTGCGGTAAATTTCATCCGCCAGAAAGGACCCTTGTCCAGGACCAATCTGGCAGAGCTGCTGGACACATCCCGGGGAAGTATTACAGCGATTGCCGGGAACCTGGTGGATCTGGGTGTAATATCCGAGATCGGACCGGGAGAATCTGGGGGAGGGCGGAGGCCGCGGCTGCTGGATGTCAATCCAGGATTGGGTTTTATAGCTGGTGTGGATATTGGCGCAACCAGCATTGACCTGGCATTGGCAAATTTTAAAGGTGAGATCCTGGAAAGGACCGCTGAAGCAGCTGATGTCCGCGACGCTCCGGAAGAAGTATTGGATCGGATAGTCACCTGATCCTCTCTATGCTGGAACAGCAAGGCGCAGCTGCCGGGGATCTGGTTGGTCTTGGTTTAGGAGTGCCGGGGCCGGTCCAGTTCCCCTCAGGATTTTTAATTGAACCACCCTTGATGCCCGCCTGGGATAGTTTTCCGATCAAAGACTATCTCAGGAAACAATTCTCACATGTCAAGCCGGTAGTTGACAATGATGTCAACATTATGGCGATTGGAGAATCCCGGGCCGGAGATGCAGTAGGCATCGATAATTTTTTGTATATCAAAATCGGAACAGGTATAGGTTGCGGTGTGATGACCAGGAATGGGATCTATCGAGGCAGCGACGGAACAGCAGGAGATGTGGGCCATATCTGCGTCGACTATAACGGTCCGATCTGCCACTGCGGGAATCGGGGCTGCCTGGAGGCCATGGCAGCCGGCCCGGCCATTGCCAGCAGAGGTGAAGCTGCCGCCCAGGCCGGGGAAAGTGAAATCCTGGCCCGCAAATTGAAAATTAAGGGCTCATTGACTCCAGAAGATATTGGCAGAGCGGCCGCTGGTGGCGACCAGGCTGCAAATCGGATCATCTGTGAATGCGGCCGGATGATCGGAGGTGTGCTGGCGGGATTGGTAAATTTCTATAACCCCCGGGCAATTTTCATTGGGGGAGGTGTGAGCAAGATCGGGCATACTTTATTGTCCACGGTCAGGCAGGCAACCCTCAAAAGAGCAACAGCCCTTTCAACCAGATCGTTGATCATTGATTATTCAAAATTAGGGGAGGACGCAGGGGTGCACGGTGCGATTTGGCTGGCAATCGAGCATGTTTTTGTGCTGGCCTGATCCCTGAGGAGAATTGGAAATGAAATTTGGGGCTAACACATTTATTTGGCGCTCACCGTTTTCTACTGATCAGGATCTTGATCTGGTTGGGAAAATCGGTAATTTTGGTTTTGACTTGATCGAAGTAGCAGTTGAAGATCCTGATCTGATCGACTTGAAAGCTCTGAAAGCAGAACTTGAAAAACACCAGCTGGGTGTGGTCACCTGCGGGGCTTTTGGCCCTGGGAGAAATCTCAGCAGTTTGTTGGAGAGAGAACGACAAGCTGCCAGGGATTACCTGGTCTGGATGATCGACGCCGCCCAATACCTGGGATCTGAGACCGTAATCGGGCCCATGTACTCTGCGGTTGGCAAAGCCAGACTGGATGATCCCGAAGATCGTAGGCGTAGAGTGGCAGTATGCAGTGGAAGGTCTGAAAGATATGGCTGCGTATGCTGCAGAACGGGGTGTCAAACTGGCATTTGAACCATTAAACAGATTTGAGACTGACCTGATCAACGTCGTTGACCAGGGATTACAACTGATAGAGGATGTGGGAGCCCCAAACCTGGGATTCCATCTGGATACATTCCATATGCATCTGGAGGAAAAGAACACTGGAGACGCCATACGCAGAGCAGGGGATCGGGTGTTTCACATACATGCTTGCGAAAACGATCGCGGTGTTCCGGGGTCCGGGCAGGTGAATTGGCAAGAAACCTTCCAGGCACTGAAGGATGTCGGGTACGACGGGAACATTGTGATCGAATCCTTCACACCGCAGGTGAAATCTATTGCCAGGGCAGTTTGTATTTGGAGGGAGATAGCGCCCGACCAGGATGCCATAGCCCGGGATGGCTTGGCTTTTCTCAGGGGATTCCTGGCGGAAACACAGGGAAATTTGGGCTAGTGGAGATCAATGAATTATGACAGATGAGATAAAAAACAATCAAAAACCCTTGATCGAGGTCAAAAATATCACCAAATCGTTTCCTGGTGTTAAGGCATTGGATAATGTCAGTGTCAAGTTTATGCCGGGAGATGTCCACGCGGTTGTGGGAGAGAACGGAGCTGGAAAATCGACCTTGATGAAAGTTATGGCCGGGGCATACAAGCCTGATAAGGGAACCATCTTATTTCAGGGAAAAGAAACATCCTTTAGCCACCCGGTTGATGCTCAAATAAAGGGTATTGCCATCATCTACCAGGAATTTAACTTGCTGCCTGATAGAACCGTGGCCCAAAATATCTTCCTGGGAAGGGAACCATCCAAATTCGGAGTTCTAAACCGCCGCCAGCTGAATAAACAAACCGATGATGTATTGAAAGAACTTGGCGTTGATAAAATGATCTCCTCCACTTTACTGGTCAGTTCGCTTTCAGTCGCGGAACAGCAGTTGGTTGAGATTGCAAAGGCAATCTCTCTCAATGCTAAAGTATTGATCATGGATGAACCCACCGCGTCGCTGACGTATACAGAAGTGAATTTGCTTTTTGATCTGATTTCCAAACTGAAAGCCAGGGGGTTGGCTGTTATCTTCATCTCGCACCGCCTGTCCGAAGTATTTGGAATTTCAGATAAGATCACTGTTTTGAAAGATGGGGTGCTGATTGGCACTAAATATACCAATGAGGTAAATACTGAAGACCTGGTGTATATGATGGTGGGACGAACGCTGGATCATTATTTCCCACCGTTAGGCACAGATGAAGATTTCGGGGAGATCGTGCTGCGGGTCAAAGATGGGGAAAATGTTTTCCTGACAAATATCAATCTGGAACTTCGCAAGGGTGAAATTCTTGGGATTGCAGGCTTGCAAGGCTCCGGTCGGACTGAATTGGCGCAGGCACTATTTGGGGCAGTACCCTTCGATAGAGGAGAAATCGAATTAATGGGTAAAACCATCGCTATCAAAAACCCATTTACGGCTATCAGACGAAAAATGGGATTCGTAACCGAGGATCGAAAATCTGAAGGCCTGCTTTTGATGCAGCCGATCCGGGATAATATGCTCCTCGCTATCCGGTCTCTTCAGAACTTATTAAGTTTTATTCACCCTGACGGCATCAATACATCACGCAATATGGTCCCTGATCTGGGGCAGCAAGTGGATGTCCGGGTGGACTCCTATGCAAAAGAAGCCCAGGATCTGAGCGGCGGCAACCAGCAGAAAGTTGTGCTTTCTAAATGGCTGGCATCTGGCGCGGAAGTGTTTATCTTCGATGAACCAACCCGGGGTATTGATGTTGAAGCAAAAGCCAGAATTCACGATATTATCCGCGGTCTCACAAAATCAGGTGTGGCAGTGCTTATGGTCTCATCAGAGCTGCCAGAGATTATTGGTATGAGTGACCGTATTTTAGTTATGCATGACGGCACAATTGGTGGGGAGCTTCCCGCAGGATCAAGCGAGGCAGACATCATGCTGGTGGCAACTGGTCAGAAAAATAGTAATGGAAAGACGGAATCTGCTGCCATAGATGGAGGCATTCAATGAGTATTGAAACCATGACTGAAGTTGGAGAAAAGCGCCTAAAAAGCAATTTTTGGAAGAATATACCCCAGGTCTATTATTTCCTGGTGATAGTGCTTGTCGGTGGATTAATCCTGGACCAGGTATTCGCGAATGGCAATATCCTTTCAAATCCTACGATCCTGCGCAATATCCTGGTTCGTTCTGTATCCCTGGGCATAGTTGCTGTTGGACAGACCTTTGTAATGCTCGGCGCATCTATCGATCTTTCCGTTGCTTATTCAATAAGTCTTACGGCGGTGATGACTTCGTTGATCATGCAGGGGGATCCAGCCCGGGTACCGATGGCGCTGGGAATCGTATTACTGGTCGGTCTCACTGTGGGGCTGATCAATGGCTTGCTTATCACTAAGCTGAATGTAAATTCATTTATTGCCACCCTGGGTACAGGTTTGATCATCAAGGGAGTTCTTAACGGGATGTTTTCGTCAGGATCTTTGGGGTCAGTGCCAAAAGGTTTTCAAACCCTTGGTTATGGCAGTATAGGTCCAGTTCCGTATTCCATTATCCTGTTATTGGGGGTTGTATTGACTGGATGGTTTGTACTATCCTGGACAAAATTCGGTTCACATCTTTACGGTGTTGGTGGTGATTTAGTCATCGGCAGGTTGTCAGGTTTACGGACTTCGCGGGTGCTGATCATCGCCCACATAATTTCCAGCTTAACTGCAGTCCTTGCAGGTCTCTTTATTGTCAGCCGATTGAGTGCAGGAAATCCCACGGTTGGCCCGGATGGTGTATATGATCTGGAATCAGTTGCGACTACCGTAATTGGAGGTACTGCTCTTTCCGGTGGGAGGGGGGGTGTGTTTGGAACAATTGCAGGTGTATTGATATTTGGTGTGATCGATACAGTCTTCAACCAGCTGGGTGTGGATACCTACTTGAAGATGGTATTACGAGGTGCGATTATTATTCTTGCAGTAGCCAGCTACTCCGTTCGCTCAAAACGCGAGGCGGCATAAAGAGAGAAGATTATGACGACAATTGAAAAAAACAATCCATCCAATCAAGTCCTGACCATTCTCAAAAAGATCTGGGAATGGATCCGGAAAATCCCGCCAGTTTATCCGATCTTTCTGCTGGTTGTTATTGGTGTCAGTCAGTTGAATCCTAACTTCGCCACCCCAGATGGGATTATGGCCTTCATTAGACGCGCAGCACCGCTGATAATCCTGACGATGGGACAGTTATTTGTCCTGGCTTCTGGTGGATTCGATCTCTCGCAAGGGGCCGTGGTAACTTTGACCATCATTGGTAGTTCACTGATAATCTACAACAATGAAGAGTATACATATGTCGCAATTGCGATCATGATTGGATTTGGCATCGTGATTGGCCTGGTCAATGGATTTGTGGTTGCCTATCTGAAAGTACCCTCGTTAATTGCTAGCCTTGGCATGCTGCTGCTGGTGAAAGGTGGCGGTTTATACTGGACAGGAGGAGCACCAAAGGGATATTTGTCAGAAGCCTATCGTTTCATCGGACGGGGTTATGTTGAAAATATTCCGATTATCGGCCGTTTCCCGATGTCAGGGATAGTTTTATTAGTGTTGGCAACCATCTTGATTGTCTTATTCCATAAAACCAATCTAGGAAAACAAATCCTCGCTATCGGTGATAATGCGCAAGCTGCCAAGTTGTCAGGGGTCAAGGTCAGAATGATCAGGATGATTGCTTTCATGATTTCTGCAGTCTGCGCAATTATAGCTGGCATCCTGGTTGGCGGTTATGGCGGTTCTTCTTATACAGCTGGAGAAGGCATGGAGATGCAGTCAGTCTCAGCCGCTGTCATCGGTGGTGTGTTATTACTGGGCGGAAAAGGATCAGTGTACGATGTGGCTTTTGGCGCCCTGACGCTGGAAGCGATGGTAAGTTATTTGAATTTACTTGGATTGCCAAAACCTTATCGCGATGCAGTCCAGGGTCTGATAATCATCGGAGCTGTTGCCTATGCGGGACTCCGTACAAGGAAACGAGATTGATCATTGAATAGTTGTCACCATTTTGGACCCTATAAGGAGGTGATATCGCCCAATAATATACTAATTGTACGCAGAGTTACTACCAAAAAATCCTATCAAGGAGAAGAATTACCATGTTTAAGAAAAAATTGTTAGTTGTGCTCAGCCTGATCTTGGTGGCAGCATTTGCGCTGTCCGCTTGTGGTGGAGCCGCCCCGGCTGAAGAGGTTATGGAAGAAAAACCCGCCGAAGAAGAAGTAGTGGCTGAGGAAGAAGTTATGGAAGAAGCAGCCAGCCCAGGACTTGAGATGGAAGCGGCAGCTGTTGTTGAGGCTTTCTGGTCTGATGCAGAATATGAGGAATCAATCGCCTGGACTGATGCTGACGTCCTGAATCCCGATGCTCCTCTCTACCTGCAGTCCCTGCTGGACAACAAAGTCGACACATCCGCGTACAAGATGGATCCTCCTTACGATGTCTGCTTCTCTAATGCCGGTGTGAACAACACCTGGCGTGTGACCGGCTACGTTACCATGCGTGAGCAGGTTGAGCAGCTTCGGACCGAAGGTCTGATCAATAACTTCATCCACGTCGATGCTGAAGGTTCCGATGAGAAGCAGATCGCTGACATCGAAGACCTGCTCGCAGGTGGCCAGTGCGATGTGATGATCATCTCCCCCAACTCCTCCAATGCTTTGACCCCCATTGTTGAGCAGGTTTGTGAAGTTCTGCCGACGGTTGTTTTTGACCGCGGCGTGTTGACCGACTGCCCCACCACCTTCCTGAAGACCATCGGTGGCTACAAGTTCGGTTATGATGGTGCGAAATTCATTGTGGATAACCTTCCTGATGGCGGCAATGTTTTAGCTCTGCGCATCCTGCCCGGTGTGGATGTTCTAGAACAGCGCTGGGGCGCAGCCCTGGAAGTGTTCGCAGTCAATCCGCAGCTGAATGTGATCGGTGTGGAATTTGGTGCCTACAGCAATCCTGATACCAAAGGCATTGTGGCTGACTACATCGACCGCTTTGGTCAAATCGATGCCGTCTGGATGGATGCGGGTGGTACTGCAGTAGGTGTTCTCGAAGCTTTCGAAGATGCAGGATTGCCCTTCCCGATCATGGTTGGTGAAGACCAGATGGACTACCTGAAGTTCTGGAAAGAGAATGACCTGACCGCGATTGCTCCCACCTTCCCGACCTTCCAGTGGCGATCTGCCGTTCTGGCTGCTGTCATGATCCTGCAGGGTGAGCCCGTTGACGCCCGCTGGGTTCTGCCTCAGCCGAATGTCACCCAGGAAAATCTCGACCAGTACTATCTGCCGGACATGCCCCCTCTTTACTACGCTTTGAGTGGTGCTGAGGATATGACCAATTGGCCGGGTGCCTGGATGGAACTTGACACAACCAAATATGTGGATGTGATCCAGTAAACCAATCAACCTCTGAGCCCGTTCGTTATCGAACGGGCTCAAATATGTAAGTATGTTTTGTTGGTTTTGGGCTCCTTTCATTGACATTTCATTGCCTAGCCCTTAATCAAAATGGTAGGTTCGTTCGCTAGAGCGAACCTACCTAAAACATAGAACTAAAAGGAATGCAGCTCGCAGCGCATTCGAGGAGACCTGAAGATGATTGAAATTGGATTTCACACTGATGCGTTTAACAGCTCGTACTGGAATTTCGAAAAGTGTTTAGAGTGGGCCCAGAAGAATGATGTCCACTACATTGAATGCGGTACGATCGACGGCGTGAGCTGGCTGCATGGCTTGGGCTACCAACCCCATGTTTCCCTGACTGAAGACCCGCTGGCGCTGAGAGAAAAAATGGATAAGTATGATGTCAAATTTTCCCAACTTGACGCCGCTTTTCCAGTTTCAGTCCCTGAGGGTGCTTCCCTTGGCCTTATATATATTCTTAATTCGATCCGCTGGGCAAAGCTGGTCGGCTGCAGTCATATCGATACCACGGACCATATGTTCAAACCCGAAGGTATGACTGATGCCCAGGCCCTGGATATGATGAAAAAAATCTACTCGGAGGTGGTCGAGGTTGCTGAAAGATACGAAATGACCATCAACATCGAGCCCCACGGCTATTACACAACCAAACCCGAGTTTATGGAAAAGATGCTCAACTTCGTGGATTCTCCCTTTCTCAGAATGAACTTTGATACCGGCAATACCTTTATCGCCGGTCAGGACCCGGTAGCATTCCTGACGAAATTCAAGGATAAGGTCAGCCATGTCCACATCAAAGATGTTTCAGAAAGTTTGGCAGCTTCATTGCGAGGCGAATTGACTGGCATTGCTGTCAGCAATACCGCCATCGGTGATGGCGTCAATGTAGACAACATCAAAAAATGTTTTGATATTTTTGTAGATATGAAATATGACGGTGTCGTCAGCATCGAATGTGAGGGCCAAGGCGGCCCTATGATCGAAAAAAGCCTGGCATTCGTCCGGAAACTGGTGGATGATGCCAATCAGCGTATGGCAGCATCCTGATCTATTATCAGGTTTGATCAGGGGTGGGGGAGTTTCATCCCCAACAGCCTATTCTTTGTTTTTGAACTGTTCCACGGGTTTTGGTGGGTGGCATCAAGGAGAGTTAGCGGCATGGCAAAGCAGTATTTGATCGGTGTGGATCTGGGGACCAGTGCCACTAAAGCTGCTCTCTACCTGGCTGATGGGAGCCTGGTCGCTGAGAACACCGTTCCGATTCCGATCCATTACCCAGAGCCGGGTGTTGTCGAACAGGATAATGAGGATTTTTACCGAACAGCAGCTGAAACCGTCAGACGCTGCCTAGTCGATTCAAAGATCAATCCTGGTGAGATAGCGGGGATCGCCTTTGACAGCCAGATGGCTGGAGTGGGGGCGATCGATGAAAACCACGAATCCGTTTCCCGATTTGATTCCTGGCTGGATATGCGCTGCGAACCCCAGATCAAATACCTGGAAGATCATTTCGGGGAGCAGATCACCAGGCTGACAGGATGCCCGCCAACCTGCGATCACGGCCCCAAGATCCTGTGGTGGAAAGAAAATCGCCCCCAGGAATACCAGAAAACTGCTAAATTTGTCATGCCCGGAGGATTTGTAGCGGGGAAAATGGCAGGATTGAAGGGTGATCAGGCTTTTATTGATTACACTTACATACACTTTTCCGCTTTGAGCAATGCCTTGGAAGGGAGCTGGTCAGAAGAGATCTGCCAGGGGGTTGGTGTCGACATTAAGAAACTACCCCGGATACTTGATCCCTGGGATGTGGTCGGTGAGGTTACAGAAGAAGCAGCCCGGGATTTTGGACTCGCGCCAGGGACTATTGATCGCTGCGGGTTGCGGCGACACGGCAGCCGGAGCATTAGGAGCCGGAATCGTAAGACCGGGGATGATCTTCGATACAGCGGGAACTGCCTCCGTTTTGGCAGGCTGCACTGATCAATATGCACCTGATACTGAGAATCGGGCTTTGCTGACGATGAGATCAGTCATTCCTGGCCTCTGGCATCCCCTGGCCTATATTGCGGGTGGAGGACAGGCTTTGACCTGGTTCAGGGATAAATTCTTCAACACTATCCTGGGCAAAACCCAAACTGAACAGGATCTCTACCAGCAGCTGGATGATTTGGCTCAAAAAGCACCTCTGGGTGCAGATGAGCTGTATTTCTCGCCCCATTTATCTGGCAGGATCTGCCCCGCAGCTCCTGAAATGCGGGGGTCCTGGCTGGGTTTTTCGTTCTCTCATTCCCAGGAACATTTCTATCGATCGATCCTGGAATCGGTAGCTTATGAATATGCTTTTTACCTGAATATTCTCAAAGACCTGATTTTAGATCTCAATTTAACCGAAGCCCGGGTGATTGGAGGAGGCGCCAGGAGCAGCCTTTGGAACCAGATCAAGGCTGATGTCCTGGGGGTTCCATACCGGCGATTGCAGAAATCTGAATTTGGGACCTGGGGAGCTGCCATGATCGCTGGAAAAGCTGCCGGGATCTACCACGATCTGGCCGAAGTAGCCTATGAAAATGCCCATCCGGCAGGCCCGGCTCTTGAACCTGACCTGGAAAACCATCAACGTTATCAGGCCCATGTCAAGCGCTATATCGACCTACAAGGAACCCTGGCTGAAGTGTATCGAGCTTAACAGCCAAACTAAGGAGCGGGATTGATGTCACGGAAAGTTAGCATATGTATGATCGGCGCCGGAAGGGTTGGAAAACTTCACTCCGGCACTTTAAAAAGATATTTGCCGGATGGTGATGTTGTCGCGCTGGTTGATACCCAGGCGGAAATGCTCCAGAGTACGGGGCGGGAGTTTGGAATCGAGGCCCAATTTACCTCCCTGGAGGAGGCCCTGGATAAAGCGGAATTTGATGCAGTGGTGATCACCACGCCGACTCCCTCCCATGAACCCCTGGCGGTAATGGCAGCTGAGGCTCAAAAACATGTCTTTCTAGAAAAACCCATGGCCATGGATCTGGAAGAATGTGATCGGATCATCGACTCCTGCCGAAAGAACGGAGTCCACCTGCAGCTGGGATTTATGCGGCACTTCGATCCAGATTTCAGCCTGGCATATGAAAGGATCCAGGCTGGTGAAATTGGAGAACCGATGCTTGTAAAATCTCTTACCCATGGACCGGGACTTCCGCCGCCCTGGGCCAGGGACCTAAAAACCTCCAATGGCAACCTGGCAGAGGTTAACAGCCACGACCTGGATGCTACACGCTGGCTGATGGGTTCCAACCCCCAAAGGATCTATGTTGAAGTCGCCAATTTCAAAGGTGAGGAACGGGGAGTGGAAACTGAGAATTACTACGATAATATGATCGCCAGTTTGAAATTCGAATCCGGGGGCTTGGGCAGCATCTCAGGTGTCTGCCCTTGTGATTATGGATATGATGCCCGGATGGAGATCATTGGTAAAAAAGGCATCATGATCATCGGGGGATTGAAGAATAATGCCCTGACTGTCGGGATCGACCGTGATACAGGCCTGGTCACACCCATTTTTAGACGCTGGCCGGATCGTTTCCAGTTTGCGTATATCCATGAAATCGAACATTTTATCCAGTCTATCCAATCAGATACGCCACCCAAGGTTACCGGTGAAGATGGCCGCTGGGCAGTTGCTGGAGTATTAGCTGGCACCCGCTCCCTGCTGGAGGAAAGACCGGTTTTGCTCAGCGAGGTTATGCAGGAGAACTGATGCCAAAAACCATGCAAGCAGCCGTATACCATGGACCTCATGATATCAGAGTGGAAGAGCTGCCTTACCCGGAACTGGGTCAAGGCGAATTGATCATCAAGGTCCTGAACGCCAATATTTGTGGAACTGACCTCAGGATCCTGCACGGTGGACACCGAAATTATCCGGAAGGCACACGTCGAATTCCAGGACATGAGGTAGTCGGTGAGATTGTCGCAGTGGCAGATAATGTCAAAAAGTATCAGATCGGCGACCGGGTGTTTATCGCTCCCAATATGGGTCAGGGAGATAGCCGGGAAACGATCTCAGGAAATAACAACCTGGATCCAAATTTCCAGGCCATTGGAATAAACCTTGACGGCGCTTTTGCAGAATTTATGCGTGTGCCCGTTGAAGCGGTCAACCAGGGGAATGTGATGCTGGTAGATCCTGGCAAGGACCCGGCAGTAGCTGCCCTGATCGAACCTCTGGCGTGTGTGCTCAGGGGTCAGAAAGCTGTGAATCTCAAATCAGGTGATATCGTGGTGGTTATGGGAGCTGGACCGATCGGGATCCTGCATCTGATGCTGGCAAAAGCCCGGGGCGCCGCCCGGGTCATGGTCAGTGAGCCTGTCCAAAACAGGCGGGAACAAGCCCTGGCCCTGGGGGCTGACCAGGTCATAGATCCAGTTAATGAGGACCTGGAACAAATCATCAAAGAGAACTCCGGGGGTCGGGGAGCAGATGTTGTAATTGTGGCTGCTCCATCCAAAGCAGCCCAGGAATCTGCTCTGAAAATCGCCGCCCTTGGGGGCAGGATCAATTTATTTGGCGGTCTGCCCAAGGATGACCCTTATATCCGTTTCGATTCCAATACTGTGCATTATAAGGAATTGATCGTGACCGGGACGACAGCATGCTCAACCCTGGATTGCCTCCAGGCCTCAGAGCTGGTGAATGCCGGTGTGCTGGATCTGGAACCGTTGATCACCAGCCGCTTTCCGCTCAGTGAGATCGAGGCTGCTTTTCAAGCAGCAGCGGACGGGACAAACTTGAGGGTTACGCTGGTTCCCTGAGATGGATAAAAAGATCATCACGGTCCTGGGAAGAGTGGATCCTGAAGAATTTGGCAGGGTGGATGCCCACAACCATCTCTGGATCAATGACCTCTCCTTGACCCGGGAGGGTGCGCCAGTTCTGGACCAGGAAGAGCTGATCGTGGCTGAGTTAAAGGGATATAAATCAGCCGGAGGTTCCGGCCAGGTGGACTGTCAACCAGGAGGCGCTGGAAGAAATGCAAATAAGCTGGAGATGATCTCCAGGGCATCGGGAGTGCAGATCGTCGCCTGTACAGGATTCCATTTGAGGGAATATTATCCTCAGGAATCCAAAATATGGGATCTGGATTCCAATCAGGCGGCGGATTATTTTCTGGATGAGATTCATTTGGGCATGATAGAAACCAGATCTGAAGGTCGGCTGATCTATCCAGGTTTTATCAAGATCGCCGTCAGGGAGTCTCTTGAAAAATCTCCCCGGGCTTTGCTTGAAGGGGCAATCGCAGCCAGTCTCGATACCGGGTATCTGATCGAAATGCATACCGAAAAAGGGGCTGGAGTTGAGGAATTTTGCGAATATTTTTCCCGGATGGGACTACCTCAGAATCGGGTGGTGATCTGCCATATCGATAAAAGACCGGACCCGGGACTTCATAAGGACCTGGCCGCGGAAGGGATTTTTACTGGAATATGACACCTTTTTTCGACCAAAATATGACCCAGATAAATACCTCTGGGCCCTGCTCCGAGAAATGGTGGAGGAAGGGTTGGCAGGATCGATCGCCTGTGCTACGGATCTGGCAGATAAATCCTTGTGGGAAAGTTATGGTGGTTCTCCAGGGTTGGCTGGTTTTATCCATGTGATAGATGAAAGGCTGAAAGCAGAATCCTATCCAGCAAAGGTCATTGAGCAGCTGATGGGAAAAAATATAACAGGGCGCTTGGCCGTGAATTAGAAGGAGTATCAAGTATGCAGATTGGACCATTTTCGTTTGAAATTGCTGGACCCGGTTTTATTCCCAGCTATTACGACAACCACATCCAGCGATATCTCAGCAATATGGCAGGACAGTATTTGGACCAGAAAGCCTACGCAGATCAGCTGGAAAATGTAAACAGCCTGCTGTATGAGGTTTATGAACTGAAACGGCCGGAGACAGCGGGTGAGATCCTGCACGGGGTCTCTATTGTCCATCCTGGCAAGGTTGGTGCTGAATATTATATGACCAAGGGCCATTACCATACTGTCCTGGAAACAGCCGAGATCTACTATACATTAAGCGGAAGGGGAATGATGGTCATGGAAACCCCGGAAGGTGACTGGGCTGTTGAAGATCTGCAGCCGGGAAAGATCCTTTATGTTCCTCCCCGCTGGGCTCATCGGTCAGTAAATATTGATCCCGGGCAGGACCTGGTGATGTTTTTTGCTTATCCAGGAAATGCCGGGCACAATTACGGCGCTATTGAAAGCCAGGGTTTCAGGAAGCTTGTTATAGAGCAGGACGGGAAACCAGCCATCGTAGATAATCCCCGCTGGGTTGAACCGGAGAGTTAATGGATAAGCTGAAGCAATACCGGGTGCTGGTGACCCCAACATCCTATGGATCACAGAACCCGGCCCTTAAAACTGAACTGGAAGCCCTGGTGGGAGAGGTGGTCTACAATACCACCGGCCAACCACTGCTTTCCGGGCAGCTGCAGGACCTGCTTCCAGGTATCCAGGGCATGATCGCTGGATTGGATGAACTGGATGAAAAAGCACTCGCGGCCGGGGATGAGTTGAGGGTAATCGCGCGCTATGGGGTTGGCTATAATAACGTCGACCTTGAGGCGGCTCGATCCCGGGGAATTATTGTCACCAATACGCCGGGAGCAAACGCCATTTCTGTTGCTGAATTGACTGTTGCATTGATCCTGAATTTGATGCGGCCGATCCTGCCTGCTGTCAGTGGTACTAAATCGGGAAGCTGGCCTCGTTATAAAGGTTTCTCCCTGGATGGAAAGACCATTGGTCTCGTAGGATGCGGAGCAATTGGCAAGGAAACCGCCCGGAGATTAACTGCTTTTGGTACCCGGATCCTGGCTTTTGACTTATTCCCAGATCAGGTTTTTGCTGATCAGCACCAGGTTGTTTTTACCAGCCTTAATAATGTGCTGTCCCAGGCTGATCTGATCTCTCTGCATTTACCAGGCACTCCAGATACATTGGGTATCGTAAATCAACAATTTCTATCCCAAATGAAAACAGGATCCTGGTTGGTAAACACAGCCCGCGGAGACCTGATTGTTGAAGCAGACCTGGTTGCGGCTCTCGAGAGCGGACATCTTGCTGGCGCGGCCCTGGATGTCTACTCTGAAGAACCTCCCTCCCGGGATAATCCGCTATTAAAAATGGACCAGGTGATCACAACACCTCATATGGGTGCCCATTCCGATTCCGCCACCAATCAGATGGGCAGGATGGCTTTAGAAGAATGCCTGGCGGTTTTGAGGGGAGAAGAACCCCGATACCGGGTCAATTGAGGATATTAAATGACACAAAAAGATCAGACTCTTACCAATATTCGTGAGGCCGGGATCCTGGCAGTGATCCGGGGACCGTCCCCTGAGTTAACGATCAAAATGGTCGCTGCTCTGGTTGAGGGAGGAGTCCAGGGGATCGAGATCACTTTTACGACACCTGATGCCCTGGAAGTTGTTAGTTCTTTGAACCGGGAATTTGGGGAGGATATCATCCTGGGCATGGGGACACTTACCCGGCCTGAGCAGGCCGCCGCCGCTAAATCGGCCGGAGCAGTTTTCCTGGTAAGCCCTCACACAGAAGAAAAACTGGCTGCTGCCATGGTTGCCAGCGGTTTGGCGGTTATGATGGGGGCTTTGACACCCTCGGAAGTAATGATGGCCAGAAACTTGGGAAGTGATGTGGTCAAATTATTTCCAGGATCCCTGGGTGGGCCAGCCTACCTGAAATCACTCCGGGGTCCATTCCCTGATATACCTCTCATGCCAACTGGTGGAGTATCCCGTGATAACCTGCGAGAGTGGTTTGCTGCTGGCGCGTTTGCTGTTGGGGCTGGCAGTAATTTATGTCCCAAAGATTTGGCAATCTCCGGGGAATTTATGAAGATCACCCAGATCGCCAAAGAATATATCACTGCGGTCAAGGAAGCCCGTTAATGCCTCAAGAAGGAGTATCATGCGCTATGATGTAACCACCAAAGAGATTCCCACTTTTTATTTTATTGGAGTAACTACCGGAAAATCATCCATTAATAAAGTCTTCCCGCTCTGGATGGATGTGTTGGGCCGCTCAGATGTGGTGTTAGAAGGCATCGATCACAACATCCATGACGAGGTTGAGAATTACAGGAAATCTGTGGCTCAGATCAAATTTGACCCCAATTCCCTGGGAGCCCTGGTTACCACACATAAAATGGACCTTTACTCTGCTGCCAGGGATATGTTTGATTATTTTGATCCCTACGCCCTTGCTACGGGTGAATTATCCTGTATCAGTAAAAAGGGTGGCGAATTGCAGGGGCATGCCAAGGATCCGATCACAGCCGGGTTAAGCCTCGAGGCGATCATAGAACCCGGGTATTTTAAGAGTACTGGAGGTCAGGTCTTATGCCTGGGCGCAGGCGGATCCGCTGTTGCTACCCTTCTGTACCTGATCAATCAGCCTGA
>CAVQTT010000004.1:0-401066 GCA_963716695.1 uncultured Chloroflexia bacterium
GCCCGTTGATCGTCGTTGGCAATCATACGGGAGCCATGGAAGTGGTTTTGATGGGCACCTATTCACCCAGGATCCTGGAGTTCATGGGAGCAGTTGAAATTCCCTGGCATGGCTGGATGGGAAAAGTTGTTGATCTCTATAGCTTAATTCCCGTATATCGGGGATATACAAGCGTCGAAACCATGAAATTGGGAATCGATGTCTTGAAACAGGGTGGGATGTTGGGTTTATTTCCCGAGGGTGGTTTCTGGGAACCCGGCCAGCAAAAAGCACAAACCGGTGCGGCCTGGTTAAGTTATATGACAAATTCGCCCCTGCTGCCGATCGGCTTTGGAGATACTCGTGGAAAGATGGCGGAACTCTTCCAACTCAAACGCCCGGCTTTTGAAATGCATGTTGGTGAGGTGCTGCCGCCTGTTAAACTGGACCGATCTATTGGCAAGAAGATATCTTTGCAGCAGGAGGCCGATAGGATTATGGAGGCAGTCTGGAATTTGGTGCCGGAAATTGAAAGGCAGAAAAAGACCAGTCGACCTGTTGACGAAATATTTTCATTGGAGATCAAAATACTTGACCAGGCCGGCAAGGTTGTATCCCAGCCGCCTGAATTGGCGATCAGAGATGGCTCTTGGATCAGTCGTTTTGCCCACCGACCCAATCTAATTGATACTATTCGCGATTATGTATTTATTCCCGTCCAAGTGCTCAAAGAACTCGATCGACGACCGCCTGCTGAAGAGATCTATCAGGCCGCCCACACAATGATCGAGTATGTCGAAAATGAAAATCCCCAATACTTCAATTACCGCTATGGCTATCAGGATGGGCAAGCCTTCCTGGAAAGTTTTATTCAATTGCGCGGGTTAATGCGCTGGGTGATGGAAAATCAATATCAGGTGGAAGCGGAAGTCCGCTACGAATACAGGGACCCGAACACGGGAACTCAAAGAATGATAAGGGTACCGGAAGAGATCAACCAGTGGTAGAGAGATTTTCATGCTGATCCGCATCATTTACAGAGGATAAGTGTTTTGATTAGTGGTACCAGCCATTCACGTTAAAGGAGATTAATATTGACCACCAACGCCATCGTTGAAAATAAACAAGTATTGCCAGTTCGCTTCAAGCTGCTGTTCAGCCTCGGGAATTTAAGCACCAGCATGCCCCAGGCGATCATCTCCTTCTTCCAGCTCTATTTCTTAACCGATATTGCCGGCTTAAGGCCAGATTATGCGGCCTGGTCGATTGCGGCCGGAAGGCTGTGGGATGCTGTCAACGACCCTCTTTTTGGTGTGATATCCGATAGGATCAAAAGCCGTCATGGACGCAGGCGAGTGCTGCTGCTCTATTCCGCGGTTCCTTTAGGATTGACCTATGCGACCATGTGGTTTGTGCCTCAATTTGGCCAGGCGGGACTAGCCATTTTTTATGCGGTTGTTTTTATACTTTTTGATACTTGTTACACGGCCATGCATGTCGGCTACAACTCTCTTACCCCGGAACTTACATCGGACTATGATGAGAGAAGCTCTCTGAACGGGTACCAGATGGCAATCTCCATCTCTGGCACGTTGAGCGTGATCATCCTGGCTACTGTGTTGAGCTGGTATGTCAAGGATGCCCGGGCCCTATACGCATATTTAGGAGTAGGTCTGGGGATCTTGAGCATGCTCCCGTTGGCCATTGTATTCTGGGTAACCCGGGACTACCGGGGCAGCCTGGATGCGGAACCGCTGCCGATCTGGGACTCGATCCAAACTACTGTAAAAAATCGACCTTTTCAGCGTGTGATGGGTTTGTATCTGATGAGCTGGACTGCAGTGAGTATTATGGCTGCTGTGCTGGTTTACTTTGCGAATTATTACTTGCGGGTGCCAGACTTGTCTTATTACCTGGTCCTGGCTGCGCAAGGGTCGGCCATAGGCTTTGTGCCAGTGGTGGTCTGGCTTTCAAAAAAATATGATAAACGGCGCGCATTTCTTATCGGATCAGGAAGCTGGGTCTTCTTTTTGTTGCTGATTTTCACCCTTGGTCCATCCCAGATAAGGGAGACTTTTCTCCTGGCCGTGTTTTCAGGATTAGGTATTGCAACCGCCTATATCGTACCCTGGGCGATGATACCTGACATAATTGAACATGATGAACTGAAAACCGGGCAGCGGCGCGAGGGGTCTTTTTATGCTCTGGCTGCCTTCTTCCAAAAGTTAGGCACAGGGGGGGCGTTGTGGCTAATGGGGCAGGTATTTGCTATTACTGGTTACACCAATCCGGCACCCGGTGCTGCGCCACCTATCCAGCCTGCAGAGGCGATCCTGGCTATCCGCTGGTTTGCCAGCCTGATACCTGCAGGGCTGCTGCTGCTGGCGATAGGATTTGCCTGGAAGTATTCGATCTCCCGTGAGGTTCACGAGGATATTTTAAAGCAGCTCAAAGAAAATCCAGCCTCGCTTTTTTCTGGATAACGGTTAACTGAACGATCATGTCTGACAAAAAACCCAGCTGTCTAAGCTGGGTTTTTGGCATACCCCCACTGCGACTCGAACGCAGGTCTTCGCCTCCGGAGGGCGACACTCTATCCACTGAGCTATGGGGGCTCGCAGCATATTCTATCAGAACCGGAGTTCAGGCACAAGACAAACGATATTAATTTCTACGATTGGGAAGCAGGTTGAGTGATTAATCATCTCCCGATTCGTGTTTCCGCCCATCCCAGTGACAGCGAATGCAGTTATCGAGATTTGAAATGCCTTCATGTTCTTTTTTTACTTCGGTACGATTATGCTCATGGCATTGATAGCAGTTGTACCCATAATAATTGTTATTAACATGGCACAAGGGGCAGCGATTCTGGGCACCCTCGTGATTGGTCGGGAAGGTGTGATTGATAGTGGCTGGTTTCCACTGGAATATGCTGTGGCAAAGGGAACACTGTCCGCCGAAATGATTTTGGGGAACATCCGGGAGATGGCAGTTCTGGCAGTCGGTCGCCTGGGCAACCCGGTGATCAAAAGTGGCCGGCAGCCAGCCAGACACCAGGTGGCAGGCAGAGCACTGGCCTTGATAATGGTTGGCGGGACTATCTTCCTGATGGCAGGCATCACAGAAAGATGTATAGGACCCCGAGTGGTCAAATTGGATATCCAGCCAATTGGATGTTGTGTGGCAAAGGCTGCATTCCGCCCCGAACAACCCCTGATGAGGTTCGTCATCCAGGTGGCAGGATTGGCAATCAGATCCAGCTCCCTGGAAAGTGGGATCAAGGTGGCAGTCTCTACAGCTCAATTCGGCATGCCCACCATCAAGAATAAAACCTGTCGATTGATGATCGTACAAAGCCGGTTTCCAGCTGGAGGCTGTGTGGCAATCCCCACATTTCACACCCAGATTGCTGTGGTGGGCATCATCATCGAGATGACAATCAAGACAATCTGATGATGTATTAGCAAACTGGCCGAGATCTGTCTCTCCTGCGTGACAGGAAGCGCAATTTGCCAGCAAGTGTTTGCCTGTGAGCAAGAATCTCGTTCCAAGGTGGCTGAAGGACATGTTAATGGTTTCCACTCCGTCATGGCAGGCCAGGCAATCATCGCCAAAATCAGACAGATGGATCTCGAAAGACCTCTTTCCTGTGTCAAGATGACAGGTTGAGCAGATCGAGGATTCAAACCCCCGGTAACTCCCAGGATGGCAGTCCTGGCAGGATAGAGCCGGCTCCAGAGCAGGATCCTGGTGGGAGAGGAGCGAGAAACGTACCAGGTTGTGAGGAAAATTCTCACCGCTGAAGTTTGTTATATTTGCTTGGGCTCCGAGGTGCTCTGAATGACAGCCCCGGCAGTCGTGTGATGTCAGAATGCTCATTGCAGCACCATGGAGGGAGGTCAGATCTTGCAGCTGTTGAGTGATATCCTGATGGCAATCCAGGCAGCGATCCGCCTGATTTCTCACTGACCAGGGGGCGGGGTGGCAAGATTTGCAATCGCTGACCAGTTCAGAATGGGATGTCACATCGCCAAGGGCTTTACCAGATGACCGGTTGCTGAGATCGCCAGGGGAGAACATCGAAAAACCGGACAGGGCAAAACTAAGACCCAGCAGGATGACGGAGATCATAATTGATATCAATCCACCTCTGGTCAAGCAGCCTAATTTCTTATTTTCCATCCCGATTGCCTTTTGCCCAGATTAAGGGCAGATGGAGATTAATGGAGCAGGGTTGCATAGTATAAAGTTGCGGCAACGTGGACCAGGGCCAGTATAAATAAGCTAACTCCCAATGGAACATGGAGTGTATGCCAGATCGCCAGTAATCGCCGTGATTGAGCCAGGCTGTGAAGCTGTTGGTTTAAGGAGGTTTGCTTGTTCAGCAGTTTGATCAGCTCAAGGATCACTTCTTTGTCTTTGCCGGCAGATTTGATAATATCCCTCCAGGGTTCTTTATTTGGTGAGATTTGTCCCCGGGTTGAATTCAGCGGGTAGCTGAGTTTGCTTACTAGGTCAAGCAAGCCTGGATAGTTACTCTGCCACTCCTGAATGGATCCAAGAGTCAGATCGATTTGCCTGGTTACTTGGTCGGATTCCAGGACAGTTCCATCTGCAGATCGCGGAATGGCTGTGTAAAAGTACCGGCCGATAAAACCACTTAATACGATAATGACCGTCAGCAGCGTGAGCACTCCTGCCAGGCCATTAAATTTCCAAGAGGTATGCAGCAGGACCAGAAAGGGACCTACGATTCCGGTGTAGATATGAAAAGAAAGCCAATTTTGTAATTTGCCCCACCGGGCAATTTGAGATCTTTTTCGCAAGCTGTAGAGGACCTCTGTTAGCAGCATAAAGATAAAACCAACCACTCCCAAAAGGTGGCCAAATAGACTGCTAGCGGCGGGTATCGAATTTTGTATCACCACTTGAGCATAGATGGCTGAAATCGCAGCCATGCTGATCCCTGCCATCCAGAGCTCCATATTCTTAATTCTCATTGTTTATTTTCCAATTTTCCCAAAATTGAACCAGGATCTCTCCTAGATTTGCATCCGGCGAGATCAGATCCTCCCGGATCGATCCGATCTGGACCTGCTTGGTGATCAGGTCTTCCAGGGTCCGGGATAGGGATTGATCTCCCATCAAGACAGCTCCCAGGATCTGCTCCTGGCCAACCATCAGCCTCAGGCGATTGACTTCAAAATTATTCTGACAGACAACTGCATCGGGCAGAAGCTGCCAGCTTTCACTTTCTCCGCGGATGATCTGGCATTCGTCATTTGAGGCTGCTGACCCCACCATACCGATAATGGTTGTGGTCAAGCCTGCCAATCTGGTTACGTTCAAGGGAGCTTGGCGAATATAGGGTCGAGGGTATCCTGCCATATTCTCTCCGGCAATCAACCCCTGATGCCTGGCGATTGGCCAGAGGCTGTCAAGGATCCAGTTATTGTGTCCCTGGATCATATACTTCCGCGGCGTCACCAGCGGCGAAGATCCCTTTCTGACTGGTTTCCAGATACTGATCGACTTTTATTCCCCGCTGGGTTTCGATCCCAGCCGAGACCGCCAATTCCAGGTTGGGTTCAACCCCAATTGCGATCGCAACCATGTCAGCAGGTAAAATCTCATTCTGTTTGGTTAGAATACCATTTACTTTGCCATTCTTTCCCAAAATTCTATCCATCTCGGTATGTTTGTGGATCACCACGCCATCCTGTTCCAGGCGCTTTAGCAAAATATCAGATTCTATTGGATCCAAAACCCGACCCCAATAATCTGTCCCTCTCAATAAAAAGTGGACCTGCATACGGCGGGCTCTTAAACCTTCCACAATCTCCAGGGCTGTGATCCCCCCACCAACCACGATGGCCTTTTTACCTCGCCTGGCTTTTTTCAGGATAGTTTTGGTCTGGGCGTATGAATCCAGGTATACTACGCCATCCAGTAAGACCCCCTCAATTTCCGGTTTGACTGCTTTTGCTCCCGGGGCTAACAGTAAGCGGTCATATGACCAGTGCTGATTATTCTCAGTGATGACTTTCTGTGCTCCAACATCAATGCGGATAACAGGCTGTAAGACGGGGCTGATATTCAAGTCCAGAAGTACTTTTCTGGATAATGGGAACAAGGACTGTTCGTTGATCTCTTTGCTCAGATAATATGCCAGGGCAGGGCGTGAATAATATCCTTGCTTTTCCTTTGAAAAAACAATCACCTCGGATTCGGAATCATGCCCCCGGATGGTTTCCGCCGCTGACAATCCCGCAGCTCCCAAACCAACGATCAGATATCGATTCATCGAGCCATCCCTGATTTCAGAAAATCTAGTGGTTCGAATCGCAGGGTTCCCCGGGGACACCTGTTGATGCACTCACTGCAGCTGATGCAGCGGCTGTCTACTATCGATTTGCCTTGCCGCGCAAAATCGCGCACATCAATTCCCAGGGGGCAGTTGTAGGAGCAGATACCGCACTGGACACAGCGGAAAGGATCCGGAACAACCTGGCTGCTTGCCAGAGCTTTATAGCGGGAAACATCAACAGGATAGGTTGTTTTCATTATGCTGCCGATAATCTGAACAGGTAATCGTTATAAAAGTAAATACAGGTACTTAAAATACGATAATGGTTAATGGGCAACTGTTTTGGTTGGTATTAATGTATATGGCGTTTCCCGGTAATAGGCAGAATTTGTCAGCAGGTCTCTGATATACATAACGCGATCTTTGCCAAATTGGCTTTCTAGTTCCGTTTGGGAAATATCCTGCTGTAATCCCCAGAGGATCAAATCGGCTTCCTTAAAGGAACCCAGCAAGCTTCCCTTATCATCCAATCCGGGCAGGATATCTGGATCGGCCTTTTTGGCGAGGATCACAGGCGGTAATTTAAGGTAGTCAGCAAGCACCTCGAGCTGGCTGCGATAAAGGTGGATCAAGGGCATTATATCAGCGCAGTGATCGCAACCCCACAGGGTAAAGGTACCGGTCAGCCATTCTGTCTTATTGGCAGCGCCCACAACCAATCCGCGCTGTTTTTCAGCTTCTTTGTAAAGTGCAACACTCCGGACCCGGTGTTTTGCGCTAGCATAGGCATTTACTTTTGCTACCCAGTATCCTCCCTTCCCCTTCAGTCTGACATTTAGAAATTCTCCCTCTGAAAACTTCAGAAATCTGCCTTTTCCATAATCAACCAGCATGTTTTTCAGTTTGCGCCCCGGTACAAATCTTAAAGGAAGCAGGTTATAAACATTTAATGCCCGCAGCGCCGGGCTGATGGAAATGGTCCTCAAATCCAAACCCAGCTGCTCGGAAACTAGTTTTGCATGTTTTGCGTGGATCGGCTTGCTGTCAACCTCGGGCAGATAATAAACCTGCACATTCTCCGGACCCAGGGCTTTGACGGTGAGGGCAGTCGCGAGGGAAGAATCCAAACCGCCGCTGAGACCAATAACCGCTATTTTCCTGTTAAGGTTTTGCATACAACCCAGGATCAATCCGGTAATTTCGGAGACTGCCCTGGATGGATCAATTTTAAGGGGATTCTGCATCCATTCCATGATTATTTCCAATTCGATAGGCGAATATTGATCAGATTTGTTCCGCTAGCGACCTTAAGGTCGCTCGATACTCCAGGATCTCTTCCGCCGTGTCCGGGTCGTTGCCGTGGCGGAGAGCCTGGCGTTGTTTGTGCATCAGATCCCCACATATTTGATAAAAACCTCGCACCAATTTTAAGTTTCCGTTAAATCTGGCCTGTAGAAAAGCCCAGCTCTGACGCCAGGCTGAGCAGGCTGTTTGGTATTGATCAGGGGTGAGCAATTCGCTCTGAAGCTCTGGTAGCAGGTGGATTTTCATCCACTGCTGTTCTCGATTGATCAAGATCAGGATCAGGGCAAACAGGGCGAGATAACCGCTCCAATCCCAGATATTAGTGAATAAATGTCCAAGGTTGCTGTCCAGGGTGATTGCAAACAGATTATGAAGTAAATGAGAGCAGACTGCCAGGGACCAGCCAGCGATTGGGGCAATCAATTTCCAAATGGATGCTTTTGACCTCCGCGCCAGGGCAAATCCAAGACCGATAAATGCAGTATAAAATGGATGCTGCCAACCTACCACCAGGATCCGAATGATTGCCAGATCGATCAATCCCCCCCAGCCATCAGCGAGATAACCAAGCTGATGGATGTACCAGATGTTTTCTGTGGCAGCAAATCCCAGAGCTGTGATGCCTGCGTAAACCACACCGTCTAATAGCGAATCGAAATCAGAGCCGAAAAAGAAGATAAACTAAAAGCACAGCCGCGCCTTTTAAAGATTCTTCAAAAATCGGAGCGACCAGGGTGGATACTGTCAATTGGGTTGTGAATTCCGAGGCTGTGATGAGATATAACCCCATTGAACTGAGAGTGTTGACCAAATAGGCTGCTCCGGCAGCCACGATAGCTCCCCAGCTGAACACAGCTGCCAAAATTGGCAGCGGCTCTTTTTCGTAGCGGTCCAGGTAGTAGAGCAGCCAGGAGTAGAACAGCATTGGAACGATACCCAGGATGATCGATACGGCCAATCCCATGCTCAGCTCCCTCCGTTCTCCTTCAAAATGAGTTTTGTTCTGGATATGGCAGTTTGATGGGGAGGTATTTCCAACTCCGCCAGGACTTCATCTGGCCGCCCTGTGGCGTGGGGAAATATCCCCAGGGTCATCTTGAGGACTGAGCTGTTGAGGGGCTCGAGAGCCAGGATCAAGGGTCTCAGGTCATAGGATTTCTTTTTACGGACCCTGGGCAGGGTGTCTTTTAATAGCAGGTTGGAACAGCTTTTGTTCAAGCCATCTGTTGGGGACTGGAGCGTAACTGTATATTCGGCTGCTGTAACCAGGGAGGGAAGTTTGAACCTGTGCAGGTCTTCGACCGCATATCCATCCTGTACCAGTATGCCGGGGGGTGTACAGTCCTGCAGGCGAGACAATAAATCTTCCCTGGAGATAATCTCGGAAAGCCAGAAATCCCCGATCTCAGCCACGCTTGTAAAGCCAAGCGGCAATGGCGCAGCCAGAGTAAGAATGGGTCGGGGTGAAAAACCTTGGCTGTAGGCCAGCGGCAGATCAGCCCTCCTGAAGGTTCGTTCCCAGGTTAGGATCAGGTCCAGATGACCTGTGAACCGCATTTGTTCGGTTTTTGAAAAGAATAACCTGAAGCGCTGCTTCTTCATATTTTTTCTCGAAAATATTTATTGAGATACTTCCGGGCACAACCAGAGCTCGCCGGAATATTGATGGCGGAGGTCATTATAAGCCGGTAAAATTCCGCAGGCAAAACATTCTCCCCGACAATCTGGTCGGATTTTCCCCTCCAAACTCCATTGATAATCCTGCAGCAGGAATGATTTCTTCACGCCAGAGTTGATATGGTCCCAGGGAAAGATCTCGTGCAATTCTCTTTGCCTGGAGGAGTAGAACTCGGGATCTAGGCCGGCTTCTTCGAAGGCTTCCAGCCAGTGCTGGTATTTAAAATGTTCATTCCAGGCCTCGAATTTGGCTCCTTTCATCCAGGCCAGGTGGATCACCTTCGCGAGACGGCGATCACCCCGCGATAACCAGGCTTCGAACTGGGTTCCCTGGGGATCATTCCAGTTTAATTTCAATCCTCGCCCCCGGATCTTTTTCTGAAGCAAGTCCAGTTTTTCTTCAATCTCTGGGATCGAATCAGTTTTAACCCATTGGAAAGGTGTATGGGCTTTGGGTACAAAAGTGCCCACGCTGATGTTCACCTGGGCTCGACTGCCAATGGTTTCCTTGCCTATCGCGAGGACCTGATGGGCCAAATTGGCAATCGCCTCGACATCGTCCAGACTCTTCTGAGGGATGGCCGATCATAAAATACAATTTGATCGTATGCCAACCTCTCTGAAAGATTTCTCTGGCAGTGTCGAAAAGCTGCTGATCCGAGATTGGCTTGTTAATGATCCGCCTCAGTTTTTCTGTGGCAGCTTCCGGAGCCAGGGTAAAACCAGAGCGTCGTTTTCCAGCCAGTCCATCCATCAGATCTACTGATACCGATTCGATCCGAAGCGAGGGCAGGGAGATGGCGATATTTTTACCGGCAAATTCCTGGTTGATTTGTTCTACCAGGGGCAAAATTTGCGTATAGTCGGAGGATGAAAGCGATAATAATCCGATCTCGGAATAACCGGTATTGGGGATCAGCTGCTTCATTGCTGAGAGGATTTCATCAACGGAGCGCTCCCTTACCGGGCGGGTGATTATCCCGGCGTGGCAGAAACGGCACCCCCTGGTACAGCCCCGCATAATTTCCAAAGGCGCGCGATTATGAACTGTGTCGATATAAGGAACAATTGGTCTTACTGGCGGAGGTGGAAGCTTACCAACGATCCTTTTCAGAATGACATCCGGGGCTGCAGGATTTGTTTTTTCATATTTCGACAGCGTGCCATCAAAATTGTAAATTGGTGTATAGAGGGAAGGGATATAGACACCAGTTATTGAACTGAGTTTGATCAATGTCTGGTCTCGAGATTGAAAGCCGGTTTTTAATGTATCCAGCATCTCTAGCACTTCAATGATCACCTCTTCGCCTTCTCCAATAATAAAAACATCAACAAAGGGGGCCATAGGCTCGGGATTAAAAGCAGCCTGACCGCCAGCAATAACCAGAGGGTGATCTGCATTCCTGTCTGCGGAATGGACCGGTAATTGAGCCAGGTCGAGAAGATTCAAAAAGTTGGTATAGAGACTTTCGTAAGGGAGCGACACTGCCAAAACGTCAAAATTTACCAGGGGCTGTTTATTTTCCAGGGAATAGAGAGGGATATGATGGTCCCTGAGAGCCTGTTCCATATCAACCCAGGGTAAGAATACCCGTTCTGCTGCATAATGGGGAACATTATTGATCAGATCGTAGAGGATCGTCAGGCCCAGATTTGACATCGCCAAATCATAGATCTCCGGGAATGCCAGGGCTACCTTGAGGCGGATGCTGGCCCAGTTTTTGGATATCTGGTTGAATTCACCGCCAGTATACCTGCCGGGCATTTGCACATTGGGCAATATTAGATTCAGGGACTCATTGATCTGATCTGGATTCATAAGCGGGAATTTGGATTGTATGGAGTACTGGCCGATTATACCAAAGCACTGCCGGGAAAATAAATAGTTCCAGGCAGAGATCGGCCTGGAACTGTGAACTGAGGAAATGTATGTCCTATTCCAGGATCCACGGATCCAGAGCCCGGGACCAATCTGCCAGTTCGTCCGGCCTAAACCACAAGGCTACTTCCAGCTGGCCATTTTCCGGTGTGTCTGAGGCATGAGTCAAATTCCTGCCGATCTCAAGCCCAAAATCATGTCTTACTGAACCTGGTGCGGCCTCAGTCGGGCGGGTGGAACCCATGGTTTGCCTGACTGCCGCTACGGCATTAGGGCCGTCCCAGGCCATAGCCATTACAGGAGCTGACGTGATGTACGCTAATAGTGATTCGTAGAATGGTTTGCCTTCATGAATGCCGTAATGTTGTTTTGCGAGCTCAAGGCTAACCTGAATGAATTTTCCACCTATCAGCCGCAAACCGCGATTCTCTAGCCGCTTGATGATCTCTCCGACCAAACCTCTTTGCACACCATCGGGTTTTATCAGAACTAAGGTTTTTTCCACAAACTCCTCCTGTATTTATTTTCATTTGCCTAAGTATACTTGTTCGGCTCTGGGATGTAAAATGCCAAATTCATGGACAAAGCGCAAAAAAAAGGACTGGAGATATCCAGTCCTTTTTGAACTTGGTTTAACTTGGTTTCATTGAAGCAATGCCTCAGCTCTGGAATAAGCGTCCAGAGCGCTTTCCAAATTATTGAATTTCATATAAGCATCCCCGAGGGTTTTTACCAGAGAGACATCGAGAGGATTATCCGCCACAGCCTGAGTTAGATCCTCAACAATTTCTGCGAGGGATTTCTTCTTTTTGATCAGGAAATCATAGTGGGAGATAGCTTCGGAGATTTTCGATTCCTTCAATAAAGATCTGGCAGCGGCTAATCGCTCGCTGGGGTCCTGCCCAGCCTGGGCTGGTTTTGCCGCAGGTTTCGATTCGGGTTTTTCAGGGGCCGCTTTTCCCGGATGGATGACAATCTCTGGTTTAAGGATTTCGATGGTTTGTTCGCTTGTGATCTCGGGAACATTTAAGAGGTCATTAAGTTCCTTGAAGGGACCATGTTCTTCCCGATATCGAATGATGCCCCTGGCAACCTGGTAGCTAATCCCCAGAATTCCTTCCAGCTGGGAGATCGCTGCGGTATTGATATCAAGTGGAGTCTTGGCGGGTTTTGGGGGAGCGTCATTGGCTGCAACCCAGGCATAATTGTCCTGTCCGTCCTGGTCTTTTTCCTGAGGTGATTTACCCGAAAGCGGTTCCTTGAGTAGGACTTTCAGGCGGAGGTTGTTCACCCTCTCCATAGCCGGCCAGCCATTCCGGTATTTCAACTTCTTTTTCCGTGCCTGCTAGTTCATCGGTATTAAAATCACCTTCTAGAGGAGATGTGGCTTTCATCCAGAGGGGCGTATCACCCTCTGGACCAGATCCTTGACCATCCCCGGTCGCAGCAGTCCAATCTGGAAGCTGATCTCCATCTGGCTTGATCTTTTCATCTATTTCAAGATCGGAGAGCCAATCCTCGCTATTATCGAGAAAATCTTCTGAAGTTTCTGCGCTCTTAACTTGAGCTTGTTCCGCCTCTTCCTTTTCAAGAGCTGTTAACCAATCAGTGTCTTCTGATGTGGCTGGTTTTGATTTAGGCTTGGGGGGAGGAGGGCGCTCTCCTGATAATTTTTCTAACCAGAGCATGGCGGTAGTCTGGGGATCTTCTTCGTTTTTAAGATCTTCCATCCAGGTAGGAACGGTATCACCAGGATTTAGTTCATCAGTATAGCGCTTGATCTCAGCGCTTAAATTTGCATGATCGCCTTGTTCCACAAATTGCTTTAGCCATAAAATTGCGGTCTCCTGAGGATCTTCCTCTTTTTTCAAATTCTCAAGCCATTGGGGTACTTCAGGTTCCTTACCGATTGCACCGGTATCCTTCAGTCTGTCTAAAATACCTCCTGATATGGCAGTTTGTTCTGTTTCAGCAGTTTTCTGGGGTGGTGTCTGGTCTGGTAGAGCTTCCTTAATGGCAGGAGTGTCCAATACGGGAGCATCTTGTTCCTCAACCAGATCTAACTTAGCAAGCCAATCGGCATTATCCTCTTTGGCCTCATCCGCCTGGCCCAGGAAATCTAATTCGTCCTCACTCAGGTCGTGTTCGGATTGCCGCAGAGCGCTTTCAAGAGTTCGATCCTGGTCTCCCGATTTGTCTTCCAGTTCAGATAGCCAATCTGGCAGACTGTCGGTATCGTCATCCAGTGTTAGATATTTTGCAGTTTCCAATACAGGAGGAGCTGGTATTTCTGGCGGGGCTTCGGGAAGAGGTCCATCCAAATCGATATCAGCCTCAGCCTCGATCTCAGCCTCGGCCTCGGTCTCGGGCCCCAGGGATTCAAGACTGTCTCTGCCTTCCAGCCATTCAACAACATCGCTGTCCCGGGCAGGATCTTCCTGCCGAAGTTCACCAGTGGGTTGCTTTTCTAAATCTGAGAGCCAGCTTGCGGGCTCCTCAGATTCGCTGGAGGAAAGGTCTGATTCGTCCTCATCGCTGATTTTTGAGAGCCAGTCAGGAAACGCTGTGTTTAATGTATCGTCGTTGGGAGATACCGTTTCAGGAGAACTTAGCTCACTGACGGTTTCGGGAACATTTCCAGAATCTTGAAATAAATCATCTTCAAAGTCAGGATCCGGGATAGTCGAGCTGGTTGGTTCGCTCTCTGTCTGGGTTGCTAAAAGATCATCTTCTGGTTCAGCCTGTGTGCTTCCCAGGCTGTCCAGCCAGGCCAGGCTGCCTGAGTCAGATTCGGGTTCGGAGAGAGTTTCCTGGGCTTCAAAATTCCCCAGCCAGTCTGGGATATCATCTAAGCTGTCCGATTCCAATTCGACTGAGACCGGGTCTGCCGGAGTCGGTTCTGAATCTGGATCAAGTTCGACATCGTTTAACTCTGAAAGCCAATCTGGCATCAAATTTACTTCTGGTTCCGCAATTTCAGCGCTGGCTGATGAGGATCCAGGATCTTCTTCCTTAGTTGGGGGGGTGCCATCGAGTTCATCCATCCATGACGGCAGGTTGCTATCGAAAGATTTTAATTCTTCTGTGGCAAATATTTTTTCCTCGGCATTTTCTTCCGGGAGCAGATCAGCCGAAATTAGATTTTCTGATAATTTTGCGCTGTCCATGGAATCATCAACCGCAGTCGGCGTTTCATCCATCCAACTAAATTCATCCACTGGGTCCGTGGTTATCTCAGGTTTTCTTTGGCGAGATATTTCAAGTTCTTCTTCGGTTGCCCGTAAACTCTCTGGCATATTCTCCAGCCAGGTAACTGCGGTCTCCTGGGAGTCTTCATCGAGTTCGAGATCTTTTAACCAGGACGGGATATCCAGATGAGGTTCTGAGGGGCTTGAACTGGGTTTATCAGATTCGACAGGAGTGAGCTCAATGGATTCAGCAGATTCCAATTCCTCAGATCCCAGGCTGTCTCCGACCAGGGAATCTAGAGGATCTTCAACGGCAGGGGGAATCGGATCACTGCCGCTGTCCACGCCAAATTTGAATCCTTCTGGAGCTGCTTCCTCTAACCAGGCAGGGATTTCGGCGGGAACAATATCCTGTTCCCCCTCCAGATCGTCAAAGACTGGTTTTGACTCATCAAATGTTCCGGAGTCAGTTTCCCAGCCGGCTTCCCTCATCCATTCTGGAATATTGCTGCCCCTATCATTTTCCCGGGAAGGAGGGTTCTGGTTTTCGTCCAATGGATTATGGTTATTTTCATCTGCCATAATTTTCTCTTTTCCTGTGTTACTGATAATAACAAATCAGGATTATAAGTGCTGTTGATTTAAACTGCTAGGTGGAAATGGGACCAATGTTTTCCGACCAGGAAGAATTGATCTTCCTGGTCTCAGTACGTAAACTTTGCTGGCCCTCAGCCCAATCGATTTGCTCGATGGTTATTGCCCGATCAGGAACCAGCTCTATTGTAGGAGCATGTTCAGAGATGTAGGCTTCATAAGGTGATAAGGAATATAAGCGTTTTGTGCAGATGGCCATTTCCTGGGGATGATCATGGGTCCTCAATGATTTGGCCATGATGCGATTGGCCACCAGGTTATAAGGGTATTTTTTAAGAATATCACCTGCCAGATCGATCGCATTTGCTAGCTGATCATGGCTTGCGTAAGTCTCAGCCAGCAATGTCTTAAGGTCGTAACGGGAGGGAGACTCTTTCAAAGCAATTCTTAGTTCATTAATGCCTTGTTTGAACAGATCGCCGCGAATGTACATCCTTGCCAGTGCGCCCTGGGTTAGACGGACCTTGGGCGGTTCCATGCCATCCCTTCTGCCGTAAAGGCGCTTGAGTTCAAGCTGGATCTCGCTATTATACGGCTGCTTTTCAAAAGCTTTTTCCATATGCAAAACAGCTGCACCCAGGTTGCCTTCCTCCTCGCGGATTACACTCATACCAACATGGGCAATAAAGTCGTCAGGAACAGATGAGAGCACCCGCAAAAAGATATCCGAAGCGTTGCTGTTCTGGCTGTTTTCAAGATAAGCCTTTCCAAGGAGCCGGTAGGTTTCGATATGTTTGGGGAATTTAGTGAGGATATGCCTGCAGTGCGCAATAGCTTCATCAAGACGACCCTGGTCAATGATCGAATCGATTTCCTTATTATAGGCCCGCAGTGAAATTGTGCTCATCTAGATATCGCCCCGAAGGGTGTTAAACACCAACACACCAGCTGACTGGGAAGTACAAATGTTCTACTAATTGAATAAGCCTTATTATAAACTACAAAACTGAGGTTTTGAGTGGTCTTAAGAAATTTGATAAGTGTTTTAGATACTTAAATGATCCTTCTGGCTCAGGAAAAGAATAGAAAAGATACTTTCCATTGAAAAACAATGACTTGGGAGGTTCAGACATTGGATCAATAATCAAAGATTGGTTGCGGATCTCAGTGGCTGGACCGAATCCCTTGTGAGTTGGAACGAGTCAAGGGAGGTTATGGGCCGAGAACCCTCCCGGGAACTCTTAGGCTGCGCGCGAGGGGTTTTTAAGGTCCCGATACGCAGTTAGGCAGAGGCTAGTTGGTATCAAACATTGAAAATTCCGATACCTCGGATAAGCTGATTAATGAGTGATCCCGGGCAAATGGTCTATCAGTGTAGTAAAACTAATTCTGGGTGGATAAAAGGTTACAGAACAGGTTGGTTTTAGTATTGCAGAACTGCCTCTTCTCCAATACCCGAACCCTTTAACGGTCTGTCAGCTTACATAATTATCAAGGTTAAACTCAAACAACACGGGCGGGACTGCTATAATCCTAACAGCAAAAATCTCCAAGCCTGAAATCGCAGCGGCTGCTTGGGAGATCCCATCCAAACTTGATTTATTCATCCAGATCTACATCAAATGTAATTGATCGATTAAGCCAGATGAAAAGTCCCCTTAGACCCAGTACTTTGATCACATATCTTCTGCCAGTCCTGGCAGCCTGCATTTGGCGGATCTGGGTCCTGGTTGGAATGCAAATCCCCTTTAATGCAGATGAAGCAATTGTCGCCTTGATGGCACGGCATATTAATCAGGGAAGCCTGCCGGTATTTTTCTATGGCCAAGCATATTTAGGAAGCCTGGATGCAATTTTGGTTGCCCTGGGGTTCAGAATATTTGGAGATCATATCCTGGTTATCAGAATAATCCAGAGCATATTATATCTGGGAACCGTGTTGACCACGGTGATGCTGGCGAAAAGATTGCTGTTATCTAACCTGGCGGCTTTATTCGCTGGCTTGTTGGTAGGACTGCCGCCAGTAAATGTCACCCTCTATACCACAGTCAGCCTGGGTGGATATGGGGAGACCCTATGGATTGGAAACCTCCTGCTGCTGGCAGGTTTAGATATCGCCGACCAAATCAGCGGTTCCCATGCAGACCGGCCTTTGGTGACTGGCGGATTATTTTTCTGGTCCCTGGGAGCAGGATTTGGCTTTTGGGTGTTCGGTTTTAGCCTGATATATTCCGTTCCGGTCCTATTATATTTGGGTATGATTGCCTGGAATAACAGAGGCCGATTAAAACTTCCAGTCCTGGTCCTGGTAGTTATATTGGGGGGTTTGATAGGCTCAGCTCCCTGGTGGTCCCAAGCTTTAATTGAGCAAAATACCTTGATCCTGACCGAACTAGCGGGCGGAGCAATCGCGAATGTCAATCAAGGGGCCTGGATTCTCCAGCCGCTCTCCCGCTTAAGAAATTTAGCGATTTTCGGTGGCTCAGTTATCCTGGGTTTACGCCCTCCCTGGAGCGTGGAGTGGTTGTTATTACCGATTTTGCCTTTTATCCTGACCCTTTGGTTGATGGTATTTTTCAACAGTTTGAAAATGATCCGATCTGGGTCGAGTGATAAAAAACTCTGGCCAATAGCCGGGGTCGGCCTGAGCCTGGCTTTGGGATTTGTTTTCTCCCCCTATGGAGATGATCCTTCGGGGCGCTATTTCCTGCCATTAATAATCCCCATGGCGATATTTGGATCTGCCTATTTGAGCAAAACCCTTACTAAAAAACCTCTCCTTCAACTGGGAGCACTGCTGCTGATCCTGGTCTATAATATCGTCGGAACGTTCCAGGCCGAGCGGAATTCAACCACAGGATTGACCACTCAATTTGATACCATCACCCAGATCGACCATCGGTCGATGGATGAGCTGATTAGCTTTTTAAGTGACCGCGGGATCACCAGAGGATACACTAACTACTGGGTTTCATACCCGCTGGCTTTTCAATCGGATGAAACCTTGATATTTATTCCTCGACTCCCATACCATGCTGACTTCAGGTATACTGCCAGAGATGACCGTTACCAGCCTTATCAGGAAATTGTTGATTTAGCTGAAAGGACGGCTTTTATCACTACCAATCACCCGGATCTCGACCTTCTTATTCAAGAATATCTAATCGAACAGACCATCAGCTGGCATGAAGCTCAGATTGGTGATTACCATGTGTTTTATGATCTGGATAGATTGGTTCAGATAGATGATTTGGGTCTTGGATCGACCACCACACCATGAAAAATTCCCCGAAGACAGATGGTTTGCTCAAATATGTCCTTCCGCGGTTAGGAGAAATGCTGTTTATAGCAGTTTTCCTGGCCGTGATCGGCCTGGGACCCAGGATGATGAATATCGATGGTGACCTGGGAAGGCATTTGACACTTGGTAACTATATACTGGACAGCAGGCAAATACCCACCGAAGATGTTTTTTCCTTTACTAAATTAGGAGACCCCCTGACCCCTCATGAATGGCTAGCGGATGTTATTTTTGCATTGGCTTGGCGGTTGGCTGGTTTAGATGGTGTTGTTTTCCTTTCAGCGCTGGTGATTGCGATAACAGTCTGGATTTTGTACCTGTTCACTTCCAACATCAGTGGTATGCCGCTTCTAGCTGCCGGGTTTAGCATTCTGGGGGCTGCAGCTTCAAGTCTGCACTGGCTTACAAGGCCGCATATATTCACAATCCTTTTGGGTGTGATCTGGACATTATTACTTGAGAGAGTTAGAAGGGGTGAACAACAGAACTGGATCATATTCCCTGGGATAATGCTGCTTTGGGTAAACCTGCATGGTGCTTTTATGATGGGTTTATTAATATGGTTTTGTTATTTGGTTGGCATGATCCTGGAACAGGAACTTCCTCGGGAAAGGATCAGATCTATCCTCTTTGCCGGTCTCAGCTCTTTTGCAGTGACTGTGTTCAATCCTGATGGTTTTGGGATCTGGACAACGGGATTTGGTTTCCTAGGCAGCCGCTATCTTGTAGGACATACTGCGGAGTACTTGCCGCCTGATTTTGCTGCCCCCAGCACCTGGCCTTTCCTGATATTGTTGATAATATCGATCATCTTTTTTGTTTTTTCAATCAAAAGAATAAAGTTTACGCATTTGTTTATGGTGGGCGGCTGGGCTTTGTTGGCCCTCTATTCTGCCCGCAATATCCCGATCTACGTCGTTGCCTCCGTGCCTTTTTTGGCTGAAGCGGCTGCTGATTACCTGCGCGGAAAAAGCAAAACCAGGCAAAATCGATCTTGGATCGACTTTCAAGAACGCTTCGGAAAATTAGAGAAATCATTACGAAGCGGCCTCTGGTCCTGTATTAGTGTGGGTGTGGTAGGGCTTTTGTTATTTAACGGATTTGATTTGGACTTTGATCAGGCAGGAAATGATTTTTTGCCCGATGTGTTTCCTGTCCAGGCGGTGAATTGGATGGAGGAGAATCAAATCACCGGGCCTGGCTTTAATTACTTTCCATGGGGGGGCTATTTGTTGTACACCTCCTGGCCAGACAGGAAGGTGTTTATCGATGGACAGACAGATTTCTATGGAGAGGATTTGACGAGAGAGTACGAAAAAGTCATCACTCTGGGCGAGGGCTGGTTAAATATCCTGGACACTTATAATATCAACTGGATATTGATGCCGGAGGATTCCTTGTTAATAAATACTCTGAAATTTGATTCTAATTGGGAAATTGTGTATTTCGATCAAACAGCTGCAATTATGGTTCGGAATATAAAACAACCAGCAAAATAAGTGATTTAGATATGAAAAAAACCTGGATCCAGGAAGACAAGTTTTATTTGATTGTCATTCTACTGTTATTGTTAATAATGTCCCTCAGAACTCCATTGGATTCTGATATGTGGTGGCATCTCAGGGCTGGTGAACAAACCTGGCTGGACCGGCAGGTATATGCAGTCGATACTTTCTCATTTACCCGCTTTGGCCAATCCTGGCTGAATCACAGCTGGCTTTCCCAGGTGATAATGTTCGGGATTTTTGAAATCAGCTCTTTTCTTGGTTTATCGGTTTGGGTCGCGCTAAGCGCAGTATTGAGCCTGATGCTGATTTATTTCCAGATGGATGGGCATCCGTTGTTCAGGGGAGCAGTGTTGATCCTTGCCGGAGCTGTTGCCGGAGTAGTCTGGTCGCCCAGGCCCCAGTTGATGTCATTGGTGATGTTTGGCCTGGTTAGCTACCTGTTGTACCTTTATAAATGGAAGAATCGGGATTACCTGGTCTGGCTCTTGCCAATATTTGTCCTTTGGGGAAATCTCCATGGAGGATATGTACTGGGTGTGATGTTATTGGGGGTGATGATCGCTGGTGAGATACTGAACAAAATCTTACCAGGAACCTCGGAAATGGATTTGGATTGGGTAAAAATACGAAAACTCGTTTTTTGGTCAGGAGCATGTATGCTGGCTGTCCTCATCAACCCCTTTGGTCTGGGGATGTGGAAAATACCATTTAATACGGTTGGGGTTGAGGCTCTCCAAAACCTGATCTCTGAGTGGTCATCCCCCGATTTTCATCAACTCTATCAACAACCGCTGCTCTGGATGCTGTTCCTGGGTATTTTTGCTATTGGTACTTCTGGCAGGAGAAGCGACGCCTCTGACCTGGTCGCATTGATCTTTTTCAGTTGGCTGGCATTAACAGCCAGGCGTAATTTTGGTCCTTTTGCGATGGTAGCTGCCCCGATCATCACCCGTCATTTATCTGCTAGCTGGGCTCAATGGAGTTTATCGTCTGATGGCTTGATCAGGAAAATATCCGAAAGTGTGAATCTTTCATCACAATCAGCCAAATCGATCTCACCCATGGCAAGAAACGCGATCAATATCAGCGTTATATTTATCCTGAGCATGGTTGGTGTTTGGAAGGCGTACCAGGTCAGCAATCAAGATTTTATGGATCAGGCGATCAGGGCTGTTTATCCCGTGGAGGCGGTCGAGATCCTGAGTTCCGAACAACCGGGAAATATCTTTAATGAATATGACTGGGGAGGATATTTGATTTGGAACCTCAGGGATCATCGTGTTTTTGTTGACGGCAGGACTGATCTTTACGGTGATGAGATAATTGGTGAATGGGTGGAATTGGTAAACGCAAAATCTGATTGGAGAACGAGATTGAACTATTATCAGACAAGTTACATACTTCTTAACTCAAATAGGCCAATTAATCCCCTAATAAGCGTGAACAGCGAGATAATTATTACTAATGAGAATTTTATTTTAATGAAATGGGAGAATGATTAAATGTAACTCCTGGGATTTATATGAGAATTAGCAGCACAAAAATTACTCAGAACGGGTTTGTTGTTCTAGGAAATCAAATACTTTTGATTGGAGGATTGACATTAATACGACTTCCAAGAATATTTGGTTTGGAAAGTAATCCTTGGTTAATAATCATAGCTTTAATGCCGTTTTGGTATGTGATTAGCATGAATCACTTACCAGAAACAATTATCTTAAAAAAACTCCCGAGGTTTTGGTCAAATACTTTAATCCAAATAGCACTTGTAGTAAATATTAGCGGGTTGTTTATACTCATGTCGGCAATCTTTATTCATGGGTTTAATAACAGAGAGAATATTTTATTTCAATGCATGGAAATAGTATTAGTTTGTATTTGTATATTCGCATTCTTGGGAAGCCTGATATATTTTTTTCGGATTTTGAAATTTAACAAATTACTGTTTACTACAGGTGCTTTGTTTTTTGGTCTTATCGTCATCGGATTCTATCGCACTAGTTCGCTTTACCCATATCTTCTCGTCCAGATATTCAAAGTTATCACACTAATTGTTTTTGCTCTCTCCGCCCGAAAAATTCTCCTAAGCAATCATAAAGCCTACCTTATACACGTATTACAGGGCATAAATGTATATCTAGCAATCAATATCGTTTTGTGGCTGGTTGGAATTGAAAATCCAGTAGACATTTATACAAAAAATTTTGAGGCTATACTACTTTCTTCTATTGGTATTGATTTCTTTAGAGTATATTACCCATTGGCTAATAGCATTAACCCATTTGGTTTCGTAGGAGGAGCAGGATTCGTAATTAATATATCACTGATAATTGAATATTTCAGAAATCAAAAAATATGGAATTTACAGTTGTTCGTGTCAATCCTAGGGTTAATTATTTCAACATTTATCATGCTTACCACGGATTCTCGAGGAGCTATACTATTTGCAATTATCTCCTCCTTAGGTTTACTCCTAACGAACTATATTAATAAGGTTTGTTTCGTCCTCATGTCTATGGTTAGCCATTTGGGATTTTTCTTCTCGAATTCACAATTCTTAAGTAACCTAAAATTCCTTAGTCGTATCTCAAGGACAAATTCTGATGTGTTGAGTGGTCGCGGAATAGTGTGGGGTGCTGCGCAAAAATTTTTAAATGATTTTAATGTTATGCATATTTTTGGATATGGATCTTCAGGTCACGAGATATCAGGCGTGGTAGACGAGTACAATTTTCAATTTCAAAGCTATATTAATAAATCGAATATTAGCTTGCATAATTATTTATTGCAAACTATCTTTGATTACGGATATATTGGCATAATTGTTTCTTATGGATTCGTGATCACATTGGCAATCAAAACAATAAAATTGGACTCAAAGCTTGAGGATTTAGGTTATAAGTCCCTCTTTGTGCTATTAATTTACATCATCTTGGCCGGATCAGTGTCAGTTACCCCCACAATATATTCGAGTGAGCTGTTTTATATCATTCCATTTATTTGGGTCGCCCTTTCAACCAAGGATGAGAATACTTTATGACTATGGATCAGGCAAAAAAATTAAATTTCCAATCCCTCGGAGATTTAGCTAGGGGAGTCATAGTTAACATCAGTGGAAAAGCCATCGGTCGGGGCCTCTATATTTTAAGCCAGATCATTTTAGCCAGAATACTGGGCCCAGATCTCTTCGGTCTATACGGGATCGGTTGGATATTTTTTCGCCTGAGCGGCATTGTCTCGACCTTGGGTTTAGAAAGTGGGGTAATCCATTTTTCATCTCAAATTTGGGAAAATGACAAGAATAAATATACGGAAATTGTTTTGTCAGCATTCATCACTGTCTTTTTTGTCGGTGGCATCATAAATTTTCTGGTCTATCTGGGAGCAGATTCAATTGCCCAGGCGTTTAATAAGACAGCTTTAGAGGAAGTCCTAAAGGGATTTTCAATAGGAATTCCCGCCCTGGCGGGAATAACTGTGTTGTCTTCTGCCACCCGGGTATCGAAGGACATGAAGCGATCCAACCTGATCGAGGAGATCTTTTTGCCGGGAACAACGTTACTGGCGATATTTCTGGTTTTTATTTTGAAAGGGAATTTGTATGATTATGTTCTGGGATCTGCCCTGGCAACCTGGTTAAGTTTGTTCCTGAGTCTTTTTGTATCTAATAACAAATCAATACAAATTCGAACATCCTGGGAAAAAATCAGACCTTTTATAAAAAAACTGGTTGTATATTCATTGCCAGTAGCATTGCCGGCCTTGCTGGGGACGATAATCAGCCTGGCAGATCGCATATTCACAGGTTATTTCCTGCCAGAGGTGGATACTGGAATCTATCAATCAGTTTCTTTGATTTCAGCCTTGTTCATAGCAGTTCTTAGCGCTTTTAAAACTATCTCGGCTCCGCTTCTGGCCGATAATTTCCACAAACAAGATCAGGATCAACAGCTAAGTATTATGCGTGACAGTACACGCTGGGTATTGATATTATGCGCCCCTGTTCTTATTTTCATTTTTATTTTTCCGGGAGAATTGATCGGCCTGGTGTTTGGTTCTCAATATCTGCCAGGGATGCAGACTTTAGTTATCTTGGGCTTGGCCCAACTGGTTAATATAAGCAAAGGACCGGTAGACCAATTACTGATTATGACAGGTAACCAGGGGAGCTGGTTAAAAGTAACCCTTGTTGCAGTTGTTATCAATTTATTAACCAACCTTATCATGGTGCCAACGCTGGGGATTAATGGGGCAGCCCTTTCGCAGCTGATCACCTACGCTGTTTTAGCGGGCGGAGGCATTTATTACGCTAAAAAGAAAAATGAACTGGTGCCGTATGATCGCAACTGGTTGATTGTCTTTGCTTCCAGCAGTTTTCTCGCTTTGATACTTCTGGGAGCGAATTCGATCCTGGAGATGCCCGATCTGCCAAAGTTATTGATAAGCGGTTTGTTCACAGGGTTTGTTTATTGTGTTTTGATATATCTGATTGGATTGACGGATCAGGAGAGAAACTGGCTCAAGGCACAAATCATTAAGTGATTGTTCGTTTTATTTCAACGATCTGGTCATTTACATGAATGATTTGATATACCAAACAGCCAGGAAGATATTTATGATCTATTTAGCTGCGCCGGATATAATCTGGGTAGGCCTGGGTTCTCTAGAACAGGATCGCTGGATGGCTGAAGACCGAGATCGCATGAGCGCTTCAATATTAATGGGAGTTGGCGCAGCCTTTGATTTTATTGCAGGCAATCTAAAACAGAGCCCTCCCTGGGCGCAGCGGGTTGGCATAGAGAGGTTGTATCGATTGCTCCAGGAACCGGCCAGGTTATGGAAACGCTACAACCGCTACCCGCTCTTTGGTTGACTTGTTTTTTGGGAAATCCTGGGAATTGAGCTAAGACTCAGATAGGAAAAGTTTATGGTAAGAAGGTTCTCTATAAACTACATCGTCTTATCCATCCTGATGGATGGAATCTTTGTTGTACTATCGTTGATCTCGTCGACATTATTAAGACCGGTCTTTAACCAATTTCGCTTTGTAAAAGAAATTTCCCAGCCCATTGAGCTTGAGCCAACAATATATATAATTTCTCTGGTAGTTTGGATAGGGATTTTGTTTTATTCCTCGGTCTACGACGTTACAAAGAATACCCAGTTATTTCAAGAATTTTCCAATTTGTTTTTTGCGTCTGCTTTGGCAGCTATGACCCTGGCAGGAATTCTGTACTTTACATTCCGCGACATATCGAGATTGCTGTTTGTTCTATTTGTGACCCAATTGATCCTGGCAACCTTCATCTGGAGATTGGTTCCCTGGATATATATACGGTTAGGTTTTAAAACAGAAAACTCAAGGTCTGTCCTTGTTGTGGGCATTGGCAAAACCGGGCAAGAAATTAAGCAGAGGATCCTGGAAAATCCTCATCTGAATATGACTTTTGAGGGTTTTGTTTCTGATGACCCCACTAGTGGTGCACTCACTGACCTTGGAGGTATCAGGGAAGCGGTCCTTGAAGGAAAAATTAACGATGTGTTTATCGCTTTGCCACGGGAGAAAGCAGATCTAGTAGATTGGATTGTTCAGCAGCTCCATGACCTGCCTGTAACGGTGTGGGTTATTCCAGATTATTATTCTTTGATATTGCACCGGGCCGAAGTGGGGGAATTTGCCGGCATACCCATGTTGAACCTTCGGGCTCCTGCTTTGAAAGACCACCAAACACTGCTTAAGCGAATCTTTGATCTGATGCTAGCGGTATTGCTGTCTCCCCTGATACTGGGGATTGGGTTGATTATTGCCCTTATCCTTAAATTGGATGGAGGGGGCCCAGTATTTTTTATCCAGGAACGGGTGGGGTTGAACGAACAAAAATTTAAGATGTTCAAATTCCGAACCATGGTTATAGGCGCGGATCAGAAACCATCGGCAAATAACATCCCGGATGAAGTCGATTTAATGCGCCATAAACTGCCCGATGACCCTCGAATTACCCGTGTAGGCAAATTCTTGAGAAAATCGAGCCTCGATGAAATTCCACAATTGATCAATGTCTTTCTCGGGAATATGAGTTTTGTGGGACCAAGGCCTGAATTGCCATGGGTTGTCGCGGGATATGAAGAATGGCAGCATAAAAGGTTTTCGATCTTGCCGGGCATCACGGGCTGGTGGCAAATCATGGGGCGAAGCGATCGGCCTATGCACCTGCATACAGAAGATGACCTTTACTACATCAGGAATTATTCAATTCTGCTAGATATTAAGATCCTGGTGATAACTGTCTGGAAAGTAATCATCGGTCAAGGGGCCTATTAGTGCAAAAAAATTCCAGGGAAAGAATAGCCTACTTGGCCCAGGAATCAGCACTTTTCCTGCTATTTAGCTATCTAATTCTGCTCGGCGGCACTTTTAATGGCCTGGTGCTGCCTGTCCTGAATAAGATTAATCTGCTAATCATTGCGCTGATAGGCTTTTCCTGGATCATTTTCCGGTTTTTGACGAAGGGTGGGGGAGAGCTTTCGATATTGGATCTGGGCGCAGCAATAATGATCCTATCAGGAGGAATCTCAACCTATTTTTCTGTCGATCCTGTTCGAAGCCTGATCGGCTTAAATATTCTTATTTCAGCAGTCCTGATTTATTACCTTTTTGAAGACTTGATTCGGCGGGGCTTATCGCCTCATTTGATCAGCAAAGTCCTGCTGTTAACCAGCGGGTTCATCTTATTTTTTGGGATACGTGAACTTGTGATCTGGTATGGAGGATGGTTGGAGATTGCAGGCCCTGGAGAATATATTCCACCAGCAACCTACAGGGTCCGAGCATTCTTAGGCCACCCCAATTTCTTGGCTGCATACCTGAACCTGTTGATTCCCTTGGCGCTGGCTGCATTCTTCTTGGCAAAACAAATCCTAAGCAAAGCGTTTTTAAGTGCCTGGCTGCTCCTGGCCTTTGTGCTGGTATTTTTCACTTCCTCAAGGGGCGGCTGGCTGGGAACCTTTGTGGCATTAACAGTGTTTGCCTTGGGATACTTGGCATCAAACCTGGAGAGGATCAAGGTATTTGTTTCCAGCATGCTGAAAAAACGCTGGCTCATGGGTTTGGGGGTTTTTATCGGACTTGGTATTGTGGGTGGATTGGTGATTTTGCTGAAATGGCAATCAAGCCATCCAACCCATCCAACGGACTGGAACAATATCTTCGGTTCCCGGGATTATATTTGGATAGTTGCCAGGGATATGTTTAGCAGAAATATCCTTGCGGGTAACGGTCTATTCACTTATGGAACTGAGTATCTCAAAGTAGAATCGATCCCGCCCAATATGTTGTTGGCCCATGCCCACAATTATTATCTCAATATCGCGGGAGAACAAGGGATAGTCGGTCTGATCGGTTTAGTTGTTTATTGTTCTGCACTGATAGCCACATTTTGGAAATCCTGGAGATCCCATCAATATTTGAATAAAGTCGAACTTAGTGGGTTGGCTGCTGCGCTTGCAGGAATGGGAGCTCACTCCATTTTTGAAACTCCCCAAACTTTGCCAGTGCTACTGATCCTGCCTGGAATATTGATAGCCCAGATCCATTCTGGCATTAATGCAGAGCGTACAAAAGATTTCCGATCTTTCAAGAATATTCTGCTGGCAGGTTTACTGGTCTTTATTGTTGCCTGTCTCTATCTCAATAATCAGCAAATCAAACTCTACGAAAGGGCCTTGGCCTATGCAGGCGAAGGGGATCTCGCGCAGTCAGCAAATTCTTTTGAAGAGCTGAACAAAAACGCTCCAGGTCATGCACTTTACTGGTTTCAAGCCGGACAGGCGTATGGATTGAAAGCTCTAGACGAGAGCGGTCTTTTGGTGGACATATCCAGCCTCGAGAAGGGTCTTTATGCCTATCAAACAGGTTTGGCAATAGAAGATCGGTATAGTGTCAACTGGATTAATCTGGGCCTTCTATACCTCGCCAAGGGCGATAATACGGAAGCTTTATACGCTTTTCAACAAGGTGTTGAGCTGTCACCTAAACAACCCGTTTTCTGGTTATTGATTGCCCGCCAATATGAAACTCTCAATCGGATGACTGAATCCAGAAATGCCTTTCAGCAGGCCTTAGCGCTTTCTCCAGAATTGATTTCCCAGCCGCTAATTCAGGAAAGCTCACCTGGATTGGAGATCTACCAGGATTGGATTTCTTCGGGTCGGCCAACTGATACAGTCTGGGATCCTGAATTAGAACGGGCCTGGGAACATTTCCAAGCAGGGGAATATCAATTGGCCCTAGATGCTCTCGGAACAATCGATGTTTTCAACAATCCAGAAGCCCACTTAATGCTGGGCAGAATTTATGTAGAGACTGGCGATTTGATCAAGGCTGAGAAAGCTCTTAAGACAGCCCGCTGGATGGGCTCCACCAATAATGCTTTACGATTAAAGATATTTATAGCTTTAGGTGATCTGGCTCTTAAGCGTTCTGATTTGTTTGCAGCCAAAGCAGCTTATGAGAATGCGGCCGATTTGCTGCAAAGGACGACATCTTATGGAATTGGGGAAATGGGAGAGACTCAATATAGCTGGTATTTATACTACAAGAATAGTTTCCCACAAGATTTGCTGCCTGGCGGTATACTACCGATTTACACCCAAGAGGCTTTCCGGGCAGTAGAATTCCTCCAAAATTGGTATTGCGAACAGGGGGATGATGACATGGTTAACAAATACAATCTGATCGTGGTTAAACACGGGCCGGTACTTGAGGGAAATTCAAAGAATACCGATTTGGGCTGCTCAAAGTGAAATATTCGAGTTCGGACATCAACAAGGTTTAGTCAATGAACAAAAGCAGATTGTCCGGCAATTCAAATGATCTCTGGATTGGGGGGGCTTTTTTTCTGGCCAGATTTATACTGTTTTTGTCATCACCCTATGATATTATCCCCGGCCTGGGCGATTTTTGGAATTTCTATTATCAAGCAGGTCTGGGATGGCCATTCCTTGATTATTGGACAGAATTTCCTCCAGTTTTCCCATTTATCAACAGAATAATATATCTTCTAGTAAACGGCAGAGAAATTGCTTACGGCTATCTCATGGCTCTGGTGCTCAGTTTAGTCCAATCTGGATCGATAATCGTAATGTTGAAACTTGAACGGATCATGAATCCAGATTGGATCTCTTCCAAAAGGATCCTGGTCTATATCTTTCTAACTATCGGGCTGTTTTACAGCTGGGCTTATTTTGATCCCCTGGCAGTATATTTTATGCTTTTAGGTATTTACTGGCTGCTGACAGAGAAGGATCTGCCTGCCAGCCTGGCGTTGAGTTTAGGGATCTTGATAAAATTATTCCCATTTCTTGTCCTGCCTGCGATCTGGAAGATCAGGCCGGCAAAAACTGCTTTGCGGAATACAATCATCGTTATCACGCTGGTTGCTGCGGTCTGGGCAGGTTTATTCCTGGTAAATGCCGATTTCACAAGGGCATCCCTCTTTTCCCAGGTCAATAAAGGGTCCTGGGAAACCATCTGGGCTCTGCTGGATGGGAATACTGGCACAGGGAATTTTGATCCCTCAATCGATCGGCTGGTCCCTGAAACGGCGTTGTATAAAACAGGCCGGCCGGCCCTGATCTCTCCTTTGATAAGCCTGGCGGTTTTGGGAGGTTTGGGTTTATCCCTTTTGATCAGGTCGAACCCTGACCCGCGAATTTGGCTGGTGCCTTTTGTGGGCCTGACCCTGGTGATCTTCTATCTCTGGAGCCCAGGTTATAGTCCGCAGTGGATACTATTCTTGCTGCCGTTCACACTGCTGGGTTTGCCAGAGCGGGAAGGGATACTGTTTTCGGTGGTGCTGCTGCTAATTCATTTACTTGAATGGCCTGTATTATTGAGCAGGGGTTATTTCTGGGCTCTTCCTTATCTAATTCCAATCCGGACAGCCTTGATAATTCTCTTGGGTATTCGTTTTTACCAGGTCACAACAGGAAAAATCCGCTTGACGGAAGGAACAAATCGCAAGTGAATATTAAATTATCGCGGTATGTTGAAATTGGATTGGTAATTAGCCTGGGACTATTGCTGATCGTGGGTTTATATCTGGTAAATTACCAATTTTCCAGCAATAACCCCGGGGGTAATGATTTCCTGGTCCATTATGTGGGCACCCGAGCCATTATTTATGAAAATTTGAGTCCCTACAGCGATGAGGTCGCTTTACGCATTCAAATGGCCGCCTACGGACATCCAGCCCAGGGGATAGAACATGAACTCCGGGTTGCTTATCCCCTTTTTTCGGTATTTCTATTTGCGCCTTTTTCAATAATTGAAAACTATCAGGTCGCTAGGGCAGTCTGGATGACTGTGTTGGAAATTGCTTTGTTAGCTATGACATTCTTGGTATTTGATCTTATTGATTGGAAACCTGCTGTCTGGATCCAGGCGGCTGTTTTGTTATTCTCTTTGATCTGGTATCACGCAGTCAGGGCATTGGTAAATGGAAATGCTGTGATCCTGATCGCGCTGATGATCACAGCAGTGTTTTCATATATAAAATCCGGAAATGATGAATTAGCTGGATTGTTATTGGCCGTTACGACCATAAAACCCCATCTGGTAGTTTTGCTGATCCTGTATATCTTGATCTGGTCAGCAACTCAAAAGCGCTGGAAAATCTTTATCTGGTTTGGGGCGGGAATGGTGATCTTGTCAGGTTTGGCTTTTGGTCTTATTCCCAACTGGGTCCTCCAAAATCTATGGGAGGTATTGCGCTATCCCGCCTATAACCCGGCCGGCACTCTGGCAGCCGCGCTCGCGGAATGGTTCCCTGGCCAGGCAGGCCTGCTGAAATGGGGATTGGCAATAACACTTGCTCTGGTACTACTTACCGAGACCTGGAGGGCTTGCAGGGGAAATCAAGCCTATTTCCTGTGGGCAGGTTTCCTAACCCTGGTTATCAGCCAGTGGATAGGGATCCAGACCGACCCGGGAAATTTTATTCTTTTGTTCCCGGTACTGATCTTGATCATGGCAGTGCTTGAGAAACGTTGGGGCGATCGGTCTGCTTGGCTCACGTGGATTATGTTAACAGGGTTGCTGGTGGTTCCCTGGATCTTGTTCATATTTACCATCCAAAGATCCTATCAGCCCATACAAAGCTCGATTATGTTCATTCCTGTCCCGCTTTTTGCTGTACTGGGACTGTACTGGATCCGGTGGTGGATGATTTCTCCAACGGGGAATATTCTGGTTGAGGATTTATGAGTTGGAAATGGTACCTGGTGATCGGGCTTTTGAGTCTTGGGATATTAGGGGGTTTTGCGTATTTTCAATCTTCTCCAGGATATATGGATGCGGAATATTATTATTCGATGGGACTGCGCATAGCCAATAATAACTCCCTGGAAGAACCTTTTATCTGGAATTATTTAAACAATCCAGCGTCTATGCCGCAGGCTGGTTTTACATTTTGGATGCCTCTTCCGGCGTTGCTGGCAGCCTCGGGTATCCTGATGGCAGGAGAGTCATTTTTTGCAGCCAGGATTATAAATATTGCCCTTGCAACGGTCAGTTCTTTATTGATAATTAAGTTGGCCTGGAATTACACCAAAAATCAAACAGCGGCTGTGCTGGCAGGGTTGATGGCAGTTTTTCCATTTCTTTACACTCCTTTTTTAACAACAACGGATTCTTTTGGTTTAATGCTGCTGCTCGGGACAGTTTTCTTTTTGATCCTCCAAGACCAGGGACTTAAAGCTCGATATTTATTACTGGGATTGGTAATTGGAACCTTCCATCTTTCGAGAGCGGATGGTGTCGGCTGGCTATTGGTTGGAGGTTTGTCGATCGCGCTCGACTCCAAGGGGAAGGCCCGCGATGCTGGATGGATGCTGTTGGGGTATTTACTGGTGATGTCAAGCTGGTTTATTCGAAATTGGTTAAATTTGGGAGAAATCATGCCTGCCAGCAGCACCCAGATGTTATGGCTGACCGAATATAACGACTTATTTCATCCTTACCCAGATAAATTGAGTTATGCCAGGTGGTTCGATCAGGGGATTGGAAAAATTTTCCTAAGTATTTGGGAAGCTCTAAAAATCAATCTTAGAACAAGTCTGTTTGTCCAGGGGCAGATTATTTTAGGGCCTTTGGCGGTGGCAGGCGCGATCTGGGGCCAGCGGAGCAGCCTGGTCAAGATTGGCCTGGCTGCCTGGTTGATTATCCTGGTTGTCATGACCGTCATCTTTCCATTTGCGGGTTCAAGAGGAGGATTTTTCCATTCAGGAACAGCTATTCAGCCGCTGATTTGGGTTCTTTCTGCAGAAGGTTTTATTATAATGATCAATTGGGGGATAAAAAAGCGTGACTGGAATGGCAAAAAAGCCAGCCTGGTTCTGGGTGCCTCACTGATCCTGGTGTTGATGGGATTAACCGGATTTACCCTAGCTGAGAGAGTAATTGGAGCGGATATCCATAAACCGGCCTGGAATCGGAGTGCCCGGGATCTGTCAGAAATCGCCCAAAATCTGGAGAACTATCCTGGAGGGGAGTCTGATCTGGTTATGTTGAATAATCCTCCCGGATACTATGCTGTTTCTGGAAGGTCTGCGATTGTAATTCCTAGTGGAACCCTGGATGATCTGTTGTATGTCGCTGGCAAATATCAAGCCCGTTATTTGATACTGGATAGTAACCATCCAGCTGCTTTGAAGGAGTTGTATCTCCACCCCGCCGGGGGGGAGGGATTGATCTATTTAGAAACAAAATCTGGTGTACATTATTTTATGATTCCTGAATAATAAATATTATGGAAAGGTCAAATCGAGCTGATATCTTCTTTCTGGGAATTGTTTCGCTGATTTCCTGCGCATTATATCTGCTGCTGAATTATCGGCTGGCAGGCTGGGGATTTCCCCTTGACGATGCCTGGATCCACCATACTTTCGCCAGGAATTTCGCAAATAGTTTCCAGTGGTTCTTCCAGGGAAATGATCTATCCGGCGGCTCAACTGGCCCTGTCTGGGGATTGTTGCTTTCGGTGATTTATTTCCTGCGGGTCCCGGCGCTGCTTGGGACATTTACACTGGGCTTCCTGATGCTTTGGGGGGTTTCGGTTGCAGGTTACCAGGCAGTAAACAAAATAGCTCCTGGAAAACCAAAGATCGCTTTGGCTGCCGGAATGCTTTTGGCGCTGGAGTGGCACGTGGTTTGGGCGGCATTGTCAGGCATGGAAACTATTTTGTTGATGCTGTTCACATTGATTTTCTTTAACTGGGTTTTTTCAAACCGCGATGATTGGTGGATACCAGGACTCATGATAGGTTTCTCGGCTTGGGTTCGTCCGGATGGATTGACTTTGGTCGGACCGGCTTTGTTTGTGCTGTTTTTAAGGCATGATGACGGCCGGGAAAAGCTGAGAAATTTACTGTTTTTTAGCAGCTGGTTGGCAATCTCACTGGCAACATATTTCATCTTTAATTGGATCGTCGCGGGCGATATTTGGCCGAATACGTTTTACGCCAAACAAGCAGAATATGCGGTCCTGAAAGAAACTACTATCCTGATAAGATATTTGAAGGTTTCCCTGCAGTTCATCACTGGGGTTGGAATCCTTTTGCTACCGGGCCTGGCTCTCCAGGTCAAGAATGCGGTCAAAATCAAAAAATGGGAAATACTTGCTGCTGTGATCTGGTCCTTGGGATATATCGGAATCTACGCCTGGAAGTTGCCAGTTGTGTACCAGCACGGCAGATATATTATGCCGGCCTTGCCGATTGCTTACCTGATCGGAGCGATTGGAGTGGATCAGTTTAACTCTGGGAATCCTGAAACCGGATGGAAGCCCCTCTTGAAAAAAGCCTGGGTGATTTCCATCGTCTTGGTTCTGGGAATCTTTTTTGTGATGGGAATTAGTGCTTACGGCACAGATGTTGCGATTATTAATACTGAAATGGTCAGAACAGCCGATTGGATTGATGCGAATCTGGAAGAAAATGTCGTCCTGGCTGCTCATGATATAGGCGCGCTGGGGTATTTTTCAAACCGCAGGATCCTTGATTTAGCTGGATTGATTTCGCCCGATGTGATCCCGTTTATAAGAGACGAAGATCAAATCAGAAAGTATTTAGACCAGGAGAAAGCTGACTATCTGGTCACATTTCCGAGCTGGTATCCAGAATTGGTGGCAGATTTGACAGCAGTGTATACCAGTGAAGGTGAATTTGCAGGCCAGTTCGGAATGGATAATATGACAGTATATATATGGAAATGAAACTGCAGCAGGAAATATAACAACCTAACAAAGTCATGAATTGCTCGGGCGGATTACCTATGCTATACTCTCAAGGTAGAATGGCCTGAGCAGGAGTAAATAATATGGTTCTGAATAAATCTGCCAAAAACGAATTAACAACTCAGCAGCTCAAGGAATCGATCGATCAAAAAATAGAGCAGGCAGAGCAGCAGTTGACCGGGATCACCACAAAGATCAAACAAAGCCAGGCTGAAGTTGACAAGCTGGCCCAGAAGAATATTGCCCATTCAGCCAAGATCAGAAATATCAAGGAAAATACTGAAAAATTTCCCGCCGGGGCAGTCAGGGATACGTATGATGAAGCCCTTGAAGCCCAGCAGCGTCTATTTGTAATGCGGGGACAGATGGATAAATTAAAATCAGAACAAGTGCATTTGCAAGATTTTATTATGCAGATGCAGGACATGAATGGATTTTTGGACCGCACGCCTCTCCTTGAAGCGGGAGAAATTGAACTGAATGCAGCAGAATTGATCGAATCGGTCATTCAAGCCCAGGAAGCGGAACGCCACAATCTATCCAATAAAATGCATGATGGTCCGGCCCAAGCCCTGGCGAATTTTATTCTCCGAGTTGAGATCGCCCAGCGTTTATTTGATGTGGACCTGGATCAGGCCCGTGATGAACTCGATGAACTGAAAGTTGTTGCTAACGATACCTTCTCTAAAGTTCGGGATTTCATCTTTGAACTTCGGCCGATGATGCTCGATGACCTGGGATTGATTCCCACTCTGCGGCATTATTTCGAAGCTTTTAAGGAACAAAACCAACAGGAGGTCCATTTTACTGCTTCTGGAACCGAAAGAAGGCTGGACGGATACCTTGAGATTATGATCTTCCGGGCTGTTCAGGAATTGGTAGGAAATGCTTCCCGGCACAGTAAAGCAAATTCGATCAGGGTGCATATTGAGACTAATGAAGAACGGGTTGTAATTGACGTAGAAGATGATGGTGCTGGTTTTAATGTCGAACAGGCCATGGAAAAAAGCATGGGCATCAAAGTCATTAAGGACCGGGTTGATATCCTTAAAGGTGAATTTAATATCGATACTGCATTTGGCCAGGGAACCCGGATCGGATTTACAATTCCTCTCGCTACTGAAGGGCAGGATGTATTTGCAGAATTGTAAGGAAAAGCTTATTGCTTTTTGAAATGATGTTCTTTATAATGCCTACTACCTGACAGGTACGCATACACCTCGACGGAAAAACAATATTCTAAACAGGAGGTAAAACCATGTTATTCGCACCGAAAGAAAAAGGCCAAGGTCTCGTAGAGTATGCGCTCATTCTTGTTTTAGTCGCAGTTGTAGTGATTGTTATCCTCTCTCTGCTTGGCCCAGCCATTGGCAACATTTTCAGCAACATCGTTGGAAATATCTAAACGAACCGTCTAGGTTCTAGGCGAGTGACCGCCTACTTAGTCACAGATGCTAAACCCCACCACCCGGTGGGGTTTTGCTTATCTAGCCAGATCTTGATAACGATCGCCACCTGACAGGATTGTTATTTGCTTGGATGGGAAAAATATGCTTTATCAGTTAAACTATGATAGAGAATTGAACGCAATAGATTGCTATAGTTTATAAGGTAAAATAAGGGTGGATTATTCAGGTAACAAGTTAGGAGGATGATATGCGACGCGGAAGGGTTTTCCTGTACTTGAGTTTGATACTTGTTTTATTGGTTGTTGGTGGATATTTGGTTTACACAAATTTCTTTAGCTCCTCTGGTCCCGGTGATTCTCCTGCGGAGGTGGTCATTCCTGACCGCGTGGATATCGTCGTGATCACCCAGAGAGCACCCCGGGGAACAGTACTCGATGAAACAGTCTTGGGCTTGATTCCTCTACCTCGCGATCTGGTCATCGCGGGAATGTTTACTGACCTGGCCCAGGTGGTTGGCCGGCAGGCCAAATTTGACCTGGACAGCGGTATTCCACTGACAGTCAATATGCTAGTTGATAGTGCAGCGCAGCTCTCTACGGATGGATCAGTCGCATCCTTGTCCATCCCTGAAGGCATGGTCGCTAAGTCGATCCCGATCAACCGCCTCGCAAGTGTCTCCTATGCGTTAAGGCCGGGCGATCGTGTTGTTGTGATCGCTGCCCTGGAATTCATTGACCTCGATGCTGATTTCCAGACCATGCTTCCCAACGGTACTGCTTTGGTCTATGGATCGAGCATCGGCATCTCGTCGGATGGAGGGCCTCCTCGTTTATCGTCAGAGGTAACCTCAACAGGTGGAACCTATGGACGAGCTGAGAGAGATGGCGAGTTAACTGAAGAGATGGTATATGTAGTTCCCTCTGAACCACAACGACCCAGATTGATCACTCAGATCATCATACCCAGTGCCACTGTCCTCCATGTGGGCGATTTTAATTTTGAAGAGCAAGCCAAGCCGATGGTTGATCCGGCCGCTCCGGCACCGCCCGTGGATGGCGAGGCTGCTCCAGTTGTGGAAGAATCACCTCCAGATAACATCACCTTAATTGTCACTCCCCAGGAAGCTGTCAATCTGACATATTTGATCGAAAGTGGTGTAAAGCTCACCCTCGCATTGAGATCCGCTGGCGACAACACCGTGATTGATACAGAGTCAGCTTCCTTGCAGTATTTTTTGGATGATTATCTGATTCCATTACCTGGAAAACTACCTTACGGATTAGCGCCCAGAGTAGACCGGGTCCCGGAACCAGGCGTAACGAATGAAGCACCCGCGCCGACACCCTAAGATTTATTTAGGTAATTAGCTTAGGCAAAGAGCATACATGGCTGAAGAAATGTATAACGTCCTGATCGTTGACGACCAGGAAGAAACCAGAAAAAATGTGGCCCGGCTCCTGCAGTTTGAAAATGACATTAATGTCGTTGGAACAGCCAGGACAGGAGCCGACGCGATCAAACAAACCATCGCGTTAGATCCTGATGTGGTCTTGATGGATATCAATATGCCCGATATGGACGGCATTGAAGCCACAGAGCGCATCCAGGAACAGGCCCCGGTTTCGCAAATAGTCATCCTTTCAGTTCAGGGAGACACAAACTATATGCGGCGGGCCATGCTCGCAGGAGCTCGGGATTTTCTTACCAAACCACCCAAAAGCGATGAACTGGTATCGGTAATACGCCGAGCTGGTGAGAAAGCAAAAGCTATCCGATCCGAAGTGAAATTTATTGGTCGGGGAACTGGTAATCTGGTTGATGCAAGAGGCACAACGATCCAGCTCTCTGGTTTGGGAAAGATCATCTCTGTTTATAGCCCGAAGGGTGGGGTAGGGACAACTACGATTGCCACTAACCTGGCAGTCGCACTTCACAGCCCGGAAACTCCCGTTGTGATCGTCGATGCCAACCTGCAATTTGGAGATGTCCAGGTTTTCTTAAATGAACGCGGCAGAACATCGATTGTTGATCTGACTCCCAATGTAGATCAGCTGGATACAGAGCTCGTCGAAGATGTTGTTTTGCACCATAAAACCTCAGGTATTGATATCGTATCTGCACCACCTCACCCCGAGGATGCAGAACGTGTTACCGGTCAGCAAGTTGTCAAGGTGCTCCAGTTCCTGGCTCGCATTTACGCTTACGTGATTGTCGATGTGGATTCGGGATTGTCTGATGTGACCCTCGATACCCTAGACGCTTGCGATTTGCTGGTAATGGTTTCGTCTCAAGATATACCGGCCATTATCAATACCAGGTCCATGCTAAATCTGCTGGGCACTCTGGGAGTTCACAAGAATAAAATATTATTGCTGATGAACCGATTTGATAAAACCATTGCAATTACACCGGAAAAAGTTGGCCACAATCTTGGCCATAAAGTGGCCTCTGTGATCATTGAAGACAAAGAAGTGGTTGTCCCGGGCGTTAATCGGGGAGTTCCATTTATGCTTGGCGAAGGTAAATCCAAAGAAATTGGCAAAAGCATTCTGGAACTTGTTGGAAAAGTTCGTGAACGATTAGCTCAATTGGAAGAACATCAAATAATTGATGATTAATCGACTTGTGTCTGTGTACTACTTAGGCTTAGGATAATATTTATGTCACTACTAAAGAGAATTGAACAGGGTAAAAAAACAGGCGATGAAGATGATTCACTGGTTGGTGGCGGATCCCGATTGGGAACCCTCGAGGCCAGGAGAGTTTCACCTCCCCGTAAAGATGCCCAGGATGAAACCTACGCGGACTTAAAGGTTCGAGTCCAGAATCGTCTGCTTGCTGAACTGGATCCATCGATAGATGTCTCTGAAGTAGAAAAAGTTCGGGGGACGATTCGGGATCTATTTGAACAGATACTTACTGAAGAGAGCATAGTGCTTTCCCGCCAGGAAAAACACCGTTTATTCGAACAGATTGCGGCGGAAATTCTCGGGTTTGGTCCTCTGCAGCCCTTATTGGAAGACAATGACATCACTGAAGTAATGGTGAATGGTGCTAAAAGCTGCTATTTTGAAAAGGCCGGAAAAATTCTTCGGGCTCCCATTACATTTGAAAGTGATGAACATGTGATGCGGATCATCGACAGGATCGTAGCACCTCTGGGCAGGAGGATTGATGAATCAAGTCCTTATGTTGATGCCCGCTTGCCTGATGGTTCCCGTGTCAACGCAGTTATTCCACCGATCTCGCTGATCGGCCCCTGTTTGACAATCCGAAAATTCTCCAAGGATCCATTTACGGTGGAACAGCTGATCGATTTTGGATCGTTGACACCCAGCGCAGTGCTTTTCCTAGAAGCGGCTGTGAAATCACGTTTTAATGTCATCATCTCTGGAGGTACTGGTTCGGGTAAAACTACTCTTTTGAATGTCTTGTCTGGATTTATTCCTAACGATGACAGGATCATCACTGTTGAAAACGCTGCAGAACTTCAAATGAGACAGGACCATGTGGTAACACTTGAATCCCGGCCGCCAAACATTGAAGGCAGGGGAGAGGTTACGATCCGTCAATTGGTGATCAATACCCTGCGTATGAGGCCTGACAGGATTATCGTGGGTGAGATCCGTGGCGAAGAATCCCTGGATATGCTCCAGGCGATGAACACCGGTCATGACGGATCCCTGACCACAGCCCACTCCAACTCACCGCGGGATACACTCTCGCGTGTTGAAACCATGGCGTTGATGGCTGGCATGGACCTGCCGGTGAGGGCTATTAGAGAGCAAATCGCCTCTGCTATCGATCTGATCGTACATCAGAGCCGGATGCAAGATGGAACCAGAAAAGTTGTTAATATAACTGAAGTGATTGGCATGGAAGGTGACGTTATCACCATGCAGGATATCTTCCGTTTTGAACAAACAGCTATCGAGGACGGGAAAGTGCTTGGGGAACTGATCCCGACTGGATTGCGGCCAAAGTATATGGACAAGATTGAAGCTCACGGTATTCACCTGCCGCCTTCAATATTCTCCAAGCGTGGTGTTCAATAATCATTTGATCTGCGATTAGGGCTGGTCTCAATGACAACAATTCTAATAATCGGCGGTGTAATTTCAGGTATCCTGCTGGTGGTTGGTATCGTAATCACTGTCAGGGATGAACAATCCGTTCTGGATGATCGTTTTTCCCATTATGTCGAGGAAGAATTTGAAGATGCAGTTGCCTTGGCAAAAGAACAGAAAACGTCTGTATTTGCAGAATGGGTAGACAGACGCCTGGAAGGATCCAAATTTGGGGATAAGATCGCTACCAACCTTGCCCAAGCTGATTTAAAACTTCGTCCCGCAGAATATGTTTCTGCTATGGTGATAGCAGCTTTTTTGCTGGGATTTTTTGCCTGGGCGATCGGGGGACAAAATATCGTTTCTGCCTTGATCGGCGCCGTGCTGGGGTCTATGGCACCCAGATTCTATATGCGCCGGCAGCAAAATAAACGGCTGACTACATTTGGCAACCAGCTTCCCGATATGTTAAACCTGGTAGTTAACGGTCTCCGGGCTGGATATTCAACCATGCAGGCCTTGGAAGCTGTCTCCAAAGAACTGCCCGAGCCTCTATCAGTAGAATTTGCCCGAGTGGTAAAAGAGATGCAGCTAGGTATTGGGATGGAAGATTCCCTAAATAACCTCCATCGTCGGATCCCGAGTGATGACCTCGACCTGATCATCACTGCTATCAATGTCCAGCGCGAAGTGGGGGGCAACCTGGCAGAAATTCTGGATACGATATCCTATACGATCAGAGAAAGAATTAAAATCAAAGGTGAAATCAAAGTTCTGGTATCCCAGGTGATATATTCTGGTCGGTTCCTGGCCATGCTCCCGTTGATCTTGATGGGTTTATTGTGGTTTGCTAACAGGGATTATTTGATGACATTCTTTAAGCCGGGAAACCTTCTCTGCGGAGGCATTATGCTCGGTTTGGCGGGAATAATGGTTGGCGCTGGCTATTTGGCAATGAATAAACTGGCGGATATTGAAGTCTAAAGACCCAGGAGAAAAGTGTGAGTATTTCTGTCATAATTATTATTGGTGTGGTAGTTTTTATTGGTATTCTGGTTGCGGTAGGATTAGCTCTGGTCATTGTCGGCTCGCGAAAGCGCAAGGATGAAACACCTCAAGATGGGCATTTGATAGAAACTGAAGATTTGGGAGAGAAAAAGTGAACATCTATATCTGGATATTTATTGGTCTGATAGTTATTCTGGCTGCAGCGCTGGTGATCGTGGGCTTCAGGAACCGTCAGGATCAATCCCCTCTTGATGACCGCCTGAATGATTATATTGCCCGGGGTGAGGAAGCAACTCTCGAAGAGATCGAGTTATCCCAACCTATAACAGAGCGCATAATTGTACCTATTGTCGAAAAGATCGGAGAATTAACTGAAAAATTCACACCCCAAAATGCTATTGAACAAACCGAAAGGAAATTGGAATTAGCTGGTAATCCTCCCGGTATCGATCCGACAATTTTCTGGGCATCTCGTTTTATCGCCGCTGTTGGAGTGGGGGGGCTGCTGCTTTTAGTGTTTTCAATGGGCTCTATGGACTGGACCTGGGGAAGGAAATTATTGATGACGGGAGTCTTTTCCCTGATAGGGTTTTACATGCCCCAATTATTACTTCAGAGCAAGATCACCAGCCGCCAGGACGAGATCAGGAAGTCAATGCCTGATGCATTGGACCTGTTGACAATCTGTGTCCAAGCCGGGCTTGGGTTTGATGCAGCCATGTCCCGTGTTGCCGAAAAATGGGAAGATGCTCTGGCTGATGAATTTGAACGCTCATTAAGGGAAATCCAACTTGGCAATGTGCGGCGTATTGCGTTGAGAAATATGGCTGATCGAATAGGAATTGCGGAAATGACCAGCTTCGTAGCTGCCATAATCCAAAGTGAACAGCTGGGTGTCAGTATGGCCAAGGTTCTACGGATCCAATCGGATCAGATGCGAGTCCGAAGAAGGCAAATTGCGGAAGAGAAAGCCCAACAGGCACCTGTCAAAATGCTTTTCCCGATGGCGCTGTTGATCTTTCCATCCCTTTTGATCATCTTGCTGGGTCCCGCTGGCTTGCAGCTGAAGGATTCTGCTTTGGCTGGCATGTTTGGCTAAACTATAGAAAACATTGATTTTTAAGGGGGAATTGAACGTGTGGTTGCAAACTCATCCATTTTTATGGAAAATTTTGGATATTGTTTTTCCCCCAAGCTGCGCTGGGTGCGGAGATTGGGGGGTTCGATTCTGCCTGGAGTGCCTTGGAAAAGTTCCTCCGATCAAGGGGGAAATTTGTTCGATTTGCGGAGACCATAACCGGAACTCAAGCTGTATGATCTGCCAGCAATGTTTAACCGATCCTCCTAGGTATACTGGGCTGCGTTCCTGGTCAGAATATAGCGGCCCAATCCAACGAGCCATCCAGAACTTGAAATATAGCAATAATTTTGGATTAGCTGATCTCCTGGCTGAGCAGATTTATAAAGTCTTTAAACAGCAGAGCTGGAAGATTGATGTGGTATCTCCAATACCATTGGATCCAAAAAGGGTAAGAGCCCGAGGGTATAACCAATCTGAATATTTGGCGGTCCCTTTTGCAAGGGTTTCGGGAATCGAATATTCATCAAAAACTATCTCAAAATTCAGATCTACCCGTCCCCAGGTGGGCTTGTCCCACCAAGAGCGGATCCATAATGTAAAGGATGTATTTACAGCCCGGGCTGAAATAGTTTCAGGTAAATCAATTTTATTGATCGATGATGTTATAACGACTGGTGCAACCATGGATTCATGTGCCGGGGCATTGAAAAAAGCTGGTGCTGCCAGGGTTTATGGAATTTCGGTAGCTCGGGCAACCCGACTTTAAGTGAATCGAGTACAATATCTTAAAAGGAGGTTTTCATGACAGTTGAAGTTAATATTTATGGTCGAAATATTGACATAGGTGAGAACTTAACAGATCAAATTCAGCGAAAAGTGTCAGGTTTGGATAAATTCCTGGATGAGATTACTGAAGCCAGGGTTGAGGTATCCTCCACAAATGCTCGCAGCGCTGATGAACGGGAGGTGGTACAAATCACCGTTCAAGGCAAAGGCTTTATCCTGCGGGCAGAAGAGAGGTCAACCGATATCGTTACTGCTCTAAACCTGGCCGTTGATACTTTACAAAGACGAATTAAAAAATATAAAGGTAAACGGAATCAACGCTGGAAACAGGGGTTGGCGCAAGAGGAAGAGTTTCTGGTTGAGGATGATGACCTGGAAGACATACCTGTAATTGTCAGGCGAAAAAAATTCCCCCTCAGGCCCATGGATGAATGGGAGGCGATTGAACAAATGGAACTCCTGGGTCATACAAATTTCTTTGTTTTTTATAACCCACAAACTGAAACCGTAAACATCCTTTACCGCCGCTATGATGGCAGCCTGGGTTTGATCCAGCCGGAAATAACCTGAAGCCAAACAATAATATTTCGGAGTCAAGAACATGCATGAAAATGAAGAGATCCTAGAGAGGATAGCCGGACTATTTGTAGACCCAATTGACCAGGAAACCATTATCGGATCTGTTCGAAGTATTTTAGAATCAGTTGGGGAAGATCCTGAGAGAGAGGGATTATTAAAAACGCCTGAAAGAGTGGCAAAAGCCTATGGGGAGCTGTTGAGCGGCTATCGAACTGATCCATTGGAAGTATTGAATGATGCCATATTTGAGGTGTCTTATGATGAGATGGTCATCGTTCGTGATATAGAATTCTACAGCATGTGTGAACATCATATGCTGCCCTTCCTCGGTCGTGCTCATGTAGCATATCTTCCCAAGGGAAAAGTGATTGGACTTTCAAAGATCCCGAGGATAGTTGATATGTTTGCCCGCAGGCTACAAGTCCAGGAGAGAATGACCAGGCAAATTGCTGATCTGGTGGACGAACTCTTGCACCCTAAAGGTGTAGCGGTTGTTGTGGAAGGATTGCATCTTTGCTCGGTGATGCGGGGAGTAAAGAAACACGATGCAAGAATGACCACGTCTTCCATGTCGGGTGCATTTAGAACGAACCTGCCTACCAGGCAGGAATTTTTAGACAATATCTCGAGAGGGGCAAAGCCTCTTCAGTTCTAAGAACTAGGAGAGATCGGTTTGCTGGTCCTGATACTTCGAGAACGAGTTCCCGGGCAGTAATCTTTTAGCTGCCTGGGAAATTGTTTCACCAGTATGAGGGCTTTTGAGCTCCGGAAGCACATCTGCAGCGGGTATGGCTACATGGGGTTGGGTCCAAAGCTCGGGATCCAGGATCTGTTCATCGTAAATCATCAGATCGATATCAATAGTGCGATCCGCATATTTATTTTCAGAACGACGCCTGCCTAACTCCATTTCGATCATTTGAAGAACTTCTGTTTTTAGCTGATCCTGGGACAGGTTTGTAACAGCTAGAACAGCAAGATTGAGGTAATCAGCTCCTCTGCTGCCATAAGCTGGTGTGCTCCAGATCGACCCCCGAGAAACGATTTCGAGGAAATCTCCCAGTCGCTCCAAGGCCTGATTGATATGGAATTCGGGATCTATGTTGCTGCCCAGGCCTAGCAGAACCTTTTTAGGCACCGGTCTAGTTTGAGCGTTCAATTTCTACCCCTACCGATTCTGCAAAACGAACAGCTCCGGGCTTTTCTACCCGGACAACTACCTTTTGCACGCCGGCAGATTCCAGGCAGTAGTTTGCGATGTCAGCAGCCAGGGCTTCGACAGTCAATCTTTCGCAATTTTCAGCAAGGGATTGGGCTCCTTTGGATATGGTCTTGTAGTTAATACTGTCCTCGATGTTATCGCTTATTCCAGCTTTTTCCAGAGCGCCAAACAGGGTGATATTAATAAGGATTTCCTGGGGTTTTGCTCTCTCCCAGTCATAGACACCGATGATTCCCCTGGCGACTAAATTTTTAATGATGACCTTGTCCATTATTTTTGCTCCTTCAAATAAATTCCCTTTACACCAGGTGCCTGCCTCCATCTAAATGAATAACTTCGCCAGTAATGTAATCGGGTCCAGTCAAAAAGAACATAATAGTTTCTTCAATCTCTTCCAATCTGGCCCAGCGGGAGTTAGGTACTGATTTTAAGATCGATTCTTCATCACCTCCATCGCTGGGGAGCAAGATAGCACCTAGAGCAATTCCGTTAACAGTTATGCGGGGTGCCAAACTGACAGCCAGGGAATTTGTCATTGCAGCCAAAGCGGATTTGCTGATCGTATAGGGAAAATGATCAGGACCTGGTCGAAAGGCTCTCCAGTCCAGCAGATTTATTATTCTGCCGGTTTGATCTTCTTTTCTTGATTTTGCAAATGCCTGGCTGAGCAGGAAGGGTGCGGTAAGGTTTATCGCCAGATGTTTTTCCCAGTCGGCAAGCGTTGTATTTGACCAGGTAAGATCTTCAAAAACGGAAGCATTATTGATCAGATCTGTGACCTGATGATGCGAGATCACCTCCCGGGCAAATTGCTGTGTGTGCTGGGGATCTGAGAAATCAGCTTTTTCAATCCAGGCCTTTTGGCCCAGGGATCCGATTTCTTTTTGTAGGCTGACAGCATCTGAATGGGAAGTATTGTAGTGAATAACCAGGTTGGCTCCCTTCCTGGCCAAACCCAAGGCCAGGGAACGGCCTATCCTTTTTGATGACCCCGAGATCAGCACTGTTCTATTTTGCAATAGCATGGGATGACTTCTCCTCTTCTGGCTTTAGAGGTTTAACGACGATCAGAGTCAGGCCGAGCAGCAAACCGAACCAGTATACTAATTGGGCGAGACGGAATTCTCCCCCCAGAAGATAACCTGGATATTGGTATTTTGTAAATAGAAGCAGGTAGAAATTGGTGAGGATCACGAACCAACTAAAACTGATACCTTGCGCATAGGAACTAGACAGATTGATGAAAATAGTAATTAGTATGACCAGCAAACTTCCTGCCAGGAAATAGAGCTGAACGGGATGACGGTAATCGCCCCAAAGATAAACGCTCCAGGGTAGGGTTGCAGGTAAACCGTATCCGGTGCCTGAAGCATATTTTGAGAAGTGTATGGCCGCGGCCATTGTGGCAAAAAAGGGACTGAGCGAATCCAGGATATCCTGGTATTTGACTTTGTTTTTGGAAACTATCCATGAACCGGCTAACAGGGCGATCAATAATCCTCCCTGAAGGTCAAATAAATGGAAATTGATTGATAATAAGCTCAGGTAATTTCCGCTGAAGGCATCTGGTTGGCGGGCAAAATAGGACAGCCGGGCTCCAAGTACGCCGGCTAAAAGACTGGTCCACAAGATACGTTCTATCAGATCTGGTTTGACCAGGCGCCGGGAGGCATATTTCACTGATAAATATGAACCCAGCCAGAAACCGATCAGTAGTGCAAATTCCGGTACTGGAAGAGATAGCGGACCGAGATTAAGTACAGGAAACATGGATCATTTCTCCAAAAGCTGGTTGATTTCAGTCCTGATCAAGGGAAGGGGCAATGGTCCACCGATCAGGATCTTGGTAATAAGCCCCTGCCTGTCCACGAAAAAGGTGGTTGGCAGCGAATGGACATTATAATTTCGGGAGACAGATCCATTTGTGTCCAGCGGTATAAGAAAAGTCAACTCATGGGTCTTGATAAAAGTCTCCACATCTTGGAGGGAATCTTGATGAGAAGAATTGACGGCGGCGAAAACTAGATCCGTGTCAGAATATTCCTGGAAGGCTTCTTGAAAAGCGGGCATTTCTGCTCGACAGGGAGGGCACCAACTCGCCCAAAAGTTGATCACCAATGGTTTTCCGGCAAAATCATTCAAATTGAAATCGCTGCCGGACAGGGTAACCAGGGAAAAATCAGGCGATTTGAATCCTACCTGGGGAGCAGTTATGCTATCAGGAGGTAGAAAATCCCCGGGAATACGGGAGAACCAGATCCAAATTGCGGTTGCCAGCAGGAAAATGATCGATCCCAGAAGTCTGAATTTTGGTTGGTAAGATATCACGGTTTGGTAACATCCTATTATGCATCAAGTGTAAATCCCGCTTTCCAGGCTGTCAAGCGAACCTCGGGTAGGATTTGATTGCAGGTCATAGACATACTGAACGGGACAAAACTTACCAGGAATATGGAGGTGTTGATGAGGGATAATCGAATTATCATTGCGGGCGTAATAATAGTATTGCTGGCTGCAGGGGTAGTGATTGTGTTCACTGGCGACCGGGGAGCAACCCCAGCTGTGCAAGTGGTCTCAACTGTGGAAGAGCAGGTTGTTGAAAATACAGAAGTTGTTGTTGCTCCGACCACAAATGTATCTGAACCGGCCCCAGCGACTGAAACATCTGAACCCGTTGCGCCAGCTCCAAAAGCAGAATTATCAGCCACGGATCCCGGAACAGTCAATTTGGTATCAGGTAATCTGCAATTTGTTGAAGCTTTTGCGTTCTGGTGAGGGACCTGCCGATCTATGGCGCCCATCGTGCATGGGCTTGAAACAGAATATTTTAGTCAATTACCCTTTGTTTATCTTGATATTGATGATCCTGCCAACGCAGATACTTTAAGTTATCTTGATTTCCGCTACCAACCTCAATTTTTCCTGATTGATGGCGAGGGGAAAGTCCTCCAGCAATGGCTGGGTCCAGTTAAGGCAGAAGATTTCAGAAGCGCTTTTAATACTCACCTGCAGTAAGAAGACCTACAACTCAATAACCTAAAAGACTCGGGACACAATCAGGACCGGGTCTTTTTTTGTTCTGTAATCTGTCAAATGGAACCATTTGACATTTATAATCGGTTGTAGTATGCTTAACCCTACCCCCCTGGGAGGGGGATACCTATGGATAATAAAGTTGATAGCCTGAGCCGATTAAAGACTGTGGAAGGACATATTCGCGGAGTGCAGAGAATGGTTGATGAAGATGCTTACTGCATCGACGTAATCCGCCAGATCAATGCTATTCAAGCTGCTTTGAACAAAATCAGTTTGAGCATCCTCGATGGGCACTTGAATTCGTGTTTGTTTACAGCCGTTCGGGGAGATGATCCTCAGGAACAGGAGCGGGTGTTAAAAGAAATCGTGGATGTTTTTGAGGCAGCAACTAAAGTCTAAATTAAGGAGAATCATGAACAAAATCATCTTTGAAGTCCCAAATATCAGTTGCAACCATTGTGTTAATACCATCGAGTCCGAAGTGGGAGAAATAGCTGGAGTGCTCAGCGTCTCAGCCAGCTCTGAGTTGAAGAATGTCGAAATAGATTTTACTGATCCAGCTACTGAAGACCTTATCCGCGGGTTACTGGCGGAAATCAATTACCCCGCGGTTGTTTAATATTTTTTTATTAATTTGTGAGGATAAATGACTGATAAAGTCGTTGCGATACTCCCAATCACTGGAATGGATTGCGCAAATTGCGCTGCAGCTGTTGAGAGGAATATCAATAAGGTAACCGGAGTTGAAGGGGTCAATGTTAACTTAACAACCGAACGGGCATCTTTCAGTTATTCTTCTGATTCAAAGAAGATTATTGAGGTTATCGAGAGGATCAATCGGGCAGGGTATGGCGTTGCTTCGGGCGAAGCCGAATTGATGATCAATGGATTGGCTGATGACAGGGATGGGAATCGCCTGGAACTTGCTCTTTCCAACCTGGAGGGAGTGATCTCATCCTCAGTAAACTGGGTTGCAGGAAAAGTTATTCTTAGATATGTGCCAACGGTCTTAACCCAGGTGGATATCAAATCATATTTGGCCAGCCAGGGATTCGAATCCATAATTCTTGATGAAGGGCTGGAAGATATAGAAGGAATTGCTCGACAAGAGGAGATCGATAGGCAGAGAACTGATTTGATCATCGGCTTGTCGTTTACAATCCCGTTATTCCTGCTATCAATGGCCAGAGATTTTGGTTTATTGGGTATGTGGGCTCATCAATCATGGGTGAATTGGCTAATGGCTGCCCTGGCAACGCCGGTACAGTTCTACGTAGGGCGAAAATTTTACTCCGGAGCCATTCAATCCCTAAGAAATCGGTCAGCAAATATGGATGTTCTGGTTGCTCTTGGATCCACGGCGGCTTACCTGTACTCCGTCCCGATTTTGCTGGGATTGATATCAGGACATGTTTATTTTGAGACATCTGCCATGATCATTACCTTGATCAAAACAGGAAAATTCCTTGAAAGCAGAGCAAAAGGCAAAACCAGCGCTGCTATTAAAAAGCTGCTTAATTTAAGCCCGGATCATGCTTTGGTATTGCGAGACGGAAATGAGGAAGTAATCCTGATCAATCAGGTTATTGTGGGTGATCAGATCATCGTCAAACCGGGGGGCAAAGTACCTGTGGACGGCGTGATTATGGAAGGATATTCTACAATTGACGAATCGATGATCACCGGCGAATCTGTCCCGGTTGAAAAAGCAGTCGGAGATGAAGTTGTTGGTGGTACTGTCAACCGGCAGGGGGTTTTCCGATTCGAAGCTACAAAAATTGGCAAAGACACAGCCCTGGCTCAAATTATCAGACTGGTTGAGGAGGCTCAGGGGAGCAAAGCCCCCATCCAAAGAATTGCTGACAGGGTCTCAGAGATATTTGTTCCCGCTGTTGTAGCAGCGGCAGCGCTGACATTTGCCGGCTGGTATTTTGTGGCAGGTTCTGCTCCCGATCCGGGAACGAGCGTATTTGCCAGGGCGATGCTCAATGCCGTTGCCGTATTATTAATTGCCTGTCCCTGCGCTATGGGATTGGCAACACCGACTGCGGTAATGGTGGGTTCGGGACGCGGCGCAGAAAACGGACTGCTGTATAAGTCTGGAGCTGCCCTGGAGAGAGCTGGATCCATTACTACTGTTGTTTTGGACAAAACTGGAACTATCACCAATGGAAAACCGCGCCTAACTGATCTTCAGGTGGTGAACACCACAAAACATTTATACCAGGAAGATGATCTGGTCCGCCTTGCCGCAGCAGTTGAAAAGAAGTCCGAACATCCCCTGGGTGAGGCCATTGTTATGTATGCGGAATCCAAATCTATTACGCTGCCAGAAACCGAGAAATTTATTGCTGTGCCAGGGAAAGGTATTCGCGCAGTTATCGACTCGAAGGAAATCCTGGTTGGTAATACCAGGTTGTTCGATGATGCCCAGGCACCCTGGCAGGAGTTCAAAGGCCAGATTGAATCTCTCCGAAAAGAGGGAAAGACAGTGATTTTGGTTGGGGTGGATTCGACCCTGATTGGACTGCTGGCCGTGGCTGATACTGTTAAGGAGAATGCCAAAGAAGTTGTGGCTGAACTGGGACAGATGGGACTCAAGGTTTTGATGATCACAGGTGATAATCAGCAGGTAGCAGAAGCCATCGCATCCCAGGTTGGAATCACGCATATCATAGCTGAAGTGCTTCCAGGAGACAAAGCCCAGGAAATCATCAATCTCCAGGCTGAGGGTGAGATTGTGGCCATGGTGGGTGATGGGATCAATGATGCGCCCGCCTTGGCGCAGGCAGATGTAGGCATTTCTTTGGGGACTGGAACCGACGTTGCGATTGCCGCTGCTCCGATCACTTTGATCAGCGGGGATCTGTCAGGCGTAGTTCGTTCGGTGAAGCTAAGCAAAATTACAGTCAAGACAATCAAACAGAACCTGTTCTGGGCTTTTTTCTATAATATTATCTTGATCCCAGTGGCTGCGATAGGATTGCTCAACCCAATGCTTGCTGCAGGGGCAATGGCTGTAAGTGACATCTTTGTAATTGGCAACAGTCTTCGTCTCAATAAAAAACCAATGTGAATAGAAAGAATGAAGCTGTTCGAATCGTCATAGAACTGTATTGGAGATCAATTCAGTTCTACGACCTGGTCAGATTTAAATTAGGACCAGAAAAGGATATATAATATAGGCGGTAATAAAGGGATCCTGGATGGAAAATAAAAAAGTCAGAACGGCAATTATTGGCGTAGGCAATTGTGCAGCAGCCCTGGTGCAGGGTGTGCATTATTACCAAAACGCCCAAGATGACGCAGTTATACCTGGATTGATGCATCCTGTTCTGGGTGGGTACCACATCAGGGATATCGAATTTTCTGCTGCGATTGATATTAGCCGGCTTAAAGTCGGAAAAGATCTGAGTCAAGCGATCTGGGAGAACCCGAATAATACGATCAGATTCGCTGAAGTCCCCAACCTGGACGTTCCTGTAAGCAGGGGGATGACTCATGATGGTTTAGGTAAATACCTCAATCAAAAAATTGAAAAAGCACCTGGTCCCACTGACGACATAGTAAAGATCCTTCAGGATACCGGTACTGATGTAGTGATAAATTTTTTGCCCGTGGGTTCCGAAATGGCAACCAAATGGTATGTGGAGCAGGTGCTTGATGCCGGCTGCGGATTTGTGAATGGGATTCCGGTTTTTATTGCTACATCGGAATATTGGTCGAAAAGATTCCTTGACCGAGGTTTGCCTATCATAGGAGACGATGTTAAAAGCCAGGTTGGCGCAACCATTGTTCACCGTGTGTTGGCCAATTTATTCCAGGACCGGGGTGTAAAACTGGACCGCACCTACCAACTGAATTTTGGGGGCAATATGGATTTTTATAATATGTTGGACAGGGAAAGACTGGAATCGAAAAAAATTTCCAAAACCCAGGCAGTCACCAGCCAGCTGGATTATGAATTGGGGGAAGGTAATATTCATGTTGGCCCTTCGGATTACGTGCCCTGGCTCACAGATCGCAAATGGGCCAATATTAGGATCGAGGGCAGCAGCTTTGGTGATGTGCCCCTGAACCTAGAATTGAAATTAGAAGTGTGGGATTCTCCAAACTCTGCAGGAGTGATTATTGACGCAGTTCGATGCGCTAAAATTGCCATGGACCGGGGACTGGCTGGTCCCCTGGAAGGCCCCTCCGCGTATTTTATGAAATCTCCCCCCGTTCAATACAGTGATGATATCGCCCGGCAGAAGGTCGAGGATTTTATTTCAGACCGGAATTGATAATTAGGATCACCACTATGAAAAAAATCCCGCGATCAAAATCAAATAAATTTTCCCGGCGTCATTTCTTAAACACTGCTGGATATGCAGCGGGTGCGCTTGCTATAAAACCAGGTATTAGTAGTCGGCAGTCCATTGATTTTCCCGACACTGATAGATTGGGCAGGATAACTGTCGGCAGGGTTGACATAAAATTCAGACCTGATTACGAGTCACCAACCACCGGAATATATTACGAAGACACTATTGTTCCCTGGTACCGAGAAGTACTCGGGTCCTGGCCTTTCAGGAATAATCAGCGCTGGATCGAAACCGACCAGGGTTTTATTTGGGGTCCGGATGTCCAGCCGGTCAGAAATAATATTAACAATTCGATCGAGTCTATTCCAGATGGCATGGATGGGATCTGGGTCGAAGTGACTGTACCCTGGGTTAATGCGGTTGTTGATAATCCGCCGACCCGGTCATCCTGGTGGACTTTGCAGACGATCAAAAACCTTCCCGCCCGGTTCTATTACAGCCAGATCTTATGGGTTGACATGATCAAGACCGATGCTGACGGCCTCGTATGGTACAGAATCAATGAACGCTATGGGAATCCTGGTGATCTATTCTGGGCTCCCGCTGAGGCATTTCGCCCAATCTCAAATAACGAACTTGCACCCATTAATCCGGAAATCGAAAATAAGCAGATTGTTGTAGATGTCACAGATTCTCGTCAAACCCTATCCTGTTTCGAAGATGGCAGGGAAGTTTATTACTGCAGGATCTCCTCTGGGAAAACTCCTAATTTTACGCCTCTGTCAGGGTATGGATCGGACGGTTTTAACATTTGGCGGAAATTGCACTCCATTCAGATGGCAGGAGGTTCAAATCAAGCGGGCTGGATGATACCAGGCATTGGTTGGGCCACATTTTTCCTGGGGTCTGGTGTGGCAATTCACTCAACATTCTGGCACAATAATTTTGGCGAACCTTCCTCTCACGGATGCGTAAATGCCGCTCCAGAGGATGCAAAATGGATCTTCAGGTGGGCCAATCCGATTACTCCTTTCCAGGCGGGGGATATTACAGTCTCTGGGACTATCGGAACACCGGTAAGAGTCATCGAATATTGATTTTGGCCTTGCAGAATACTGAAAACTACCTTTAAATTGATCAGGAGCTTTGATGGACAATATCAGTTTGTTTAGTTTTGGAACAGCCTTTTTGGCTGGATTAGCATCATTTTTGTCCCCTTGCGTATTGCCTCTGGTACCAGCCTATGTTGGTTATCTTGGTGGAAGATCTGCTTTTGAGGGAGATTCGGAAAAGCCAAATCGGTGGACAGTATTTTCTCACGGATTGGCATTTGTGATTGGTTTCAGTCTGGTCTTTATCGCTCTGGGTGTTGCCACGTCCGCCCTGGGTAGTTTGCTGGTCGGTGCGAGAGATTGGCTCGAAAAGATCGGCGGCCTGGTGGTAGTTATTTTCGGCTTGCATATGACTGGAATCTGGAGGATCCCATTTCTCCAGTATGACACGCGGAATCAATCATCATTCGACAAAAATAAAGGATATCTTTCATCCCTGTTGATGGGAGTATTCTTCTCTGCAGGTTGGTCTCCCTGTGTCGGTCCGGTATTGGGTGCGATCCTGACCTTCTCGTTAAGCGGAGGATCGGTTCTAACAGGCGGAAGTCTGCTGGCAGCTTATTCAGCTGGTTTGTCAATTCCTTTCCTGATCGCCGCCCTGGGTGTCGGATGGGTGACGACAACTTTGAAGAAATACGGGAAGGTCATGCATTATGTCGAGATTGCCATGGGTGTTGTGATGATCATAATTGGCCTGATGCTTTTCTTGGGAATTTTTGAACAGATAACAATCTACCTGACCAGATTTGGCAATGTATTTGATAATCTTTAGAAGTGATTGAAACATGTTAACTATCAAACTCTACATGCGTCAAAACTGCCCTCTATGCGAGCAAGTTGAAGAAGACCTCCAATCTCTCCAAGCTGCCATTCCTCACCGGCTGATCCGAATTGATATAGAGGAGGAAGCGTTGGCAGAGTTTGTGGATAAAATTCCTGTGGTTGAAGTTGGGCCGTACCAGCTCAAAGCCCCCATCGATAAAAAATCCCTTGAAATGACGCTTGGCGCGGCCAGTGACAGGTTGGAACAAATGGATGAAATTCAATTGGCAGATCATCAAAAACGACTAAAAAAAGGGAAAAAGGTCAGCTTCGCGGATCAATTGTTCTATTGGTTATCTCGTAGGTATATGCTGGTTTTTAATGCTTTTGTGGTCATCTACGTTGGTTTGGCTTTCCTGGCTCCGATCCTTCAGTCCCAGGGAAAGATCACACCTGCGAAATTGATATACACTGTCTACGGCCGGCTCTGTCACCAGCTTAGTTACAGATCCTGGTTTTTGTTTGGCGAGCAGGCTGCTTATCCCAGAGCTATCGCAGATGTTGATGGATTAGTTACCTACGGTGAAGCTACCGGGTTTGATCCATTTGATGTTAAAAGAGCAATTTCATACCTGGGTGATGATCGGGTTGGATACAAAACGGCACTCTGTCAGAGAGATATTGGGATTTACACAGGCATTCTGCTTTTTGGATTAGTTTTTTCTCTGACGGGCAGGAAAATTCCGGGATTACCAATTGGGATCTGGTTTGTTTTAGGTATTGTGCCCATTGGGCTGGATGGATTCAGTCAAATTATCAGCCAGCTTGCCCTGGGGCCTGATGCCGATTAGGGAAAGCACGCCGTTATTAAGATCTCTGACGGGGGGATTATTCGGATTTTCAACTGCCTGGTTTGGATATCCGCTCGTGGAAGAATCCATGGCCGATACCCGGAAAGTATTGGCTGTTAAAATTAAAGCTGCCATGGCAGAACTTGTCGAATGATTGTTTCGGAACGGGATGGAATAAAATATTACCATTTTGAATCCATGATGGATTCAGGAATTTTACAGGCAGTCTTCACCAGGATAGGAGGTATAAGTTCATACCCCTGGTCAACATTAAATCTTGGAGGTACAGTTGGAGATCTTCCGCAGCACGTAGCTCAGAATCTTACCAGGATTCTCAATGTCAGTGATATCTCGCTTGATTCCCTTGCTCAGATCCGCCAGATCCACTCCAGCCAAGTGATTTTAATCGACCGCCCCTCGGATGGAGAATTTAACGGTGATGCCATGATAACTAATCGGCCTGGTATCAACTTGTTGATGAGATTCGCCGACTGCGTTCCAATTATTTTTTTTGATCCGCTTGTTCAGGCGGTAGGAATTGCCCACGCGGGCTGGAAAGGAACCGTTAAGCAGGTTGCTAAACATACTATCCTTAAAATGAATCAAGAATTTGGAACCAAACCTGAGGATTTGATCGCAGGTATAGGTCCATCCATAGGACCTGATCACTACGAGGTGGGGGAAGACGTTATCGGTGAGGTTAAAGAAACTTTTCCTGAACATTGGACTGAATTGCTTGTTTCCAGTTCTGGTGGGGTAAAATTCGATATGTGGAAAGCTAATCAGCTCTCACTCCTGGATGCTGGGGTAAAACAGATCGAAGTATCTGAAATATGCACCGCGTGTAATATCAATGAGTGGTTCTCGCATCGGGCAGAATCTGGCAAGACTGGCAGATTCGCGGCCGTTGTAGGGCTAAGATGACTTAATATGCAGACAACAGAGCAGGAATATCTGAAAGACCATCTTGATTTGGTATACCAGAGGATCAATGCAGCAGCTAAAAAGGTCGGGCGGAATCCCGCAGAGATAGAACTGGTTGTAGTCACCAAGGGAAAATCCGCCTTATTAATTAAATCACTCTACGAGCTAGGTATAACTAAAATCGGAGAAAGCTATCTCAAGGAAGCTTTATTTAAACAGGACCTTCTTCGGGATCAAGAAATTGATTGGCATATGATAGGCAATATTCAGAAAAACAAGGCCAAACATGTTGCCCATCATTTTAAAAATATCCACTCTGTGACTGGATTGGCTCTGGCTAAAGCTTTGAACCTCGAAGCTCAAAAGATCGATAAAGTGCTTTCTGTATATTTGGAGCTGAATTTAAGCCAGGAGGAAAACAAAGGGGGCTGGTTTATCAGATCCGAAATAGAACAATCTGATTTCTGGAATGATTTCAAGCAGGTCGGAACTCTTTCAGCCCTCAGAATTAATGGTTTGATGACAATGGCTCCATTTGCGGCCGATCCTGAGAAATCAAGGGTATACTTCAGGCAGTTAAGAGAAATTCGTGATCGACTCATGAGCGAGCATCCAGATCTGGGCAGCCTGGGCTTATCAATGGGAATGAGCAGCGATTACGAAATTGCTGTGGAAGAAGGATCAACGATTTTAAGGATTGGATCAGCTATTGTTGGAGAACGGTAGGAATTTATGATGTTGCTTATTGAAACGATAATTATCGTAATTGAACAAACCCTCTTGGTGCTGATACTCCTAAAGGTATTATTGTCATATTTTATGGACCCGTTCCATCCCTTCAGGCAGTCTGTGGATCGTTTAATTGAACCATTATTAAAACCTATCCGGCAGGTTGTGCCGTCCTTTGGGCGGTTTGATTTCAGCCCTTTGATCTTGATGGTTTTGGTTGAGATAGCAACCCGGATTTTGTTGAATATAATCTAAAACAAGGATTAAACCATGTCAGTCAGGGAATTTCACTTCCATGATGGAGAAATAGGCGCTGCGCTGGCGGTCCGAATCCTGGAAAGGAAAAAACAAAACAAAATAGATAAGATCCTCAAAGATGGAACGGTGATCATTGATATTAAAGGAGCCCCCAAGGATCTTAATACAACCCTGGCCGAGTTCCTGGGAAAAGAACTTGGGATTAATCCGGAACAAATTGAAATAATTGCTGGTGAACGTCGGGATGAGAAGCTGATCTCAATTCTGGATATCGAACCCAAAAACCTGCAGAACCTGATCCTAAATAAGATTTCTTGAACAAATCTCGGATTATACTCATACAACCCAGCCTGGAGGGGCGACCTATCACGGCTGCTTATGCAGGAGACCACTCAAGCGGGGGGAGTGTAGCCTGGTGGAAGACAGTACCAGGCCGTCAACAAGGATTGCTGACGAATGGCAGGATTAGGATCCCCGTAATGTTTGATTAGTTCAGAATAGATCTTATTTTCCCCATCAGACACAAGGTGGGCCAAACTGGCGAGTTTCTCTTCGTCTGAACCCTCCTCCAGGGCCGTCAGGAGCACTTCTAAGACTGTTTCAGGCATAAGTTGAGGTAAATTCCGTTTAGCAGCATATTTTTTCAGCCAGGAAGCAATTGATGTCAGGTGGTCGTTTCTTGGGTATATAGGGGGAACCATTCTCGTGGATTTCGTAAACCTGGTGCGCTAAGTCTCGAACAACCCATTCATCTTCGTCAATCCTCATTTTTGCCAGCATATCAAGGGCCCAGGGCTCAGGTATCATGCCTAATCCGTGCACAACTGCATAACGAACCAGGAGGTCGGACATTGAGGCGCCTTCCCTTAAAGCCGGGTGCCCCTCACTCCGATTATGAGCCAGGGATTCAGCAGCAGATCTTCTCAGAATCTCATTTCCATGCAATAAACATTCTGCAATCGCTTCCAGCGATCGCGGTGAACCTATCCTTCCAAGAGCATAGCAGGCAGCTGTAGACACCGGGAAATCATCATTCAGGAGGGTGATCAATAAAGGAACTGATGCCAGATCCCGGATCAATCCGGATCCAAGAACAGCAGCCCTGCGGGTGTCAAGATCCCGTGTTTTTTGCAGGTGCTGGAAGACACTGGCGGTATTCTTGTTGCCCGATTTTGCCAAGCCAATTACCAGACGAAGTTTTAGTGGATAAGCAGGATTGGTGTGGATTTCGCGAGTGAGTGATTTGAGCAATGCTAATTTCTTCAGCAGATCCCGGTTTTAGAAAACCGAGCCAACTTGTAGACTGGATAAGTAAATCTTTCATGGCAGATTGATCCGCCTGAGCGAGTTCCAGATAAGGAGCCGGATCGCAGAAGGCTGCCAGGTAACGCATCATTTCATACTTGAGAGACCAGCCAGGTTGCCTCAGGATTTTCACGGCCACAGAATTTGCGACCCTGCTGAGAGCCCTGGCTGCCAAGAACCCTCCTACGGTAGCTGAGGCGATATAAAAACCTTCCGCTCCATCCCTTTTGAGAATACCAAAATCAAATGCAGTTTGAAGGACTGGCGTCAGCAGAGAGATTTTGTCGTCTGATAGCGGTGCATCTGCATTGGTGCTGATTTCTGCGAACCAGGCGCTGATATCTTTTCTTGTGAATGAACTTTTTTCTTGCTCAAGGGCGTGAAGGGAGATCGTTTCCAGGGTTCGCAATGACGTGGCTGTATTTGTTGAAAAACATCTTTCCAAATATGTTTCGAGCGCTGAAGTGCTTGCCGAGCTCCGGATATCTCCAGCTGCCGCTGACCAGGCTTTGAGGGTGAATTCCAGGGGGCTGGAAAAATGATCACTGACTACCAGCATCGAATGTTTGATACCAGAAATTTCAGAAGTGAGCACGCCCGGTGTATCTTCGCTGGAGGGCCATAATTTGGCTATTTTTTTGAGGAAGGAATATTTGCTCTGATTGTCCCAGGGGGCTATCGAAACCAGTGAAAATGGAGTTTTGGGCAAACCTCCCAGGCAGGTAGGTGTTGCTGTAATTACCAACTGAAGATCAGGAATGGTTTTTATCAATGCAGACAGGAAATTTGATAATCTGTTGGTATCTGAATAGGTCAGGAGGTCCAGGTCATCTATAAATAATGTCGCCTGCCCTGAATTTATAGCAGCAGTCAGGAACTTAGGAAACCCTGGAATACTATTGAAAAGCGGATTGCTTTGTATGGCAGCCAAAATAATACCCAGTAGATCACTTCCTGGAAATTGAGCCAGGATATGGTGGGCAGTTGTGTAAAATGGGATTCTAGGCGAATTGTCAGGTTCAGAAGAATTAAGTGTGACCATCTGGCTGATGCAATCTGCGATTGCTGTTGTTTTACCGCTTCCGGGAAAACCAACCAGACAGATATTGGCATCTTTGGATATCGCTTCGGCAAGTGTGAATGTGGGGGCGTGATATTCATAAGCCAGATCGGCAAGATAAGGGTCGTAGCCCAGAGTTTGCTGGATCAAACTTGGATCCAGGATCTCCTCGCCCGGAATCAAGTCTGGCAGAGGAGCTATGCAGCGGGGAGGAACTAGAATTGACTTCAGGGGGTACAGATCTGCCAGGAGATGTAAACCCTGGACGTATCGATGGATTACGTTGCCGTAATCGTTTTCGGACGCGACGGAAAGTTGTTCCCTGAACTGCAGGATTTTTTTAAGCAGACGAGAAATAAAGGCAGTAATTCGGCTGCGATATCGGAGAAAAAGAAAAAGGAGAGTGCCTGCCAATAACGCACCCAGCCAGAAAGAACTGTAATCTATAAAAATGTTTGGTAGAAATCGGAACATGGGAAAGTTCCTTTTGGGTGCTATCCGGGATGAAGGATCCTGCTGCAGTTAGGGCATGTGGTAAGTTTTCCAGGCGATCGCACTTCTTGCGCGGTCGCGGAGGGAATGCTGGAACCGCATGATGAGCAATTATTAGATATCATCAATGCGACAGCAATGCCTTTGAGGGATTTCCTTTTATTTTGATAGGTACTGAGATCGGGTATATCCGAATTTTTCAGGAACGCAGATCTCTCGGAGTTCAGGCGGTTAATATTCTTCTCCAACTCTTTTTTTTCAGCAGTCAAGATTTCATCCCTGGTTTTAAGATCGGCCGCAATCTGGCCGGATTTCGACTCCGCCTGATTAAACATCAGCTGGGATTGTTCTGCGTCTACCATGGCTTCGAGCTGGCGTTCTTCGAGTACTCCCAGGTATTTTTGAAGTGCATTAGACTCGAGCTGAAGGTCTTCCAGCTCTTTTGGATTGGTGATAGCGCCGCTGTATAATTTCGTCTGATTTTGTTCAATTTTAACCATTTGGGCCTGAACTTGAAGCTCCGCTTCCGATAGGAGCTTCTTTTTATCTTTAAGGGTCACAGCTAACAAATCCTGCTCGGACTCGGCGGCGGTCAATTCTGATCGATCTTTGACTATCGCAACTATTTCGCTAATGCGCTTGCTGGATTGATCCAGGTCAGAATCGTATTTTTGCAGTTGAAAGAGGTATTTCGAGCGGCTCATAAGAAAGGCGACCTCGTGCTAGTTTACTCTAGCAAAGATTATAGATGTGGAGGTATGCGAAAGCAAGGGCGAGATTGAAATCCTGATAAAATACAACCATGATTAGAATAAAGACCCCCTTCTGGTTAGGACTGGTGGTGATCTTGATTTTGACTGTTCCCTACCTGTATGCTTACCAGCGGGGGGGTGCTGATTGGTCCTTTGGGGGATTCCTATTAAACCCGATTGATGGGCAGTCTTATCTGGCAAAAATGCAGCAAGGCTACCAGGGGGATTGGAAATTCACCTTGCCTTATACTGCCGAACCAGGCAGCGGAGCGTATCTTTTTCTGTATTATATCTTCCTGGGGCACCTGGCCAGGATAACTCAACTGCCGCTAGGATTTATATTTCACGGGGCCAGATTAGTGGGATCAGGTCTGCTTTTAATCGCAATCTGGAAGTTCGCAGAACAGCTCTTTTCAGAGCGGAAATCTCAACTAATTTTTTATACAATATCTGCCCTGGGATCAGGTATGGGTTGGATCGCGGTATTTTTTGGGATGTTCACCAGCGATTTTTGGGTTGCTGAGGCGTATCCTTTTCTGTCCATGTATGCAAATCCCCATTTCCCCTTGGGATTAGGGCTTCTGATCCTTGAGATCTCCCCCTCAAATTCGAATATTTACAGGTCTTTCGTTAGAGGGCTGCTCTTGGGAATGATTCAACCCTTTGGGATTATTATTGTGATCTTGGTCAAGATCAGTCAAGCCGTCCAGGAGGCCTGGTCAGCTAAAACTTTTAATCCTGGCGGGTTGGTTAAAATCAAATCAGTCCAATCACTCATCGGCCTGGGGTTGGGGGGCGGGGGAGTATTGCTGTACCAATTTGTGAGTATACTAAGTGATCCTGTATTGAGGATTTGGAACGCTCAAAATATCACCCCGTCACCTGGTTTCCTGGATTTAATAGTTTCACTTTCTCCTGGAATTCTGATCGCGATCCCGGGCATAAAAGCTGCCTGGAAATCTAACAAGGGCAGGGTTCTTGTGATCTGGGCGATAATCGGCATTGTGCTCATGTTCATCCCCTGGAATTTAAATCGGCGCTTCATAACAGGAATTTATGTCCCGCTGGCAGGTCTGTCTGTATATGGCATCCAATACCTTGTCGATCAAGGCAGGATACCATTTCGGAAAGTGGTCCTGGTTTGTTTCTTCTTGGTGCTTCCAACAAATTTGATTGTATTAAGTTCGGGTATTCAAGCTGCCAATAAACGGGATCCGGCAATCTACCATGCAACTGAATTGGATGACGTTTTCTATTGGATTAGTCAACATACCGCAGCGGACACGTTGATCCTGGGAGATGAAGAAGCCGGGTTGTTAATCCCTGCGACCACTGGGCGTCGGGTGATCTACGGCCACCCGTTTGAGACCATACACAGCCAGGATGAGCGGTCATTGATCAATTCGATATTATGGTGGCCGGCTTTCTTCCAGGGATATATTTGAGATCCTGGCAGAAAGAGAGGTCGATTACATCCTAGTCCAAAACAAATATGGGAATTTATTTTCGGAACAGGATCCACCTAAATTCTGGAAGAATATCTACTCCAATCCAGGCGCAAGTTTATATCAGGTTTTAAATCCATGAAAAGATTTAATGAACGCTGGATCCAGACCGGCATAGTGATAATCATGGTATTGGTTCCTGGACTTCTTTATCTGCCAGGAGTGATGGGAAAGATCCCATTTCCAGGGGAGACTTCCCAATTCAGCGACCTGTTGATCAGCCACTATCCGTATACACTGATCTTAAAAGAATCCCTGTTAAATTTCCAGGCGCTGCCGCTATGGTCATCGTTGATCTACTCTGGCGCACCCCTGGCTGGCAACCCCCTGGCAGGATTATTCTATTTGCCAGGTTGGCTGGCTATGTTGTTCCCGCTCCCTGCCGGGATCAGCCTAGCGCTGATGGCTCATGTCTTTTTCGGGACCTGGGGTTTTTATAGATTGCTGCGAGAATCTGGCGTCGAACTGCTGGGAGCAGTCGCGGGTGGATTGACGTTTGGTTTATTACCTAAACTCGCAGCCCATTATGGAGCTGGTCATGTCACACTGATCTACGCTGTATGCTGGACTCCCTGGTTATTTCTAATTAGCAAGAAAGACTCGCACGGTTGGAAGTCTGGGATCATAGCAGGAATGCTGTTCCTGGCCGATCCTCGCTGGTCAATTTACGCCGGGATCATCTGGATCTCCTATGACATTGCGCATAGACAAGGCATTACTATTATCTCAACGGCTGATTTATTGGAGCAAAACTTTACTGAGCGCTGTTCTGGTATCGGCTCCATTGCTCTTGCCGCTGGTTGAATTCAGTCTGCGTTCAACCAGGACTTCAATGACCGGAAGCGATATTCTAGCAAACTCGCTGCCAGTTGAATTGTTGATGGGAGTTTTAATTCCTGGGAGTGGTGGAAATCCTGAATGGGTTCTTTATGCTGGAGGTGTTGGAATCTGTTTGGTTTTGGTCCAATTTGCTGATACAGAGTTCAGAAAACGGAATCTGTTTTGGTCTGTTTGGTTTATCGGGGGAATTGTTATCTCCCTGAGCGCTGGTTTCATTCCAGGGTTATGGATCGAGAAGATCCCTTTAATTTCAATGCTAAGAGTGCCGGCTAGATGGTTATTTGTATCGGGAATAGCGCTGGCTTTTTTGACAGGTTCCATCCTGGACCAAATCCAGGAATATCAGAGATCACAACGATCTCTGCGGAACATACTCGCTGGTGTGATCCTGTTTGCTGGGTTGATGATCGCGGGTTTACTGTTTATGAGTGAATTATCCAACCTGATGTTGGTTTGGGGGTTGGGCGTCTTGTTTGCCTCAGCATGCATTATGTTATTGGGAATACTCTTTGACCGTATGAAGAGCGCCAGCTGGTTGATGTTGGGCATTCTGGTCCTTGATCTGGGATTAATCAATCAAAAATTTGTGGATTTCAGGGATCCAGGCCAAATCTCCACTAACCAAGCCGGGTGGGATGAGGTTCTAAATCAGGATCAGGGATCCTACCGGACTTATTCTCCCTCATACAGCGTGCCTCAAAATCTAGCGGCGGAAAACGATTGGGAATTGGCAGATGGCGTGGATCCGCTCCAATTAGCCGTTTATAAGGATTTTATGGATACAGGCACAGGGATCAGCGCTGATTCATACAGCGTGTCGATTCCACCCTTTAAAACAGGTAATCCTCAGCAAGATAATCGGGGTTCGTCTCCTGATTTGAATTATTTATCCTTGCTAAACGTTAAATATATTATTTCAGCTTTTGAATTGGACTTAAACAACCTGGATCGGCTTTCAGTTGAATCTGGGACATATTTTTATCAAAATTTGCAGTATTTTCCACGAGCCTGGGTTGAATTAGGTGAAACGACTCCAGAAAGTCGACAATCTGTCTGAAATAAAATTCGAAACCGCCCAGGTGATCCAACACAGGCCAAATCTGGTTGCAAGTTCGCGCCTCAGGTCCTGGTCGATTGGTCCTCTCGGAAATACATTACCCTGGTTGGTTTGCTTCTATCGATGGGGAACCGGCTCATATCGAGCGTGCTTACCAGATTTTAAGGTCTGTTCAGCTTGAAGAAGGTGAACAGGATATTGTTTTCAAATACAATCCGGTCAGTGTTTACATTGGTTTGGCGATGGCAGCCGGGCTCTGGTTGAACGTGCTCCTGTCTGTATTGAGAAAACTCGTATGAGATATTTTAAAGAACGAAAAACCGCGTTGATCGTGGCAGTGATCGTCTCTATTTTGACAATACTCCCATATCTAATAGGTTTTATTTCGCAGGGAGAAGAATGGAGATTCACAGGATTTGTGGTTGGTGTTGAAGATGGCAATTCATATCTTGCTAAAATGCTATCCGGAGCAGCCGGAAACTGGTTGTTCAGATCCCCTTATAGTTCATCTCCGCAGAAAGGAGTGATTGCATTCTTACCATATATATTGCTTGGAAAAATAACCTCAGGCCCTGCGCAGCATGAACAGCTAATCGTTATTGTATCAATTTTTCCGGATTGTAGGTATTTTCCTGGCCGTTTTGGCCAGCTGGGATTTTATCTGTATATTTATTTCTAAAACTGAACTCCGGATCTGGGCTTTGATAATTGCCATATTCGGAGGAGGCCTGGGCTGGATTGTGGTTCTAACACAGCAAAAACATCTCCTGGGATCGGTTCCCTTGGAGTTTATCTCACCGGAAAGTTTTGGTTTTTTAGCTCTATTGGGATTTCCTCATCTTGCATTTGCCAGAGGATTGTTTCTTTGGGGCTTAACCCATTACTTACAAAAGCCCAGCGGTTTTGGAGCAGGAGTGCTGTGGCTGCTGATGGGATTCTTTCAACCGATGATGGTTGTAATCGGCTGGGCTATAATTGGAACCCATAACGTCATCCTGGTACTGGTCTTCCTGCTTAAGAAACCTGCGGACATTTTGGGTGAACGGCACAAAATTAAAAAGTCAATTACTAAACTGGCCAAAGCTATCCTGGTATCGGCTCCGATCGTGATTTATACTGCCTGGGCTTTCTTGACTGATCCCTACCTGACAGGCTGGGCAGGCCAAAACAATCTTCCTTCACCACATATTTTCCATTATCTGATAGCTTACGGCCTGATGCTGCCAGCGGCTATTTTTGGCCTTAAAATGCATATCAGAAATAATCGATACCAGGCCCTGTTTCTGATCGGATGGCTGCTTATTCTTCCCGTGCTTCTATATGCCCCCGTTCCCACTCAGCGGCGCCTTGCTGAGGGTGTCTGGGTAGCGATTGTTGTCAGTGTTTTCTTGGTTTTCTCTGGAGAGAGAATATTTACCAGGAAATGGAAAGCGTACCTGTTGTTAACGATCCCATCATCGGTAATTCTTTTGCTTGGATCGCTTATGGTAGCCATCACACCTGCAAAACCAGTTTTCAGACCAATGGCAGAAGTCCAGATGTTTAGATATTTTGAACTCCAGGACATAACGAATCCCGTTATTCTTTCGTCTTATGAGATTGGCAACCCATTGCCTGCTTGGGTTCCAGCCAGAGTAGTGCTCGGGCATGGACCCGAAAGCACTCCAAGAGATCAAATTGAGAAAGACTTGGAAACGATTTTTTCAGCCGCAACACCAGCCTCCATCAGAAATAAAACCCTGCAAAAATATCAGGTGGACTATTTAATCTGGACCCAGGAGGACAGGGATCGCTGGCTCTGGGATCCGCGAGAGCATCCTGAATTGAGGTTGGTTTATAATGAACGGGGATATTCAATATATGCTCTTGCTGAACACAAATAGGCAGCTATGCTAATCGAGCAGCTCAAACGTTTTTTCAAACTTCCCTACTTACCGATCATTATTGTGCCCCTGATTTTGTTATCTCCCCTCATAATGGGAGGGAAAGCTCTCTTTTGGGGTACCCCATCCACCCAATTTGTGCCCTGGTGGGATTTCGCCTGGGATACCATCAGATCAGGCCAGATCCCGCTTTGGAATCCCTGGGTTGGTATGGGTGCTCCGTTGGCTGCAAATTATCAAACGGCTCTTTTTTATCCTCCGTATTGGTTCCACTTTAATCATCTATCTTGTAGGTGGTACGGAATGGATGGCCTGGAGCCTATCTTTTGTAGTCGCATTTCACCTGATCTGGGGAGGCCTAGGAACCTCAAAAATCCTCAAGGACCTTGGGATCGGAGAATTAGGCCAAACAATCTCTGGGCTGACATATGCTATGGGTGCCTACCTGGTGACTCGGGCTGGCTTTCTAAGCATTAATGCTACTGCTGCCTGGCTCCCTTGGATTCTGCTGTGTGCAAAATCCATCCCTGAGAAGAAATCCTTATCAATCATAAAAACCGGTTTTGCCCTGGGCCTGATGTTATTAGCCGGGCATGCCCAAACAGCCTGGTATGGAATCCTGCTGGCAGGATTCTGGATAATATTCTGGGCGATCAGGTCGTCTCCGAAAGCTCAGATCATTGGAAATGTTATAAAGACGATTGGTAATTATCTGGCATCCGGGATAATCGGAATCGGGATTAGCGCCGTCCAGTTATTTCCAACCTTCGAGTATCTCCTCCAGTCCGGCCGGTCAGCTGAATATGGATTTTCTGAAGCAATGACATATTCTTTCTGGCCCTGGAGGTTTCTCACATTATTTGTCCCTGATCTATTTGGAAATCCCCGGTCTGGAAATTATTGGGGGTACGGGAATTATTGGGAGGATTCGACCTATATCGGCCTGCTGCCTATTATTCTGGTGCTAGGACTGGTTGGTCAGCTATTGGTTAAAAAGAGGCGGGACTCATCCATAAAAGACCAGAAATTCTTGATGATATTTCTCTTTTCCATTATTGGGCTAAGTTTCTTGTTTGCCCTTGGGAAAAACACACCTATATATCCTTTTTTGTACCACTGGGTTCCAACCTTTGATCTATTCCAGGCTCCGAGCCGTTATTTGATCTGGGCTCAAATAGCGATGTCGATCCTGGCGGGCATAGCCATTAGTAAGGTAAAAAAACCAACCGGTAAACAACTGTATTGGACTCGATTGGCTGTTGCGGGGTGCGCAGCGATTTCTGGCGCTGCCCTATTGGCAGGGTTTTATCTCGAAGATATTGAAACAACCTTTATCTCATCCATAGGATTGGCAGGATTTTTGGGGATGGGCGCGGCTTTGCTCCTGTTATTTAAGCCAGCCCCAAATTTTGAAAAACAAGACCGCCTATGGGGCAATCTGGTGGTTGGTTTTGTGATCCTCGATCTGCTAGTAGCCGGGTGGGGGATGAATCCCGGAATTGATAAATCATTTTATTCTCGGGAAGAACGCAAAATTGGGGATAGAAGGATTTTGATGCAATCCAGCATTGAATATAACTTGAAGTTTGAAGAGTTTTTCCGCTTTGATTCCTTTGAACCTCGGCAAGATTGGATTAATATCTATGAACATTCCTTGCCTAACACGGCGCTTTTGAGTCGAATTGCGGCAGTTAATAATTTTGATCCCATCCTGCCCGCAAGATTCCAAACCTGGATGCAAGCAATAGATGGGATTGATATGACTCCAAATTTTACTGATCAATACCTGGATCTAATGGCGGTTTCTTCCCTTAGTATTCCTGATGATTCGGGGAATCCTGAAATCGTCAATCTGCCAGGAGGTGGATCAGAAATTATTCGAATCGTCTACTGCTCGATCTATATCGAGAACGAGGCCGAGATCCTGGAAGGCATTATTTCTGGAAGGTTTGATATTCGTTCAGAAATGATTGTAAATACTGGAATAGAAGATAGCCCGGGTTTGTGCTTGACTGAAGACCCCGGCAAGGCGAGGATAATCGCCTCTAACTCCAGGATATCTGGAATTAGAGGTTGACCTACCAGTGGATGGATATATATTTTGGTCCCAAACATGGTATCCGGGCTGGATCTATCGGATAGATAATCAAAAGATTGGCCCGGTTCTAAGAGCAAACTATCTTTTTCAAGGAGGGGTAATACCGGCGGGTGAACATAAGGTGGAATTCATCTACTCTCCCACTTCATTCAAAGCAGGTGCGCTCCTGTCAATTTTTACGGTTCTTGCGCTGGCGGGGAGATCTATCGCCAGCAAGAAGAAGCGCGTTTGATGTTCTTGTAAATAAATTGGGTGTGTACATTCTCCAGAAAGGGAAATCAGGAGTCTAGCTGAAGGTAGATCCTTTTGTTGTCTTTGCCCTTGCTCTTGTAATCGGCGATATATACCTGGCCAATTTCTGAGGTATTGCGCACATGAGTACCACCATCAGCTTGCAGATCTAAACCTTCAATTTCAACGACCCGGATCATAGCGATTTGGCTGGGAACAAGGTTGATCTTGGTCCGGATCAGGTCAGGGATTTGAAGAGCTTCTTCGCGGGGTACATCTTGCCAGCTTACCGGCCTGGCGCTTGTGATTTCCAGGTTGACCGACTTTTCTATCACGGCCACAAATTCCTTTCTGAGGGATGCAAATTCAAAATCCATTCTGCCCTGGAGTGGAGTCATGTTTCCGCCCGTCACAGATGCTCCGTAATCTCGAAATATCACCCCGCAAAGGACATGCATAGCTGTATGGGTGCGCATAAGTTGATACCGGTAATCCCAATCAATTCTTCCCCGGAGCGCTGTTCCTATCTTGGGTAGCGGTGTGCCAGATGGAAGGATATGGATTATCTTCCCGGAGATCGATTTTAGGCCTGCAACAGGGATAACATTTCCACCGATTGTGAGGTGGCCGCGATCTGGAGGTTGCCCTCCGCCGCCGGGATAGAATGCTGTCTTGCTGAGCAGGATCCCACCTAAGGTGGGATCGACATCAATGATCTCTGCCTCAAATTCCTGTTGATAACTATCCCTGTGGTAGATGCGGTTTGTCATCGTGCTCCTGCGAGAAGCAATTTAAAGCATCATCCGCCAGCAGGACAACCTGGTTGAAGGGTAACGATGCTTGGATGGCGAGTTGGACTGCAGGTCTCAGATCAAACCCAATTTTTTACCGACTTTGGAAAATATTTCCAGGACGGCGTCAAGTTGGTCTTCGGTATGGGTTGCCATGTAGCTGGTTCGGAGAAGCTGCCTGCCCGAAGGCACAGCGGGACTGAGAACCGGATTAACGAACACTCCGTTTTCAAAGAGCAGTTTCCAGGTCTGAAGGGTTAATGTATCTTCACCGATGATGATCGGGATAACCGGTGTTTCTGATGTCCCTATATCAAAACCCAGGGAAGTGTATTCCCTCCGCATCCTTTCGGCAATTTGATTGACCCGGTGGATCCGATCTGGTTCCCGCCTCATGATATTGAGGGCTGCCAGGGCTGCCGCTGCATTTGGCCCGGAGATGCTGGCGCTGAAGATCAATGAACGGGCGTTGTGTTTAATGAAATGGATAATGTTTTCATCACCTGCGATATACCCACCAATCGATGCAAAGGATTTGCTAAAAGTACCCATGATCAGGTCCACTTGGTCAGGCACTCCAAAATGAGCGGCGGTGCCCCTGCCTTCTCCAAGCACTCCAACAGCGTGGGCATCATCCACCATTAAGCGGACATTAAATTCCTGGCAGAGGGGGATGATTTCCGGTAGCGGGGCGATATCTCCTTCCATGCTATACAGTCCATCAACCACCAGCAGTTTACCGGCATCCTCAGGCAAGCGGGAGAGTTTGTCGCGCAGGTCAGCCATGTCATTATGTCGAAACCTGATCAAATTTCCATAGCTGAGCCTGGCGCCATCCACAATACTGGCATGGTCTTCTTTATCCAGGATGATATAGTCTTTTCGGCCCACCAATGAACTGATCGTGCCAAGATTTACCTGCATGCCCGTGGAAAAAATCAGGGCGCTTTCTTTTTGTACCCAATCGGCCAATTCGGTTTCCAGGCGTTCATGGAGTTCCAGGCTTCCATTCAAAAACCTGGATCCGGTACAGCTGGTGCCGAATCGGGATAGTAGCATCAATGGCAGCCTGCTGAACCTCAGGATGGGTTGTAAGACCGAGATAGTTATTCGACCCGCACATGATCAACTTTCTGCCTTCGTATTCAGCGACGGTTCCTTCACTTTCGGACAAGGCCAAAAAATATGGGTACAATCCACTGGCCTGGGCCTCTTTGGCTTTTGAGAAGCCATAACATTTTTCAAATAGATCCATGGTTATCCTTTAAGCGACATAAATCCTGCGGGGGATAGTTTGGAATAGCCCCTGCTCAGTGGAACTAAACTAATCATCAAGTGGAAAATTGCAGACTAGTTTACATAAAAGTTTGGATTGCTTGACACAGTTATACCATTATGTTAACCTTTTTGAGATAATTCCAATTCGGCATTTTTCTAATTATTAATGGAGTGTCCTCATTGAGCATTTCCAAATCTAAACAAATGGTGGAAGAACTGAAAAAACTTCAAATTTCTTCCCCGGATATTCAGGCCTCGGCCCTCGTCAGCGTGGACGGTTTGATAATAGCGTCTGCGCTGCCCGCCAATGTGGAGGAAGACCGGGTCTCTGCGATGTCCGCTGCGATGTTATCTTTGGGTGAAAGAATATCTACTGAACTGCGCAGGGGGGATCTGGACCAGGTCTATATACGCGGAGACAATGGTTATGTTATGTTGACATCTGTCGGAAATGAAGCCGTGTTGACCGTGATGGCGAGTGCCAAGGCCAAGCTGGGTTTGATATTCCTGGATATTAAACGCACGGCTGAAACATTATCTGAATTGATTTGATATATCAATAATCATCGATGAAGAACATACCTAAAAGCGGCTATTACAACTCCAATAAATTCGCCCGTATATTCCTGGAATCCATCCGTGAAATCACGGGTATAAATGGTCTAAACACTATTCTTAACTATTCTCATTTGCCGGAATATGTAAACCAGCTCCCAGATGATGATCTGGAACTGGCATTTGACTTTGCTGATTTTTCTAAAATAAACCAGGCCTTAGAGGAGATTTACGGAAGCCGAGGTGGACGGGGCTTGGCTTTAAGAGTAGGAAGAACAACTTTTGATGACGTACTCAAGGATTACGGCGAAATCGCCGGAGTGGGGGATATTGATTTTAAAATTTTACCCCTCCAATTAAAAATGGTACATGGCCTAAAGGCGATGGCAAAAATATTCTCTGAGAAGAGCGACCAGATCACAACGGTAGCTGAAACTGATGACGCCATAATATATACTGTAGAGCGCTGCCCCGTGTGTTGGGGCCGTGAAAAAAGCGATCACGCTGTGTGTTATTACCTGGTTGGTTTACTTCAGGAAGGGCTCTGCTGGGTTTCGGGAGGAAAGGAATTTAATATCGAGGAAACCCAATGTATTTCCTTAGGGGATGAAGTTTGTGAATTTACCATCCAAAAAAAGGCTCAAGCTTGAAATTGATCAAGGAGCTTATATTGCCAACCTCTGTTGTAATCCCAACTTATAACGAAGCAGACAATCTGCCAATTATAGTTAAACGATTGTTTGATCTCGGTGTGCCAGATCTGAAAATCCTTGTCGTGGACGATAACAGTCCTGATGGCACCGGAAAAATTGCGGACCGTTTAGCAAAAGAATATCCTGGCAAATTGGATGTGATCCATCGCGCGGGCAAATTAGGACTGGGTACTGCCTATCTAGAAGGATTTAAGTATTGCCTGGATAATGGTGCGGAGCGCATCGTCCAGATGGATGCTGATTTTTCCCACAACCCTGAAATGATCCTGAGCTTGCTTGATCATTTAGCAGATTATGATCTGGTTGTAGGATCCAGGTACATTGAGGGAGGTAAACTTGATGAGGACTGGGCTATATGGAGGAAAGGTCTATCAGCCTTTGGTAACTTATATGCCAGAGTGATATTGGGAATGCCCGTGAAAGACGTAACGGGGGGTTTTCGAGCTTGGCGGCGGGAAACTCTGTTAGGGATTCCGTTGGATCGGGTGAAGTCACAGGGGTATGCGTTCCAGGTTGAGATGGGTTATATCACCCATCTGCGGGGATATAAGATCAAAGAGGTTCCGATCTATTTTGCCGAGCGTACCAGAGGGACCTCGAAAATGTCCCTCAATATTCAGGTTGAGGCAGCCAAACGAGTCTGGGCGATCCTAAACGAATATAGGGATTTGAGAAAATAGATGACGGGCAGGGGGATTGCCTGGTTTAATACCATTCGGGGGAAAAAGCGAGCAGGGTTCAGGATCAGGATTCCATTCTTTCCAAAATGCTGTACAACAATTCTAGTAAGGCATTTTTGACTGATTCTTTATTTGTCGCAGTACAGGGCAAAAGTTTAACGTCAGCTGAAAGCCGTAAGGCAATCCGCATATCATCTGGATCCCAGGCGTCTGGCAGATCTTGTTTGTTTGCAGCAACAACATAAGGAGTTGGTGCGTAGGCCCTGAATGTTTCCAGGATCCGCCGAGCTTCCCGGAAGGTTTCTGGTCTGGAGCTATCAACCATCACAACAAATCCCAGCATGCCTTCTGAAAGGATCTCCCACATAAAGTCGAACCGTTTCTGTCCCGGGGTGCCGAATAAATAAAGCACCAGGTCGTCATCAACTGTGATCCTGCCAAAATCCATGGCAACCGTGGTGGTTTCCTTGATTCTCTCAGATTCCGAGGAGATCTTGCGTTCAGTAGCAACTACGTCAATTTCACTGACGGTTTGAATAAACTGGGTCTTTCCTGAACTGAACGGGCCGGTAACGACCATTTTGACGGTTTGCATAGGGTTTATCCCTTTAGGGTGATGATCTTAAAAAACCTACCTATAATGAACGAATCCTGGTAATTAACCGGTTGACGAGAGATTGCTGTTCGTCTTGACCTTCCACTGGCAAAGAGGGAACTTTTGGTGTGGGAGGTGCCATGCCCTCTGGCCGTATTATCTCAACTAACCCGGCTTGGATCAGACTGTACACAATTCTCCTGAATTCGAAGTCATTCAGTTTTGTTGTGCGGGCGATCTGTTTCATCGAATTTTTCGGATTAATAAATGAAACCACTCGCCATTCTTTTACGCTGAGGTTTACATTCCGGATATTCGTCCCAGGATTCTCAGTGAATTTTAATGCCATATCCAGGCTGGGTATTTCATCCTGCAAACGCTCTTGCTCCTGCAGCTGGCGGGATCCTTCAATAATAATATTTTCCAAACTGATCATTAACGAGATCTTATCGGCTGCAGGTTTGAGATTATTTTCAAACTGGAAAATACCCTCTTCCCAGGTAAATAGATCTTTGGCGGTAGAAACAAACTCTTTTCTAAGACTGGACAAAATTTCATCCTGGGTCACATAATTGGAATTGATCAACATCAATCCCAGTTCTTTATCACCAATGTTTTTTGCTTTATCTTTTATAACCTGGAATTGTTTTTCGGTCAGTTTTTCTGTTCGCAAAAGAATGGCAGCCAGGCCATTCTCTGCTTTATTATTTTGCGCGTAGCTTAATTTTCCAGTTTCAAATGAAATTGTGGCAGCTTTGTCTGGGCCGTGCACGTCAAGTGTGCCGGTCTTTTTTGCCAGACTGATTAAATTCAAGAGTTGAGAGAAGGAGAAATCCCTCAGGTTGCCTTTTAATGCCATCTATATATCAAACATCCCATAATGATTACCTAAGGATTATACATTTAAGGCAGTTATCCGTCAAATATATGCAAGTGCTGAATTGTTTCCTGTGGCAGGATCTGCCGCGGGATAAAAAAATAAACCGATCTGTCGAAAAAAACCATCCCGAATCTATCTAATAACCGGCTTATCTTGACAGTGTCACCTTCTCTGTTTATAATCTTGCCGCATCAAATATTCCCCGGTAGCTCAATGGTAGAGCGTTCGGCTGTTAACCGATAGGTTGCAGGTTCGAATCCCGCCCGGGGAGCTCAAACACCTTCTAAGGAAGGTGTTTTTGTTTATTGGGAAAGCTCCTCAATCCTTGAGCCAGCCGCGGCATCCCGGCTGCGATATTTCAACCAGAGTGCCTGGCCTGCCATACCCAAAGAAAAACCTGCTGTCCCGATATAAATTCCAGGTATATCTTTCTGAAAAATACCCCACACGTAAACCAGGATGGTGATTGCCAGGAAGATAACCACAGCCTCAGGTATGCCCCGGGTTTTTCCGCTGTGAAGAAGCAGACCCCTGATACCAGCTTTGCAGGGCGTTTGCGCCGGGGATTAGCAGGCTGAACCAGAGAGCTGATCTGGCCAGGTTTGTCAGGGATAATGGCAGAGCGGATAAATTTTGCAGCCAGAAAGCTCCCAAAGGCGTAATGGCAACCAGTAATAATAAAAGGGATGTTCCACTGGCAAGGAAAATGGCGAAAGTTCTTAATCGCGTGTAGGCTCCTTTATTCTCCAACAAGGTCACAACTACTTCGTTGTACGCTACTCCCAGAGACCGGATCATGAATAACAACCCAGAAAGTACGGGCCAGATCGCGAGAGAGTCTAAAGCATTGGGCATCCTGGATAAGGCTGAACTGATCAGGGGTTGTGACATCAAGGTTATCAGTGATGTCAAAGCCAGGGGCAGGTAATATTCGAGGAATGCGGGCCGGGTTAACTCTGGTTTTATTGCTGGCTGGCGTTTGAGCTGGCTCTCGATTACAGGTCGGACTTTGATGCCAATATAGATCGCCTCACAGATCACTCCTGCAGCCACAGCTGAGGTAGCCACTACTATACCGGGGATTGTCCCGATCAAGAACCCGCCGATTAACATGATCAGATCGGCGCTCAATCTGATAAAAGTGCCTTTGCCAACCGTAACTGTATGTCCGAACCGGATTAAAACCCCTTGATTGAACCTGCGATAAGCGATCGCCCAGGTCCAGGGCAGCATGATGATCAAGCCTATCCTGGCAGGTTCGATGATCTCTTCAGGAGAGCCTATCAAGGTCCTGGTCACGAAATAATACAATGGGGTGCTGACAACCAGGATGTGCAAAGCGCTCAGGGCTGCTGATGTTGTATGCATGAAGCGGCGGATTTTCTGATAGGAGATCCAATCTTTGCTCAACGCAGTTGATGCAGCCAGGAGCATAATGATAGGGGCTTCAATGATCAAAGCCAAGGGGAAAACGATTCCGCCATAAGCTGCTAAATTAATTCGCGGATTTTCAAGCCTGGCGACAATAGCACTTAGCGCAGGCAGTTCAAGTGCCATCAAAAACCAGCTCAATGCTAAAGGCCACCAATTGGATAGAATAGTACGGAAGGATATCTGCTTTGTGGTATCCATGGTCAGGATTCGGTTAACCTGGGAAGCAGGGTTAATGCTGGAATGGAGAATAGCGAGGCAATCGCGCCAATTGAATAGGCTGCACTGAGACCAAAGTTATCTCCGATGATACCGATCACAATCAGCATCAATCCATTTGACAGCAAAGATATTAGCAGATAGACGCCGTTTCCAGTGGATCGATGATCTTCAAAATGATCCTGAACCAATGCTAAGAACAAGGTTCCTGAAGAGAGGCTAAAAAATCCCAGCAGCAGCAAAACTGGAAAGATTAACCACCCTGTAACAGTCAGGAATATAGGAACGATTAATGCTGATAACAACATAGATATGTTGATGCTTTTTCGCCTTCCGAATTTATCACTATAGGGTCCAATAATACAGACCTCCCAGAACCCCGGCTAACTCTAAAACCGACAGGGCGGCCCCGGCAATCCAGAGGGGAGCGCCTGTTTGAACCATGTAGATGGGCAGATAACCACTCAGTGATGCTGTCAGAGTTGAGCGCAGGATCAGGACCAGCGCCAGGGGCAGGAAAAAACGTTTGAATATTGGCAGGGCGGCTTTCAGAGAGGGCTTTTCTATAGGGGTGGTATCAATTGATCGGAATTGGAAAAATAATAGGATGCTGGCAGCCCAACCCAAGTACCATTAACCGGTAGGCTCCGTCTAAACCCCAGGCGGACACTGCCCAAACAACCACCAGAGGCCCGAGGGATCTGCCTAACCCGCCTCCTGCCATAAAGACACTCATGCCAAAGCCTTTTCTCTCGCCTGCAGCGCTGGCAATCAGGCCAGGAGAGGAAGCATGAAACATGGTTGAGCTAGCTCCGGCCATAAAAAGGATAATTGCCAAGGAATAGAAGGAATTTGCTTTTCCCAGCAAGCTCATCAAGCTTGCGGTCAAGGCCGGAGCAAGGATCACAAAATAGCGAGCGCCCACTTTGTCTGCCAGGTATCCGATCAGAGGATTGAATACAGATGGAAGCCTGGAGAATGTTGACAGCACGCCCGCAGATGTTAGGGATAAAGAAAGGTTCTCGATTAATGTCGGCAGTAGAGGAGCCAGGAAGGACGTGTACAGATCGTGAAAAAAATGCCCCCCGGATACGACCAGGATTTGATTGGTCTTTCTTGTACTGGTTTGAACTTTTGGATTCATGCCTGTTCTAAAATGTAATAGCTGATAAAAAATTTAAAGCACCCTTACGGGTGCTTTAGCATAATCTGCAATAGTCATTAAACCTCAATCAGGGAGGGCGACTTCGTATATTTTTACGTGACCTTTGCGACCTTTGATGATGATCGAATCGAGTTTGTTCACGGTGTATTGATCGGAAATGGCTTTGTAGATTTCTTCTCCAACAATGATTCGATTTGGAGAGGCAAATGGGTTCATGCCTTTTGCAACATTGACGATATCTCCCAGAACGGTAAACTCAACCCTTTCACTTGTGCCGACGTAACCCACCACGGCACGTCCAGCTTTTAGGCTTAAGCGAAGATTCAGGGGCTGATCGAATTCATCTTCAAGTGTTTGCATCCGCTTCAAGATTTGCACAGCGGCTTCAACAGATTTTTGTTTGTGATCAGGATTTTCGTCAGACATGCCAAAAACTGACATCACCCCATCTCCGAGATAACGAACTACACCGTGGTACTCAAAGATGATATTGGTGATCTCGAGATAATATTTATTTAGCATCCTGCCGAAATCCTTGGCGCCCATTTTTTCGGCAAGACCGGTGGAGTCTGTTATATCGGCAAATAAGACGGAGATCTTGCGCTCTTTAAGACCAGGGAGAGTTCCATGAAGATCATAATCCCGCAGCACATAGTCTACTTCGTGAGGAGATACAAACCGCTGGAACATTTGGCGGAGGCTTTGTTCCTGCTGGACTTTATTGAGCAAATTCACTCGCTGGATCGTGAGTGCCGCTTGGTGGCTGATGGCTATTGCGACCTGGAGGTCAGTATTGGTAAATGGCCGAGAATCGGGCCTGGATTTATACATATAGATCAAGCCGATGACTTCGTTCTCTGCCATGATTGGCACGCATAAAGCTGAGCGGATTTTTAGCAGGGTCGCGCTTTCACTGTCAGATGAGGCGTCACTTTGGGCCATGTCTGGTATCACAACAGCGGATTTTTCTGTGATAGCGGACTGTGCGAGAGTCGAAGGAAATCCAAATTCTTCCATCTGTTCGAATTGCTCTCGAAGGATCACCTTGCATTTATCAGCGCCCATGGCTTGTTTCATGAGGAAGGCGACTTCTTCAAGGCAATCTGCCAGATTCATCACTGTATTCAAGCGTTCAGATATTTGATACATCAACACCGTGTGGTGATCGAGAGCTTCCAGCAGCCGTTCGCGGGTGAATTTTTGGGGTCCCTTGACTGTGTCTAGCGGTTCGTCCGTACCCCTGATGACCACATTTATAGTTGAGCTGCCGATCCGGATCATGTCCAGGTGCTGAAGGCGGTAGGTATAAGAAAGCCTTCTCCGATTGATATAGGTGCCGTTTGTGCTGGAAAGGTCCTGCAGTAAAGCAGTATCGGTTGAGCGATTGTAATCTATCCGGGCATGTTGTCGGGAAGCGGAAGGTTCGGCAATGACTATATCGTTATTTGGATGTCTTCCAATAGTATTGCCCCCTGGTTTGAGAGTGTATTTTTGGGGTTCTTTTCCGGGCACGCGGATGGTTAGCAGCCACATAGGTAATATCCTCTTTCTTTGCCTTGCTTCAGCAATTTGAATTATAACCCAGTAAAGACCTCAGCTTCGTCAACAAAAACTTCCAAATTATTTAGGATTTGGAAGTTTTTGTTACGGTGCTATCAGCTCCTAGGAAATTTGTTCAAAATGGTCCACGTGAAATACCATGATTGTCGCCCTTTTCTTAAAAGGATTCACCGAGGGACTGCATTTCTGATTGATCAAATCGATCACGTCATCAACGTCGGATTCGTCCACGCCGGCAATCATAGTGGATGTTCCGCGGCGAAGAAAACCCCCTGTCGAGTCAATTAAAGTAAGCGGATGGCCAGCGTCGTGCAGGGCTCTGAGGACAATATTTGAATCGGTATCTTCTAATATAGCGAGGAGTAATTTTTTATTCATATTTACACCCGCGAAAATTCCTTAAGATTGAGAACATAAATAGTAACCCTGGCATGGGCGGCATCGGTCGGTTCACCTGCAGGGATCTGGCCCCGGATCAGTTTTAGGCAGGTTTCCACCTTTTCTTTTTCAACACCGACCATCAAGGTGGTAATGCCTCCTGTCAATAAGCCAGATGTCGATGCAAATTGAGTGACTCGAAATTCGTCACTGAGGAGTTTTTTAGATACCACTTCGCTCAAATGGGTTGGCATCACGGCAAGGATCATTTTCATATCTTAGATTTCCTCGTATCTTTCAACGTCGAGGGTGAATAAAGCCGCCCCGCCTTGGATCATTTCCGGTTCGGATGTTTTGGATTGGCTTGATGGTGAATGGTCGCTGACCGCATTTTTTAGAATGCCTTTTACCTGAGATATCTTGCCTGCCGGAACCCCGATTAATAGTGTGACGTTTTTACGACCAAGGAAACCGCCTGTGCTGGCAATGTGTGTGAACGGATATCCGTAGGGCTGCAGAGCTGTGGTTACTTTCTCGAGATCTCGATCCTGGATCACTACAGTTATCATGTCCTGGATATTTTTCAGATCTTGCATTCTTAATGATTGGATCAGTTCGGATTGATTTTCTGTCAGGGAGGAATCAATTTCCTGGACCAGGTTGGAAAACACATCTTCAGATATGTTGCCATCCTGGAGCAGCGTTCTTAAAGCTGCCCGTTCACTTCTCAACGCTTCTTTGATCGCGGATTCCATCTCCTGAGATTCAATGTCGGGGTGGGAACTCATTTTTTGGGCAGCTGCATCTATCAGGGATTCAACATGTTCTTCAATCGGTTTAGATAGCGTATTCCAGACATGCCTGGAAAGCAAACCATCCCGGTGCATATTTTTTAAATGCCGATATGCGGACCGAGCCATCACGGCCCGGGCGTTGAGGCTTTCGTATTCAGTTTGAGCCGGGCTTTTTTCGATCAGCCCCATCCAATTGATAAAGGGTTTCATGGTTATGCCCTGAACAAGCAGGGTAAATAACACGACCCCGAAGGCCATGGATCTGAGCACGGGAACCTGTTCTCCGAGGCTGGCTGGTAAGCTCAAAGCCAGTGCCAGGGATATCGCACCGCGCAAACCTCCCCAATATAAAACGTGTTTATATCTTAAAGGCACCCCGGATCCAATCCAGGATAGGCCATATATCGAAGCAGCCCTGGCTAGCAAAACTGCCAGGATGGCAAAGAGGATCGCGTTCCAATCAGTTAGCAGAATGTTGAGGTCAATCTGCAGCCCAATCAGCAGGAACACAAATGAGTTGGCCAGGAAAGCCGCATATTCCCAAAAATTGAATACCAGGATCCTGGTTGTGGGAGCCATCCTGCTCGGGCCGAGATTCCCGCTCACGATTCCTGCTGCGACAACTGCCAGAACTCCACTGACATGGAACTGCTCTGCGATGATGTATGAACCAAAAGCCAAAACACTTGTGAGTGTGGTTTCGATCAATGAGTTATCGATCAAGCTGATCGCCAGGGATATCAATAATCCCAACACAAGACCGATAACTACTCCACCGCCGGAAACGAGCAGGAAATTTATTATGCTTTCCCAAAGATTGAAGTATCCTGTAACCGCGATGGTTAACATTAGGTTGAAGATCACAATTGCGGTGCCGTCATTAAGCAGGCTTTCACCCTCAAGTAACAGCTGTAAACGGTGCGGTACTCCCAGGGATCTAAATAAAGCCACAACGGCGACTGGATCAGTAGCTGCTATCAGAGACCCGAATAACAAGGCTGTAACCAGCGAGAAGTCTGTGCTCCAGTACAAAAATCCACCCACCAGGAATGTTGTCAATAACACACCAGGTATGGCCAGGCTCAGAATGGGAGCAAGATCTTTCATTAAATCTTTGGCTTTGACCTGGAAAGCCGCTTCAAAGATCAAGGGAGGTACCAGGATGCCAAGGATCAGTTCTGGGCTAACGCTAACGCTGCGTTGACCAACCAAAGCCAGAACCAACCCGATCAATACCAGGCCGGCAGTATAAGGGATCCGCAAACGTTCGGTCACAATGCCTACCAGCGATGAGATCAAAAGCAAACCTACTACAATTTCTATGATCAAAATGACATCAGTTTCCTCTTCGGGGTCTTCAACCAGGTCCCTGGAAGTGTCCTGGATGCTGACGGCAGCAGATGCCTGGCTGGTGTCCATAGCGATGATCAAAATAGTTGCAGTGATCAGAAGCAAAAGTGCGGTTAATGGTAGCAGAGTGGATTTTATTCTTGGCATAGTTGACCAGGGCCTCAAATGTGTTACCAGGGATAAGGGATCAATCTTTCATCCCTCCATTTTGATTCCAGGAAAACCTCCTCCAGGAAAATTTGTTTTTCTGAATCTGTCATAAATCTTGGGCGGGCGTTATCTATGAACTGCAGGCTGTACAAGCGGGTATTAACATGTTCCCCAGCGTAGAAATAATGGAGATCGATAAAGGCTTTATCCTTATTGACATGTTCGCTTGAATTATAGTAGGCAATATACCATTGGTCAAAGAATAGATTGCCCAATCCATAATGGATAAATGTGCGGCCGGTGTAGTTAAAAGCCTGTGGATGATGGGCTTGGCTTCCGCTAACAATCGCAGCTCCGGCATTTGCGATTTGGCCAAAATCGTATACTTGGATAGCATAAGGGCTGAAGCTGTCCACTTCTTCATGCTGCAGGGTAACAATAACTATATATCCCTCGCCATCAAGCCTGCTGATCTCGGTAATCATCCATTCGTAATCACAAGCTGAAGCGCCAGGATTTGTGTCCGTTGCCGTCGCATATTTTTCATGGGCCTTGCCATTGCAGCTGATAAATGCGAATTTATTTCCATTATGTTGAATGTATTTTGGCGCAAGACCCGCCTGTAATGTTTCCCCGCCACCATAGGTGATCCAACCTTTACTGTGATAAAGATCCAGGGAGTGCAGCATTGCTTCAGGTCCCCAGTCCCCAAAATGATCTCCACTTAATTCGACTATATCCGTGCCGACGTCTTCCAGAAGTTCGAGGTAACTATCTTTGGAGCAAAAATACAAGGAGGGCTGGCTTGAATCAGGATCTGGACAGTCAACTGCAAAGGGGACCTCGTTGCTGATGTGGGTTATGCTGGCATTTTGCAGCAGTTCTCTTATGTCGCCCGCCGGATAAGTCAGGCCTTTTTCTTCCATGATTACTGCAGTGTCCCTGACCAGGGCGGTGACACCTGTCAGGGCAACGGATGAGAGCTGGTCTGGATCGTAATTTGTGATGCTAGAATCGAGCAGGATCTCCGCCGGGGAAATATGTTCAGACTGGAATGAAATTGGCACTGTTAGGAAATAATCTTCCTGGCTGAACTGGGAGGAAAGTGGATCATTTCCATCTACGGCCAGCACTTTCCAATCCAGGTTCAGGTCTTCGAATGGGATGATGGCGATTATATTGGGGTTATCCCAGTCAGCGCGGACGATATCATCTAATTCATCGATCAGTTTTAAAGAGCTATCCGATTCTCCTAGAATAGGCGCTAGGGCAGTTAGGGTATCTTGGGTAACAAATACTTCGCTGGCGGAATTTAGTTCTCCCCGCCAAGATGCCAATAAGTCTGAACTGGTGATTGAGTCCAGGAATGAGTGGAATGGCACTACTGCAAGGTAAAACCACTTTCCAACCAATTGATTTGAATCAGGCTGGAACTTTACCAATGCTCCATTTTTATCATTCGTAATCTCCAGAGAATCCAGCAAGCCCAATTCTTCTCTGATGCCAGCAGGAAATGTGGGATCAATCCAGGTTGTAAAAGGAGATTGATAGATGATTGGTGTGGGCAATAAAGTGGGGGTTTGTTCTTTTAGAGGTGGTAAAAATAGTGGAGTTTCGTCACTCAATTCCTGAGTTTGAGTATCCGATAAACTACAGGCTGAAATGATGGTAGATACCGCTAATAGAGATAGGATCAAGGATGGAAGATGGAAATCCTTCTTATTTGCATTTAGATTGTGTTTATTGAGCATATTTGTTTTATTGGTGAAAGCTATGGCTTTTTAATGAGTATAGCTGGCACAAGCCTTGAGTAATTCTTGAGAATTATTTATATCATCTCCAAATGGGCAATAAGTTTCCTTTTCAGATTCAAAATATTTTCCTGTTAGCAGGCCGAGATTATTGGAGGTTGCTAGCCAGGTTGGTGTGACAGCTGCATCCTGGGCCGTTTGGCTGCCGCCAAATCCCAGGCTGGCGCTCAGGGTAGATCTGACATCACCGGGGTGACAGGCGTTTATTGTGACTTGCCCGGGATCAAATAGCGGGGCCATTGCTGCTGTTAACATGCGGTTCGCCTGTTTTGATTGACGGTAAGCGGTCTGGTTGTGATAAGGTCTGTGCCTGAATTCAAGGTCATACAAATCCAAATCTCCCGCCCAGTAGCTAGCAACATTGACCACCCGGGAAGGGGCGGATTTCTTGAGAATATCTGATAAACTACTGGCCATCCAATAATAACCTAAAACATTGGTTGCAAATTGAATCTCAATGCCAGCCCGGGTTTCAAGGCGCTCCCGGGGAGCTACCGCAGCATTATTGATCAATACCTGAAGCCCTGTTTCCCACTCCTGAGAAAGGCGCTGGATGGATGATTGATTTGACACATCCACCAATTTGAAGCTAAGATTACTTGATCCTGTAGCCTGGTAAATTTCGGATAGTGTCCTACGGGCCTTTTCCTCATCCCGGGCCAAGACGACAACCTGGTAGCCTCGCTGGGCAAGAATAATAGCAATTGCTTTTCCTATTGCGCCGGTTGCCCCAGTGATCGCGGCGATTTTAGTTGTTTGTTTAGAGGAGTCCATGTATGATCCTGATGCTAAGGCTACGATAGTGTAGCCCAAGGGCAGGGTCAAGTCAACCTCGCTCATGGGATTCTCGTACTATTTGTTCAAGGTATAATTGAATAATCTTAATCAAGCGGTAATTTTCTCATTTCGGGGCCAGAAACTGGTATGACAATCTCAAAATTCATAGATTCTTTATCAGACAAATACTCTCAGGTTGATAAGGAACTCCTGCAGAGAGCTCTCGACGTGGCCGAAAAAGCCCATCGAGGGCAAAAAAGAGCATCCAGTGAACCCTATATTAATCACTGCAAGGCCGTTGCTACCATTCTGGCTGATCTGCATGTTCCTCCAACTGTAGTCGCAGCAGGATTGTTGCATGACACTGTCGAAGACACCGGGGTCGATATCAATGCCTTGAAACAAGATTTTGGCTCAGAGGTGTTTGATCTGGTTCAGGCTGTCACAAAACTTGGAAGCCTGCCGAGGGTTTCCCAATCCAAGTCTGGAAAACCTAAGAAGAAAACAAAAAAATCTGCCACTGATGAGGATACCAATCTCTGGAGAGCGGAACTTGCTTCCGAGAATCTCCGCAAGACATTTTTGGCTATGGCTGAAGATCCCCGTGTTGTGCTGATCAAATTAGCAGATCGGCTTCATAATATGCGGACACTCAGGTATCTGCCCGAGGAAAAACAGAAGAGGATTGCCCAGGAAACCATGGATTTATTTGCGCCGCTTGCCAGCCGAATTGGAATCTGGCAGATGAAATGGGACCTGGAAGACCTCTCCTTTCGCTATCTGGAATCTGAGATTTACCACGATATTGCCAAGCAGCTAGACGAACGGAGGTCCGAAAGAGAGAAGAAGATGGCGAAGATCATCACCAATATCACCAAGGTGATGAACCAGGCAGGCATGCAGGCGGATATTTCTGGAAGACCGAAACATATCTATTCCATTTACAAGAAAATGAAGGACAAGAAAATTCCCTTTGAACAACTATCAGATATCCGGGGAGTCCGGATAGTTGTGGAATCCGAGGAGGAATGTTATGCAGCTGTGGGTATTGTTCATATGCATTGGCGGCCTCTCCCCGGTGAATTTGACGATTATATAGCGGCGCCCAAGCCCAGTTTATACCAATCGATCCATACAGCTGTTGTTTATGAGGATGGCAAGACTCTTGAGATCCAGATCCGGACACCCGAGATGCACCATAAAGCTGAATACGGTATAGCGGCCCACTGGAGATACAAAGAAGGCCAAAAAAGGGATAAAGATTTCGAACAACGGGTTGCGTATTTAAGACAGATGCTCGAATGGCAGCAGGATGTGGAATCAGCTCAGGAGTATGTTGAGGGCCTGAGGACAGAAGTCTTTGGTGATAGAGTATATGCTTTTACACCCCGGGGTGATATCTTGGATTTGCCTGTTGGATCAACAGCGATAGATTTTGCCTATAATATTCACACTGAAGTCGGACACCGCTGCCGGGGGGCAAAAGTAAACGGCAGATTGGTATCCCTCGATCATAAATTGGCAACCGGAGACCAGGTTGAAATCCTAACCGCTAAGCGGGGAGGGCCAAGCAGGGACTGGCTGAACGATAACTTGGAGTTAGTTAAAACCAAATCTGCCAAAAGCAAGATCCGACGCTGGTTCAAATTTCAGGAAAAGGAACAGAATGTAGAAAGCGGCAGCCTGATGCTGAGCAAGGAAGCCGGCCGTTTAGATCTGGGCACTGATTTCGATACTGATGCGCTGGCAGCCAAATTCAACTACGAAAATTCCGAGGATCTCCTGGCCGCGATCGGATGTGGGGATATCTCCTTGGGAAGGGTGGTTCATGCCCTGGTTGTGCTAAAGGAAGGTGAAAGTAGTATTTTTCCAGCACATTACCAGGGGGAGATCAGCAGAGAGACCAGTGGGGATATCTCAGTTGTCGGCCTAAAAGGTGTAAAGAACCAATTAGCTGGATGCTGCAATCCGACACCCGGGGATCAGATCATCGGTTTTATCACCAGGGGCAGGGGAGCTACGATTTATCGCCTGGATTGCAGAAATATATTGAACGTAAAAGATCGAGAAAGGCTGGTGGAGGTTTCCTGGGGATCGCCCGTCCGAACATTCCCTGTGCCGATTCTCATCAAAGCCTACGACAGGGATGGTTTGACTAAAGACATTGCTACTGTTCTTTCCAATAACAGTGTCAGCTTGACTGAGTTAAGGGTGGATGTCGATGAAAACCAGGGTGAAGCTGTGTTCAATTTAGTACTGGGGGTAAAAAATGTTTCGGAGCTTCGAAGGACATTAGACTTGCTCGAAAGGATCAACAATGTATATGAAGCCAGGAGAATCAGGTCTATCTGAGATAACTGGTTGAGCCTCAAAATATGGGAGTAAACAATCCATCAACGGGGGAAATTAGTTTTCAGCCAGGATCTTGAGTAGAGCCAGAGTTTCTTTTTTACCGCCCGAACCTTTCTCACCTCCGGGTCCGACACATGAAGGACAACCGTCCTGGCAAAGACAGCGGTTGACCAATTCGAGGGCTTTCTTGATCAACGAATCATACTGTTCGAAAAGTGTCCTGCTAAATCCTATCCCAGCTGGAATATGTTCAAATATCAGGGCAATCGGGCGGGGATTGGTAAAGGGTGAACGGAATTCAGTGAAGATTCCGATATCACCGGGATCACACATGAGGTGCAGGGGAGCCATTCCGTGCAAAACATATCCCAATCCATGGATGCCACTGTTCATCCTTACAACCGACTCTGCCCTCTGATGGCAGCGGGAGCAGAGACTGATCAAATTGCCTGATTGGTTAGCCTCTTCGATGTTGAGGAAACTGCGCATAGGCAGCTTGTGATGAACGTGCAGCGGTGTATTTAATCCACTTTTGCTGCAATTTTGACACAGATTTTTATCCCTGGTGATGATTTGAGAGCGGATATTTTCCCAATCAGGACCATAATCATTCGGGCTGCTGGTCCAAAGACCTTCTGATTGCAGTTTCGCTTCCGTATCTTCAGATACCGTTATCCAAAAACCCTGAGTCGGCAGACTGGTTGGAGGAAGATCCAATAGTTCGTGACCCAATACTTCAGAGTTGTTCCAGTTGATTTTTTTATATCCCGTAACCTGTGATGTGACTTGAATATCGCCAAAGGCTTTTATCGCACCTGGAATCTGGGATTCAGCTTTCAGATCCAGAAGAGTAAATGTTGTTTGGCGTTCTGACTCAGTATAATAATCGTTCGAAATTGGAGTGAGGGTAGCCTGATTGTTAACCAGATCCAGATCATTAACCAGGAAGGTTTCACCTTCATGCAAATAAACTGCACCCTGGTGTACCATCCAGTAGGCACTAATTTTGTCAACTGTCCCCAGGATATATTTCGGATTATTGGAACTGACAACATGCAGAGAAATTTGAGCAGTTGTAGTTGTCCGGAGCGAGATCTCAGCAGCTGGATATTCTTCTGACATCCAAAAGTAGCCATTCTCAGATCGATGGGCTTTGCCCGAATCTGAAATAGCCGCCAGTAATTCCTGAGTCTGGTCGATCGTAAAATTTCCATATCTGCTTTGGGCGCTAAAGGGAAGTTCATAAAGAGAGCACCGCATATGCGCCAGAACGATCAATAAATTATCAGGATCGATCAATCCATTTTCGAAATTATTAGAAAATAGAAATTCCGGATGTAGAGCCAGATACTGATCAATAGGGGTGTTGGAAACAACCAGAACCGATAAGGAATCCTGGTCTGTTCTGCCAGAACGACCTGCTTGTTGGAGGGTCCCGGCGATCGTGCCTGGATATCCGGCGAGGATAGCGGCGTCCAGCCCTCCGATATCAATGCCTAATTCGAGGGCGTTTGTGGCTGCGACCGCCATAATCGATCCTGTCTGCAAACCTTTTTCAATCTTTCTGCGTTGGGCTGGCAAATACCCGCTGCGGTAGGATTTTATGGAAGATTTGTTGTCGGGAAACATCTCCCATAAAGAGCTGAGCATAAATTCGATCGATCTCCTTGAGCGTCCAAAAAGGATCGTCTGATAATGATTAGAAATCAACTCGGCCGCCAATCTGAGACTTTCCCTTTGCATGCTGGCCCGTAAACCCAATTTTTCATCGACAACTGGAGGATTGAAGATCAAAAAATACTTCTTGCCCCGGGAGGAAAAGTCTTTGTCTATCAGATCTGCCTCAGCATTGATCAGTTGTTTTGCCAGGCTTGCTGGATTTCCAATGGTTGCAGAGGTGAGAATAAATTGGGGTTGAGAGCAGTAGTGATCTGTAATCCGCTTTAACCTCCTTAAAACATTAGCAACCTGGGAACCAAACACACCCCGGTAGGTGTGAATTTCATCGATCACAATAAATTGGAGATTCGAAAAATAATCCTCCCATTCGATGTGGTAGGGAAGAATTCCCAGATGAAGCATGTCCGGATTGGTAATGACGATCTGAGCCTGGGAGCGGATTGCTTTCCGGTGATGTTTTGGCGTGTCGCCATCATAAGCCCTGGAGGTTATATCGCTAAATTGGGCAAGATAATCCAGCTGATCGTGAGCCAGGGCCTTGGTGGGATAAAGAAAAAGGGCCCGCGATTTAGGTTCCTTGATAAGTTTGTCCAATATGGGCAAGCTGTAGGCGAGGGTTTTTCCGGACGATGTTCCAGTCACAAGAGCAACATTATTTCCAGATTGGATCGAATCCCAGGCCATTTTTTGGTGAGTGTATAGCGCCTGGATACCCTGTACCTTGAGAACCGATATAATTCTGGGATCCAAGCCAGGTGGTAAATTTTGATATGTTGGATCTCTGGCTGGTATCTCCTGCCAGGCCGTAAAATTAGGCCCAAATGAAGGATCCGTTTTCCATTGAAAAAGCAGGGATTTAAGGGACATCAGTTTTTTTTCAAATTAGCTGTTCATTTCCTGAGCAATTGACAGGTGTGTATCTGGCCAGAATAGCTGATTTTTGTCAGGATGGGATCGATCACTACTAACGACCGGGATATATGTGATCTGTCGTTCGTTAAGGCTGATTGGAGATTAGTGAAAAAGATCCAAATTCCTGAGCTTTGTCTTGCCTGAATTGCTGAGTGTACAACCGGTAATAGAACCCTTTCTTCTTTAAAAGCTCTGAATGAGAGCCCATTTCAGCTATGGATCCTTCTTTGATGTATAGGATTCGATCTGCTCTTCGAATAGTTGATAATCGATGGGCGATAATGATGCTGGTCCGGTCTTTCATCAGATGATCCATGCCGATCTGGATTAGCTCTTCTGTTATGGTATCAACCGAGCTGGTCGCTTCATCCATAATAAAAAGGTCGGGTTTTCGCAGTACAGCCCTGGCCAGGCTGACCAATTGTTTTTGGCCCACTGACAGAAGGTTTCCACCTTCTCCAACTTCTTCCTGATAAGATTTTTCTAAGGTGGCAATGAACTCATGAGCGCCAGTAAGTTTTGCTGCTGACCGGATCTCTTCTTCGCTGGCGGTTAGATTGCCATAACGGATATTATCTTCGATCGATCCTGAAAACAAGTGAGGCGTTTGCAAGACGATCCCAATTTTGGATTGGATCGACTCTTGGGTTAAATGAGTGTAATCCTGTCCATTAAACAGGATCGTTCCTTCTTGAGGTTCAAAGAAGCGGCACAGGAGGTTGACTATCGTGGATTTCCCGCCCCCTGTCGGGCCGACCAGGGCAATGGTTTCACCTTTGTCTATCGTTAGTGAAAAGTCCCTCAGGACATTTTCACCATCTTCGTATTGGAAGCTGACCTGGTCAAATTGGATCTCCCCTTGCAGTGACTTAATGTCATTGGAGTCTGGGAGATTGGTGATATCAGGTTGGGAGTCAAGCAGCGAAAATATCCGTTCTGCTGAGGCAATTGAGCGCTGCAGTTCCGCGTAAACGCGAGCCAGATCCTGAATCGGCCAGATCATAAACGTGATGTAAGATATAAAAGCTTGGATTCCGCCTATTGTGATCCCGCCAATTTCTGCTTGCAGCCCACCATACCAGATCACAGCTCCCAGGGCGAAGGAACTGATAATCATCACCAGGGGTAAAAAAAGAGCGGAGAGCCAGGCAGCCCTGAAACCAGCTTGATACATTTTTTCAGTTAAATCACTGAATTCCTCCATGTTTCTGGCTTCCCGGCTAAATGCTTTAGTCACCCTAACGCCGGTGATATTTTCGTTATATGAACCCGTGATCTTGGAATTGATCTTCCTGACCTGGCGATATTCGACGATAACCTTTTTCTTGAACTGGGCGGCGACAACTATCAAAATCGGTATGATTGCAAACACGATCAATCCCAAGCGCCAGTTGATGGTGATCATAAAATAGGACGCAGTAATAATGTTGAGAGCGCCCCAAATCAAATCCAGAAATCCCCAGGTTACCAGCTGGGCGACCCTCTCCGAGTCTGATGAAACCCGGGACATGATCCATCCTACAGGTGTTTTATTATAATAAGCCAGCGAAAGCTTCTGAAGATGATCGAACATCATCTTCCTCAGATCGTATTGGACTCGCTCGCCAAGGATGCCGGCTAAATAGATAAATCCAAATACTGCGGCAGATTGGAGAATGATCAATGAACCATACTGGATGAGGATATCCTGAAGGATGGCGATATTCCCCGCGCCGATACCTTCATCAATAATGCGTTTGCTGAGCAGCGTAAAATAGGAATCCAGGAAGGATACCAATCCGATAGAAAACACAAAACCGATAACCCAGCCTGTATAAGGTTTGACCTGTTTGAGAATCCTTAATGCAATCTGGCCATTAAATGTCCCGGAAAATTCTTCTTCTTCAAAGCGGTGCGTGTCAGTCATAGGAATAACTCAAGCTATTTGATCTAATTCCAGCTGAAGAGCAGAATTGATCTTGGTTTGAATATCAAATATCTCCTGATATTTTCCGGGTTGTTTGATCAGATCTGAATGAACACCTTTCTGGATGATCCTGCCATCATCGAGGACCAGGATCAAATCTGCCCTCATTAAGCTCTGGATCCGGTGAGCGATTATGAAGGTTGTTCTGCCTTCCATCAATTTGTCCAGCGCATGATGGATTTCGGCTTCAGTTTCTGCATCAACAGAAGAGGTGGCATCGTCCAGTATCAGAATGCGAGGATTCTTTAATAATGTCCTGGCGATCGCAACCCGCTGCTTTTGACCGCCAGACAGGGTGACGCCTTTTTCGCCGACCAGAGTATCGTAACCTTGCTTAAATTCCAGAATCACATCATGAATAGCTGCCGCTTTGCTGGCTTCAAAAACTTCTTCATCGCTGACTTCCCAGTTAACACCATAAGTTATGTTCTCTTTGATAGATCTGCTGAAAAGGAACGGCTCCTGTTCAACCACGCCAATTTGATCGCGGAGATAGGATCTGGGGTAGGTGTTCAAATCAACACCATCAAGGGTAAGACACCCAGCTGTATAATCGTAAAACCGGGGCAGAAGATTAACAAGGGTTGTCTTGCCCGATCCTGGGCCACCCAGCAATGCGATCAGCTGCCCGGGTTGACACGTGAAGCTGATATCTTCCAGGACTACTGGATGGTCATCGTATGCAAAGCTGACTCCCTCAAATCTGATCAATCCGTCTACGTGGGGCCCAGGGGGTGTGTATTCACCAGCAGCCAGGGGTTCTCGCTGCTCTTTGATGACGTCGAGGATTCGTCCGTAGGACACCATGCCGGTAGACATTTCCACTATCAGCCTTCCTAAGTTTCGGATAGGCCAGATAATCCAGATCATCATTCCAGCATACGCCAGGTAGGTCCCGATGGAAATATCTCCCTGGATAGCCATCGTAGCTCCCAGGTAATAACCAAATAACATTTGTGCTCCGGTCAGGATATCTGATAAAGGCCAGAAAAGGGCATGCATAGTAAAGAATTTTTTGCCTTTCGCAAATTTTTTCTGATTTTCGAGATCATATTTTCCAGACTCGTATTCCTGGCGGGCAAATGCTTTGACAACACGGACACCGGTTAGATTTTCCTGGAGGGTATTGGACAAGACAGCTTCCTGATCCTGGTAATCATCATATGTGGCAGAGACTTTTTTGTAAAAGAAAAGGGACAATCCAACAGTGAGGGGAACCACAATTATCGAGAGCAATGCCAGGCGAGCTTGCAGCGTTAACAGAACAATCAAATTGACAATAAAGAGCAGCACGATCCTTCCCAGGCCGATCGCTCGATCGGCAAAGAATTGCCTGACAGCGTCGACATCGGAGGTAGTGCGCTGGATCAGCTCGCCAGTTTTGGTTTTGTCGTGATATGAAAAAGACAACCGCTGAATATGATCGAATAAAAAGTTTCTTAAACGGCGGGTTATGCCTTCAGAAGTTCTGGCAGCCAACCTGCCGCTGATGTAGGTGAATAATCCCTGCAGGGCTGATAATACAAAAAAGGAGATCGCGATCCAGGGGATATATCCGCTGATATTATTTTTTTCGACCAGGGCATCGATAAAACGACCTAAGATCAAATAGGTGCTGGATCGGAATGCTGCCGCGATCCCCAGGCACAATGTAGCGGTGAGATAGATGCCGCGATAGCCGCTCATCAACCGCCAAAGACTGACGACTTTATTGTCGGTGATGGTGTTCCTGATGTCAAAATTGCGTATTTCTTGTTCCGTTCTCATAAGTAACCGTTATGGACTAATAGGTATCAAGCTGACCTGCTGCCTGCTGATAATATCAGACTTTAGGCTTCCCTGGGATATCTCTCTGAGGTCTGCCTCAAGAAGATCGAAATTCTCAACTGGGATTTTGTATTTAATAGACACCACTTCGCTAAAATTATCAGCATCGATAGAGCCTGAGTAATTTGTTATCAAACGTATTACAGGCTCGTAGAGATTATATGGGACAGTCAATTTAGCATGATTGACAAAAACCTTCTTTGCTTTCGGAACCCCGAGGATCGCTCCCCTGGCAGATTCGCTGTAGGCTTTGACAAGGCCGCCTGTGCCAAGTTTAGTGCCGCCAAAATATCGGCTGATCACCAGGACAGTGTCCCCCAGACCGCTGCCGGATAATACTGCCAGAGCTGGACGTCCTGCGGTTCCTGACGGTTCACCGGCATCGCTGCAGTGCGAGACCACGGAAGAACCATGGCCAATCAAATAGACCGGGACGTTATGGGAGGCATCCTGAAAATCGGCGCTTATTTTAGTAATAAATTCCCTGGCGGAAGCGATATCGACCGCGGGGCCGATCGTGGCAATAAATCTGGAATTTGAGATTACTAAATCATACTTGAATACTGCGTTAGGAACAATTTCAGAACTCATCAATTCCCCTTTCGGACTTGAGCAGGTATTGTACAACAGCCGACATGAGCTGGAAAGGGGTAAGTAAAGGGCGAGTTAGTTAGCGGAACATGCTGGATATTTCTGGGTTGACTAGAGAGTTAGAAAACGAAATATGCGTTTGTCATCGGCGGGGTTGTTTGAAATGCGAAATTACTTTACCGATGATATCGGAGAACGGGATTGAACCCAATTGGATTGGATCCAGGCTGTCAGGGTGAGTGCCCTTAACCCGAATGGCCCTGGCTGTTGGTTCGATGGATTGGACCTGTTTAATTAATCTACCGAATTGGGGGTGATTAAACACCACCACATCCCCCTTTTTCAGGTTGTAACCCCGGGAACTGGTGCGCAGAAGTACATAGTCACCAGACAAAAAAAATGGTGACAGGCTCTCGCCTGTCACCTTGATTATTTTTAGCATTAAAGAACGGGATAAACCATTTCCAGGCCAGGAGCATAAGGAGCGATAGCTTTTTTGGTCTTAACTTCCTTGATTGCCCAGAAAATTTCTGCAAATTCATTGATGGAGGCAACAAGTGCCAGGCCATTTTTTCTGTCCACGGTTTGGCGGGATTTGGAACCATGCTGCATGATCTGATGAACCAGATCAGTCAGTTGGGGATATTTCTCCACGTGCGCAGCTTTGATGAAATCCCCCCAGATGATCCTGATCTCGTGTTTGGCTTTTTCAGCGTGGGTTTCCTTGATCTGGATGTAGCGGGTCATCGAATTGTGGAAATCCGGGCGAGATTTTTCGTCACCTTCTGACAGTGCAGCGATCAGATCCATCATGCGAACCACGGTCAAGGCGTCAATTTGAGCTGTGATCGGATCATAAATACCGCAAGGAACGTCACAATGAGCTTTGGCCGTCTGGAAAGGGCGCTGGCGATCGATAGAATTGATTAATTTAAATAACATGGGAACTCCTTGATAATCTGGTTTGCCCTTCAGATTCTATCCTAGCGGGAGACATATATCTATTATAGGATTGTTAATAATTCCTGGGAGAAGTCCAGGAATTAATGAACCTCACCTGTAACTTCCCCTTCTACCTGGTCATCCCAGGGATACTCTTCAGTGCCCCTGGCAGCCTCGCGGATAGCAGGATCATCAGCCAAAAATCCCCGGAAACGATCGGGAAGAAGTGCCGCAATGGATTTCATCAAGTCCAATCCTATCTGGTCCAGCTGTTCTCTGCGGTCTCTTCCTTTGCCCCGAAACTACAAAAGGACCAACAGGTTTGCCAATCCTTACCACGGCCGGCGGCCTGTAGCCAAACTTGATCGGGAAGATATCATTCAGTCCATAAATACCAATCGGTAAAACCCTGGCTCCGGTTTGGGAGGCCAGGAAAGCAGCCCCGGGGCGGGCAGGGCGGAGGACTTCTGCCCAGCTGCCTCCCTCAGGCATGATACCTAAGACTCCATCTTGCTTCAAAATTTCTTCGGCAGCTCGCAAGGCAAATCGGGACCCTGTGCCCCTGAATACCGGGTAGTAACCCCACAACCCAGGAATGAACTGGACAATTTTTGGTGCGTGAGGAAATACTGCTCCACCAACAAATTCGATTGGATATGGCAAACTTCTCAGAACGGCAACCGGATCTATAAAACTGAAATGGTTGGCAATCACTAACAACGGTCCAGAATCAGGAATGTTGTCTTTTCCTTCGATCCGGAGGTCTGCCAAAACACCAAAAGCTGCCCTGGCCAATAATTTTCAGAAATCCCCGGACGATCTGCCGCCGGGGATAGATGATTTGATGCTTCATGGCTTGATGTATTCTTCAGTGGGGTCCTTGACACCCATTAAAATAAACAAACCAAGGACCAGGAAGATTGCGATAGATCCAATGGCAACTCGCTGTCCTGCCTGTTCAGCCAACAAGGCAGACAGGCCGCGATTAGTCTCATACCAGCGGGCTGCTTCAAAAGCCAAAAATCCGTAAATCGTGGGGCCAATAAACGATGAGGTTCTGCCAGTCACAGCAAAGAACCCATAGAACTCAGCGCTCCTACCTTCAGGCGCAAAGTAACCTACCAGAGTCCGGCTGACAGACTGGACGCCAGTCAAAGCAAAACCTGCCAGGGCGCCGATGATGTAGAACTGAGTCAGGTTTTGAGCTAACAGCATGCCCAGGATTACTATAGTCATCATGATGATGGAATAGATCAAAGAGCGTTTATAACCGATCTTGTCTCCAACCAGGCCGGCGACATAAGCACCAATCACGCTGGTAACCTGGACTATGATCATGAAGATGATCAATTGGGTCTGATCCATACCAAACAGGACAGCACCGATGATCGAAGCGAAATTCAAAGCCATCAAGATCCCGTCGTTATAAACCAGGAAGGAGATGATAAAACGCAAAAAATCCCGATAATTTTTTAATGCTTTGGCTGTTTCTGCGATCCTGTTAAAGGCCAGGGAAAAATAATTCTCTCCCTCCGGAAGTTTTTTAGCCACGGCTTTTTCTTTGATCCATAAAAATGCGGGAATAGCTGCAGCCGCAAAATAAAGCGAGGTAAACACCAGGGAGAGCCTGACGATCAGGGTTCCCCCGATGATCACGATCAGGGGAAGCAGGATCAGGAGTATGAGTATTCCTCCAAAGGATCCTATGGCCCAACCGTTGCCAGAAACTCTGCCGCGATCTTCTGGTGCAGCAATCTCGGGAAGCAGAGAATTATAGAACACCTGGCCGGAGCGGTAACCAATCTCGGCAAATATGAAGAACACCATACCCAGCAGAACATCGCCTTTCTCGACAAAAAAGAGCAGACCGGTGAAGACCCAGGTGATGGCAGAAAAGATAAACATGAACTTCTTTTTTGAGGCAGAAAAATCAGCGATCGCGCCCAAAAATGGGGATATGATCGCGACAGCTAACATGGCTATGCCAACAGCTATGCCCCAATAACGGGATCCTTCGGCCCCTCCCGAAACCGTGCCCTTGAAATAAGCTGAATAGACTGCCAAAAGGATGACAGCTGCGTAGGCAGAGTTGCCAAAGTCGTACATATACCATCCCAGGTGCTCCCGATTGGCAGTTTTGAGTTTTGAAAAAATCGACATAATTTCTCCTTGGAATTTGAGGATGTAAGGTAAATAGCACTAGGTAGAGATTATAACGTTTAGTCTCCAGGCAAACAGAATTAAAATACGGTTGTGTTTTTCACTGGTCAATGGATAAAAGCCATCAATAGACCCAGGTTTAATCGCCGCTGTTAAGTGTAACAAAAATTAAGGCATCGGGTTACAATTTCAGTTCGTAAACCCGATGGGTTTTTACCCAATCCATTTTGAAATTGCTGGATTCGCCTAAACTGGCCAAATTATCTTCCCGAACTTGGACTGTTTCAACAAACTCAAAATTGAATTCCCGAAAAGTTTTTTCAAGTTCAGTATAGATCACCGCTGTAGGGCCAAGGCCTTGATATTCAGGTAGAATGCCAATGCCATTTGCATCCATGTATCGCGTTCTCTTGAAATCTCTGAGTATATGAAGCCAACCAAAGGGATACATCCGGCCGTTGGTTTTTTGTAAGCCGCGGCTGATGTTAGGATAACAAAAAAGGAAACCGATAATTTTATTGTCCTTATATGCTAGTTTGATCAACCTGGGATCTGCAATAGCCAGCATCCGCCTGGCTATCACCAGGATCTCTTCGTCAGTAATCGGGCTAAACCCCTCAGAACCGCCAAAGGCTTGATTATATACTGTTCTTAGTTCCGGAGCGATCGCGAGGATCTCCTCCTTGGAGGTAAATTCCCGGACCCAGAAACCGCTGCGTTTTTTTACCTTTTCGGCCACACGCCGGATTTTTTCAGAAAGTCCAACACTTGTATCAACAAAACCTGAAAAATAGTCGAATTTCTTAGAGAACCCAGCCTGCTGGACTAACGCATCATAATAATCAAAATTATAGGGGATTCCGACCGCGGGAATTAAATCAAATCCATTTACTAAAAGACCAATGCCGTCACCTTGCAATAAACCTTTGGGCCCATAAACAATCTTGTGTCCCCTGGTTTTGGCCCAGTTTATAACTTTTGAAAAAAGCGCTCCGGAAACTTCAGTGTTGTTAATGGATTCGAAAAAATAGAAATAAGCGGAATTTTGATCGTTAGATGTATTTGCCCGGGTGTTTGAGATAGCGGCGATCCTGCCTGCGATCTTGCCATTAAGCTCCGCAACAAAATAATCAGCCTCTGAATGCTGGTAAAAAGGATGGTTCTGTTTATCCAGGATGGATCTGGTATCAGCCCGCATTTGCGGCACCCAACAGGTATTATTCCGATAAAGATCAAAAGGAAATTGAACAAACTTATTTTTGTCCGATCTTGAACTCAGGTCGACTTGTCGCACGATCATTTCATTCTCCTTATCTTCGAACAAGGAAATTATACCGTGCTGGACTAATTTGTCTCCAGGATATTATTTAGAAAATTCCGATTCGACAAAATATGCCGCTGCAATTGCGCCTGGGTCGGCATGGGTGATGATAGCAGGGGTATATCACTGACCAGGGGCTGCCAGATGCATAGTTGGACGCAAATAAGTTGGCAGATTGACCAGCCAAAATAAAGGTTGTCGAAATATATAATTGTTAAATGGTTGTCCTGTTCAGAGGGAGTTTTGTCTTGAACCCAAGGTTTTATATGACTGCTACACCTGAACAGATAGGGGTGGTTACAAGAGGATGATCAATGCGGGTTATCGATCGCAGTCCGTTCTGTTAAAAGAAGGCTCTCCAAATATGGCTTAATTGAGAAGCAATAGGAATTTGAGATTGGGTCTTTAGGAGATCCGGCAAAACCGGCTGTAGAATCAGCTATTATTTTTACTATATGTTGTCTTTTCTGACAATTGCGCATAGCAAGCCGGAAGTTGATTGATTAGGTTCGGTTTTAGAGAGAGCGCAGAAACGGAAGCTTCAAATATTTTAGACCCAGGTATGACCTGCGGTGGAAATTGTGGATCCAAAAATATGGTACACTCAAAATAGCGAATCTGATCGATGTGGATTAGCTTAAAAAAGGGCTCTTAGTGGAGAGATCATGAAGAAGTATCACATCCTGGTGATCGATGATAATGCAAAAACACTGGAAGTTTTAAAAATGGCCCTTGAACGAGCGGGGTTCAGGGTGAGCACAGCTGATTCCTGGGAAAATGTGGAAGACAAGGTCAAGATTGGTTATCGGATCAAAGACCACTTTGACCTGGTTGTTTTGGATTTGATGATACCTAATAGATCTGGTTTTGATATCTTGCGATCCCTGCAGATTGTCCTGGTGCCTATGCCGCCGGTAGTGGTTTTGAGCGCGATCACTGATGTTAAGAAGAAAGTTGAAGCCCGGGACATGGGAGTTACCAAATATTTAACGAAACCAACTACTCCTGAGCGCTTGGTGCAAACAATTCGAGATATTTTGATCTAAAATTCAACATTTACATAGAACCCGGTTAGCCGGGTTTTTTTATTTAAGCCCAAGTAAGGTAAAGCATTAGAGAGCCAAACAAAGCGCAGTAGCCTGCAAATATATAAAGGGATTGCCGGGAAAGATAAGATATAAACCATCTAATAGCCAGATACCCTACAACTGCGGCTGCAGCAAACCCGGGCAGATAGATTAATATTTGGTCCCAGAGGTCAGGATTATTTATTAAGTCAAGGAAAGCCAGCAAACCTGCCGCTAGCATTACTGGAACGGACATAAGGAATGAAAACCTGGCAGCGGATTTGCGATCGAAATTCCTTAGCAGGCCGCCCGTGATCGTTGATCCAGAGCGTGATATTCCAGGGAACAAGGCCAGAACTTGAATTACCCCAATTGCCAGCGCGTCAACCCAGGTGATCTGATCCAGATTGCGGATCCTTTTCCCAATGAGTTCTCCAACGATCAAGATCAGGCTGGTCGCTATAAGGAATGCGGCTGAAGAACGAGGTGAGCTGAAGGCTGCTTCGAATTTCTCTTTAAATATCAATGCGGCAAGTCCAGCGGGGATAGTGGCTAAAACCAAAAACCAGCCCAGCCTGGCATTTGGTGATTGGAAAGGTTGTTTCTCCAGAAGGCCTTTAACCAAAGCCTTTCCGATATCCCGAAGGTCGCTCCAAAAGAAAATAATCACTGCCAGTAAAGTAGCCACCTGAACGAGAACATCAAAGATAAAAGCTTCTTTGGGGGCAATCTCCCAACCGAAAAGAAAAGGGGCTAAAACCAGGTGGCCTGAGCTTGAAATCGGGATAAATTCTGAAGCTCCCTGGATAATCCCCAAAATTACTGATTGAAATATAGTCATAATTCTGCCTCATGATGCAGGATATCAAATTGATATTGATCGTAAAAAGCCCTAAAAGTTCCCTCCAGTATTGACCGCCTGAGTTTTCTGGACAGCTCGATCAGGATGGAAAGGTTGTGAATTGAAAGCAAGGTTGCTCCTAGGATTTCGCTGGATTTGACCAGGTGCCTCAAATAAGCTCTGGAAAAATTTAAGCAGGTATAACACGAACAGTCCTCGACCAGTGGCAAGGGATCGGACTGGTATTTTAGATTCGATATATTCAATCTTCCATGCCAGGTGAAGGCTGCCTTGTGCCTTGCCAGGCGCGTGGGATTAACGCAATCGAAGAGGTCTATGCCCCGGGCCACGCCTTCAACAAGATCCTGGGGAGTGCCAACGCCCATTAAATAGCGGGGTTTTGAGGCGGAGAGATATTCTGGCACCAGATCCAGGATCTCTAACATTTCAATTTTTTTTTCACCTACTGAAAGCCCGCCAATTGCGTTTCCAGGAAAATCCAAGGCATCGATAAATTGGGCAGATTCAACCCTTAAATCCTTAAAAATTCCTCCCTGGACTATGCCGAACAACGCTTGATCTTGGCGGGTTTGAGCAGCTTGGCAGCGCACAGCCCAATCGTGGGTTCTCTGCATAGCAGACTGATTATAGTCATAGTCATATGGTTCAGGGCATTCATCAAAACACATCATTATATCTGCGCCCAAATTCTCCTGTATTTGAATAGCTTTCTCAGGAGTAAAAGTATGGGAAGATCCGTCTATGTGGCTGCGAAAAGTCACACCATCATCAGTGATCTGATTAATCTCCCCCAGAGAGAAAACCTGAAATCCCCCCGAATCAGTTAATATTGGTTTGTCCCAACCCATAAAATGATGCAGACCGCCCAGTTCGGCGATTAACTGGTCACCGGGCCGGAGGTACAAATGATAGGTATTGGCAAGGATGATCTGGGTGTTGATCTGATCCAGCTGATAAGGAGTAACGCCTTTGACGGCTGCCTGGGTGCCCACAGGCGCAAATGTGGGAGTCTCTATTGGACCATGAGGAGTATAAAATATTCCTGCTCTGGCTTTGCCATCAACAGCTTTGAGATCAAATTTAAAAGGCGCTTGCATGCCGTGATTATATACCATATATTCTGGATAAAGATTGTGTTAGAACAGCAGTCCAAGTTGGCCTGCATGTTATAATAGAGCCGTTCTTTGCCTGGGAAATTCCAACAGGTTTAGCATAGATCTGGATATATAAAAGGAGATTTAAATGGAACGTTTGAACGTACCCGGCCCAAAAGCAAAAGAAGTTGTTGCTCAGGATGGTCAGTACATATCCAATTCATATCCGCGCGCTTATCCATTTGTGATGGATTACGGGAAAGGGACCGAGGTTTGGGATATTGACGGCAATAGATATCTGGATTTTGCGGCTGGCATCGCTGTAAACGGAACCGGTCACTGCCACCCCCAGGTGGTCAAAGCTATTCAGGACCAGGCAGAGAAATTCTTACATATATCTTCAGATTTCTATCATCCTATCTGGGTCGAATTGGGAAAGAAATTGGACAGCATCGCCCCATTTGAAGAGGATTCGGTCTCATTTATGACCAATTCTGGAACAGAAAGTGTTGAAGCAGCCATCAAATTGGCTCGTTACCATACTGGCCGAACTCAGTTCATTGGCTTTTTAGGGGCATTTCATGGAAGAACTATGGGTTCCCTGGCATTCACAGCCAGTAAATCCGTTTACAAACATGGTTTTTATCCATTGATGAATGGAGTTGTACACGCCCCCTATCCTGACCCGTATCGGCCTTTATTAAAATCAAGAGCAAATGAACCCTACGGCGAAACTGTCGTCAGATATATCGAAGAGGAAATATTAGGCAAATTAATCGCTCCTGAAGACCTGGCTGGAATTATGATCGAACCCATTCAAGGCGAGGGTGGGTATATTGTCCCGGCTGAAGGATTCTTTCCCGCTCTCAGGAAATTATGCGATAAATACGGTGCTTTACTGATTGCTGACGAAGTTCAATCTGGCATGGGAAGAACTGGCAAATGGTGGGCAATTGAACATTTTGGTGTAATCCCAGATATTATTGTGGCTGCTAAGGGAATTGCATCTGGAGTTCCGCTGGGAGCAATTATTGCCAAAAAGAGCATTATGAATTGGCCCAAAGGCGCTCATGGCAATACGTATGGAGGAAACCCCCTGGCTTCCGCTGCCGCATTGGCGACGATTGATCTAATTGAAAAACAATACCTTTCCAATGCAAACAAGATGGGTCAGTACATGATGGGTGCCTTGGAGGAAATTAAATCCAGCCGCCAGTCGATCGGAGATGTGAGGGGAATCGGCCTGATGCTTGGGGTTGATTTTGTAAAGGATCAACAAAGCAGGAAAGCTGACACCGAAACCAGAGACCGAGTCGAACGGCTTTCATTTGAACATGGCTTGGTTTCCTTGGGATGTGGTAAAAGCACAATTCGTTTTGCTCCTCCTCTCTCAATTTCTAAATCTGAAATAGATGAAGGATTGAAGATTTTTGATTACGTAGTTGGCCTGGCTGAAAAGAGCTAGGTTAAGGCAGCAAGGATAATTAATTACTCAATATGATGCTTCCTGATCACAGGATCCGGCAGAGAGATTATCTGCTTGAGATTACCCGGAGTTTAACCCAAGAATTAAATCTTGATATACTCCTGCAGCGAATCCTCGAACTTGCGGCTGAAATGCTAGCCGGCAAAGCAGGCCTGATTGCTCTTCGCGAAGAGGAAGGCGGGTGGAATATAGGCGCGACATACGGTATTCAGCCAACATTTCTGAAACATGTAAAACCGATCCTGGCTGAAGTGCCTGAGAATGAAGACCAAGTGGGGCAGGAATTGCCTCAGGTCAATCGGATGCTTCAGCTCCTGACCCAGCGGGCAAGCATGAATTTGCTCACCGGCGTGGGATTACCTTTGATCTCCGATAAAAGAGTGATTGGATTGATCTTTATCTTCCGGGGATATCAAGGTACATTCTCGAAAAATGACCGCGCCATTTTGCAAAGTTTTGCGGATCAGGCGGCCATAGCGGTCATCAATGCTCAGCTTTACACCCAGGTCAGCAGGGAAAAAAGCCGGCTGGATGCTTTGTTGGATTCAGCCGCCGATGGGATTATCATTATGTCAGCTGACCACAGGATCGAAAAGTCAAATCAGGCATTTGCGCGGATACTCAGGAAGGATGTATCTGAGATCGAGGGACAGATCCACGAGGAAATTATTCATTGGCAATCACTCCAGCAAGGACAACCACTCGAAGAAGCAGAATTGAGCGGCTGGCCGTTAACAGCAAAAGCAAATTTATACGTGGAAGGGGATTTGATCCGACCCTCAGGTGATGTTATTCCGATCGGAGTAACCTATGCGCCGCTGCTGTCGGGTGAAGGCAAGCTATTGAATATCATTGGTTCTGTGCGAGATATTACTCATTTCAGGGAAGCTGAGGAAATCAAGAGTATCTTTGTTTCAGTGGTCAGCCATGAACTAAAGACCCCGGTAGCACTTATCAAGGGTTATGTTGGCACATTGCGCAGAAAGGATGTATCCTGGGATAGCGAAATTGTCCAAGACAGCCTGGAGGTTATTGAAGAAGAAGCTGACAGGCTCACTGAACTTATTGAAAATTTACTTGACGCCTCCAGGCTTCAAGCTGGTGGCTTTAGTTTGAACCTGGCCGAAATCAATATTCATAGCGTGGCCAAAGAAATGGCTGAACGGTTTCGGACACAAACAGACCAACATAAAATTCAGCTCCAGTTCCCTATTGATTTTCCTGTGATTGTGGGTGATAAGAACCGGATAGAGCAAGTTTTTTATAATCTGTTGTCGAACTCAATAAAATATTCTCCTCGGGGAGGAACAATCCAGATTAGCGGACAGGTTCGTGCTGAACAGATCATTGTTTGCGTTCAAGATGAGGGGACAGGGATCGCCCAGGAAGATGCCCCCCGGATCTTTGACCGGTTCTACCGGGCTGATGAGGCTGCTAAAAATACTCAGGGTGCAGGTCTGGGATTGTATTTGAGCCGGGCAATTATTGAAGCCCACCAAGGAAGAATATGGATAGAACCGAGGCCAGACGCAGGCGCCAGAATTTGTTTTTCACTGCTGCGTGAGAAAGTTTTTGCTAATCAGTACTTATCTAATAAAAAATCATGATTATTTGTGGGAGTTGTTATGGCGAAGATTCAAACTAGTTGTCCTCAGTGTAAACAACCCCTGGTTGCAGAAATCAACCAGGTAGTCGATATAAATCGGACCCCCCAGCTAAAAGATATTCTGCTCTCAGGTGGATTGAATCTGGCGCAATGCCAGCTGTGTGGATTCCAAGGACAGCTGCCGGTTCCTCTGGTCTATCATGATTCAAAAAAGGAATTATTGCTCACATTCTCACCACCTGATCTCAATAGAACTATGCAGGAAAAGGAAGCTGCCCTGGCGCCACTGCTGCAGGATATTATCACTAATCTGAAACCAGAAGAGCGCAAAGGATATTTATTTCAACCTCAAACGATGTTAACTATGAATAATCTGGTTAAGAACGTATTGCTTGGGGATGGAATAACTGAGGAGATGATCCAGGATCAGCAAGATAAGATGCAGCTGCTCGACCAGCTTTTTTCCAAAAGTGGTGACCAACTCGTTAAAACAGTCCAGGAAAATAGCCAGAAGATTGACCGCGAGTTTTTTGCCCTCTTCGCAGAAATCGCCCAGAGAATATTGACGAGTCAGGACGAAAAAACCATTATGAAGATCCAGGAGATCCAGGATGTTTTGATGGCTGAAACTGAAATTGGGAAAGAGATCCTTAAAGAGTCGCAAGAAATCCAGGCCGCCAGGCAATCCCTGGAAGCTTTAGGTCAAAATCTGACCAGGCAATCCCTTTTGGAGCTGGTAGTTGCTGCCCCAACCATGGAAAGAGTCAAAGCCATGGCGGCCCTGGTAAGGCCCGCCATGGATTATGAGTTTTTCCAAATCTTCACTGAGAGAATTGAAAAAACTGAAGATAAGCTCAGGAACGGTCTGGTAGAACGGAGAAATCTGCTTTTAAAGATAACCCAGGAAATTGATTCGCAGGTGGCGGAAAATCTAAATTCTGCCAGATCAGTTCTGAACAGGATTGTAGAAGCAGAAAATCCCGAGGAAGAACTTTTAGTGAATCTGGCTAATGTTGATCAGTATTTTATTCAGGCCCTTTCAGGCGAGTTAGAGCTGGCGGAAAAGAACCAGCAAACTGAGCGGAAATCCAAACTTGAAATAGTCTTATCCAGGATTCAGGAGCTGAGCACGCCCACTGAATTAAAAATCATGGATCAGCTGATGTCAACAGCTGATGATGACCAACAACTTGCAGAGGCAGTAAAACTGATCGATGAAAACGCCCTCAATCAGCTGCTTGAATATATGACGGGAGTAATCGGGCAATACCAGGAGAGACTAAGCGGGAATAATCAAAAGGACAGGAAAGAGCTGGAAGACTCACTTGCATTGATCAATAAAGTATATAGCGCGGTGTTGAAACGGTCTATGCGAGCAAAATTGAAGAATGCCTGACAATGCCTATAAAGATCTGCCTTCTGGGTAAGCAGGATTATCAAGCCGATAACCCTGCCCGCGGACTGTGACGATGTAATCATGGTCAGGATCAAATTCAGAGATCCGATCTCTGAGCCTTCTGACCAAGGCATCAAGGGCCTGATCTGTAACTCCCAGGCTCTGGCCGGTTCCCCACACCCCATTAATCACTTCAGACCTGGAGAGAACCCTTCCTCCGGATTCAGAGAGCAGGGACAAGAATTTAAATTGAAGTGCTGATAACGGTGGATCGACTAACTGGTTTAACACCCAAGCCCTGATAGTATCCCGCTCTAGCCTGATCCTTCGAAAATAGGAAATTACGGAAGATTCAAAATCGCCAGGAGCTAGAGGGATGGTGGCGTCCTGTCCCAGAAAGATAAATTCTTGAGCCAGGGCAATTTGAACTACATCCCCGTCTTCCAACCTGGTTGGACCGGTGATAGGTTTACCGTTGTGGAAAGTACCATTTTTACTGCCCAGATCCTCGAGCAGAGGCCAGGATTCAGCAAATGTTATCCGTGCGTGCTCGCGGGAAACCTGCTGATTTGCGATTGTGATATCACAGGAACTGGTGCGACCAATCAAGAGAGGCTTTGATACCGTCCAGCGGTATCCATTTAGCTGGCCGCCCTGGCCAACCAGCACAGGTTGAGGTTGATATTTAGCATCCATAATAATGAAATCCAGAATTTGACATTATGTCATCGATTATAATCGATGAAAGATATCTGAAATTGAATCAGGAATGCAAGAAATGAACGCACCACATCAAAATAACGAAATAATCAAAGACCGATATAAAATCACCGAGATCATCGGTCAGGGAGGCATGGGATGTGTCTACCTGGCTGAAGATCTAAGATTGGCGGGCAGGCTCTGCGCCTTGAAGGTAGTTTATTACGAAAATAATTTACCTCTGGATGTCATTAAACAAACCCGGGAGCAATTCAAGAGGGAAGCGACTGTCCTGGCCAGGCTGGATCATCCCAACTTGCCAAAAGTCTCGGACTTCTTTTCGGATGAAGATCGTGATTATCTCGTGATGGATTATGTCCCAGGCAAAGACCTGAGAGCTTTAATGCTGGAAGAAAAAAAGCAAAGCAATTTCCTGGCTGAAAGGGTGGTTTTGAGCTGGGCAGACCAAATAGCAGATGCCCTGATCTATCTTCATGATCAAACTCCGGTGATCCTGCATCGGGATATCAAACCATCCAATATAAAATTAACCCCAAACGGGATCATCAAACTAGTTGATTTTGGTTTGGTGAAAATCTTGATATCCGGTGAAAAAACGATCACAGTGGTTCACGGCCACGGCTCGGCATACTACACTCCGTTGGAACAATATGGAGGCGATACAGGCCACACAGACCCGCGGAGCGACGTTTATTCCTTTGGGGCTACTCTTTATCACTTATTAACAAATAAGGCGCCTAAAGAGGCCCGGGAAAGATTTTTGGACCCAGGTGGTGAACTGCCAATCAGGAAAATTAATTCAGATATCAGCCCAAGAACAGAACGCGCTATTATGCTGGCTATGAATGTGCATCCCGATCAGAGGATCCAATCCGTTAGGAAGTTTAAGGAATACCTGCTAGGTGAGTGGGATCCCCGCAAAAAACCTCAAGCAGCTCTTCCGCCTCCTAAACTGGCCGATCTGTTCAAATCACCAGAAGAGAGGACCCTGGCCTGGTTGGCAGCAACGCTCTTGTTGGTTAGTATGATCATTACCTTCTTGGGAAATCCCTAATTCTTGCGAAACTTCTGAAACAGGAAAGCCCCTGCCCAGCCAACGAGTGATCCTGTAATAACCCCCAGGCACATTTTCCATGGCGAGGATCCAAGCGGGAGCATGATCCCGGATCCAGGCAGGCCGAGTTTCAGGTAATTATAAGCTGAAAGCCCACCGATAATTGAAATAATGGCCCAGGTTATGCCCTTTTGAACGAATCCCTTCCTGGCTCCAGTCCAATAAGCAATGCTGGCTACAGCGGCCAGGATAACCACTGAGTAGAACCAAATTGTCCAGGGAGTTGGTTCCGGTAACTGATCTGACGCCGGTGTATCGATCGGGTCGGGGGCAATCTCTGCATTTGTAGCAGTCTCTTCGGGTGACGGAACTGAGGCAGTTGGAGAATCGCTTGCAGGAGAATCTGCGATATCACCAAAAATGCTGATTTCAATTGAATTGGAGCGGGCCTGGGAGCTTACTGCGTGCACAGTCAGGTTGCTAGGATGCTGCACCAGATAAGATGTAGAAGCTGATCCATCTAAAGTCACCACTGAAATCAAATGAGTGGATTCTGTCTGGGATGTGATCACAAAATCCACTGGTGTGCCATCGGGCACAGGTTTGCCATTGTGGTCTAGTATTTTCCCGGTAAAGAGGTCAATAACCTCTTCCACGCGATATACAGGCGGAGCAGGGGTGCTTCCATCAGTCTCGGAGATGTTCTGAGGATCTGGCAGGCTTCCGACAAAAATTGAGAATGGCCGACTAGGATCGGGTGAGGTTGCTGAGATCAGGTCGTAATTCAGGCCCGGAACAGATACGGGCAGATTCCCTGGGAAAGTTGGCACTTCCTTAAAAATTATCCGGGCTGCGACATCGATACTTGAGGGGATTTTTGTATAGAGCCCAAAATAAGCAGAGATCTTTGAAATATTGGTAGCATCCAGATAATAGGGAGCGCCAAAGGCAAAGACGATGATTTTTTTGTTTCTTAATAAATCCTGCCGTTCTGATAATAACCTGTTTAAAGCACCTGAATCTGGCCGCTCAGGACTCTGTCCCAGGAAAGCAACGATGATCCAGTTCGCATTATAAAGATCTGCGCCCATATCTATCTGTTTCACTTGGAAAATCTAATAAAGTTGTTAGATCCTTAAATGAATAGGAGTTGATATTTGCACGTCCCAATTGCCGGCTTGAGAGGGGTCCATAAAGGCGAATAATGGCATCTTCGAGACTGGTAGTTGTAAATGTGGGAATTTTCTGGCAGGCGTCACACAGGGATTGGGTTTCTGTATTAGAAAGGATCACCAACCGGTTATAAATATTGGGTGGGTTTTGAAATACGGCATCCAGATCAGCCAGGTCCGGATTCAGTAATGTGGCACTCTGGCGGGATACCAGATCAGCGATGTTACTATCACCAATAACTGAGAGAGAATTTTCGGAAGGAAGGACAGAAGTAATTTGATACCCGGGATAAAGGGAATTTTTTAAATCGAGGATACGAAGAACCGAAGCATCAACCTTTTTTGCAAAATCCTGATCCTCAATATATTTCTTGGTAAAAAAGTTGATCGTGGCTTCAATTTCATGGTTTGGCAGGGGTTTGTCTTCCGGCCCCGCGTTGCCAAGGAAGAGGATGTCATTTCCAGCAATAAAAGCGTCCAGAGCTACTCGACTGAGATCATAGGATGAGCCAGTTGGATTGTAGAGCTGCTGGAGAGCCTGGCTGCCGAGATTGTCACTGATGATCACGCCTCCAGATTTTCGCCAATTTGCCAGTGGATCCAATGACATCAATAAATCGAATGCCTGGGGATCCAGGCTGATCGGCCGTGTGGTAGACCGGATATTTCCCTGCAAACCTTGATAGCGGATGTGAGAGTTTAGCAAAGCGTCAACAGCTTGATCGGGTGTGGGCGCATTCCCGGTAACTGCAAAAAATGGAGCCAGATCTGATTGAATTAACTGCTCAAGGGATTTCCTGACCGTGGCCACTTCTTCTTCCGGAAGACGGTCAGAACCCCCCAAGCCAGGAAAGTACTTTCCTACAACAGCCAGGCTATTTAAGCTCCCGGTATGAACACCCTGAATATAGGCCTGTCCGAATTTTCCTACCCAATAAGGATCTCCTCCAAACGAACGGACTCCCAGATCGCTTTTTCCAGTAGCCGGATTGGATAGGACATCGAGGCTGGGTCCAAATAGCAGGTTGATGCCCAGGGCTGATAATTCTCGACCTACTTGTTCTCCGATCTGCCTGGCAAATTCAGGATCCCAGGTCGCTCCCAGGGCAAGCTGACTCGGAATGGGGCTCAGGCCGGTTATCAGCTCCGTATAAAGGGAGAGATCCCCTTCCTGGGATAGACCGATCAACAGGGGCAAATATTCTCGGGATCGGAATCCAAAACTTAGCTCTTTATTGTCAGATAAGCTGGAAGAGTCATACTCAATTAGCTGAAGATCCCTTGTTAGCTGCCAGCAATCCTGGGGGATATTGTCTGCGTTTACAAAATTCTCATTATCCCGTTCGAGAATAACTCCCCCGATATGGTAGTTGATAATCAGATCGAAGATCGGAGCAGGCAGCGCTGGTATCTGAGCCATTAAAGGTGATCAGGAATAGTTGCCCAACGATTTCTTGGGGAGAAAGGTTGGCTAATTGGTTTTCTGCCCTGAATGCGGGAGCTTTTTGAGGGCGAGCAAAAGCAGCGGACGCTGGACTAGACAGCATCAGCAATAGCAACAAGATTGAGGAAATATTCTTAAGTTTAAGCAACAAGGTTCTGAACATAAACATTAATATCGCGGCCTTGATTCCCTTTCGGGGATCTCCTTGAAAAATTGGTCGAGGATGTTGAGAGCTAGGGTTGGGTCATCCGTGAAAAATCCATCTACACCCAAATTTAAAGCACTGATTATATCCCGAGCCTCGTTTAATGTGTACGCAAAAACCAGTTTGTTCAAGGAGTGAAGATAAGTGATCAAGTTCTTATTTAAAGCCCTGTAAGAAACGTGGATAGATTTATAAATCTTGAGTCGGGGCTTGAATAGAGTAAGTCCCGCCACAGAAACAGGGGAGTGAATCAGCCGCCCCAGCGATACTTCCGGACAGACCTGATGGAATCGCATAAGAGCGTAAGGGTTGAATGATGAAACCAGCACTTGCTCTTCCATCTTGTATTTGACGATCAGTTCAGCAGTCCTAAATGCAAGATCATCAAAGGGATTGGCTAGATTCTTTAATTCAATATTGATCAGAGGAAAATCCTTAAAACTGGAAAAGACATCTGCCAGGGTAGGTATACGTTCGGATTGAAATTCTGGCTCCCAATACCGTCCGGCATTGAGACTTGTCAATTCTGGAGCAGTGAGATCACGGATCTTTCCTGATTCTCCGGTGATCCTGTTTAGGGCTGAATCGTGAAATACAACTACTTCCTGGTCAGAAGATAGTTGGACGTCAAGTTCAATCGCCACAGCTCCTTGTTCCCTGGCAAGTTTGAAAGCAGCCAGCGTGTTTTCTGGGGCGTACTTACTGGCACCCCTGTGGGCAAAAACAACAGGAATGTTAAATGAATCATCCATGGCCGCTCAGGTGGGTAATGAATTATAAATCTACAAAAAATGCATCTGCAGCTTGATCGATCAATTCCCTGGTCATTTCAGGTTTGCATCCCAGGAATTTGGAGATATCAAGGATTTGGTTGCAGATTTCCCTGGGGTGGGATCCTCGCAGATTGCGGTTGGGTTTGATATACCATCTTTTGATCAGGTAGGCCAGATTTTCTTCGTGGAAGGGGATATTCTTGGACGCAGCCACTGACTTGAAGATCGACCTGTATTCATCAAATGATGGATCGCCGACGCGTATCTTATGGCGTAGACGGCGCAGGAATGCCTCATCAACCAGATCTCGAGGAGGGAGATTGGTCGAAAATACTATGAGTTCATTAAAAGGCACTTCAACTTTTCGCCCAGTATGGAGGGTCAAAAAATCGATCTGATTTTCAAGGGGAATGATCCAGCGATTCAACAGATCGGTTGGTCTGACTTGCTGCCTGCCAAAGTCATCAATCAGCAATAACCCGCCTGCTGCTTTGAGCTGAAAGGGAGCTTCGTAAAATTTGGACACTGGATTGAATACGAGATCAAGATCTGTTAATGTCAGCTCTCCGCCAACAACAATAAATGGCCTTTTGATCCTGAGCCAGCGGGGGTCTCGCCTTAAGCCTGTTTTTAGTTGACCGGTGCCTGATTCAGTTACATCGCGTTCCGGGATTATTTCGTGATTGACCGAATCGTAAAGTTTAACTACCTGGCCTTCAATGAAAATAGCATAGGGGATATAGATGGATTCCCTCAGGATCATTGAGCCAATTGCCCGGGCGATACTGGTCTTTCCGTTACCTGGAGGACCATAAATAAAAACTGATGTGCCCGAATTGATAGCTGGGCCAACCCGGTTGATAATATCTTCGGACAGGATGAGATCGGACAAATAGGATCGCAAGGCTCGTGGTGATACATTGAGTTTTACTAAACTTTGTCTGCGAATGGCCTCGTTATAATCTTCAAGCGGAACCGGTGCGGCATCTGCGTACTGGCTTCTTTCAAGGGCTTCTCTGGCCCGGTTGATACCAGCCTGAGTGATGCCGTATTGGTAAGAGCCTTCTCCCAATCCCATGGTCGATGCTCTGACTTCGATAAATTTCTCTCTTTTTAAACTTTCAACGATTTTGTCAACTATTGCTGTATAGGGCAGGGCAATGGCTTCAGCAACCTCATATCCGGTTAAATACCCCCTGAAATAGAGGATTTTTAGGGCAAGGTCCTGCAAGAATAATTGAGTCAATCCGGTGTCTTCGATCTGGGTTAGAGGGGGTGGACCAAATGGCTTGGTACCTGAATGATGAAATTCTGCGCCATGGTCGGGAGGTTGGATCCTGGGTGATGTCATAGGCTGGCTCCGGAATGAATTAATGACTGAGTGTGTTTTGAAGTGTTGAAATCAACCTTCAACCATCAAATTATAGCATGTCTTAGGCTGGGAAGACATTCCCTGTATCCGATAATTGCTATATTGTTCTGCTGCTAAATCACCGCTTAGCGCTAAAACTTATCTATACTTGCCAGGTAGGCTTAGCCGGGACAGCACTAGAATCGATTCATACCCCGGGAAGGTTTGAGATCCTCAATTTGGAGCTGGAAAGATTTCTGGCCGCCATAGTTGTTAACAGTCAAGTGATACGCCAGGTCAAAAACTTCTGGAAAGGATTCCAGTCTTTCTCCCTGATTAAAACCTATCGCCTCATATGAAAAATTGCCATCGCTAACGGTTATTTTTAAATGTTGGGAATTCACTCCAACAGTCCTCTTTTGCCGAGCGAAGAGGTTTCGCGTAACAAATAACGCCTGGGGATTTTGTGATCCCGTCGGTTCCAAGAGCTCAAGTTCTTTATATAGGCCGGATGTGATCTGATCCAGGTTTATTTCAGCGTCGATATTCAGACTCGGTTGGAGGTCTAGATAAATTAGGCTTTGCCGAGCCAGATCCTCAAACTGGACAATAAATTCTGGTAATCTGGAATTGGAAATCGTAAAACCTGCAGCCTGGGCATGTCCCCCGTAGCGGCTAAAAAGTGAACTGCACTGATCCAGAGCTCCTATCAAATTAAATTCAGGTATGCTCCTGCAGGATGCGGTCGTAAAAGACTCCCCGATCTGTCCCACCACGGCTGGTAAATAGTATTTGCGGGATAGATACCCGGCAGAAATGCCAGCTACCCCTTGGTGATGTTTTTTATTAAAAGAGATAATTGCGGCAGGCAGGGAGTCCTGGTTTAATTCCCGCTCAACTATCGTTTGCAGCTCCTGGCTCAAGATCTTTCTCTGGGTATTATGGTCATCGATTTCCTGGGCTAATTTGCCTGTAAGGGCAGGATCATTCCCAAGAAGAAGTTTTAGAGGTGCATCTGCAGGATCAACATTAAGCCTTCCTGTGGAATTCAGGCGGGGAGCGATCTGGTAACTGATATCTGACGAAGTGATCTTCTGGCCGGTCATATTTGCAGCACCAAGCAGAGACACCAATCCCTGGCGCTGGAATCTGTTGATAGAGGCAAGTCCCTGGCGGACCAGATAACGATTCTCGCCGAGCAGGGGCACAACATCAGCGAGGGTGCCGATGGCTACCAGGTCCAGGTAATCAGCTGGAATGATCTGGGGGAATATAACATTCAAGGCGCAGATTAATTTATAGACAACACCTACGCCAGCGAGGTTTTTATTTGGATAGGGATCATCTGGTGATTTGGGATTTACAACCGCGCTGGCAGGGGGCAAATCAGCTCCAGGGCTGTGGTGATCAGTAACGATCACCTGCATCCCCAAGCTGTTTGCGTACTCAATTTCAGCATGGGATTTGATGCCATTATCAACGGTAACAATTAGATTGACATCTTGATGATTGAGATCTTTAACGGTTTGTTTGTTCAGCCCATAACCGGTTAAAAAACGATTAGGCAAGACTGGGATCACCCTGGCTGAAATCTTTTCCAGAGCCAGGGTAAGAATAGCGGAGCTGGTAATGCCATCAGCATCGTAATCTCCGAAAACGGCGATCTTGTGTTTTTTATCAACAGCCTCTGCCAATATGCTGGCAGCTGATTCGATCTGGCATAGCTGAAAGTCTGTTTGCCAATCCTGCTTGCCAGGCAATAAGAACTGGAGCGCATCAGAAGATGTTTTTATCCCCCGTTGATACAAGATCGACTGAAAAGGATGCGTATAGGCATCAAGCTGTTTGGCAGCGGATGCCGGAATTGGCCGGGGTTTGTTCCAAATATAAGAAATTTGAGGCAAGGAAAATAAACCTCCTGAAATTGAGTAGCCTAATGTTAGCGAGTTTAGTTGACAGAGATTTCTCGGGATAGGACCAGGGCCCCCATCAATCCCGAATCATCGCCCAGAGCTGCTGGGACAATTTCAAAATCGTTTAGGTAAACATCAGATAATATAAATTTGGTCACATATTCGCGGATCGGATTGATGAGCAGATCGCCTGCCAGGGATACGCCACCGCCAATAATGATTTTTTGAGGATTAAATAGATGCAGCAGGTCTGCAACGGCCAAACCAATATATTTGCCTGCCCGTTCATAGGCAGCCAGGGCAAGTTCGTTGCCTTTTTCTGCTGCATCCGAAATAGATTTGGCGTCCAGATCTCCGCCAGGAAATAGGTTATTCAGGGCTTCATCTTCTAGCTGTGATTTGAACCAACGAACAATAGACGGTCCTGACGCAAATGATTCCAGGTGTCCAAATTGTCCGCAGGAGCACTGGGGCCCCTGGTGAACAAGTGTCATGTGACCGATCTCGCCAGCATACCCTCCGGACCCTGTCAGCAGTTTATTATCGAGGATAATTCCTCCGCCGATACCGGTGCTGATCGTGAGATAGATCAAATTGCTGATGCCCTGACCAGCGCCGAAATACCACTCCCCAAGGGCCGCCATGTTGGCATCATTATGGATCGCTACCGGAACGCCGAAATTGCTCTGGAGGAATTCTTGGAGGGGAAAATACTTCCATTCTGGAATATTGGGAGGTTCGATTACGATGCCGTTAATGGGATCCAGGGGGCCGGGGCAGGCGGCAGCAATCGCTGATAGTGGATAATCTTCGAGCAGAACTGATTCAATCAAATTGACCAGGCGATCCTTGATTGACATACCTTCTGACCTGGTAGGAATCTGGTTATGAACGAGAGGATCATTGGACGAAAAGGCATAGGATGCGGCTCTCATCCGACTGGCTCCGACATCTATTGCGATAGTGGAATTCATAAATTCTAGTATAGCATAACTGGATGGAAGATTATATTGCGCGAAACATTGATATTTTGTGAAAATGAACCATTATCCAACGGTTGACGGAATCCATCTCAATTGCTATCATTCAAGCGCTGTCAAAAAGAAAATTACTCTATGAAAAATATTCAAGATCGATTTCAAGGTTTTTGGCGCTGGCTCCAACCTGGGCTGGGCGTAAAAAGATGGATTTTTCTGATCCTGTTTGGAACGACTATTCTGGCCCTGGGCTTGGCATTGTTTGTTTTAGACCTTTACAGAAGAGCACCGGAGACCTGGTGGTTGCCCCTGATTTCCCTGGCCTCTTTGCGATCCCTTCCGAGATTAGCCCGGGTGTTGATTTTTGAGGGATTTGGGATTGGAATAATAATTTGGGGTATCGCAGGTTTAAATAGGTCCTTGATCGGCCCATTCTTGCGGCCAGGATATTCGCTCGTCGATCGACTTGAAAAACACCAGAGTCGGAAACACGGCCCCAAGATTGTTGCGATTGGCGGAGGACATGGTTTGTCCACCCTGCTGCGGGGTTTAAAAACTGCCTCGCATAATATATTTGCAGTAGTAACGATGGCTGATGATGGTGGATCTTCAGGGCGGCTGCGAGAAAATCTGGGCATTCTGCCCCCGGGAGATGTTCGAAATTGCTTGGCGGCTCTCTCTGACGATGAAGACTTGATGGGTCAATTATTCCAATACAGGTTCACGGATTCCGATTCGGGACTGGATGGACATTCTTTTGGGAATCTATTTATCAGCAGCATGGCAGAGGTAACGGGAAGTTTTGAGCAGGCAATAGCTGAGTCTGGAAGGGTTCTGGCTATCTCTGGAAGGGTCCTGCCTGCCACTCTGGATAACGTGAACTTGATCGCAGATATAAAAGATTTGGAAAACGGACAAATTAAACGGATCAATGGAGAAAGCAAAATAACTGCCGCAGCTGGTAATATTCAGCGAGTGATGCTTGAACCTGCCAATCCGGCTGCCTATCCAGAGGTAATACAATCCATCTTATCTGCGGATTTGATCATTGTCGGCCCTGGCAGTCTCTATACGAGTATCCTGCCCAATTTATTGGTACGGGATATTACGGCATCGATTCGAGCCAGCCAGGCGATGAAGATCTTTATATGCAATGTGGCTACTCAAGAAGGGGAGACCCAAGGATATTCATGCGGTGATCATTTGAAAGTTATAGAAGACCATGTGGGCGCGAACCTTTTTGATATTATTGTTGCAAATGATGTACCCCCCCAGAAGTATAATTCGCGTGTTGAGGGTGTCGAGGTAGAAGAAGAATTGAGAAAGAAATACGCTGTTTACCTTAATGACCTTATAGATGAAGAGCATCCCTGGAGACATGACCCGGAAAAGGTCACCAGGGTGATCATGGATCTGTTCAGGGAACGGACAGGACCGTTGACTATGGAATAAATTGCTTGGATCTTGAAGCTGCGGTATAATGTGAAAAATAGCACAATATTATGGAGGTAGGAGTAATGAAGACAAAAATTGGTATCAATGGATTTGGGAGAATTGGACGTCAGGTACTAAAAGCGATCAAGAAATATCATGGCGCTGATTTTGATGTAGTTGCCATCAATGACCTGTATTCTGCAGAGGATAACGCCCGGCTATTCAAATATGATTCTAATTATGGCATCTACCCAGGGTCTGTTGAGGTTAGAGATGGCAATCTGGTGGTGGATGGTGATTTGATCAAGGTTTTTGCAGAACGGGACCCGGGGAATCTGCCCTGGAAAGAGCTGGGTGTTGATATTGTGATCGAATCCACAGGGATCTTCAAAGATACCAGCAAAGAACCTGGACCGCAGTCCCATTTGAAGGCCGGCGCAAAAAAAGTGATTATATCAGCTCCTGCAAAAGGGGAAGATCTCACAGTGGTGCTGGGAGTTAATGATCATTTGTATGATCCAAAAAAACACCATATTATTTCAAATGCATCCTGCACGACCAACTGCCTGGCTCCCCCGGTAAAAGTGATTCACGAAAAATTTGGAATCGTCAAGGGATTGATGACCACCATTCACTCCTATACAACATCCCAAAAAATTCTCGATCTTGCAGACAGCAGCCCCCGGCGATCCAGGGCAGCAGCTCTCAATATTATCCCCACCACAACCGGAGCAGCCACAGCATTGTCCAAAGTCATTCCAGAAATGAAAGATAAATTTGACGGATTTTCCCTCAGGGTGCCAACGCCAACGGTTTCTATCGTCGACATGGTGATGGAATTGGAAAAAGAGGTTACCATCGAAATGGTTAACCAGGTCCTGAAAGAGGCTGCCGATGGAGAATTAAAGGGAATTATGGGTTATACCGAGGAGCTGTTAGTGTCAATCGACTATAAAGGCAATCCTTTATCCTCGGTGATAGATTCTGAACTGACCAATGTTATTGGCGGAAATATGGTAAAAATTGTCAGCTGGTATGACAATGAGTGGGGTTACTCAAGCAGAACGGCAGATATGGCCGCTCTGATTGCCAAATCCCTCTAAACTGGGTTCAGCAGAGGCCCCTCTGAAACCAGAGGGGCCTCAATTTTTAATGAGGTGCTAATCATGTTAAATAAGAAAACTTTAAAAGATCTTGAGCTAGAAGGTAAAAAAGTATTCCTGAGGGTTGATTTTAATGTGCCTATGGATAATCAGCTGATTACAGATCACACCAGGATCACTGCCGCCCTTCCTACAATTGACTATCTCCTCGAACATGGTGCAGCAGTGATCCTGGCGTCCCATTTGGGGCGTCCAGGAGGGAAGGTTGATAAGGAGTTTTCGCTCAAACCGGTTGCAGATTATCTTGCCAATTCTCCGGCCTGAAAAAATTAGTTTTGCTGAGGATTGCAGGGGCGAGGTTGCAAAAAAGGCTGCCAAAAACCTAAAACTGGGACAGGTTCTGCTTCTTGAAAATACCAGGTTTTATCCGGGGGAGGAACTAAATGACCCCCAGATGGGTAGAGAATTAGCTGAACTGGCGGACTTATTTGTGAATGATGCGTTTGGTACGGCCCATCGAGCACATGCCTCAAATGTGGGAATTGCAGAATACTTGCCATCCGCAGCAGGCCTGTTGCTTGAGAAAGAGATCAATTATTTGGATAATAGTCTTGCCAATCCAGAGCGGCCATTTATCGCAATTCTTGGGGGAGCGAAAGTTAGCGGGAAGATAGGAGTCATCAATCATTTAATAGGCCTGGTAGATTGGATTTTGATTGGTGGAGGTATGGCAAATACGTTTTTCGCTTCCCAGGGATACGAGATGGGAAATTCGCTGGTTGAAGAGAACTCGATCCCCCAGGCAAGGCAGCTTTTAAGGGAAGCAGGCTCCAAGCTTGTCTTGCCTGTCGACATGGTCGTAGCGGATAGTTTTTCAGCTGAAGCCAAGTACAAAACTATGGCTGTCGGTGATGTGCCGCCTGGTTGGATGATCATGGATATTGGTTCCGAAACCATCGAGAAATATGCTGATTTGATCGGAAAATCCAAAACGATCGTTTGGAACGGCCCCATGGGGGTGTTCGAATATCCAGCATTTGCAACGGGCACCACCAAGATAGCTAACAGTGTAGCAGAGAGTCAGGCAGTCAGTATTGTAGGAGGCGGGGATTCGGCTGCAGCGGTTGTACAGGCCGGACTGACTGATCGGATTACGCATATTTCAACAGGCGGAGGCGCTTCCCTGGAGATGCTTGAAGGCCAATCCCTTCCAGGTGTGGAAGCCCTGGATGATAAATAGGATCAGTATTACACCCTGATTTATGATTTGCGCTCTTGATCTCCGCCAGGTTGGTGAATGGCGGAGATTTCTATTAAGATGAGCCGGATTTCCTTTTTAATCTAGCGAGGCGATATTCCAATTTTTCTCTCCAGGTGAGATCCAACTCGCCTGAACTGAGATTGATGATCTCCAGAGCGGCCAGGGTCCAATGGATCGCTTCCTGGATATCCATTTCTTTATGCTCGAAATACATGGCTAGTTCAAGATGGGATTGGAGATCGTTATGATCAGCACATTCTTTCCAGAGCGGTAAAGAATGGGAATATTCCCCCCTTTTTTTATAGATATCTGCCAGGGAAAGCAGCCCTGAGATCCTGACGGCTGGTTCCAGATCTTGAAGTTTAAGGGCTTCAGTCAAAACCTCACGGGAGTGGGGTTGGTCTATGTGTTTCAAGTACTCTCCAACCGACACCTGGTCTGGCCGCCCCCGATAACTTTCAGAAAGGGGGTCGCATACCCGGTCTGAGATGTAGCTAGTTAACCCAATCAATGAGATCACGTCGACCTCATTATGGTAAAAGACGCTTTCCAGGGGTTCGGGATCGCCAGTTTGAAGATAGTCAAAGAATTTTTCTGAAACCTGCCATCCCGGTATGTCTAACGAGGAACGTTCCAGGGAAAGAATATGATGTTCCAGGTCTCCCAAAGTACAACCCGGTAAATGTCTCTTCCAGAGCCGTCTTACGATATGCAGCAGGTCGATATGAAGAATATTCTCAAAAGGTGATAACCAGCTGTGGAAGCGGTAGCGGGTTTTAATTCGTGGCAAATCAAAGGACTTGCCATTATAAGAAACTATTAATTCGGTTGAGGCGGCAAAATCTTCCAGGGCGCTCAACTGAGCGGATTCGCTGCCGGGATCTTGAAGAAAAAATTGAACAAATTCAATCTGGTCCGATCTGATCCTGGCTGCGCCTATCAGAAAAACATATGTTCCAGCACCGCCTGACAAACCAGTAGTTTCAGTATCGATAAATAGCAGGTTTTCCAGGTTTAGATTGGAAACCTCCTCTAGCCCAGGAAGGGCTGCAAATGCTTTCAGTTGAATATCCTGGGAAAGAGTTCTGGCTCCATGCTGGGTGCTAAGCGGATAGGATTTTCTAACCACAAAACAATCGCCTTGACGGGTCTTTTCCCAGGAACCATCAAATACATCCAGCAACTTTCGCCGGGATTCGGACCTCGCGGGAGTTTGAATATTAGAAGCGCCGACTTGAACGCCAAGTTCTTTCAATTTTTCTGTCAGAGATGACATGGAGAAATTTTACTACTGAATAATCAGGAGAGGGAATTCCGTATGCGGTCCAAAGCTTTGAGCAGGATCTCGCGAGGACAGGCAAAGTTTATTCGGGCATATTGTTGATAGGGTGTTCCAAACCAATCCCCACTGCTTAAGGCAACTTTGCCATGAACCAAAAAATGCTTTGTGGGATCTTCAAGATCGGTATCTCTGCAGTCTAACCAACCCAGAAATGTTCCTTCAGGAGTGGAGATATTTACCCCGGGCATATTATCCCTGACGAAATTGACCAGGATGTCGCGATTGGTTTCTAGATAAACCAGGAGTTCTTCCAGCCAGTCAGATCCGTAAAGGTAAGCCGCATTGAGTGCGACCTGGCCAAGTAGGTTTGGGCTGCCAACCAGCCCCCGGGATCTTTTCAAGTAGACTTCCCGAAGGACAGGGTTGGTTATGATAACAGCGGCAGTTTTTAATCCTGCCAGATTGAAGGTTTTGCTCGGGGACAGTAAAGTAATGGTCGAAGCTGAAATCTCTTCTGAAAGTGAGGCGATGGGTATATGTTTATGTCCCCGGAAAATCAGATCGCTATGGATCTCGTCTGAGCAGATGATGATTTTCTTAGCGAGGCAGATTTCCGCGATCTGCAATAATTCATTTTTCTGGAATACTCTGCCGGTTGGATTGTGGGGGTTGCAGAACATCAATATCCTGGTTCTGGGATCGATGGCCGATAATAAATCAGTTTGATTAATTGAGTAATTTCCAGACCCGTCAACAGAGAGCTCATGAGTGCTCTGTACCAGGGATGCATTTTCAGCAAGCTCTAAAAATGGACGATAAGCAGGTGTCTGAACAAGTACCGAATCCCCAGGATTTGTAAAAGCCAGAGCTGTTATATTAAAAGCCTGCACTACACCAGGAACGATCAGGATATCATCAAGATTTACCTGCCAGGCATGTCGTTTGAGCACCCAGGACTGAATGGCTGATTTGGTCTCTTCCTGGATTTCTGAATATCCAAAAACGCCCTGAGAGAGCCGATCCTGGATGGCCTGGATAACTCGCGTGGGTGCGCGATAATCGCTATCAGCTACCCAGAGGGGCAGGATGTCTTCGGTATATTTATTCCATTTGATGCTATCGGAATTTCTCCGATCCTCTATCTGGTCAAAGTTAGTTTTCATAATAAGGTATATAGATCAGCTTTTTGATAATATGAGCGAAATGCGCGGATCTCCTGCAGCATTAATTCCAATTTTTTATCGATTTTCAGAAACTCCCCGTCGGGTTCTTTGGTCCCGATTTTAACCATGTTTTCTGATCGGAAAAGACTGAGGTCGAGATCCCCGTGATGGTGCAGCCAATCAAGACCAGTCTCAATGACCCCTTGAGTTTGGGCAATTCTTTGGGCAAACAAAACAGGGTCATAGGCTTTGCCTGTCTCCTGAACGTGTTTAAGCAATCCTGATAAGCTCTCCAGGAAAAACTTCTTGCTCTGCATACCGGGATCGATCGAAAACAAAAACAAGCGTTCGGGCTGAGCTTTCTCGATGATCAGTTTTAGGATTGCGGAACTGGGTGGAGAGGTCCAGATAATAAGATTTTTCGCTGGGCCAACACCTGTCCTTGGCACAGAGTTCGAGCCTTTGGGATGAACAAATTCCGCCCAAACCAGGGACGAAGCATATTTTTTGATGATGTCTTGAATTTCATTTTCAGGATCTGCGCATTTGCGGTGATCAACCATTTCAATTGGCCGAGACTGATGAAGGTAGACGGGAACATGCTCGCTTTTTCTGAAATGCCGCAGAGTTGCCTGGATTTGCACCTGGTTCCGAAAATTGGACAGATCAAGCGAATAGGCGATATCAAATCCTCCTTTGGGAAGCTTAAAATCAATGCTGTTCCACCAAAGGAATTCTTGTTTGCTGCCTGAGCTATCAGATAACATCAATTTACGATGATTGGCATTTTTCCCGATACTTTGATCTTTCACAATATTCACGTTGCGAGTTGCAAAGAGAAGTTTCGGATTCCCGGAACCGTAAGGAGCCAGGCGCTGGAGGTCAGTGATAAATTCCTCGTTAATAGCTTGAAACGGGAGTTCGCCGTCAATTGTTATTTCGGGAGCTGGCACGCTGTCACCGTAGAGGTGGCTATAATTTTTTGCCAGAGACCGACGGAATTCAGAGACATTCTCGATCTTCAGGGAAACTCCGGCAGCCATGGGATGGCCTCCATGGGATATGAGCAGGGACCCGGAACGGCTGATCAGATCAGAAATCCCAATGCCAGGGATTGACCTGGCTGATCCCCGGGCAATCGAACCTTCTTCGGTCAGCATGATTACCGGTTTATGGTAACGTTCAACCAGCCGGCTGGCTACAATGCCAACCACGCCGGGATTCCAATCGGGGGGTCCCAATAGGACCAGGATGGGATAATCATTGTCTAACTCCGGATAGTTATCCAGGAGTTGTTTTGATTCCAGGTAGATTTGGTCAGTGATTTCCTGGCGGCGGTGGTTGAGAATTTCAAGTTCATCGGCTAGATTTGATACAACGGCTAAATCTGAACTGGTAAAAAATTCCAGGCAGGTATTTGCGTCAGACAATCTCCCGAGAGCATTCAAACGGGGGCCGATGGCGAATCCAATTTGATCCACGCCGATCTCGGCGGGATCTAATTTGGCGTTCTCGTATAATAAACGCAATCCTAAGCGGGAAGTTTGCTGCAAAAAGGGCAGGCCAATTTGAAGCAGATATCGTGTATCCTTGGATAGTTGGGCTACATCGGCCACGATACCCAGAGCTACCAAGTCAAGGAATTGAGTTGGGTCTCGATCCAAAATGCCAAAAAGACCTTCGATCAGTTTGTAAGCCACGCCGACACCTGGGAGGTCGGCCAGGGGATGCCCGGCATCCAAGAGGGCAGGATTGATTATTGAGTGGGCTTTGGGCAAGGTTTCAGGTAATTGGTGATGATCGGTGATGATCACATCAACAGAATTTTGATTTGCGTAATCAATTTCCTGGGTGGCATCAATTCCCGTGTCGCAGGTGATGATCAAATCTGGATGATGAAAGTCGATCTGGGACTTTAGTGCATCCAGAGATATTCCATGGGATTCTTTTCCACGATTAGGTATGTAGTGGATCACCCGGGCTCCGATTGCAGACAGGGCAGAGCGCAGGAGAGTTGTTGATGTTTGGCCGTCAACATCAAAATCACCCCAGATCAGGATCAGTTCGGAATTGGCTATAGCCGCCAGAATGCGCTCGGCAGCCAGATCGAATCCGGGAAGTTCTGATGGAGGAGCGGGATTATAATGAACCGGCTCCAGGAACCCGCGGGCCGAATTCAAGGTGGTGATCCCTCTTTGAAAAAGAGTTTGAGCAACAATAGAATAACCACCCACGCCGGATTGAAATAATCCTGGAAGGTCTATTAATTCTCGGAAAAACCACTTTTCTTGAAAATTGCGCATAGGCATAACCGAATAAATATTTAGAATTCTATTTCAGAAATTTGATCCATATCAATGCGAAAGTCAAGCGAATCGTTATCTTCAGGAGTGAAGGAAGGTGAAAACAAGCCAGCTTCAACACCGCGATCACATAAGGAGCGGAACGGGCAGTATTGGCATTTTTCCTGATCGTCAGTCAGGGGAAATTTATCATTGGAAATTAGATATTTGTCGATTTCATCTAACAGCAATCCCAATCTCTTTTTAACCTGATCATGTTGATCGCTGGAATACTGAAAAATCACAGCTGGATCAGAACTTAAAGGGTACCAATAACTCAAAAAGATATTTTCAGGCAGGATGATATCCTGGCCAAATAAGCCTGATCCTGATTGTGCAAAAATGTAGGGATACAAATAGGTTTGTACCCGTTCACTAAGCTGGGATAGGGGAGGTTTCTGAGGTGAGGTCTTCCAATCAACAATCCAGATCTGGTCATTTTGTTCTACGATCAGATCGAACTTGGCATTTAGGACATGGTTCCCAAATGAAAGTTGCAGCATCTGTTCGGAAAAATGGGGCTGGTTTATTAGGGTTTTGCCATAATCTACAAATGCATCAAACATTTCAATCAGAACAGGATCGGAGAGGGTTTGGATGATTTTGGATGGCGGAATACCAAGAAAAAATTGGTGGCACGCCTGGTGGAAACGATTTCCGAGCAGGAGCGATCTCTCTGAGGAATCGATCGGAGTGCTTGCAGCTGCTGGCCAGGATTGTTCCTCAACCACGCGTAATTGGAACCTCCTTGGGCATTCTATGAAGTCCTGTAAATTGCTTTGATTGAGAATGAAACTTCCCAATAGGCCTGATTTTGCCATTATTTAGATCCTTCCGATTCCCAATACTCAGTTAACGCAATTAGGGCTGCTGCTGGTTTGAGCTGGCTGCCGCGACCTGAATTCCAGGTGATGACCAGCTCTTTTTTCGCTCTGGTTACGGAAACGTAGAATAACCTCAAGCGTTCCCTGATATATTCGCTCCGGGACTCCTGGGTAGCTTGACCTTCCAGATAGGTTTGACCGTTTTCTGCACAGAGCACTGAGAGTTGAGCCAGAGTTTCTGCAGCGAGATTTAATTTATCGCGAATGAACCATTTTTCAGCTATAAATCTATCTTCATCTGCTCCTGAAGGAAAGTTATAGTTATTTGCAGCCATCAGGTAAACGCGGTCCCACTCTAATCCTTTGGCCTTGTGCGCTGTGGTAACTACAACTTTGCCTTGATGATCGTCGGGGTTGAACTGGGCACCATCACCGCCAATAAAAAAGCGCCGCTCATTTCTGGCCAAAGATTTCAATTCATCAATCAAAGCTGGTATTTCCCAATCCGGGTGCTGGATTGATAAACCCTTGATAAACACAGCTATCTTATGGGATAGGGACAATTCATCAGGTGATGAAAATAGATCGTTGGCCAGGGTTAATATTAGCTGATCGATGGGAAGCTGGACAGCCTGATGCCAGCGCTGGACAACTGCTGAAAATTCCAAAAGCCGGCTGATCGTATCATCAGTCTGGTCATTCAATCCAGCCAGCCAATCCGGGGCTGGTCCGGGAGAGATAAAGGTTTCTGTTCTGGGTATACGCTTGATCAAAGCTGCTTCAAATTGAACCCGTTCCCATTCCTCAAGGTCTTTTTGAAGGTCTCTTGACCAGACTTCATAAATTGAAGCCAGTTTTTTTGAGGAACTGGGGTCGATCAAGTAAGTCAGAACACGAACCAGTGAACCAGTTGTTTTCCTGGTTGCGAGAGTTGTGCTTAATAATTCAACGGGTTCGATTTTATGCTTGGAGCGCAATTCAGCGGCTATCTTTTTACCCCGTTCATTTCTGGGAGCGAGGATCGCGGCAGTTCCGTCTGGATTGAGTTCAAGCCAATTAGCGACCGAAGATGCAATCCGGGATACTTCTTCTTCAGGCGTATAGGGATCATTTCTTAAATGGACCTGGTTCGGTTTTGACTCAGGGTTTGACTGAAAATCGCCATCTGGGGTAGGCATAATGAAATTTGGATAAAGGGCAGGGCGGGCGTCAATCGAGGGATGCTGAGTCGAGGTCCATCTAACGAGATGATTTGCGAGATCGATGATCGATCTAGTGCTGCGTCCTGAGTTTGGCAGCAGTCGTTCTTGATCGGCTTTCTTGAGGAATTCCATCAAAAGCGCTGGGTCGGCGGTTGTAAAAGATTCGTAGATAGCCTGATTGGGATCGCCAACCCGGACCCAGTTATTTTTCTGATCGGATTTTGCTAGAAGAGATAATATCTTCTGCTGCATAAGGCTGCTATCTTGTGCTTCATCTTCAAGGATATAGGGCCATTTAGTTTGCAGCCGTTTCAGGAGAGTTGGGTCCAATTGAAGAACCCGAAAAGCATGGCCGATCAGGTCATCAAAATCTACCGCCCCCCTGTATTCAAGATTCCGCTGGTAGACTCGATAAATATCATAACCCATCTCCGCCAGGGGAAACTGACCGGGAAAACTTGAGAGAAGATTCAGGAGCGAGTTAGGTGTTTGGAGCAAATTCTTGCTGGTCCTGATGAATTGCATAGCAGCCTGATCCAAGAGCAGGGGGATCTGTTTTTGATATAGTTCGGCTACCTTAGCATTATTTAGATCAGGGAGCAAATATTGATCCATGAATGATTTGTGGTCTTTTATCCAATCATATACAGCTTCCAGTCGAATCCTTTCGGATTCTCGCTCGTCTATGATTTGAAAATTGACATCAAGTCCAGCAAGTTCAGGCCTTTCCTTGACGATATCATGGGCAAGGCCATGCAGGGTTCTGATCCGGTAGCCGAGAGAAGGAACCAGGCCAAAATCACTGAGGAATCCGCTAATGCGCTGGGAAAAATTTATCACAGCAGAGTTCACCAGTGTGACAACCAGAACCTCCTGGCCTATGCCAAGAGAGCCGTTGCGGATCAAATCAGCTGCCAGGAGGGAGAGCGTCCAGGTCTTTCCGGATCCGGGAACGGCTGAAACACCCATGGTGCCTGATCGGTAAGCAAGGATCTCCTTCTGTGCAGGCCTAGGCGACATGACAAATTTCATAACCTAATTTCGCTCCCCCCAGGTGGTGATGAAGCCCTGAGCACATGACTTAAAGCCTGGATCAAAAGACCTGTTTGTTCATAACCTCTTTCATCTGTATCTGTTAAACAAAAAGTGATCTCTTTTTTACATCTTCTTGTTAAACCAGTTACCAAACGTGAAAGATTACCCAGATTTAACTCATATTCATCCTTGTCACGCCAGAGATGATCCGTGTTCCAATAACGCTGAAGAATTTGGGGATTCGTTAAAGGTTGGTAGATCCTTTCATACCAACCCCGGGAACCCACGTCCAACCAGAACTGGTAATCAACTGGATAGTTGCTCAGAAGGAAAGTATACGCGGGCGCAATATAGACTTTTCCAGGCTGGCGATCAGTCCAGGAACTTAGATATTGATTTGCCAATATGCCGGATTTGACCATTTTAAAATATTCCAGCCCCAGGCTTTGATTATTGAATTCCTGGATGATGCCTGCCGAAGTGCGAAATTTAGCTATCGAGTCAACCAGTCGGCTGGTGATCTCAGCTTTCTGAGAATCCTCCTGGAATCCATAGCCAGTTTGCGATAAAAGTTCTCCAAATAATTTGATAATAAAATGGTCTAACGGGAGCTGCTCGTTATCGACGTAGGTTTTTATCCAATCAATCAAATACTGATATTTTTCACCAATCGAAAAAGATATCCTTTCTTGAATGTCTGCTGGAAAGCTCTCAAAATCCGGCCAGGATCGGTTCAAGGTGAATCCGGTTCTCATCTGCCTGCTAAGCAGGTTTGCTCTGATCAGATCAAGATCTTTGATGGATTGCATCAGGCAGAGGGACAGATCGTAAATTGATGGTTGTATCTCCCAGCCTGGATGACCTAGAGCAGCAATACTTAAAAGGCAGTTTGTGGCAGGTTCCTCCCGGAGTGCCCGGGAAGGTCGATGGGTGGCTATGCTGACCCCTTGTTTATCAAATTCGGCAGCCAATACAAATCGCAATGAATCGCTCAAATAAGGCGCTAGGACTACAATTTCTTCTTCGGGTGTGCCCGCAGAGATAAGTGAAGCAATTCTGGCTGCTAGCCAGCTTGCGAGCTGAGGCAGGTAGGTTTGATAATTAATCTCAACTGCAGTGTTGAATTTTGAGCTGGATTCAGACCCGTTTGAATAGGAAGGAGCGATAGCAGCCAGTAAATCCAGGTTAAATTCTCTCAGCTCAGGAGAAGATGTAAATATTTCTGTAAAAAGAATTTCGGATTGACAGATAATTGATAATTCTGCAGCGCTGCGCGGGGATGCTCCTAAAAACTGGCGATAACCAGCCTCTTGATCGATAATCAATAACAGGGAATCAAGACCTGTAGAAAGTGATTTTACAAAATCATGGGCAACAGGAACATCTTCTTCGCAATTATCGTAAATCAAATGGGAATATTTATTGCTAAAATGGCCCATTAATTCCGGCAGTTCGGCTACCAGATAAGCAAATAACTCAACCTGGAGGGAATAATCCAGCAGGTTGTTTTTATAGCAAAAATCCCGGAACAGGTTGGCAGAAAACTGGGCATCATCAAAGATCTTGATTTGAGCAGGATCTCCTGACCAGGATGATTTGAGCCGGCCAGCAATTTCTAGGTGAGAAAATCCGTTTACAGCAGCTTTATTGAGATTGTCAAGGATCTGACTATAAAGACGGTTCCGTTGGATAGCTACTGAGGAGAATAGTCCCTCAGAGGCAATCAGGGGATCGAGGATGGAAGCTAAAAAATAAAGCGTGGACTCCAACGTCAAAAATATAGGAGGGCTGGTTAACGAAAAGGAATCAACCATATCTGATACAAGAGGCCAATACAGGTCAATTGACCTGCGGGCTAATCCGCCGTATGTTACCAGGGAGGGAAGGCTGCCCTGAGTGAGCGTTCTCGATCCAAGCAGATCACGGTAGGGTTTTCCTAGATTCCTCTGGGGAACCAGGATCAATATTTCCTGCCCAGGAACTCCTTGCTGCAGCAGAAAATTCAATCTTTCAACACCAACGGTGGTCTTACCGCTGCCAGCTGGGCCAACCAGGCTTTGAGTGCTATCGAGTCCAGATTCGATCAGCTCAATCTGAGACGAGTTTAAATTTATTGCCTGAGTTTTGAATGGATTAACTTTCATGAAGTAATTCCAAGAAATGCTCGACCTGAAAATTCGATAAAAGGGCCAAATCCAGGTAGGCTATCTTCAAATCTCCGTAAGGTGCCGCTCTGGCAGCAGATTGTTTCAGCGGAGTATCTGAATTGAGGATATCTCTGAAAAACCAGATTACTTGAACAATATCCAGCATCTGTTCAAAAGGCTCTTTTTTGAACCACGAGATGCCTTGGTAATCATGAATAGCTAGATATTCCTTGAGTAATGGATTTCGGAACCAGCCTGCTATAGCTTCATTCAAATTAATATTAGAAGAAGAATGATCCTGATATAGTTCTTTATACAGGAGATAATTTCCACCGGAGACAGCCAAGCCCGGTTCATGAAGATTGATTTGCCGGGTTAATACTTTGTGCAGGGTTTCTTGCTGATTGTGGGGAAGGCTTTTGACACAAAAATATGCCAGCGAGTCCAAGGACAGCGTCTAGCTGGACCTCAGGTTGAAGGCAAGCCAAGGACAACAGTGCGTCAAACTCGCTGCGAATTTCAGAAGTTTCTAGCGGAAGACTTTCATCAGAAATAACCTGATCCAGATTGGCCAGATAGTTGTCTATCAGTTGGGAGCAATGCAATTCTTCGGATTTTTGCAGATGATTCGGCAATTTTCCTGATTTGGCATTCAAGCGACGATCGGCAATCCAGAGATATATTTTGGTAGAAGAATCAAGCAGTTTCCCGTATTTTAAGGCTGCTATTTCTTCGGTGATATTGGTAACTCCAGCTCCGGCAAGGTTTTTGTGGAGCTGGTGATAGAGAGCATTATCTGACTGAATAACTTCAAAGTTGAGGAATACTTGATAGCTATATGCTCCAAGCGAAACCTCTAAGCCGTGGTCTTCTAACTCCTCTAATTGAACGGATGTATTGGAGTCCAGAAATTAATTCTGTAAATATCAGAAAACTGCTTCTGAGCCGCAGATATCCCCAGCGCATCAAGCAAAGCAGTGGAGGTCTGATTCTGAGGCGCGCTGGCAAATATTCTGCCTTTAAATTCTCCCCAAGTATTGTGGAAAATCACCAGGGCCCGCTCATTTCCGCGAAAATTGGAGTAAGCAAGTATATTTTCATCAATGTCGCCCGATAAAGAGACCCCATCATAGATACAGAAATTTTCAACCCCAGCAAAAAGATAGCGTTTCTTAAGGAGGGGAATAATTTCCTTAACGTGCCTGTCAATCAATCCCTGGTTGGGCTGTTCGTCGTAATATGCCCACCGATATTCCATGCCATATTTTTCTGTATATCCCTCGATCTGGCCGTGTCCGAACATTGGCAGCCCTGGCAAGGTTGCCATCATAAGACAGACGCCGAAATATTTACCATCGCTCCCAAATTGGGCGATTGCAGTCTCTTCGTCGGGATTGTTCATGAAATTAACATAACGCTGCAATATCCCAGGATCAAATTCAAGCGTTTCGGTGATCAGATTTCGAAATTCCCGATTCTTCTCATCCCTTAACATATGCATAAATGCGCTGTTATAAACCCGATGCATTCCCAGGGTTCTGACAAAATAACCTTCCATCATCCAGAATGCTTCGGCCAGGAGCAAAGTACCGGGAACTTCTTCGGCAACTCGCTCCACAACTTCCTGCCAGAACTCCCGGGGAAAGGCCAGGTCAAAGGCTTTTTTTGAAAGGCCATGTTCAGATCTGGTCGGTATTGCTCCTCCGGTTCCAGGTTCCGGAAACCAGAGCCGTTGATAATGTTTTTTTGCCAGGGTCATGGCTGCGTCAAAGCGAATAATGGGGAACCTGCGGGCCACTGAAATGACCGATTGGATCACTGCTTCCCTGGTTTCCGGATTCAAGAAATTTAATTGAGCAGTATCATTCCAGGGCATTGCAGTACCATCATTGCCGTGGTAAATATAGGTTTCAAATCCAGTGGAAAAATCCACCCTTTTAAAAACAACGGATGCATCTTCCTGGGAGTAATAATGGTCCTCGAGGTAGACGCCAATTGCTGGGTCTCCCGAAAGATTGACGCCATTAAAGCTGTACCCAGGAAAAGGTGGGTTCGCCAAAGAAAGAAATCGATCGGGATGATCAACGATCCATCGGGAATAGATTCCCAGGTGATTGGGCACCATATCGGCCGCGAGGCGGATGTGATGAGCGGAGGCTCGCCTGGCGAAGTCCTCATAAGCATTTTCACCTCCGAGGACAGATGCGATCGAATAATCATAAAGCGAATACGCAGAAGGGACCGCATCGGAATTGCCGCAAATCTGCTTGATGGTTTGAGAAGCAGGGCTTCTTTCCCAGAGCCCGATCAACCAAAGTCCTGTGATGCCCCAGGAAGAGAGCAAAGCGAGTTCCTGATCGGGTATTTGGTCGAGACGAAATATAGGCTGCTGATATTTTTTGGAGAGCTGGTCCAGCCACACAAAAACATTTTTAGCGATTAATACCAGGTTAGGCATCCAGTCTTTATCGAGGCTGAAACGAACGCTCTCCTGCTCTGCAGCAGATTGCTCAAGGGAATAGGTTAACGGATTTTCGTACTCGCCCGGACCAGCAAAACGCGGAAAGTTCTCTTCCTGGAGGTAATCAAGGGCGCGCAGCAATTCCTCAAGCAGTTCCGCGCCCAGGAGATCGTCCCAGTTTTGGCGAATATAGGCAAGCTGCAAACTCAATGAGTCAGGGTGTTTTTTGGCTGGCTGGTCGAGAAAATCCAGCAAGGATAGGCCGGACAACGCAACAGAGGAATGATCTGTAAAGAAGTCCTTGATCCGGCCAGATAAAAGGCGGTAAAGATCAGACCTGATCAACGCATTATCGGTGAAGATCTGATCGTGTTTTCTGATTGAAATATTCCTTTCGGCTGTCATGACCAAAATCAGGGTTTTGAAAAACGAATGCCGAAGGGCAGGATCAGGAGCGGAGAGCTGGTAGGAACGGGACTCGGATGGCGAGTAATAAGATCTGTTTGTGGGGTAATGGTTAACCAGTTGTTCGAGGGAAAGATTGATCTTGTTTGCTTGGGACGAAACAAGAAGAAAATCGTCAAGCTTGCCCAACTGATGGTTGGGGGCGTCATCAAGAGATAGATTGATCACGCGCAGGAATACTCGTCCAATCAAACCGATCGCCGCGTATTCTGCTGCCGAAAAGTTACCCTCTGACGGACGAGGACGAGCGCTGATCAACCTGGCGTTAGAGGGATCCTGATAGAAGAAATCTGGTGTTAGCGAGAAGCTGGACAGCGCCAGGGAGGAGAGGGGAAATGAAAGGTGGGCATCAGGTAGTAGGGTTGAGGGACCCCGGGTTATTAAGTTCTTTCATGGCTACTCATCATTACAATACAAATCAAAATATTAGAATTGCGTATAGGCATTTATCGAATTCTTCGCATTATAATTCCATGTTCTTTAATGCAAATGAGCGCATTTCCGCCACTTCTTTGACCCGGGTGATCTTTATATCGTCAAAAACATCCTGCTGGGCAACGATGATAAAATCGCCTTTGATCAATTCCAACAAGGCCAGGAAAGAGATCACAACATCCATGCGTGAGTATTCGATTCCTAAAAGTTCTCGGAAAGTAAAATGATCCGCTGTCAAAAATCTCTCCGAGATCTGATAGATCTTGTCTTTGATGGTTATTTTTGGCCGTTCAACAACTGTATTAATGGATTGCCTGGCAATGCCTTTTTGGAGGATAGAACTGGCCAGGCTGAATAGATCCGCAACGCCAAATCCGGCCAAGTCCAGATTTTCAGTTACAGCCACATTGGCAGGGGAGAGCCTGATAAAAGATTGGTAACCCAGATCTTTTCGCTCAGAGAGGATGTCAGCGATTTCCTTATACCTTTTGTAGGCTATAAGTTGTCGGGCAAGTTCGTTCCCTAGATCCAGATCCTCTTCCCGGGATGCCCGTTGTTGGGGCAGCAGCGCTTCTGATTTGATCTGGATCAGCTTGGCAGCAATCACCAAGAAACCCGAGATCTCATCCGGAGCGAGATTTTGCATGGTCTGCAATCGCTTCAGGTACTGATCTGTGACCTGGGCCAAAGCCAAAGATGTGATATCCAGTTCTGCATTTTCAATTAACTGGAGCAGCAGGTCCAATGGTCCTTGGTAAACCGGTGTATCTATCTGGTAAGGATCTACCTGTTCTGTTGAATACTTAAAATCCATGGGCCTATTATACTCGACCTGATCTAACAGGTTTTACCAGGAACAAATTGGAAATCCAGAAACGCTTTTATCTTAATTAGAATAGTATTAATTCGATCTAAAAGCACTGGACTATAATCGGCGGTATGATAAAAATGAGTTGTTGTGTGCTTGGTGATCGATCAATTAGAGATTCAGGAGCAATCATGATAACTGAACCAATCAATGTAACTGATGAAGCATTCGAAAAAACCGTCGTTGGATCTGAAATTCCAGTAATTGTCGACTTCTGGGCGCCCTGGTGCGGACCCTGCAAGATGGTCGGCCCAATCCTAGATAAAATCGCCCAAGAATTTGCAGGAAAATTAATCGTTGCCAAAGTAAATACGGATAGTCATTCAGAATGGGCCAATAAGTTTGGCGTTCAGGGAATCCCAACCATGTTGTTCATGTCTGGAGGAAAAGTAGTCCACCAACAGGTGGGTGCTTTGCCTGAGCCCATGCTGCGGACAGTTCTTGATCAGTTCCTTGAAGTTATCAGTGAAAAATAGCAGCTCTCTTATAACAAAAAACTCCCTTGGGGGAGTTTTTGGTTTTCAGATCCCTTTTTCCAGTGGAAGCAGGATCTCAAAAGTGTTTCCATCATTCCTAACTAATAGCTTCAGATCTCCTCCCAGGAATCTGGCAGTCCGCCTGGCAACTGCTAATCCCAATCCCATTCCTTCGTATCTTCGAGTAAGATGGTTTTCTAATTGGCGAAAATCCTCAAATATAACTTCGGATTTATTTTCCGGAATAGGTTTTGCCCAATCATTAACGGTGATAGAAACTAGACCTTCGATTTGTTTCCCAATTACCGAGACCTTGCCATCAGTGTCTGAGAATTTTGCTGCGTTGGATAATAAATTTCTAAAGAGAATGATCAAACTTTCTCCATCGAATTTCAATTCACGTATACGATCCTGAAAATCCACAATCAGATTGATATTCTTCTTCTGTAGATTAGGTTTTAACAGATCATAAGTTTGGAGAAATGCCCCAGCAATTGAAACAGGGGCCAGGTATGAGATTTTGTTGTCGTACTGCATCCTGGCAAAATCGGTCAACTCCTGAACAATTGTCATCATCTTCCTGGTATTTTCACCCACCATAGAAAGATATTCTTTAGCTCTTTTGGGATCTTGATCGATCTCCTCCAAAGTAAGATCCAGGTAGCCCGCCAATAAATTAAGGGGGGTTCGCAATTCGTGGCTGACCAAAGCGATAAAGGTATTTTTTAACTCCTGGAACTCCTGATCTGATTCGGAGATCAGCCTGGCACTCTCTGTTTGATCCAAAATAATCGGATTTTGATCTGGGGCCATGGTTATGTCCTCGCTGAAGGTAGATTTAGATAATCTCCAGCACTAACTCCAGCACCTGCTGGGGAGATAAATCGTCGGTGTTGATATAAAGGTCGGCATGTTTTCGAGCATGTTCCAGGCGCTGGATCTGATTATCGTAAATGGACTTTGTCCAGTTTGTTCCGGTCCTGCGCAGGGATATATCAAATGAAACATCAAGATAGATCAGCAAATCTGGATTGCTGATCTGTTTCCACATATCACTCACATAAGAATGTTCCTGGGCTATATGACGAACCAGGAAATCAAGTGCCCTTAATGAGGCCACCAGGGTTGATTTTCCTGAGGCGCATGGTCCAACAACACCAAGCACCAGGTCGTTATTTGTCATTTTCCTAGCGGGTTTACTGGGAGCTGGACAGTCATTCGGCGGATACTGTCGCTGCCTCTATCAACAACTCGCATTACAACTACACTGATATCATCCTTGGGCATTCCGCGATCCAGTTTGATAGCGTGGTTCAGCAAAGAGTCCGCGATATTGCCCGGATATGGATCTTCTGCTTCAAGTTCAGCTTGGACAGCTGTGCATATATCCATGGATTCTCCAAAAAAAGATCCGGCATGCATCAAGCCATCTGTGTAGACGACCACAGTTATTCCTGGTTCGAGGGGAAGCTCAGAAATCATTGGTCGGGTATCACGCCTTAAACCCACAGCATCGGATACCCCCTCAAGCAGCTTGATCTGATCATCGTAGGAGATCACTATCGGGGCAGGGTTGTTCCTGGTGATCACCAGAGTACCAGATTCCAGGTCCGCAGAGAGGATGTTGAGCGTAGCGGATACCCGTCCCGCCCGCTCTGTAAACAAGGCGTCTGAGGCAGCCCTGGCAGCTGCTCCATCCCTGACTCCATCAGCCAGGAATTGAATGACCTTCCTGACCACCAGGCTAGAAACCCATTTGGCTCCTTTGCCTGAGCTCTGTCCATCAGCCAGGACAACAGACAAACCCCCGTTAGGACGTTCAATCACCTCTGCTGTATCACCGCTGGATGAGGCGGCATATTTTTTGATCTTTGAGATTGCGATCTGAACTTCCATGCCCAGATTTTACTTTACTATCTGAAAAATGGAAACCTCCAGCCTCAATATGCCAGATACAGAAAATTCGCGGGTCTGTATCCGCGATCAAATCTGCCAGTTAAATGGGTTCTTTTTCCAGGAATGAACTAATCTGTCAGGAGAACTATCTCTACGCCTTGTTCCCGAAGCCAGGTAAAGGATTCTTCCAACTCCAAGGGTTTCCCGGTGATTTGCAGATCCATCCAGCCTTCTTCGGCCGACACATTGGCTCTCAGGATATTCACAGTGAAGGAATATCGTCTCAGTAATCTGTTGATGATCGGCTCATCCTGTAATCTGGGTGGAAAAATCAGACGGATCGATTGGTTGGCCATGCCGTCTCCTTTGCCTCAGTATTAATTTTAGCATGAAAGGATGGAGCCCGGGAAAAAGCCTCTTCCCGGCCTGGATTCAGGACCCGGATTCACTCGCGAGTTGACCGCAGCCAGCCTGGATATCAAGGCCTCTCCGAACCCGGAAAGTACACTGGATCCCGGCTTTGATTAATATGTTTTGGAACACAGCAGCTTGATCTGTTCCTGTTGGTGAGCCTGAATAGTGTTTTACAGGATTCAACCGGATCAAATTTACATGGAATAGCTTTCCTTTGATAAGCTCTGCCAGTTTATAGGCTTGCTCCGGCATGTCATTGACCCTATCAATCAATGCCCACTCGATAGAGACCCTGCGGCGGGTTTTGAGGATGTAATCCTGACAAGCAGCCATCAGTTCCAGGAGAGGATATTTTTTATTCACTGGCATCAGGGTTGACCTTAATTGGTCATCTGCAGCATGCAAAGAGATCGCCAGGTTTACCTGGGACCCCTCAGCAGCAAATCGCCTGATCCCTGGCACAAGGCCAACTGTGGAAATGGTCATTCTCCTTGCCCCCAGGGAAAGCCCCCGCTGGTCATTTAGAATATCGATCGATTTAAGGACAGCGTCATAATTATGAAATGGCTCTCCCATACCCATAAAAACAAGATTGGTAAGGTTCCGCCCATGACTCCGGAAGATCTGGGCAGCCCGGATCACCTGCTCTACAATTTCACCTGCCGACAGGTTTCTAGTAAACCCCATATTTCCAGTCGCGCAAAAATCGCAGCCCATCGCACAACCAACCTGGCTTGATATGCAGACAGTATTTCGATTGGAATATGACATCAGCACGGTTTCAATAGCCGCTCCGTCACTCAACCTGAAAAGGTACTTGGTTGTTTCGCCATCCTCAGAGCTGAGAATTTTATCCGGTGCCAGGGCTGTTAGAATATAGTTTTGATCCAGTTGATTGCGAAGCGAGAGCGGAAGGGTGCTGAATTGATCAGGGGTGGTCCAATATTGCTGATATAAACCTTCCCAGATCTGAAGCGCCCGATAGGCAGGCTCATCCCAACCCTGGATGATCTGCTCGATCTCAAAATAATTCAGGTCAAAGATATTATCTTTTTTCATGAGCTAACCGATCAATCACTTCCATCACATCACCAGCAATTATATCTGGAACTGGTCTCCAGTCCGCAGCTTCACCAGGAGAGGTCACCCCGGATAGAACCAATGCAGACCATAATCCGTGGCTTTGAGCGCCCAGAATGTCCGTATTTAAGCGATCACCGACCATTAATGATTGGTCTGGGAGCGACCCCGATCTCTCCAGTGCAGTCAGGAATTGCCGTCTTGCGGGTTTGCCGATCAGCTCGGCCTTCAGTCCTGAGGCAATCTCTATCGCACCAATCACAGTCCCAGCTCCAGGAGCAATACCTCCCGGCACAGGGATGGTTTGATCAGGGTTTGTTCCCAGAAAGACTGCCCCCTCTCTGATAAATGCCGCAGCTGTGCTGATCTTCTGATAGGTCAGCTCTCTATCTAACCCGGCGATTACTGCCAGGGGAGTCGAATTTCGTCCTTCGGAGATGTCCTGAAAACCATACTTTCCTAAAGTGTCCACCAAACCTGGTTCACCAACAATATAAACATCTCCCCCGGATGGAAATAACTCCAGCAGGTGAGCTGCTGTGGCTTCAGCGCTGGTAATGATCTGCTCTGGGGAAAGCTGCACACCTAAATCTGCCAGCTTTTTCAAATAATATTCCAGCGTTCGAGCTGAGTTATTCGTGACACAATATGATTTCAGGCCCAGATCTTCGATCCTCGCAAATAGCTGTTGAAGATCTACGATCGGTTCAGTGCCGCGCCAGAGTACACCATCCATATCCAGGAGGATGGTTTGAATTTTTTTAAGTCCGGTCTGTGTCCTGTTCATGATTCCCCCAAAAAAAGCCCGGTTCAGAACCGGGCTTTCGATTTGCAGGTAAATCCTATTTTTTAGAATCCTCGTCTTCCGGAGATTTGCTCTTTTTAACGATGTGTAAGATAGAGTCTTTGGATGGTTCCAGGACTTTATCAACCAGGCCGTAAGCAACTGCGTCCTGGGCTGTCAACCAGTAATCTCGTTCGGTATCCTGTTTTACTTTTTCAACCGTTTGGCCGGTGTGACTGGAGAGGATTCCATTAAGTTTATCTCTCAGCCGCAGGATCTCGTTGGTCTGAATCTCAATATCTGTTGCCTGGCCCTGGGCACCACCCAGCGGCTGATGGAGGTGGATAGTCGAATGGGGCAGGGCAAAACGCTGTCCAGGGGTTCCTGCTGTTAGCAGTACAGTCCCGAAAGAGGCTGTAACTCCCACAGCAACGGTGTTGATCGGGTTAGCGATCATTTGCATCGTGTCGTAGATCGCTAATCCAGCATAGATCACGCCACCTGGTGAGTTGATATACATTTGGATCGGTGCTTCCGAATCCTCATTGCTCAGATAAAGCAGCTGGGCAACGATCAGATTTGCAGTTTGATCATTGATCTGAGTACCGACAAATACGATACGATTCTTTAGCAGCAGGGAATAAATATCATACGCTCTTTCCATCTGACCGGATTTTTCAATCACCATCGGAATCAGCGCTTGGGGTTCTACCATTTTTACCATACCTCCTAAATTACACGTCTGAAGGAAGATTTCAGTCTTCCTGAGAGTCATCTGCCTGGATTTCAGGTTCATTTTCCTGAACTTCCGGGATTGTTTCTAGCTGTTCTTGACTTAATTCTGCCGAAGATTCTATTTGTTCAGGGGTCTCTTCCGGGGTTGGTTCTTCCTGCTTATAAAAGTGGGAATAATCCTCACCCAATGCGACCGCTTTCAGAAAATCGAGTGTTTTCCGCGTGATGTACTGGGAACTGATCCGGTTCAAAAGAGCAACTGAATCACCGCTTTGCATATATTCCGTGCGGGCTTTATCGTCATCACGAAAATATTCATCAAGGACTTTCTTGAACTCTCCGGTAATATCATCTGGTTTGATATCAAAATCCTCAAGTTCCGAGATCTTCCCGATCACCAAACCATGGGTAATCCTTTTTTCAGCACTGGGTTTGATCTGCTCCCTTAACCCGTCCTCTTCCAGATTTTGGATTCCGAGATACATCTCCAGATCCATACCTTGAGATTTAAGCCTGGCTTCCAGTTCCCTGACTTCACCTTCGACTTCATTCTCAACCATTTGGGGTGGGAATTTCACGTCCGCATCGACCAGAATGGCTTCGAGGATCTGGTTGATATAGGTGTTTTCCTCTTCCTGTTCCTTCTGGGCTGTTAATTCATCCCGGATCTCGGCCTTCAGGTCATCCAGGCTGGTATGATCACTGACTTTCTTGACAAATTCCTCATTCAAATCAGGTAAAACCCTCTCCCTGATGCCATCGACCGAGACCGAATAGAGCATTTCTTTTCCCCGGTACTCTTCATCCACAGATTCTTCATCAGAAAATTGATGGGTTAATTCCAGGGAATCAGCTTTTGAAACGCCCAGCAGTTGGCGGGAAAAACCAGGAAAAGGCCATTCTTTGGAATCGTCATCATCCTTGGTTTTGATCATCACAGGTAGCGGTTGATTCTTCAACAGATAGCTTTCCTCATCGTCTGGGTCACTGTCAACCGCCCGGCAGTTCAGGGTTGTATCTACCAAATTGCCAACCTCAGCAGCATGGTCAACAGCTTCAATTGCTGCCTGTTGGGACCGCATTCGTTCAAGGACTTTATCGACATCCTTTTTGGATACCTTACTCCCCTTAAAGGGCAGTCTGGTCTTTTTATAATCCCCTAAACTCACTTCAGGCTGGAGGGGGATATTAAACACAAAGGTGGGAGGCTCCAGGGACTTGATCTCTTTGACATGGCCGGGACCATAAGGTTCCCGCTCAACTTCAGCGATGATCTTCGGATACACATCATCCAAATAGTGTTCTATCGCTTGATCGATAATGGCAGCCTCTCCAAAATGGTTCAGGATCAATTGGTAGGGTGCTTTTCCCGGTCGGTACCCGGGAATCTTTTTTCCTTTGGCAAGCTCTTTTGCTGCCAGGTGTTTTGCTTTGTCGAAAGCATCTTGTTCAGTCTCAACAGTCACTTCCAATTGGTGGTCTTCAAGATAAATCTGTTCAATTTTCAAATTAATCCTCACGGTCTACTTCGACGTTAGAAAAGGGTTTTTCAGGTCCTGGATACTCCCTATCCATCTGAAATGGGGAAGGTGGGGGTCGAACCCACACGCCATTAAGGCACATGATCCTAAGTCATGCCTGTCTGCCAGTTCCAGCACTCCCCCGCTGAAAAGAACGCGGGAAAATTATAAGCCACAGCATAGCGGGCGTCAATAAATCTACTATAATAGTTTTGTTAACCAGCAGCCGATAAATCTCTAAATCAAATCTGAGCCTGGAGCGTCTTCATGTGGGACCACTTCAATTTTCTTGCGCCGATCTATGACAAAGTCATCCAGCCCAAACCTCCCCAAAAGTTGATCGAATTGCTGGATTTTGGTTCTGGCCAATCTCTGCTTGATGTCGGGGGCGGAACCGGCCGCATAGCCCAATTCCTCACTGGACCATCCCGGCAGATCTTTCTGGCTGATACTTCTCAGCAGATGCTGCTGCAATCCCAGGAAAAATCTGGGTTGAGGCAAATCAACACGGCCTCGGAGTCCCTGCCGTTTCCCAGTGATTATTTTGACCGCGTCCTGATGGTTGATGTTCTCCACCATGTCTCTGACCAATCCCTCTCTGTCATGGAAATGTGGAGAGTGCTTAAGCCTGGAGGCAAGATCGTGATCGAAGAACCGGATATCAGGAAATTTGCGGTGAAGTTGGTGGCCCTGGCAGAAAAACTTGCCCTAATGAGGAGTCATTTTTTAGGTGCTGAGGCGATCTGCCAGCTGTTCATCGGTCTGCCTGGAGATCTAGGTGTCTTCAGGGAAGAACATTATCTGTGGGTTGTAGGAACCAAAACCTGAAAATCTCCGGCTGCAGCAGGTAATCAAAAGCTATGGAGATTATCTATTTCCGTGGTAATCTGATCCAGAATTTCCATAGATCAAGACCCAAGATCGTCAGGGGAGAAAACAGGATCACCACAATCCCATAACCCAGCGGGTTAGTACCCCAGGCGCCGCTTGGCAGGGTCCCGATACAATAGATCACTGCCGAGGTCAGGGCTATGGAGATTGAGATCATCCAAATATCAGGTGAAAAGACCGAACCGAAAATCAAACGCCAACCCGCAAAAAGAGCCAGGCCAGCTGCAATGGCATCCAGAGCTCCCAGGGCGATCAAAAAGGGGATGGTTTGACTCTGCCAGCCCCCGGCTGGCGGTTGGGCAGGAAAAGGGATCTGATTGCTGGACAGATATATAAAACCAGCTCGAATCAAGAAAGTCAGGTGGAATAATTGGAGCAGGGCATAGTAGCGCAAGAACCAGCCTAACCTAGCAGGGGGAGATCCCGAATCCATATTAATACCCTCCAGAGAGTATCTGCCAGCCAAAGTCCAGAATCCAGGCCGGCTGAGCTTCATCCCAGATAACAAGTCGGGGTCTGTATTAGCGGCCAAACAGGGATAGAGTAGATCCCAGACCCGGCGGCGCCAATCCCCAATAAGCTGGTAATTAAGCCACTGATGATCAGAATCGCAAACCAGCCAACAACAACGGTTACCAGAGTCTCAGTCGTATCCAGGTCGAGGGCTTCCTGGGCTCCGATAAATCCAGCCACAAGAGCCCATATTCCTCCAGCTAATCCCAACAGCGGCCCTACGCAGGGGATAAAAGAGAATAAACTCAGCAGGCGAGGTGCGCTGGCATATCCCAGAACACGGAGCAATTCACCGGGTTCTGCCTCCCCCTGAAACATTTTTGTCCCGAGATAATGGGTCACATAAGCCCAGAGATAATAACTTGCAACACCCAAAACCGAGCTGGTGATCAATCCCAGTACTGCAGCCCCAAATTGCTGGATCATCAAACTGCTGATGAATGCTGAAATACCACTGAAAACGGAAACAATGATCACTACCAGTAAAGCCTCCTGGTTGAGAGTCGGATCATGTTCGACTTCCTTGTAAAACTCTCTATCAAGCAGAGCGGCCCTCAGGACCCGGTTGATCAAATTATTCATTTTTCCTCCAGTATATCTGGGTCTATTTTCCTTCCTGGCCCTGGATTATTCGAGAATTTTCCAGCCCCTCTGGTTGGCGATCAAACGCAGCTCGCGATCAGGTGCGACCGCTATGGGGGTACGGGCAGATTCCAACATAGGAAGATCGGCCACGGAATCTCCCAGGGCATAATCAAGTTCCCGGGATCCCAAATATTCCCGCAGTAATTCCATCTTTCGTTCACGAACTGTGAGCTGCCCAGCCAGAGAAAGCCTGCCTTCTTCCAACAAAACCGGGGTGCCAATTCCAGTGATCCTATGAGAGACGATCCTATCGCCGAAGTGCCTCACCGCTGGATCATAGGCAGCGCTGACCAGAATAATCTCCGCGCCGCCCTGATGCAATTCCCTCAGAAAATCGACAGCTGCCTGTTTTCTTTTCGGCCAGAGTTCCTGGTCAACGATATAGGACATCGCTTGATCCAGCTTTTCGGGAGTGGGGGAGTTGATCAAATTGAGAGCTTGCCTGAGATATTTATCTGCCCAGACATGGGTATCTTGAAATCCAAATTTGACAGATAGATAAGACAATAACATTCTGTACTTAAATAGCTGAGACGGGGATCCATCTGCTTGTTGGTCCGCCCAATTGGCAAGCGCCAGAATCGGCGCTCCGGTTGTTAACGTTCCATTTAAATCGGATGCTGCTATCATAAAGGCTCACTTATATTGCGTATAGGATTCTCATTCCATCTGAAGAATCAGCTTGTACGTGGAGCAGGGGAGAGCTAAACAAACTCCGGAACCTGCCTCAATCAGTATATTCCTGGTGGATCTGTGCCATCCAATCGGAGATTGGGATATCCTGGGGGCACTGGTCCTCACATTCACCACAAACCACACACAGGTCACCTTTTGCCTCAGCTGGCACCCAGGTGACATAATCATCCCGGGCAGTTTCGGGTTTCTCATACATAATGCCGTCATTATAGATCTTGAGGATCCTGGGAATATCTACACCCTCGGGACAAGGAAGACAGTAATTGCAGCGCGTGCAGGGGATCAGAGCCATTCCCTGATAGGTTTCTTTGACCCGGTCAACCAGTTCCAGCTCGGACTCAGTCAGAACGCCTATCCCAGATCTTCCGGCGCTTTCCAGATTTTCCAGGATCTGTTCCATTGAGCTCATACCGCTCAGGACACCAGCTACCTGGGGGAGGTTCCAGAGCCATTGGAAAGACCATTCTGCTGCCGAGCGTTGAATTTTCGCCTCATCCCAAATCTTTTGCACTGGAGCAGGGGGATCAACCAATCTTCCACCCCTGAGCGGCTCCATGACCATCACACCCAAACCCCGATCAGCAGCGTAATGCAGCCCCTCCAAACCAGCCTGGTAATTCTGATCCATGTAATTGAATTGGATCATACAAAAATCCCAGCCATCGCTGGCATCAATGATCCGTTTAAAAACAGTTAGTTCATCATGAAACGAGAATCCCAGGTGGGAGATCCTGCCATCAGCCCGGGCTTTTTCAGCCCATTCCAGCACACCCAGGGATTCGATTTTGGACCAGTTCTTATCATCCAGGGCGTGCAGCAAATAACAATCGATCCAATCCGTCTGGAGGCGATCCAGCTGATCATTTAAATAGAAATCAAAGTCCTCGTACTTTTCGATTTTCCAGCTGGGCAGTTTGGTAGCCAATTTCACCTTTTTGCGGTACGGGCCCTTGAGTGTTCTACCCACAAATCCTTCACTCTGGCCGCCATGATAGGGATACGCTGTATCAATATAATTGACTCCCCGGTCAATGGCCAGGTGGAGCATATCAGCTGCAGCTTTTTCATCGATCTGGCTGGAATCTCCTCCAATCACAGGAAAACGCATACAGCCAAAACCTAAAGCGGAGACTTCCCAATCCAATTGACCAAATTTCCTATAATTCATTTCTGATTCTCCTTAATCTTCAAAGATCTCATAATATCCTTTATCGAGCTCGTCATCGCTTAAATGGGCGTATCGCTGCGTGACCTGGATATTTTTATGTCGGGCAAGTTTTTGGGCGAGTTTGATATTCCCGCCTGAGCCCTGGAGGACTTCCGTGACAAAATAATGCCTGAATGAGTGAGGAGTGATCGAACCGGCTGCCCCGTCACCCAGAGCTTCAATGACCCGCTGGTTAATAATGTTCCGGCCCGTGGTGGTGCTGATTGGCTCTACCCGTTTTCCTGCACCCAGATCATGTCGTGCAAAGATAGGCAGGGAGGTTAAAGACCTTCCAAAGGCTCCATCAACTTCCGCCCGCGTATTTAAGTAGTCCCGCAAGGCAGTCAAAGAACGGGTTGAAAAGCGCACAACCGCCTCCTGATTCCCTTTACCGATAATAACAGCTTTTCCTTCCTGCCAATCAAGATCTCCGCGGCGTAAATTACAGGCTTCGTGAACCCTGAGACCGGTGTCAGCCAGGGTAATGATAAAAGCCCGATCCCGGAGCAGCTGTAAACGCTGCCTTTTGGTTTCCGTAGGCTGCAGCGAGAGAGATTGCGCGTAGTTTAATACTGCCAGAATATCCTGCTTCGGAAATTGGGGGAGACGCTGTCCGGTCCTGCGGGATCTGCGTTTGATCAGCATCCTGAGGCGCGGCAAATTGACATCAGCCAGCTTTTCAGCTGCCAGGTATTCAAAAAAACCCGTAGCTGCTGTCAGGTAAAGCTGCTCGGTATTGGGAGCATAGGACTTGAGATCGGCAGCAAAATCCCCGATAAAATCTTCCCTGATCTCAGACACATCCATTTCAGCAGGATCCAGGCCATTTTTCATCCAGGATGCCAGGAATGATTGCATAGCATTGGTGTAGGTTCGAGCAGTATTCTCTGAGCGGGAGAGCCTGACACTGTCCAAATAATCCTGGATGGCATCGAGCAGGGTAAAAGAGGTTTTTTTCATCAGCAGGGGTTCCTAATTATGTCCATTTACTATACTTGCGATAATAATACTTATCACAACCTTTCATATTTTACAGCTTTTCTGGACCTTGTCAAGCCCCTGCTCTTGATCCTGGTCTGTTATTAACCGGTGCTGATTGCAGATCCTTGTTGTGTCCTGCCCCGCCGTTGGAAGGATATCCAGACCACGCTAATCATTACACAATAATAGAACATTTGTGCTATAATAATTCCATGAGCGATTTGGAGAGGTTAGAACTTCTCAGCAGGCAGATGCACCTTGAGTCGGCTGAGGATTGTTGGGACAGCCCCTTGCCTTCAAACGGCAGAGAGGCGATTATGGTTAAAAGGGCCCAACTTCCGAACGGTCAGACCATACCGCTGTTAAAAACGCTCCTGAGCTCGTATTGTGAGAATAACTGCACCTACTGTCCTTTCCGGGCTCAGCGTGACTTCCCCCGAGCGTCTTTCAGCCCGGATGATTTTGCCAGATTATTTATCTCCCTTTACGAACGTCAATTTGTGGAAGGGATCTTCCTGAGCTCCAGCATCTTTTACGGGGCAGTTAAATCACAGGACTTATTGCTTGATACTGCATCCATATTAAGGAACCGCTACCGTTATCGGGGTTATTTACATCTCAAGATCATGCCAGGTGCTGAGAAGGCCCAGGTCGAGCAGGCCATGCTGGTGGCAGATCGCCTTTCTGTGAACCTGGAAGCACCAACCCCACAAACCCTGTCAGTTCTTGCTCCCAGAAAGGATCTGCAAAGAGATCTCATCGATCCGCTGCTGTGGATGGAAGAGATCCGCAGAACAAAACCCGCCTATTTAAACTGGAAAGGGTCCTGGCCCTCGTCTACGACCCAGTATGTTGTTGGAGCAGCTGGAGAGTCTGATCGGGATCTGCTTCGCAGGACAAGTCAATTAACAAAGTCTGCTGGCATATCCAGGGCTTATTTTTCCAGCTTTAACCCCATTCCAAATACACCCCTTGAAAATCTGGACCCTTCCCCTCCCCTGCGGGAAATCAGGCTGTACCAGGCATCCTATTTAATCAGAGATTATGGATTCAGTGAGCAAGAATTGATTTTCTCCCCCGATGGCAATTTGTCCCTGGACCAGGACCCTAAACTCAATTGGGCATCCAGGCATCTGTCCCAGGATCCTTTGGAAGTCAACACTGCCTCTCGCGAACAGTTATTGAAAATTCCCGGCATCGGAATAACACGGGCCGAGCGCATTCTTAAGCTGCGCAGAACCCAACGCTTCAAATCATTCAGCAGTCTGGTCAAAGCCGATCTGATAGCCCCCAGGTCAGCAGCATTTATCCTGGTAGATGGAAAATCTCCCGCCAGGCAATTAAGCCTTCTCTAAGATCTCAGGAACTCCAGTTGGGATCAATAAAAGCCTGAATTTCCAATTTGTATCCATCCGGGTCATAGAGGAAGAAATGGTAGATACCATATTGGGGATTTTCACGGGGAGGTTCCAAAAGGGGAACTCCCTTCTCACTCAAATGTCGATACCAGGCATCGACATCGTCTGCCACCAGGGTGATCAAAACGCCCTCCCCTCCCTGTTGATGAGATGGCACTGAGCAATAACCAAGGTAGGCATCACCAGCAATCTTGACTATCCGGCAGGAACCCTGGTCAAGGATCAACTCCAATCCCAACACTCCTTCGTAAAACGACCTCGATATATCCAGGTCCTTCACATAAATAAAACATATCTGGGATGTAAAACTTGGCAGCTTCATATATCCATATCTCCCCATGAATGCCAGAGAAGTTAATCAAGCTCTGAATCGGTCGGCCAGGTCCCCTGCTGGAATTCCTGCAGCAGGTTGGTGATGTAGCCAGGCTCCTTTTCAAGCCAAACAAAACCTTCCCAATCCGGGATGTAGAGGGCATCTTTTGGGATGCGTCCAAATTTCACATCATCCAGGTTGGTTTTGGCCGCCAGGCAAAGGAATTGACTTAACTCTGCGAGATGCAGATCAGTGAGCACGTTGCCTTTATAGATTCCGATCAATTCAGGAATTTTTGGAATCGTGGATAAATTGAATACAGCCTTAAATATACCCTCAAGCACAATAGCTTGCCGGTCTACCCGGTCCACAACATTTCGGGGATCCCGGTAACGCGCATACAGGAGGGCATCGGAGCCTGAAAAGAAATATCCCCCGGCCAGGACTTTGGGCTGATTCTTCTGCTGGAAGGAGTAGACCGGAGACGGATTATATATTTCGATCCCACCAATCGCATCGATCACATCCCTTAATGTCCGCATATTGATAACGATATAGCGGTCGATCTCCAGGCCCCAATTCTGGAGCATGGTCTCAGCCATCAAGCCCGCTCCGTAGCCTTCTCCGCTGTAGTATCCCATCCCTGCGGTTCCAAAGAAATAGGATTGGTTCAGTTTGCCGTGGGTCCTGCCGTTATCTTCCTCAACGTCGGGTATCACGACCCAGAGGTCCCGGGGGAATCCAACCACACTAACCTGATGATTCTGAAAATCGACCCGCATCACCATTATCGTGTCAGCCAACCCGTAGAGGTAACCCGCGCTCCTGGTATCAGTCCCGATCACCAGGATATTCATAACTTTATCCGGACCGTTGCAGATTCCATCTCCGCCCGGCGCTGCCTGGACAGTACCTGCTGGCTGGAATGGCAGCATCAGGCAAATCACCAGAACGGCAAAGACAAGCTTCCTGATCTTCATCCTATTCACTCCCCAATGCGGCGCTGATAAATTCTTGCAGCAGGTTCAGGGGATTCTCTCCCACGTCAGGTTGGAGCAGTTCCAAACCGTGATTATCTATGTATCCATAATCCACCAGTGTCAATCCAGGATAATCCAGACAGGTCTCAACAGAGGCATCATCCCGCAGTCCTATCAAACAATAGACTGGCAGGGCTGGTTCCTGTTTCAATAAATCGTCTGCTGATTTCTCAAAAGCAATGGTCAGCAATGATGCCGGTGAGAGCAAAAAACTTCCCAGGCAGCTTCCGGATCCGGAACGGTTCAGCCAGGAGCAGCCATAGACAGCACCATCAGCCCCGATAGATGCTCCTGCCGTAAGTATCTGGTCGGGATCTACGCCTTGTAAATTTGTGGTGGCTAGCAGGACCGCTTCAATATCTTTCAACCACTCAACAGGCAGAAAGGATTTACAATTTTCCTCACAATCTCTAAAAGTGAAAGTGACCACACCCAGTGATTGGTTTTGGGTCCGATCCGGATACCAATTTGAGGACTTCCAGGATTTGTTATAGTCGGGAACCGGTTCGAGCAATCCCCTGCCCTGCAGCCATTGAGCTACCTGTTCCCATTCACTTTGGTCTCCCCTGGCCCAATGCATCAAAACTATCACTGGGGCTGGGTTTTGATCGGCGGGATAATACAATCCATCCAGCCAAACCCCATCCCCGGTCTGTACTTCTAGTGTGATCGGTCCAGGATCTAATATAACAATCGGCGTGGCGGTAGGCGGGATGGTAGGCGAGGGAATGAGTGTTTGTGTGGGAATGGGTGTTTCAGGAGGAGGTGCCAGGGTATGGGTCGAGGAAAGAACCGCTCGATCGCTGCCCTGCCCGTCAAACTGACAAGCTGTTAACAAAGAAACGATCAGGATGCCAATAAAAAGACAAATCTTGATCTTCATCGAGGGATCTGATATCCAATAATCATTATTTCTGGATTATACAACCTCAAACAATCCAGCCAGCTTCACAATTCAGTTAAGTCACTAACATGTTACTTTTGCAGATCGAGATAGGGCGGTTTTTCGAAATTTTCATCGTCATTAAAATTGATGTCGATGGTTGCTCCACCGCTTACTTCAACGTTATTCCCGATCAGCTGGGTATTGAAGGTAGGATTAGTTCCAGATGAACCAGAAAAAAACAGGTCCCCCTCAGGGGCATATACAGTTCCCAGATAGAATGAGGTGCTATTTCCGGTGACACTTATTGTGTTTGTATTTCCATAGGCCAACTGGAACAATATTCCGGCAACCGCCGGGGAGGGATTGGGGCTTTCCTCTGGCGCTCGTAAATCCACAGGATTTACATTGCCATTAATAGTGACCCCGCCTGACGTCAGAAAGATCGTCACACCATGACCTTGCAAAGTGCCGCCATTGATGCTCATGCCCTTCGATCCAGTTATACAATACAGACCAGGGCTCATGGTTAAAGCTCCCCCAGTCCACTTGATCTCATCATAGACCCCGGACTGGATTGTCGCATCTCCGTGATTTGGAACAGTCCGATTAGACAGTCCGGCGCAGCTGGCCTCATCGACCGAGGTGGAATGCTCGGGCAGTGGACTGGGATTATAAACAGGGGCTGGGTTAATATTGGTTAAGGTACCAGTGGAAGAGCCTGCATAACCTACTCCCCCCGCATTAACAGTTACTGTGAAACTTGAACCATTCCCTGTCAAACATCCATTGGACCAGACTCCCCCACCGGTGACAGTGGTTTGGCTGCTGCCGGAAAAGATCACTCCATTCTTATTGCCTGAACAGGCACTTTCATTCAGGGCAATAATGGCTTTCCCATAACCCAGAGGCGCTGGCGGATATACCCGGGCAATTGCTTCAACCTCGTTCCGGAGAGGGCCGTTATATACCAGGTGAGCAAAGTTCGAACTGGTATCGCGAGTGATTTTTGTGATCACATCAATATGTTTATCCTTATAACTGCCCATATCAGTGATCTCACAGATAACATCCACCCCATGGTTATCGCTAAGATCCGCATCGATTACATAATCATTTGAGGCAGCTCTATTAATGGCTTCAATTTCCGCCGAAACTTCGGTAAATAGAGTACCGCTCGTACCGCAAATAAAAGCGTTGTAATTTACATTATGGCTGCGCATATAATAGGCAGCCCCGCTGGCTCCAGCTAATGAGGCAGAATCAGCGGCATTCTGGGCATGCCGGCGATCCGAAAATAACATCCCACCATCGAGGGCCAAGGCCGCAAAACCCATCAAACCTACCATAACTAAAGCTAAAAAGACCAGAACCTGGCCTTCCTCACCTTTCCGGAATCGCGCTGTTTGATTTTCATTCATCATAATTTATCCTGTATCATTCCTATTCAGGGACAGATTGGCGCTAGGATCGAATCCTCTGCCTGGGCTGAGAGCATAATATTTTGGGTTCCGACCATAATCCCCAGAAAAGGCATCGCGATGGGAATTGAGTAATCAACCTTGACGCGCACACTATTCCCAGGAGCAGCACAAGCACTGCCAAATAAATCCACCTGGACATTCATCTTGCTGACATCGATAGGAGTGTCTGTCGGATTGGCCGGATCTACAAAAGCTGTCTACAACCCGATCAGCTACAGCGGATTTAAAGCCCGCCAGATCACTTTTGGGAGCGATCGAACCATATACAGCTCCTTCCTGGGCTGCATCTCGAATGATGATATAGGCAAAAAATGCCCGGCCTATGTCAAAAACACCTGCCAAGAGTGCCAGGAGGAAAACCAGCACCAGGGCAAATTCAACCATACTCTGGCCGGATTCATAAGAGAAGGATCTTGTCATGGATGTCCTGTTCATAAGAATCAATGGATTTGAAAAACTTCTGTCAGGGTGCAGGTCGTTCCCGTTACGGCGTTCTGGAATTTCCCTAACAGTATATTGCCACCTGGTCCAAGGTTTTCATCAAATTTAAAAACAGCGCTTGTTGTATCTAATTGGGCAAATGGTTCCCAGCCAAAATAGGTGTATGAGGTTGGTTTCTGACTTCCGCTAAAAACTACGCTCCCGTTAAATTTAATTTCTGTCAGTTTTGGCTTATATCCACCGCTATTCTGCCAATCGATCTTCCCACCGGTAAAGACCAGGGATTCTCCTTTATTGGTGATCGACCAGTTTATCGTATTAGTACCAATTGTTAATAAATGGGTCCCAACCTCACAGATCGGCAGTTCATCATCCTCGATATTCACCTGAAAAGTTGTCTTGGAACCCAGGACACCGTTCGTGGGCGCACCCAGCTGGACATACAAGGTTTCATCAGGTTCAAAATTGCTGTCATCAATGATGTTGATGTCAAAAGAGGCAGTTAAGCTGCCTGCTGGGATCACTACAGAGGTAGCCGAGAGTGTAAAATCAGTGCCGCTGCTTGCCGATCCCGAAGTTGTTAGCGGAACCGTCACATTCCCAGATGCAGTTGTATTGAGGGTGAGGGTAACGGAAAAAGTTCCGGCTGTCTCCAATTTATCAACTTTGGAGATAGCGAAATTTACTTCGGGAGGAGAATCATTATCCAGGACCTGGATGGTGTGAACAGTTGGAGAACTTGCAGTACCGTTGACGACAGTACCCAGCGTCAGGATAATTGTTTCAGCTGATTCATTGATCAGGTCTTCTTTGATCTGGACCTGGTACATACCATGGGTGTAGCCGATCGGGATTGATAAACTCGAACTTGAAATCACATAATCCGCTCCCGCCCCATTTGTCGCAGTGCCTGAAAGAGTGATGGGAATCTCCACAACCGAGCTCCAGGCATTGCTCATCTGGATCAGGACATTCAAAGTCTGATCACCTTCTGTAACGGACTGCGATGAAGCAGCAAAATACACCAGCGGTGCAACTGAGGATTCAGTGATCACAATAGTTTGAACCCCTGGAGAACCAACTGTCGCGTTAGTCGGCGATCCCAGGGTTAAGATCAGGGTCTCATCTACCTCCCAGCCATCTCCTTCCAGGATACTCATATTGATTTCAACAGTTTTTGCGCCAGGAGGAAATACCAGGGGAGATGGATTGTGGATGATGTAATCAGCCGGGATTGTTGTCCCCGAGATTGAATAGGGCACAGAAATAGTCTTGGTTGAGATTTCAGATAAGGTAAGCGCCGTAGTAAAAGTGCCAATCTCTTCTGATACCACCTGGCGCCGCTGTAAAAAATGCCACCTCAGGCACGTCATCATTATCGACGATAGTCATTAAGTGCATAGGTATGCTGCCCAGGACCGCGTTACTTGGAGAACCAAGGCCCAAAGCTGCGATTTCCTGATCTTCATCGATCAGATCATCATGAATGTACACAGTAAGCAAGGAAGTCAGTGATCCTGATGGAATTACTACGCTGGATGGTGAGGTCATATAATCTGCCCCGGCTCCCCAAGTGGCGGTACCACCACTGACAATAGGAACCGTGACATCCTGGCTGCTGCCTTTCGATAACACAATATTCAACGCTGTGAGAGCGTCGGATTCAAGTTTTGTGCTATTAGCCACAGTAAAACTAACAAAGGGAGGGTCGACAATGGTTATCATATGAATGTCTTGAGGACCTTTGGTAGCATTTGTGGGTGTGCCGATACCAATAAAAAGGGCTTCGTTTCCCTCTTCCAGGGCATCATCAATCAAATTAATGTAGAGGGTTGTGGATTGCTGACCAGGATTGATATAGGCGGGACTGCTGGTGATGGTGTAATCAACTCCCTGGATCGCAGTGCCGGTCACAGAAAATGGAATAGTCACCAGATCGATAGCAACCTGGTTCAATTCCAGCACTACCATCAACGTGCCTTTGCTTTCTTCCGCAGTTTGTTCAGTGGTCTTAAAATTCACATCACTCAGCAAACCTGATACTGAGCCAGCCCCTGTTCCAGTCTCACCCAGACGGATTTTCTTAAGGATGGTTCTGCTGGAGCTGGAGGATACGGGAATTGATGTAAAATTACCCATCGGTGTGATGGGAGAGATCGAGGTTTTGATGGTAACCGCAATCGAGTCGGTAAAACCTACATCCTGAGCTGGAGGACAAACTGTGGAATAAACACCTGAATCATTGCTGTATTGAATGGAAATATCGCCATCATTGATCCCGGCAAATTTCCCTATTCGTTTGGCGGCGTCTTTTATACCCTGACAATCCTCATACTGGGGGATTCCCCCTCCAATATCCTGGATTGCGGCGCCATACCGAGCTGCTTCCCTCGTCGCTGCGATCGCAATCGAATACGAAAACATAACCCGGCTGAACTCAAATATACCAATGATTAGTATCACGAGCAGGGGGAAGACTATTGCAAATTCAACCATCCCCTGCCCTCTTTCGGGATAATACGAAGGTTTCCTATTCAAAATAAATCCTGTGATAAATCCTAACTAATGAATTTGGATAAAAAATAATATATCTGTAAAACGATGACTCTAGAATACTGGTCTTTCTTGAACAAAACAAGCAAATCTAACAAGATTGTCGATTGAGCACCTTAAATAACAAACAGGCCTAACTATTCCTGTTAGGCCTGTTGGCAGAAATCTGTTTTGTTAATTCAAAAATTGGGAGATATAAAATAGCAGGATCGCACTGATCACGAGGAAAGGACCATAAGGTAAGGCTTGAAAGGCCTGGTATCTTTTACGTATGGATTGCACCAGAAGGTAGATCCCGCTGACTACTCCTCCCAGGATGATGGCCAGGAAAATCCCCCCTACAATGCCTGGCCAGCCCAACAACAAGCCCAGCACGCCAGCCAGGTTCACATCCCCGAATCCCAGCGCAACCTCTGCGATCTCTTCACCGCGGGACTTTGAAAGCAGGCGGACAAATAGGTCCCCCAAAAAATAAAAAATCAGCATGATCCCAAAACCCGCAGCTCCTCCGATCAAAGTATTGACCCAACCATGGTTCAACACACCAAAAACCAAACCAATAAACCCACCGAACCAACTTACCGGGTGAAGAATTAAGCGGTGTTCCAGATCTATGATCACTACCAGGCCAAAATATAACAGCCAGAGGATCGCACCATAATTTCCCAAATTTTGAATCGGGAAATAATACAACAAGCCACCCAGGACGGGTCCCAGAATTTGCAGGGCCAAATGACGGGCCCCTACCCTGGTACCGCAATGATCACAGGCTGAAAGGAACAAATATTGGGCCCAGGTTTTTCCCTGCCCGCAGTTGGAGCAAGCTGGGCTGACCAGTTTTCGGTGGAGGGGAAGCACATCAGCCAAGTAGTTCACCAGCTGGGCTCCCAACCAGCCCAGGATCAGGTTGAAGAATAAAGTCATCATGCAGGTATTATAATGGAAATAGTTTAGCTGGATTGGGAGCTCATGCACAGAAGACTAATCGCCCTGCTGACAGATTTTGGCCTGGAAGACCCTTATGTAGGGATCATGAAGGCTGCCATTTCTAATATTGCTGGCCAGTGTGAATTGATCGATCTCAGCCATCAAATTCCACCGGCTGACATCCAGCGGGGAGCATTTGTTCTCTGGCAAGCAGCCAGGGATTTCCCTGCCAGGTCAATATTCCTGGCTGTGGTTGATCCCGGTGTGGGCACCAGCCGGAAGGCCATTTTCTTCCAATCTGAAAACCAGGTATTTATCGGTCCGGATAATGGTTTGTTCAGCTATTTGACATACCAGGGGGAATATTCTGCCTGGGAACTTGAAAATCCTGCCTACCAGCTCAGCCTTCCCGGGTCGACTTTCCATGGTCGGGATATCTTTGCGCCCGCAGCCGGATACGCGGCCCTGGGCAAATCAGGGGAGGATTTTGGCAGCCAACTTTCCAGCATTCATTTGCTTCCAAAGCCCCGCCTGCAAATTGGCAAGAATACGGTCCAAGGTGAGGTGATCTCCTGTGATGGCTTTGGAAATCTCTTTACGTCACTCGGCCGCTTCAATAAAAAAGCAGACGGACTTGAGCTGGCCTCCTGGATTGATGGGCAGACTATCCATATCCCCAACACAGCAAAAATAAAAATCATGATCGGTGAACAAGAGCTCCTGCTAGCAGATACGTTTGGATCGGTAGCAGAGGATAGCTGCGCCGGAGTGATCGGAAGCACTGGGCTGTTGGAAATCATCGCCAACCGGGCATCTGCCAGATCAATTATGGGTTTGGAAAGGGGCGCAAGAGTCGATCTGATCTGGCGTTGATAAAATCCCTCCAGCAGCTTGATAATATGGTAAAACTAAGGACGATCCGTATCGAACCGGAAAGGATATCTCATGAGTAGATTTGTCATTCAGGGTGGAATTCCCCTCCAGGGAGAAGTCACGCCCTCCGGCAACAAGAATGCCGCCCTGCCCCTCTTAGCGGCTTGTATACTTTCCTCAAAACCTGTTATCCTGCACAACCTGCCCGACATTGTTGACGTGAAAATGATGCGGGAACTATTGATCAGCCTGGGTGTAGAAGTGACCCACCTCGGAGACCATTCCTGGAGAATTCACGCAAAAAACCTCAACTCCGCGGGCATCGACGCTGACCTATGCTGCATGATCAGGGCGTCTATTCTACTGGTGGGACCTGTGGTAGCCCGGACAGGCCACCTCAAGCTGCCTCCCCCGGGGGGCGATGTGATCGGAAGACGGCGACTGGATACCCATATCCTTGCGCTCCAGGCCCTGGGAGTCAAAGCGGAATACAACCGGGATGAAAAACAATTCGAATTTACAACTCATAAACTGACCGGTTCTGAAATACTGTTGGATGAAGCCAGTGTAACCGCAACAGAAAACGCTGTGATGGCTGCCGTGACAGCAGAGGGTGAGACCATCATCCGCAACGCTGCCTCAGAACCTCATGTCCAGGAAGTTTGCCAATTATTAAACAGCCTGGGTGCCAGGATCACTCAGGTAGGATCCAATACACTCCACATCCAGGGGGTAACAAGCCTTGATGGTGGAGAATTTACAGTTGGTCCTGACTACCTGGAAGTGGTCAGTTTTGTGGGAGCTGCAATCGTAACCGGCGGTGAGATCACGATCCGGGATGCGGGTCCGGAATATTTACCAATGATCGAACAAGTCTTCCACCGCCTGGGTGTCAACTGGATCGTAACAGGGCAGGATATCTTTGTTCCCCGGGAACAGTCCAGGGTCATCCTCCCGGACTTTAAGGGTGCAATACCCGAGATCAGTGTTATGCCCTGGCCGGCATTCCCTTCTGACCTGATGAGCATCGCCATTGTGGTTGCGACCCAATCATCCGGAAATGTTCTCTTCCATGACTGGATGTATGAAGGCAGGATGTATTTCACGGACAAGCTGACTGGTATGGGCGCTCAAATCGTCTTATGTGATCCACACCGCTGTATCGTTAATGGACCCTCCGAGTTATTCTCTGGAAATGTTGACAGCCCGGATATCCGGGCCGGGCTGGCTCTGGTTTTGGCCGCCCTGGCTGCCCGGGGGGAGAGCATCATCCGAAATATCAGTCAGATCGATCGCGGTTATGAGCGGATCGATGAGAAATTGCGTTCCCTGGGCGCAAATATCATCCGGGAAGACTGATCTATGGGCCTCCGTGACGAAATTCTTGAGCAGCCGACGATTTTCGAATCCCTCCTGAAGAATCAAACTGACAGGATTGCTGAGATAGCCTCAATAATTAATAAACCGACCGGGATATTTATTGCTGCCCGGGGGACATCTGATAATGCCGCTAGATATGCAAATTACGTCTGGGGAGCAAATAATCAAATCCCGGTCGCCCTGGCAGCTCCTTCTTTGTTCAGTATTTACAACACCCCTCCCTCCCTTTCCGGGCAACTTGTGGTCGGTATCAGTCAATCTGGGGAATCACCTGATCTGCTGGCGGTGTTCGCTGAAGCCAAGCGCCAAGGCAGCCAGACCCTGGCTATTACCAACCAATCCGGATCTCCCCTGGCCAAGAAGGCTGACCACGTGATCGATATCCAGGCGGGGACCGAGAGGTCGATTGCTGCAACCAAATCCTACACGACCCAGTTAGGTGTGATCGCCATGTTGTCCGCGGCCTGGAGCGGCAGGACAGATCACTGGGAAGAGATCAGCAGGATCCCCGAGCAGATGGCTAACGCGCTGGGGGCAGAATCCCAATTGCAGATCTTTTCTACCAGATACCGCGACCTGGATCAGTGTGTGATCCTGGGGCGGGGATTTAATTATTCAACGGCTTTTGAATGGTCCCTAAAAATGAAAGAGCTCAGTTACGTTGTGGCCCTGCCGTATTCCTCGGCAGATTTTCAGCACGGACCAATCGCCCTGGTTTCAGAGGGATTTTCGGTATTTGCGATCGCGACCCGAGGGGGTGTATTCCCTGATATGGAAAAACTCCTCAGAAAATTAAAAGGAGAACACAAGATCAGGCTCTTCCTCATATCCGATAGTGATGAGCTGCTCAGCATTGCGGATTGTCCCATCCGGATCCCTGACAATATTCCGGAATGGCTCTCACCAATTATCGGTATAATACCAGCGCAGTTATTCTGCTACCATCTAACTCTAGCGAAGGGAATGAACCCGGATGCACCCCGTGGATTAACAAAAGTTACCCTTACCATTTAATTGCCACCCAAATTCTCCAAGCAAGTGTTCAGCAAGGATCATAAAATAGCATGCATATTCTCAGCGATCTGATATCTGATATAGAAGGATCTCCTACACTAGCATTAAATGACAAGGCGAATCTCCTCAGGCAGTCAGGTAAAGATGTGATCAACCTTGGTATCGGCGAACCCTTAAACGATTTTCCTGACTCTGCCTTTGAATATGCCAATCAAAGCCTCGCCAGCCGACAATTAAAATACGGACCCGTAGGAGGGTTAAAGAAACTTAAAGAAGCACTTCGCGATTACACAAGGACCCATTACGGCAGGACCCCGGAACTTCATAATATCTCAATAACTATCGGCGCAAAACAATCCCTCTACAATCTATTCCTGGCTCTGCTGAATCCAGGCGATGAGGTAATAATTTTTCAACCCTACTGGGTCAGCTACCCGGAAATGATCAAACTAGTCCGCGGCAAGGTCGTTGTGGTCGAGACTGGAGATAATTTTCTGCCCGAAATGGACGCCGTACTTTCTGCGATCACGAGCAGAACCAAAGCCATCCTGCTGAATTCGCCCAGCAATCCAACCGGGGTGGTATTTCCTCCAGAATTGGTTGCTGCGCTGGTCGATCTTTGCGAAAGTAAAAATATCTATCTGATCATGGATGATATTTACCATCAGCTGGTTTTCGAGCCAGCTCAGTGGGTCCCCGGTTATGTGTTCACATCAAAGCCCATAGACAAATCCCACCTGGTGATAGTAAATGGGATCTCCAAGACCTATGGGATGACCGGGTTCAGGATCGGCTGGACCATTGGACCCAAAACAATTATCGAGGCCATGGAAATAATTCAAAGCCAAACCACATCCGGCGCTTCCAGCCTGCTCCAGGAGGCAGCCTTGGGAGCGCTTCTGGGCAGTGATAAAACCGTTGAGGAATTAAAGAAGTTTATTAAAGAGAATCGGGATATCCTTCTGGCTCAGCTTCGAGCCATACCTGGTGTGAAAATCAGCGAGCCCCAAGGGACATTTTATTGTTTTGGAGATTTTTCTGCCCTGAATCCGGATTCGAGTGAGCTGGCAAGTCACTTGCTGGATAAAACATTCGTCTCAACTGTGCCTGGAAAGCCTTTTGGGCGGGAGGGTTTTTTGCGCCTCAGTTTTACCTGCTCCAGGGAGCAAATTATTGAAGGTTCTGCCCGGATCCGCTGGGCGCTTGATCCTGGTTCATCCCGGGAGATCATCATCCAGGGAGAAACTCATCTCCGCGATTGGGAGTAGAGCTAATTGATGGATACCAGATACCCCTCATCATTCGAAGACCAGGCGGAAGGAAACCTGAGCAGCTTTTCGCTGGCAAACCAGGGTATCAGCGGATACAGAAAAGCCTACTGGAATCTATCAACCGAAGCCTACCTTCAGGAATCCATCCACCGCGGGGAGGGCCAGCTCAGTAAACATCAGGCCCTGGTGGTCCAATCCGGCCAACGCACATCCCGGTCGGCAAAAGATAAATTCATCGTCAGGGAACCAAGCTCAGAAACTGATGTTTCCTGGGGAGAATACAACTCTCCCTATCAAAGCGAAGATTTTAATCGACTGTTCGACAGAATGGTTCATCATTTAAAAGGAAAAGACATCTTTGTCCAGGATGGCTTCGCAGGAGCCAGCCCCCAACATCAGCTGGGAATTCGGGTAATCAGCACCCTGGCCTGGCAGGGCCTCTTTGCCAGGAATATGTTCCTGACCGACCAACATCCAAATAATCCTCCAGAATTCACCATTCTGGCTATCCCTGAGTTCTCTGGCGATCCCATCAAGGATCAACTTAACAGTGAAGCATTTATCCTGCTGAATTTTGCCAGGGGACTGGTATTAATCGGAGGAACTGGATATGCCGGAGAGATCAAAAAATCTGTTTTCACCGCCTTGAACTACTACCTCCCTAAAAAGAAGATCCTCACAATGCACTGCTCGGCGAATGTCGGCGCTGCGGGTGACACGGCTTTGTTCTTTGGGCTCTCTGGAACCGGGAAAACCACCCTCTCAGCTGACCCTCTCCGGAAACTGATCGGCGATGACGAACACGGCTGGGACCAGGAAGGGATCTTTAATTTCGAAGATGGTTCCTACGCCAAGCTGATCGATCTCTCTGAAGAGGCAGAGCCAGATATTTTTGCCTGCACCAGGATCCCTGGAACGATTTTAGAAAATGTGGTCCTCGATCAAGGAAACGGCGAAGTTGACCTGTTTGATGGATCAATCACAGAAAATACCCGGGGGTCTTATCCCCTATCCTGCATTCCCTATTCTCTACCATCCAAAGTGGGATCCCATCCAGCCAACATCATATTCTTGACATTTGATGCCAACGGTGTGATGCCCCCGATTGCTCGGCTCTCACACAACCAGGCTTTGTACCACTTTATTTCTGGATATACATCCAAAGTCGGAGGTACCGAAGCTGGAGTTGGAGATGCTCCTGAACTTACTTTCAGCGCCTGTTTCGGAGCGCCATTTATGGTGTTCCATCCTGCCTACTATGCCAATTTGCTTAAAGAAAATCTTGAGAAATACCAGGTGAAAACCTGGCTGATCAACACCGGCCTGGTTGGGGGACCCTCCGGTGTCGGTAACAGGATCAGTATTGAACATACCCGATCGATCCTGACCGCAGCCCTGACAGGGGAACTGGACCAGGTCAGTTTTAAAACTCACCCCTGGTTCGGATTCGAGATCCCAAAAACCTGTCCCTCTGTCCCAGATGAGATTTTGGATCCAGAGGCAGCCTGGGAGGATCCCGAGGCCTACCAGAATGCGGTTGCCGGATTAGTGCACAGATTTATCGATAATATGGAAAAATATCGCGAGTTTACACCCCCTGAAATTCTGGCTGCTGGCCCTGTCTTGAGAGTTTGATCTTAAATCCCCTGCTTACTGGGGGATAAATCCATCAACAATAAATTGTTTAAACTTCGTCAGGAAGCGGATTGGAAGCCGGCCTTGAATAAGAACCCCTGCAAATTGGTTTTCTACCAGATCCACCTGTCCTTCCTCATGAAAGAGGGATATCAATCCTCCTTCACTGTAGGGCAGTTCTACTGAGATCCTTTCGTAGGATTCAAAGAGTTTATCCCGAATGGCATCAAGCAGAATGTCAATCCCATCCCCTCGCAGCGCTGAAACTGCCACTGCGCCAGGAAACGCAGCCAGGGACTGTTGGGCCTGATCAGGATTTTGTAGACGATCGATCTTGTTCATGACCGGGATCATTGGAATACCATCCGCCTCTATATCTGCAAGAGTCGCATGGACTGCCTCCGCCTGCGACAGAGCATGGGGATGGGTAACGTCTACGACATGGAGGAGCAGATCCGCCTCGGCGATTTCTTCGAGAGTCGCCCGGAAGGCAGCAACCAGGGTTGTGGGGAGTTTTTGGATAAATCCCACGGTATCTGTCACCAGGATCTGCTGCCCGTCAGACAGCTCTACCCTCCTGGTAGTAGGGTCCAGAGTCGCAAAGAGCTTGTTGGCAACATAAACCTGGGCATCTGAAAGCTGGTTTAAGAGAGTTGATTTACCTGCATTGGTATAACCAACCAGAGACACAATAGGGATTCTGGAATCCTTGCGCCGGGACCTGTGCCGCTGACGATGGGCGCGGACCTTTTCCAATTCTTCTTTTAAATGGCTGATCCTGCGCCGGATATCCCGCCGGTCAACTTCCAGCTGGGTTTCTCCGGGTCCTCGCAGTCCCACTCCGGCAGTTCCTCCGGTTCTTCCCCCTCCCCCGCCAGCCTGACGGACGAGGTGTGTCCAGGCCCTGGTCAGACGCGGAAGGCGGTACTCATATTGAGCCAGTTCAACTTGCAGAGCGCCATCTTTGGTATTTGCATGTTGGGCAAAAATATCCAGGATCAAGGCAGTCCGATCTATCAGGCGAAAACTTTTGCCTAGCGCCTCTTCTAATTCGCGCTGATGCCTGGGAGAAAGCTCATCATCAAACAGGATCACATCCGCTTTGAGTTCCTCTGCTAGCAACTTGACTTCATTAACCTTCCCCGAACCGATGAAAGTCTTTGAGTTCGGATTATTTAGTTTTTGGGTTACTTCACCCACAACTTCAAATCCAGCTGTATCAGCCAGGCGCTTTAATTCGGCCAGTGAGTTTTCAAGAGAAAGTATCCTGGGTTGATTGGCAATATCAACTCCGACCATCAAGGCCCGATCTATCTTGAGACCTCTCGGTTGTTTGAGTTGTTCCATATCATGCGGTCCTTACTAAGGTGAGTATCTAATTCCGGGTTATTAACCAGGCCAGCAATGTCCTCCCAACAGCCTCCAGGCTTTCAGGAGAAACCTTGTCTTCTGTATCGGATGTTGTGTGCCAATACGGATAGTCAAGATCAATTATATCCACAGCGGTGATCCCGGCTCTGATAAAAGGGGTATGATCATCGAGCACTGAATGGCGGTATTCTTTGATAAAGAAGTTCTCATATCCCAGTACAGCCGCCTGATCCCAGATCTCAAGCATCAGATCAGGGTCAGAGTTGTGTTCATAATAGATATTCAAGTCAGCATCGCCAATCATATCCACAATAATTGCGGTCTGAGGTAAATCCGGGTAATTTTCTACAAAAGCACTCGAACCCATGATCCAATCCCAGTCATCTATCCCACCATTATCCTCAGCGTCAAAAAATACCAGCCGCACTGGTACTGCCATTTCTTTAGGTAGAACTCTGGCCAGTTCGAGAAGTACAGCGACCCCTGATCCGCCATCATTGGCTCCCGGAACTGCCGCAGTTCTCAGGTTCGGATCTGGATCATTATCCGCAGAGATCCTGGAATCGTAATGGGCTCCGACCAGGATGTAGTCCCTAACCTGATCCCGATAGGCGATCAAGTTAGTAATCTCTTTACCCTGAAATACGACCTGTTGATACTCTACCTGCCACTCAGATTGTTTAAGCTCGTTGGCAATCCACTCCATAATTTTTAGATGGCCAGGGCTTCCGGGTGTTCTTGGACCCAAGGATAGCTGATAAACCACATCCTGGTAGGATCTTTCTCCAGAAAATTCAGTCCTCCCGCCAGTCTCCAGAACAGGTCTCGAGCAGCCCACCCCTGCACCCCAGATAAATACCAAGAACAAGGCAGTTAGTAGTTTTTTCCAGTTTTCGATCATAATAAAATGCCTATACGCAATGTCTATATAATTGCGATTTTCCGCCAGGTTTTCCCATTTTACCACTCAGAAAAACGATCAATTGAGCCTTCTGACAACATTCCCCTTCTAATTAACGGTATAAATATTGCATCCTGGTTGGCATACATCTTGCAACATATTGACTTCAACGCTATACTTATGAAGGAGATAATGATGTTCCAAATTCAAAATCAGGTTCTGAGACCACAAGTCACAGCTCACCTTGCCCAAACCATGTCGCTCCTGGAAATGCCTGCCACTGAGATTCGGCAGAAAATTCGCACCGAGCTGGCCAATAACCCTGCCCTTGAAATCATTGAGGACAGCCGCTGCCCCGGTTGTGGAAGGACTCAAGTCGTTCCCGGGCCCTGCCCGGTTTGCACTCAACCTTTTGAAAACCCGGGTGAGGATCCGATCGTATTCATATCTTCCCCGGATGATTTTCAATCCCATTTCAGCAAAAACAGCGGTTTCGAGGACGATCTGGATGGGTCCTTTGAGGGACTGGCTGCTGTAGAAGAAGACCTGGCAACATATGTCCTGCGTCAGATCGCCCCAGAGATCGAGGAAGACGAAAGATTGATCGCTGCCCACATCCTGAACAATCTTGACGATGACGGTTTCCTGACAGTTCCCCTGGAAGAGATCAGCCAGTTTTATCATGTGCCGCTCTCACGTGTCACCCGGGTGGCGGACATAATCAAACGCGCCGAGCCTACCGGTGTGGGAGCATCCTCCCCGCAGGAAGCCTTGCTGATCCAGCTGAGCTTGCTCCGGGAATACACCGAGGTCCCCTACCTGGCGGAAGAGGCGATCCAGATCGGCTTGAAGGAACTTAGCAAACACAGTTATCGTAACCTGGCCCGGGAACTGAATACATCCCTGGAACACGCCCAGGAAATTGCAGAATTTATTCGCGCCAACCTCAACCCCTATCCCGGAAGGGCATTCTGGGGTGACCACCGCCAGCCGACCGAGAATCAAACTCAAGCCTATCACAAGCCTGATATTATTCTCTCTGAAGTTGATACTTCACCCCGCCAAAGGATCATGGTGGAGATCATCAGTCCCTACCGGGGCACCCTGCGCATCAATCCGCTCTTCCGCCAGGCCCAGAAACAAGCCCCGGAAGAAAAAAGTGAGGCCTGGGCCAAGGATATTGAACATGCCTCCCTGCTGATCAAGTGCCTGCAGCAGCGCAACAACACCATGGAACAACTGATGACAGTCCTCGTCAAAGAACAGCGCGACTATATCCTGAGCGGTGATCCAGCCGCCCAGCTTCCTCAAACCCAGGCTGAAATGTCAGAGCTGCTGGGTGTACACGAATCCACCATTTCCCGCGCGGTTTCTGATAAATCAGTCCAGCTTCCAAACAGGAAGATCATCCCCCTCAAACAATTTTTTGACCGCAGTTTATCCGTCCGCACAACCTTGCTCCGCCTGGTCGAAAGCGAGGACTCTCCCCTGACTGACACTGAACTGGCAGAAGAGCTAGCGATGGCCGGGTATAATATAGCCCGGAGAACAGTTGCCAAATATCGCGCCATGGAAGGCATACTGTCCTCCCGGCTCCGGCAAAAAGCCTAAAGGACCAGGAACTCATTGAACTCAAACCCATCCCGATCTTCCTCAGAAATTGAATTGATCACTTCCGAAATCAATCAGCTTCTGGATATCACCCAGGAACCATGTATCCTGGTATCCAATTCTGACCTTCTGATCCTGGCCGCCAACGCGGCAATGGCAGAACTGTCAGGCTATACCAGGAAGGAACTCTTATCCCTGCCGCTGAATACCATTTTGCCAAATTTAACTTCCATCAAAGACCGGGACACTTCCAACCTGGAGCTGCACAGCCTGCAGGGGCATACCATTGAGCTGATATCCCGCCGCAATCAAAAGATCAAAGCCAAGATCCAGGCCAAAGCCCTGGGCAAGAACCGGCGCCTGACTGTATACCGGCTGACAGCGCTAAACAGGACTCAAGCTCGTCAAGGAGCATCCAACCAGGAAAACCGTCGGATGGATACCTTTCTCCAGCTCTCAAAGGTCTTTTATCAAACCGATCTTGAGAGCGCATTAAATATCCTGATTGAGGTTGGTAAAGAAATCCTGTCCGCAGAATCGTTGGGCATTTATAAGATCGATTCCAATCACCCCCAATTGAAATCCGTCCAGCTTGATAACCCCAAAGGATTTCTGCCAGCGACTATTTCTACCACTGATTTTTTTTCGCATTATAAGGTCAGCCAATTTTCACCTCCTTTTAAACCTCCTCTCTCTCCGCTAATGCAGCGGGCGGCCGAGATGGGTTCCTCATTTGTGATTTCATCTCCCCTGAATGACACCAACGCTATCAGCGGTTTGATAGTTGCCATGGGCGCAGCGGACGGAATCGCTCCAGACCGGCAGGATGCCCTGGAAGGGATCAAATTACTGGTCTCCGCCACAGAAGGGGTTTTTAATAATTTCATCCTGAAATCAAACCTCAATGACCGCATAACCAAAATCACACTAAAAAAAGCCATCGGGGACACGATCAATAAGTTCATGCCGGAAGGCATCCTGTACCTGAATCCTGATCTGACAATTCAACAGGTAAATCCCTCAGCTGAGCAAATCTTGGGATATGCGGAACAGGAAATCATCAATCGTCATATTGATGATGTCATCATTGGAACAGATCGCTTAACTCCCGCACTGCAAGACGCTCTCGACAACACCCCCACGCATGATCTGGGTCAGCTCGAGATCCATCACCGGGATGGAAGTGTTTTTCCGGCCCTGATCAAGACCTTCCCGGTTTCCAGTCCTGATATCAAGGCTGTCCAGGGGATCTTGATCTTTGTCCAGGATATCAGCAAAGAAGAAAAGGTCCGCATCCAAACCCAACAGCTTGAAAGGCGAGCTCTGGTAGGACAGATGAACGCCATTTTTGCCCACGAAATCCGCAACCCGATCAATAACATCACTTCGGGCATTCAGCTGCTTGATAAGATCCTGCCCGATGATTTTAAACAGCGGGATGTTCTCAAAGGGATCAATGACGATTGTGACCGGTTGACCCACATTGTGGATACTGTTCTGACATTCTCAAAATCTCAAAGCTATCACCGCGACCCTATCGATCTTCCAGCGCTGATCGATCAGATCTTGAACCGTTGGGTCCCCCGCATGAAAAGAACATCTGTATCCCATGTTCTCAAAGTTGAAGATGGAGTTCCTCATGTTCCAGGGGATGATCGAGCGCTGGGACAGGTTTTCAACAACCTGTTCAGCAATGCGGTAAGAGCAATGGAAGAATCTGGCGGTGGTGTGCTTTCTGTCCGGTTAAAACCAATTCAGAAGGCCTCGGGCAGTCCCGGAGTCCAGATCGATGTCCTGGATACTGGACCTGGCATCCCCGAGGAGGTCCAGAACCGGATCTTCGAACCATTTTTTACTACCAAACCCGATGGGACTGGCCTGGGGCTTTCGATCACCAAACAAATAATCACCATGCACGAAGGTACAATAAGCTTGGTGCCCCTCCCAGAAGGAACCAGCTTCCAAATTATTCTGCCCGGGATCAACCAGGAGGATTCAAAGGGATGACAGCTACCATTCTATTAGTTGACGATGAAAAGAATGCCCGAAATAATATCGGCAGTTATCTCGAATCTGAAGGTTATCAGGTCCTGCTGGCAGCCGATCTGGAAACTGCCCGGAAACATCTCTTAGCCCAGGAAGCAGATATTGTCCTGCTGGACGTCCAGCTGCCAGATGGCTATGGCCCGGATCTCCTGGCTGAAACCGCCCAGCTTCCTCAGCGCCCCCCTATAATCATGATCACAGCACATGGCAAAATAGATATGGCTGTTGAGGCTATGAAAAACGGCGCTCATGATTTTATCCAAAAACCCATTAAATTCGATCGCCTGGAACAAAGCATCAAAAGGGCCCAGGATATCGTTGAAATGCGCGAAGAGCTTAACCACTACCGCAAGACCCAGCGGGAAGCACTGGATTCGATCGTGATCAATTCGGAAGTGATGAAAGCTGTTTTTACTGAAGCTCAACGGGCAGCAAAACGCTCCACATCGATTCTGATCTCGGGGGAAACCGGAACCGGGAAAGAAGTCCTGGCCCGGGCTATCCACCGGATGGGCCCGCGGGCGGACAAGCCTTTTATCGATATCAACTGTGCTGCGGTGCAAAATACCATGCTCGAATCAGAGCTTTTTGGATACGAAGCCGGCGCATTCACCGGAGCTCAAAAAAGGAAACGGGGGTTGATCGAGGTTGCCGATGAAGGCATATTATTTCTGGATGAGATATCGTCCATGTCAGCTGATATGCAGGCCAAGATATTAAGAGCGTTGGAAGAACGATCATTCCGAAGAGTCGGCAGCACAAGCTCGATCCAGGTCGATGTTCAGGTCCTGGCTGCCTCAAACAAAAATTTAGAGGTTTTGATCGGCACTGGTGAATTTCGCGAAGATCTCTTCTACAGACTCAAAGTGATCAACATCGATATCCCTCCCCTGAGAGAACACCCTGAAGACATCCCTGGGCTGGCAGGCCATTTTATAAAAACCAATAATCCAAAAATGGGGCTGAATATTGAAAACATGACCCCAGGGGCTCTGGAATTATTAAAGAACTATTCCTGGCCAGGTAATATCCGGGAGCTCAGGAACGTCATAGAACGTGCCATGATCTTCTGTGATGAGGCAACTATTGATGTTAATCACCTCCCAGCGGAACTGAAGGGCTAATTTATTGGTGGTTTACAGTTAGACAGGGATAACAATGAAAAATATAGCGAAACGCTTGGGATTTATTTTTCTGCTCAGCCTGGTGCTGATGTTCATGCCGACACCCGCTCACGCAGAAGACGTAGTGGAAGGATCACCTCCCCTCTGCCCTCCGGACCTGTACATTGACATATCCCAGGATTGCCTTCCTTCCGGACCGGCTGCCTATCTCTCGGATTTGGCGGCCAGGGGGATTACATTTCCCGAGACCCCCTTACCCATCAAGAATCCTGATCCAGCCCTTTCCAAGGTTGACTATACTTACGCCTATGTCACTGCAAAAAGGGCACCCATCTACCTTAGTTTAAATGACGCAGTTGAGAATAACAAACAAAGCATAATCCGCTGGATAACTCCCGGATTCAATTATGTTTCTATCGTCCAATCTGTATATTCGGGGGGAAAATATTATCACCTTACCGAAGTCGGCTGGATGAATGGGAACGACGTGGTAATTTCCTCCGTTCCTGTTTTCCAGGGTTTCGAGTTTCTTGAAACCCCGGCCCATTCTTTCGGTTGGGTATTATCGATGTTCGCTCCTGATGGTGTCGCTGAGACAAAAAACACTCCCGGTTACGACAATGATGATTTCACAGGACACTACCTGGAACATATGGAATTGGTCAATATCTACGACATCCAGACTGTCGGAAAGTGGGATTGGTATCTGATCGGCCCAGATGAATGGGTCGTCCAGACGTCTGTAGCCAAGGTAACTCCCCGCACAGCTCCACCAGAAGGAATGACCTGGGACCGCTGGATCGAAGTCAATCTTTTCGAACAGACTCTAGCTGTTTATGAAAACCGGAAACTTGTATTCGCAACTGTTATGGCCTCCGGAGTAAAACCCTATTATACATATCCAGGAATTTTCCAGATTGAAGAGAAGCTCGATCTAACCCGAATGCGCTATCTAACAGATCCTGAAGATGCTTATAACCTGGAAAATGTGCCCTGGACCATGTACTTTGACGATAGCCGCGCTTTCCACGGAGCCTACTGGCGAGCAAATCTCGGTTACCCTCAGTCCCATGGCTGCGTAAACCTTTCTGTAGGGGACTCACATTGGCTCTATGATTGGGCCAAGCTGGGCGATAAGGTTTATGTTTACGATCCTTCTGGAAAGACTCCCCTGTCTGAAGCTGATCGTTAACTATTGAAAAAGTATCCAATCATCAAAAAAAAGCGAGGATTGCTCCTCGCTTTTTTTCTACCCAAATAATTATTTCTATAAGATGACATTTTAATAGATCGTTTGGTTCAGGGTAGATTGTCAATCAAATTCTGATAAACATCAGCCAAGCCACCACCAAAAATCGTCAAGACGATGATTAAGGCCAATGCTACCAGCAATAAGATCAGGGCATACTCGACCAATCCCTGACCAGATTGTCTGTCCATAACAAACCTCCTCTTTTATTCAACCCGAATGCCAAATCCCTTGAGATAGTTTCCTTCGGGAAAGCTCAAGTTGCTTGAGTGGTCCGCACTTTGTCCCATGCTTAATTGTATTCTAGCATTAACTTTGGCATCAAGTGCGGCACCTGACAAAACTCTAAGGAAGAATTCCCGGCTGATTCCGCCTGAACAGGAAAAACTGGCCAGCAACCCCCCAGGCTTTAAGAGCTTTAGAGCCAACAAGTTTATATCTTTGTATCCCCGGGCGGCCCTGTCAGCCAGGGCTGCAGTAGGAGCAAACTTCGGGGGATCAAGGATGATCAAATCAAATTGAGCCGCCTGGTCCCGGAATTTGCGCAAAACCTCAAATACATCTCCTTTCAGAGAAGTAACCTTTTCCAAATCCAGCTGATTTCCCAGGATATGGGTCTCAGCCAGTTTCAGAGCGCTGGCCGACTCATCTACCAGGGTAATCGATCCTGCCCCATTGATCAACGCTTCCAGGCTGAAACCCCCAGAATAACAAAAACAATCCAGGATTGATTTCCCGGCTGCTAAAGCGCCAACAATTTTCCGATTTTCGCGCTGATCCAGGTACGATCCTGTTTTATGGCCTGTTTTAATATCAATCCAATGCTGGATACCCTGATCTTCGACCTCGATCAGATCAGCTGGCTCTGGTCCAAAAAGGCTTCCGACTCGGGGTGATAATCCCTCCAGTTTTCTGACCTGGACATCTGATCTTTCATAGATCGCCCCCGGGGTAAATTCCTCGGCCAGGATCTCGACCAGATCATCCTTCCAATATTCCACTCCGCAGCTCAATATCTGGGTTACCAAAGTACTGCCGTATTGGTCAACTATTAATCCCGGCAATCCATCAGATTCAGCATGAACCAGGCGGCGCATGGGCCTGTTATAACCGATCAGATTGCGGTACTGATGGGCTTTCTGGATCCGGTCTCTGAAAAAAGCCCGGTCGATAGTTTGTGACTCATCCCAAGACCAGATCCTGACCTGGATCTGGGAAAGCGGGCTGTAAGCTCCCCTGGCCAGAAAATCACCATCCGAATCCAGAATTGTGACGGTTTCTCCCCGGTCAGGATCTCCTTCCAAACGTTGAATCGCTCCAGAGAATATCCAGGGGTGGAACTGTTGAATGGGTTTTTCCCTCCCCCTCTTGAGGTAAACTTTCTTAGTCGTTGACAGGGGGATCTCCTCCAGGTCTAGGTGAGATATCCACCAAAAGGGATTTAAAATCCTGTTCGGTGAGGATCTTGACACCAAGCTCCTGAGCCTTATCAAACTTGGAGCCCGGGTTCTCCCCTACCAGGACATAACTGGTCTTTGAGCTCACAGATCCTGCTACCTTCCCACCCAGATCCTGGATGAGTTCTTTTGCCTCAGTTCGGGAATAGGTCTCCAATGTTCCCGTGATCACAAATATCATTCCACTCAGGGGTTGGCTGCCGGTCTCAGCGGGGTCAATTAGCTCCTCAATCGGCCAGATGCCAAATGCCTGCAATTCATTCAGAACTGTCCTATTTCCTGGCCTGGAAAACCAATCCACGATCGCCAGGGCGATATTTGGTCCAATTCCCGGAATCTCTTCCAAATCTACCAGGGAGGCCGTTCTCAGTTTGTCAAATGATCCAAACCTTCCAGCAAGAATATTCGCAACCACTTCACCTACTCCCCTGATGCCCAGGGCAGTGATCAAACGGCTTAAAGATTGGGACCTGGATTCTTCGATCGCCGCCAAAATATTATCGGCTTTCTTCTCGCCAAATCCTTCTAATACAACCAGATCTGATCTTTTTAAATCGTAAAGATCGCTAACTTTAGAGATCAATCCCTCTTCTATCAGCTGCTCGACGATCTTGATCCCTAACCCGACTATATCCATCGCTGGCCGGGACACAAAATGTTCAATATTCCTGAGCAACTGAGCCTCGCAGCTTGAGTTGACACAGTACCAGGCAACTTCTCCTTCAAGATGCTCTACAGGTTCACTGCATACCGGGCAGATCCCCGGGGGCTGGAAAGCTAGCCCTCGATCCGGTCGATTGATATCGATTGGCCTGATCACATAAGGTATCACTTCTCCGGCTCTTTTGATCAAGACCTGGTCGCCTTCTCGAATATCCTTTTCAGCAATAAAATCAAAATTATGCAATGTTGCCTGTTTGACAGTCACTCCCCCGATCTCTACCGGTTGAAGGACAGCATAGGGAGTTAGAACCCCAGTCCTTCCGACATTGACCCGGATCTCATTCAAAATTGTAGTGACTTCTTGAGCTGGAAATTTATAGGCGATCGCTCCCCGGGGAGCTTTTCCTACCACTCCCAGGCCATCAGCAACTGCATGATTGTTGATCTTGATCACCACGCCATCAATTTCGTAATCCAGGTTTTTTCGAGCCAGGTCCCATTTTTCAAGGATTTCGATCACCTGGTCCATGTCCGCGCAAAAATCATGCTCCGGGATCGGAAATCCAAGTTCCCTCAAATACTCGAGGGTTTCCTGCTGCGTGGCAGGAGGTGGGCTGGAGCTGGCTGCGATCTGGTACACCAACAAAGTTAATGGGCGTTGGGCAGTCAGGGATGAATCCAGCTGTCTCAGTGAGCCAGCAGCAGTATTGCGAGGATTTACATAAGTCTTTTGCCCTGCCTCAGTCAGCGCTTTATTCAGTTTTTCAAAATCCGATGTCTTGATAAAAACCTCCCCCCGCACAACCAGCTCTGCAGGAGGTTGTGGTCCCTTCAATTCCTGGGGAATTCTCAACGGTAGGCTGCGGATGGTCCGCAGATTATCAGTGATCTCTTCCCCGATCTCACTATTTCCCCGCGTTGCACCCCTGGTGAATAAGCCATCTTGATAATGCAGTACTACAGTTAAACCATCCAATTTGGGTTCAACAGAATATCCTGTTTTTTCAGCCCTAGGATCCAGCTTGGTTATCCTTTCTAGCCAGGATCTGAGTTCATCTCCGGAGAAGGCGTTGTCCAGGCTCAGGATCGGCGCTGGATGAGCCAGCCGGCCAAAGGCCTCGGACGGCTGCGAGCCTGCCCGCTGGGTGGGAGAGTCTGGCGTTCTTAGCTGGGGATATTTTTCTTCCAACAGGGTTAATTCCCGATAAAGTCTATCCCATTCAGCATCGCTGATCTCTGGATCATTCAACACATAATAGCGGTAGTTATGGAACCTCAGAATCTCCTGGAGTTCCAGCACACGTTCGGTCTCGTTTTTCTGGTTCATGATCATCATTATAGCTTATCAAGCAAGCGGGAATTCCCTGTTTATGGGATCACTATGTGACCCCCTGAATATTTTCCGGGCTGACTTAGGATATTGGTATAATACCTGTAAGATCGGTCTGGCATCTCCCTTCAATTAAGGCCATTGGCGATCGATCCCTGAGAATTTTCCGATACAAGAATGATCAAATAATTTAATTCCTGAGGAGTGTATATGTCTGCTGGGAAATTGATCGGGTATATATTTGCAGCGATCGCAATATTTTTCGGAGTCATTTTTATCTGGGGAGCGTTCAGCCCGGAGGGCAACCCCGCCTGGATCCTTGTGGGCGCGATCAGCGCATTGGTCGGTTTTGGTGTGATCTGGTTTGCTGGAAGAAAATCCCAAACGGACGAACAGGAGATCACCTACCAACTCGACCTATCTGGAGATGTCAACCTGGATACCCTGACCTGTAAATCCTGCGGAGGTCAATTAAGCCCTGATCATGTCTCGATGGTGGCAGGCGCTCCAGTTGTTTCATGTCCATTTTGTGAAACATCTTACCAGTTGACTGAAGAACCAAAATGGTAGCAAATACGAGGTTGTCCATGAAAAGATTCACTCTTCTGATCGTACTGATCATCCTGCTGCTCGTTCCCAGTTCTGCCCTGGCCCAAAGTTACTATTTCAGTGTCGAGAATGAAACCGTCCATGTTTTTTGGGAAGCCGATGGAACCATGGATCTGGCCTATGAATTCATCTTTTATAACCAACCGGGAAGCCATGTAATTGATTACGTAGACGTGGGTTTGCCAAACTACAATTACTTAGACAGCAATATTGTCGCTGAAGTAAACGGCCAATCACTTACCTATATATCAAGCACTGGTTATGAAGGATCGGGATCAGGCGTCGCCGTAGGCCTGGGACCCAATTCAATATCTCCCGGAAATCGGGGGACTGTACGGGTATTCATCACCGGTATTGAGAATGTTCTATTCCCGGACACAGAAGCAGACGATTATGCCAGCGCGGTATTTGAACCAACATATTTTGGGGGACAGTATCTCGAAGGCTCTACAGATATCACGGTGGTTTTTCATCTCCCTCCAGGTGTCGGACCGGATCAACCTCGCTGGCATACCGCTCCCAAGGGGTTTTCCAGCACACCCATAACCGGGCATGACAATGCGGGACGCATCACCTATACCTGGCGCAATCCTGATGGTGACATGTCAGACCGCTCCCAATTTGGCGCCTCATTCCCTTCCAATTTTGTGCCCGCCTCGGCTGTATCCAAGCCCACCCTGTGGCAGCAGCTAGGCATCCAACCAGAAGCTGTCACTGGCATCCTCTGTGTCGGGGGTTTCCTGTTATTTTTTATTATGATCATTGTGGTCTCGGTTTCCAGCACCAACAAGAGAAAACTGAAGTACCTGCCCCCCAAGATCCGGATCGAAGGACACGGTATTAAACGGGGTTTGACAGCCATCGAAGCCGCGGTACTTCTTGAACGCCCGGCTGATAAAATCTTCACCATGATCCTGTTCTCGCTGATCCAGAAGAACGCTGCTACAGTGACCAGCCAGGACCCGTTGAAGCTGGAGTTCAGCGAGCCGCTTCCCGAAAATCTCAGGAAATATGAGACCCAATTTATTGAGGCTTACCAGAAAGGGGACAGCCGGGTTAAAAAAACCGCCTTGCAGGATCTAATGATCGAACTGATCAAAAGCGTTGGGAAAAAGATGGAAGGTTTCAGCCACAAAGAGACCGTCCGTTATTATGAAGATATTATCAAGCGGGCCTGGAAGCAAGTTGAAGACGCTGAAACACCTGAAGTCAAGAGTGAGAAGTTCAATGACCATATGGGCTGGACCATGCTCGATGGTGACTTTGCTGATCGCACTCAAGATGTCTTCCGAAGAGGTCCTGTTTATGTTCCGATCTGGTGGAACAGGTACGATCCCACCTACAGCACCCCCAGAACAGCAGGCTCAGGCGGCAAGATCGCCTCTCCTGGCCGGCCATCCGGCAGTGGTGCCGCTCTTCCCAATCTGCCCGGAGGGGAATTTGCAGCTTCCATGGCCAGTGGAATCTCGAATTTTTCAAGCAATATGGTCGGGAATATAACTGATTTCACCAGCCGCATCACCCAAAAGACTAACCCTGCCCCCAAACCATCATCCTCATCTGGTCGGAGCGGAGGGGGCTGGTCCAGCGGAGGCGGGAGCAGTTCCTGCGCTTGCGCCTGTGCCTGTGCCGGCTGCGCCTGCGCCTGCGCCGGCGGCGGACGGTGAATTGATGATTGTCAATAAGGTCAGACCTAAACCCCTCTTGAAATTGGGTTTGTCCTCAAACCCCAAAAAGATGGATCTACGCCCCGGTCTGTATCATTTCCAGAGGGATCCGGCTGGTGCAAATACACGCCTGCACCTCAGGATCGACCCCGATGGCAGCGGCACGCTGTTGATCAATGCCAGCTCCATTCTGTACCTGAATACAACTGCTGCCTATATCACTTATTACTACCTCAAGGGCCAAAGTTTGGACCAGATCAAAGAACGGATCGAGCTGGCCTTTAACCTTGAAGATCAACAAGCCGATCAGGATATCGCTCTGATCACCAGGGATCTGGACGGGTTCATCCAGGCTGATGGGAAACCGGTTATGACCCAATCTGGCGTCGAGATCAACACACCTTTCAGCCGGCACCCGACCGCACCCTACCGCATGGACCTGGCCCTGACCTACCGCTGCAATAATGATTGTCCCCACTGCTACAATGCCCGCCCTCGATCGTATCCTGAGCTTTCAACTCAAGAATGGATCCAGGTGATTGACCGCCTTTGGGATTTGAATATCCCCCACCTGATTTTTACGGGAGGTGAGCCTACTCTCCGGGATGATCTAATCGAGCTGATAACCTATGCAGAAACCAAAGGCCAGATCACAGGATTGAACACCAACGGCCGACGCCTGGGGGATCCTGGATATGTTGAACGCCTGGTCTCAGCGGGATTGGATCATGTGCAGATCACAGTTGAATCCCATGAGGCCCAGATCCATGACCTGATGGTCAACCAGCAGGGTGCCTGGAAACAGACCATAACAGGCCTAAACAACGCCCTGGCGAGCAAATTATTTGTGATGACCAATACAACCATGCTGGAGAATAATTATCAGAGCCTGACCCAAACCCTCGATTTCCTGGCCGGATTAGGAGTGCCAACTGTCGGCTTAAATGCTCTGATCTACTCTGGCAGGGGAAAAAACGTGGGCACAGGATTGCCCGAAGAAGCCCTGCATTCGCTTCTGGAAATAGCCCAGGAAAGGACCCATCAAGCCGATCAGAAATTGATCTGGTATACCCCCACTCTCTACTGCCATTTCAATCCCCTGGATTTAGACCTGGGCGTAAAGGGTTGTACAGCAGCTCTCTATAATATGTGTATTGAGCCTGATGGTGGTGTGATTCCCTGTCAATCCTACTATAAACAACTGGGAAATATCCTCCAGGACTCCTGGAAATCAATCTGGGAGCATGATCTCTCAATTCAGCTTCGCCAACGATCGAATATCCCTGGAGAATGCCAGACTTGCAGCCTGCTCGAGGAATGCGGTGCCGGTTGTCCGTTATCCTATCTTGACCAACCCAGGATTGTTGAATCCTACATTCCTCCACCATCCTGAACTGATACTCCCATGGCTAATATCATTACCATTGCTCGATTTCCGCTGATCCTGATCTACCTTTATGTACTCTATAACGGCGGAACAACGGCCCAATTATGGAACGTTCCGTTTATCATCCTGATCTTCCTGATGGATACTCTCGATGGCTGGGTGGCCCGGAAGCGGGGCGAGGCGTCCATTTTAGGAAGCGTGCTTGATATCGCCACAGATCGAACCCTGGAATATGTATTGTGGGTCGTATATGCTCACCTACTATTGATCCCGGTTGCAGTGCCATTGATTGTCATAACCAGGGGAGTAAGTGTGGATGCAGTCCGCGCGGTGGGAATGAAAAGCGGCAGAAGTGCATTTGATCAGGTGCTGTCACCTTTGAACCGCTTCCTGGTGGGCTCCCGGTTCATGCGGGCTTTTTACGGCACAGTCAAGGGTATCGCCGCAGCCTTGTTGAGCCTGGCGATACCACTCTATAAATTGGGATCCGGTCTTGCCGAATTGGCCCACGCAGTCGGTTTGATCTTTGCCTGGATCAGTGTGGTCACCTGTTTGTTGAGGGGTCTGCCCGTTTTGTTCGAAGGGTATCAAAGCTTATCGGAGGAAAGACAGGATCCGAGCTAAGTTTATTCTATTCCCCCCAATTACTGTTGCCGGTGCTTATGAACAACTTTCTGAATAGTAAATTTTCTGTGCGATTTTCGATCTTGATCGGCAAATATTTGCCGAAACAGATCGGCTATGGCATTGGCCGGGGGTTGGCCAACTTCATATCATCCAGGAAAGACCTGGCGATCAGCCGGGCGATCCGACTTAACCAGTACATCGTCAACGATCTACAGCCCACCAAAGAAGAGCTGGTAAAAAAGACCGCCCGGATCCTGACCCATGCTGGGAAATGTTATGTTGATCTCTATCAAACCTATAATGATCCAAATCTGCTGGATGAATTGGTTCCATTAACCCAATCAATGCGGGAGTTCATAGCATTAAGCCAGCAAAAACAAGGGTACATGGTGGTTGCTCCTCACCTGAGCAATTTTGATCTGGTGGTTGGTTCACTGGTCAAATATGGATTTTCAGGAAAGGTGCTTTCCTATCCCAATCCTGGGTCCGGTTATAAATTGCAAAATCAGATCCGGGAATCCTTTGGCATGGATATCCTGCCCCTGGGGGATTCAAAACTCGAGGCAGAGATCGTTGATTATCTAAAGAACGGCGGCCTGGCAGCGACTGGTATCGACCGCCCGGTTCCCGGCCGAAAACTGCGCCATTACATCAACTTCTTTGGCCGACCTAGTCCTCTGCCGGTGGGATATATCACAACTGCCCTCGCCGCCGATGTTCCAGTGATCGTGGTTGCCGCCATCATGGAATCTGACGGGACTTACGGATTCAGGCATTCCGGTCCGATTGTGCTCAAGAAATATCAAAATAAATTGGACGAAATCAGGCTCAATGCCGAACTGATCCTGAGCAAGATCGAGGAATATATTCGCCTCGCACCGGAGCAGTGGTTGATGTATTATCCTGTCTGGCCTGAGCTATTAACTGAGGACATATGACCCTTTTGATTACAGGATCAGCATTATTCATAGCAGGTTTCACCTATCTGTTACCCAAGATCGGACAGATCGAAATCCCTCTGATGATCCGTTTTCAATCCCTGGTAAACAAAAGACCCTGGATCGGAATTTTCCAGGAGATCTGGTTCCTGGGTAGAACAGTATTTTCTGTTATTTTCCTGGCTGCCCTGATCACTTACGATTGGACTCTGGGTTCTACAGCCAGCCTGATTTTCCTGGCCCTGGTAGGATTCGAAACACTGCTGAAGCGAGTTGTGAACCGGATCAGACCCTTTAAATCTTCTCCTGAGGTTCTGATGCTCCAGCCAGCAGAACCCGGGGATGCTTCATTTCCCAGCGGTGATGCATTAAGGATCTGGTTCCTGGCTCTGGTCCTGCCGATCGCAGCCGGATCTCCTGCCTTCTTAGGTCTGGCCCTGATCCTGATCGCCCTCCTGGTTTCCCTGGGCAGGGTTGCGATGGGCGTTCACCACTTTACGGATACTCTGTCAGGAGCGGGGTTGGGAATCCTGGGAGCCGGAGCAGTTGGTTGGGTCTGGCACTTTTTCAATCTGATATAAAACTGATCGTTTAAGGAGTTGAGATGGAATTTTCGGAACTGATTAAATTGCGCTACAGCTGCCGGGAGTATTCTACCCAGGTAATTGAGGAGGAAAAGTTATTACAGGTCCTGGAGGCGGCCCGCCTGGCTCCAACAGCTTCAAATCGCCAGCCTTTCCAGATCATTATTCTCCAGACCGAAAAACATGAGGCTGGTAAATTGCTGCAGATCTACCCCAAGGATTGGTTTATTCAAGCCCCCAGAATTCTCTGTATCTGCAGCCAACCAGAAGCTGCCTGGTTCCGTAAGAAATACGATAACCAGAATTACTCAATGGTCGATGCCGCGATCGTGGTTGACCATATCACCCTTCAAGCCGCAGATCTTGGGTTGGGAACCTGCTGGATCGGGGATTTTAACCCGACAGCGGCGCGGGAATACCTAAAACTTCCCCCTGAAGTGGAGCCGATCGCATTCACACCTTTAGGTTACCCACTGGATGAACCTCGCGCCAAGGTCAGGAAAGACCTGGATGATCTTATCCGCTATGAAACCTGGTGATATTACTAATCTTAGGGGCAGAAATACCAGGAAATAAGGAATGGGAGCAGATATGAAAAATTGGATTAACAAAATCTCGACTATATTATTCCCGGTTAATCTGATAGACCCGGGTGTTTATCACTACCAAACCCCCACTAATGCAGAAAACCAGTTCCGCCTACATCTGCGGGTAGACCCTGACCATCGGGGTGTCCTGATCATTAATGCCGCTACGATCCTGCACTTGAATGAAACAGCAACCGAATACGCCTACCATCTGGTTAAAGGGCAGCCGCCTGATGCCGCAGCCAAACTAGTCGCCAAAAGATACCAGATCAGCGAACATGAAGCCCGCAATGATTTTCTGGAATTCAAAAATAAGGTTTTCACCCTGCTGGAGGTTCCTGATCTTGATCCGAGCAGCTATCTGGACATGTCTCGGGAAGACCCCTACAGTGGTGCGGCTTCCTCTCCCTATCGGCTGGATTGCGCCCTGACCTACCGGCTTCCAGACCAGCCCAGTTCAGAATTGGCTCCTACCAAGCGGGTGGACAGAGAGTTAACAACCGAGGAATGGACCCAGATCATTAACCGGGCCTGGCAGGCGGGCATCCCACAAATTATCTTTACCGGGGGTGAACCAACCTTGCGGGAGGATCTGGTAGAGCTGATCTACCTGGCAGAAAAAAATGGACAGGTAACCGGATTATTAACGAATGGTCAGCGGCTCAAAGATACCGAATATCGCCAGCAAATTCTAAACAGCGGATTGGATCATTTGCTTTTTACTATCTCGCCCCTCGACCAGGAGTCCTGGAAGGCATTAAAGCTGATCCTCGAAGAAGATCTGTTCACGACTGTTCACCTGACGATCACGCCGGATCTGGTGGCGGACCTCCCACAGTTTATTGGGAGATTCCGGGAGCTGGGGGCGAATGCAGTTTCCCTTTCAACCAGCGATCCAAAGAATCCACTGCTGGCAAAAGCCCTGGATACTGCCCAAAACCTGGTAGCTGAGGCTGACCTGCCCCTCAAATGGGACCTGCCAGTTCCCTACTCAAAACACAACCCCATCAGCCTGGAGTTGGATCACAACCAGCAACTTTCCCATGGTGCAGGACGGGCCTGGTTCTATGTAGAGCCAGATGGAGATGTCCTTCCAGGTCAGGGTATCAATGAAGTGCTCGGAAACCTTCTGGCAGATGATTGGGCCAAAATCTGGAAATAACAAGAGGCTCTCAATATGCCCCTCACTCTCCAGGATTGGCATAAACGCTACCAGTTACAGGCGCAGTGGACCCAAGCTCTGCGTCTGTATTTTTTTGACCTGCTTAAAGATCATAAGATCAGCAGGATCCTTGAGATTGGCGCTGGAACCGGAGCGCTGCTGCCTGATCTGATCTCATTGCCATTGGGCCAGGTTCACGGAGCCGATCTCTGTCATGATCGAATGCTGATCGCAGCTCAGAACTGTTCAAATTGTTTTATAACCGTGGGGGATGTCCATCAACTGCCTTACGCAGATAACTCGTTTGACGTCGTTTTCAGTCATTATTTCCTGATCTGGGCTGGCAGCCCAGATCACGCCCTTGCAGAGATGAAACGAGTTACTAAAAATAATGGTTACATGGCCTGTTTTGCCGAACCAGATTACAGCGGCAGGATCGACCTTCCTGAGAATCTAAGTCAGATCAAAGACTTACAAATCACGGGTTTAAGAAAAGCCGGAGCTGATCCGGAGTTCGGTCGCAACCTCAAGATCCTGTTTAATAATTTGGGATTGTCGGATTTAGAATGCGGGATCATTCAAGTCCCTGATAATTTGGATATCCTCCCAGTTGACCTGGAATCTGAATGGGAAATGATCGAACATGATCTTGGGAAAACAGTCACCCGGGCTGCCCTCCTGGAGCTAAAAGAACAGGACCGGAAAGCCAGGAAAAACGGATCCAGATCAATCTACGTCCCAACTTATTATGCCTGGGGGAGAGTTAACCGGTAGAGATCCCGGTTTGGAAAACTCCACCACAAGGAGCTGATTTCAAGATTAGGTATAATATCTATATCTATTTACCCAGTTCAGGATAAACAATGAAATTACAACTCACAGATCGTTTTCAACACGCCCTGCAGCAGGCCTATCAACTGCATCACGGTCATTTCAGGAAAGAATCTGGCATCCCCTACCTGGCGCACTTATTAAGTGTTTCCGCCCTGGTTATGGAAAATGGAGGAGATGAGGATCAGGCCATAGCCGCCCTGCTGCATGACGCTGTCGAAGATCAGGGAGGCCTGGATACTCTCAACTTGATCAAAGACCAATTCGGAGATGAGGTTGCCAGGATTGTTGAAGGCTGCACTGATGCCTATACGAATCCCAAGCCAGACTGGGAACCCCGCAAAGAGGCTTACTTCATCAAACTTAGGCAGGCTGATGAAAAAATACTGCTGGTATCCCTGGCAGACAAGGTCCACAATGCCCGTTCGATCAGGCTGGACTTACTGGCCAGCGGAGAGCAGGCTTGGGAAAAATTCAACGGGAAAAGATCCGGATCCATTAAGTATTATCAAACTTTAGTTGAGATCTTTGAGCGGTCACCCTATGACCCCCTCAAGCAGGAACTGCGATCATTGGTCGCTGAGTTCGAAACCTATGATCGAGGTCAGGAGGCACGGAACAGATGAAGGATCAATTAACCTTGAATAACTACCAGGCCCTGGCCGATCGGTCATCAGGGGCAGGCGGTGATGGTGAAAGGCGATTAATTGTCTCTGCCCTGGGATTGGCAGGCGAAGCCGGAGAATTTGCCAACCTGGTAAAAAAAATGACCGCCCACGGCCATCCATTTGATCCCGAAGCCTTAAATGATGAGTTGGGAGATGTTCTCTGGTACCTTGCAGAAGCTGCCACAGCTGCCGGCCTATCCCTGGGAGAGATAGCCAATCAAAATATTACCAAGCTCCTAAAAAGGTATCCGGAAGGGTTCAGTGAAGATAACAGCATTAATCGACTGAGCTGATATAAAACCATACCGCCGGACTGCCCGGCGGTATGGTTTTTAAAGAACCTGGTCTCACCTGACATACTGGACTGTTACCAATCCAACGGCCTGTTCCACCACTAATAGCAGGTCTGCATTCGCTTCTGCAGCCCCAGGTGATGTGTAGAATCCATTATCCAGTTCAAAATCCGAAGGAAAATTGATCCTTGAAAGTCCATTCTGGGCATCGATCGCCACCCTGGTTCCAGGGGGAATCTCAATCCATATCGATCCCAGGGCTTGTTTTACCAATATCTCCCCGGAAATCGAATCAGGCAGCCCAATAACCATTCTTCCCACAGCCTGATGGATAGCAAGGTCGTCAATCATCAGTCCATCCAACCTGAGCAGCATTTCCCCCACTCCATTCTTCAGAAACAGGTCCAGCTCCAATTGATTTGTCAGGTCCAACTCCCAGCGGGGGGTATGGGGATAAAAATCAGGATTGTTGTTCTTCAGGTGGTAGAGGACCTGGTTAGCGTTTTGCTCCAGCAGATCTTCCATCCTCGAAGGAGTCAGATTGCCCTCGATCAGCACCTGGTCTGAATCCTGATCCGAGATGATCAACTCTCCCAGGCCCAATGCTAAATCGATTTCAGCATATTCACTTGTTTCTGAATAATTTTCCCTGATCCCGGTATATTGGGCCGGGATTTCGATCCCCGTTGAAAACAACCAGACAGATCCTGCAATCAAGGCTAAAGTCAAAACAACGCCGGTGGCGATCAACCAGCCCGATTGATCGCGGAACAGTACATCAATTCCGGCAGCAATCAGAAATAACGGCCAAAATCGGATCAACTGGGTCCAGCTGACCCAGGACTGAGGACCAAAATAGTTATAGAGCAGAAATATTCCCCCTCCGATTAATAACAAGGGCCAGGCAATGCCTTTCCGCCTGATCAAGTCATCAAAACCAGCCACGATCAACAGCATTGGCCACAATTTCCAGATCGTGCCCCAACTTGCACCTGGTATCAGACCAAGGTTGATCCCCAGGAATAATACTCCTACCGCTACCAGCAAAATCGGACCAAAAAAACTCCGCTGGTAAAAGAATTTGTTGGATTTCTCCTTTTCCATCATCAACCTCACTCTGTCCTTTTGCGGAGCAGGAGCACAACTCCACCAATGATCAACAAGATCGGCCAGAGGATATCCAGGTCGATCCAATTCAGCCACTGAAGGTTCAATCTATCCAGGAACAAAAATCCTCCGATTGCGATCAAACCTATTCCCATGATCAATCCAGCCTGGGGATGAGGCTGAGAGACTGCTTTTTGGATATCGCTACCCATAGATTTGACCTTATCTCCCAGGGAATCCACCTGAAAACCGTATTCCCCCCCTTCTTCAGGTACGATGATCCACATGAGAAGATACAGCATAAATCCAAAATCACTCCCGAATAACAGCAAGATAAAAAGCAGCCGAATAAAGACCGGATCGATATTCAGGAAGGTCCCCAATCCACCACATACCCCACCAACCATGCTGTCAGATTTACTTCTATACAATCTGATTCTTTCCATCATTCTCCTCCTATTTCCAGGTCCTGACCAGAAGGTAAACACCCAGCCCGACCAGCGCCAGGGGCCAGAGGATTTGCATCATGGACTGGACAGGCGCAAAAAGCGCCAGGCCCAGGATGAAGAGAACCCCGGCCGGGATATATGCCCAGCGTGTATCATGAGATTGATTTGGCAATACTGCAACCAGGCCAAAGGTGAAAGCAAGGCCCAGGAAAAAAACAACCTCGGTCCAATCACCCAGGGATTCGAGGCCCGCTACCAGCGCCAAAGTAACCATAACACCACCGGGGATGATCGCCCACCATTGGAGGCGGTTCCTGAAATAGACCAGCCAAAAGGCCACCCCGATGCAAGCCAGGAAAACCCCTCCGGACCAGTCTGATCCGGGAAGAATATTGAGGATGTCTTCCAGGGCGACTAACGCCAACCCCAAGAGGGTCAGGCCTGGAATGATCGCCCACCAGTGTTCTTTTTTTGTGATGTAGACCCACAAAAATGTTCCAGCGCCGAGAGCCATCAATATCACCCACAGATATTGAGATGCGTTTCCGAGGATGTTTAATTCCTGGAGCATAAACATGACGCCCGCAAGAATTAATAGCACACCCCACACCAGCTTGCTCTGTTTGTTATTCATTTCTCACCTTCCCTACTAGTATGTTAACAATATATTACTTGGTTCCAAGGAAAAAGCCTGACTTATTGCCAGGCCCCTATTTCCGGTATGATGATATACGGTAGGTTTTACAGGAAGTTGCAGGCAGGAAAGCCCCTAATCAGGCCCCGAATATCTCTCCCCGCAGTTTGATGCCAGTCGCTTCCAGCCGGGAAGTGAACAGCGGTCTCAGACCAGTAGCTTCCATTTCTCCCAATACTTTTCCGTTTGACGAGACTCCAGTCTGGTCGAACTTAAAGATATCCGACAGGGTGACAATATCTCCTTCCATGCGGGGGACTTCAGTTATCCTGGTGATCTTGCGGGTCCCGTCTGATAATCTTTCCATATGTACGATCAAATCGATCGCAGCCGCAATTTGGGTTCTGAGGGCCATCATCGGGATCTCCAGACCAGCCATCATTGCCATCGTTTCCAGGCGAGAAATTGCATCCCTGGGTGAATTGGCATGCAGGGTTGTCAGGGAGCCATCATGTCCGGTGTTCATCGCTTGAAGCATATCCAGGGCTTCTCCTGTCCTGACCTCACCAACCACAATACGGTCTGGACGCATTCTTAGCGAGTTCCTGACCAAATCACGGGTCGTGACGCCGCCCCGCCCATCAACATTTGGGGTTCGGGTCTCCATTCGCACGACATATTTTTGATTTAGATTCAATTCCGCCGCGTCTTCAATGGTGATGATACGTTCTTCATCCGGTATCAAACTGGCCAGTATATTTAACAAAGTGGTTTTACCTGAGCTGGTATTACCCGTGATCAGGATATTCAAGCGGGCGGCCACACAGGCTTGAAGGAATTCAGCCATATGTTCTGTCAACGTGCCAAGTTTTATGATCTGCTGGACAGTCAATTTGCTTTCCAGGAATTTACGGATCGTCAATGAGGGACCATCGATCGTTACCGGTGGAACAGCTATATTGACCCGCGATCCATCCGGTAATCTGGCATCAGCCATCAGGTTGTCCTGATCCACCCGCTGCCCCAGAGGAGAGAGGATGCGATTGATAATACTCATCAAGTGATCTGTATCTCTGAATTTGACACTCGTGTCCTCAAGTTTGCCGTTTTTTTCTATATAGACCTGCTCCGGTCCATAGATCATAATCTCGCTGATATCCGGGTCTTCAAGCAGGGGCTGGATGGGACCAAAACCGACAATCTCATTCTCAATCTCACTAAAGACCTGGGTCTGTTCAAATTTTGTCAGGGGAAATTCATCAGCCAACTTCTGGTAAGAACTGAGGATAAGTTTGCGGACCTGGGCAGCGTACTCTGCACTGGAGTCTGCGGGCGCTTTGTCAAGCTCACTGCGAACATACTCGACCAGCGTTGTTTTCAATAGAAGCTGGGCTTTTTCTGATAAGCGATCTTCAGGTTCAACGTAATGGTTTAACATTGGGTTTCCCTTGAAAGATTATTTCATTATACAAAATCCAGAGGTTGATTCAAACACCCTTTCTCAGCAGTCCTTAGAAATCCCAAATCTTTTGGGCGGCATCAAGGGTTTCCAGCCAGTGGTTTTGCTCTGCAATCGGGGACCGACCCAGAGGATCTTCCCACGATCTGCCGGTCAGCGCAGCCCCGATCGCTCCTCCGCAGGCACTGCCTGCCTCAAGATCATAGCCCCCTTCTAAAATGACCGCCAATCTCCCCTCGCAGCAAGTATTGGCCCAGGATTGGAGAGATTGAAAGATTCCGAAGATAGTTTCTGCGCTGAGTTGAATGCTGCCCAATGGATCACGCCAATGGGTATCAAATCCATAGCTGACCAGCAGCATTTCCGGTTCTTCCTTTTCTAGGAATGGGAGGATCAGCTCCCGAAGCAGAACTTGATAACATTCATCCCCTGAACCGCTGGGGATGGGTAAATTCATCGTCCCCTTTTGGCCTCGTCCCGATCCTGTCTCACCCAGAGTGCCAGTCCCGGGGTAAAAGGGAGCTTGATGGATTGAACAAAAACTGACCTCTTTTCGATCATAAAAAATATCCTGGGTCCCATTTCCATGATGTACATCCAGGTCCAGAATAGCTATTTTTTGGGCTTCTTTTTTATTAATCAAATATTCAGCGGCCACAGCAATATTATTGATCAGGCAGAATCCCATCCCCCGGGAAGCTGTGGCATGGTGGCCAGGCGGCCTGGATAGGGCAAATCCGGCCTGATATTCCCGGTCCCAGACCGCTTCAGCCACGGCAGCAGCCCCACCAGCAGCGTTTAATGCCAGCTGCCAGGATTGAGCAGTTGTGTAGGTATCGGGATCAAGCATTGATCCCATCTTGCTGGCTGCCTCGACGATGGACAGGTATTCTGGCGTGTGAACCGCTCTCAAGACATCTGGATCCACCTGATGAGGGAATATTTGGGGGACATCATGCCAGATGCCGCTATCGACCATGCCTTTGCGAATGGCTTCAACGCGCTCTGGACGTTCCGGATGACCAAAAAGCTGATGGTCTTGATGACCTTCCGGATAAAAAAGAACCAAATCTTTCATAAATAGATCCCAGGGGGCAGATCAGACCAGGCAAACTACCTTATATTATACTTTTCTTATAAGCCTTCTGGGGCGGGATCTAAGTTTCGCCTGCTTATAATATCTCCCCAAAATGGTCTCATCAAACTCAAAAAATTGATCATCTATCCAGTTTTTATCATGAAATCCTCAATGAACCGGACAAACAGATGGTAGATGACGACGTTTCTACCTGGTTTGATTGCCAGCTTGCCCCTGGATTGGTCGGGGGTTAGTTTCCTGGAGTTTTCCGCAGAAGAATTGGCAGCCTTTGGTATTATTTCAACCGAAGCTGGTCACCCTATTCTTTCCAGAAATGAGGTTTGTGTACAATTAGCAGGTTTAGGACTATAATCTGCGAGTGCAAAAATTATCAGATATTCTTGGAGAAAGAATGAAGGCTACTCTAAAAATTGCTGTATTGATCCTGTTATTGGTGGTCGGTTTCCTGAAACCAGCCCCTATCCAGGCCCAGGAACCTGTTGTACAGGCTGTATTATTCTATTCACCCACCTGCGCTTATTGTAAAATCGTCATTGAAGATGTTTTACCAGGCCTGGATGCCCGCTACGGGAGTCAACTCCAGATCTATGCTGTTGATACCTCCACTGAGATTGGCAATCTGCTCTTTGAGAATTTTCTGCTTAGCTATGAGATCCCTCCTGAAGACCAGGTTGTACCTGCCCTCCTGGTAGGCGACCAGGCCCTGTTTGGGTCCCAGGAGATCCCTGAGATCCTGCCACAGATCGTTGATCAAGGATTAAGCTCAGGGGGAATTCCCTGGCCGGACCTGCCTGATCTTCAAGAAGCCATGGCAGGGACTCTCCAGGTCGAAAATGGGACAAGCGAGACTGCATCCTATACCGAAAAAGCCACTCTCTGGCAGAAATTTACCGGTGATCTGGCTGGGAATATCCTGGCAGTTATCGTGCTTTTGGGCATGATCGGCGCTCTGATCTTCGCTGGATACAATCTGATCAATGAGGTGCCGGCTGACAAAGATTTTCCTTCCTGGATCATCCCGCTTCTATCCCTGCTTGGGATCGGTGTGGCTGCCTATCTGACCTATGTTGAATACAATCAAGTCGAAGCAGTCTGCGGGCCTGTCGGGAACTGTAATGCCGTTCAACAAAGTTCATTTGCCACAATATTCGGCGTTCTGCCTGTTGGAGTGGTCGGATTATTGGGGTACCTCGGCATCATTCTGGTGTGGTTGCTGGGACTGCTGGATCTGGCAGGGTTAAAGAATACATTTGCAATAATCTTGTGGGGATTTACTCTGCTCGGCACTCTTTATTCGATCTATCTGACATTCCTGGAACCTTTTGTTATCGGTGCAACCTGCATCTGGTGCTTGTCATCAGCTGTCATTATGACCCTGTTATTCCTGGTTGCATCCCGGAAATTAACTATCTCCCAGCAAACCTGAGCCTCAGGATAGTTTTTTATGCATGAATTGGGCATCACCGAACAAATTGTAGGGATAGCCATCAAACATGGCGAGAAGAACCAGGCAGAAAAGATCACTGATCTGTTTTTGGTGATTGGGGAGTTATCCTCGGTGATCGATGATTCTGTGCAATTCTACTGGGATATGATCGCAGAAAATACTATTTGTGAAGGTGCCAAGCTGCATTTTAAGCGCATAACTGCTATCTTTAAATGCCGGGATTGTTCCAGGGAATATGGTTTGAAAGATGGGGAACTCACTCCCTGTCCGTTCTGCCAGAGCAGCCAGATGGATATCCTCCAGGGAAAGGAATTTCACCTGGAAAGTATAAATATCCGTTAATGAAGGTATCTATGACAAAAAACATTTCCATTCAGGAAAAAGTTCACGATGCCAATGATCAGCTGGCAGCCCAGATCCGAGTCCAGCTCAGCAAGGCAAGCTTATTCAGCCTGAATATCATGGCGTCTCCCGGCGCTGGCAAAACTTCACTGATAGAACAAACCCTGGCAGCCCTGGTGCCCGACCACAAGATCGCAGTCATAGACGGAGATATTGCGACCAGCATTGATGCTGATCGGGCGGCAGAAGCCGGGGCTACAGCTGTGCAGATCAATACTGGAGGTCAATGCCATATTGACGCCCAGATGCTGCTCAAAGCATTATCCGGGTTGGACCTGAATGATTTTGATCTGCTGCTGGTCGAAAATGTAGGAAATTTGATCTGCCCGGCCTCATTTCAACTGGGTACTTCCAGGAACGTATTAATAGCCTCCATACCAGAAGGGGATGACAAACCCTATAAATATCCTGGAATGTACCAGGGTGTGGATGCGTTGATCATCAACAAGATCGACCTGCTTCCCTATGTCGATTTTGATATGGATTATTTTAAACGCGGAGTAGAAATGCTCAATCCCGGTGTTGGTTACATTCCCGATATCCTGCCGGTCCGGCGAGGGCATCCAGGACTGGGTCAACTGGGTAGAGGACCAAATCCAAGATTTCCGAAAAACATGAACCAACTTGAAGCTTGCCAGATATTGATCCATGGCATTGTCCAGGGTGTCGGGTTTCGGCCTTTTATCTATCGGATAGCCAACCAGCACTCGATCAGAGGATGGGTGATCAATACCTCGAACGGCGTTGAGATCAAGGCGGTAGGCCTCCGTCCGGATCTGGATTTATTTATCCTCGCTATCCAGCAGCAAGCTCCTCCCCTCTCCAGGATCAATTCCCTTCAGCATGCGCCTACAACCCTGGAAGAATTTCCTGATTTTCAAATCCTCCAATCCCGGTCCGTTGAAGGAGGTTTTCAACCGATCTCCCCTGATGTAAGCGTTTGTAAGGACTGCCTGGCTGAGCTCTTTTCTCCAGAAGATTTCCGCTACCGCTATCCCTTCATCAACTGCACCAATTGCGGACCCCGGTTCACGATCATCCAGGACATACCCTACGACCGCCCCTTGACGACCATGGCTGGTTTTGAGCTTTGCCCTGCTTGTGAGAGTGAATACCGGGATCCGGGAGACCGCAGATTCCACGCCCAGCCAGTCGCCTGCCCTGATTGTGGTCCCCAGATCTGGATCGAACACAGCGGAGATCCCGGTAATCCCGTCAGCGGGGATGCCGCGCTCCACGAATGCCGCAGATTATTAGCAGAGGGCAAGATTATCGCGATCAAGGGTTTGGGTGGTTTTCACCTGGCTTGTAATGCGCTGGACCGTCAAGCTGTTCAACGATTACGAGGGAGAAAAGATCGCCCCGCCAAACCACTGGCCGTAATGATGCCCAACCTTGAAACCGTGCAGGAACACTGCCAGATCTCCAAATGGGAAGCGCAAACCCTGGAAACCCCCCAGCGGCCTATCCTGTTATTAAGACGTGATGCCAAATCCAGCCTGCCCCCAGAGATTGCTCCCGCTCAAGACCAGATCGGTGTCATGCTGCCCTATACTCCCCTGCACTATCTGCTGTTCGCCGAGGGAGATCATTTTCCAGATAACTCGCTCCAGGTGCTGGTGATGACCAGCGCCAATTTCAGCGGCAATCCCATCCTGACTGATAACCAGCAGGTCAGGGATCTGCTGGGATCGATCGCCGATGCCTTTTTATTCCATGATCGAATAATCCAGATCCATTGTGATGATTTAGTCGCCCGGATCCTTCCCGGAGATCTCTCACCTGAACCTGGTCTTTACCCCATCCGGCGCTCGCGGGGGTTTGCCCCTGAGCCACTTGCCACGCCGTTTGAGAAGGGTTCCGTGCTGGCTCTCGGTGGCGAACTAAAAAGCACTTTTTGCATGACCAAAAATAATTATGTTTTTCTAAGTCAGCATATTGGTGACCTGAAGAATTACGAAACCCTTACCAGCTACCAGGAAAGCATTCAACATTTTGAAGGCATATTCCGGATCACACCTGACCTGGTTATTTATGACCTGCACCCGGATTATTTATCTACCCGTTTTGGGCTAGAACGGGCAGAAAGAGAAGGTCTATCCAGTCTGGCTGTCCAGCACCATCATGCCCATATCGCAGCCTGCATGGCGGACAATAACTTCCCCGATAATGCTGGTCCAGTGATCGGGATGGCGTTTGACGGGACCGGTTTCGGCCAGGATGGGGCCATTTGGGGCGGAGAATTCCTGGTGGCAGATTATCAATCTTATACAAGGGCTGGGCACCTGGATTATTTCCCTCTCCCGGGGGGAGACGTCGCGGTCCGGGAACCGTGGAGGATTGCCCTGGCGTTATTACATAAGTATGATTTGCCCTGGGACCCAGCCTTAGAACCAGTTCAGTTTTCGAATCACCTGGCAGACACCCTGCCTGGAGTTAATGCCCTGGATGTGCTGCTCAACCAACTCAAAACCGGGTCCAATGCGCCCCTGACATCTTCATTGGGCCGGCTTTTTGATGGAGTTGCAGCTCTATTGGGGGTCTGCCCCCAGGTCAGTTACGAGGGCCAGGCTGCCATCGAGCTGGAAGCCCTGGTCGTTCCCGGGGAAGACAAGCCGTATCCGGTCGACCTCAACGCCGATCTGCTATTCAATCCCGGTCCCATGCTGCTCGAAATCTACCAGCAAACCCTGGCGGGCATCCCCACTCCCCTGATTGCCGGACGTTTTCATGAAACCCTGGCTGAAATGGTCCTCCAGGCAGCTGTGCGGATCCGGGAATCCCAGCATTTGAAGATTGTTACCCTCAGCGGGGGTGTATGGCAGAATCTGGAGTTATTAAGAAGGTCGACTGTAAAACTGCGTTCAGCTGGTTTTCAGGTATTATTACATCATCAGGTACCTGCCAATGATGGAGGAATTTCTTTCGGTCAGGCAGTGATCGGTCAGAAACACTTACAAGTTTAAGGAGCCCCACAATGTGCCTCGGTGTACCCGGAAAGATAGTTGAGATCTATGAAAAACAAGGTTTAAAAATGGCCCAGGTTGATTTCAGCGGGGTCAAAAGAGAAGCTTGCATTGAACATATCCCAGAAGCAGGGATCGGGGACTATGCCATTATCCATGTGGGTTTTGCGATCAGCCTATTAAGCGAAGAAGAAGCCCTCGAGTCCATGGACCTGCTCAGACAAATTCTTGAAGCTGGTGAGCTGGACCAGCAGGAGCAGGGATGAAATACCTCTCGGAATACCGGGACTCCGCCCTGGTCCTGGCCACCATAAAAAAGATTTCCGAAATCACTACCCGCCCCTGGACCTTGATGGAGATCTGCGGTGGTCAGACTCACTCGATCATAAAAAATGGTCTGGACCAGCTGCTGCCGGACACGATCGAGATGGTGCATGGGCCGGGCTGCCCGGTCTGTGTGACTCCTCTGGAATTGATCGACAAAGCACTCGCGATTGCATCCTCTCCCCGGGTGATTTTCACCAGCTATGGTGACATGCTCCGGGTCCCAGGCTCCCAGGCTGATCTATTCTCAGTCCGGGCTGAGGGAGGCGATGTTCGAGTGGTCTATTCCCCTCTGGATGCATTAAAGATCGCCCAGGAGAATCCTGACCAGGAAGTGGTATTTTTTGCGATTGGTTTTGAAACCACAGCCCCGGCCAACGTGATGAGCATACTCCAGGCTGAGCAGCTGGGAATTGAAAATTTCAGTATCCTGGTCTCCCATGTTAGAGTGCCACCTGCCATCGAAGCGATCCTGAGCTCTCCCCATAACCGGGTCCAGGGGTTTCTGGCCGCCGGGCATGTTTGCGCAGTAATGGGATATTGGGAATACTTGCCCCTGGCTGAAAAATACAAGCTCCCGATCACTATCACGGGTTTTGAACCGCTTGATATTGTTCAAGGTATATTGATGACAGTGGAATCTCTAGAAGAGGGTTCTAACCAGGTCAAAAATGCCTATATCCGGGCAGTGACTGAAGAAGGAAATCATAAAGCCCAGGATGCTATTAACCAAGTATTTCAAACTTGTGACCGGAAATGGCGAGGAATTGGCCTGATCCCCGGCAGCGGTTGGTCCCTTAGGCCAGCCTATCGGAAATATGACGCTGAAAGTCGGTTCAATGTTGAAACGATCACAGCCGAAGAATCTCCCCTATGTATTTCAGGGCTGGTTTTGCAGGGAGAGAAAAAACCAGACCAATGCCAGGCTTTTGGAACCCTCTGCACCCCGGAAAAACCCCTGGGAGCGACCATGGTCTCAGACGAGGGCGCCTGCGCTGCCTATTATCGCTACCGCACTCAAACCCCACTTAGTGCAGGAAAAACCGTATGAAGAAGGATCTCCCCCACCTGGAAGGCCCGGTATGTCCGCTTCCCAGCCCCCATCAAGATAAAATTGTCATCGGCCACGGCAGTGGTGGAAAGATGACAGCGGATCTGATCAAGAATACTTTTTACCGTCATCTGGCAAATCCAACTCTGCTGGCGGGGAACGATTCAGGTGTGGTTCAGATATCAGATGAGATCACCCTGGCTGTCAGTACTGATGCCCATGTCGTGTCTCCCCTGTTTTTCCGGGGAGGTGATATCGGTAAACTCTCAGTCTGCGGCACAGTCAACGACCTGGCCATGGTAGGCGCCAGGCCGCTCTATTTATCAGCCAGTTTTATCCTCGAAGAAGGGTTGGAGATCTCGATCCTTGAAACTATTGTCAACTCCATGAAATCTGCCGCCGAGGAAGCCGGGGTTGAGATCATCTGTGGTGATACCAAGGTAGTTGCCTACGGAGAAGCGGATGGCCTGTACATCTCCACTACCGGGATTGGACTGATTAACTATCCCACTCCCATCGGTGGATCAGAGGCTAAACCCGGAGATCTGATATTGATCTCAGGCACGATAGGTGACCACGGCATTGCTGTGCTGGAAGCCCGGGGTGAATTAGGATTCAAAACTGATTTAGAGAGTGATACTGCCCCTCTCAACCACCTCGTTCAGGAGGTTCTGGCGGCCTCGAACCAGATCCACGTCATGCGTGACCCCACCCGGGGAGGTGTGGCCTCGTCCCTGAACGAGATTGCCAAACAATCCCAGGTTGGCATCTTGCTGAAAGAAGCGGATCTGCCAATCCGGCCCGAAGTCTCAGCCGCCTGTGAAATGCTGGGATTCGATCCCCTCTACATCGCTAACGAAGGAAAATTACTTCTGATTGTGGGGGGCGAAGATGGCGAGGCAGTCCTCAAGGTCATGAAACAGAACAAGTACGGGAAAAATGCTGCGATCATCGGGGAGGTTGCAGAAGGACCTCCTGGCAGACTGCTGATGAGAACCGGGCTGGGATCAACCCGGATCGTGGATGTCCTGGCCGGAGAATTGCTGCCCCGGATTTGCTGAATAATTTGAGGTTATCAGCACCCATTTTGGAGCATAGGATCTACTACTTGAATTAAATATAGTGAACCTTTCGATTGGAGGAATTAATTATGGATCTCACCAATCCCGCCCCACTCTCATTATTATCATTTATCATCAATCTGCTCCTAGGACTCTTGCTCTCGGTGCTGATGGCCTGGTATTACCGACACTACGGTGAATTGCTTTCAAATCGAGCAAAATTTGCACCAATTTTACCAATCTTGGCTTCCATCACCCTGGTGGTGATCTCGATAGTTAAATCGTCTCTCGCCCTTTCTTTAGGTCTTGTTGGTGCCTTGTCGATCGTACGGTTTAGAACTGCTATCAAAGATCCCGAGGAACTGATCTTCTTGTTTTTTTCCATTGCCATTGGTCTTGGCATGGGAGCAGACCAGAGAATCCCAACTATAATCGCTTTTGTAATTATCATGGGTTTTCTGCTGATCAGAAAGTATCTTCAGGGAAGATTTCATCCAAATCGTGATAAGAGCCTTTACTTAAATATTACTTCACCAGGAATTGATGATCCTGATGTTTATCTCAAGTCAGTCAATAATATTTTAAAGACCTCGATCAACGAGATAGATCTGCGTCGATTCGATATCTCAGAACAGAATCTAAATTTAGTATATTACCTAAAAGCCGATGATCCAGACAGCATTGGAAAGTTTGTGAATGACCTTCGGTCCCAATATCCCGGTACTTCAATTAGCATTGTGGAGCAAAATAATCTTCTAGGCGGTTAACAAGTTACCAGACTATGAGAATCAAAAATAATACTCCAAGATCATCATCTCAATCACGGCCTCGTACCCCCTGGTTGGTCCTAACAGCCCTGCTGTTGCTTTTAACAGGGTTTCTTCTCGGATATATCAGCAACCCTTCCTGGAGTCTACAGTCAACGATCCAATCAATTAAAAAAATTCTCATAAAAACAGATCTGGCCATTTCGGAAGACCTCCGTCAAGAAATGGGCCTCTACACTTCGAACGGTTTGGCGACCATTTTTATAGACATACCCTTTGATTCACTTATTAGCTATTGAGGAAAAACGGACTGAAGCTCTCGTGTCTGGCATCCTGTTGACATCTGACGAGGATTTTGTACCAGCAACAATGCACTTGAATGAAGGCTCCGCCTTCGCAATAAATATTCGCCTAAAAGGTGATTGGACTGACCACCTCATGGGTGAAAAATGGTCTTTCCGTATTCATATCGATGATCCTCAACAAGCTATTTTGGGCATGAGACGATTTTCCATCCAAGCCCCAGAAACCCGGAATTACGAAAAAGAGTGGGTCTACCATCAGAATCTGCTCCAAGAAGGGATTCTCACAACTCGATATTTTTTCGTCAATGTCGTCCAAAATGGTAAATATCACGGCATCTATGCCATTGAAGAAAGTTTTACTGAGGACTTGCTTGAATCCCAAGGCCGACGGGAAGGACCAATCATCCGGTTTAGTGAGGATTTACTTTGGATGAACTGGGAAAACCTGGGTACGGTAGATCCCGATGTTGAAAAAGTCGTTAGGGAGATCGGGGAATTCTGGTTAACAGACGTTTACAACAGCGAGATCACCGCTTTTCGCGAGAAACACCTCAGCCGAGACGAGATATTGACCGATGAATTATTTGCTGCTATCGAATTGCTCTATTCCTTCAACGAGGGATTACTGCCGGGTGAGGAGGTATTCGATCAATCGCTTTGGGGGAAGTATTTTGCGGCAACAGATCTCTGGGGAGCTGGTCACTCAACTGGATGGCATAACCTACGTTTTTATTATAATCCGATCACCGGTCTACTAGAACCGGTTGTCTTTGACGCTTTGCCATTAGAACCAAGCGCGACCAGGGAACAATTAGCCTTCCCCTTTGCGGAAAAAGGTTATATTCAGAAGATTTTTCGGATCCCGGGTATACAGAAAAGCTATGTCAGTCATCTCGAACACATGACGGATCCGGCTTATCTTGATGAGTTAGAATCCCTTTACTCGAAGGAGATTGACCATTTTCACCAGATCCTGACCAGCTATTTTGAAAAGGGAATCTTTGGTGATATTCCGCCCTTACCCTGGACAGAACTAAGGCAAAGAGCCCGAATATTGTCCAAGAACCTGGAATCGCCGCAGCCTATCCAGGGAAATTATCAGATCACTCAATTGAATAACCGGGAATACCTCCAACTTGATCTAACAAACTTAATGGTTCTGCCGGTTGAACTTCGGGAAATAGAGATAAATGACCAAAGTTATCCATTTAAACAAGCTTGGTGCAGCGAGGCAAATTGTCTGGAATCCCTGCTGATCGAAATTCCCCCCCTTGTTCTAAGCCAATACTCAACTTTAAATTTGATGATACCAACCGACGAGGTCAATATTAGCCAGCAGATTGAGCCCGTGATCGCAGTCAAGGCAGTTTTGTGGGGCGGATCAACCTTGACTAATAATCCCCTGGCAACAAATTACAACCCCGATGGGGTGCGAGTCGGGACCCGACCTAGAACTAGTCTGGAATTTGCACTTAAAAGCCATCCGTTTTTGGAGTTGGTATCCCCCAGTAATTTACAAGTTCTCCCCGGCACCTGGGACGTTAGCGGAGATTTGATCATTCCTGATGGCATGGATCTCACAATTCTTGCTGGTACGACACTCAGGTTTGAAAAAGGTATGGTCCTGGTAGTGAATGGTTCTTTGGATCTGGCGGGAGAGATAGATCAACCAATCCTGCTGACAGCAATTGGTTCTAGCTGGGGAGGCATAGCTGCCTTGGGAAATGGAGTAACAGAATCCCATTGGACCGAGGCGGTGATTGAACATACCTCCGGTATTATCCGGGGTGGCTGGGCTGTTGACTGGGGGTATCAATTTTTATGAGAACAACCTGTATTTGAATAAAGTTAAGATCAGCGACAACACAGCGGAAGATGCTCTGAACATTATCAGGGCCAGGTTTGAATTCCAGACAGTAGATTTCATGAGAACAACATCTGATGCCTTTGATGGCGACTACACCCAGGGAACGATATTGAACTGCAGTTTGGTTGATATTCAAGGGGATGGACTGGATTTCAGCGGTTCAACCGTTACGATTGATCAAACTACATTCCTTAATATCGGTGATAAATCGATCTCAGCTGGCGAGAATAGTCTGGTAGCAGTTACGAACAGCTCAATATATAACACCAGTATCGGGATCGCCAGCAAAGACCTTTCTAAAGTAACAGCAGAAAACCTGGTAATCACCAACGCCCAGGTCGCCGGCTTAGCCGCCTATACAAAAAAACCCCAATACGGACCTGGGAATTTGATTGGAAAAGATATCGAGTTTGTCAATACGGGAATTGGGGGTCTATGTCAAATAGGCAGCAGTTTGATACTTGAAGGCTATCCCATCACTTGCGAAGATTTGGATGTGGAGGCGCTCTATGAACAGGGTATTCTCGGAAACTGATAAACAAGCTGACCAAGCTCGTTATGAGATCAAAGGAGTTTACCACGGGCTGGATGCAGACATAGTGCGCAGCCTGATCAAGGGACACAGCAGTTTATTCAAACCGACATATCCACCTCGGGAAGTCAGCAACATTTACTTTGACTCCATAGACCAGCAATTAAGGATGGCCCACATCCAGGGTTTCCACAAACGAATAAAGATCCGGCTGCGCTGGTACCATGGCAGCTGGCAATTTTCAGACAGTCAACTGGAAATTAAACATAAATCAGGAAATTTAGGCACAAAATCAATCTTTCCGATCCCGGAACAGGTGAATCTCCAAAATATGGATTGGCACCAACTTTATTTGACTATCAATTCACACCTTCCCCCTGGGATCCAGCATCTATTTCGACAGACCACCCCCATTTTGATCAATAATTATCAACGGGAGTATTACCAAAGCGCGGATCAGCTGATCAGGCTCACGCTAGACACGTGTATAAAATCTCTCGATCAAACCTTTGGAAACCGGGCCAACCTGATCAACTATTTACCTATGCGCAATTATTGCGTTGTGGAGCTTAAAACCGGAGCATCGCACCATCTAAAAATCGCGGAAGTTCTGAGTGAATTTCCTCAGTATACATCGGCTTTCTCAAAATTCCTTCTGGGAACAGAAACAATACTCCCTTCATCCCCGGGATAATCGATGACTAATAAATCTAAATCAATGATCATTATCTTGACATCCTTTCTGGCGCTGATTCTGACATTCCTCGCAGGCGGATTAGCCTACCGGGCAGGGACGTTTAGCATGATCAAGAATATGTTTGCCAAACCACCCTCACCGACTGAGGTCATTCCAGTGGATCAGCCGGAATTTGATTTCGAATTTCTTGCAGACCCCCACCCCAACTCATTAAATTCCTCTTCGTTGATCGATCATGACACGCCTTTGAAATTCATCCTCGCGGGTCACATCTACGGCAGACCAGGGGATGATCAATTCCATCCCTCCCCCAGCCTATTGAAAAATATCGCACTGCTCAAAGCGCAGAATCCGGATTTTGTAGTCTTTCTGGGCGATCTGGTATGGAAACCTTCTGAAGAGAATTTCGATCTGCTCAATTTATTGGTCATGGATCAATTTACTGTCCCGGTCTTCAATGCGGTTGGCAATCATGATGTCACGAAGCGAGAACTTTACCAGACCCGGTATGGAAACACTGTATATGCTTTCAGATATAAGGACCACCTATTTTTAGTATTGGATACAACCCTGGATTATTATCAACTTACTACCGATCAATATGACTTTATCATGAGCCAGATCCAGGATCAGCGCTCCGGCCTCAAAGCAGTTCACCTGCTTATGCACCATGTGCTCTTCCTCGAAGAAAGCCAAATCACTGGCAAATATCTGCTAAAACCAAATGAAGCTGATGGATATAATGTGCAGTTTCAGGAGTTCCTCAGAGACAGATTGATCCCCCTCAGCCAGTCCATACCCATATATATTTATGCCGGGGATGTTGGAGCTTTTCAAGGTGGGAATTTATCACCGCTTTACAGACAGCTTCCAGGGGAGAGGGTTTTTTTCCTGGCAACCGGATTGGGAAATAATCCTGAGGATTCGATCCTGATTGTTGAAAGCACAGATAACGGTGAAATAACTATTCAGCCTTTCTCTCTGAACGGCTTGGAAATGGATCCAATCGAAAATTACACATTTGAAGAATGGCAGAAGAAATAAACTATCTACTAATTTCCCAGCAGCGTATTCCATGATATTCCCGGGGTCATTTCCCAGGCTTTTGCTTTAATCATAGAAAACTACTGGTGTTTGTAATGACATTCATCCTGTTTATTGACGCTGTTTACCTGTTTCCTCCATTCCAGCTGATTGACAACAGAATCACACCACGTTAAAATTCCCATACAGCAAAACTCCACAACAATGATGATTCCACCGAGAGCTGAACAGCTGAACCAGACCGATCATTCCGAGGTTCAGAGGGCCAAATTTTCTCGATCACAACCGCCCTTCAGTCCCTGTGAAGGGGCGGTTGTCTGCTTAATTTAGAAATTGAATTTCAGACTCCAACCCAGTTCTGATCCAGATCGATTTGGCCGAAAATAAATTTGATTCTGGCCAGGACTTCAAGATAATCATACAGGTTGAATCCAGATCAGAGCTGGAATACTGGCATATTTTTAGAAGTGGATCAGGGAGATTTCTCAATGGTGACTTCAACAAAACCCAGCACTCAGATAGATAACCCGGTTGGTGCTGTGATGGTCGTTGGCGGGGGAATTGCTGGTATGCAGGCATCCCTGGACCTTGCAGACCAGGGTTATAAAGTCTACCTGATTGAAAAAGAGACCGCCATTGGCGGGAAAATGGCCCAGCTGGATAAAACCTTTCCCACCAATGACTGTGCGATGTGCACCATCTCCCCCAAATTGGTCGAGGCAGGCCGGCATCCCAATATTGAGATCCTGACCGGCTCCGAAGTTGTCGATGTGACCGGCCAGGCGGGTGATTTCACCGCCCGGGTCCAAACCAAACCCCGCTACATCAGCCTGGAAGATTGTGTGGCCTGCAACGATTGTGTGGAGGTCTGTCCGGTTATTGTCCCGGATATCTTCAACGAAGGCTTAATTGACCGCCAGGCAGTCTATAAACAATACCCCCAGGCAGTACCCAATGCCTATGCGATCAACAAAGCCGGTATAGCTCCCTGCCGGGATGCCTGTCCCGCCAGCCAAAGGGCCCAGGGATATATCGCCCTGATCCGGGAAGGACGCTGGGAGGATGCCCATCGGGTCATCAAAATGGACAATCCCTTCCCGGGAATCTGCGGGAGGATCTGCAATCACCGCTGCGAGACGGCCTGCAACCGCGGTAAGTATGACGAGCCCATCAATATCAGGGCGTTAAAAAGATTTATCACCGACAAGATCTACGAACATCCCCGCCAGGAGGTTTCACCAGCTGAGATCCTTCACCCGGATATGAAGGTGGCGATCATTGGCGCGGGTCCTTGTGGCCTGACTGCAGCCCAGGACCTGATCACAAATGGGTATCCTGTCACCGTATTTGAAGCCATGCCGGTAGCTGGCGGTATGCTGCGTCTGGGTGTCCCGGAATATCGCCTGCCAACCGAAATCATAGAACGTGAAGTCCAGGATATCGTTGATCTGGGAGTTGACCTGAAGCTCAATCACCGGATTGACGATCTGGACAAGTTATTTGAGGATGGATTTAAAGCCGTCCTGATCGCTGTTGGAGCCCACGAAGGCATTCGTCTGCCGATCCCGGGAGCCAACCTTGAGGGTGTGGTCATTAACACCCGGTTTTTGCGCGATGTCAGGCTGGGAAAATATGAATCTGGAGCAGAGAATGAAGCTCCAGATCTGGGCGAAAAAGTCCTTGTTCTGGGGGGAGGCAATGTTGCCCTGGACTGCGCCAGAACAGCGATCCGCCTCGGAAAAGAAGTCCATTTGGCCTGCCTGGAAAGCAGATCCCAGATGCCGGCCCACGATTGGGAGATTGAGGCTGCCATTGAAGAAGGCGTACAGGTTCATCCCTCACAATCTTTTGAACGCATTCTAGGCACTGGGGACGACCGATGTTCGGGGAATGGAATTAATGCGAGTTGAGAGCTTCAGTTTTGATGAGAGTGGTGGTTTGCATGTTGAGAAAATACCCAATTCCACCCATGTGATCAACTGCGATACAGTTATCTTCTCGGTTGGCCAGAGGGCCGGTCTGGCCTTTATTCCTGATGACGCGGGTGTCGGTATCACCAAAAAACAGACCATCGCCATTAATCCCAATACGCTGGCCGCCACCCGAGCGGGTGTATTTGCAGCCGGTGATAGCGTCTCCGGGACTGCTTTTGTGATTGAGTCTGTTGAAAGCGGCCATAAAGTTGCCACTTCCATCAGCCGTTATTTACAGGGCCAGGACCTGGAAGTTCCCCCGGGTCCTGATCTGCCTGTAGTTGAGATCAGCGAAACAGAACTCCGCGAACGAGCTTCCAGGGGTGAAATCTCACCTCAACCCAGGGTTCCCCTTCCGGAGCTGAGTATCGAGGATCGGAAATCCTGTTTTGCTGAAGTAGAGATCGGCTATGATGATCAAAGCGCCCGGGAAGAAGCCGCCCGCTGCCTGGCTTGCGGGATCTGTTCAGAATGTATGTCCTGTGTCTTCGCCTGTGGAAAAAACGCCATTCACCATGATATGGTTGGCTCAGAACATCAACTAAATATCGGGGCCATCATCCTCGCTCCTGGATACCAAACCTACCAGGCCGAACTCTCAGAGGAATACGGTTTCGGCAGATTCCCCAATGTTGTAACATCGCTGCAGTATGAACGTTTATTATCAGCCAGCGGTCCAACTGAAGGTCATGTCCGCAGGCCTTCAGACAATACCAGTCCCAAGCGGATCGCATTTTTGCAATGTGTTGGCAGCCGCGATCAAAATCACGATTACTGCTCTGCGGTCTGCTGCATGTATGCGGCCAAAGAAGCCATCATGACCATCGAACACGCCCGGGCTGAGGAACGCACCCACCCCGGGAGCGGGGATGTACACTGCCAGATATTTTTTATAGATTCCCGGGCCTACAGCAAAGGATACGAAGAATACTACCGCAGGGCAGAGCAGAAGTACGGTGTGGAATATACCCGCTGCAGGATCAGCGATCTTAAACAGAATCCTGAAAACCAGAATTTAATTATCACCTACAGCTCGGCCTATGAAAACCAGCCTGCCCCGGTCCAGGAAGAATTTGACCTGGTGGTTTTATCGGTCGGCATGGAAATCTCCGAATCAGTCCAGGATCTGGGCCGTCAGTTGGGCATCGAACTGGATGAGTACGGTTTCTGCCACACCACACTTTTTGATCCCCTGCAAACCTCGAGGGAAGGCCTTTACGTGGCCGGCCCCTTCCGGGAACCCAAGGATATCCCCGAAACTGTGATGGAGGCCAGCGGAGCAGCCGCGAAAGCAGCTCAGCTGCTCTCTTCCGCCCGCCATAGCCTGGCTGTAAAGAAAGAATACCCACCGGAAAGATTGATCCAGGACGAGCAGACCCGGATCGGGGTTTTTGTCTGCCACTGCGGCAGCAACATCGGCGGGTACCTTGATGTGCCTCAAGTCGCCGAATATGCCCGCTCCCTGCCCCATGTCGTTTACGCGGAAGATAACCTGTACACCTGCTCTCAGGATACTGTGGCTCATATCGTGGAGACCACCAAAGAACTGGGTCTCAACCGGGTTGTGGTCTCTTCCTGCACTCCCATCACCCATGAACCTCTCTTCCAGGATGCGATCCGACAGGCCGGTCTGAATCCCCATTTATTTGAAATGGCCAACATCCGCAACCAATGTTCCTGGGTTCATTCCAGTGACTGGGAGGGAGCCACGGTCAAAGCCAAGACATTGACCAGGATGGCGGTTGCCCGGGCCGATAAGCTGGATTCCCTGGAAATCACCCAGGTCCCAGTGCTCCCGGAGGCCCTGATTATTGGTGGCGGAGCGGCGGGCATGACTTCTGCCCTGAATCTGGCTGACCAAGGCTACCCTGTTCACCTCGTGGAAAGAAAATCGGTCCTGGGTGGAAACCTGAATCTGCTGCAATATTTCACATCCCAAAATGGGTCATCACCATCCCAATCACCCCAGGAATATCTGACCGGGCTGAAAGCCAGAATTCTGGACCATCCCCTGATCACGGACCTATCTCAGCACAGAACTGCTGGAAACAGAAGGTTTTAAGGGGAATTTCAGTTCTACTCTCCAGACCGGGGACCAGGTGTCAACCATCAAACATGGCGTGATCATCATCGCTACCGGGGGGATCGAATACAAGGGCCAGGAGTACAGCTACGGAAAATCATCCCGGATCAAAACCCAGCAGGAATTCGAGGAATATCTTGGAGCTATGTTACCCGGCAACAAGGGACAGAATGGCACCGCCTACTCCCCCGCTCTGCCTGACCGGGTGACGATGATCCAGTGTGTTGGTCCTTCTGAAAAGTACTGCAGCCGGATCTGCTGCACAACAGCGATCAAAAATGCCCTTAAGCTGAAAGAGATTAAACCCTGAGGCTGAGATCACAATCCTTTACCGGGATATCCGCACCTATGGGTTTAAGGAACGCCTTTATACTGAAGCCCGAGAAGCCGGGGTGCGATTCATTCATTTCGAGTTCGATCAAAAACCTGAGGTCCGGATCTCCACCTCCAACCCGGATGGGCAGCCGATCGAGATCCTGATCCAGGAACCGATCCTGGGGCGGGAGATCAAACTAACCAGCGACCTGCTGATCCTCTCGAATCCAGTCATCCCTGATCCTGGGACCCAAAACCTGGCCAATTTATTGAAGTGCTCGACTGATATGGACGGCTTTTTTATGGAAGCCCATGTCAAACTCAGACCGGTTGATTTTTCAGCGGACGGGATCTTTATGGCCGGCCTGGCCCATTATCCCAAATTCCTTGATGAATCCATCGCCCAGGCCGAGGCGGCCGCATCCCGCGCCTCCCGGATCCTTTCCCAGGAAATGATCCTGACCAATGCCAAAATCGCCCAGGTTGATCCCCAAAAATGTGTTGGCTGTTTGACCTGTGTCAGGATCTGTCCCTATGACGTACCTCATAATATCCAGCACGCTCACAGGGGTCGGCGGGATCATGGGTGCGGCTTTCATCGAGGCGGCCATCTGCCACGGTTGCGGGTCCTGCGCTTCGGAATGTCCAGCCCAGGCGATCCAGATCCGGCACAGCACCGATACCCAGACTTTAGAAAAGATCAACGCCCTCCTGGTCGAGATCGAAAGGGGTTAATCAGGTTATCCATGGAAGAGAAATTTACACCCGAGATCATAGCTTTCTGCTGCCATTACTGCGCTTATGCCGCCGCTGATCTGGCTGGCTCAATGCGTCTTGATTATCCCTCCTCGATCAAGGTAGTGGAAATGCCCTGTACAGGCAAGGTAGATCCTGTTTATATTCTTCAGGCACTGGAGGACGGCGCAGATGGTGTCCTGGTGGCGGGTTGACTGCCCGGCGACTGCCATTACCTGGAAGGTAATCTCCAAGCCAAAAGAAGAATTAACCACCTTAAAACCAAGATCGAGGAACTCGGTCTGGAAGGCGACCGATTAAAAATGGTGAATGTCTCCGCTGCGATGGGGGGACAATTTGCCTTGGATGCGGCTCAAATGGCCGAAGATATCCAGGCTCTGGGACCAAATCCCATAAAAACACCCCGGAGATGAGCTATTTCAGGCAAAAAGGTAACGAATAACATTCAACCATATGATTAAGTGCCGCCGATAGTGGGATAAAATTAGCTAGTATTTTGAGACCTAACATCATTGCATTCGGGTTTGGCCTGACAAAAAAGACCCAGGCTCTAAATAAGATAGGAGAATTAGCATGATTACCGGTGAACAAAAACCTCTCGAGGAAATCCAAACTCTACTAGGTGGAGCAGAAAATGTACTGGTGGTTGGCTGCGGCACCTGTGTGACTGTCTGTTTTGCAGGTGGATCCCGGGAAGCCCAGATCCTGTCATCCTCGCTCAGAATGGCGTCAAAAATCGCTGGTCATCCCCAAAATGTCAGTGATGTGACTGTTCAGCGCCAATGTGAATGGGAATATCTCGATGAAGTTGAAAAAGAGATCAAAGAAGCAGATATTGTGCTTTCCCTGGCATGCGGGATTGGCGTCCAGGCCATCGCCGAGCATTTCCCTGAGACCTGGGTCGTTCCAGGGTTGAATACCAATTTCCTGGGATTACCCATCGAGCAGGGTGTTTGGGAAGAACGCTGCGCTGCCTGTGGTGATTGTGTTTTGGGTATTACCGGCGGTATCTGCCCCATCGCCCGCTGTTCAAAATCCCTGTTAAATGGACCCTGTGGAGGATCCGAAGCGGGACATTGTGAGATCGATCCGGATGTGCCCTGCGCCTGGCAGCTGATCTTCGATCGTTTGACCAGTGTTGGCCGCCAGGATTCCCTGCTGGAAGTCCAAGAACCCAAAAATTGGCGGGTCTCCCGGGATGGAGGTCCCCGCAAAATAATCCGAGAGGATCTGAGACTGATCTCAGATGAAGCCTGAATTGAGGAGAATGACTGATGAGTGGTAATGATAACGGATACCTGGTTGGGTCGCAGCTAGAGAAAATACTCCGGGCCGGTCATTTTGCTGTTACTGGTGAGCTTGGCCCCCCCCAAAGCGCTGACCCTGAAGTCATCAAGGAAAAAGCCGCTCTGCTAAAAGGTTATGTCGATGCAGTAAATATCACCGACAACCAGACTGCGATCGTTAGAATGTCCAGCATCGGCGCAGGGACATTGGTCCTGCAAGAAGGACTTGAACCAGTCATACAAATGACCTGCCGGGATCGGAACCGCCTGGCCATCCAAAGCGATCTGCTTGGCGCCCACGCCCTGGGGATGAGGAATTTGCTGTGCCTGACCGGTGACCACCAAATCTTCGGCAATCATCCTACTGCCAAGAACGTCTATGACCTGGATTCGCTGCAAATGGTCAAGATGGTTGCAGATATGCGTGACAAAGCCATATTCCAGTGTGGAGATGAGTTCAAAGGAACAACCGCCGGCTTCCTGGTGGGAGCTGCGGCCGCTCCATTTGCAGATCCAGTAGAGTTCAGACCCCTGCGACTTGCCAAGAAGATCAAAGCTGGCGCAAATTTCATCCAGACCCAATTGGTCTACGATGTGGATGCATTTGCCAGCTATATGGAAAAAGTCCGCCAAATGGGTCTTCATAAACAGGCTTTTATCATGGCTGGTGTGGGTCCATTAAAAAGTCCTGGCATGGCCAAATATATGAAGAACAATGTGCCCGGGATCCTGGTGCCAGATCAAGTTATCGACCGCATGACCGAAGCCGGCAAAGAATGGGCTGATAAGCCAGCTGCTGACCTGAGCCCGGAAGAGAAAAAAGCCCGCTCCAAAGCCTGGCAAACCGAAGGTATCCAGGTCTGCATCGACCTGATCAAGGATTTGCAGAAGATCGAAGGTGTCGCCGGCATCCACCTGATGGCCATCGAATGGGAAGAGGCCGTCAAACCGATCGTCGAAGGCGCGGGTTTATTCCCCCGGCCCGTTGTTAAATAATTTGCTTTTACTAGTTTGATTTCCCAGAGGTAATTTCATGTCAGAGGATACCAAAATCACTGCCCAACCAGACATAATCATCAATGGGGATCTGGCTGCCCGGATACTGGAAGAGATCGGGGAAAATGTCTATCTCTGCTACCAATGTGTCAAATGCACCTCTGGATGTCCTGTGGCTAGCTATTTTGACTGGCAGCCCAACCAGATCATGCGATCTGTTCAACTGGGCCAGGAGGATATTGCACTCGATTCCAAGACACCCTGGTTGTGCGCCTCTTGCCTGACCTGCTCCACTCGCTGCCCCCAGGGATTGAATATCACAGCGATCATGGAATTCCTGACCCGGGAAAGCCTGGCCCAGGGATATAAACCACAGGTCCCGGAAACAGATCATTTTAACAAAGCTTTTATGCGGGAAGTCAGGTTATGGGGAAGATCCTATGAACCGGGGTTGATGGCAGAACTGATCATGCACAACCCCCGATCGATCATTGATGACTTCCAGCTTTATCTCAAATTTTTCCAGAAAGGAAAAGTCAGCTTCCTTCCCCACCCTGCCAGGATGCCCAGCAAAAGGAAGATCAAACCCATTCTGGATGCTGCCAAATCAGTAGCCTATTATCCGGGTTGTTCTCTGGAGACAACCGCGACAGAATATAATCATTCCACTTTGGCGGTCTGCGAGGCCCTGGAGTTTGACCTGGCTGAACCAAAAGGTTGGGTTTGCTGCGGTAGTTCCGCTGCCCACAGGGCCGATCCCGAAGCGGGCTTGCATCTGCCCATGGAAAACCTGGCCCTGATCGAACGCCACGGCTATCAGGAAGTTGCCATGCCCTGCGCGGCTTGTTTCAACCGCCACAAGGCCGCCCAATACGAGATCAGGAAATATCCAGATCACAGGGAATCCATTGACAAAAAACTGGGATATCAATATCAGGACCAGGTCAAGGTCAGCACAATGATCGAGGCAATTTACGACCATGTGGGCCCTGAAAAATTGGTCGAAAAGACCAAGAAGTCACTCAAAGACCTGAAATTGGTCTGTTATTATGGTTGCCTGTTAACCCGACCGCCCGAAGTGACAGAAGCAGCGCATCCCGAATACCCTGTTGATATGGACCAGCTGATGGAAGCCATGGGTGCCCAGGTCCTGGACTGGTCCTTCAAAACAACCTGCTGCGGTGCCGGCCATTCACTCAGCCGACCCGATATTGTGATCGACCTCAGCGGATCCCTGATCCAGAATGCGATCGATCAAGGGGCAGACGCCATTGTGGTCGCCTGCCCACTCTGCCATATGAACCTGGATGCCAGGCAGTTCCAGATGGATATCGAGCGGCCTGTCCCGATCCTGTATTTCACCCAGCTGATGGCAATTGCATTGGATCTGCCGCCCAAGGCAGCCGCACTCAACAAGAATGTGATCGATCCCCGGCCTTTGCTGATCGAAAAAGGACTGCTGACAAGTTAAATGGCCTATTAACCCAGATACCAGACAAAAAAAGGGATCAGTGATAAAAGATCCCTTTTTTGATGCCCTGAGCCATACCATTGGCTGAAAAAACATCTCTTCTGCCATGACAAATGTATTAAGCAGTTATCCGACAATTGACATGGCCCAGCCGATGAATTAAACTTGATTGAGAAAATACAGTTTGTTTTACGGCAGTAATAATCTAATCTATACTTTTTTCCAGGGAGGCTTCAGTGTATAAAAAGTTATTTATCCCAGGACCAACCCATGTCGAAGATGAGATTTTAAAAGCAATGGCTGTTCCGATGATCGGCCATCGAGATGCTCTTTACTCCGATTTGCATGGAAAAGTGGTCACAAAATTAAAGAAATTCCTCAAAACAGAAGGCCGGATCTATCTTTCTTCCTCCTCATCCAGCGGCATGATGGAAGGATCAATCAGGAATCTGGTCAGCAAAAAAGCCCTGATGACGGATTGCGGGGCATTTTCCAAGCGCTGGGCTGAGATCGCCACCCAGAACGACAAGGAAATTGAGGTTCTCAAGGTTGAAATGGGCCAGGCAACAACACCTGAACTGGTGGATGAATATCTCTCCCGGGGTGGATTTGATACGGTCTGCATCACACATAATGAGACCTCCACCGGCGTGATGAATCCCATCCGGGAGATCAGCCAGCTGGTCCATGAAAAATATCCGGATGTGATGATCCTGATCGATGCGGTCAGCTCGATGGCAGGGACCGATATCCCTGTTGATGCCTGGGGATTGGATGTGGTCCTGGCCGGAACCCAGAAAGCTTTTGCTCTGCCCCCGGGATTATGTGTTGTAACCGTCAGCGATCGGGCCTACCAGAGATCACTGGGCGTTGAGAATCGGGGTTATTATTTCAACTTCGAAGAATTGGAAAAATACGCCCTCAAAAACCAAACTCCAGCCACACCGGCCATCAGCCTTATCAATGCCTTAAACGTGCAAATGGACCGCATCTTTGCGGAGGGAGTTGAAAATCGCTTCCAGCGGCATCTCGATATGGCCGAACATGTCAGGGGTTGGGCTCGGGAAAAATTTGCCATCTACAGCGATGAAAAATACCTCTCTGCCACCGTTACCAATATCAGCAATACCCGTGAAATCGATGTGCCAGGGCTCAACGCCGAGTTGGCAAAACGGGGAGCTATGTTATCCAACGGCTATGGAGCCCTGAAAGGTAAATGCTTCCGGATCGCCCATATGGGCGACCTTCAGCTCACAGATGTGCAGTGGCTGACTGCCCAGATCGACGAAATTCTGGATATTTAGAATCTTCAGGCGTTTGCCGATGGCAAGCGCCTGATTTATTAATTGCGAGGAATAAATGAAAGTATTAATATGTGATGCCACGGATCCACAAGCACTCCAGGTTATTAGAAGATGCCGGTATTGAAGTAGTCAATCAGCCCGATATCACCCCGGAACAGCTTCTCGAAGCCATCCCTGATTATCCTTGTGTTGTGATCAGAAGCCGCACAAAAATCACCCGGGAGGTCATCGAAGCCGGGACTGCTCTCAAGGCAATTGTCAGGGCTGGAGTTGGCCTTGATAATATTGATGTTGCCTATGCGAAAGAGAAAGGCGTCCTGGTGCTCAACACTCCCGGCGCATCCACTCAGTCTGTCGCAGAATTGACGATTGCCTACATGATGGCTTTAGCAAGAAATATCCCTCTGATGACAGCCTCCATGAAAGCCGGAAAATGGGAGAAGAAGGCCTTTCAAGGAGTCGAAGTCAGCGGCAAAACCCTGGGACTGATCGGATCGGGCCGGATCGGGCTGGCTGTCGCCTCCCGCGCCAGAGCCCTGGGCCTGGATGTCATCGCCTATGACCCCTACCTCACTGAATTGGAGAACATCCGCCTGGTCAACCTGGATGAACTCCTCAAAGAGGCGGATTATATCAGCCTGCATGTGCCCCACACCGAAGAAACCCATCACATCCTGGGCCCCTCTGCTTTTGAGAAGATGAAAACCGGCGTCCGGATCATTAACTGCGCCCGGGGGGGAACCATAGACGAAACTGCCTTGATCTCAGCCATCCAATCTGGCAAAGTTGCCGGAGCAGCCCTGGATGTATTTGCCGAGGAACCCCTCACCGATCCAGGTCTGTTTAAATTGGATCAGGTGATCGGTTCGCCGCACGTGGGCGCTGGAACAGCAGAAGCCAAAGAACGGGTTGGCCTGGAGGCCGCCCAGAAGGTTATTGAAGCTTTAAAAGGTTAAGGATCCAATCCATGGCAAATATCAAACCCTTCCGCGGAATACGCTACGACCAGGCCAGGATCGACAGCATCAGCAATGTCATCAGTCAGCCTTATGATCGGATCCGCTACGGCCTGCAGGAACAGTATTATGCTCTGAGCGACTACAACATCGCCCGCATCATCAAGGGGGTGGAATATGACTCAGATACAGAAACAGAGAATGTTTACACCCGGGCCCGGGCCTACCTCGACCGCTGGCTGGCTGAAGGTATCCTGGTCAGAGAAGACCAGCCGGCATATTATGTTTATCACCAAACTTTTCCCCTTCCTTCCGGGGAATCCATCACCCGCAAGGCATTTATCTCCGCCATTGAACTATCTGGTTTTGATAAAGGCATCGTGCTGCCGCACGAAAAGACCCATGCCGGCCCCAAAGTTGACCGCTTAAAATTAACCCGGGCGACTGAGGCCTATTTCGGGACGATTTTTATGCTCTATCCCGACCAAGATAATCAGATAGACGGAATTTTCGATCGGGCCATCAACCGCCCTCCCGATATTGAAGCCCGGGAACTCCACGAGAATGATGTTCTTCACCAGGTCTGGGTTGTGACCGACCCGGACGTTCTGAAGCAGGTCACAGACACGATGGCTCCCAAAACCAAGCTGATCATTGCCGATGGGCATCACCGCTATGAAACTGCCCTCACCTACCAGGCAGAACAAAACCAGGCTCATCCGGAGGCCCCGGATGATGCCGGCTTCAACTACTGCATGGTCGCCCTGGTCAGCCAGAGCAATCCTGGATTAACGATCCTGCCCACCCACCGCTTGATATTCGACTTTCCCGGAACCAGCAGCCAGGAAGTGCTGGAAAAGGCCAGGGATTATTTTGAGATCACTGAGCTTCCAGATCGAATTGCGCTGGAAAACAAACTTATTGAAGCTGAAAACCAGATCGGCTGGATCGGATTTGTCCATCAGGATGGCTTCTACCTGCTTAAACTAAACCAGCCCCAGATCATGAAAGATCTCGCGCCGGATCGGGTCCAGGCCTGGCGGGACCTGGATGTCAGCATCCTTCACCAGCTGCTGCTGGAAAAAATCCTGGGGGTGGATCCCAGCGCGATTGATAATCTTGAGAATATCAATTATCTCAGGGAACCAGACCTGGGTTATGACTGAGGTCAAAAAATCCTCCCAGGCATATCTATTCATCCTCAACCCAACCAGGATCGAACAGGTCACTTCTTGCACCGATGCTGGGGAAAAAATGCCCCAGAAATCAACCGATTTTTATCCCAAGATCATCACCGGTCTGGCGATGCTGCCTGTCAAGGCTGAAAGGATCTGATCATCCTGATCGAGCATCAAAATATAACAGGCCGGGTCGCATGACCCGGCCTGTTTTTGTGTATCAATGGGAATCTATTATTTGGAACTGAAATTCATCAGGATCAAATTCTTCTGGCAGTCAGCAAAGGTGACCAGGTAGATCTTCTCTGAAAGTGGGCTGCCGGCCAGGTTATAAAGCTGGATCCAGGCTTCTTTATTTGTGCTTTTGGTTTGATTGGCGAGAGTGATCTCAAACCCTCCCGGCCCATAGGCCAGGTCGATCTTAGGTTCTGATAGCGGCATGGCCATATCTTCGATAACGGGGCTGCCGGCGATCTTGCCTCCGGCCCGGATGATGATCTCTTTTTGGACCTGGCCTTTGGAATCGAAGATCTGCCCCGCAACTCCCAGCCAATTGCATCCCTGATCCGGACGTGTAAAATTAGCCAGATAAAAAGGATTCGACTGCTGTACAGCATATGGCATCGGGGTTGGTGTCCTGGTCGCAGTCGGTTTGGCTGTTGGGGTAGCTGTAGGAGTTGAAGTGTTTGGAAGGGTTTTGGTGGGTGTGCTGGTAGGTGGTGTAGTCGCGCTGGCCCGGGGTGTAGCTGAGGCCGGGACTGTGGTTTTAGTTGTCGTGGCTTGAGGTACCTGTGTCTGGCTGGGTAAAATCACCAGGGTTTCTACAGGCTGCGTAATGGCTGAAATGGTCCTGAGCGGCACCAGGCTGGACACAGCCGTACTCAATGAGATGGTCGATTCCAGGGGTGGGAGCGTGGGAATCGCCCCACAGGATGACAATAACACGGCAGTGATCAGCAACAGGCTAATACGTTTAATAATTTTCATACCCGTCTCACTTTATAGATAGAACTGACTGGACCACACAACCTAACTATCCCTATATAGTGCAAGTTCCTTGCCAGTCTTACTCTCCTCCAGTCTCGTTTCCCGGTCTTTAGGATTGACGAGTTTCCTGCATTGATGCTACAATCCATTCGGTCAATTTGGAAATCTGGGAGCAATTTGATGTCACTATCCGGATCACAAAAAGAGCTGTCTGAGAGGCGGAAAAACCAATTCCGGATCCTGATTTCCGAGAATACGACCTACCCCCTGGCGACTGTCACCTACCATGGCCCGGGACCTGATACAGCCACAAAAATTGTGGTTGGGATACTGAAATCAGCCGATCAGGACCCTGTGATCCGGTCCTGGTCAGGATCCGGGATCGCAGAGGATGTGAACTCTGCCAGGGAAATCGCTCTTTTTATCAAAGAACATGCAGTTAACCGGGTATTAACCAGCGAATGGGTGTTATCCTGCCCTCACGAAGAAGGGGTCGATTATCCTCTGGGTGAAGACTGCCCTCAGTGTCCTGAGTGGCATTAGCTCCAAAACTAACCAGGAAAGTAATTTATGAACAGAATTATTCAGACCGTAAAAGGTACCCGGGATTTTTATCCAGCTGACAAAGCCCTCCATACCTGGCTTTACAACGCAATCCGGGAGGTATCAGAGTCTTTTGGCTACCAGGAATTTGACGGCCCATTTCTGGAAAGCATTGAATTATATGCCGCAAAATCGGGTGAGGAGTTGGTCAAGGAGCAGGCCTTCGTCTTCCCTGATAAAAATCAAAACCTGATCACCCTCCGGCCCGAGCTGACTCCTTCCCTGGTTCGCATGATTGCCCAGAAACAGCGCCAGCTGCATTACCCGCTGCGCTGGTGGTCATTTGGTCCCTTCTGGCGCTACGAAAGCCCCCAGAAAGGCCGGGGGCGGGAGTTTTTCCAGTGGAATGCGGATCTGATCGGGATCGACAGCCCGGAAGCGGATGCTGAAATGGCAGCCCTGATGGCCGGTCTGTTCCAAAAAGTCGGTTTAAAACCAAACCAGGTCAAAGTGTATATCAACAACCGGCGCTTGATGGAAACAGAACTGCTGAATCTCGGTATCCCCAAAGAGATCCAGGGGAATGTTTTTAAGCTGATCGATCGCCGGGATAAATTGAACGACCAGGATTGGATGTCCTATGCCCTCAAAAACGGCTTAAAACAGGCCCAATTTGATGGCGTGAAGGATCTGTTAGAGAATCAGGACCTGTGGAAAAAATCATCCGAATTAACCCGTTTCCTGGCTGCGGTTGAGGCCCTGGGAGTCAGTGATTACGTTGAATTCGCTCCCCGGATCATCCGGGGGTTGGACTATTATACAGGGACAGTTTTTGAAGCCCAGGCTGTCTCCTCTGATATCCGGCGGTCGATCGCTGGCGGGGGACGTTATGATAATCTGCTGGCCGATGTTGGGGGAGATCCCCTGCCCGGGGTGGGTTTTGCGATGGGAGATATGGTGATCCAGGTCATCCTCGCCGAACTGGACCTGCTGCCTAAGGATCAGGATCAAACCCCTGCCCAAGTGATGGTGACAGTCTTTGATGAGGATTCCCTGCTGGCGTCCTATCAACTGAGCGCAGAACTTCGGAAAGCCGGCCTGGGCGTTTATACCTACCCCACAGCCGACAAACTTGCCAAACAATTCCGCCATGCAGAACGGATCGGCTCTGGTCTGGCAGTCATCCTGGGTCCGGATGAGATCAAGAATGACCAGATCGCGGTTAAAATTCTATCCAGCCGCGAACAAATAACCTTATCCAGGAGAGGATGCCGCCCAGGCAATCCTGGAGCTGCTTGAAAACAAGACCTCCCCGTGATATAATCCTGCGTCAGATGGCGGGCGTAGCTCAGTTGGTAGAGCACCGCACTGTGGATGCGGCTGTCGCGGGTTCAAGTCCCGTCGCTCGCCCCACTAAAAAAACCGGTCCTGGGACCGGTTTTTAGTTTTAAGAAGACCAGGATTAGAGATCGATCAGATCTTCAAATAGGTCTCTTTTCCTGAACCCCGCTGTCAGAAAACGCCAGGTAACCTTTCCTCCGCTCAGCCAATTAATTAAAACACCGTTTTGGGTATTTTTAAGGATCTCATCCGCCAGATAGGGTGTGACTGTCTCTACCCTGTCCGCCAGAATATTAAATATCTTCCTGGCACTCTCCCATTCCGCCGGATCCTGGCCGCGATATCGTTCCAGGATCAGATCAGTCAGCACCATGCCGGGACGGATGGCCCCGACGATGACGTCAGACCCAGCCACCTCTTTGGCCAGACTGTCGGTCAGATAATTCAAAGCCCTTTTGGATGTTCCATAGAGAGTCAATCCCTCAACCCGGCGGCCGTCGCTGCCCAGGCCCTCCATATTATAAAACGCACCTCCCCCCTGCTCCAGCATACCCGAGAGGGCAACCTTGGCGCCGTACATCGCTCCGGTCAGGTTGGTATCCACCAGGCTTTTGATCTGCTCAGGGCTCAGCTCCCAGAATGCGGATTGGGCCTGGGCAATCCCGGCGTTGTTGATCCAGATATCGACCCTGCCCCACTGATCAACCGTCCGGGTCCAGAGCTCCTGCACCTGGCTGAAATCGGTCATATCGCAGGCCTGCCCCAACAGGTTTTCAGGAGGGTTTTTTCCAGTGAGCTTTTCCAACGCTGCCTGGACGGACACCTGTTTGCGGCCGCTGATCACCACCCGCTGGCCGCGCTCCAGGAACTGCTCTGCCAAACCATAACCTATCCCCCTTGTGCTGCCGGTGATAATGATGTTTTTCATGGATTCCTCGTTGAGTTTGGGGCCGATTTATGGGTCAAGTGTACCTTAATGATTGACAAAAAACAGCCCCCATAGTACACTTTTTGGCGTCTTGGCGAGGTAGCTCAGTGGTAGAGCAGGGGACTCATAAGCCCTTGGTCGGCGGTTCAATCCCGCCCCTCGCCATTTAGTGAAAAAACAAAGGGAAAATGCACACTCAAAGGAGTGTGCGTTGTGTTTAAGGCCACTGATACACAGGGGACTCTGTCAAATAAAGGCAGATGAAAACTGCGGAAGCAGCACCAATCCCAAATACCCGAACCTAATAACAAAATGGCGGTCTTTTCTCACAAGCTCATATTTCAAGGCTGATAGGGGTCATCAATGACACAGACTCGATTTCTCTTTTTCGTATCAGTGATCAATCAAATCAGAGGGAAATTCTAATTCGTTCAGGAAAAGGCAGAATACCCAGGTGACCTGCCCCCATTATTTGTACCACTCCTTATGTTAGTCCAACTGGCTGAAATTGGGTAGTGGGAACCATGATCGTAGCTGGTACCGGTGGTCGGTAACCCAAAGCGCTGTGCGGTCTGATCGTGTTGTACTCCTTCCTCCACATCTCGATCAAAATCTGAGCTTCTTTCAAGGTATAGAAAATCTCTCCATTCAGCAATTCGTCTCTCATTTTCCCATTGAACGACTCAATATAGCCATTCTCCCAGGGGCTGCCCGGTTCAATGAAAAGCGGCTTGATCTGCAAATTTGACAGCCAGCTGCGCACCCGCTTGGCGGTGAACTCTGCCCCATTGTCAGACCGAATGTGAACTGGCACTCCTCGCTGATAAATAGCTCTTGTCGAATATTCCAAAACATCAAAATGAGTAAGCTGTCTGGCAGCTCGCGACGCCAAACATTCCCGGGAATACTCATCAATCACATTCAGGATCCGAAAGGGAACTCCGTTGTGGGTCCTGGCCTGCATAAAATCATAACTCCAGACATGCTGTGGAAAGAGTGGTTTCAACCGGACACTGGAGCCATCATTGAGCCACAACCGCCCTCTTTTAGGCTGTTTCTGAGGGACTTTCAGCCCTTCCCGACGCCAGATCAATGATCCTGGAGGTCAGGAAATCTTCATCATCGGCTGGCCGTTTATTGTATCGCTGGGTTGCGCGCGATTGCCCTACCACCCGACAGGCTCTGCGTTCAGACACATCCAGGACTTGAACAGCCTGATTGACAGCTTGGCGCTTCCTGTCGGGTGAAATTATTTTGAGTCACTTTCTTCGAGGACTTCCTTGAGAATGGCATTATCCAGGGAAAGATCCGCGACCAGCTTCTTCAGCTGGGTATTTTCTTTCTCCATTTCTTTGAGCTTTCTGGCCTGGGTGACATCCATTCCCCCATATTCCCGGCGCCAGCGATAGTAGGTTTGGTCACTGATTTCCAGGGTTTTGCAGGCCTGCCCAATTGTTTTCCCCGGCTGAGGATAAACTTCAGCTTCACGCAATTTGGTGATGATCTGCTCTGGTGTATAGCGTATGCGTTTTGCCATCTTTTCTGCCTCCAGTCTGTACTAATCCTAACATGATTCTGGACCAGTTTTTAGGGGGCAGGTCAGTCTGGATCAATTCTTGGTATCACAATCAGACCCATTAATGGATAACTTTGAGATTTGATTATCAATAGAAGATGTATCAATTATGTAAATCTCAGAGGCAAGAAAATAAGGTTCCTTGCCAGCCAAACGGTCCTCTTCAGAATACCGAACATTTTTTCCGATTACAATCACATCACTGTAATGGGGAAATGGTTGAGTTTGATTCTCTAAGCTTATTGAAACCCAGATGGGTTGTTCACTCAATAGATAAAAGTCTATTCGAGAATCCAAGGGATCCGGCATCGTTCCTAATTGATCATCTGGCAAAGCCTCGGACGCAAGATAGAATCTAGGGTATAGAGCTTTACCGAAAATAACATGTTGATCAGATTGCTGAATCTCTTCAACATAACATTGGTTTCTCTGGTAATATTTTGCTTCTTCAAAACGATTAATATCAAAAAGCACTTGTTTCTTCGATTTATTATTATACTTATTTGGTAATATGAGTTCACTTACCACGGGAGCCAAACCAATAAGTATGAAAAGGAATGTAACCAGGAAGGTTTTCTTCGATTGTGGCGATTTTTTTAATCTTATCAAGTGAGTCGAATCTGACCTTAATAATTCCCTTATCTTATCACCTCCAATTTCAAATTTATATACAAAATTAGAGATCAATTCAACAATCCCAATCCCATAAAATACCATTGTTATCCAGTCAATTGGCTTAATGAATCTCCCTCCTGAGTATCCTGCCACAGCATAAATGAAGATGTGGGATAAAAGCGCGAGTATTAGGATCATAACACCTACCCTATCCCTGCTCCCAAGCTTCCAAATACCGACAGAAATGAACAACAAGACAAATCCGATTGATATTATTGAGCGAGGTTCAAGGGTGTTATCCCAATCATACCGATAATATGGCAAACTCCTGATATATCTATCAACATAATTCTCAGAAAAGAACCCCTGTTCCCTTTGATAATCTATTAGTTCTAGTGGGGAAAGACTAAAAAGGGTAAATAATGGCTGGTGACTACTTGGCAAATAAAGAATTGATTGCCACACACCATTAACCAAGTGATTTACAACATCTTCGACCTCTGGGGTATAGGCAAATAGCATAGGATAGGCTGTAGCAAAATCATACTCACTTAGCACAAATTGCTCTCCACCTTCAGCAGACACTACGCTTTCCCTAAGCTGGGTAAGCCTACCTTTTACAAAATCTCCTTTATCCAAAGAAAAAACGCCGGTCTGTGTGTAATTTCTAGCCATCCAAGGAATGATTATGATCCCAGTTATCGCCCAGATCTGAAGCATCCCATGCAGCCATCTTTTTTTATCATGCCATAGATAAACCAGGGCCCCACAACTGAACACTATTAGAACTACCAGAAGCTCAGCTCTGACAAGTAAAGACAATCCCATTACACCCCCGATGAGAAGAGGGGTATTTGATTCAGGGTTTTTTTCATATAACCAATCAAAGAATAAATACATAAAACCTAATATTCCTAATATAGCAAATGATTCCGTCATTAATTGATTGACCAAGGTAGTGTTCAAAGTATTCGCAAGAAGCAATCCGTTTCGTTCTCTCAGGATGAATAAAGAAGCGACAAACAATCCTGTTATTCTTGTGTGGAGTTTGGAAACGAGTTTATAAAGTAAGACAGGAATGCTCGCCAATAATACTAATTGGTATCCAATAATATCCTGATATCCTGGGCCACCGATCCAATGCAGGATCGACAGGAAAAATGAATAAAGGACATGTGTCATTCGATTGGAGAATTGACCAATATCTAAGATCCTGAATGCTTCATTGTCAAAATAGAATGCGTCAGAAATTGGATAGATGCGATTATTTGGAAATCCAGATATATCAACAAAATAATTACTCTGTAGTGGAATCGATCTCCAAATAAGATAGGTACAGAACCAAATAATAACAATAATAATCAGTTCACTCGGAATTGAGATCTTTTTTAAGCGATCTCCCTTAACCTTAGAATATAAAGCAATCAGCACAACAAATGCAAGAATTATTATTATCAATTGTTCCCATATCAGCACGGACCCTAATGGTCGTAGTTTGCCATGCTCAAGATAAACAATCCATCTGTTTGTATATGGGACAAACCCAAAGCCTGAGAGTTTACTGATGATGAAAAGAATCAAAATAAACAGGAATACAACAATCCATGAAGGCTTTATAGTCTTCAATAAAGTGATAAGTGGATTTTCATGGGGACGAAGGATTATTAGGAGAACAATTAATTGCACACTGAGGAAAATCCCAAAAAATAATATCGGTGAGATCAAAGTCAGACTATTCAGGTAGTTCTGATATTGGGGAGGCTTTAGATCTGACATAAGGAACAAAAGATTTTGGAGACATTCTACGAGTATTACTAATGATGCTACGATCAAAAAAGTATATACAAATTTGCTATCTATAAATGCTATTTAATCTATCAACGGCTTTTTCATTGAAAAATAACAAGATATATATACCAGAAAAGAAAAACGAAAGGATAATTGCAAGAGAAAATACAATAAATTGTGTTGTTGGTATAGCGGTAAATAGATATAAACCCTCTGTGGATGACCCTTGCCCATAAATAATTCCCGCTGCCAGGATGCTTTCCATTGCCAAAATCAATAATATCGCTTTAATCAACCATTTCCTCATCTGGTTTATCCTCCTCGCTAATCCTGTATACTAAAGAAAATATTTTCAATTATCGATCATTTCCGACTTCGATTCCTCAGTTCTACCCACTGGGAACGGGTCGCGGACGAGTGTCAAATTTTCCTGGTGAAGTAACCTCTATCTATCGATAAAACCTCCACATTCACACGAATCTATCGTAATTGAGTTTGAAATCTATGTTAATGATACCTCTATATTTGTGGACCTTGCTTCGAGTAGATAATTACTCACTTCAAAGAAGGTCCTAATCAGGAGGTTACAGGTTCGATTCCTGACCTGCCCCCATTAGCTGTACCACTCCTTATGTTAGTCCAACCGGCTGAAATCGGGTAGTTGGAACCATGATCGCAGCTGGTACCGGTTGTCTGTAACCCAAAGCACTGTGCGGTCTGACTGTGTTGTAATCCTTCATCCACTATCAAAATCTGAGCTTCTTTCAAAGTATAGAATATCTCTCAATTCAGTAATTCGTCTCTCATCTTCTCATTGAACGACTCAATAAATCTGTTTCACATAATAAAATAGACCAACCTGTATGATCGATTAATAAAAGAGCGAGGGACTATTTATAAATTTAGACCGATTGTGCGTTTCCCCCACACTAATTTGGTGATTTCACCCTCAGAAAATTCATAGTTCCTCTTTGGATGTTCTTACGTAAAGACAGGGTACTCAAAAGCCCTTGGTCGGCGGTTCAATCCCGCCCCTCGCCATTTCCGATCTTGAAGATCAGTCAGGAAGTATAGCGCAAAAAAAACCTGCCCTTTTTCAGAGCAGGTTTTATAGTTTCCTGGGGTTGGTTTTTCTCAGGGGCACAATCCCAACTCATTGCCTAGTGGTGTAAATCCATAATACGAGCGGCAGGTGTTATCAAACAGGGCCAGGCTCTTGATGGGGTAGATGGGGCTTCCGGGGTACGGGCTTCCCGCGGTCTCTTCATTATACAGATCATGATAATCAAAATAATCAGGAGCTTTTAATCCGGCATCTGCCCAGGCGCTCCACAGGAAGCCAGTGTTGCCAGTCAGGGCATATTTAATGGCAAATTGGATCTGATTATTCGCCCCAGGATCACGCCTGGTCCAAACCAGGTCGGGGTCATCACCCTCGCCGCTGTTGAAGATCAGCACTTCATAACCATTCCGTTTTTTGGTGGAGTGATCCGGAACCATGGGTTTTTCTCCGCCAACATCCTTATCCAGATCCTGGTAGACATGGACTCCATCTACGCTCCATTCCTGGTCCTTGGGGAGTTCGGTCTGGATCAGGATATCTCCCCGGCCGTTTTCATCAAGATCCAGCTCCAGGCCGTATCTCATCGCGCCTTCAGCCGGCAGGTCCTCTGCCAGGAAAATATTCACATAGATCCAGGTTGTGCCTACTTTCATGTTGACCCGGATGATGTCGATCGCCCCCACATAATCCATTTCATTGGCCGTAAAAGGTCGTTCGAGGATATTGGTCTTATAATTATCGCCGTAAGTTATGCGCTCTTCCGCATAATCACTGGAGTTGTAATCCACCAGGAAGGTATCCACTCGCTCTTTGATCTGGCCGGGAAAAACCAGGTGTTCCTGGGCCGGTTTTAAGGTTGGTGTGAGGGTGGCCTCGGGAGTCGGAAAGGGTGTATCAGTGATCCTGATCTCCGCTACATCCTCTTCCCCGGGGGTATTTTCAGCCGCAATAGCTGTTTTCCGGGCAGATTCTACACCTCCCAGCCAGGCTTCTTTGGTCAGCGTGGCCTGAACTCCAGCCTGAACAGCTTCCTCAAGGGAAAGTGGTCCACCGTCGGCTCCCAAATTACATCCTGCCACGCTCAGGATAATTATCAAGGCCAGGAAAGCCCAGATCAGGCTGCTTTTCCGCATTCATTCTCCTACAAAATCATAACCAGAACAACACACTCCAGTGCCTATTATACTAAAACCCGGTCGGATTACTGCCTATCAAATTGGATAATCCAAAAGTCGCAATCTCTGTCTTGAAGACTAATTTATTCCTCCGGCATAGTACATTTCTGGCAGCTCCAGGATAAGCTACCGATTGGATCCGGTAAGCGGGGGCATTCTGCCATACATACATCGCTGCAGTTTGTCAGCTGGTATTCCCAAGATTATAAGTCACGCACAGTTTGTATCCTGTACCGCGGGAGTATACCTGGCAAATTCCCGGTTCATCTCCCACCGGTTCCAAGGCCATACCAGGAACGGCAGGTGCTGTCCACCAGGTTGATTTCCTGGATAGGATAATAATCATGGTCGGGGTATGGGCTTCCTGCCTCTTCAAAATCAAATTTGTCGTTGTAATCCGCGAACCCCGGGTTGCGAAGGCCTTCATCGGCCCAAACCGACCAGAAGAAACCCTGGGCGCCAACCAGGTCAACCTTAAACGCGATCTGCAAACTGGTAGGGTCGACCGGATCCCGTCTGACCCAGGCCAGGTCCGGATCCTCACCCACTCCCGACCGGAAAAGTTCAGTTTCAAAACCATTGGTGCTGATCCCTTCCACGGGGGGGTCGGTAAAAACCGGGTTTGGGCCACCTACATCATCATCCTGGTCTTCCAGCACAACCACACCCTCCACTGTCCACTGGTCATCGGGAGGCAGGGGGGCCTGAATCAGGAAATCACCCCTGCCATCCTCGTCATTGTCCACTTCCAGGGAGTAAAGGGCCTGATTGGTCTCCGGAAGCTCACCAGCCAGGTAGATCACGGCATAGATCCAGGGAGGATTGACTTTCAGGTTGGTCAGGATCAGGTCCAGATAAACCTTATATTGCTCCATTTCCACGGTGAAGGGACGTTCATAGCGGTTGATGAAAAATTGATCGCTGTAGGTAATCCCCTCCTCCGCAAAATCGATCGAGTTGAAATCCGTGACATAGGTATTGGATTTCTCGGCCGGTTCTCCCGGAACCATCTCATGGACGATAACCGGTTCAACGACTGCTTCAGCTGTATCCGATCCCTGAGCCTGCTCCGTCTGCCGGACGGATTCAATATCGGCTTCCCAGGCCTGTTTGGTCTGGGTGGCGGCTACACCGGCGGCAATGGCATCATCTTCTGGTCCCTGCACCTGCACATGCTCCCACAAGAACAGCAACCAGGATAATTAGCATCACAACGCTGAGTTCTAAGTTTCACTGGATTCCTCCCATTCGGTGTACGACTTGATCAATTAAATATTGACCTCTGATCAGGATTAGGTTAAAAATGTACTACGGAAGTTTACAGGGTATGCAGAACCGGTTGCGGGGACAGTTTAACAAACAGGCATTGCCTCCACATCCGGATTGGTTGGGTTGGGCTTCACACCAGCCATATCCTGCCTGGCTGAAGGCCTGTTCTCCTGTAAAACATAATCCCGGTTCCAGTCCTGTAGGAACATAACCATACCAGGATCGGCAGGTGCTGTCCACCAGCGCCACAGCCTTTACGGGATAGCGGTAATTCCCCAGATTGGGACTCCCAGCATCATCATAACTGATATGGTCATTAAAATCGAACATCCCGGGATCCTGGATGCCTTCATCGGCCCAGGCGGACCACAAAAAACCCAATACGCCTGTCAGGCTTTTCTTAAATGCCAGTTGAAGCTGGTTATTCTTTTCCGGATCCCTGCGAACCCAGGCCAGGTCCCGATCCTCCCCCACTCCACTGGAAAAGATCTCCCGCTCATATCCGTTCTGATCCAGGGTGGGATCCTCGAGATAGAGTGGATAGACCCCCCCGATATCCCCGTCGTGATCTCCCCAGACCCAGACATTCTCCGTGGTCCAGGTTGTATCCTGAGGCAGGGAAGCTGCTACCAGGAAATCCCCCCGGCCGTCATGATCCAGGTCCAACTCGATAGCATAGCGGATCTCACCCTCAGCGGGAAGTTTCCCGATCAGCACAAAGGTGATGTAGATCCAGGGATCGGATGCCACCAGATTGACCTGATAAATATCCAGGTAGCCCCGGTATTCCATCTGGATCGGAGTGTAGGGCCGTTCCAGCAGGGACCAGGCAAAATTGTCGCCCAGGGCGGTCTTTTCTTTCGCTAGGTCCACGGTGACAATATCGGAAATAGAGGTATGTAACGTGGGTGGAGATCCAGGGATGACCCGATGCACCGGTTCTGGTGTTGGTGAGGAGGTTGGCGTCGGTTGGCTGGTATAGGTCGGGGGAACATCAGGGGTGGAAGTTTCCAGGTTTTCAACGGCAGCAGTTTGCCGGGCGGTGTCCACACTTCTTAAGAATGCTTCTTTGGTTTGCGTAGCGCCCACCACCATCTGCACCTGCTTTTCAATACGCGAACGTCTGATCGTCCCGAGCAAGGCAGCCGCCAAGTAGGATTAACAGAAATAACAACAGGATCCTGGAGGGGTATTTTTGTCGCTTCATGAACCAGCTCAATCTGGTCAAGAATTATGAATATGTTCTAGAGTGTATACGATTGAACAGGGGCTGTCAATCAATTTTTATTCTGAGCCAGATAATGGTACACTTTTTCAAATATGTATCTAAGTCTGAACAAGATCACATTTAGAAAATCCCTCCTGGACTGGTATCAAAATAATGCCCGTGATCTACCCTGGCGGAATACCAGGGATCCCTACGCGATCTGGGTCTCAGAGATCATGCTCCAGCAAACCCGGGTTGAGACTGTCATCCCCTATTACAAGCGCTGGATGGACAGATTTCCCACTCTGATCGACCTTGCCAGAGCCGATGAAGATCAAGTCCTCTCAATCTGGGAAGGGCTGGGATATTACAGGCGGGTTTCGAATTTCCATCGGGCGGTAAAAGAGGTTGTTGAAAAATATCAGGCACAGGTACCACAAAATCTCGAGCTGCTCATTCAGCTTCCTGGTATTGGAAGGTACACCGCAGGCGCAATTTCCTCGATTGCCTTTGATCTTCCAGCACCCATTCTGGATGGTAATCTCCGACGGGTTTTTTCCAGATATTTCAACTTGAATATGCCCCTTGGAACAGCAAGTTCAGAAAAAATACTCTGGGGGATCGCAGCTGAGCTGGTTCCGGAGCAGAATTCGGGTGATTTTAATCAAGCCCTCATGGAGCTGGGAGCCTTGATCTGCCTGCCCAGGAATCCTCTCTGTCAGCAATGTCCAATCGAATCTGATTGTTCTGCAAATCAAAATGGAACCCAAAACTCACTGCCAGTTAGAAACAAAACTGGCCCCCTACCCCATATCCAGGTAGCAGCTGCAGTTTGCCAGGTCGACGATCGGGTCCTGATCGCCAAAAGACCCCTGGGCGGGCTGCTGGGAGGGATGTGGGAATTTCCGGGAGGAAAACAATCTGGCACTGAAACCATCCAGGAGACACTCCAGCGGGAAATCAAGGAAGAGTTGTCAGCTGAGGTTGAGGTTGGCAAGCTGCTGGGAGTCTACCATCATGCCTATACGCATTACAAACTGACCCTCAGCGCATTTCACTGCCGTCTTCTAGTCCCCAACCTGGTCCTTAACTATCACACAGAATACAGTTGGGTCCCCCTATCCGACCTGGAGCGCTTTCCGATGGGCAAGATCGACCGCTTGATCTCCCGCGATCTGAGGTCGGATCCGACCTGATCAATTCGAGTTCTCTGCTGCGGGCTGCGGGGTCTGTTCAGGCATGATCTTCAGCCAGACATAAATCACCACACCAACCATGATCAGGGCCCCTACAATGCCGGGGGCCCAGGTACCCAGACTGCCCAGCAGGACACCACCCAGGCTGGGCGCAATCACCCGGGTTGCGCTTTCCAGGGAAGCTGATATTCCCAAGATACCCCCCACCTCTTCTGATGCGACGGATTTTGTCAGAGAACTGCGAAGAATGGTGCTGAGGACCCCATTCGCCAGGGCCAGGGGCACTATTACCAACAGTAATACCCCAAGATTGGGAGTGAAGGCCCAAGCCGCCAGGGAAATACCCAGGATGAGCGTCGTGCTGAAAATGATCCAGCGTTCCTGGAAACGCTTGGCGATCAGGCCGACTCCAACCCCCTGAACCAGGGCGATCAATACTCCTGCAAAAGCCAACACATAACCGGTTTGCCGGGCATCGAGCCCCAATTTATATTGGGCAAAAAGCGAAAAAATGGTCGAGAAGATCGCAAATGCCAGGCCGTAGAAAAAAAACACACTCAAGATGGGTCCTACTTTGGGTCGGGCCAGAGCCTCTGTAAGGGCTCTCAAGGATAACCCGGGAGAGTTCTTTTTCTGGTCTCCCGAGGTCCGGTTTTCTTCTGGCAGGGATTCCGGGAGCCAGAGGGCGACCATTATTAAATTGATCGCTGATAAACCGGCCGCTGCATAAGCCGGGGTCGCAAGTCCAAAACCACTCAGGAATCCGCCCATAGCCGGGCCTACCACAAAACCCAGTCCAAAGGCCGCGCCTACCAATCCCAATCCTTTGGCCCGGTTCTCTTCTGTGGTTACATCAGTGATATAGGCTTGGGCGACAGAGATGTTCCCACCAGTGAAACCATCCAGGGTCCGGCTGAAAAACAAGATCGCGAGGATCATGGTATATAGAGGAATGTTGAGCCAGGCAGCCAGGGATGCTCCCAGGGGTTCTGCCGCCCCAAATAACAAAAAACCCAAAAAAGTGCCGAAAATGCTGATTAACAACAGCGGTCTGCGGCCAAACCGGTCCGACAGCCGCCCCAACATAGGCGCTCCTACCAGCTGGGCTGCCGCATAACTGGCAGTCAGCAAACCCACTATCAACGGTGTGGCTCCATATTGATCCGCGTAAAACGGCAGCAGGGGAAGTATTAATCCAAATCCCAGCAAATCGATAAATACAATAATAAAAATGTTCAGTAATTTTTTGTTGTCCACTATTTCCTCTGTCTTAGATATATTCCCTCTATTGTATTCATTCCCCTCCGAAGAACCGCCAGCCCTCATCAAATCTTACAGGAAGTTAATAACCAATTCCGATCCCCCATTAAAAATTGGTGATTTCTAGCTGTCGACAGAACTTTTTAACCCAATCTTCAGCGGGAACATCCCTTGAAGAGTGCTGATCCCTAATTATCCGTCCTCAATATAGGACGTATCACTATTAGAAAAATCGTGTTGTACCGTGCATGTATGGGGTGGAAACCCTGAGGTGTCAGATATTTATGGCTGGTATGAACGGCACATTTGAACAAAAAAGAACCCAGGCACTGCTCGGCGGAGGGGAAACGCGCATCCAACAGCAGCATAAAAAAGGGAAACAGACCGCCCGGGAAAGAATTGCTGCCTTGCTCGACTCTGGATCCTTTCAAGAGATCGGCTTATTCGCCGCGCTGCAGGGTGATCCTTCCAGTAATGGCAAAACTCCCACCTACGGCGATGGGGTTATCACTGGCAAAGGTACGATTGCAGGCAGGCCGGTATATATTTTCTCGCAAGACTTCACTGTGATGGGAGGTTCGGTCGGCAAGGTCCACGGCAAGAAGATTGCCCGGATCATGGATCTTGCTCTCCAGAACGGCGCACCCTTGATCGGCTTGAATGATTCCGGAGGAGCTCGCATCCAGGAAGGAGTCAACTCCCTGGCAGCTTATGGAGACATTTTCTATCGCAACGTCAAAGCATCCGGGGTAATTCCCCAGATCTCGGTTATCCTGGGTCCCTGTGCCGGGGGTGCGGTCTATTCTCCGGCCATAACTGATTTTGTGTTTATGGTGGAAGGCACATCGCAGATGTTCATCACCGGCCCGGATGTCATTAAACAGGTCACCCAGGAAGATATAGACCTGGAATCCCTCGGCGGCGCGGATATTCACCATGCTCGCAGTGGTGTGGTTCATTTTAAAGCCGGAGATGAAAAAGAAGTATTTCAACAGGTCCGGAGATTGTTGAGCTACCTTCCGGCCAACAACCTCACACCCCCTCCACTGCTGAAGACACCAGTCAGGGGCGAGGATACCGATCCTGACTTTACCGGGGTTGTGCCTCTTCAGGCAGACGAACCTTATGATATCCATAAAGTGCTGGAGCTGCTGGTGGACCGGGGTGATTTTTTCGAAATCCAGGAGGATTATGCCAGGAATATTGTCATCGGATATGGCAGGATAATGGGTCAGGTTGTTGGGTTTGTTGCCAATCAGCCCGACCATCTGGCAGGTGTGATCGATATTAATGCTTCGGACAAAGCAGCCAGGTTTATTAGATTTTGTGATTCCTTCCACATCCCGATCATCACGCTGGTCGATACTCCCGGATTTTTGCCGGGAATCGAGCAGGAACACGAAGGCATCATTCGCCATGGCGCTAAGCTGATCTATGCCTATGCGGAAGCCACGATTCCAAAAATCACCCTGATATTAAGGAAGGCCTATGGCGGTGCCTATATAGTAATGGGGTCCAAACATCTGGCTGGGGATCAGAATTTTGCCTGGCCCCAGGCTGAGATCGCAGTAATGGGTCCCCGGGGAGCCGTGCAGGTGCTGCACCGAAAGGAACTGGCGGAAGCGGATCACCCGCAGAAGCTGGAAGAGACCCTCTCTCAAGCCTATCGGGAGAACCTGGCTTCTCCTTTCCTGGCAGCCGGAGAAGGTCACCTGGACGATATCATCACCCCCTCTGAAACCCGGGGAAGGATCATTCAGGCACTGGAAACATTTCAAGATAAGAGGGAAACCACTCCCAACAGAAAACACGGGAATATCCCTCTCTAACAGGTAGATATTGATGAAATTATTGGTAGCTAATCGAGGCGAAATCGCCATCAGGATCATGCGGACCTGCCGGGAACTGGGTATCTCCAGTGCCGCAGTCTATTCTGATGCTGATCAGAATTCCCTGCACACCCGCTACGCCGATGAGGCTGTCTTTATAGGCCCCACCAATGCATCCCAGAGCTACCTGAACATTGGAGCCATTCTTGATGCCGCGCGGCAAATTGGCGCAGATGCCATCCACCCGGGATACGGATTTCTATCCGAGAACCCCCATTTTGGCCAGGCTGTTGAAGAGGCTGGCTTGATCTTTATCGGTCCCCGCCCGGAGACCATGGCGATCTTTGGTGATAAATTATCTGCCAGAAAAGCAGCCCGGGAGGCTGGTCTGCTGGTGCTGCCCGGTCCCGATCAACCAATCAGCGAGGGGCATGCCGATCACATGCTCAGGACAGGATTATCATTTCCCGTACTTGTGAAAGCATCTGCTGGTGGCGGTGGAAAAGGTATCCGCCTGGCTCGTTCCCATCAAGAATTAAATGATGTGCTCAGCCTGGCCCGCGATGAAGCTCAGGCAGCTTTCGGGGACGGTACGATCTACCTCGAACCACTGGTACAACAGGCCCGCCACATAGAAGTCCAGATTTTGGGAGACGGCCAGGGCAATGTGATCAGTTTTGGAGAAAGGGAATGCTCAATCCAGCGCCGCCATCAAAAACTGATCGAAGAATCACCCGCGCCAAATCTATCTGCCTCTGAGAGGGAATGCATCACAGAAGCAGCCCGGGAGCTGGGAAGGAAAATGGCTTACCGCAGCCTTGGTACAGTCGAGTTCCTGATGGACCAGAACAAACAATTCTATTTCATCGAGGTCAATCCCAGGATCCAGGTTGAACATCCCGTGACTGAGATGGTTACCGGTTGCGACCTGGTCAGAGAGCAGATCCTCCTGGCGACAACTGGAAAAATCCAAACCCAACAATCAGAAATCCTGCTTCGGGGTGCTGCCATAGAAGCCCGGATCCTGGCTGAAAATCCAGAAGATGATTTCCTGCCTACCTCCGGCGAAGTATCTTACTTAAAAGAACCCGGTGGTCCCGGAATACGGGTTGACAGCGCGCTCTATCAAGGCATGACAGTTACTGCGGCATATGATTCTCTGATTTCAAAACTCATCGCCTGGGGACCAGATCGCCAAATCGCAATCGAACGCTTGAGGCGGGGCATCAAGGAATACCAGATCGGCGGGCTAAAAACCGATCTAATTTTCCTGAATCAGATCCTGGAATCCCACCCTTACCAGGTTGGAAATATCACTACCTCATTCCTGGATGATTTTTACCCTGAGGAGCAGGTTCCAGATGAATCCTTGACCCGGGATGCCGCCGTCGCGGCAGCCCTCCATATTCATCAAAAAAATAACCAGCCCAGACTGCTCCCCCACCCGGAGGAGAATTTCTGGCGGCAGATGGCCTGGCGGGAACAGATATTTCAGAGACTTTTAATACTAGAAGAGTATGAGTTATTGAGGGCACAATGGCAGACTACAGAGTAAATATTGGAAATCGGACTTACGAAGTCAGCATCGAAAATGACACCCTGGTGGTAAATGGTGATCGGATCTCCTACAACATGGATTCGCTGAACAACAACGGCCTGCATGTCATCCGGGGGCACAACCGGAATATTGAAGCCCATGTGGAATCCAATCCCTCCGGGCTATATGATATCCAGATCGATGGAAATCATCTCAGCGCGGAAGTTGTGATGGGGTTTCAAACTCCCATCCAGGAAACCAGCCGCAAAATCGGCAATATCCTCTCACCCATGCCGGGATTGATCATCGATATTATGGTCAAGATCGGTGACCAGGTCAAAAAGGGTGAAACCCTGTTGATCCAGGAAGCTATGAAAATGCAGATGAAATTGCGGGCGCCTACAGCGGGCATAGTCACCAACGTTCTAACCACTCCAGGATCCCAGGTGGATAAAGGGGTGCTCCTGGTATCACTAGAACCAACTCCTTAAACCGAGCCATTCAATCCATTACCCTCTGAGGTTATTATGAACTATACAGCCATATTATTTCCCCCAAAAAGCTCTCCCAAACCGGGTCATCAACATCGCCCTGGTATTGGGAACATCCTGGTTGATAGCGATCGGCGCCCAGATCTCGATCCAGCTCCCCTTCAGCCCGGTTCCGATCACAGGTCAGACCCTGGTGGTTCTCCTGGCAGGGCTGATCCTGGGAAAAAACAGAGGCGCAGCCGCGGTTGGTTCCTACTTGGCCCAGGGCGCTCTGGGACTCCCGATCTTCGCTGGCGGGAAATCTGGGTGGCTGACATTGACCGGACCAACCGGGGGTTATCTATTTGGATTCCTGGCAGCTGCTTTTGTTGTCGGATTGATCTCCGAAATGCAATTTAAACGCTCCGTCCCCCAGGCTGCGACAGCGATGGTGATAGGAAATTTGATCATCTATGCCTTTGGATTGATCTGGCTGGCCCGTTTTGTGGGAGAAAACAATGCCCTCCAATTAGGATTCTATCCCTTCCTGGTCGGTGATCTGCTAAAAATCTCCCTGGGAGTGGTCCTGGTAGGAGGTTCCAGCCTGTTGATTTCAAAAATAAAAACCAACCGGGATCTGGCCTGAGTATTCCGGATCCAATTCAAGAAAAGTTTCGCAGGAGCAAGTGATTTATGAGCAGCAACTTATTACAAAAAACACCCATAGCAATCATCGGCCAGGCAGCTGTCTTCGCCAAGTCAGCCAACCTGACCGAGTATTGGGATAATATCCTCAACAAAATTGATGGCATCACTGATGTACCGCCCTCCCGTTGGGACCCAAGGGATTATTATGATCCAGATCCCACGGCAGAAGATAAAACCTATTGTAAAGTGGGTGGATTCATCCCTGACATCGATTTTGATCCTCTGGAGTTCGGTTTACCCCCCAACCTGCTGGAGGTGACCGATTCCAGCCAGCTCTTGGGCCTGGTAGTTGCCAGGGACGCCATGCAAGACGCCGGGTACGGTCTGGACAGGGAGTTCAACAGGGAAAATATCGGGGTTGTTCTGGGGGTTGCCGGCGGCCAAAAATTAATAACTGACCTGACATCCCGCCTCCAATATCCTATCTGGGAGAGGGTCCTGGAAAGCAGTGGTATCTCCCCGGAGGACACTGAAAAGATCATTGAAAAGATCAAACTTGCTTATGCGCCCTGGAATGAAAATTCTTTCCCGGGTTTATTGGGGAACGTTATAGCTGGCCGGATTGCTAACCGCCTCGATCTGGGAGGCATGAACAGCGTGGTGGATGCTGCCTGCGCCAGCAGCCTGGCAGCTCTGAAAACAGCTGTCAGCGAACTGGTCGAGGGCCGGGCTGATATGATGATCAGCGGCGGTGTGGATGCTGATAATTCACCCTTCACTTATCTTTGTTTCAGCAAAACTCCAGCCTTTTCACCCTCCCAGAAGATCCGTCCTTTTGACCAGGAATCCGATGGCATGTTGATAGGTGAAGGTTTGGGTATGGTAGTGCTCAAACGCCTCGAAGATGCTGAACGGGATGGGGACCGGATCTACGCCCTGATACGCGGGATCGGAAGCTCCAGCGATGGAAAGTTCAAAAGCATCTATGCTCCTCGTCCTGCCGGCCAGTCCCTGGCAATTGAACGGGCCTATCAGGATGCCGGTTTCGCCCCTCAGACAGTTGGGCTGGTCGAAGCCCATGGAACCGGCACCAAAGCCGGAGATCCGGCAGAATTTAACGGTTTGAAGGCTGTATTTGGCACTCCCAACGGCAATAAACAAACCATCGCGATCGGGTCTGTCAAATCTCAGATCGGTCATACCAAGGCCGCCGCTGGCGCTGCTGGGTTGATCAAGGCAGCCCTGGCGCTGCATCAAAAGGTTTTACCACCCACCATTAACGTCACCCAGCCCGCTGAGGTTTTGGCTATCGAAGACAGCCATTTTTATCTGAACACCACTACCCGCCCCTGGTTCAAACAGAACCAGGCACCTACCCGCAGGGCAGCCGTTAGTGCGTTCGGGTTTGGAGGAACCAATTTTCATGTGGTTCTCGAAGAATATGTCTCCAAGCTTCAACCCTACCGCCGCCTGGGATCGGTATCGCAAACATTCCTGATCTTTGCGGATTCTGTCGATCTGCTGCTCGGAAAATTGAATGCTGCCATTGAAGGCCTGCAAACAGGCCAGGCAGAGGATGTTTACAGGAAAATTCTCCAGGAATCAAAAAACAGCCTGCCAACCCAGGGCCAACCCCGGGTGGGGTTTGTGGCAGATTCCCGCGAGGAAGCTTTGAAATTCCTTCAAGAAGCAGCCAAGCTGCTCGCTAAACAGCCTGAAGCTGAGGGTTGGGACCATCCCCGGGGTATTATCTACCGCGCCAAAGGCATCACGGCTGACGAGAAGATTGTCGCTCTCTTCCCGGGACAGGGATCTCAATATCTGAGTATGGCCAGTGAATTAGCGATCAATTTCCCACCCGTCCTGCAGGCATTTGAAGCCATGGATGAGTTATTCCTCTCCGAAGGCCAGCCCGCATTGTCCAGTGTGGTCTTTCCAGCGCCGGGATTTTCAGAAGAACAGCTCGAACTGCAGAATCTCGCCTTAAGAGAGACCGATTATGCCCAGGCTGGGATCGGTGTGGTCAGTTTTGGGATCTTCAAAATCCTCCAGGCGGCGGGATTCAAACCAGATATGGCTGCCGGCCACAGCTTTGGAGAACTCACAGCTCTCTGGGTTGGTGGGTCGTTAACCGACGATGCCTTCCTGAGGCTGGTCAAAGCCCGCGGTAAGGCCATGCGGCCGCCAGAGGATAAGGACTTTGATGCCGGGACCATGGCAGCTGTGTAGGGGACCCGGGAGGAAATCCAGAATCAGATCAAAGACCTGAAGGATGTACTGATCGCCAATGAGAACTCTCCCTCCCAATTCGTCCTGGCCGGACCCCGGGAGGCTATCAATCAAGCTGACCAGGTCCTGACTGGATCGGGTTTCAAAGTAACCCAGCTTCCGGTCTCCGCTGCCTTTCACACACCCCTGGTGGAACATGCCTCGAGACCTTTTGCTGAGGCAGTCAAACAGGAGGAGTTCCAGCAATCTTCGATCCCGGTATATTCCAACACCACTGGAAAGATCTACCCGAAAGATCCCAAAAAAGGTCAGGAGATCCTGTCCAGCCACATCCTTCATCCGGTCGTATTTAACACCCAGATCGAGGAGATTTACCAGAACGGCGGCCGGATCTTCGTGGAGATCGGTCCCAGGCAGGTTCTTGGAAACCTGGTCAAGGACATTCTGGATGGAAGACCACATACCAGCATATCAATCAATCCCAGCAGGGATAAATCAAGCGACCGCCAATTGCGCGAAGCTGCTGTGACTTTACAGGTTCTCGGTTTGCCGATCCGGGATATCGATCCCTATCAGTTAGAACCTGGATGGGTTAAATCTGAAGGAAATCAATAAGGAAGGTAGAACTATGGCTAAATTCCAAATACAATTGAATGGCAGCAATATCACCAGTGAGGAACGTCAGCGAAAATTTCAGGATGCCCTGAATAGTGAGCATCAGATCGATTGTGGAGATGGCGCAAAGTTAACCGTCTCAGAGAGCACTTCCCCAGCCCAAGAACCTGCCGGAGCAGAAAATCGGCAATCTGATTCCGTGAAAGAGGTCCCGGAGGTGAACGGCAAATCTTCATCCCAGCTCTCTTCCCACGGCATATCTCGGGCTCTGGATCACACATATAATCACCAGGCCAGGACCATGGAGATCCACCAGCAGTATATCTCTCAACAGGCCGAATATCTCCAGTTGATCACTACCGTGCTCAATCAGCAGGGAAAAGTACTGGACAATGGAAATGGCCATACTGGTACCGTCGGCATTCTTGAATCCTTGCAGCGCACTTTGGATAATTTCCATACCCTCCGGGAACAGGGACTGCGGGTCCATCAGGATTTCCTGGCACAGCAGGCAGATTTTTCTGATCGATTCCTCACTGCTCTGGAAGGTGGTCAGCCTGCGCTCCGGGTCAAGGCAATCCCAACGGGGCAGAAAACAACTTCAGCGCCTGATCCGATCGCGGCTGAATGGGTTGTCCAGGAGCCGCCCATAGTTCTTGATGAACAGGTTCCCGAAGCAGAGCACACCTCCCCGACCAGGGCTGCAAAAGTGCCGGCTCTGCCCCCACAGGCAAGTAAAAGAACCGAGACCATATCCACCCAGGATTTATCAGAAGCCCTGCTCCAGATCGTAGCCGATAAAACCGGCTATCCCGCTGAGATGCTTGAGCTGAACATGGACCTGGAAGCGGATCTGGGCATCGACTCCATCAAACGAGTTGAGATCCTGGGAGCCCTGGAGGATCAGTTCCCGACTCTTCCGGCAGCCGATACTGAAGTCCTGGCTCAAACCCGAACCCTGCAACAGATCGTCGACTATATGAACCTGGAAGCAGGCAGCCCATCTGAAGCCCCAGATCCAGATACTGCCTCCCGGGAGGCAGCTCCTCAGATGGCAGCGGAATCAGCACCATCCCCTGCAAAAGCAACACCATCAAATTCCGGGCATTCTGTGACTGAACTGACAGCTGTCCTGCTGGAGATCGTGGCTGAGAAAACCGGCTATCCAGCTGAAATGCTGGAAGCAGATATGGATATGGAAGCAGACCTGGGCATCGACTCCATCAAGCGAGTTGAGATCCTCGGAGCCATGGAGGATCAGGTTCCTGGCCTGCCTGCTATTGAGGCTGAGGTGCTGGCTGAATTGAGAACCCTGGGTCAAATCGTCACCTTAATGAGCAGTTCAAAAACCGGCCCCAACCTGGAGGAAACACCCGCTCCGGAAGAGAAAAAAAAAGCTGATCAGCTAGAGGTCCAGAACACGCCAGTTAAATTAGTCAGCCTGCCTGAACCCGATCGCTTGGAATTCACCCCCTCGCCGCTGAGACCGATCATTATCACAGACGATGGCACGGACACTGCTCCTGAGGTTGCCAGACAATTAACCTCAGAAGGATGGAAAGTGATCCTCTGGATTTATCCTAAAGATCTCCTGATCCGGGATAAGCGGACATTGCCCCGGGATATCGAGTATCTGACTCAAGAACAGCCTGGAAAAGAGGCTATCAACAGTCTTTTAGAGGTCTTAAGGGCAAAATATGGCGAACCGGCAGGTTTAATTCATCTCCATCCCCCGGGCCTGAAAAACGGATTGTTCTCGGACCAGGAAGAAGAGATCATCAAACAGGTCTTCCTGATGACCGGATCTATAAAAACCGATCTGAATCATTTGGAATCCGGTGCCAGGAATTATTTCCTGTCAGTCACCCGAACAGATGGGGCTCTGGGCCTGCGGAATAACCAAACATTCCAGGAAGGTTCGGGTTTATCCGGCCTGGTCAAGACCCTGAATTGGGAATGGCCGGATGTTTTTTGCAGGTTTGTTGACCTCAGCCCTGAGTTCTCCAGCCAGGAAGTTGGGGGTTTACTGCTCCAGGAAGTCCGAGATCCGGATCGGGGAGTGACAGAAGTTGGGATCAGCAAGAACGGGCGGTCCACGATCGTCCGGGAAAACGGAAGATAAATATGAGTAATTCAGGATATCATCCGCCATCGGAAAAAACCCATTTTCTGGTCAGCGGTGGCGGAAAAGGCATCACTGCCCTTAATGCAGTTGCCCTGGCAGAAGAGTATCAGTCCCGGTTTACATTAATCGGTCGTTCGCCGGTACTTAAAAAGGAACCCTCCTGGGCTTCAGGTTTGATCGATGAATCAGATCTGAAGGGGGCTGCCCTCGATTACCATCGAGAGCAAAAACTCGAAGTTTCACCCCGGGAAATTGGCCGGGAGGTAAACAAGGTTCTGTCCAGCCGGGAAATTCTTGATACTCTAGATAAGATCTCTCGTTCTGGGGGAAAAGCGGAATATATCCAAGTTGATATCACTGATTCAGATGATCTGAACGCCAAATTAGAATCCAGGATCAGCAGCATAAACGCCCTGCTGCATGGAGCAGGTGCCCTGGCTGATAAATACATCGAGGAAAAAACCGAATCTGATTTTGACCTGGTTTACGGTGTAAAAATTGGTGGACTCAAGAATATACTCGAACTGATCCCCGTTAAACAATTCGATTTTCTGATCTTGTTCTCTTCAGTAGCAGGGTTTTATGGCAACGCCGGCCAGGCTGATTACAGCATCAGCAACGAGATCCTTAATAAATTGGCTCACCATCTTAAACTTGCCCAGCCGGAATGCCAGGTTTTATCCATAGGCTGGGGTCCCTGGGACGGAGGTATGGTAACTCCCCAGTTAAAGCGCATCCTGACCCGGAGAAATGTGCCCCTGATCTCACCTGAGGCTGGGACCCGGGCTCTGGTCGGCCTGCTAGCGAATTTCCAGGATAATCCCCAGCATGTGATTGGAGATCCGCTGCCAGTTCCTCCCCAGAATTTTCCCAGGGATTTAAAAACCTATCGGATCGCCCGCCAGTTGAGTCTGGAAGAAAATCCCTTCCTGGTCGATCATGTGATCGGCGGAAATGCCGTGCTGCCCACCGTTTGTGCAGTTGCCTGGTTCATCAATTCCTGCCAGGCCCTCTATCCGAAGTTCCATTTCTATGGGATCAAGGATTATCAGGTCTTTAAGGGAATTGTATTTGAGATCTGGATCTCCCATCGAATACCTGCTGGAACTAAAAGAATTGGAGAAGGATCCCGAAATTCTGGTTTTTGAAGGAAAGATCAGCAGCCAAACAGCGGATGGAAAAAAGAGGTTCCATTATCAGGCCCGGGTTGAACTCAGGAAAACACTACCGCCAAGGCCTGTTCTTGATGGTTTTGACCTCAGGACCGGATCCAGGATCGATGGGGAATCATTATATAGTTCCAAAATATTATTCCACGGCGTCAGATTCCAGGGTATTCGGGAGGTAATCAATATCGATTCCAAGGGTTTAACCACCCGCTGCAGATTGGATCAATTCCCTGCAGAGGACCTGGGACAGTTCCCGATCAGGGAATTCAATCCCTACCTGGCCGACGTGCATTTACAGAGTCCCTGCTGATCTGGGCTCATCACCAGCAGGGAATCCTTGGTCTGCCGCTTCAGATCGCTGGAGGCATCCAATACCAACCTATTCCGGATGGCGAGGTTAGCTATGCCACGATGAAGGTGAAAAAAATAACTCCCCATAAACTGGTTGCTGATGTGATCAGCCATGATGAGAATGGACTGGTGTATTCAGAAGTCATCGATGCAGAGATCACCCTAAACGAAAAACTATACGAACTTTTCAAACAAAATCACCTGGAGAACGAGCCGGTATGGATCTAATTATTTCAGGAATGGCTCTTTCCTTCCAATGGTGTGGGTCACTAAAGCAGTTTGAGGAAAACTTGATCGATAAGGGCAGCACAAATCCTGCCCTGGTGGAACATGCGGGAGAGGTCATCTACCAGGCCCTGGAGAACGCCGGGGTCGGAAACTCGGACCGGTTGACGATCTTCCGGGATTCATCCCAGGTGGAGCTCGGCCATTATCTGCCCCTGCTGGAACAGGACTTTGGTCTAATAAACCAGCTGTCGCCAGCATCTAGCCAACTCCCCCAATGGATCAAACAAGCCGGCGAGCTGATCCACAATGGCGGGCAGGACCATGTCCTGCTCCTAGAAAACAGCCAATCGGGTTCTGCCGCTGTGGTGCTTTCCTCACTCAATAAAGCTGCCCCTGATTCAATTATTATCAGATCCTTTCCTGCCTCAGCTTCCGCTCACTCAAGTGTGGATTATCTTGAAATCAGCGGGGCCTATCAACCAGCTTCCCAGGCTGCAGCCCAGATACTCACAGAGGTCTTCCAGGATCGGGTCGGCGAACACCCGATCGCGGTGGGAAGCATCGATGTCCCGGGGCCTCAAACACCCGAGATCATCAATCTGATCCAGGCAGCCACAGCGATCCGCCTCAACACAATACCCAAATCAGATCGCAAATCAAGTGTATTCCCCCCCGATCTCAAACAAGATCCATTCTATATTAATTTGGAACATCGACCCTGGTTATCCCGAAGGGGAGACTTCACCCGGTCCGCCTTGTTGATCTGCGGAAAATCGGATGGTCCCGAGGTGATTTTTCAGCTGGAGGAGATCATTCAGCCGGCCGCGCCGATCAGGCTTCGTATTGTCAACACTTCGGATCCCTATTTATTTCCTCTCTCTGCTCCAACTGAAACAGAGCTGCTGGATCGTCTCGGAAAAATAGAAGGACTGCTCGGGAAACCCGGTTCCCTCAAGTCTCTGGCCTATACTGTCTATACGAAATATTTCCAAAAAACTGAGCCCTACATTTGCTGTTTGATTGGAAAAAACCGCGATGAGCTGTTCAAAGAGGTTCACCACGCCCGCTCCGGCATCCAGGAAACTTTCCGGACAGGGGTTAATTGGAGTTCCCCCCAAGGTAGTTATTTTACAGCCAATCCCCTGGGCTCTGAGAAGATCGCCTTCGTTTATCCCGGGGCGTTCAATTCTTACCCTGGTATGGGCCGGGAGCTGTTCTTCTCCTTCCCTGGCCTGCAGCGAGCTGCCCAGGAGTTGATCCCTGATCTCAGCCATTCCCTGGCAGAGGATTTTCTATTTCTCCGGACTTCCAAGGGGGATCCTGCCCCAAATCCAGATCAGGTAATGGCTGATTTTTATAATTATCCAAACGAGCTGATCGAGTCTGGCATCAGCCTGTCAGTCATCTACACGCTGATCCTGGAGCAGATCTTTGGCATCAAACCAGATACAGCCCTGGGCTACAGTCTGGGTGAGATCAGTATGCTCTGGGCCAACAAGATCTGGCAGAATCCCCAGGAGATATCGATATCATGGAAGGAATCCCTGCTATTTAAAAACCAACTTGCAGGTCAAATGCTGGCAGTGCGGAGTTATTGGTCAGATCAGGATCTTCCAGAGGATTTCTGGAGCTCCTTTATCCTAAAGGCTGATCGGGGAAAGGCCCAGGCAGCTTGCGACCGGGAACCCCTGGCTTTCCTCACCATTCAGAATACGGATGACGAAGTAGTCATTTCTGGAGAAAAGCAGGCCTGCCAGCGTGTGATCAAAGACCTGGATTGCCGTGCCCTGCCCATGCCTTTTAACACCGTTATCCATAACCCGACCATGGAATCCAGCTTTCCAGCCTTTGTCGATCTGTACACCAATCAGATTAATGCCCAGAGCGGGATCAGTTTCTTTTCTGCGGCTGATTATCGGGAGCTCAATTTGCAGGTAGAATCCCTGGCAGATTCGATGGCCAGGATGACCTGTAAACCTGTTGATTTTCCCAAGCTGGTGGATCGAGTCTATGCAGACGGTGCCAGGATCTTCATCGAAATGGGGCCCCAAAAGACCTGCTCACGCTGGATCGAAAAAATCCTGACAGGCAAACCCCATGCTGTGATCCCGATCAATAAAAAATACCAGCCTGATCTGCATGGGATCTTAAAAGTGATCAGTCTGCTGCTCAGCCATGGTGTTGAGCTTGAATTACAGGCTCTATTTCCAATCCAGGAGCTTCCGCCCGCAGAACAAACATCTGAGATATTGGTGCCCGGGGAAAGGGTACCTCCAGATCGATCCTCAATTCCACTTTCCATTAAAGGAAGTCTTGAACCCCATCCCATCCTCTCTCAACCCCGGGGGGCTGAACTAGATTATTTTGACCATCTGGACCGGATCTCGGCTGATCTGGCCAGCGGTCACCAACAGTACCTGGATCAACAGCAATCCCTGACCAAGAATCTGGCCAAGATGATTGGTCTTCAGGCCATCACCCTGCAAGACCAGCCCACGGATTATTCAAATCCTGAGGTCCTCTATACCCAAAGACAAATTCAGGCCTTTACCCGGGGTGACCATCGCCAATGTTTTGGAGAGACCTTCAGTGGATTTGGGGACCGCCGGATACCCCGCCTTCCGAATGGGGATCTGCAATTTATAGACCGGGTCATTTCGATTCAAGGATCAGCTGGGCAGGTTCGGGAAGGATCCTCTTTGGTCAGCGAGTTTGATCTTGACTTTGACAGCTGGTATGGAAATGGCACATCCCAAAATTTGCCCCATGTCGCGATCATGGAATTGGCTCTGCAGCCCTGCGGGTTTTTATCCGCCTACCTGGGCAGTATCAAAGGCAGGGAAGCCCAGGATCTTTATTTCCGGAATCTGGATGGCGAAGGCCTACTGCTGAACTGGCCTGAGAATCCCGGCAACCTGATCAGGAACAAAGTTGAATTGTTGTCGTCCAGTTCCCTCGAGGATGTCATCATTCAGAATTATAGCTTCGAGCTAAGCTGGGGTAAGGAGCCTTTTTATCGCGGCCGGTCATCATTTGGTTATTTTCCTCTCCCGATGCTCCAGAACCAGGTTGGACTGGATGCCAACCAGCAAATCCTCAGCTGGTACCGTGAAAACCCGGAAGCTGGAGAATGGAGCTCACTTACACCCTCTCCAAGATCCAGGAGCCTGAACGGCACTGCCAGCCTGCCAATTGTGGATCGGATCTGGATTTCCCGCCAGGGAGGAGATCACGGCCGGGGATATCTCTTCCTGGAACAGGCCGTACCTATTGATGCCTGGTTCTATCAAGCCCATTTTTACCAGGATCCAGTCATGCCTGGCTCTCTGGGAGTCGAACTCATGGCCCAGGCATTAAGATCAGCTGCCGACACCTGGGGAGTTCCACCCGGGAAAGATTGGAGGATTAAACCCGGTTCGTCCCTCAACTGGAAATATCGGGGGCAAATCACTCCCGGGGTTGATAAGCTGGCCATTGACTTGCATCTTGCCAATTTCCAACAAACTTCAAAGGGTTGGGAGATCTCAGCTGACTGCCACCTCTGGAAAGGCTCCCAGCGAATATACCAGGTTAAAAATCTTGCCCTGGAAACTATCTGATCAATCAAGGAGATCAACCAGGTTATGACATCACTTTTTTACTCCCGCCCAAAAACGATCCTAGGCTCCTGGCAGGGGCCGGAAGATGAAATTCTGGTAACTCCGGAGGATATCCGAGCAGCACTTCAAGATCTCAATTCCCCTTGTTACCTGCTGGATCATCAGGGTAGCATTGCAGCCGTGGTTGGCGGAAGATTGGTGCTGGGAGATTCCCCTGAAGCAGGGATTCCGGCTGTGGCGTCCTTACAGCCAATCTCAGGGTCTTTATTTGGAGATCCAGCCTTCCTCTCCTGGCATGGACTAAAAGCCCCCTACATGGCCGGTTCGATGGCCAATGCCATCTCAGGGGTCGAACTGGTCACTACCCTTGGCAAAGCAGGTTACCTGGCATCCTATGGATCTGGAGGTACTTCCCCAGCAAAATTATTGGATGCCATCAAGGCTATTCAGAACCAGCTGCCAGCTGGTCCTTTTGCATTTAACCTGATCCATAGTCCTCAGGAACCTGCCCTGGAACAAAAAGCCGTCGATCTATTTCTGGAGCATAAAATCCAGACCATCGAAGCCTCGGCATTTTTAAGGCTGACCTCCACAGTGGTCCAGTACCGGGCAGCTGGATTGTCTGCAGACAGCTCTGGTAAACCCCTCATTCACAACAAAGTCATTGCAAAATTATCCCGGCCCGAAGTCGCGGTCCAATTCCTGAATCCTGCCCCGGAGAAGATCCTCAACCAACTGGTCCAGGAAGGCCGGATCACCCCCCAGCAAGCCCAACTGGCGAGAACAGTTCCCATGGCAGACGACATTACTGTCGAGGCAGATTCGGGGGGCCATACCGATAATCGGCCCCTGGTAGGTTTGCTGCCTTCGATCATTGCCCTCAGGAACGAAACCCAGGCCCAGCATAATTTTCCTGTTCAGGTGCGAATTGGGGCCGGAGGCGGCATTGGTACTCCAGCCTCCGTGCTGGGCGCCTTTGCGATGGGTGCTGCTTACGTTGTGACCGGATCCATTAATCAAGCCTGCCTGGAAGCGGGAACTTCACCGGAAGTTAAACTCGCCCTTTGCAGCGCCGCTGCTCCAGACGTGATGATGGCTCCCTCGGCAGATATGTTTGAGATGGGCGTGAAAGTCCAGGTGCTGAAACGGGGAACTATGTTCCCGATGAGGTCCCAGAGACTGTATGAGGTCTACCAGGCCAATCAGGGGATCGAAACCCTGGAACCCTCTCTCCGGCAGGAACTGGAGGAAAAGATCTTTCAGAACAGCCTGGATTCGATCTGGGATCAGTGTGTGAGCTTCTTCAGCGAACGCGATCCCAGCCAACTAGAAAAAGCCCGGGGAAATCCAAAACGTAAAATGGCTTTGATTTTCAGATGGTATCTGGGACTGGCAACTCACTGGGGGATCCAGGGAATCCCGGAGAGATTGCTCGACTACCAGATCTGGTGTGGTCCCTCAATGGGCGCCTTTAATGACTGGGCCCGGGGCACCAGCCTGGAAGCTCCAGAAAATCGGGGAGTTGTGGAAGTTGCAGATGCCCTGATGCAAGGAGCTGCCTACCAATCCAGATTGAATCAACTCAGCTTACAGGGGATTACAGTCCCTGCATCCTGGAACAAATATCGTGATAGCTGAAAACAGGAACTGGAAGCTTCAAGGCGGGCAGGTCCAGGTCTGGAAAATCCAGCGGGAGGATTGGCAGGGGCAATCCCAAAAACTGAATAAACTCCTCTCCAGGGAAGAACACCAGCGCCTTAGTAGATTCAAAATACCTGAAAAACAAGCTGAATTTATTCTCAGCCGGGGTATTTTACGGCTGATACTGGCTTCCTATCTGGGCGCAGAACCCGCCAGCGTTCCGATCAGGATTGATCCGAGGGGGAAACCCTACCTGGAGAGTTCGGAAATTGAGTTCAATCTTTCCCATTCAAAGAACATCTTGCTTGTCGGCCTGAATCTAGCCAACCCGCTAGGCATCGATGTTCAGGAGGTCTACAAGATCACCAATCTGCAGACCATCCTCAGGAACCATTTCAGCATCCGGGAGCAGGAATTCCTCACCAGTGTGCCTGAGGCCCGCTACCTGGAGGAATTCTTTTCCCTCTGGTCAGCCAAAGAAGCCTACCTTAAAGCCCTGGGGGCAGGTTTTCAGGAAGCGTCGAAAGATCTGAACATCCTCCCTGAGGCTGATTCAGAGTATTACCGGGTCGAGGGCAAAACTAGCAGGTTGGTCGCTGGAAGCTGGACCATCCAATCTCTCAAAATATCCAAAGGTTATCAGGCTGCGCTGGCAGTGTTAGGCGCAGTCAATGAAATTTTGATCACTCCTTTTGTCCCGGAAGGACAGAGATTATCATAAATCTGGGTGTATTGAACTTTACCGCGGGTTTTGAAAAGTTATCAGTACAGCCCTCCTCCAGCGCCTACATCACCTCCAGAAAATCTCTCTATTCCAGCCAGCAATCTGATGCCGCTTGAGAATATTTCTACTCGGGGCCAGATTTTGATTTTACCTGGATCAATATCAAGCCCGGGTTCGATCCAAGGTAAAGTGATTTGCCAGCAGTGTCAGAGATCCTGGCCTTGGATCCAGATCTCAGGTTCTGTACCAAAGGGAGCTTGGCATCCATTTCCAAGCGTCTTGACAGCGTTTGGCTGTTATGTGATAATCGCATTACTCCTTGGCCTGCCCCCCTCAGGTCAAGGGGTATTTTTTTTAAACCCTACTTCAGCTACAATACAGTCAGTCCCGTCAAAATCCAATAACAGAGGTCCTATGTGTGGACGATTTACTTTAACCCTTTCACCTGAAGAGTTGCAGGCTGCCTTTCCTTTTTTTGATATACCAGGAGACCTTCCTCCCAGCTTCAATATCGCACCCTCCCAACCTATTCCAGTTGTGATCAATGACGGCGGGAATAGGTTGGATTTTTATAGTTGGGGTTTGATCCCCTCCTGGACCAAACCAGATAAAGTGGGGAAATACAGCTTGATCAATGCCCGGTCTGAAACAGCTGCGGAAAAAGCCTCCTTTAAAAACAGCTTTCGCCGCCGCCGGTGTGTGATCCTGGCCGACGGTTTTTACGAGTGGAGCAAATCTGCCGCCGGAAAGGCAAAAACACCCTATTACATCACGCTGAAAGATCATTCAGCCTTTGTTTTTGCTGGATTATGGGAGATCTGGAACTCCCCGGAAGGCGATGCGGTCCGCACTGCCTGTATTCTTACCACCCAGCCGAATGCTGTTGTCAAACCTGTTCATGACCGCATGCCGGTCATCCTTCCTCGGGAATCAATTTCTACCTGGTTGGACGAGGATGAAGTCCGGCCGGAAGCTCTCCAGGGGCTGATGGTACCGTTATCAGCCGACTTAATGCAGGCCTATCCGGTCTCTACATTTGTGAATTCTCCCAAAAACAATTCCCCCCAATGCATCCAGGCCAGTAGTTTATTATGAAATATTTGCCGGAGGATTTTCTAACATCCTCCCTTAAAGAACGCAGCTGGGGGATGAAAGCAGCCAGGATCCTGGCTGCCTCTCTAGCGGCTGTTGACCCCGGCCAGCTCATCCAGAAGAATTTGTTTATCAGCGGAAGTGAGCTTAAGGTCAACTCCCATACTTATGATCTGTCAGCTTATCGGCGGGTTTATTTATTAGCTATTGGGAAAGCGGCAATTCCGATGGCTCTCAGCACAGGTACAATGCTGGGTTCATATCTTTCCCGGGCCTATATCATCACAAAAACAGGCTCGCTGGAAAGAGACTACCCATACCCTGCCTCAGACCGAGATCTTCTACGGGTCTCACCCTGTACCAGATCAGCACAGCCTTAACGCGGCGGAGCATATCACCCAGGCCCTCTCCAACCTTGATGAAAAGGATCTGGTCCTGGTCCTGATCTCGGGAGGCGGATCCGCTTTGTTGACCAAACCAGCCCCGGGTCTCACACTGGAAGACCTCCAGCTGACCACGCAGCTCCTTTTAAAATCAGGAGCCAGCATCCAGGAGATCAACACCATCCGTAAACATCTATCAGCTGTCAAGGGTGGGCAATTAGCCAGGATCATTCACCCGGCAAGCATCATCACCCTGATCCTTTCCGATGTGGTCGGCGACCAGTTGGATCAAATCGCGTCTGGACCAACCGTGCCAGATCCCACCAGCTTCAAGGATGCAATGCTGATCCTCGATAAGTATCACTTGAAAAATAGCCTGCCAAAAGCAGCTCAACAATACCTCGAGCGGGGTTGCCTCGGAGACCACCCTGAAACTCCCAAACCCGGGGACCCTGTCTTTGAAAAAACGCTCAGCTGCGTTCTGGGGTGTAATTTGGATGCGATTCGGGGGGGCATTAACCAGGCTCAGGTTGAAGGCCTCCAGGCAGCAGTTTGGCCGGAGGTCATCCAGGGCGAGGCCAGTCAAATGGGCGCCTCCATAATGAGTGCCTTGCCCGGGATCCTGGATCGGCGATCCCCGGAATCTGGACCCTGGTTGTTCATCGCTGGGGGCGAAAGCACAGTCAGGTTGACTGACACTCCCCGGCCAGGCGAAGGGGGCCGGAATCTCGAGCTGGCTCTCAGCACTGTCAGAGCAATCAGCAATTATGATCAAGCCTGCCTGATCACTTTGGCTACGGATGGAGAGGACGGGGTTACTGATGCAGCTGGCGCGGTTGTCACTAATAAAAGTTACCTGCACGCGGCCGATCTCAACCTGGATCCGGATGATCATCTTGCCAGGCATGATTCATACCATTTTTTTAAGGGCCTCAATGATCTGATCATGTTAGGCTCGACTCAAACCAATGTCAATGACCTGTGTTTTATTTTTATCTGGTAAGGAACATCCATGGCAGAAAAACCCTTGATACTTTTAACCCACTCCCTTCCAACTGATTGGATTGGAGACCGATTGATGGACTGCCGGATCCTGCTTGGTCGAGATGATTCCCGGGGAATCGATGCTGATCTCCTCACAGACCTTCCCCAGATCGAGGGTATTCTCTCTCTGCTTGACGACCCCCTTCCCGCTGAGATACTTCACCAGGCTGTTAAATTGCAGGTGATCAGCAACCTGGCAGTCGGAGTCGATAATATTGACGTCCCCTACTGCACCAGGCGGGGTATAGCAGTTGGACATACACCGGGTGTTTTAACAGACGGAACCGCAGATCTGACCCTGGCTCTCATCCTGGGGGTCTGCCGGATGATCCCCCAGGCCAGCCGGGACGCCCGGGAAGGCCGCTGGTCCAGTTGGGACCCAACTGGATGGCTGGGGGTGGACCTCAAGGGAGCGACAGTGGGAATCGTGGGCATGGGAAAAATAGGCCGCGCGGTTGCTGTCCGACTTAAGGCCTTCGGCACCAGATTGGTGTTCTGCAACCGGTCCCTACTCCCCGACCAGGAACTCGCATTGGGAGCAACCCAAATCAACCTTGCTGAACTCCTCCAGATCAGCGATATTGTCTGTTTGCATGTGCCATTAACACCTGATACCACCAACTTGATCGACTCGGCTTCATTTGAGATCATGAAACCCGGAGCTGTGTTGATCAATGCTGCCCGGGGTGCAGTAGTGAACACCGGCGATCTTCAAACGGCCCTGGAAACAGGCCGGATCCGAGCCGCCGGCCTGGATGTCACAGAACCAGAACCCCTCCCCTCTGACCATCCCTTGTATCAGCTAGAGAACTGCCTGATCACTCCCCACATTGGCTCTGCTACCTTGAATACTCGGCAGACGATGACCCGCATCGCAATCGACAACTTAAGGGCTGGATTGGAAGGAAATCAACTTCCCTTCTGTGTGAATCCCGAGGTATTTTCCTGACCTTCCGGGGAGGAGATCAATTAAATCCTCTTTCTGGGCCCAAAAATCCAAGCCTCCGGGAGTTTAGGATTGAAGAGGGACCGGGGAGCAGCCCATTTTCCAGTTCCTATTCCAAATATTCACCAATCAACAAGGATCCAAAAATCCGTCCTGAAAATTGTGGGGAGATATGCTAAACTAGTAGGAAAATTTCCTAAATGCTGAGGAGACATTTTGACCGACATCATGCGCCAACGAGTCCATGTCAGTGTGGCAATCGAGGGCAATACCAACTCCTCCTTTCTAACCGATCTTGGTCAGATCTACGGTCAGGACCAGGTTCTGATCTACCGCCAGTCAACCAAAAAATTTATCAGATTAAGTCAGCTGCCTCACAACCCAGCCCAAACCCTGCTGAAATTGGGTAGAGATCTGCTGGGAAATACACCCCTCTTTAACCGGAATTCGAATAATCCAGACCATCTGCAGGATCAGGAGTGGTTCGGTCGGGGAGAACTTCCTCCAGACACCGCGGCAGTCCACGGTTATTACTCTCCTGGGATATTCAAGGGGATTTTTGAAAATCCTTTTATCAGCATCATCCTCAAGGATCCAATTGAGCGTATGATCTCGCTGTATCAAGATTGGTCCTCGCCCAAAAATGAGCTCGATTGGCGAGTTTCTGTACCTTATTCCAAAGTCATCGATTTCAGAGAATTCGCTCTTCAGGACATATTTAGCAATTTTCAATCCAAATGCCTGGGCAGCCGAAGACTGGGAGATTTTGATCTGGTGGGACTGGCAGAATGCCAGGAAGGATTCATCGCCCAGTTAAAGAACCAGGATTGGACTGGATTATTGGATCAGAAGGCCCGGGAGATCCAATTCGATAAACCCAGATATCGCAGCCTGGGCATAGATCCAGTTTTCCTGGAAGAATTCCAGAAGGCAAATCAGCTGGACTATGCGATCTACCAACAAGCCAAGGAATTTATTGGGTATTGTTGAGCATCCTGGAAATTCATCAGCTATTAAATAAATAAACCGCCAATTCAGCGGTTTTTTGATCTGGTCGGGGCGGTCGGATTCGAACCGACGACCTTTGCAACCCCATTGCAACGCGCTAGCCGGACTGCGCCACGCCCCGAACGACATGCATTATAGTGCTTCCCTGTAAATCTGGCAAGATATCAAGTTCACCCCTGCTATTGGATCGGAAAATTGTACACCTGCCAGCGTTTATAGATCTCTGCCCCGAGTTTTTCCGCCGTCAAAACCGAGGTGGGATTATCAGCACTGGTGATTGACATATCCACCCACTGATATCCTTTTTCCAACGCCCGGGATAATAAAACATCCATTAACAAAACCACAACACCCCGGTTCCAATATTCTGGAAGCACCAGTACACTTTTGGCTGTCAGGCTGGTTGGTTTTGTGGTTTTCATCAACCACAAAAGCTGGAGCCCATTCCAGGGATATCTTAAACCATTTGCATTAATGAATAGCTCATTCAGATTAGGAAGGCCAGGGAGAAACCCCACTACTTTTCCGTCAATTTCTGCAAACAAAATACAGGAAGGGTCCGCGACCTTTTTAAATGGAGCCAGGGTCGCTTCCAGCGCTTCCCGACGCCATCCAATATGATCATCCAAGTGGACCAGGGATTTGTTCAAAAGATCATGTACATGACCGATCTCTTCATCCCAGCGCTCAAAATTGGCCCCCCGGATGGTGATCTTTCCCTGGGACCTGAGGCGTTCCGCCAAACGGACCAGTCGCTCAAATTGGGGGGATTTCTCAAGCCTGATCCTTAATGCGATATTTTCTGCCCGGGCGGGTTTAAAACCATAACGCTCCATATACTCCTGGTAGTAGACTGGAGAGTGCCCACACATCAGGGCAGGAGGGGAATCCCGGCCCTCGATCAAAACTCCATAACTATCCTCATAATCCAGGTTCCAGGGACCATACATGGTATCCAGATCCCTATCCAGGCCCCAGGAAACAGCCTGGTCGATCAAAGCCCGAAAAACATCATAATCGGGCAGATATTCCAGGAATCCAAAAATACATTCTTTGGTCCCCCGTTTTATATTTGTGGGTGGATCCTCGGCCGCACAGATCGTTCCAGCCAGTTTTCCTCCCTTGTAGGCCAGAAAAAATGCAGCTTCTCCCCGTTCAAAGAATACCCCCCTGGTGGGATCTATAAGTTCCATCCTCTCCGGCAGCAGGGGTGGTACCCAGAGTGGATCGCGGCGATAGACTTTCCAGGGAAAGGTCAGCAGCTTGTGGCGGTCTTTCTCCGTTTGTACTTTTTTTATCGTGATCTCAGGCATCTGTTAATTCCCCTCTCCGGCCAGTTAGTCAATTTTTGCAGCACTCCGGCGGATTTTTAGCTCATCAACGATCTTGCTGAAATCCCCCCGCTCCAACGGATAGCGGAAGGCGATCAAAATTCCCAAACCCAGCAGAACAGCCGGGATCGGTCCAATCACCAGCTTAATACCAAGGACGGCCTCCGGGCTCTGCTGAAGCACATTGGGTTGATATCCGGTTAGCTCGAGGATCGGTCCAATGAAGGTCACAGATAACGCTGATGTCACTTTGCGCGCCAGGGTGGTCACACTATAAAACATGCCCTCATGCCGCTCCCCGGTCTGGTATTCGTACCATTCAATAGCATCTGGTAAGATCGCCCAGGGCAGCACATGGGCAGCAGCCACCCCTATCCCGGCCAAAGCACACAGGAAAAGGATCAAGGCCAGAGGTGTGGACGGAGTCATCAGGATCAGAACCAGCTGGACAACAGCCCAGAACGCGATCCCTATTATATAGGCGTAGCGCTTGCTCCAACGCTTAGAAACCCAATTCCAGATTGGCAAGGCAAACATGGCGATCACAAAGATCGTCGCCATGATGAGATCGTTCTGGGGTTCTCTCTGGACCACGTATCTGACATAAAAGAGCAGGCTGGACTGCAGAATATCCACCGAGATCCAGGTAGCCAGAAATATGCCCAGGCCGTAGCGAAAGGGAATATTCGCCCAGACAGATTTAAGGGATTCCCACAGGGTCGGTTTATCAAGATCACTATAATCTTCCCGTTCCTCGGTTCCAAAAAAAGTGATCCACATTGGCAGGGCGGACACCAGGCCGAATATGCCGCCCATTAGCAGCACCTTGGAGGCGTTTTCCGGCCGGAATGAGCCCACAATGATCAAGGGTACGGTAAAAGCCAGCAGACTTCCCAGGATCGAGAAAAACATCCGGTAGCTGGTCAGGGAAGTTCGTTCATCATAATCAGAGGTAAGCTCGGGAGTCAGGGCAAAATACGGCATGTAGAGCATAGTAGCCGAGGCTTCAAAAATGATATATGCCAGCGAATAATAAGCAACCAGGGCGACCGTGCCCTCCAAAGGAGGTCGGTACCAGAGCATGGTAAAGGTCAGTGCCAGGGGAAGCGCTCCGAAGAGCAGATACGGCCTTCTCCTGCCCCATCTTGTCCGGGTCCTGTCAGAGATATAGCCAAAGATGGGGTCGTTAATAAAATCCCAGATCTTCCCGATCCCGATCGGGATAGCTGCCACGGCTGGACGCAAACCAACCACCTCGATCATAAAAAAAAGGAAATATACTCCCAGGATCGTGCTGGTCAGGCTGAATCCAATATCACCAGCACCGTACATCAATTTTTTTCGAGGGGAAAGTTTTCCGTCCATGAGCAGTTTCCTTTTATGGCTTTACAGATTGAGATCGTTCCCAGCGAGGCTGATCTCTCCAAATGATGACCCAGAACACCAATCCACACTCAATGCCTACCAGCCAAGGCTGGCATTTCCACTCAGGATAGAGGATCATCCCAGAACTGGACCGAATCCCTCCTCTGTCAGTTATATTTTGCCAGAGATGTTCAAATAGAGGAGGTTCAACAGGGCAACTTAATTGTATCCTACACCCAGCCCGGGGGACCAGAAAAGCGAATTCAACTTGACTTTCAGGATAAATTTTGATACGCTTAATCTACCAAACGGTCGGTAGGGAGCAAGGGTTTATGACCAGGGATGAGATCCTCCGGGCTGCAGCTCAGATATTTCAGGAAAAAGGTTATCATGCTGCTTCGATGCAGGATATTGCCCAGGCTGTTGAGCTCCAAAAGGGCAGCCTCTACCACCATGTGGAAAGTAAACAAGAAATCCTGCTGGCCTTGCTGGATGAAGCCCTTGAGCTGATCATCAGCCAGCTTCAAGAGATCAACTCCCAGGATATAACTCCTGACAAGAAGCTCCGTCTGGCAATGCGATCTTACCTGTCTTTTTTAGCGGATAACCGCTCCATCTCATCGGTGCTCTTGCTGGAGCACCGCTCGCTTGAACCTGAACTTAAAAATCTTCATATACCACGGCGGGATTTGGCCGAAGGGATCTGGCAAGATATGATTTCTTCCGGTATCAGTCAAGGATTATTCCATGCTTCCCGACCTGGATTGACTGCCAAAGCCCTGCTGGGCGTGATCAATTGGACCATCACCTGGTACCAGGAAGATGGTCCTCTTTCACCGATAGAGATCGCAGATCATTTTACTGATCTATTCTTCCAGGGATTATTGGTGCGGACAGCAGCTGACCGGAACTGAACCGGTCTAGAAATTTAGAGCTACAACGTTTTCTGCCCGACGAAAAAATGATTGGCAGATCCCCATCTGCCCGCAGTTAAAGAAAATATCACCTATTTTTGGAGGTAACCATGTATTCCTTTACCCCAACAGAAGAACAGCAGATGCTTCTGGATGCAGTTAAACGGTATGCAGAAACAAACCTGCGGCCTGCTGCCCGTGAGGCAGATGAAAAAGCCGCCCTTCCAGCCGCCTTGATCGAAAAGGGTTGGGAGCTTGGGGTTCTCCAGGCATCGATTCCGGAAGCCTACGGTGGATTCGGGGATTATTCCTCGCTCACCGGGGTACTGGCCGCGGAAGGTTTGGCCTATGGAGATCTTTCGGCTGCCCTGGCAGTCCTGACTCCAAATCTGTATGTTCTTCCAATCTTGCTGGCAGGTTCTGAAGAGCAGAAACAGAACCTTATCCCACCTGTGATCGAAGCCGAATGGAAAGCCTATACCGCGGCCCTGATCGAACCAGATTTTAATTTCGATCCCCAGGAACTGAAGACCACAGCCGAAAAGAAGGGGAGCTCCTATCTGATCAGCGGCGAAAAGATCTATGTGCCTTATGCAGATCAAGCTGAAAGCATCCTGGTCTATGCCAATCTGAACGGCAAAACTCAGGGTTTTATCATCCCCAGGGATACAGCAGGTTTGAAAGTCGGAGAGCGCCAAAAAACCCTGGGCTTAAACGCCCTGCCCCTCTATCGCCTGACCTTCGATCAGGTGAATGTTCCAGACAGCCAGGTCTTGAACGGACCTGACGGCCATGATCTGGAGTACAATTCAAGCCAGCTGGCAGATCTCATTGGCTGCTCTGGCGGTTGGCCTGGCCCAGGCGGCCCTGGAATACGCCGTGGAATATGCCAAAGATCGTGAGGTATTTGGGGTCAAAGTGGCCCAGAAACAAGCCATCGCCTTTATGCTGGCTGAGATGGGAACCGAGATCGAGGCCACCCGCCTGATGGCCTGGGAAGCAGCCTGGATGCTGGATGAGGGCAAGGAAGAAGCTCAAAAACATGCCTTTTTGGCCTATCACAGTGCTGTAGACACGGTCATGATGGTCACTGATCAATCAGTACAGATCCTGGGCGGTCATGGATATATCCGGGAACATCCTGTAGAGATGTGGATGAGGAATGGTCGCGGATTTTCTAGCTTTACCGGCCTGGCAATGGTTTAAATACAACAGCTAGCTTTCTTTCCGGATAGGAAAAATCATCTGGATCGATAGAAGGAGATAATGATCATGATTAGTTTTGAAATGCCCAAACCCCTGGTTCAAACCCGGAGAGTTGTTGAGACTGTCGCTCAAAATATGATGAGGCCGGTTTCCCGCCAGCTGGATGACAACGAACACGAGATCCCCTGGGCTTATATCCAATTTATGCATACAGCCACCAAAGCCCTGGGCAGCTCTTCCATGTCCCCGGACGATACTCCCAAAGAGAAAGACCCCGAGAAGGAAAAAAGGCCCCCCATCAACTACCAACGCCTGATGGTGATGGTCGAGATGCTTTCCTGGGGAGATGCCGGGATCTACCTCTGCACACCGGGAGGAATGCTGGGAGCCGCCGCGGTCGGGGCCGCCGGCACACCAGAACAGAAAAAACGCTTTTTGAGTCGCTTTCAAGGTAAAGAACCGGTTTTTGACGCTATGGCCATGACTGAACCCCAGGCCGGGTCTGATACATCAGCGATCCGCACAACTGCGGTACTGGACCAGAAGACCAACGAATGGATCCTGAATGGTGAAAAGATCTTTGTCACGGCCGGGAATAAAGCCCTGATCGATTCCAAAGGTTTTATAGTCGTCTGGGCCAGCCTGGACCTCGATGCCGGACGGGCCGGAATACGCTCCTTTGTGGTCGAGGCAGGTACTCCAGGCTGCAAGGTCACCAAAATGGAGGAAAAACTGGGCATCCGGGCCAGCGATACGGTCTCGATCGTTCTGCAAGATTGCCGGATCCCTTTTGAGAATATCCTCGGCTCCCCGACGATTGAACAGAGCACAGAGGGTTACAAAGGTGCCATGGAAACCTTCGATGCTACCCGCCCGATCGTGGCAGCTTCTGCTCTGGGTGTGGCTCGGGCCGCACTGGAGTTTGTAGCTGAGAAATTAGCGGAAAATAACATCTCGATCCGTTACAGCCTGCCCCGCCAAAAAATGACCAACCTGGAACGTGAGTTCATTGATATGGAAACCCAACTGCGGGCAGCCTGGTTATTGACTGTCAAAGCCCTCTGGATGGCTGATAATAAAAAATCCAACGCTCTAATCGCATCCATGAGCAAAGTCAAAGCCGGAAAGGTTGCCACAATCATTACCCAAAAAGCAGTCGAGGTCATGGGCCCGTTGGGTTACAGCAGGGATTACCTGTTGGAAAAATGGTTCCGGGACGCCAAGATCAACGATATCTTTGAGGGCACCGGTCAGATCAACCTGCTGGTAGTTGCTCGAAATATCTTAGGTTACCGAGGAAGTGAGCTGAGATAACATCCCAGTCTCAACCAGATCTTCTTGAAGAGGTGAGAACTATGAAATATTTAATCAATCAGGCAGTGGTGATCGGATCCGGAACCATGGGAGCTGCCATTGCAGCCCACCTGGCAAATACTGGCATCCAGGTCACTCTGCTGGATATCGTGCCCTCCAAACTATCCGATCAGGAAAAGGAGCAGGGATTAACCCTCCAGGATCCCTCTGTTCGGAATCGGATCGTCAACCAGGGATTTGAGGCTGCGGTCAAATCCCGGCCAGCCAGCTTCTACTCCCAAGCGCCTACGGCCCTGGTTAAGCTGGGCAACCTTGAAGATGATTTTGAGGTTATTCGTAATGCGGATTGGGTTATCGAGGTCATCGTTGAGAACCTGAAGATCAAGCAGGATCTGATGAACAGGATCGATGAGATCCGCTCCGACCACACCATCATCAGCACCAATACATCCGGGATCCCCGTCAGCTCGATCGCTGAGGGGCGCTCTCAGGGTTTTCAGGAGCATTTCCTCGGCACCCATTTTTTCAATCCACCCAGATATTTGAAACTTTTGGAGATCATTCCCACAGCCAAAACCCTGCCCGGAGTAGTCGAGGATTTCTGCCATTTTGCAGAAAACCGCTTGGGTAAAGGTGTGGTGATCTGCAAGGATACACCCAATTTTATTGCCAACCGGATGGGATTTGGCAGCGGGGCTTTTGCTCTCGATTACATTCTTAAGAATAAATACACAGTAAAAGAAGTGGATAGTGTAACCGGACCCCTGATCGGCCGGCCCAAAACAGCCACCTTCCGCCTGCTGGACCTGGTTGGGCTGGATGTTTGGGAGCATGTTGGCTCTAATCTGGTCGAAGCACTTCCGGATGATGACCCCGCCATGCCCTATCTCAAGTCCAAACCCGCCTCCGACCTGATCAAAGGAATGGTCGGTAAAGGCTTGCTGGGTAATAAAACCCGCCAGGGTTTTTATAAAGAGGTCAAAGTCGATGATATCAAGGAATTCTGGCCCTTAAACCTGGAAACTTTGGAACACGAAGCCGCTGACCGGGTCCAGTATGAGTCTGTCAAATCGTCCAAAGGAATTGAGGATCTGGGTGAACGGATCAGCAAATTTCTGGAAGCTGATGATAAAGGGGCAGATTTGGCCCGGGCGATTCTGCTTCAGGGCTTATCCTATGCCTCCCAGTGCGTCCCGGAAATTGCCGATACCCCCAAACCCATCGATGATGCCCTGCGCTGGGGTTTTGGGCATGAGGTCGGTCCTTTCGAGATCTGGGATCTGCTGGGTTTGAAGAATACTGCTGGGGCCATGAAGGATGCAGGTTTTGCTCCCGCTGATTGGGTGGAGAAAATGATCCAGGCCGGGATCAACAGCTTCTATGAATGGGATGGAAAGACAAAAATTGGGGTTTATAGTCCAGGGACTGGAAAATATATCTCCTTGACACCCTCTCAGCGGATATTAAATCTCAGCCCAATCAAGAATGATCCCGGGCGGATCTTGAAACGCAATACCAGCGCCTCATTGGTAGACCTGGGAGACGGCGTGGCTTGCATCGAGTTCCAGACCAAGATGAACGCGATCGATGAAGACACGATCAATATGATGGACGATGCCCTGGATTATGCCCTGGAAAACGACCTTACAGGCCTGGTTCTGGGTGGTGATGCTGATAATTTTTCGGTTGGAGCCAACCTTTTTGGAGTGGTGATGGCCTCCCAGAATGAGATGTGGGAGCCGCTGGATCTACTGGTCCAAAAGCTCCAAAATGTCAATATGCGCATGCGCTACTTCCCCAAACCGGTTGTGGTCGCCCCGGCAGGCCTGGCATTAGGAGGCGGATCAGAGATTATTATGCACGGCAGCCGGGTGGTTGCAGCCGCCGAATTATACGCCGGACTGGTTGAAGTAGGTGCCGGTGTGATCCCGGCAGGGGGTGGAACCAAAGAGATGGTCCGCAGAATTGTGAACCCCGCCCTGCAAACACCCAACGCGGTCGCTTTCCCCTACCTGGAGCGATTATTTACCCAGATCGGCCAGGGTGAAGTTGCCAAGAGCGCTCTCGAAGCCCAGGAGATGGGAATCCTGGGCCCGACTGACAGGATCATCATCAACCGCGATCATCTTTTGGCGGAAGCCAAAAGAGAAGTCATCCATCTGGCTCAAGGTAGTTATCGACCTCCCCCTCCAGAAAAGATCTATGCAGCCGGCAGGGATGGTCTCTCAGGTCTCAAAGCTGGACTCTATAACTTCCAGGAAGCTGGCCTGATCACAGAATATGAAGGTGTCATCGGAGCTAAATTGATCCTGGTCATGTGCGGGGGCAATCTCTCCCAGCCAGCCTGGATGGACGAAACCTATTTCCTGGACCTCGAGCGAGAGGCCTTCCTGTCGCTTTGTGGCGAAAAGAAAACCCAGGAAAGGATGTGGCATCTGCTCCAGAAAGGCAAGGTTCTGCGCAATTAACCGGTTCAGTCCGTGCAATACGACCTGAACATCCCTAAGATGAAATGGGGAAGGAGAATTTTTATGATTTCAAAACGAGAACCCAGGTTTGATCCGGTGATTGTTGCCGCCGCCAGAACCCCGGTAGGCAAAGCCAAACGTGGCGCACTGGCAACCGTCCGCTCGGAAACTATGGCTGCTGCCGTGATCAAAGATCTGCTGAAACGCGCTGGTGATCTTGACCCGGGCCAGATCGATGACCTGATCATTGGCTGCGCCTTTCCTGAAGGGGAACAGGGGATGAATCTGGCCCGCCAGATCGGGTTCAGGGCCGGTCTGCCTGTTGAAGTACCGGCAGAAACCATTAATCGTTTTTGCAGTTCCGGTGTACAAAGCATCGCCCATGCAGCCCAGGCAATCAGCGCTGGCTACATTGACACCGCAATCGCGGGTGGTGTGGAGTCGATGAGCATGGTCCCGATGACCGGGTATAAATTCAGCCCCGATGAGACCCTGGCAAATGAATATCCCCAGGCCTATACCCAGATGATCATCACCGCAGAAAATGTGGCCGAAAAATACCATATCAAGAGGGACTTGCAGGATGAGTTCGCTTATCAGAGCCATCAAAAAGCGGTAGCAGCCATTAAATCCGGGCGATTTAAGGACGAGATCACAGCCCTGGATGTGATGGTTGAAACCCCGGAAGGGACCCGGGAGATCCATTTTGATCAGGACGAGGGTCCCCGGGCTGATACAAGCCTGGAAAAATTGACCAGCCTGCGCCCGGCGTTTAAGGTTGGCGGCACAGTCACTGCCGGCAATGCCTCCCAGATGTCTGACGGCTCTGCTGGTGTCCTGATAACATCATTAGAAAATGCTGCCAAGCTGGGCCTCAAGCCTCTGGCGCGTTTTGTAGGATTTGCTGCCGGGGGTGTTCCCCCGGAGATCATGGGCATTGGCCCGATTGCTGCAATTCCCAAAGTGCTGGAACGGTGTGGCTTGAAGCTTAAAGATATCCAGCTGATCGAGCTGAATGAAGCTTTTGCTTCCCAGGCCCTGGCGGTCATTCAGGAACTGGATCTGAACCAGGAGATTATCAATGTCAACGGCGGAGCGATTGCCCTCGGCCATCCGTTAGGATGCACCGGCGCCAAGTTATCTGTCCAGTTGATCTATGAAATGAAAAAACGCGGCCTGGAATACGGAATGGTGACCATGTGTATCGGGGGAGGCATGGGGGCAGCGGCGATTTTCCAGAATATCAGCGACTAGGCATCCAGAAGGAGAAAAATATGGCTGAATATACTGTCAAAGAATTGGTCTTTAACCACGAAAAAGCTTTCCTCCCCGAAAAAGCGGCCGGATTGGAGGCTGTGGTCCAATATCGTCTCACAGGCGACGAAGGAGGCGACTACATCATCACAATAGCAAATGATCAATGCCAGGTAGCTGAAGGCATTGCAGAAAATCCGGTGATGACCATGACCGCTGATGGCGCTTACTTCCGGGACGTCCTGCTTGGCAAACAGGATGGGATGAAAGGATTTATGGAGGGAAAACTTCAACTTGCCGGAGATCTCAATCTGGCGATGAAGTTGACCAGTTTCTTTAAAATGGGCGGATAAAGCCATCTACAGGGCTATCTACCTGATCCCAATCTGACGGATCATGATTAATAACAAAAAGCACCCTGCCGGGTGCTTTTTGTTTACCAGAAACGACCTCATTCAAAAGGAACTACCTTCAGATCATTCTTAATCTCCTCATAGAGGGATAGAATGATCTCCTGGGCCCGGTCTACGACCTCATCCAGTGAAACAAGAGATTTTTCGGTTTCATGGCGAAGTTTTATCTCCACTCCACCTTCATTTAATGCCCGGGCCCCAACAGTGATCCGCAACGGAACTCCGATCAGATCTGCGTCATTAAATTTCACTCCGGGGCTTTCATCCCGGTCATCAAAAAGCACTTCCAGCCCATTCTCCTGGAGATCTTGATAGAGCTGCTCCGCAGCCTGATTTACTCTCCCGCTTTCGTCCTTTTTACCAGCCAATTCAACCAGGTGAACCTGGTAAGGAGCGATCGAGACTGGCATGATCAATCCATATTGATCATGATATTCTTCCACCACAGATGCCAGCAGCCGGCCGCTGCCTATGCCGTAGCTGCCCATCACTATCGGTTTTTCTTCTCCACTCTTATCCTGGAAGGTCGCCCCCACAGCAGTGCTGTACCAGGTGCCCAGTTTAAATATATTGCCAACTTCAATTCCCCGGACTGCCCGCAGATCTGCCTCACATTTAGGGCAGGAATCTCCATCCTGGGCAGCTGCGATATCGGCAACCAGATCGGCTTTAAAATCCCGTCCGTAATTGACATTCAGGTAATGGAAACCTTCCTGATTGGCGCCGGCCACCAGGTTGGGTGAATCCGGGATCAGATCATCTACCACTACCAGGATATCTTTCAATCCAACCGGTGAGGCATAACCCGGGACAGCTCCAGATTGTTTGATCTCTGCTTCCTCTGCAGGGCGCAAACCTTTGGCCCCCACAGCGTTCAGCAGTTTGGTTTCGTTTAATTCCATATCCCCCCGAAGGATCGCAAAGACCAGTTTTTCGTGTTCTTCTTCACCATCCAGGATCGCTGCCATCATAAAGACTGCCTTGGCAGTTTTACTCTCCGGCAGGTCGAGGAAAACCGCCAGATCAGCAATCGTTTTCATCTCAGGGGTAGCCACTTTTTCCAGATCGAGGGCTTTTTCAGGTTTGTCTGGCTTCTTCTTAAACTCCGCAATCTGCCGGTTGGCGGAATAATTGCAGGAATCACAGATGAGCAGGGTATCCTCCCCCACAGGGGTCAGGTACATATATTCGTGGGCCATATTGCCGCCCATCATGCCCACATCCGATTCCACTGCGATCACCGGCAGCTTGCAGCGGCCAAAGATATTAAAATAGGCCTGATAATGGTTGGCATATTGTTTATCCAGCCCATCCCAGTCCCTATCCAGGCTGTAGCTGTCCTTCATGGTGAACTCCCGGACCCGGATCAAACCAGCCCGGGGGCGAGGATCATCCCGCCATTTGGTCTGGATATGGTAAATCAGCATTGGCAGCTGACGGTAGGAGTGAACTTCATCCTTGATAATTGCAGCAACAGCTTCTTCATGGGTCATGGCCAGCACCATATCCCGACCATTGCGATCCTTGAACCGCCCCATCTCGGGGCCAATTTTTTCCCATCTACCGGTGGCCTGCCAGATCTCAGCCGGATGAACAACGGGCATGGAAAGCTCCTGGCCGTCTATGGCGTTCATCTCCTCCCGCATGATATTTTCGATCTTGGTCAGGGAGCGCTTGGCCAAGGGCATGGAAGTAAAGATTCCCGCAGCCAGCTGCCGGATATATCCAGCCCGAACCAAAAGTTGGTGGCTGGTTATCTCGGCGTCGGATGGTGCCTCCCGTAAAGTCTGGCTCAACAAACTGGACATTCTCATGTGCATTCTCCTCAAATTGAAGGGGGTGAACCTCAAAAAATAATAAAAATCTCCGGCTTTTCAGTCCGGAGAGGGATAGTACAAAAATCTAAAGTCAGCTCCAAGCGACCGAAACCAGTTCATGGTTTCAGTTGCTAGGGACGGGAACTGCAAAATCGATCAGGATATTCATACTGCTGGTAGTGTACCAAAGCTTGAAACCCTGTCAAGGCGCAAGAGGGCTGCCAGATTGAGCCAGCTGATCCTTGCTCGCTGAGCGCACACCGCTGATCTCCCTATGGTAAAATTTTTCAAGTACCATATTCCAGCTTACCCGTTAAATTAATCAACACCCAGGAATAATCCATGATCCCGATCAGAGATGACAACCCAATCCACAGTGTACCGATCATAACCTACTTGCTGATCGTGCTTAACATCCTTGTCTTTGTTTTCCAGATCCTGTTAGGATCCAGTAGTGAGGAATTTGTCTACCAATTTGCCCTGATCCCTGCAGAAGTGACCTCCCTGGCCTCTCCAGGCAGCCTGCTTGATATTTTCACCAGCATGTTTATGCATGCTGGATTGGCGCATATTGGCGGCAACATGTTATATCTGTGGATCTTTGGAGATAATGTCGAAGATCGCCTGGGCAGTGGAAAATACCTGCTATTCTATATCCTTGGGGGACTGATCGCATCCCTAACCCATATCATCACCAACCCAACATCCGCAATTCCCACCGTTGGCGCAAGCGGCGCGATTGCAGCAGTCCTGGGAGCATACCTGGTGCTGTTTCCAAGTCAGAAAGTGCTCACACTTGATCCCGTTGGGGTTTTGGATGAGAATGACCCTGCTGCCTGCTGGACTGGTTCTGGGGGTTTGGTTTGTTTTCCAATTCTTCCAGGGTGTTCTTACTCTGGGCGGACCTGATGTAGGCGGAGTGGCTTTCTGGGCCCACATTGGTGGATTTATCAGCGGCCTGATCATGGGTTTATTATTCCGGAAACCCGAAGACGGATTATCCTGCGTATCACTGGCAGTGATCTCTCGGGTTTAATGTGACACGCTTGATAAAGATCTTAAGCTGGGTTATAATTTCGCGGCATCGGGATGTAGCGCAGCCCGGCTAGCGCGCGCCGTTCGGGTCGGCGAGGTCGTGGGTTCAAATCCCACCATCCCGACAAAAAACCGCTGGTGATCACCAGCGGTTTTTTTATTTACTAGTCGGAGGGCTTCTCAGTTATAAAAGCTGTCCCGGGTGCTGATCTCTGCCCTGGGCCGAAAGGGGCTGGTAGGAGGGCTCACGGCGGGCCGGCACAGCGGGTTTGGGCGAGGGACGGTAGCCGGACCTGTTCCTCTCGCTGACGGAGGGGACTCTCTTGGGGGCGGCTTTGAACTCCAGCGAGAGCTGGTCCCGTCCGAAATAGCGCTCTCCAGCCACCGAGAACAAACCGATGATCAAGACCCGCAGCAGCCAGATCATCACCGCCACAAAGATCGGCACCACCTTCAGCAGGGTCTGGCGGGCGATCACCGCGTTGCCCAGGGTCTCATGGTTGGCAATGGCGATCGAAACACCCCACCAGGTCAACAGCGCGTTCATGGTGGCGGCGATCAGCCAGGCGGCAAACAGGTACCAGCTTTCGGTATCCTGCCCCATCTTGCCTTCGGGAGTGAATAACCGGGCGATGCCCGCAAAATCGATCCCGCAGAATGCAAAGGCCAGGATGGTGGCCCAGCGCACACCCCAGAATCGCAGGTTCCCTAACAGGTCGGTGAGGGCAAAATCGGTGGTGCTGTAGTTAAAGATCTCAAAGGCGACCAGGGCCGTGATGATCAGCAAGCCAAAGACCACACCTCGTTTGACCTGGACCTTTTCGGGTAAAAACGGAATACTGTTGGCGGACATAGGTACCTCCCTGTGGTGAAACCGACTGGATAAGGACTTCGGGATCAGTATAGAACATTTGTTCTATTTTGTCAAGGGCTTTCATGGCTGCTTTTTGCCCGGTATGAATATGCTGTCTGCCCGCCATTGTCTGGTAGAATAGCCCCTATGCCGGAAATTTTCCCTCCCGATCAAAACAACTATGCAAGCACAACAAATCTTCGCCACCTGGGTAGAAGTTGATCTTAACGCCCTAAAAAACAATCTAAAAATCATCCAGGCCTTGACCAACACACCCTTGATGGCTGTCGTCAAAGCCAATGGGTATGGTCATGGATTTATACCGGTCAGCAAGGCCGCCGTGGAAGTTGGTGTCAATTGGTTCGGGTTAGCCCGTCCCAGAATGGCCGTAAAAATGCGGGAAGAAGGCATCCAGGCCAATCTCCTGATCCTGGGTTATATCGCGCCAGAGAGATTAGAGGAAATGATCTGCCTGGATGTTGCTCTGACGATCTGGACCAGGGAGCATATCCAGCAGGTGATCAAAGCCGCCAAAGCTTGCCAGCGCCCTGCCCGGATCCACCTGCTGGCTGATACAGGTATGGGCCGGCTGGGCTGCGCTCCCCAAGATACCCTGGCACTGGCAGCAGAAGCAGCCAGATCAGAATGGATCGATCTGGAAGGATTTTTCTCCCATCTTGCCACAGCCGATGAAAAAGACCTCCACCAAACCCGGCAACAGGAATTGGTATTTCAACATTTGGTAGAGCAGCTATCCACTGCAGATCTGCTGCCCAGGATCATCCACCTGGCAAATTCAGCCGGCAGCCTGGCGCACCCTTCTACTCATTTTAGTTTGATCCGGCCCGGCATATCGATCTACGGCCTGCCGCCCTCCGCGGATGTTCAACTGCCCCCGGGCATTCGGCCGGTCTTAAGCTGGAAATCTGTCCTTGCCAGCATCAAGGAATTACCTCCTGGCCATGGGGTCAGCTACGGCCATGAATACGTCACGTCGCAAACAGAATTGATCGGGGTAATTCCTCTGGGTTATGCAGATGGGTACCGGCGTGTTGGTGGCAATCAGGTTCTCATCAACGGCCACAGGGCTCCGGTTGTTGGCCGGGTTTGTATGGATCAGTGTATGGTCAAACTTGATGGGGTCCCCAACCCTCGGGTTGGAGATGAGGTGGTCCTGATCGGCAAACAGGGGGAGCATGAGATATCCGCTGAAGCGGTTGCCCAACAATGGAATACTGTCAATTACGAGGTCACTTGCGGGATCGGTTCCAGGGTTCCCAGGATATATCCCGGGTAGTTTCCTGCTCTCATCTCCCACACATACTTCTTAAATAATTGATCATTCCGGCTGGGTGATATAAGATTGCTGCTCCAGGGGAAGGACCACATGGAATCCGCTTCCCGGCAGGTGTTCAGGGTCCATTTCCAGGCGTTCAACCCATATCCGTCCATTATGGGCTTCGATGATGCTGCGGACCACAGCCAATTCTTCTCCAGGTCGTTCCTCACCTGCCGCGAGTTCATCCAGCACAGAAAAATCAACCTGGGCAGGGTTCATGTGCTCCTGAAAAAACCGGCCCTGGGTATCAGCCCCAATGCCAATGCCGGTATCCGTGACGATGATCTCTGCGCCTTCCCACTTCAGCAATTCCGACCGGGGAGGAATATGCCTTCCAGTAATGGTGATCTTACCTCCACTGGGAGTGTGAGTCATGGCGTAGTTGATCAGGATCTCGAATACCTTCGACAGGGCGACCCTGTCACCGTAAACCGGTGGAATGTCCCCCAGATTATCATGGGACAGGGTGAGCTTCCGGGCCTGGACTTTACCCTGGAGTTCCCTGCAGATCGAATCCACTATCAAATAGAGTGAGATCGGGGTGGTGCCGATGTTCAGATTCTTGGGCTGGATATTGGCTGTGCTGATCATATTTTCAATGATATTCTGCAGCCGGTCAGACCCAGACACGATCCCATTGATCAATTCAGCATAATACTCATCTTTCATGATCTCCGGGTCGTTGGCCAATAACTGGGTATAACCGCTTACCACGGTCAAGGGGGACCTGAGTTCATGGGCCTTGACGCTGATTATGTCGGAGGCCGATTTTTTTATCCGTTCGATCTTGTCCAGGGCGGTGGTCTGGGATGCTTTGGCTCTCCTGAGCTGACTATCTATCTTGGTTAAACTCTGCACCAACCGGGCATTCTGCAATGCTACCGATGTTTGATCAGCCAGGTTGGATAAAAGATCCAGCTCATCATCTGTAAAGGATGCCCCGGATCGTTTCTGTGATAAAGCAAATAACCCGATCCATTCATCCTCGGTATGGATCGGCACCATGGCTTCCACGTCCAGGGCTCTGAGCCAGAGCAGGATATTTTCGGGTATGGTTTGAAATTTGGGGATCACTTCCAGCTCAGATTGGGTCAAGGGCCGCTTTTCTTCCGCCAGCACCTTGGTTATGGGGCTGTGGGCCGGCAGGAAATCAAGGTCAGGCATCTCGGCGGACATACCCTGAACAGCTTTGAGATTCCAGTTAGGGGGTTCTTTATCGGGCTCGATGCGGTCCACCAGGTATAGGGTCCCCTTCCGGACCTCGAGGGAATCACAGATCATTTCAATTGTGACTTTGGACAGCAGCTCAATATCCAGGATACTGCTTAATGTTTTGCTGTAGTTGCGCACTTCCAGTCTGCGGTCCTGGGCACCAGTTTGAAGTTTACGAAGAATATTACTGATCATGCGCCGGACAGGGAAAAAACTGATCAAGGCGATCAGGAAGAAAAAGATCGCGTTATAAACCGGTTCGTACCAGCTCATCTCCAGGAAAAATCTTTCCAGGATCAGGAAACCCAGGGAATACAGCAGGATAATGGTTATCCCGGTCAGTGTGTAACCTACCGCCTGGTAGGCCAGGTTTTTCAGGTCGGGCAGGCGATAAGTTAAAGCCAGGAAGTTGATGATCAAAACTACCAGCAGAAGCAGGGTGCTGCCAACCAATTCCTTGCCCATCAAAAAAAGGATCGAACTGCCGATGAATATGATCAGCGCGGAGGTCCAGTAAACCGCACGTTGTTTAACAACATCCCGTTCAGTCGAACGGTATTTCCTTAGGACCTGGAGAGTGGACAGAATGATAAACACCGCCCAGCTAACTGCCTGGATCGCTGTCGATAAGATCGATACTTCCCCTCCTTCCTGCCGCTGCCCCCACGCAACATTTCCTGGAAAGATCGTCCTGAGATCTGCTGTTATGGCAACCAGTAAAACCAGGGCCGCGCTGACCAACCAGGTCCAACCTGGATGTTCGTTTTGGAATACTGCGTAGGTCAAGGAGAAGATCACCCCGCTGATCAGCACCAAAAAATAGATCGGCAATTGAGGTATCAAACCCGGCCTGATTATCGTCCACCAGCCCAGTTCGGATCCAAACAAGACCAGGATGACGAGGAAAAATAATCCCAGCAGAAAGATCAGCAAGTAGTCAGCGATCTTGTAAACCCGGAGCTTTTTTAACGCATTAACTATGAGTCGTAGACAATAAAAAGCCAGGCAGATATAAAATAAAGCCGGCAGGGTCAGGATTAATTTCATGGGTTAACTCTTATCTAAATCAATCTAACGCTGACTTTTGAACCTGCTTCCAAGCCATTCGAAGCGGCTGGGATCTTTACCAATCCCTGGGACCTGGCGAGTATAAATATCAGATTGGATCTTCCAAAAACCGGTTCTGCCAGGATATCACTGCCTGATTTTATTCAGCTGGACTGGTATCCAATCCTCACGACCAGCCTGGGAGGCTATGTTCACGGACAGGGTGGCTTCAAGACTGGGTTTGAGCTGATCGGGATTCAACCCCAGATATGCTTCTATGACTGGCCGGACAAGGGTCATCGCTATCACCAGCGCGCTGACCGGGTTACCCGGCAGCCCTATCATAATCTGCTGGCCGCTTACTCCAAATATCGTTGGTTTCCCCGGTTTGATATTTACACCATGGACCAATACACCAGGGTCACCCAGATTGTTCATGATCTCTGCTGTCAGATCCCGTGAACTGGCAGAAGATCCGGCAGTGACTATCAAATGATCGCATTCCTGCAAAGCCTTTTTCAGAGCAGCCAGCATATCTTCTCGGTTATCTGAAATAATACCATACTGGACTGGTTCAGCACCCAGCTCACTGATCAGCGCACCCAGGGTATAGGAGTTAATATCGCGGACTTGACCGGGCGCGGTAACCTGGTCTGGCGGGACGACTTCATCACCGCAGGAGAGGATCGCCCAGCGGGGTTTTTTAGCGACCTGGACCTCAGTTAATCCCAGCGCCATTAGGCCCCCGATCTCAGCTGGCCTGATTTTGGTCCCGCCAGGAATGACTGAATCTCCTTTTTTGACATCTTCCCCTATTTCGATCAAGTTTTCATTCACAGCCACTGAACGGAAGATCTCAACCTCTCCTGAATCCAGGATCTGGCTGTCTTCCAGCATGACTACTGCATCTGTCCCATCCGGCAGCATGCCACCGGTATGGATGATCGCTGCATGTTTTCCCGGTGACCTGAAAGTCCGGGGCTGCACCCATGGGTACTTCACCTGCAATCTTTAAGTAGGCCGGCAGACTTTCGCTGGCCCCATGTGTATCACGGGAGATAACAGCATATCCGTCTACCGTTGAACGCCTGAAATCCGGCAAGTTCTGTCCGGAATGCACATCATTAATAGTCACTCGCCCTAATCCGTCTACGGTAGAGATCAGTTCACCCTTAACCACGGGCTGTATCGCCTGGAACAGGATTGAAAGGGCATCATCCGGACTCACTAACTCTAAGAATTCTGGCATGGTACCAACCTCTCCTGGATCATCTGGTCCAGATCGAGAATGTCAATAAATATGTTGGTAAAAAAAAGACTGTCAAGGATAAGATGCGGATCATTGACCAGCGTACCGGTGCTCCAGATTGCAGGCTCGTGAGGTACCAGATCAAGGTCAAGCCGGCCGGGAGGGTCAGAAATATCGGACCAATCAGTTTAAAGGGCATTCCAAATAATAACGACAGGCCAAATAACAAGAAACCACTGAATACCAGCAGATTGTGAAGGAATACCCCCTGAATCCAACCCAACCTGACCAGCAGATTTTTTCTATGATTTGCCAGGTCATCGGGATAAGTTTTTAGCCTCAAGCTAAGAATCAATGCCAGATTCAAGGGGAATAAAGGGAATACACTTAAGATAACCAGGCGATGAAAATCTCCCACCTGAAGTAGAAAAGCCAGCGCAGGGGGAAGGATCACCAGCACCAGCGAGCTGATAAATTCTCCGATTCCAGATTGTTCCAGGGAAATTCCGGGCGCTACGATCAAGATCTGGAGCAGGAAATATACCATCATCAGCAAGGAACTGGTCAGATTTAAGGCTCCCCTAACCCCCAGGATGACAGTCAGGACAGCCCCGGCTGCCAACAATGCCACCGAAATGAAGAGCTGCAACAGGTTTGGGTCAGCATCTTGATCAGGTTTGGGAAGATCAGCTGATCTCTGGAAGAGGCCAACATCAAAGGGACACTGGAAATAATCTCCCAAAAAAAACATGCCCAACTGGGTGCTGATCAGCCAGGCCAGACCCAGCAACATTAATCCCGGATCTAAACCCTCGCCGAGATACTTGGCCAGGCCGGACCCTAACAGATACATAAATAATGCTGCAGCCAGGTGGACCGGCCGGAAATGCCTGGCAAAGCCAGGGGATTTTTGCTCAACCATATAGACTGAATTATATCGGGCTTTCGGATCCTGGCAGGCTTAAATGACCAACTCCCCCCAGGTGAATGATTTATTTTGTCCGGAGCAGATTCGATATGAAGAACCAGAGATTGGCTGGTCGTTCTGCCAGCCTCCTCACAAAATATGGATACCATTCCTGTCCATAAGGAACATAAACCCTGACTGGAAAACCTTTATTTACCAGGTCGGCTTGCAGATCTTCACGGATCCCATGCAACATCTGGAATTCCAGGCAGGTGGAATCCAAATTGATCTTCCGGGTTTGTTCGAGAGCATGATCCACCCGGGCCAGATCATGGGTTGCGATGGCCGGCAGGGGTGGGATTTTTCCCCCCTGCCCTACAGGCAGATTTAATTCCAGGGATTTTTCCAGGAGCAGGTCCGTCAGATGATCGAAGTTTTCATCCACTGAGCGCTTTTTGGGGTATGCCAGCGTGCGGGGCTCCTTATAAGCCCCTTTGCAAAGGCGGATCCTGATCCCATTTGCCAGCAGAGCCCGGAGATCCTCTTCGGTCCTGTACAGGTATGCCTGGAGAGCAATCCCGGCATAATCCTGGAAGCCCTGACTGACAACACGCCCAAAAACATCCAGCGTGGCGTCAATAAGCTGGGAATCTTCCATATCCACCCTGACAAAGATCCCCTTTTCCCTGGCCTGCTGGAGTATCCGGACCAGGTTTTGTTCACAGATCTGTTCATCGATAACCAACCCGATCTGGCTTAATTTGATTGATACACCGGAAGAGACATTTTCCCGATCCAATCGATCAATGATCAATAATATTTCGTCTGCTGCAATGTTGGCAGCTTCAGGAGTGGAGACATGCTCCCCGAGGTGATCCAGTGTAGTTGTGATCCCCCTGGCATTAAGGTCATGGACAACCAGGAGCGCCTGGTCCAGGGTTTCCCCGGCCACAAAACGCGAGGCGGTCCTGCGGGCAAATCCCCAGCGTTGCACCACATTCCTTGCCCAGTCCGCCTGGGATAAATAGGTCAAGATCCATCTCAGCATAAAGGATTTCCTTCCATTCAATACATTTATTCCACGCTGGTGATCCTTCTATACTATAGATGATTAATTCCTGATTTCCATTGTCATATTTACTTCAATTCACAGTAAAATGTCAGAGTTTGGTTCCTGATGAGGTCTGGCGAGAATGGGTACTAATCCCTGTGAAGGTATGATAGAATATACGTGAAATTTGGACAAATGTCATATTTGAGGATGGAAAATGCTTAAGAAACAATATCTCAAAAGCCGCAATATCTACAAAGTGACCTTTCGCCTTGCTAAACACGAACAGCCAGACTACCCGGTAAAATCCGTGAATCTGGTTGCTGATTTTAATGATTGGAGTTTTACCAATACCCCCCTGGATCAATTAAAGAACGGGGATTTTAAGATCACAATCGAATTGGAAGCTGGGAAGAAATACGAATTCCGGTATTTGTTGAATGATGAAAAATGGTATAACGAATGGGAAGCGGATGAATATATCCTGGGGGATTTTGGAAAGGATAATTGCGTGATTGAACTGGCTTAAGTATAGCCTGCCTCCCCCAGATTATCTTTTCCAGGAACCACCTAATTTGACCTCCACCAGGATTTGGTTTCCCGGCCTGTCTGTGATAAACTACCTCCGTTATAACATTATCCCCCGAGGAATATCTCTGTGAGAAGAAGAGCTAATTTTTCAGCATTAACCTGGTTGGCTGTTTTTTTTCTGGCTGCTGCTGCTCTGTTCTCGATCCTGCAGTTCATCAATTTCAGCCGCTTGCGCACAACTTATCCGACCCATATGGAAATCGGGGGAGTTCCTGTAGGTGGTCTTTCCCGCCAGGAGGCAGCCCAGCGACTGCTCGAAGCCTACTCGTTGCCTGTAGAGCTCCGTTATGATGACCAGGCGATACTCTTTGAACCCTCGATCTGCGGATTTGAACTAGACCTGGAAAGCATGCTGGCAGCCGCGGATTTGGAACGGACCAAACAATCTTTTTGGGTGGGTTTCTGGGATTACCTGTGGGGCCGGCAGATCACCAGCCTTTCCATCCCCCTCCGGGCAGGGTTTTCTGAATCCCGCCTGAGGACATATTTGGTGGATGAGATCTCTGCTCGCTACGATAAACCGCCCTCACCAGCAGTCCCTCAGCCAGGCACGGTCAATTTTTCAGCCGGCACATTTGGCACCGTACTTGATCTGGACACTGCAGTCCTGCTGATCGATAATGCCATGCAGTCCGTCAGCAATCGTTCCGTAAATCTACCCAGAAGGCAAACCAATCCCCCCCGACCTTCGCTTCAAAATTTAAAAACCCTGCTCTATCAGACCATTGACCTGAATGAGTTCGATGGTTTAGTTGGCATGTACATGCTGAATGTCAGCACCCTGGATGAAATCCATTTTGCTTATCAGGGTGGATTTGAATATCCTACAAATCCCGACATTGCCTTCACCTCTGCCAGCATTGTAAAGATTCCCATCATGACTTCGATCTTCAAACGCATTGATGATGATGAAGACCTGGAAACTACTAATCTGCTTCAGAAAATGATCATCGAATCCGGGAATGATCCTGCTGATTGGGTGATGGAAAGAGTGATCCATCCCAACCTGGGGCCTCTTGAGGTCAGCGATGATATGAAATCTTTAGGTCTGGAAAACACTTTCCTGGCCGGTGAATTCAGGTTTGGTTCCCCGCTGCTTAAAGTCTTTAATACCCCCGCCAACCAACGGGTGGATATCAGCACCGATCCCGATGTCTATAATCAAAGCACAACCTCGGATATGGGGATGCTCCTGGAAGATATTTATCTTTGTGCTGAAAATGGCCAGGGGACTTTCAAGGCTGTTTTTGGAGATCTGATCACCCAGGCAGAGTGCCAGACCATGCTTGACTACCTCGCTCAGAATAAAATGCCCTCCCTCCTGGAAGCCGGTGTCCCCGATGTAACAGTAGTCGCTCATAAACATGGCTGGGTAACTGGCTTTGATGGGATTATGACCACACTGGGAGATGCCGGGATCATCTTCTCCCCCGGGGGCGATTATGTACTGGTGATCTTCCTCTATCATCCCCAGCAGTTGATCTGGGCCAATGCTTCCAATTTGGTTGGACAGCTTTCAACAGCGATCTATAACTTCTACAACCAAGATCTGAACTGATCCCATGCTCTCGGACAATAAAAAATCCGCCTCCAGATTTAGGCGGATTTTCTTATTTCATTTCTCCAGAACACTCTAAATATCTCGATCTACAATATACTTGCCCAATCTTTCCAGGGTGGCACGGTCTCTTCCCCCCGGAAATCCCTCCAGACTGCGGATTGCTTGTTCCGAACACTGGCGGGCCTCTGCCATAGCCAGCTGGATAGCTCCACTGCTGACTACCCGACTTATCAGATCTTCGATTACAGCCTCCCCTGTCTCCCCGGAAAGGCTCTCTGCCAGGATTTCATCATCAGGATGCTGTTCGCTGTAGATCAATACCGGCAAAGTAGCCACACCCTGGCGCAGGTCACTGCCCAGAGGTTTTCCGACCCGGCCCTGGTCACCAGTAAAATCCAGGATATCGTCCACGATCTGGAAGGCTTTTCCAATCTCCCTGCCGTAGGTCTCGGCCGGATCAAGCAGTTCTCGGCTAGCCGGGCTGATCAGGGCAGCTGCCCGGGAAGACAGGGCAAAGAGCGAACCGGTCTTCTCATAAATGCGCCGATAATAATCCTCCCTGCTGGGAAATTTGTCCCGATCGAATAATTGCGATAATTCTCCGTTGACAATTGTGCTGAGGGTCCTGGCAAACAAGCTCATAGCCTCTGTGGATTCAATCTCGGCTGCCAGCAGGGCTGCCTGGGCGAATATAAAGTCTCCCGTCAACACTGTAGCTGCCGGGGTCCAGTGGGAGTTGAGAGTGGGATTACCCCTGCGCAGGAGAGCACCGTCGATCAAATCATCGTGAACCAGGGTTGCAGTATGCAGAAGTTCGATCGATGCGCTGAGGGAGATCAATTTATCATCTTCAGCGCCCAGTAAAGCTCCCATCACCAGTGTCAGGCTGGGCCGGATTCTTTTTCCGCCTGATTTTAAAAGGTGTTCCAGGGCTGCGGTCAGATCAGGGTGATACTCCGCTGACCTGGAAAGCATCTTCTGGTCAACTTTGGCCAAACCTTCATCAAGATAACTTAAAAAATCTACTTCGTTCAACTTTTACTCCCACCTAAATAAAATACCTGCATTCTCGGCAGTTTGGGCGGCTGCCTGTTCTGGGGTTAAACCTGTAACTTCACTTATTTTATCAACAATATATCGAACATGGGCAGGTTCGTTGCGCCTTCCTCGGAACGGATCAGGAGCTAATAAAGGGGCCATCTGTTTCTACCAGCAGGTTTTCCACTCCGGATTGCAGGACAACTTCCCTGGTCATTTCTGCGTTTTTAAAGGTCACAAATCCTACAATCCCAATCATAAATCCGGCCTGGATGGTCCGGCTGCTCTCCTCAACATTCCCCGAAAAACTATGCACGACTCCTAACCGGGAACCAGGGCCTTCCGATTTAAAATCCTCTGCGGTCCAGTTTTCCAGCCTGTCGAGCAGGTCAGCGATACACCTGCGGTCCAATTCAGATTTATTTCTGACATGCAGGATCACTGGTAATTTATTATTTGCCGCCAAATCGAGCTGCTCGCGGAGGATCCGATCCTGCAGCTGCTGAGGAGCCTGTTCCCGATAATAGTCCAGACCGATCTCACCAACCGCCACAACCCTGGGATGGGCTGCCAATTCTTCCAGCTGGTCCAGGCTATTTTCATCCCAGGCATTTGCGCTGTTAGGGTGGATCCCAACTGCACAAAAAATATTCTGATATTCTTCAGCAAGCCGGATTGCTTCTCGCGAGGTTTCCAGGTCAACTCCAGGCACGAGGATACGTTCAACTCCAGCATCTATCGCCCGCTGGATCACCTCGTCAAGGTCGTTATGATACTGGCGGAAATACAGGTGACAATGGGTATCGGTTAATCTCACTAGTCCTCATCGTCGATGCCAGCAATTCTTAATCCATCCTCAAGGATCGCCTGCACTTTATCTCCGTGGGTTGTTTCACAATAGACCCGGATGATTGGTTCAGTTCCCGAGAAGCGTATTAACAACCAACCTCCATCTTCCAGCTCGAATTTATAACCATCGATGGTCACTAGATTGGTAACTTTTAAACCCCCGATCGTAGCAGGGTTAGCGGTCTCAATACGTTTGATCTTATCTGAACGATCACCCTTAAAAGGAGTATCGATCCGGTCATAATAGTGCGCCCCAACCTTGTCAAATAAGACTTGCAGGAGCTCAGAGGGTTTCAGCTTCATTTTCACCATGAAGTCCAGAAAATATAACCCGGCCAGAATGCCATCCCGTTCGGGAACATTGCCCTTAAAAGCATATCCCCCGGATTCTTCTCCCCCGATCATGGCATCCACTTCGATCATTTTTGGGGCTACAAATTTGAATCCCACACCTGTATTGTGAACAGGGACCTGATAGAGCTTGCCCAGCTTGTCGAGCATGGTAGTAGTGGAGAGGGTTTTTACGATCGGTCCTCGCTGGCCCCGGACCTCCAGCAGATAATATGCCAACAAGGCAAAGACCCTGAGCTGGTTAATAAATTCTCCATTTTCATCACCGATACCAACCCGGTCTGCATCCCCGTCATTGATGAGCAGCACATCTGCCTTGAATTCTTTGGTGGCAGCTAAACCCACATCTACATTGGGTGGTATGGGTTCGGGACGGATCATCTCTGGAAAATTAGGGTTCCGTTCCTGATGGATCTCAAACACTTCTGTTTTTCCCCCACCGATCAATCGCGGAAACCAGCCGACGCCGTTCCCCCACATCGGATCGACCAGCACCCTTAACCCGGCATCTTTGATGGGTTGAAGGTCGATCAAGGTCTTAATATGGTCAATATAAGAAGGAGCGGCATCAAAATATTTAATCTTTCCGCTTTCCAGGGCCGTTTTCAGGTTGATTCTTTTGACCTGGCCTTCATCATCCGGGATATTCTTCTCGATCCTGATCAATCCTTCCGGATCGATCGCTCCTCCATTCTGGTCCCGCACTTTAAACCCATTATCGGTATAAGGATTATGGGAAGCAGTGATATTGATAGCCGCCGCCGCACCTTTATCAACAACCGCATACGAAATCACAGGAGTAGGAGTGGGACCATCTGTGAGGTAAACATTCAGGCCATTGCCTACCAGGACTTCAGCCACAGCGGCAGCAAATTGCTCACCTTGATATCGGCGGTCATGGCCGACCACAACCCAGCTGTTCTGAAATCCTTCATCCGCCAGGTATTCAGCAAATCCCTGGGTGCAGCGGCGGACATTGGCGAAGGTATAATTTTCTGCCACATGACCCCTCCACCCATCTGTTCCGAATTTGATTACCTGGACCATAGATCCTCCTGCAATTAATTGGAATAAAGCGGAATAATTATAACAAAGCGGTCATTTTTTTGGGTCTTGACTTGAGGACGGCCGAGTATGTTATGATTTATCTTCTTATTCAAACCATTAATTATGGGGAAGTTTCGGAAGATCTACCGGGGAGTTAAGACCCAAACATCGCCAGGAACGAGATTTTATGAACCACATTTATCTTGATTTTGCTGCGACAACACCCGTTGATGAACGGGTTATCGCCGCCATGCTGCCCTATTTTGATCAGGATTACGGAAATCCCTCCTCTGTCCATCGGTTTGGCCAGCGGGCCGAATTAGCTCTTGAAACGTCCCGCCGCCGAGTGGCTGAGCAGATCAATGCCAGTCCTTCCGAGATCATCTTCACTTCCTGTGGATCTGAAAGTGATAACCTGGCTCTGCGGGGGGTCACCCTGGCAGCCAAAAGGGCAGATCGGGGAAACCACCTCCTGGTCTCAGCGATCGAACACCCCGCAGTCCTGGAAACCGCCCAACAACTGGGCGAATTTTATGGTATCGAAATTGGCCTGTTAGCTGTTGACCGGGATGGCCTGGTTTCAACTGCTGAACTTGCTTCCCAGCTTCGGGATGATACGGTGCTGGTCTCGGTTATGGGGGCTAATAATGAAATCGGAACAATTAATCCTCTGGCTGAATTAGGGGCAATCTGCCAGGAAAAGGGAGTTCCTTTCCATACCGATGCAGTCCAATATGCTGCCCACCTACCGCTGGATGTTGAAAAGATGGGATTGGATCTGGTATCCCTGGGAGCTCATAAATTCTATGGGCCAAAAGGAGTTGGGGCCCTGTACATCCGCCGCGGCTCCGAAGTCATTCCATCCCTGACCGGAGGATCCCAGGAATTCGGATTACGGGCTGCTACCCAGAATATTCCCTCGATCGTGGGTATGGCAGAAGCTTTCCATTTGGTCCAATCTGAAATGGATAGCCGTCATGGAACTTCCCTCCACTACCGCGATCAGATCATCGATTTTGTGCTCGATCGTATACCGGATTCCCAGCTTACCGGACACCCCCATTTGCGCCTTCCCAATCACGCCAGTTTTGTTTTTAAAAGCCTGGATGGCAATTTGCTGATCCAGGTCCTGGATGCCGCTGGATTCGGCTGCTCCTCCGGTTCTGCCTGCAAAACCGGCGATCCTAAACCCAGCGCTGTCTTGACCGCTCTTGGGTATGACTCAAATTGGTCTCTGGGCTCTCTGCGGATATCAGTTGGCAAAGGTACCCTCCAGACAGAGATCGAAAGGTTCCTCGAGATCCTGCCTGGATGTGTTGAGCAAGTCAGGGGGTTAAGCAAGTGAACCCTGAACATGGCACCCGCGTAGTGGTCGGCATGAGCGGTGGAGTTGACAGTTCGGTAGCGGCTGCCCTCTTAAAAAGCCAGGGATATGAAGTGATCGGCGTTATGCTGCGCCTGTGGTCTGAATCTGGCCTTGAAAACCGCTGCTGCGCTCCGGATGCCCAGATCGAGGCCCGCCAAACTGCCGGCCAGCTGGAGATTCCCTTTTATGTTATGGATGCCCAGACCGAGTTCTATCAATCCGTGGTTGAACCCTTTGTAGATGGCTATGCGCATGGCTATACACCTAATCCCTGCCTGAATTGCAACAGGTTCATCCGCTGGAAATTCCTTGTTGAGCGCGCCAGGATCCTGGGTGCTGACCTGATCGCTACCGGGCATTATGCCCGGATCCAACAGGAAACTTCTGGAATTTATCGACTGCTGAAAAACCCCGACCCTGAAAAGGACCAGTCCTATTTCCTGCATATCCTCACCCAACAGGATCTCAGCCAAACCCTTTTTCCCCTCTCAGAACTCAGCAAACCCCAAGTCCGCCACCTGGCAGAGGAATTCCAGCTCAAGGCAGCCGATCGGCCCGACAGCCAGGATCTTTGTTTTGTGGGAGGGACTGATTATCGGGATTTCTTGCGTCAGATCAATCCTGCATCCATACAACCAGGACCAATTTTGGACCTCCAGGGAAACCAGCTTGGTGAACACACCGGGTTGGCTGATTTTACAATAGGGCAAAGAAAGGGTCTCAAGATTCCGGGGCCCGAGCCCTATTTTGTGATCGAGAAGCGGATTAAAGAAAACACGCTTGTGATTGGGCCAAAAAATTCCCTGGTCAAAGACACATTTCGGGTCGCTGATATCAATTGGATCTCCGGCGATGAACCCCCGGAACCGATCTCCCTGGAGATCCGGATCCGTTATAAATCCCGGGCTGTGCCAGGCAGGGTCCAACCCGTGGGAGGTGGCAGGGCCGTGGTGAATCTTGAGACCGGACTTCCCGACATTACACCCGGACAAGCAGCTGTTTTCTACCAGGGAGAAGCCTGCCTGGGCGGCGGTATCATTCAGTGGGAGGCAGAATGACATTTCCAGCATTTTTCTACAGTTTTTTATTGGCTACTTTATTAGGATCTGTTTTCCATCTTTGGAAAGGAGGAAGCGCAGGACGGCTGATATTTATGCTGGTCCTGTCGTGGGTGGGTTTTTATCTCGGCCATCTAGCAGGCAGCTACTGGAATATCCAGTTCCTGCGGATCGGTCCGGTCCAGGGAGGGTTCGGCGCCCTGGGCAGCATCCTGCTCCTGGTACTGGGAAATTGGTTCACCCAACTCGACCGATCATGAATATTGATCCTCACAGAATTTCCAACCTGCTGGCCCAGAATACCCGGTCTGAGATTCCAACCTGCCCTCCGCTGCCAGGTATCTCAGATAAAACAACCCAGCCTGCGGCAGTCTTGATCCCGATCCTCAAGGATCAGGGAATTTGGAAAATGCTGTTCATCAAGAGAACGATCCAGGAAGAAGATCGCCACAGCGGACAGATCGCTTTTCCGGGAGGGAGATTTGACCTTAGTGATCTCAGTCTGCAACGTACTGCCCTCAGGGAGGCGGCTGAAGAGATCGGATTGGACCCGGATTCTGTTCAGGTCCTGGGCCAGTCCTGCTCGATGATCACCGTGACCGGATACGAGGTCACACCCTTTGTGGGCATCTTGCCCTGGCCAGCCAATTTGGAATTATCTCTGGAAGAAGTGGAGAAAACATTGCTGATCCCGCTGACATGGCTGGTAGATCCCAGCAATCACCGGACTGAACTCTGGCGATCCCAAACGAACTCTGCTGCTGAAATCCCGGTGATTTTTTTTGATGAATTTGATGGGGAAGTGCTCTGGGGGGCAACTGCACAAATCACCCTTGATTTCCTGGATCTCAGCGCGTTGCTGCCGGGAAAAAACTGAACAAACTTATGGCTGGCTCAGCGTACCGATCAATTCCACGGCATCAATCTCATTCCAACCCAAACCCAATTGGGATTGATCTAGAGTAATCCTGATCTGATTGGTTTTAAAGCTGATCCCTTCAACGGGAACGATTAATTCATAAGGACAGGGCCGGCTAATTTGAAGAGGGTTCTTTTGAAGAACGGTATAAAATCCACCCCTCTCCGAATCAAACAGCTCAACTTTTACAACCTGGTCAGGATTAAAACTTTCAAAGATCACGATTTCAAGGGGGAAAACGGGGCTGGCATATTCAAGGACCAACGTATCCCTGGAATCACTGGCAGCTGAGGCCCAGGCAAATTGGTAGTCACCACAACCCGGGGAATTCGGTTCTCCCAAAACCTGGTCAGCTCCCCACTCAGGTGACGAGAATTCCGAGCTGGCCTCCGCAGAGACCGCCCACTGAAAGAGCACACCTGGTCCTGGATATCGATCCTGGGGATCCTCTGGCAGAGGGGCAAACAAAGGGGTGGGTTCCAGATCAGCAGGTCCTTCAACCACTTCTCCAGCAGATCCACCACAGGCAGCCAAGCTGCCAACCAACCCTAAAATCCCAATGATCTTGATCAAATCCTTCATATATATAGGATACCCTTTTAATAGAAAAACCATCCGGCGGGTTTATTACCTGCCGGATGGTTTTATTTATTCTTGGTTGATTCTATTCTTCCTCTGTATCCTCAGCTTCACCTTCGGCCCCTTCAGCTTCCATCAATTCAGCGTCAGTGAGTTCTTCGAATAGTTCAGCGCCTTCCTCTTCCTCAGTGATGATCTCTTCCATCAGAACAGGAACTGTAGCAACGACCACGATTTCGTCGGGATCATCCAGGATTGTTACATTACCGACGATGACCAGGTCCCTGACCAATATCTGATCGCCGATCTCCATCATACCTGAAACGTCTACCTCGATTGTATCTGGGAGATCTTTGGCTTTGGCCTCGATCTGGATTTCATCCAGACTTGTGACCAAGAGGGCTTCGTGTTCTTTGATCACAGGCGCTTCCCCGACGATCACAATCGGCACCGTTGATGTAATGGTCTCATCCAGGGATACCGCCTGGAAATCGATATGCAGCAGATCACGTTTGATGACCTCACGTTGAATATCGCGTACCAGGCATAAATGTTCTTTCTTATCGACAGTTATGGTGATCAAGGTATTGGCTCCCACGCCTTTGAGGACCTGGAACACATCCTTGGTGTTCAACGTGACCGGAATCGGCTCGATCCCTGTCCCGTATATGATCACCGGAAGCATACCATCCCTCCGGAGAGCTTTAACTTGTTTGCCGATCACTTCTCGTTTCTGACCTTCCAGGATAAATTTTTCCATCTTTCCTTCCTCGAGGCGCCTCTCACCACCGGCCAGCCGGAGTTACCTTCACCTCTCTAGAATAGTGTGAATGATTTTCTGCTATCGATCCAGGTCAGCCTGGCGATGTATAGTCATTCTCTTCAAATATGACACCCACTCGCGCCTGACAAGGGATTTTTAAGCAGGGAAGATTGTAACTTGCCCTCCTCTTTCCGTCAATAGCAGGGAGCTGGCTTAGTTCTTGCATCAGTGATACCAGAATACAAAACCAAAACGCTGGAACAGGTTTTCCTGATATCCAGCATATCAGGCACATATCTTGCACAATGTAGCTAAGAAATCAAAATCAAACAAGGAGTTGCAACCATGTCCATGACCATTTTTGAAATAGCTCGAGTTTTATCAGCTATGGCTTCAGGTTTGTTTTTAATCGGCCTGATCACATTTGCCACCGGCGTCGCCATTCTGGTGGTCCGCTCGATCGGCAGTGAAACCCGGGCGATCAGCAAATCGATCGCAGTCATAGGTCAGAAAGGATTCACCGATGAGATCTCGGGGCTGGTTGATAACGCTTCGATACTCATCTCCGCCACGACCAATCTGATTCAAACCACCAAGGGCATCGGGGTTTTCTTGATCATCAGTGGCTCCCTGTTTATGGTGATGGGAATTTTTCTGACACTCTATATCGGCCTCAACTAACAGGAACTCAATGGAAAAACAGGAACTTCAAGCCCTCAACACGCTCAAGAATATTTTTCCTGAGAAATCCTGGCCCTGGGCAATATCTTCATTAAGACGATCCCCCCAGATCTGGGACCAGCTGGAATCAGCTGAGTTCTCTCAGCAATTGATCAAAGGTATCGGTGTCGATCCTGAAGATTGGACTCCTGGAAGGATTGCAGCGATTCAGGGAGGAAAGGACTCTTCTGAAGAGATTCCCTGGCCAATTGAGTCATTTGATGAGCTATCAGCGGAAATTAAGCAGAAGGTTCACCAAACCTATCAGGAAACAACTGGAGATCCCGAAGCCAACCAGGACCTCACGACAGCATTCTGGTTTGCGTTGGGTCTGTTGAGCGAAAAGGCCAGTGGCAAAAGTTGGCTGGAGACCCTTAATGAGTATCTAACTCACAGGAAGTGGGAACTTCCCTTAGTGGTCTTATTCGACCTGGTGAGGGATAAGGTGGATTATTTGCGGGTATTAGAACCGGAGCAGGCTTTTCAGGTTCTGTTGTCCAATCCACTCCCTCCCCCTGCACTGGAAGATCTGCTGATCGATATCCTGGGTTCCCTGGACCCAAGCGGTCTTGAAAAATGGTTGAAGGCAATTCAAAATGAAGTTCCCGACCTGGCAAAAGACATAGCCGGTAGCCTGTTGGAAAATTTGGAACTGGATTCCAATTCATTGCAGGATATCCTGGTCTTATCGGTTTTAAACCAGATCGCTGGTAAATCCGAAACAGCTCTCGAGCTCCTTGAACTGGCATCAGATCGGAACCAGCGGCTGCAAGGAAAACTTTCCGCGAATCTCAATAAGGTAAAGACCAAACTGGTGGAACCCCAGGCCAATGACAAGGTTTGGCAGGAATTGAAATCCTCATTGAGTGATCAAAAGGGCATCGGAGAGAACATTGAAGATGTTGCCGCGATCATTCGCTCCCTGATTGATAAGAAACACCTGGCAGCAGCCGGAGATCTCATCAGCAAACTACCAGATCCCCTGCCAGATCATCCCGAACTCTTAATAGTCCTGGCAGATTATGCCCGGATCCAGAATCAACCTCTGCGGGCAAAACAACTTGCCGCAGACGCGTTAGAAATCTCTTTGACCGATCCTGCTCCTCCGATGGGATTGAGCAGCTTGCTTCAACAGTTGGGGTTGTTCGAGGAGAGTGCCAGGTCTGCTCAAAAATACCTCGAAAAATACCCCAGCCACCTGGCATCCCACCTCAACTTCATCAATGCCCTCCGGAGCATGGGAAATTACCAGGAAGCTGCCAAAGCTTCCCAGATCCTGACAGTTCTATTCCCCCAGGACCTCAACCTGATGCGAAAGCTGGCGGGATTTATGGAAGACGCTGATGCCTGGAAAGATGCCCTTGAAGTACGTTCCTCCGTTCTGGCGAAAATGCAAGTGGCCAAGGAAATGAATTCCGGATCAGAACCATATCTTCCCCTGGAGGATCTGAAATCATTTGCCACCTGCGCTTTATCAGCTGAACAACCGAATCGAGCTATTTCAGCCTGTAATCAAATCCTGGCTCAAAATCCAGAAAATAGCCAAGCCTTTTCCCTGAAAGGAAAATCCCTCTGCGCTCTAGACCAGTATGATGAGGGTTTGGCCCATCTACAGCGTGCGGTGGAGATCAGCCCGGAACTTGCCGAAACCTGGTTGAATCTAGCCGAATGCCAACTGAATGCCGGGGCCTCGGGACAAGCGCTCCAGCTCCTCAAATCAGGTCTGAACGCTGCTCTCAATAAGTCCCGCATATTGATGATGATCGGCAATATTGAATCTTTAGGCGGAAATCATTCCAAGGCCCTGGAACGTTACCAACAGGCAGCTGCTGGAGCCGATTCAGAAGGCCTGGATCAAAAAACGATCTCTGAAATTCAACTCGGTGAAGGCCTGGCCTATTATGAGCTCGGTCACCACGACCAGGCCCGTGAGATGCTTAAATCATTAAATGACCGTTTCCCGGGGAACAGTCGGGCGAACTATATCTATGGGAAACTATTGCTTGAAACCGGAGATCCCAAAGGTGCCTTATCCTATTTTGTCCAGATCATTGATCAGGATCCCGATGAAGTAGAACCCTACCTATCCTATGCCGATTGCCTTCTCCAACTCGGCGTTCATTCAGAGGCTGTCACCAGCTCCCTATCCAAGTCCCTGGCGATCGACCCCCAAAACGAAATCGCCCTCGTCCTGCTTGGAGAGGCCAATCTCGCTGCTGGCGATCATCAAGCCTCCCTGGGCTATTTTCAGAAATCCCGGGAAACCTCGCTTATCAATGATCCTACCTGGTCACCCCGGATCAGTGCGGGGCTGGGTAGGACCGCAATCAACCTGGGTGAGATCGAAACCGCTATTGCCGCCCTGAAAGACGGATACGATCGTTTTCCTTTGGATATTAAGCTCAACCGGATCCTTGCAGAAGCCTATCGGGCTGGAAACCTCACCTCCAACGCCCTGGAAATAGCCAAGAAAGCCGCTGAGATCGCTCCCCAGGATGCAGATAATTTGGGCTGGGTAGCAGAGTTTACCCTGGCGCTTGGTTCCCCTGATGAAGGGATCTCTGCCTTAAAAAAGCTGATTCGGATCAATCCTGACCAAACCACTCCCCAACTCCTGCTTGGAAAAGCCCTGGCATCAGCGGGCAAAGAACAAGCAGCCCTGGAGACATTTACAAAGATCGCCGATCTGGAAGCAGTTCAACCAGAAGACCTTCTGAAAGCCGGCGAATACCTGATCGAACTGGGACATCCCACATCTGCCCTTAAAAATTTGACCAAGGCGATCAATATCTGCAGAGCAAATCCTGATCCTTCTCCCCTGCTCCCCAGAATTTGGTCCAAGCAGGCTGCTGCTTACGATCTGGCTGGTAATCCTCAAAAAGCTCTTGATCTGTTGGATCAAGCAATCACTGCCGAACTGGATCAGCCGGAGTGGAGAATTCAGAAAGCGGACCTATTGATCAGCCAGGATCGGTTCCAGGCAGCCATTGCCAGCCTGTCCAATGCCCTGGACTTATCTCCCACCGAGCCCTCCCTCCAGATTAAAATGGCCAGGGTCCAGTGTCAGATCGCCGCTTACGAGGATGCCCTGCATCACGCCCAGGAAGGATTGGCAGGATATCAAAGTGAAAAGCCCATCGATACCCACCAGACTTCTGCCGCTTTGGCCCTTACTGCGGATCTCGCAAGGGCAACCTTAAGAACGGAGCTGGCCGTCCAGCTGCTGGCAGATCTGGATCCATCCAAAATCAAGGAAACCACCCCCCTAGATCAATCTGAAATTAATTCTTTCTGCCTGTTCGCAGAAATTGCTCTTGACAACAACCAGGAAGTACAGGCTGCAGAGATCAGTAATCTATTGGTTTCCAGAGAGATTGCCCACCCGCGGGCCGAGATCCTGCAAGCTCGCATCTTAAACCGGCAGGGAAATACCTCCCAGGCCCTGGAGGTCTACAAGAGCGCATCAGAGCGCTGGCATCAGACCGAAAAATCCGTCAAGGAATACCGCTCGGCCGTTGAATTGGCTCTGGCAAAAACTGCCCTCGAGCTGCATGTCTGGAAGGATGCAGCGGCCCATTATCAACACGCCGCAGAACACACTCCCCAGGAAAAAAGAACCCTTTATGAACTGGCTCAATTTTATGTGCAGCGGGCTGAAACCCGACGCCTGACGGATACATTAAAAGTCATCAACAGGTCACCAGGCCTGGGATCAACCTCCCAGGATGTCTACCAATCCTTCCAGGGCTGTGTCAAGAGATTGGCCCACCTGGATGTCGATCCGGACCTGGTCAGCAGTTTAAAGATCCGGGGAGAGGCAGTTTTTAATCCCAGCCAGGAATCGGCCGACGCATTGAGAGGAATCTCATCCAATCCGGACCAGATCGCAGCCGTTATCAGTGCCTATCGGGCCAGCCGCCAGATGGTATTTGCCACGCAAGTCGCCCTGGATAATCTAGACCGGTTGGGAGAAGATCCCCGGCTCGATTTGCAGATCAATCTGGCCCTGATCAGGAGCAAACCTGACCTGGCATTCAAGGCAGCCTCCTCTGCCTTGGAAAGCGCCCGCCGCCATAATGATCCCCAGGTCCCGTTATATTATGTTGGACTGGCATTGGCTGCAAAACGAATCCACGACGCTGAAACCGCCGAGCAATCCATCAACAAAGCCCTCCAATATTGGGATGATGAACCCCGCTGGTACGCTTTGGCAGCCGATCTGACCTCGGATTACACCAAATCCCTGGACCATTATCTAAAAGCCATTGAACTGGAACCAGAATTTGGATCCCATTTCCTGGCGCTGGGCAAACGCCAGCTTCTGGCCAAACAAGCCCTGCCAGCGATAAAAAGTTTCGAAAAAGCCATTTCCTTGAACCCGGACCACGTTGACGCCTGGATTGAAAAAGCCCTCGCAAAACGAGCTTTGCACAAAATGTCGGAAGCCCTGGCAAGCATCAATCAAGCCATAGCCCTGGCCCCGGAACATAAGGAAGCCCGGAAAACCGCTGCCTTGCTGACATTTGAGAATGGCAGCTACAGGGAATCTGAAAAACACCTGGTTTCCCTCTTGGGTCAGGAACCCAACGACCCTGATCTCCTGGCACTCTTTGCCCGGACCTTAACTGCACAAAAGCAATATCAACATGCCTTCCAGGTGATGGACAAAGCCATCTCCCTCGATGATCAACCCCTGCACCTGGAACTGCAGCGGGCCGCGATGACCAAACAGGTACAGGGCCCATCAGCAGCCGTTGACGAGCTGAGGATCATCGGCAGCCACCACCCTGGTAAGTTCCCCCTGGTGTTAGATCTGGTAACAACCCTGGCAGACGCCGGAGAAATGGAACAGGCGATCAAGACCGCCCAGGAAGTATTGCTGAGTGAAGACAATCATTATTCTGCAGATGAAAGGGCCCACCTCTACCTGACCACCGGACGGCTTTTAAGGATTTCTGGTCAGCTTGATCAGGCTGTCCATCATCTGCATCAAGCCAAAAGCCTGGTGGATCCCAATTATCAGGCAGTCCTGGAACTGGGGCGGGTGCAGCATGACAGACGGCAGCACGATCTTGCCCTGGATCAGATCAATCAAGCCATTGCGATCGAGCCCCAGGAAGCCGAGGCTTATTACCAGGCAGGAAAGGTATTAAAAGAACTGAAAAGATATGATGAGGCAGAAAGAATGCTGCGAAGGGCATCCAAATTAGCCCCCAACGACCTGAAAATCCACCGCCAGCTGGGTGTTTTGGTAACCCTGAATTTGGTCCATGGAGACAGGCAAAAAGAAGCCATCGCTTAACCAGCTTCCATTTTCCCGGTTGCTGGGATAACTAGAGACGGACTATCCGCTATGAAAACACTTCCCATCACACCTCACCGTCAAGGAGAACCCTGGTCCAGAGAACAGTTGGTCGAGATCCTGGGCGTCGCTGCAGCGGTAAACGAGTATGGTTTTATCAGAAAATCATCCCTGGCCTGGTTAGCTGCCTTTCCGGGCGATCTGCCCCTCCAGTTGATCCATGCCCAGGCTGTTGCCAAGGATCTCGGATCCAACCAGGCTGCTCCCCTGCTTGAAAAGATCTGCCGAACAGATCCCGAATATGCTGAGGCTCAGCAATTCCGGTATGAATTGAGCCTGAACTCAGAAAATTTGGAGAATCATCTGGGAGAGCTCTTTGCGCTTGCGCCTGGTCAGCGGATCTTCCGAAGTCAGGAAACTCGGAAAAGATTACCTGTTTGGGCGGAACCACTATCCAGGATCCGCAAATTACTCGCTGATGATAATTCAATCCAGGCAGCCGAATTGCTGCCAGCCCTGCTGGGTGCCAATTCAGATTCTAGCCTGGCCGGGGTTACCCATCTGGAAATTCTGCTCCAAGATCCAGAGACACCAGATCTGGCTCTCAGGCAGCTGGCTGAACATTATTACAAAAAACATCCTGATTGTCTGGTTCCGCTGTTAGTCCTGGCAGATTCCCTGATCAAAGGCGGCCTGTCTGACCGGGGCGTAAATATGCTGCACAAAGCTGCTTCCCTGGACATCACCGGTCAGATAGTGAAGAGGCTCTGGGGTGTTGATCACTCCTACCACAACCTCTGGCCAGAAAACCTGCAAACCTTCCTTGATATTCGGGTACCGGCTTCGGTTGCCAGCGCTCTGGGTTGGAACCAGCTATCCCCGGGTCCGGACCTCGATGAGATAGATGATGCTAAAAACTTCCAGAGTTTTAGTGAGGTCCGCAGCTCAAAAAGTACCCAGGTTCCTGAGACCCTGCTGCATATCGAGGATGATCTGGATCTGACTGGTGAGATCGGACCCAAACGAGCTGACGGCAAACATCCCATGTATGTGGTTTTTTCAACCCGCAAAGGCTTGAACAATATTTACGGACCTGAAACTACCGCGATCATCATCGAGGAGATGAAAAAAACCACCTTTGCAGTGCGTTTAAAACCCGGATGGGGTGCTGTGATGGTGCTGGCTGACGATCCTTCCAGCATGGCAAATTTTGGCCTCAAACCCACCCTGGCAGATGATCCCTGGGCATTAAAACTTGCCCTGGTGGATCTGGACCGGGTTATGCAGACCAAAGGATTGATGATCGGGGCTCTGTTGATCGTTGGTGGACCTGATGTGGTCCCCTATCATAAATTACCCAATCCTGTTGCAGATATTGACACAGATGTTCCTTCCGATAATCCTTACGGCACCATTGACGAGAACTACTTTATTCCCGAATGGCCGGTGGGGCGTTTGCCCGGTGGCGCAGGCAATGATCCCGGGTTGTTATTGAACTTACTCCGCCATATCTCAGAACACCATATGGGGAAAAAAGAAAATCATAAGTCACTTTGGGAGCGGTTCCTGGCTTGGTTAAGGAATTTGTTTTCAGGAGCTGTGCGAAAAAAGAACCAGAGTTTTGGGTATGTGGCAGAGGCCTGGAAAGATGCTTCCCGAGATGTATTCCGCTCTCTTCAGGATTATGGTGAGATGGTCACATCACCGCCATACGGCAAGGATACCGAGATACCAGTGCCGATCACCCGGTACGGATATTTTAACCTTCACGGAGTGGAAGATTCTCCAGAATGGTTTGGGCAGAAAGATTTCACGAACGGCAGCGCTGGCCCTGATTATCCTATAGCACTCAGACCCAGGGATATCAATGCTTATGATGATGCCCCCCTCTTCGTCTTCTCAGAGGCCTGTTACGGTGCGCATTTGAACGGAAGGGAGATCGATGATTCAATTTCCTTGAAATATCTCTCCCGCGGTTCGCATGCCGTGATCGGATCATCGGTCACCGCTTACGGATCGGTCTCAGCCCCTTTGATCGCCGCCGATCTGCTGGCTGACCATTATTGGAAGTATATTAAGCAGGGTCTGGCCAGCGGTATCGCCCTTCAAAAAGCCAAGATCGAACTGGCCCGGGAAATGAACTCCCGCCAGGGATACCTCGATGGCGAGGATCAAAAAACCCTGATCTCGTTTGTGCATTTTGGAGATCCTCTAGCTAACCCTCAAACAGCCGAACGAAAAGAAGTTTTACCACTCGAAGCTACCCGCGAGATCCCGGCCGAGGTAAAGACTGTATGTGATCGTTCAAACCTCACGACCGACATCCCCTCCGCAACTTTGATGCATGTCAAACATGTGGTCAAGCGCTATCTGCCAGGCATGGAAGATGCCGATATGACACTCAGCACCGAAAAAGGCGAGTGCTCTGGAGACGATCATCAATGCGCTACGGCCAAATTCGGCAGGAAGGATCCCAGGGAACATATCGCTCAGCGGCATGTGGTGACCCTGAGCAAAAAGTTCGAGATACCGAAACACACCGGGAAGACCATTCACCGCCATTATGCCCGGATGACATTTAATAAATCCGGAAAGATGGTCAAATTAGCCGTCTCCCGATAGGATAAAAAAAACGGTTTCCCCTTCAGGAAACCGTTTTTGTCTTTAATTTATATGTTCCCGGGATTAACCCAGTTTTTTTAACTTTTCCCATTCTCCCGCGGCAGCCAACTTGGCCTGCTCCTGCCAGTGTTTCGCTTTTGAGAGCGGGAGTGAGTTCTTCTCGAGGATCTTATTTAGTTGGTCAGATTTATAGAGACCCAATTGTTTAAAAGTGAAGATCCCGGACTGGTAGAAAACCTCAGCTGTCTTTGGACCAACGCCTTTCAGGAGGCTGAGGTCGTCCCTATCTGACGGAAGCATAATTGGATCGGCCTTGTGGGTATCAATAACATATGCCGCGGTCCGTTGATCGCTGGGACAGTACAGCCACCAGACTAACCATCGAACCAGGATGAATACAGGATAAGCAAACACTAAAATCCAGATCCAGGCTGGAAGGAATGTCCTTTTTTTTCCCGCTAGAAAACACAATTTGCCCTCCTCTATTGATCAAGATAACTATCAAATTGGCTGGTTAAATTATAACACTCCGGCAGATTGGGCTCAAACCGGAGTGTTAATAACTGCCAAACACGGCCTTATCCGTCTTCAGTCGTCATGATAAATAAGGGTTTCATGGCAAATTTTTCATAGTGGGGTCTTAATCGATCAATATTGTAGAAGCGCTCGACATTAACCACTTTTGAGGTCCCTACCAGCACCTCGATCGGCATATTATCGTAACGACCATTCTTTAGGACAACCAGGCGGCCGTGCACTCCCTGGAGGATCAGATCCAAAGCCAGGTTTCCATAGGCCATGGGCACGATAGAATCGATCGCATCCGGACTCCCCCCCCGCACCAGGTAGGCCAATTTCTGATTGATCACGTTGATCTGTCGGCCGTTGTTGTACTTGGCGGATCTGTTCTTCAGTTCTTCCGAGACCAGATCCCCGATCCCGCCCAATTTTTTATGTCCATAGGCATCCTGGATGGAATCCTCGAACACCATATTCCCATTTTCAAACATCGCCCCTTCGGATACCAGGACGATCGAATAGCGGCTGGGATTCTTAGAGCGGTCATCTGCCAAAAGTTCTGTCAGACGTTCGATGTCGAATTTATACTCCGGAATCACACAACGGTTGGCAGCTCCAGCCATGGTTGGCAGCATAGCGGTAAATCCCGCATAGCGGCCAAATACCTCCAGGACCAGGAAGCGCTCATGTGATCCTGCGGTTGTTCTCAGATTATTAACGATCTCGATCGTTCGGGTAACTGCTGTGCTGAACCCGATACAATAATCTGTCCCGGGGACATCGTTATCCATGGTTTTGGGTATGGCAACCACGTTGACCCCTTTTTTGTAGAGTTCAACGCCGTAACTGAGGGTGTCGTCACCCCCGATAGGGATCAAATAATCAATCCCCAGGTAATCCAGGTTCTTAATGACCTCCGGTGTCAGGTCATTGACTTCATCAAGGTAGTGGTCTTTCAAGTGCAGTGGCACATCGTCTTTTTTGACGTTGCTGGGCCTGGTCCGCGAGGTGTGCAGAAAGGTTCCTCCGGTTCTCCCCATCTTGTTGACCCGTTCTTCTGTAAGCACTTCAAAATTGAACTCATTAGGGCCTTTTTTATCCCGGATCACTTCCATGATCCCTGCCCAGCCCCGGCGCAGGCCAATCACCTGGTAGCCTTCCCTCAGGGCCCGGATGGTAACCGCCCGGATAGCGGGATTTAACCCAGGTACATCCCCTCCTCCGGTCAAGATACCAATCACACCTCTATTTTTTTTCACCACAGCCATAATCCTTCCTCCACCTTCAACTCATTTAAATAATCTTCCCCATTATAGACGAGTTCCCATTTTTGTGAATATCTGCCTTCAGCTCCTGATCGCTGAGCGATTGAAAAGCACTATAAAGACTTTAAATCACCTTCCCCTGGCAGGATGGCAACCAGCACTCCCATCTCCTCCACTAGATAGCCAGGACGTCCCGAAACCGCTTTTCTAAATTCATTATCCTGGAGCAGATCCAAAACCGGGGTCAGGAGTTCACTTTGATAGTATTCTTCCGGTATTATTAGATCGAATCTTTCAGTGATCAAGGGTAAAAAATCCAAACCCAGGGCGTAGGCGGCAGCTTCAATTCCAAGAGCAGAATCCACTCTTCCGGATGCCACCAGAGCAGCTGCGCTGAGATGAGTATATTCTTCGTGATCATAACCGTTAATCTGATCCCCTGTGATGTCCAGCTGGGAAAGTTGATAATCAAGCAGTAATCTTGTCCCGGCCCCATGCTGACGGTTGACAAATGACAGATCCCTCCGGGTCAGATCCTGAAATCCCTGGATTCCTTTAGGATTGCCCCTGGCCAGGAAAAGCCCTTGAATTCTGCCCACCAGAGTGACTACACGCAGTTTTTTCTCGGGAATATGGTGTTTTAGATATGCCAGATTATATTCTCCACTCTCAGGATCCAGCAAATGGGCCCCCGCCATATGGGTTTCGCCCCTTTTTAATGCCATGATCCCACCCAGGCTGCCAACATTTACGGATGCCAGGCGCCGCTCCCGGGATGCCAAGAATTGGGCCATCAGATCCAGGGTCAGGTCATGGGAACCGATCGCAAATATGGTCCGCCGCAGCTCCTCCTCCTGACGATAAAGCTTAACCTTGACCTTATCTCCCGCTGACAATCCCTGGATGCCCCGGGGTATGACAACCAGTCCATCAGCCCTGACCAGGGAGCTGATCACGCCAGACCCGCGGGACAGGGGAGCTGCCAGGGCCTGTTCTCCCAGATAAGCAACAGCCACCCGCAGATATTCGTCGTCACCCGCGGGTGAATTCACCTTGCGGGTGATCCGGGCCTGGATCTCGCGGGCAGGCAGGGCTGGTCTGCCCAACCAGATCCCTAACAGGGGTTCAACAAAAATCTCTGCGGTTAAAGCTGCTGAAACCGGGTACCCGGGAACGCCAATGATGGGTGTTGTTTGGTCTCCATGCTTGACCAGACCCAGGATCACCGGATGTCCCGGTCTGACTGCAATGCCGTGCACCAGCAGATCACCCAGTTCGGCAACGATCTGGGCAGAATAATCCTCTGACCCAGCTGAAGATCCAGCTATCAGCAGAACCAGATCATGGTCCCGGGCTGCTTCGATGACCCGGTCCCGGATCAAGCCATAGTCATCCGGTGTGTTTTCGAACCGGGTTGGCACCCCACCCCAGACTTCCACCTGGGCAGCCAGGACCAGCGCGTTGTACTCAATAATGTCCCCAGCTTTGACCGGATCGCCAGGATAGATCAATTCGGTCCCGGTGGGAATCACTGCTACCCTGGGAGCCCGCGCCAGGGATAGATCTGCATATCCACTGCCGGCTGCTGCACCCAGATCCACCGGCCGCAGCACATGCCCGCGGGGTAAAACCAGCTGGGTAGCAACCATATCCTCTCCCATTTCCCGGACGTGGGACCAGGGAGATACAGCCGACCTGATCCGGATCTGGTTCGGGGCGCGGGAGTCACCCGCCATCTTCCCTTCCAGGTCGAGGGATTCAACGTTCTCAATGGGAATAACCGCATCTGCCCACTCTGGCAACGGGTCACCAGTGTCAAGATACACGGTCTGGGATGGGTAATCCAGGGTTACGGGAGCGGTTTCCAGGGCTCCGGCTGTCGAGCCTGCCTGGACGGCAAAGCCGTCCATGGCCGAGGCATGGTAATGGGGAGAACTGATCTTGGCCCAGAGAGTTTCCGCCAGGACCCGGCCAACCAGATTCTCATGCAGGGGCATTTGCTCTTCCCCCAGCATTCTCAACAGGCCAGCATCCTCAATTGCGGAGTGGAACCGATTCCGGGCCTCATCCAGGGGGATATCATCCAGGTAGATTTTTGACATAAGGTTCAATCCAGATCGGGCAGGGTCCTGGCATGGTATTGGATCTCATCAGCTTCACCCTGCTTCCCCATGAAACGGGCATGTTCAGCAGCCCGGGTATAAAATTCCTGGGCCTTATCGCTCACCCCGGCGGTTTCGTAATGATATGCGACACAGATGCTGCGTTCAGGACCGATCCTATCGGCCAACCAATCAGCAGCTGCCCGGTGGCATTCCTGGCGATATTCATCGGGAAGGCGGTGGTAGGCAGCTTCCCAGAGCAGAGAGTGTTTAAAAATATATTCCCTTTCCCCCGAAAAAGCGCTGCCCACCCGCAGGAAGGCCAGCTCGTTTTCCATTAATTCATCCAGGGCTTTTTGCACCTTGCCGACCAGATTGTGGCTGGTCACTCTTAACGCTTCGGTGATCTCAGGGGATTTCCGGAAAGCGGCTAAAACAGAACCTTTCCAGAACACCCTTCCCGTGACTGCTGCAAAATAGGCTGTCGCCCGGCCCTCGATTGATAGCCCGTCAAGGCGGGAATGCAGCAGATCTCCCAGGTTCTGGGGTAAGTGGTCTATATGACGGTAATCCTCCAGGTCCCAGACTTCGGAGGAAAGCACATTCTTGACCATCTCTTCCAGGAAATAAGGATTGCCCTCGGCTCGCTGGGCCAGGGCTTTCAGTAGATCATCCGGGGCATTCCGGATCGCGGGATAAGCTCCCTTAACAACTTCGATCGAGGTCGGAAGCGGCTCCAGGTGGATATGGACAGCCCCCTGGTACTTGTTTTCGTTCTCAGCCAGGAATTCATCCCGGGCGCAGCTCAGGATCAGCAGAGGAATGGAGCGATCGGTGATCTTCCAGAGGTACTGGATCAGGTCCAGGCTCCCGCTGTCAGCCCACTGCAGGTCATCGAGGATGAGTACGATCGGTCCCCGGTGGGAGGCGCGGTACAGCAATTCTCCCATTAACAAAAAGGCCCTTGCGATCCTCTTGGAAGGCTGTTCCCGATATTCTTCCAGGTAGCGGCTGGTTTCCCATTCCACACCGATCAATCCCCCCAAGAAATGGGCAGCCTCCACCGCTGTCACTTCACCCAGGGCCTGCCCCCAGAGGGTGAGTACTCCATCAATGGTTTTTTTGCTGGCCTGGTCAGGTGGGTCATCCTCATTGACTTCGAAACGGTTTGACCAGAGTTCTTTCCAGAGATAATACGGCACCCGGGAGGTCTGGTCCAGCGCCCGGCTGGACATCACCGTCAGCAGGGGGTTTTCAGTTTCCAATTTTCCAGCAAATTCGAACAGCAAGCGCGATTTTCCAACCCCGACATCGCCAGTGACCAGCACCATCTGGGTCTGGTTGGATTCACAAACCTGGTTATAAAGAGAACCCAGCTGATCCATTTCAGCCCCCCTGCCCACCAGGATGGTCTCCAGCCCTCCTTTGCTGCGGTAGCGCAGTTTGGTGGGTTGGGGAAGTTCTCCCAGGATCTGGTAAATATTCACCAGCTGCCGGGTCCCATCAAGCTGGATCGGTGTGAGGCGCTTGACCTGGAACGCACCCCGGATTGCCTGGTATGTGGCTTCGCTGATGATCAACGAACCGGGCTCAGATCGTTCAGTCAGCTGGCGGGCCAGGCTGATCGTCTCGCCCAGTACCACATACTCGGTTTTGATCCCATAATTTCCTGCCAGTGCCAACCCGGTATGCACACTCATCCTCAGACGCAGGGATTTTCCCGCCGGATGAGAGATCTTCAGTTTTACTTTTTCAATTTCCTGGAGCAGCTCCAGGCTGGCTGAAACCGCCCGCTCAGCATCATCTTCCTGCGGTTCAGGCGCTCCCCAGCTAACCATCAGGGAATCCCCCAGCTGGGTGTCTATCGAACCTCCGTGTTCTTCAATGACCCTCTCAAAACCGCCCCACAGCTCCGGAACAAGGTTTTTGATCTGGGTAGGATCCAGGATATCCGTCAGTGCTGAAAAACCCACCACATCTACCGAGAGCACACTGACCAGCAAGCGGTCATCCGGTTTCTCGATTTTGGTTTCAGGATCCATTCCTATTCTCCAGGAAAAATAGTTTAGTTGTTAAACCACACCTATTCTACCAATAAATAACAGCCCCCAGAATGTGTTTGAAGGATAACCGATTCTGGAATATTTTTAAACCAGATATTACAGGAATGATAGCTGACAGGAGAGAAAAAAAGGATCCTAATATATATAATCAAATCACAATTTTGCAGGAGAGTTGACCCTCTCTGGCGTTGTTGTTATAATGCTCTCGCGTCACCCAGCGGGTGTAGCCAAGTGGTAAGGCATCAGCTTCCCAAGCTGACATCCACGGGTTCGAATCCCGTCACCCGCTCTATCAAACCTTCCAGGTCCTGAAACAGCCATTACCTCCCATTTCAAGCATTGGGAGGTAATTCTTTTTAATCGATCTGCTTTTTCAGGAAGGATCGAACAGATAGCCGGTTCCCCGGATGTTGCTCACCCAGCTGTCAAGGCCGTGGAAGACCGCCATTTTTTTCCTCAGCCGGCTGACCATCGGCCGCAGGATCTCTGGGGCTTCCATCTCACTGACATCAAGCCCCTGCAGCAAGAAGACCAGGTCCCGGTGGCCCAGCACCTGGCCTCGATTCTCGACAAATATGCTCAGCAGTTTGCTCTCAGATGGTGTCAGATGCACCCGTTCATCCCCCCGCCAGATCTCACGGCGTTCAAAATCCACCAATAACCCGGTTGGCAAGCTGACAACACGCCGAGCGGGAAGTTCTTCTCTGCGAATGCCCTCGATATCCTTTAACTGGTCGACTGAATTCAATAATTGTTCGATCAGGATCTTCTTCCGGCTCAGGTTTTCCTTGTCAGAGAGGGCCCGCCGGATGCTCAGGAAAACCTGGTCAACATCGATCGGTTTAATGAGATAGTCAATGGCCCCGGCTCTCAGGGCTTCGATGGCTGTATCCAGCGATCCGTGGCCGGTGATGATGATCACCCGGGTATCTGGAGATTCATTGTTGATGAACTGGAGGATCTCGATCCCGCTCATTTCCGGGAGGCGCAGATCCAGCAAGGCCAGATCGATCGGGCTGGAACGGAGATGTTCAAACGCCTCTTCCCCGGATGCTGCTGTGAGAACTTCATAACCCACGGTTTCCAGGGAAGCTGCCAGGGTTTCTCTTACGCTCCTGGAATCATCAACGATCAATAATCTAGGGCCCATCCACAACCTCCGACCGTAATGCGGGTAATTTGAGTGGGGGGGTCGTTCTGCTTATAATCATACATGGAATTTAGTTTCTCTGCAATTCTGAACTGACCTCCCTGCCTGATGAAATGCCCTCTCATGTTATACTTCTCTACAAGTTGACTCAACTTTACAGGAGCAGATCATGAAAGATTTTTTGGCTGTAGCAGACTATGCCCCGGAAGAGCTGCAGTCCATCCTGGACACAGCGATCGAATTGAAAGCCGAATGGAAAAGCGGGGGAAATAAGCCCCTATTCAAGGATAAAGTGCTGGCGATGATCTTCCAGAAACCGAGTCTGCGGACCCGGGTTTCATTTGATATGGCCATGCGGCATCTGGGCGGGGATGCGCTCTATCTTTCTCCGGCAGAGATTGGCCTTGGCAAAAGGGAATCGATCGCCGATGTAGCCCGGGTGATCTCGGGGTATGTGGATATTGTCATGGCCAGGGTCTTTGAGCACGACCATGTCCTCGAGCTGGCCAAATGGGCGGAGATCCCGGTCATCAATGGCTTAAGCGATTATAACCACCCCTGCCAGGCCGCCGCTGATGCCCTGACCATCCAGGAGAATTTTGGGACGCTTAAAGGCGTGAAGGTCACCTATATCGGTGACGGCAATAACGTGGCTGTCTCACTGATGCATATTTGTGCCAAATTAGGGGCAGACTTCACAATAGCCAACCCCCCCGGTTACGGAATATCCTCTGCTGCTGTCTCCCTGGGAGAGAAAATCGCAGCCCAAAGCGGCAGCTCCATCCGCCAGCTGACAGATCCTGCTGAAGCGGTTAAAAATGCCCAGGTGATCTATACCGATACCTGGGTCAGTATGGGACAGGATGATGAAGGGGCCAAACGCCAGGAGATCTTCCCCCCCTATCAGGTCAACCAGCGGCTTTTATCTGGCGCGGACAAAGAGGCGATCGTGATGCACTGCCTGCCTGCCCACAGGGGTGAGGAAATCACTGACGAGGTTGCGGATGGACCCAGCTCCCGTTTGTTCCCCCAGGCACACAATCGGCTGCACGCCCAGAAAGCCATCCTGGTAAAGTTATTAAGCTGATCCCACGTATGAGGTGCTACATTATGAATATTTGCATACCAAAAGAACGGCGCGACTCGGAGTACCGGGTTGGCCTGACACCAGCAGGAATTCAACTTCTGACCCAGCAGGGACATACCTGTTTTGTGGAAAAGGAAGCCGGGGTCGGGAGTGGATTTACAGATCATGCTTACCAGTTAGCCGGAGCCACGATCGTTTATAACGGCGAGGAAATCTACGGCCGGGCTGACCTGATCCTCAAAGTTGCCAGCCCTGTTAAAGAAGAATACAGCTGGATGCAGGAAAATCTGACCCTGATGGGTTTTTTACACCTGGCGGCTGGCTGGGCAGGCAAGGTGGATGCCCTGATCGAAAAAAAGGTCACTGCCATTGGCTATGAGATCATCCAGGAAGCCGACGGTAACCTGCCGGTATTAAAACCTCTCAGCCACCTGGCTGGCCATATGGTTCCCCAGATTGCCGCTACCCTGGCCCAGAATAATTACGGCGGACCGGGATTTGCTCTCGGCGGCATCCCCGGGATCCCGCCAGCGGATGTGGTCATAATCGGGGGCGGCACGCTCGGCCGCAGCGCTGCCCGGGCGTTCCTGGGGCTGGGAGCTAATGTCTACATTCTGGACAGTTCCCTGGAAGTTCTGCAGCAGATCGATGCTGAATTTTCCAGCCGGGTCAGCACTCTGGTTTCCTATCCGTTTAATTTGCGTAAGGTTTGCTCCTTTGCGGATGTTTTAGTAGGCGCGGTCCTCCTGCCAGGCGCTCCTTCCCCGGTGATCGTCACCAGGGAGATGGTCAAACTCCTGCACAGCCGATCGATCATCATCGACTGCTCGATCGACCAGGGGGGTTGTATAGAAACCAGCCGACCGACCGATCACAGCAACCCCACCTACCTGGATGAGGATGTGATCCACTACTGTGTATTGAATATGACCGGCGTGTTGGGAAGGACCGCCACACACGCCCTCAGCAATGCCACCTGGCCCTTTATCACCCAGATCGCCAAGATCGGGGTTGAAAAATCCCTTGAAGTAAATCCAGCCTTAAAAAGCGGGGTCTATACCATCGGCGGCAAGGTCGTTAACCAGGTATATAAAAAAACCCTTGAAGACAGGAAGAAATTATGAGCTGGACCGAACAGTATTCCCAAAAAGTTGTTAGTCCCGCGCAGGCTGTCAAAGCTGTCAAATCCGGCGACAGGATCTTCCTGACCGGCAACTGCTCGGTGCCCAGCAAGATCCTAGCTGCGCTGGTCGACCGGGCCCCGGAACTGAAGGATGTTGAGATCAATCAAGCCTTAACCGTGGGATCCGCTGATTATGTCAGCCCTGAGATGGAAGGCCATTTGCGGGTCAACACGATGTTCATCAGCCACAATACCCGCGATGCAGTCCAGGCTGGCCGGGCGGATTTTACGCCGGTGCTCTTATCCGAATTCCCACTATTGTTCAAGAACAAAGTCCTTCCAGTCAATGTCGCCTTTGTACATCTGTCACCTCCGGATCCTCACGGCTACTGCAGTTTTGGGGTCGAAGTTGGCCTGAGCAAAAGTGCGGCGGAATCAGCCGAGATCATCATCGCAGAAGTAAATGAACAGATGCCCAGAACCCTGGGAGATTCCTTCATTCATGTCAGTGCGATCGACTTTATCGTTCCGGTGGACTATCCCCTACCCGAGCTGGCTATGGGAGAAGGCAAACCATCCGAGACTGTAGGAAAGATCGCCGGCTTTATTGCCGACTTGATCCCGGATGAGGCAACCATGCAAATGGGTATTGGCGCTATCCCCGATGCCGTTTTAAAACACCTTTTTGATAAAAAGGACCTCGGCATCCATACCGAGCTTTTCTCAGATGGCGTGATTGACCTGGTTGAAGCTGGAGTGATCACCAATAACAAAAAAACCCTCCATCCCGGGAAGATCATCGCCGGATTTATCCTCGGCACCAAACGACTTTATGACTGGGTCCATAATAATCCATTGATCGAATTTCTGAGAACGGAATATGTCAATGACCCCTTTGTGGTCTCCCAGAACCACCGCATGGTGGCAGTCAACTCGGCTATTGAAGTTGACCTAACCGGGCAGATCTGCGCTGACAGCATCGGCACGAAGCTTTACAGCGGTGTGGGAGGTCAGCTGGACTTCATCTATGGTGCCTCCAGGTCCAAAGGTGGTGTTCCGATCATTGCCCTGCCCAGCACTGCCAAGGATTTCAGCCGGATCGTTCCCACATTAAAATTGGGCGCTGGGGTGATAACCACCCGGAACCATGTCCACTATGTGGTAACCGAGTATGGTGTTGCCAGCCTTTACGGAAAGACTATCCGGGAGCGGACCCGGGAGCTGATCAATGTCGCTCATCCCGATTTCAGGGATGAATTAGTTGCTGAAGCCGAAAAACTGCACTATATCTAGTTCCACCAGGACACAGGTCCAATTATGAAACGTCGGGCAAAAATCATCGCCACCCTGGGTCCTGCCAGCTCGGATCAAAAGACGATCACGGAACTGCTGCTGGCGGGCATGGATGTGGCGCGGATCAATTTCTCCCATGGGGAACACCAGGGACATGCCCGTGTGATCCAAATCACACGCCAGGCCGCCCGGGAACTGGGCCGTCCCATCACTATCCTCCAGGACCTGTCGGGACCCAAGATACGCACCGGCGAACTCCCTTCAGGGCCGATGGAATTGGTCCAGGGCGAACAGCTGATCCTGACCACTGATCTTTCATCTGGATCGAGGAATAAGGTTCCGGTAAACTTCCCCGGTCTACCCGGGAGCGTCTCGATCGGCGGCCGAATCCTGATGGATGACGGCCGCCTGGAGCTGGTGGTTACTGGTATCCAGGATCAGGATGTGATCACCGAGATCACCCAGGGCGGATTATTAAATTCCCGCAAAGGTATCAACCTCCCGGGGGCAGACCTGAAAATTGAAGGCCTGACCCAAAAAGACCTGGCCGATCTTGAATTTGGCCTTTCGCTGGATGTTGATGTCCTGGCACTCTCCTTCGTACGCAGTGCCCAGGATATTGAACGCTTAAGAAAAGAGGTTCTGACCCTGGCGCCTGAAAAAGCCAAGATTCCCATTATCGCCAAATTGGAACATCCTGATGCGATCCAAAACCTGCATGAGATCATACATGCAGCTGACGGTGTGATGGTCGCCAGGGGGGATCTGGGAATTGAAATGCCTCCCGAGGAAGTGCCCATCGAGCAAAAAAGGATCATTGCCTCAGCTAACCGCCACCTGAAATTTGTGATCATCGCCACCCAAATGCTGGATTCGATGGTCGATAATCCCCGACCAACCCGGGCCGAAGCCAGTGATGTTGCCAACGCTGTGCTGGACGGAAGTGACGCTGTGATGCTCTCTGGGGAAACGGCTATCGGGAAGTTCCCCGTTAAAACAGTCAAGATGATGGCTTCTATCATTGAAAAAAGCGAAGAGCACAGTGCGGAATGGGGCAGGCTTGCTCTCGATCCAACGGAGGATACCAGCCACGACGACGCTGTCTCCACCACCAGGGCCGCCAGGCAGCTGGCCCATGACCGGGCTGTAAAAGCTGTCGCGGTCTTCACTCGCAGCGGCAGAACTGCCAGGCTGATGTCCAAAGCCCGGCCCAGAGTACCGATCCTGGCCTTTACGCCGGATCCAAAAACTTACCAGTACTTATCCATGTTTTGGGGTACTACTCCCTACTTGATCCCCCACGCTGATACCATCGAGGAGATGCTCTTCCAGGTCGATCGGGCGGTGATTGAAGGCACACCGCTGGAGGCTGGTCAGGAGATTGTCATCATTGCCGGATTCCCGATCCACCAAATGGTCCCTCCCAATTTGACCTTGCTTCACCAGGTCAAGCCCATCCAGCCCTGATTTGGGGAGTATCTCAACCTCAGCGGCCAGCCCTTGACCTGCCTTTCTGCTGGATTGATATTGTTCACCTCCCGGGGTGTACCATGTTTGATTATCCATTTATCTACAGCAGGCCTGAACTTAAACCTTTCCCGCTGGGTTCTTATTTTCCTGAATATCGACCGGGGCTTACCAGTTCCTGGATAGCCAGTCAGGCAAACTTCCAGGGTTTAGTTCTCACACCCTTCAGCAGTTCTCCCCAGGTGATCCTCGAAGCGGCCCGGTCAGGCTGCAGGATCCTTGCGCCAGCCCATAATCCTATCCTGCGTTTCTTGATCACCAATTTGAGCGAGCCCATCTCCTGGGATTCCTTAAATTCCAGTCTGGTCCGTTTGGCTTCCAGCTCTAAAGGAGGCCAGAGAATTAGACCTACCATCCTCGATCTCTACCAAACCGAATGTCCCCAATGTGGGGGCCAAACAATTGCAGTGTCTTTTTTATGGTCCCGGGAGAAGAATCAACCTCAAAAGAAGATCTGCCGCTGCAGCTCCTGCGGAGAAGATACCCGGGGAGATGTATCTGCCTCGGACATTGCCCGGGCCCTTGATTTCCCGGAAAACAGCCCCTACCACGCCCGGGCCCTGACCCGGGTTTCCACCCCGGATGATCCGATCAGGATCCAGGTGGAAACTGCTCTGCGGTCCTATCCGCCCCGATCGGTTTATGCCTTGTTTACGATCTTCAATAAAATGGCTGGACTGGATCTTAGTCCTGAGGAGAAGAGCGGTCTGGAAATGCTCCTATTGTCTGCCTTTTATCAAGCCAGCAGTCCGACTACCCGCCTCCAGGCTGAAAACCTGCCAGATTCAGACCAAAAGGACCACTACCAAGAGGTCAATATCTGGTTCATCATGGAAGAGGCCCTGGATGTCTGGAGCCACTCTGATCCCTCCATTCCACTTACTACCTGGCCAGAATTACCCCCTCCCTCCGGAGGGATTTGCATTTATCCCGGCAGGATCCGGGACCTGGTGCCTCTGCTCACGCAGACCGAGATCAGTCTCATCCTGCTGGGGTTCCCCCAACCGAGGTCGTCTTTTTGGACCTTATCCACTCTCTGGTCCGGCTGGCTGTGGGGCCAGGAAGCCGTGGCTCCCTTGCGCTCCAATCTCAGCACCAGGAACATGGATTGGAGCTGGATGTCCCGGGCAGTCGAGACCAGTCTCACTGAATTGAGATCCTGCCTTCCAGCCGCAGTTCCCTGCCTGGGCTATCTGCCAGAGATTAGTATCCCGTACCTGGTATCTTCCCTCAGCGCGGGTTGGAAGGCAGGATTCAGCCTGGATTACCTGGCCCTGGAACCGGATCTTAATATCGCCCTAACATCCTGGACATCATCTACGAGGGCCATTTCATCAAAACCCACCCTTACCAGGAGGGAGATCATCAGGAAGGCTGGTTTGGATGCGCTTAAGTTGGCTGGAGAACCCCTTCCACCTTCCTCTCTTTATGGAGCAGGAATGGTGGAGCTGATTGCTCAGGATGCGCTGGGTGAGGATCCGGCTCCTGAGGATCATTTGGAGCTCTTATTAAAAGATTTTGAGGAGAATATTGCCTACCGCCAGGGATATCTGTTTTATACTGCGTCCGGGACCTGGTGGCACCAGGATCTGGATCTATCAGCCAGCCCCAGATCGGATCAGCTAGAACAATCTGTCGTAAACCTGCTGGTCAAATCTCCCACACCCCTGCCAGAGACTGATCTATTTGAGCAGATCTATCGGGAGTATCCCGGATTAATCACTCCCGGGGAGATCTACCTCAAAACGATCCTGAAGTCATATGCTGAGATCACAACCGAAGAACCCCGGAAGTGGGCCCTCAAAGAGAATGATCAGCCAATCAACCGGAGAAAAGATCTGGATGAGATCCAGTTAATATTGGCCAGGTTTGGGGAGGAGCTCGGATTTACTGTCAAAAACGAGGATTTTGCGGGAAATATCATCCATCAGGTCTGGGGTACGGAAGTGGCCGGTCACTATAATTTCTTTATCTCAGCCTCGGGATTGTTGAATCCGATCCTTACCCAGGGCATCCACACCCCCGCCAACGCCTGGATCATCTTGCCCGCCAGCCGCGCCGGATTGATCCACTACAAGCTCCGCAAGAATCCTGAACTGGAGAAATCGATCAGTAATCACTATCAGCTGGTGAAATTCAGGCATATCCGCCGATTAGCTGATCAGGGTGGATTGTCACACGTCAATATTCAAGAACGGCTGAAGCTGGATCCCTTCACCTCGGAATCTGCCCAAATCCCCCTGATCTAGTCCCGGGGAGCTGACTCCCTTAAGGGGTTGGCGTCTCTGACGGAGTAGGAGTTCGGGTTCTGGTTGGTGTGGACGTCCAGGTTGGCGTCAGTGTTATTGTAGGAGTTGCGGTCGGTGTCAGCGTCAGCGTGGGTGAGGCGGTCGCTGTTGGAGTTGGGGTTGGCACCTGGATATTGATCCGGATGCTTTTTTCCGCATAACCAGTATTGGCAGCTTTCATGTAGAGCCGCAAAGTTATCCAGCCGGTGGGCAGTTCGCTGACATCCCAGGAATGGACCTGGCTAATTCCGGTGATTGGGCTGCTAAAGTTTTCCAGGACCTCCCACTGGGCAGGATCTGTTCCCGGTCCATACTCCAGCCGGGCGCTTTCAAAGCGGCTGGTAGCATCAACTTTCAGATATATCTCCACCGGGCTGGTCAGAATAATATCCTCATCTCGGGGAGAACCAAACTCCAGGATCGGCCGGGAATCTCCCGAGGAGCACAAGTCATCTTCATTGATGAGATAGGGATTTCTGGTTAATCCCATACTCTTGGCCCAATCTTTGCCTTCGGGTGTATTGCGGAGCCACTTCTTGGCCCAGGAATCACCGACATGCAGGCCAAGTTTTTCTTCGATATACCCGGGGCATTCATTTGACCAGAGCTTATTGGTCCAGGTATCGATCACTACCTCTTCCCAAATATCCTGGTCCACAGGCAGGGGTGGTTGATCTGCTGCAAAATATTCACTGCGCTGGCTGGGGCAGTATTTGGAAGGTTCTGTTCCAGAGACAGAGCAGATCACCCGCTCGATAATGCCGGCCGGGCGTGAAAATGCAGTTGGGTTGCCGCCGGTCAGCTTCTGGATGCCCTCCTGCATCACTGCGGCCCAGATCGGAGCTGCCCCAGTCAGGCCGCTGGTATCCTGCATGGCTGTGTAATCCGCGTTGCCGACCCAAACACCGACGGCCAGGTCTGGAGTATATCCCAGGGTCCAATTATCCCGGAAATCGTTGGTTGTGCCGGTTTTGGCAGCCGCTGGGAAAGGTAAATTAATGACTGGATTGGTGCCAAAGCCCGGGATTCTGGCCTGGTAATCCGACAGGATGGAGGAAATCAGGAAGGCATGTTCGGCTCGAACGACCTGCTCACCAAATGTCGGCTGATACTCATAGACCAGGTCGCCCTTAAAATCCTCGATCCGGGTGATGGCCACAGGAGGGATCAGACGGCCTCCATTTGCCAGGGTAGCATAAAAATTGGTCAGGTCCAGCAGGGTCACTTCTCCCCCACCCAGGGTTAAAGCCAGACCATAATCATTCCGGGTAAAGGTTGAGATCCCTAAACGCTGTGCGAAAGGTATCATGCCTTCCAGGGCGTCTGTCTCGGGATCATCATAAATGCCAATAAAATCAAGGGTTTTGACTGCCGGGATATTGTAGGAGTTGGCCAGGGCCGTGCGGACCGTCACCGGCCCGTGGAATTTTTCATCATAATTCACCGGTTCGTAAGGTTCCCGGGGATCATTTGGATCACCTGAGGGGGGGAATTCGGATGGCACATCCCAGATCAAGGTCGCTGGTGTCCAGCCTTTTTCAAAAGCAGCCAGGTAGGTGAGGGGTTTGATCGATGAACCCGGCTGGCGGGGAATAATCGACATATTGATCTCGCCCTGGATGCCTTTATTTTCAAAATCTGCCGAGCCAACCATCGCCAGGATCTCACCATTGGAGGGTTTGATGGCGATCAGGGCTCCGTTGGTCACATGTTTGCCTTCCAGCTTGTTGACTTGTTCCAGAACGATTGCCTGGGCGCGATCCTGGAGATCTGGATCCAGGGTTGTATACACAGTAAATCCTGAGCGGTAGATTGTCTGGGGGTCATAGGAGCTTTCCAGAAGGGATCGAATATAATAAACCCAATGGGGATAAATCAGATCTGAATACGGCACCTGAAATTCATAATTCTTGATCTCGTCCGCGGCAGATGTCGCATCACCGATGCCCACACAGATCGGCATCTGATTGTTGCTGACATGGATGCAACCCTGTTCAAGACTGGTTTGGTACATCAAAACCAGGACACTTTCATGCCTTCTGAGGGTAATTTCCCGATTGGTGTAGATATCATAGATGGCTGGCAGCTGAGGTAAACCCGCCAGGAACGAGGCCTGGGCAAGGGTCAGATTTTTGGCTGAGGTTCCAAAATATGTCTGGGCAGCAGCTTCTACTCCGTAGGCAAGATTCCCAAAATTGATCTCATTTAAATACAGTTCCAGGATGTCATCTTTGCTGTACTGGCGAGTGATCTCTGCCGCCAGGATCGCCTCCCGCAGCTTCCGGGCATAGGTTCTGCTGACCTGTTCTTCAGGGGATAAAACCAGCAATTTGGTCAGCTGCTGGGTGATCGTTGAAGCTCCCGAAACGATCTCATCGCTGACCAGGTTGTAATAGAATGAGCGGGCTATCGCCAGGATATCAAAACCAGGGTGGCTGTAGTAATTCGAATCCTCTGTCGCGATGGTGGCTGCGACCAGGTAGGGAGAGATCTGATCCAGCGGGACGTAGGTACGCCTTCCCGCATTGGGATCGAGCAGTTCATAAAGCACATTTCCATTCCGGTCAAGGATCCGGGTGGTTTCAAATTGGGCTGCCCGCTCCTGCAGGTCCTGGACATCGGGCAAAGTTGACGCAATGCGATTGTAATAATAGATTGCCAGGGATCCGGCCGCGATCGAGACCACCACACCAATAAAGATCCCAATCACCAGCATGCGCATGAAACAACCCCAGCCCTGGCCTTTTGGCCAGCTCCCCGGTCCTTTTTTATTCCACCAGGCCATGAATTTTGAACTTGGTTCAGGTGGGATTTCTGGCATCTTCCGGGTGCCGCCCCGCGTGCGGTACACAGATGAAGGGGCCGTCACACCGTGGGGCGGGGTTTCATCGAGCCGGCGAGGAAGCGGCATACCCCGCTCGTCCAGGGCTGGCGGAGGTGTATGAGGAGTTTCACCAAAGGCAGGAGGGGGGGTGTCATCTAATGCTGATCGTTGAGGTGAGGATTCTCCGTTATGAAGCAGCTCTGTTGGCTCCAGGGCTGGATCAAAATCAGCCGCTTGCCGGGCTGGGTCATCCGACCCCGGCAAAGCTGTCCGCCTGGTCGATCCGGATTGGCCAGGATCCTGCCGCCGGGGATATTCCCGATCTGATCCAGTTTTATTGACCGCGGGATGTTCAATTTCTTGGCCCCCATCCCCGGATATGGGTCGGGGAGCATTTTCACCCGGAGCGCTGGTTTTAAATGCGTCCTGGGTCTGATCCGGGTTATTGATCAGGTCGTTGTTGCGATCTTCTGGTTTATTGGAGGAGTTCGATTCAGTCATGATGTGAATGAAATAACCCTGTTATTGACTTCTCGATTTAATAAATAATTTCTGGTGCTATTCTAGCATAAATACACTTATTCTTCCCAAATTCATTTAAAGAACCCCGGGGGGCTAAGAGAACCCCGAACCCCGCAAACCGGATATTCAATTTACCAGGAAAGGGCTATAAATTAAACAGACGGGGAAAAACAATACCTGGAACCATTTTCTTGGACAGGATCAGATTGTCCATCTATCAGACCGGGGAATCCGCTAAGGAGCAGTGGGCGATCATTCGCCGAATTTCTCCACCTGGTACACTTCCACATCCAAATTACTCCCCATCCAGGCGGATTCATTTAAGCCCATTTTCAAGCAGAGCCGGCCCAGGAAAGTTTCTGGATCAGGCAATTGATCCCATACCTGAGGGAGGAAGGTTGCCCGCCGGGAATCATCCTTTATAATCACTCCATCCTTCCCGGGAGTGAGAAGCTGGAGCAACTCTTCTGCTGATAGATAGCTGATTTTCCGGGGTTTTGTTAAGCGTGAGATCTCTATCCGCAGATCTGGTATTTCTACCTCAGTTACAGGGGGAAAACGGGGGTCCTGGAAGGCTGCTCCCAGAGCCCGGTCTCTGACATCATACAACCAGCGGCTGAACGGCTTCGATAGATCCCACACACCCTCGTAATCCAGCCTGATTGGTTAAGGTTACAAAACAAGCCCCCAGCTCCCCCAAAGATGGGGAGTACTCATCGAGGACCAGTTTCAGGGTTTGCTGATGGGCCAGCCAACTGGCAATTGCCTCCCGGGCGATACTCAAAAGCGTGGAGGTCTCTACAGAGGTCAGTTTTGTGGTCATAAACTTGCACCTATTATCCTGGATGAATAATTAACTAGAATCGGGACCAAATCGGCTTCTCAGGGCATCGAACTGCCGATCTGCCAAGCTTTAATCATCATAATTCAACCGTAGAGGCAATTTTGGCCAGCAGCGGGGTTATTTTGTTCCTATACGAAAAATAAGGTAGAATTAAGATAGATTCCGGTCTATCCTTTATCGGTATTATAACGGAATGAATACACATACAACACCTCGCAGGCGGCAGCCTCAACCAGAAAAGTCGAATCAAACCCTCAAGGGAGTATTTAACGTCGCCCTGGTTGCCGTAATATCTGCAACTCTTTTTACTGCCCTGCCAACATCGGGCCTTGGGCAAGGGTCCCTCTTTAAACCTGTCGGGGGGTATGGATCGGAGGATCAGATCGAAACTCCTGCAGTTACCCTGCATGTTGGCCTGGTGGTTGGTCATTGGGGTCACGATGTCGGGGCGATCTGCCCTGAAAGTCTGGGTGGATTCCGGGAAGTGGATCTCAATTATAATATTGCAGACCTCACTCGCCAGTACCTTCAAGCCGAGGGAATCGAGGTTGACCTGTTGAAAGAGTTTGACGAACATCTGGAGGGATACCAGAGCAACGCCTTGATCTCAATCCATGCTGATACCTGCGAATACATCCCTGATCTGGGCACAGGATTCAAAATTGCTGAGGCAGCTGATAATAAACGCCCGGAACAGGCCGCCCGCCTGATGGCCTGCCTTCAAAACCGTTATGGTGTGGAAACCGGTTTACGGTATGATCACAGGATAACTCCGGACATGACCAGCTACCACGCATTTGGGGAAGTGGATCCCGACACGCCGGCAGTGATCCTGGAAACGGGATTTATGAACCAGGACCGGGAACTATTAACCAAGAATCCCTCTCTGGTTGCCAAAGGCATAGCGTCCGGGATCATGTGTTATCTGAACCGGGAAGAGATCTCACCAGAATAATATGACAACAACACTGCCAGACACCGCTTATAAAATACTGGACCAAGCCAGAGAAGCTCTGAACAATGGTGAGCTCCAAAGGGCGCGCAGGTTAGCGCACCAGGCGGTTCGATTGGCACCTGATCATGAAGAGCCCTGGTTATACCTGGCTTCGGTCTCATCCCCGGAGGCCAGTATCTCCTATCTGAAGAAAGCCCTGGAGATCAATCCTGGCAGCTCCCAGGCGAAAAAAGGCATGCACTGGGCCATCGAACGATACCGCAAATCATCCCGACCAAAAACTCCCCCACGATTCCAACTGCCAATTTCAATCAGTCAGGACTCGTTAATTTCCAAGGCTCCAACGGTAATATCCTGGTCTACCGCTGCCGTGATCACTGCCCTGGTGGTATTGATCTGGTTGTGGACCCCTGATTTCTCATTTGCCCTGCCCAGCCGGCAAGCCACAGTTCAATCTACCCTGGCATCCCAGGGAAATGTCGTGAAGGTGACATATACTCCCACCCCGACGAATACTCCCACTCCGACACCCACACCAACCAACACACCCACCCCAACCATAACGCCCACACCAAAACCGACCAAGGCGCCTGACACCTCACCCGACCTGATTAAATCATCCCTACCCTCAGGAGTTTATCCCGATGAACGCTGGTTTGATATTGATCTTTCAGCTCAGCGGATGCATGCCTATGACGGAAACAAATTAATTAGAACCTTCGTCGTTTCCACTGGATTACCCGGCACACCCACCGTCATCGGCAGGTTCAGGGTTTATGTGAAATACACAGCAACACTCATGGCCGGGCCAGGCTACTATTTGCCCAATGTTCCCTGGACAATGTATTTCTATAATGGGTACGGCATTCATGGGACATATTGGCATAATAACTTTGGCACTCCGATGAGCCATGGCTGTGTCAATATGAAGAATGCCGATGCTGAATGGGCCTTCAACTTTGCCAGCGTCGGTACGCTGGTAAATATTCATTATTAAACCCAATCCTATGAGCAATCAGCAAAAATTCACCCGGAAGGATTTTTTGAATATGAGCGGACTGGGACTGGTCAGTCTGTTCGGAAAAAACCTGACCCCGTTCTCAAATTTGTTCCTGGGCCAGCAAGGCCGGGTGATCGACCCGAGCATCTACACCTACAGCAAACCCACCTTCAACAGCGAAAAGATCAGGATCCATTGGAAGGACGCAGTCTTTCCGATCAGCAAAGTTGTACTGGGTAGAGAAGAACCAACCCATAACCAGATCTGGTACAAGATCGGGACAGAAGGTTATGCCCACTCTGGCAATATCCAGCCAGTGCGGACCATGATAAATCCTGTCAGCGCAGATATCCCCCCGGAAGGCGCTCTGGCCGAGGTCACAGTTCCTTACACTGATGCTTTGTGGAATCCCGGGGAACGATATCACGTTGCCTATCGTTTTTACTACGAGACCACTCATTGGATCAAAGAATTGGTTGTCGGGCCGGAAGGTGAACCCTATTATCATATCCTGGAAGATAAATGGGACCTATCCTATTATGTCCCGGCAGCCCATCTTCGGCTGATACCGGCCGGTGAGCTGAGCCTGCTCTCTCCCGACGTACCCAGCCTGGCTAAAAGGCTCGAGGTTTCAACCCGGGATCAAACCGTCACTGCCTTTGAATATAACCGCCCGATATTTATGGTGAAAGCCGCAACCGGGGCTGATTTCAGCACCGGGAACTATATCACTCCCCCCGGCCATCACATCACCAACTACAAACGCCCTTCCCGCCACATGGCAGCCGGCAATCTGGCATTTAACGGCTATGATCTGCCGGGAGTGCCCTGGATTATCTACATTACGGAAAGTGGAATTGCCTTCCACGGTACCTACTGGCATAATGATTTCGGAAAAGCCCGCAGCCACGGCTGCATCAATTTACCATCCAAGGCTGCCAAGTGGGTCTACCGCTGGACACTGCCCAGCGTTCCTCATAATAAACAATCCACCTATAACACTTCCGGGACCCATGTAAATGTCCTGGATTAAAGGGGTATGAACCCCTGACAGCTATCTTGCTGTCCACCCGATACCTGGGATTGTTTTTATATATATCTCTTATTTTCCAGCTTGAATTCCATCATACAATGAATACAACTTGTTTATGAATTGATTGTAGTGGAGCGAACTGAAAATGACCTCTCAACCCCTGTTCAGCGGATTAGTATTTGATTTGGATGATCAACCGGTAGAGACAGCTTATATTGGCCAGGAACCCTGTTATGTTGTGGATGACTCAGGATTTAAGAGGCACATACCTTCAGAACAGGTCGACTGCCAGGTCCTGGACCTGATGAAGGAACAAATTGAGGGACATGAAGAGATCATCGGTGAACAGGCAGCCAAAATCACCGGTCAGGATGATATATTTTCCCGCGCTATCCTGATCGAACAATTAAAGAATATTGATAAACAATTTGGGGAAATGCTGCAGGCTGGCCTACCCGAGGAAACCAGGACTTTCATGGGAATGTCCGGTTTTAAGATCGTCATCGATCATCATGGAGAAGTTGTTGATGTCATCCAGCCCGGTATGATCGCGGATGAGGAATAAAGGGAGCGATGGATCTTCCCGATATCGTTACTGCCGATGAATCCAATTTTGATTTCCAGGTCCTGGCACACTCAGAATATGTGCCTGTGCTGGTCTTTTTCTGGGCGCCCTGGAATTTAGTCTGCCTCAAGCTCGACCCTTACCTGGAAAAACTGGTTGAGGGGTACGGGGGGCGCTTTCGGCTTGCCAGAGTGAACGTAGATGAGAATCCCCAGCTTTCCCGGAAGTACCAGGTCCGCACGGTTCCAACCATCAAAAGCTTTCAAGAAGGCCGGGTGTCCCACCAATCCGAGGGGATCAACACCGAAGGGGGAGTTCTGGCCTTTGTCAGAACTGTGATCCCTGGACCTGAGAATCTGTCTGATCGAAAAAGCCCTCCAACTCCTGAGGTCTGGAGATTACGCCGAGGCAGAACAGGCCTGCCTGGAAGTCATCGAAGAATTCCCGACCCACCCCCGGGCCAATCTGCTGCTGGCCAAGTCTTTGATCTGGCAGGGGGAATACCTGGATGCCCTGCCCCTCCTGAGCCATTTCCCTCCCAGCCCGGAATATCAACGGTCTGAGATCTTATACCCCCTGGTCGAACAACTGATTATGGATGATGATCGCCCCAATCCGGGAGCTAACCCTCTGGACCTGGTCTACCGGCGAGCAATCCGATTGATCAAATCCGGCAATTTCCCGGCCGCTCTGGATGGGCTATTGGGCCTCATTCAGAAGGACAGGAAATATCAGGGCGGAATACCGCGCCTGGTAATGTTGGGGGTTTTTGAACTGCTGGGTGAGGAGCACAAGATCACCCGCGAGTACCGGCCCCAGCTGGCCAATTCCCTGTTTTAATATAGCCGGAATTAAACCTTGACCCCCCTTCGAGGGCGTGTACAATTAAGGACACAGAAGGGTTAGGGGCGGTGGCGGAATTGGCAGACGCAGGGGACTTAAAATCCCCCGGTGCAAACCATGTGGGTTCGATTCCCACCCGCCCCACTTTCTGGAAAGGGGATAATCCCCTCAGTAATTCCCAGATAGACCTGAAAAGCCTGCGCTGCAGCAGGTTTTTCCTTTAAGATGAGGTCTGCGGAAACATGCGTGTAATTGGGCAATGGATCTAGAGAGATGCTATTGATCTTTTTCACTCTTGACAGGAAGCGCGATGTGAGCCGGCGTCATCAAATCAGCCCCAGTGTTCACCAACAGTTAAATAATTTTTCGACCAGGAGAGTAAATAGATGGAAGAAAATCTTAGGTCATAACCTACCCGTAGTTAAAACAACCAAATCAGAATATTTAAAGAAAACGAACAACAAATCCAGGTCAGCATGAAGTGCAACCACAGCTACGATAACCAATTTTCCTATCCCCCACGGACATAAATCAAAAAGAATTTTATCGACCTGCTCTACCTAAAAGGGTGGTACAAATAATGGGGGACGTCGAATAAACACTTGAATTAAGGAATTATCGACCTATTCGTGATTCGAATATAACAATCATTAAAAACCATAATTCAAGAATCGACCCAACAATACTACATTTAACAACCCTTCATTTTGGGGGTTTTTCCAAAATTATCATGTAAATTTCAAGTAATTAAATCAATAATCACACGGATTAGATTTAAATTAGGACACAAATGGCAACATCCAGAATAACCATTAATAAACCAACAGTAATTGCCGTTCTCGCTTTTATTTTTCTGCTCGCATTTATTATCACTCCATACTGGATGTTGCCGTCAAATCTGATCAAAAGAATATTCATTTTGGCAATATCTCTTGGTATAGGAAGTATTTGGATCCATGTTTCAAGTTCCCGTTTATATATTAATTGGGAATTGAAGAAATTATTTCCTTTCGCGTTGTTATTAGTTTCATTATTTGTAGTAAATTTTAATTCCCTAACTTCAGTCCTCCCCTGGAGGGGTGACGAAGATTATCACGTATCTATTACACTTAATCTGGTCAACAGAATCCCGAGTATAGCGGGTTATATTATTCCATTTTTTATTATTATCTTTGTCATTGCAGCATTGATGAAACCGAAATTGGGGTTATTTATCGGATTGATTGTGAGCCTTACGATGGTGCTTATTCATTTTTTGTGGAATCCATTGCATGGATTAGAGTATATTGCGCTATCCATTTATCAATTATTGGTTTTATGCGATTCCCCCTTTGCTAAGTTCTCTGTTCACAACACCCTATCGTGAATTTCTCTATCGTATCATCCCATTTATTTCATCAGCCAGCATTGCTTGGATGGTTTACGATAAATTTCCAAAAAAAAATAAAATAATCAGATATCTCTGGGGATTTACTTTTGGAACAGTGCCGCTCTTATTTTATTACACATCAATTTTTTACTTAGAACTCCCTGCATTATCGCTGATGTTATTCGTATGTCTAAATATAAAAGATCTGCTCAATGCTGATTACGAGACTATCAAACAAATCCCGGCCTGGTATGCCCTGATTTTGATTGGTTTCATCAAGGAAACAGCCATAATATTTTTATTATGCTTCCTAGCGTCTCGGTATCTTTTCGCTTATCAAAATTATCGTATGAGTACTGATAAAAAACAAGCGCTTTATTTCATTTCTCACCAAAGAAATAAAGATAATGATTTCGGTATTGGGTCCAATTGTAATTTACCTAATTTTCCGATCTAGCTTAACAGACACTCGTGGTTTTTCTCCAGAAATCTCTAATCTGTGGAATATTTCTCTTTATGGGATTCTTCTAAAGTCATTCTTTGAACAATTTGGATTTTTTCTGATATTTTTTTTAATTGGAATTATCTTACTTATTTGGCAGAAATCCTACAAGGAGTCTTTTTTTCTCTTATCCGTTTTTATTGGAATCCCATTATTCCATATTTTAGATTACTCAGGTTTTACAGGTTATAGTAGATTTAACTTATTTGTTCTGGCACCCATATTGTCCGGATCTGTCCAAATGATTAAATCTGTGGGAAATTGGAATAAATATTTTTACTCATTACTTGGTATTGCCACAATGTCCGTAAATCTGATCCTATCTCCAATTAACATGGATGGAACAAAGGAGCCTCTTTGGGGGAACTACCTCGTCGATACATCTGAGCATTACTACCCTTATGAAAAAGCACTAATTTGGTTAAAAGAAAATAATCGAGATAATCAAATGATTTTTTCAGGGATGAGTTATAGATACAAATTTAATTTTTATTTTAATGCCCTACAGTGGTGGCCAAATCATAAGATCATAATGATTAATAAGGATGTCAACCAAAATGATGCGTTATTGCAGGTTTTAGCTGAAGCAAAACATGCTGGAATTAATATTGTTTTGTATCAGTTGACAAATGAAGGTATACCTGACCAACAAGAATTAAGTGGTTTTATCGTAAAAAAGTTTTTCAGAAATCAAGCACACAGCTTGGTTGTTTTCATGAAAACCGATTGAAAATAAGATATTGCGATGAAATTTTCCGCGAAGAATTATCGCTTTCGATACGAATCCCAAACTCCAAAGAAGCACTTTGACTGGCTTCTTTTTTTTCATCTCGGATCATCTGAAACCAGGGTTGCTAAGCGTGGATCGATTTCTTGAAGGCTATTCGGAATACAAACAAAAACGGATGTCCCACTGGGATCGGGTTGCAGAATCCCTCTCGACCCGGAAAGGTTGGGGTGGTTACTATCACCGGCGGATGGCCAATTTGCTTTCCCAGATCATTCCCAGGAATCAGAAAATACTCGAGATCGGTTGTGGTGATGGGAAACTGATCGCATCTCTGTCCCCCAAACTCGGCGTCGGGATCGATTTCTCGGGCCAGATGGCAGCCGCAGCCAGGAGCAAACATCCCGGTCTTCAGATTATCCGGGCGGATGCCCATTATCTGCCACTCCAGGAAGAATTCGATTATATTATTCTGTCTGACTTGTTAAACGATCTCTGGGACGCGCAGCAAGTTTTTAAACAGCTGAAATTTGTCTGTGGGGCCCGAACCAGGATAATAATCAATGTCTACAGCCGGCTCTGGGAAATTCCGCTGGGAATTGGGCAAAAACTTGGATTGGCAAAACCCAACCTGGCCCAAAATTGGTTCTCACCCCAGGATGTAAAACATCTGCTGGGATTGGAAGATTTTGATGTCATCAAAACCTCTCCAGAGATCATCTTCCCCCTCAACATACCCATCCTGACTCCCTTCCTGAATCAATTTCTGGGCAGGATCTGGCCCTTCAAGGTGTTTTCATTGACCAACATCCTGGTCGCCCGTCCCGATAGGCAGAATACCGCTGGTTCGATCAAACCCAGAGTATCGATCATCATCCCCGCCAGGAATGAGGCTGGAAATATTGAAGCCCTATTTAATCGCACTCCTGAACTGGGCAGTGGGTCAGAGTTGGTCTTTATCGAGGGCCATTCTCTCGATGATACTTATCAGGTCATTGAAGATACTATCCAAAAATTTCCATCCAGAGACGCAAAATTATTCCGACAGACTGGCAAAGGTAAAGGCGATGCAGTTCGACTGGGATTTGATAAATCCACCGGGGAAGTACTCATGATACTGGATTCGGATTTATCTGTTCCCCCGGAAGATTTATCCCTGTTTTATAACACCCTGATTGAGAACCACGGGGAATTCATCAATGGGGTCCGCCTGATCTATCCTATGGAAGACCAGGCGATGCGATTCCTGAATTTACTGGGAAACAAGTTTTTCAGCCTTGCATTTTCATGGCTTTTTGATCAACCCATCAAGGACACTTTATGCGGGACAAAAGTCCTTTACCGGGATGACTATAATAAAATTGCCGCGAATAGAGCCCATTTTGGGGACTTTGATCCCTTTGGTGATTTTGATCTCTTGTTTGGGGCTACTAAATTGGGTCTGAAGATCATAGACCTTCCCATCCGCTACAGAAATCGGGTTTATGGTGATACCAATATCAGTCGTTTCAAACATGGTTTTCTATTATTTAGAATGTTGTTCATCGCCGCAAAGAAACTTAAATTCATTTAAGCAAGTTCCAGATCCATTCTATTTTGCCCCGGCTGGAAATTCCGCAGATATTTTCCAGGTCGAAGATATCTATCTTGGTTTGAGCGAACCCATCATCTACTTTTCTTCCCATGACATATCTTTGAAATTCAAAACGATCTGGTCTCCGAATTCATTCAACTTTGCTCTGGGGTCACTGCTCCTGATTTATTTGTATCGTTCTCTTTTGGCTGGCCAGGTTGAACCCAAAAAACTGGCTTTTATCTCCCTGGCAGCTGGCCTGATTGGCATATTTCAAATCCACATATTTATCTGGGGCATAGGAGTTAGCGCGGCGATCTTTTTTTTATTTCCTGTTCACAACCCGTAAAACCAGCCAATCAAGAGTAGATCACTTCTATGGTTTGGTCTGATTTCTGCCAGCACTGACTATCGCCGAGTGCTCAGCCTATCCATCCAATTTTCGATTAGTGCCCAGGTTATCCTGCCCAAGGATCTTCGGGCAGGCGAATACTGAAGTTATTTTCATTAATACATCCCTCACTTTTATGGGGCATAAATTGGGATAATGGAGATAATCAGGCCCTGAGCTACTCTCAAATCAATCTTTATTACTTCTCTGAACACCGAGAAATTAATTTGATTCTAAGTTAGAATAAAAATAATCAAACTCAACCACCAGAATGAAATTATGAACCTGCAATTTTCTTGGATCATTATCCCCTCAGCGGTTGCTGGCATAATAGGATTGATTTCAGCCTGGTTGCTTTGGAACCGCCGCTCGGCCAGGGGAGCCCTGCCCCTGGCGGTGCTGTTCCTGGTGGTGTCTGTATGGTCAATCAGCTACATAATTGAATTAGCAGTTGTCAGCTACCAAGCCAGTTCTACCTGGTTAAAGATCCAGTACCTCGGCATCGTCTGGGTGCCAGTAATTTGGCTCCTGTTCTGCCTGCGATACGCAAATATCCGCCTTCCCAGAACTTCAACTTTCATTTTGATTCTCTCTGTCATTCCCCTGATCACACTCGGCCTGGTCTTCACTAATGGCGACCATCACCTGATATGGTCAAGACTTAGTTTCATCAATCGCTATGATATCAATCTCCTGGCCTTGAATTATGGGAGCTGGTTCTGGGTCCACAGCCTGTATTCATTCCTGCTTTATTTAGCGGGCTTGTATTTTTTAATCCAGCATTATTTTAAAACTCCTCGGATCTTGCGGAGCCAGATCCACTGGATCTTCCTGGCGGCAATCATACCCGCTGCAGCCAACTACCTCTACATCACGAACAACAATCCTATAGAATTTATCGATTTGACTGCGTTAAGTTTTGCTATCAGCGGCCCCATCATGGTGTTTGTGATCTATTACCCCCAGTTCCTGGACATTGTTCCGATCGCCAGGGATACAACCATCGAATTTTTACGGGATGGCATTATTGTGGTGGATCTCCGGGATCAAATAGTCGATATTAATCCAGCAGGAGAAAAGATCATCCGGGCCTCTTATTCTGAGGTGGCTGGCAAACAGCCCTCTCAAATCCTGGCTGACCTGGCGCATTGGTCCACCTTGCCCAAGGAAATGGAAACCCCTGTCTTGTTGATCCAGACCGGCGAGGGCCAGGCAAAAGAGATCCATTCTCTGACCACACACCCTCTTTCTGACAGTCAGGGCGAATTGATCGGTCATACAATCGTCTTCCATAACATCACCGAATCCCAAAAACTTCAACAGGACCTGAGGAATCAAGCTGACCGCCTGGCTGTCCTCTACGAGATAGGCAAGGCGATCACCAGCACACTCGAGATAGATACACTGCTGGAACTGATTTACGAGCAGCTCTCCAAAGTCCTCCCCAGCGATGCTTATTTTGTTGCCTTGTACCTTCCCGATGATCACAGACTGGATATTCGCATCCTAATCGATAAGGGCAAGCGCTACCCCGGTGAGATCGTTGACGCCAACCAGGGGTTATCCAGCTGGATCGTCAATAACCGCAAGCCGCTCCTGATCAATGATCTACGCAAGGATCTTGAGAATCTGGATGCCAAACCAATTATGGTGGGAGAAAAACGCCTTTCTCGATCCTGGTTGGGTGTCCCGATGCAGATCGATCAAGATTTGATAGGACTGCTGGCGATTACCAATTATTCTCCAAATATGTATAACCTGGCAGATCAGCTGCTGCTGGAACAGATCGCCCAGCAGGCAGTTCTTAGTATTAAGAATGCCCGCAATTATCTGGAAGCCACACGCCAGGCAAACCTTGATTCCCTTACAGGCGTAAGCAATCACAAACATCTGATCGAGATCTTGTACAAAGAAACCGCTGCTGCCCTCCCATCATTAACTCCCCTCTCCATGATCATGCTGGATATCGACCATTTTAAGATTTACAACGATACCTACGGCCATATGATCGGTGATCAAGTTCTCCGGCTGACTGTGCAGGCCATCCAAAGCCACATCAAAAAAATAGATACTGTCGGCCGATGGGGAGGAGAGGAGTTCGGGATCGTGTTGCCCAATACCACGACGGATCAGGCCAAATTGGTGGCTAATCGGATCCGCAAAACCTTAGCGGAGCTTCCATTCTTCAATGTGGAGGGAAAAACCATCCCAAAACCCACCATCAGCCAGGGCATCGCCAATATGCCAGAGCACACTACTGACGCAGATGAGCTGGTCATTATCGCTGACCGGGCGCTCTACCTTGCCAAGGAAAAAGGCCGTGACCAGGTTGCTGTAGGCATTCGTCCTCCATCCTGAACACCCCCTCTCCAGAAGAATCACACTCATCAATAACCCGGACGCTAACAGCTATGTTAAAATCTGGTTATGGATCTTCGTCTGGTGTTTATGGGTACTCCCGATTTTGCTGTGCCCTCCCTTCAATGTTTGGCAGATAATTTTGACCTCGTAGGTGTGATCTCCCAGCCAGACCGACCAGCTGGCCGGGGCAGGAAGCTGGAATCCCCCCCCATAAAACTGCAGGCCGAACTGCTGGGACTTGAAATTTTTCAACCCCATGATCCCAATTCAGAGGATTCCCTAGGTCTGGTTTCCGCCTGGAAACCTGACCTGATATGTGTGGCTGCTTACGGTCAGATCCTTCGAACTGAACTGCTTAACCTGCCCGGATTTGGCTGCCTTAACGTACATGCTTCACTGCTTCCAAGATGGCGGGGAGCTTCGCCAATCAGCGCTGCTATCCTCTCTGGTGATCCGGAAACCGGGATCAGTATTATGAGGATGGACCAGGGATTGGATAGTGGTCCCATTTTGAGCCAGATCTCGACCAGGATTGATGATGACGAAAATGCAGGGTCCCTTTCAGAGCGGCTGGCTGGCCTCGGCGCGGACCTGCTGGTCAAAACCATCCCCGATTATGTCCAGGGAAGGATCGACCCCATTCCCCAGGACCCGGACCTGGCTACTTACGCTGGTTTGATAAAAAAACCAGCTGGTTTGCTGGACTTTAATTCGCCAGCAGAAGAGCTGGCTCGTAAGGTCAGGGCCTACACTCCCTGGCCAGGATGCTACTGCAGTTGGAAAAGCAAAAGACTGCTTGTCCATCAGGTCCGGGCGGCAGGCGTATCCTCTCCTGGGTCAGGAGTGTTCTTAATACATGGGAAATTACCTGCCATCGGCACCAGCTCTGGAGTTCTGATCCTCGAAGAAATCCAGCTGGCAGGTAAAAAACCCCTCTCTGGCGAAGAATTTTTACGCGGAAATCCCGGATGGTCTTAGGTGGAAGCTGTCCAGGATCTGATCCAAAATCATTAAGGCTTATATCATGAAAAAAAAATCTGAATCCTATTTTGTCTTTCTGAGGCATGGAGAATCTACCGGGAATGCGGAAAATCGACACCAGGGACAAGCTGATTATCCATTAACTGAACTTGGAAAAAAGCAAGCCCACCTTCTGGCGAAACATTGGGAACAAGGCACAGTGCAGTTCGATCGATTGATCGTTAGTCCTTTAAGCAGGGCTGAAGAGACCTCAAGGATCTTAAACAAGGTCCTGCAATCCGAAATCACTATCGATCCGATCTGGATGGAGAGGGATAACGGCAAATTGGCTGGTTTGCTGCACAAACAGGCTCGTGAAATTCAACCTCCCAGCAATTTTATTCCTCTTTTTCAGCCTATAGCTGATACCGGAGAGAGTCAGTGGGAGCTCTATCTCCGGGCAGGCACAGCCCTTAACACCTTGATGAAGTACCCACCCGGCAAGTATTTGGTGATCTCCCATGGGGGATTATTGAATATGGTCCTTTTAGCCCTGATAGGGCTGGTCCCCCAGGCAAATTTCCAGGGTCCTGGCTTTTATTTTTCCAATACAGGTTTTACATCTGTGCTGTATACTGCAGAAAAAAATCAATGGCTGGTTCTAGAGCATAATAATACCAATCACCTTTTAAAGCAGAACCGCTGAGAGTGATCTCCCCATGACATATCGGATTCTAATTTTCGGAGCCGGAGCAATTGGGACCTACGTCGGGGTCCAACTTATGCTCCAGGGCCACCAGGTGGTCTTCTTGGAACGCCAAAAGGACCTCGAAGATCTATCTCATAGAGGATTGAAGTTAGAGGTTGGAGGGAAGGTCACTCATATCCCCCACCCTGATCTGATCGGTGATCTGGATAAAATCAAATCCCACTCATTTGACCTGGCTGTTATCGCGCTAAAAACCTATCACCTGGACGATGTTCTGCCCCTGATTAATTCCGATCCAGGAATACCTCCCCCCTATTCTGAGTCTGCAAAATGGTGTGTTAAGTGAAGAAATCCTTCGGACCCAGCTCGGGAAAATTGAGGTCATAGCCGGGACAGTGACGACAACCGTAGACCGATCCCTCAAAGGGGATGTGATAATCCAGCGTTCCAGGGGGATCGGCCTCGCAGGGACTCATCAATTGGTTCCGGGGTTGATGCGGGCATTTCAGGCGGCGGGATTGGAACCGCAGCACTATTCGAGTGAAAAAGACCTGAAATGGTCAAAATTGATTTTGAATTTACTCGGCAATGCCAGCTCAGCGATCCTTAACATGACTCCAGCCGAGGTCTATTCAGATCCTGGCCTATTCCGTTTGGAACAGCGGCAAGTCCTGGAGACCATCAAGGTAATGCACCGCCAGGGGATCAGGATCGTTGATCTCCCAGGTATTCCAGTCAGGCTGCTGGCTGCCGTCTTTCAATACCTTCCAGCAAGCCTATCCAAACCCCTCCTGAGCCGATTGATTGGCGGGGGTCGGGGAGGAAAAATGCCATCGTTTTATATGGATCTGCATTCCGGAAAAGGAAAAAGCGAAGTCAGCCATCTTAATGGAGCTGTGGTGGAAGCTGGAAGAAGGTCTCAGATTCCTACTCCTGTAAATCAGCTGCTGAGCAGTGTTCTCAGCGATATGACTTCTGGAGAAGTTTCAATCCAAAAATTTGACCACAACAGTCAGTTGCTGCTGGATCAATTATCCTCTTAAGGCTTCAAAATGATCAGCTGTTCTGGATCAGCGGATAATATCATAGACCAACGGAAGGGGATCAACGGGTTTCTCGCTCCACTGATGGGCAGTTAACAGCCGTTCTCTGGCATCATCGAGGTTCTCCTGGGAGGCTGCATGGAGCACAAAAAGATCCTCACCCTCGGTGACCAGATCCCCTACTTCCCTTAAGATTTCTATTCCCACCCTGTGATCGATCTGATCGTCCTTTTGGGACCGACCCGCTCCCAGATCAACAGCAGTTTCTCCGACGATCCGGGCGTGGATCTGGCTGATATACCCGGTCTGGGGAGATGGGACTGTCTCTATCAGGGGAGCAGCCGGGAATAGGGCTGGCTTCATAACATAAGCCAGATCACCTCCCTGGGCTTTTACAAGATCGAGGAATTTATTCCAGGCTGAGCCGTCCTCTATGGCCCGGAGTGATTTTTGACGGGCCTCAGAAGTACTTCCAGCTGCTTCTCCCAGCACAAGCATTTGTTCTGCCACATCCAAACAGTGCTCCTGGAAACTTGCGGGCCCTTCCCCCTGAAGAGTATTAATGGCTTCTTTAACTTCCAGAATATTTCCAACGGCCTGTCCCAGGGGCTGGTTCATGTCAGAGATCAGTGCCACAGCTTTTCGATTTGCCAGGCGGGCAATATCCACCATAAATGTCGCCAGCTCCCGGGCTTCCTCCTGGGTTTCCATGAAGGCTCCCAACCCGATCTTAACGTCCAGGACAATTGCCTGGGCTCCAGCGGCTATTTTTTTACTCATGATCGAGGATGCTATGAGCGGGATGGAGTCCACTGTGCCGCAAACATCCCGCAGGGCATAGAACTTCCCATCAGCCGGTGCCAGCACTGCGGTTTGTCCAGCCAAAACCAGGCCAATATCCTTGAGTTGAGAGAGGAATTCTTCTGTAGTAAGATCCACTCGAAAACCGGGGATGGATTCCATCTTATCAAGTGTTCCACCCGTAAAACCCAAACCCCGTCCAGACATCTTGCCCACCGGCAGACCACAGGCCGCAACCAGCGGCTCAACAACCAGCGTCGTTTTATCTCCCACACCCCCGCTGGAGTGTTTATCGACAGCCACGGGAACGGCTGGAGAAAGGTCAAGAGTATCGCCAGATTTAACCATTGCCATGGTCAGATCTGTGGTTTCCTGGGGACTCATGCCATTCAGCAATACCGCCATAGTCCAGGATGCAGCCTGGTAATCGGGTATCGTGCCAGCAGCATATCCCAGGACAAAATACTCGATTTCCTGACGGCTGAGCTCCCCGCCGTCCCTCTTTTTAATAATGATATCAACAGCTTTCATAACAACTCCATTCCCGACAGCAGGTAGATTCTGGCTAATTTTTGATTATACCTTACCTGTCTGGGGCTGAGTTTTAGGACGCTCCACCCTGCTTGCGGGACAAATTCGGAACTTCCCGCTTTTTATTCTCCCGGAATATGCCCATCACTCCCAGCAGGACAAATACACCCCCGGCCACTGTCCAGAGGGTGATAGGCTCCCTGAGGATCAGCCAACCCAGTAATACAGCGATCACTGGATTTACATAAGCATAGGTCGTAACCAGACCAGTGGGCAATATCTGGAGGGCCGTTACAAATGAAGTGAACGCCAACAAGGACCCGAAGATAACCAGATAACCCCAGGCCATCCAGGCCTCCGGGGTGGGAGACGGGAGCTTCTCTCCTACCGCCAGGGCTATAATGACGTAAAAAATGCCCCCAAAGAGCTGCTGATAACCAGCGCTTATCCCCCTGGTCAAATCAACTGGACGGCGGGTTTGCAGAACCAATCCTGTAGACCAGCTGATGCTTGCCAGGAATAAGAAGACGATCGAGAGAATATCAGCCCTGATCCCGGATGACAAAATCGGGAAGCTCAAAACCAAAATCCCCCCAAAACCAATCACCAGCGCGATGATGAATTGGAAAGACGGCATCCTCCTGTTGAGGATGGACTCTAAAAATGCCACCCAGATTGGCGTGCTGGAGACGACCAGGGCAGCAAGTCCAGAATCCACCCGCCTTTCGGCCAGGACCACCATGCCATTTCCGCCAATCCATAATAATAATCCCGAGGATGTCAAAACTAGCAGGTCACTCTTCGATGGCCTGATATTCTTTCCACGCAGATATCCCCAGAGGATCAATATCAATCCTGCAACAAGAACCCGTGTTCCACCAAACCAGAAGGGGTCAAATCCTGAACCCGATCTGATTCCGATCCGGATCGCCAGATAGGTCGATCCCCAAACAAAATAGACTATAGCTAAATGGGCTAACCCTGTTGGGGTAATTTTTTTCGATTCGGAGCTGCCTTGATTATTCAAGATTGTATGTCTCCTATTGTGGATGTCCAAAAAAGGAAATTTTATCAGATAAACCGGATTGAGGTAATTTTTTTCAGCTTTTAGTTGGCAGAGTTGGAGGAGATCACAACAAGAGCATGGCATCACCAAAGGAATAGAACCGGTAAGACTCAGCCATAGCCAAGTGATAAAGCTCAAGAGTCTTTTCTCGACCGCAAAAAGCGCTTACCAGCATGATCAAAGTCGATTCTGGCAGGTGGAAATTTGTCAGCATGCCCCCCACAACCTGGAATTCATACCCCGGCAGGATATACAGGTCTGTATTCCCCTGAAATGGCTGGATCAGACCCTGATCAGGAGAATATTTTGCGGCTGTTTCCAGGGTCCTGACACTGGTGGTTCCGACAGCGATGATCCTGCCGCCTTTCTGCCGGGTCTGATTGATCAGGTCGGCGGTTCTTTGGGGAAGATGACACCATTCAGAATGGATCTGATGGTCAAGAGGATTATCTTCATGGACCGGCGCAAATGTATCCAGACCGATATGCAAGGTGACCTCCGCAAATTTTGCGCCCAGCTGTTCTATTTCGCTGATCAGCCGGGACGTAAAATGCAGTCCGGCAGTAGGGGCAGCCGCGGAGCCAACCTCGCGGGCAAATATTGTCTGATAACGCTCAGGATCCCCAAGGGCCTGATCAATATAGGGAGGCAGCGGCACCGCTCCATTTATTTCCAGATATCCGTCTATGTTCTCCTCAAAACGGATCTGCCGCAAAGCACCACCCAGATCAGCTTCGATGATGGCTTGGGGTCCATTCTCCAGCTGAATGGCAGTCCCTGGAAGGATATTCTTTCCACCAACCAGGGATTCCCAACTTCCTGGTTCCAGCTCCCGCAGCAGCAGCAGTTCAGCTTTTCCACCTGACGGGACCTTTCTGCCAAACAGTCGGGCCCTGATCACCCGGGTCTGGTTGATGACCAGCAAATCGTTTTGAACCAGGGTCTTCGCCAGATCAAAAAACCGCCGATGTTCGATCTGATCGGTTTTGCGATCATAAACCAGCAGCTTGGATGAATCCCGTGGCTCCAGGGGCTGCTGGGCTATAAATTCCTTGGGTAAATGAAACGAAAAATCACTGGTTTTCACATTCCACCTGAACTGGTTTTATTTTTTGAGAACCGAGATGAGCAGGTTAATGAGCAGGGTCAGAATAACAGATGCCAGCAGAGAGGATACCAGGGGTATTGTACAGCTGAAATTCTCCCGGATGATCTGGATATCACCGGGCATCTTGCCAAAAGGAACGCCGCTGCGGGAAAATAAGTAAAACACTCCGGCTGTGATCAATAGGACGATCCCCAGGACGGCCAGCAGGCGAGCTATCTGAGTCAGATCCATCGCAAAACCTAACTGATCAACCGGGGTTGGGTTGTGTCGGATGGGGGTTCCAGTCCTAAATGCAGATAGGCCTGTTGAGTAGCTACCCGCCCCTGGGCTGTGCGCTGCATCAATCCCAATTGCAGCAAGTAGGGCTCAACCACGTCCATGATCGTATCAGGATCTTCACGGATCGAGGCTGCAATCGTTTTTAAACCTACCGGCCCCCCCTGGTATTTAAGCACAATGGCTTCCAGTACCCTGCGGTCCATCGTATCCAGCCCCCGATGGTCGATATCTAATAATTCCAGGGCTGCCTGAGAGATCTCAGTATTGATCGATCCTTCTGCCCGCACCTGGGCAAAATCCCGGACTCTGCGCAGCAATCTTAATGCAACCCGGGGAGTGCCCCGGGATCTGGAAGCGATTTCAGTGATACCTTGATCATCAGCCGGAACATCCAGCTGGGCTGCTGCCTTTTGGAGGATCTCCCGGACCGATCCAGTTGTGTAATATTCCAGACGATAGACTGCGCCAAATCGGGCTCGCAGAGGGGCACTGACCAGGGCCAATCGAGTTGTGGCACCTACAATAGTAAATCTCGGTAGTTTTAAACGTACTGAACGAGCCGAAGGTCCCTTTCCGATAATGATATCCAGGGAGTAATCTTCCATGGCCGGATAAAGCACTTCCTCGACCACCTTGCCCAGCCTGTGGATCTCATCAATAAACAGGATATCGCCCTGATTAAGGTTGGTTAATATCGCCGCCAGGTCCCCTGCCCTTTCTATCGCCGGACCGGAGGTGATCTTGATATTTACCCCCATTTCGTTGGCAAGGATATGAGCCAGGGTCGTTTTTCCCAATCCCGGGGGACCGTAAAACAAAACATGGTCCAGCGCTTCCTCGCGGTGCTGGGCAGCTGAGATCAAAATTTCCAGATTTTCCCGGATTTGATCCTGTCCGATCATATTCTTTAATGATTGGGGACGGAGGGCATAATCCAGGCTGTCACCTGGCTTGGGGTCGGAACCAAGCAGGCGGTCTTCAGGGTCATCGGTCATGCCTAAGATTATACCGAAGGAAACTCCAATTTAGTAGGAAACTGCCCCAAAGTCCGGGAACAGGATATAATCAGCATGATCCGCAATCCAGTATCCAGCCGGATATCAGATTCCGAATTTCTTAGGGGAGGTCTATGAACACCATATATGAATCCAGCCATCCGTTAGTCGCCCATAAACTTACCCGCCTGCGAGACAAGTCTACCAACTATAAAAAATTCCGGGAACTCATCCGAGAAATCTCTGCCTTGCTGGCTTATGAAGCGACAGCAGATCTGGAGATCGAACCCAAATCCGTTGAAACCCCCCTGGCAATGGCGGATGGCATGGAGCTGAAACAGCCCATCGGCCTGGTTCCGATCTTAAGGTCCGGACTGGGTATGGTTGAGGGCATCTGGGGTTTGATGCCCAGCGCTGAAGTCTGGCATATCGGCCTGTACCGCGACGAGAGAACTCTCCAGCCAGTCCAATATTATAATAAGCTGCCTCTTGAACCCACCGTATCAGTCTGCCTGGTTCTCGATCCCATGCTCGCTACAGGCGGCTCAGCAGTTGCCACAGTCGACATTCTCAAGGAATGGGGTGTTCAGAAGATCAAATTCCTGGGCATCCTGGCTGCTCCCGAGGGAGTAAAGGCCATGCAAACTGCCCATCCAGACGTACCACTGCATCTGGCTGTGATCGATGACCACCTGAATGAACATGGGTATATCGTTCCCGGCCTGGGTGATGCCGGCGACCGCCAGTTTGGCACCGGATAATATGACTTGCCTGTGAATGAAAAAAGGCTCCCAGTGGGAGCCTTTTTAAATCCTAATCCTCAGGTTCAAACCGCAGCTTTGGTGATGGCAATAAAATCTTCAGCCTTTAGGCTGGCTCCGCCCACCAGAGCGCCATCTATATCGGGCTGCTGGAAATATTCCCGGGCATTTTCAGGTTTTACTGAGCCGCCGTAGAGAATAGGTACCCGCTCTCCCGTGTCCCCGGGAAACAGCTCTGAAAGTATACCCCGGATGTATTTTTTGATGATCTGGTTAGCACCTTCTGCTGTAGCGGCCTTACCTGTTCCAATAGCCCAGACAGGTTCATAGGCGATCATGATCTGGTCCATCTGTTCCAGATCTACTCCGTTTAATCCCCCCCTGATTTGGCGGGCGACAATTTCTCCGGTCCGACCGGCTTCATTCTCCTCCAGGGTCTCTCCGACACAAAAAATTGGTTTAAGTTCAGCTCGTATTGCAGCCAGGATCTTCTGATTGATAGTCTCATCCGTATCATGAAAATAGGCTCGTCTTTCAGAATGGCCCAGTATGACATATTCAGCCAGTTCACTGACCATTACAGGGGAAATCTCACCAGTAAAAGCCCCCTGGTCCTGCCAGTATAAGTCCTGGGCACCGATCTGGATCGGGCTGCCCTTGACTAGTTCAGCAGCTTTTGCTAGCGATGTAAAAGGCGGGCAAATTATACTCCTGACAGACTCCAGTCCCCGTAATTCCGGCAGCAGATCCTTGATCAAGATCGTGGATTCTTCCACGGTTTTATTCATTTTCCAATTTCCAGCTACACATGCTCTTCTCATCGGTGCTCTCAATCCTTTTCCTTATTCAGGCTGCAGACCCCGTTCCTTTATGATCCAGGCTGGCAGATTATCAAACTGTTCCAACTCCAACAGCAGATCCCTGGCTTCGTCAAATCGTTCCTGGGCAAAATAGATATCGGATTTTAATAGATAAGCCTGGGGGAGATTCGGCTGGTCTGTCAGCACTTGATCCACAAGGCGTTCTGCTATGTCAACCCTGCCGTTGATCAGCGCTCTCCTCGCTTCCAACAGACGCAGCTGGGTTGAATTGAGCTCGATCTCATCACTCCGGGATAATACTTCCAGTGAAAATTCCTCAAAGGCGGCAAAATACAAAGCTTCATCGATCTTGTCACTGAGATCTTCAGGTGGTATTGGAGAACCAAGCCTCTCAACCTTTAAGTAACTATAAGCAGCATAGGTCCAGATATTAATATCTGTCAGGCGTTCACCGAGTTCCAGGATGGTCTGGGGATTATTTTCCGCCAGCTGGTAGGCTTTTTGAAATGTTTCCCGGGCCAATTGGGGGCGATCAGCTTCCAGGTAAGCAACACCCAGGGTATAGCGCAAAAAAGGATCTTCAGGGTTCTCCCTGATTTGTTGGATCAGGGATTGGATCTGCTGGTTCCCCGAACCTTCTGTGAACTCGGCTTCCTGGGTCAGGGTCTCAGCATTGATTAGATCCGGACCAGGTAATTTCAGCGCATTGGAAATAATTGTGGTCCCCAGGCAAAGCAGCACACTGGCAGGCAGCACCATCCACCAGATCCATCCCGGAATTCTCTTTTTGCGGGTTGTCGGTTGAGGTGGAGCTTCTTCAATGATCTTGGTATCAACCTGATCCCGGATCGTGCTGACCTCTTCAACCTGGGTCCGGGTAGTATCAGCTCTTAAGGTAAGTGTAGGAGCTTCTCCTGGAGAGGGATGCTCCTGGATCAAGCCGTCAAAGGCTTTCAGGAATACAGCCATCATGTCGGACATGCCGGCATATCTATCTTCCCGCTTTTTTGCGAGAGCTTTTAACAAAGCCTTCTGAATCTCCTCGGTCAGATCGGGATTCATCTCACATGGTAAAGGCAGGGGACTGTATATATGATCATGGATGACGGAAAATGGGGTGTCTGCCTGATAAGGGACATCTCCCACGAGGAGTTCATACATCATCACTCCCAGGGAATAGATATCTGTCCCGCTGTCCAGGTCACCCAGGCCTTTAGCCTGTTCGGGAGAAATATAATGAGGTGTTCCCATCATCATCTGCCCCGAAAGGGTTGTCTGGCTGGTTTCCGCGATCCTGGCCAAGCCAAAGTCCGCTAAAAAGATGCCCCCATTTTTATCCAGCAGCACATTGGAAGGTTTTATATCCCGGTGCAGCACACCTTCCTGATGGGCATAGGCCAGGGCAGATGCGATCACCCGGAAGATCTGGCGGGATTCTTTATAAGTCAGCTTGGCTTTGTCTAGGCGGGCTTTGAGAGTTTCTCCCCGGACGTATTTCAAAACCAGGTAAGGTCGGTCTTCGTGTTCAGAGAAGTCGTAAATGGGAACGATATTGGGATGTTCAAGCCTGGCAACAACCTTCGCCTCCCGTTCAAACCTGTCTATAAATCCAGGGTGTTCCATAAAGGCAGGATGCAGGGCTTTGATCGCTACGTAGCGGTCCAGACTGGGATGGTAAGCCTTAAACACTGTGGCCATACCACCTTTGCCTAATTTTTCGATCAGGCGATATGGTCCAACATTTTCACCAATGACAAACGGCATATTCCGTTCTCCTCAAAATCAAACCTGATTATACCTTATCGAACTTTTGCCCATCCCGGGATCGGCTAATCTGTTTAGATTGTAAACTAACTTTGCCAGCCAGCCGACAAATGGGTTTAACAAAACGGTTAAGCCGATCGGGCGGAAAAAATAATACCCCATGAGGCTCCATGAGGTATCGGTAGATGATGGTTCAGTTTTGGTTTAGCCAGAATCTTCTGTTTCCCCAATTCCGTATACACCCGCTTTCAGAACTTTCAATGGAAGCAGAGCACATTTCAGACGAACCGGTCCCAACTCGATACCCAGCATTTCCAAAATATCCTCTTTTGCCAGTTCCTTGACATCGTTTATGGTTCTTCCAATGATGGATTCTAACAATAAATCGGCCGAGGCCTGGGATATGGCACATCCTTCCCCGCTGAACAGCGCTTCCGTGACTACCTGGTTTTCATCCAATCGCACATCGATCTGGATATGATCCCCACAGGCAGGATTATCATCCTCGTAGGAGATATCGTTTGGGTCAAGTTCTCCTCTAAAATGGGGGGACTTATAACGTTCAATGATCAATTCCCGATAAAAATCTTCCATATTGAGTTCCTGTAGTTCAGCTAGGCGAACACTGCTTTAACCTTATCAATGCCCTCAACCAATCGATCAATCTCTGCTTCAGAATTATAGATGTACATACTGGCGCGGGAGGTTGCTGGAAGCTTGAATTTGGTATGGAGCGGCTGGGCGCAGTGATGTCCGGCCCTGACTGCGATGCCCAGGCTGTCAAGGATCTGAGCAACATCATGGGCATGGATTCCCTTGATATGGAATGCAACCACAGCTCCCCGGTCTTCAAGCCCAGGACCCAATAGTTCAAGGTCCGGAATTTTTGATAGACGTTCCAAGGTATATCCTGTAATAGCTTTTTCGTGGGCTTCAACCGCTTCCATGCCAAGAGCTGTCAAATAATCGACTGCCGCGCCAAAACCTACGGCTTCTGCAATCGCTGGTGTTCCAGCTTCAAATTTCTGAGGAATATCATTGGTCTTAAAAGAACGCAGCTCGACCCTTTTGATCATCTCTCCCCCACCCAGGAAAGGAGGCATTTCCTCCAACAGATCCCTCCGGCCATAGAGAGCCCCGATCCCGGTCGGACCGCACATCTTATGCGCTGAAAAAGCATAAAAATCCGCATCCATTGTGGATACGTCGACAGGGAAATGGGGAACAGCTTGAGCGCCGTCTACCAGGGTAACCGCTCCGGCTGATTTGGCTTTTTTTAAGATCTGGGAAAGAGGATTGACTGTGCCCAGGACATTCGACATATGGGTGATCGCCAGCAAGCGGGGTTCTTTTCTTAATTCCACTTCAAAGGCATCCAAATCCAGTAGGCCATCCGGGGTAACCGGGATAAAATCCAGCTCAAGACCTTTTTCACTGGCAAGGATTTGCCAGGGAACCAGGTTGGAGTGGTGTTCCATTTCTGTCAGCAGGATATGATCCCCGGGGTTGAGATTCTTTCTGCCCCAGGTAGAAGCTACCAGGTTGATGGATTCTGTTGTGTTTCTGGTAAAGATCAGCTGTTCAGCAGAGGGAGCATGAATAAAAGCAGCAATCCTTTCCCGGGCGCTTTCGTAGGCCAGGGTTGCTTCTTCAGCCAGGGCGTGGATACCACGGTGGATGTTAGAGTTGGATTCCCGGTAATAGGCATCCATGGCCGCGAGGACCTGGTTTGGTTTCTGGCTGGTGGCGGCAGAATCCAGGTAGATCAACGGTACGCCGGGTTTGATCTCCCGCTTTAGGATCGGAAAATCCTGCCTGATCTGCCCAACATCCAAACCTGTCAATGCATTCAACGCCATCAGTTCATTTTCTCCAGGGTGATTGAGATGATCAGGTTTTTGCCCGGCGGCGTTTAATCGGTTTGCGGATGTTTTGGGAGCTAGCTGCGCACCACAAGACCCGATCCGGGACCATCCAGCCATCAGTCAGATAAACATTTTTGTGAAACTGCACTGCAACTTTTTTGTGTCCTTTTTTGACCACCACGCCTTCTAACCAGTCCCGGACACGGTCGTCTTCAAAATCATGGTCGCAGAGCACTTCCACATGATCGCCAATATCAAAATCTGTCTCATTTGCAGGTGGACCTGAAAAGGGAACAGTTGTCAAGTTATCCTCCATCAATTGGTTAATAAGACCATTCTATCAGTCTTCTCAAATATGTGAATACTACTGGCAGGCTTGATAAAACTTTATCAAGCCAAGAGCTTATTCTGGATTTTCGACCACAGCTGATTACCCACTTCCTGGAGTGGAAATCTGGAAAGTATATCTTCGAAAAAACCCTGAATGACCAGCTGTTCAGCTTCCTTCCTCGGGATGCCTCGCGACAGCAAATAAAAGAGCTGTTCCTGGTCAATTTTTCCTACCGTGGAACCATGAGTACAGCGGACATCGTTATTAAGGATCTCCAGGCCAGGGATGGAATCAGACCTGGCTGCTGGATCCAGCAGCAGGTTCCGGTTTGCCTGGTAGCCATCAATGAATCGGGCTCCCGGGGCAACATAGATCATTCCTCGCCAAACTGACCGACTGCTGCCAGTTAATGCGCCCTTAAAAAGCAGATCGCTGCTGGTCCGGGGGGCTAGATGCCGCTGTTGTGTGTTATAGGTCATATGTTGATCATCTTCAGCAAAGAACATGCCTGAGACCCGGGCTTCAGCCCCTTCACCTACCAGGTCCACCGATACAAAATGTTTCGAGAGGGCCGATCCCAAAGCGCCAATATCCCATTCCAGAGTGCCGTCCCGCTCTACCAGGGCTTTTTTATGCCCAAAACTCCACACTTTTTCACCGAAGGTCTGCAGTTCTGTAATCCTTAAGGTGGCATTTTGCCCCACAAAAATTTCAAGGTTTTCACCTGTCAGGGAAGGAGTCGAATTTTCTAGCGGTGATAGGGTCTCCTGGAGGTAGCTCAAGGATGAGTTTTCCTCTAGATAGATCACGGTCTGGAAGAACAGGGCTGAGTTCTCCGGACCAGAAGTGATAATGCCAAACAGGGGATCCTCAACAATCACACCCCGGGGTACATAGATGAAGATTCCAGCAGCTGCAAATGCGCCCGCGGCGGCCGCAAATTTTCCATCCGAAGGTGAGACAATTTTTCCAAGAACTTTTTCAACCAGGTCGGGGTGGTTTTCTGCCGCAGATTGCAGAGAGCTGAAAATCACTCCTGATTGGGCAAGTTTATCTCCTCCCCGGATCTCGACCCCTGCAGGACCCAGCAGCGCAGTGGGTTTTTTATCGAAAAATTTTTCTGGGAGGATGCCAGTTGACAGCGGGTGCGCGGTTCCAGAAAGACCTGTCGGCCTGGATAATTGAACCGATTTAAAATCAAAGTCCCTCAGTGATGTCCTCCTCCAGGCTTCATCCTTAAGGGTCGGAAAGGGAAGTTCCCGATATGAATTCCAGGCTTCCGAGCGGTATTTCCGGAGTACCCCAGGTACTTCCGCGGAATCCAGGACCATGTCTTTTGTATAAATAAAACCTTGATCGGGCAGTTTTCTAGCCATAGTAACCTTTCTCAGCCTATGGATCCTTCCATTTGAAGCTGGATCAATCTATTCATTTCAATCGCGTATTCCATGGGCAGCTCTTTGACCAGGGGTTCAATAAATCCCGAGACAACCATACTGGTGGCCTGTTCCTCTGTCAGCCCCCTGCTCATCAAATAGAAGAGCTGCTCTTCTTCGACCTTGGAAACTGAGGCTTCATGGCCGATATTAACATCCTGTTCATCAATTTCAATGTATGGATAGGTGTCAGAGCGGGAAAAATCATCTAGGAGCAGCGCATCACAGACCACGTTGGACTTAACGTTTGTGCTGCCTTTATTCACCCGCATCAGACCGCGGTAGGAAGCCCTACCCCCACCCTTGCTGATGGATTTTGATATGATCTTGCTGGTTGTATCCGGGGCCAGGTGCATAATCTTCCCTCCGGTATCATGGTGCTGTCCCTTGCCGGAGAAGGCAATCGAAAGGATCTCTCCATGAGCGCCCTTGCCCATCAACATGCAGGATGGATATTTCATGGTGATTTTAGATCCCAGGTTGGCATCCACCCACTCCATAGTGCCTTTTTCTTCAACCCGGGCCCGTTGGGTCACCAGGTTGTAGACGTTGTGAGACCAATTCTGGATAGTGGTGTACCTGACCCGGGCATCCTTCTTGACAATGATCTCGATCACACCGCTGTGGAAGGAATCTGTCGTATAAGTTGGCGCTGTACAACCCTCCACATAATGGACTTGCGAACCCTCATCGGCAATGATCAGGGAACGTTCAAACTGGCCAATATTGGCTGCATTTAAACGGAAATAGGCTTGCAGAGGTAGTTCAACCTTCAAACCCTTGGGAATATAAACAAAGGAACCCCCGGACCAAACAGCCCCGTTCAGAGCAGCATATTTATTATCGGTAAAAGGTATAACTGTCCCAAAATACTCCCGAAATAGCTTGGGATGGTCCTTAAGGCCGTTTTCAATGCTCTTAAAAATCACTCCCTGCTCAGCCAGCTGCTCGTGAATGCTGTGGTAGATCATCTCGGATTCATATTGGGCACCTACACCGGCCAGGAATTTCTGCTCTGCTTCCGGGATACCCAATTTGTCGAAGGTATTCTTGATGGATTCGGGGATATCATCCCAGGAAGCCTCTTCCTGTTCGGTGGGTTTTATATAATAGTAGATATTATCCAGATCAAGGGTTGACAGATCCGGCCCCCAGGTAGGAGTGGGCCGCCCCTGAAAATGCTTCAGAGCTTTTAACCGGAATTTAAGCATCCATTCCGGTTCACCCTTCATCATAGATATCTCTTTTACAACATCTTCATCGAGACCTTTCCGGCTCTTAAACACGTGAATTTCCGGATCACTGAAACCGTATTTATAGTCTCCAATACTATTAATTAATTTCTCGTCTGTTGACATGAGAAAATCTCCTGGGCGGTTATTCTGGGCACTTCTAATGGAGCCGATCAGGCTGCGTATTTTTCCCGAAGCTTCTCGTATCCCTCTGCTTCAAGCTGGAGAGCGAGCTCGGGACCGCCAGACTGGGCAATTTTGCCATTCAGCATGACATGGACATAATCCGGTGTGATGTAATTCAGGATGCGCTGATAATGGGTGATGATCAGCACTCCCTGCTGTTTATCACTGATCGCATTTACGCCGTCAGCCACAATTTTTAATGCATCAATATCCAAGCCGGAATCAGTTTCATCGAGGATCGAAAATTTCGGTTCCAGCGTGGCCATTTGCAGAATTTCAACCCGTTTTTTCTCTCCCCCTGAAAAACCATCGTTGAGGTACCTGCCAGCGAAAGATTCATCCATTTTTAATAAGGCCAGTTTCCCCTTAAGCAGTTTTCTAAATTCCGGGATAGAGATCCCCTTGTCTTCAGGATTCCGCACTTTGCGGTGGGCATTGAGGGCAGTTCGCAAGAAGTTCGCTACCGAAACACCCGGAACTGCGACGGGATACTGAAATGCCAAAAATAACCCCAGAACAGAGCGGTCGTTAGCATCCATGCCCAAGAGATCCTCGCCATCCAGGGTTGCTGTTCCAGATGTGATCTTGTACTTGGGATGACCCATCAAGGCATATGCCAGGGTTGATTTTCCTGTGCCATTGGGTCCCATAACCGCATGCACCTCTCCGGATTTAATAGTGAGGTTTACACCGGTTAATATCTCATTATCTTCAACATTGACATGCAAATTCTTAATCACCAGCTCTGACATGAAAATTTCTCTCCACTCATTTATCTGACTGTGTTTTTATCCATTTTGCCAGGCCAAATTGTAGCATAGTTGCCGGGCAAAGTCAATATTTTAGATAAATATCATATAAATTATTGACTTTTAGAATATTCGATGATAGACTTTGGATTGATAAAAGGGAATAAAACCAGACATGACCTCAAATACCCGCAATCGGGTGCTCCGCACCCTGCTTTTAAATCAACGGCGTACTGTAAACGAACTTGCAGAGGCTGTGGATATCAACCCGATCTCCGTTCGCCATCATGTCAGCAAATTGGAAGCAGAAGGACTGATCCAATCCGAAGAAGAGCGCCACGGAGTTGGCCGGCCGCGGCTGGTTTACAGCTTAACCAATCAGGGCATGGAACAGTTTCCCCAGCGATATTTACAACTCACCTTAAGGCTGCTCCAACAGCTCAAAGAAAATCTCTCCGAAAAAGCCCTGGGGGAAATTTTCCAGGAGCTTGCCCAGGGCATTGCCGGCGACCTGACCCAGAATATCGACCTTGAATCCCTCACACTGAAAGAACGCCTGGACCTCTTGGAGCAGGTGCTGACAGCGGAAGGTTTTATGGTCAATGTCGAGGAAGAAGACGAAAACTATTACCTCGTTGAAGCCAGCTGCCCATATCATCATGTCGGGGAAGATCATCCAGAGATCTGTGTGGTCGATAAGGAATTGATCGCCCATTTCGTCTCCGCGTCACCCACGCGGGTTGAATGTATCCTGGATGGAGATCTACAATGCAAATATCAGATAAAGAAAACAGTCCTTTAAGGATAAACTATGGTCTATGATACTTGGGATATTGGGAAAGCTGACCTGGGCCTGGCAGAAGCAGTGCACATAGGTTTCCAGGCTGTTATGGATCCAGAACTGGGAATGAATATTGTCCAACTTGGGTTGGTCAGAAACGTGCAGCTTAAAGATGACGGTGCCCTCGTAACCATGATCTTAACCACACCTTTCTGTCCCTACGCTCCACAATTAATGGAAGAGACCCGGAGCAAAGCCGAGGAGGTTCTTGGCCTGCCTACAAAAATAGAAATGGGCCGGGAGATCTGGAACCGGACCATGATGGAAGAGGACGCAATTGATTGGGGTCTTTATTGACCTTTCCCTATCTTTACCAGCTGTGATATAAACCTTACAGATCCAAACTCCCCAGCAGTTGACCCTGCTGGTTTCTTCTATTTGGGAATTCCATGGCTAAACCCCTGATCCAGCTTTTTGACCCGGACACCGTAGAACAGATCATTCAAGAGGCGTATGAGCTGCTTTTGGACCCGGGAGTGAACATTCAGAACCTAAACTGTCTAAAAATGCTGGCTGAGAACGGAGTAACGGTCAATTATGAGAATTTTCAAGCCAAATTTCCTGAAATAATCTCCCGCGCAGCGCTCCAGTTAGCACCTGCCGGTTTTTCTCTCTATAACTTCGAGGGTGAAGGGACAATCCACTATGGCTCGGATCAGGTCTATTTTTCCCCCGGATCCTCTGCCCTAACTGTCCTTGATCAGGACTCGCAGCAAATCAGGCCTGGACTCACTGATGATCTGGTCAGTCTGATCAAGACTGTTGAGTCACTCGAAGACCTCGATGCCCAGAGCACGGCAATCGTATGTTCTGATGTCCCCCAAGAGATTGCTGATCTGTACCGGCTCTACCTGGCGTTGATCTATTCTTCAAAACCAATCATTACTGGTTCATTCCACATCAATACCCTGAAACTCATGGAGGAGCTGCTGGAGGTTAGCTGCAGGAGCAAATCCAGGATGAGGGATCAACCCCGGGCCATCTTTGATATCTGCCCCATTTCACCATTAACCTGGGGTGAAACGGCCGCTCAGAATTTGCTGGATTGCTCCCGGTCCGGGATTCCCATGCAGATCGTGCCCATGCCCATGGCAGGCGGAACTTCACCCGTCACTCTGGCCGGAACTGTCGTTCAACACACGGCTGAGTGTTTAAGCGGGGTCATCATTTCCCAACTTGCCAGTCCGGGAACGCGGGTGGTTTGGGGTGCTGCGCCAGCAATTCTTGACCTGAGAACTGGTTCTACCGCTCTCGGAGCAGGGAATTCCTGGCTGCTTGGCATTGCCTATGCGCAAATTGGAAGGGCCCTTAATCTGCCCACACAGTCCTTTATGGGGATTTCCGATGCCAAAATGCTGGATGCCCAGGCCGGATTAGAATCTTCCAGCTCGATCCTGGCAGCCTGCGCCGGGGTAAATATGATCACGGGAGCCGGGATGTTGGCCCAGATCAACTGCCAGAGCCTGGATAAACTGGCCTTTGACGCGGAGGTCATCAGGCTGGCGAAAATAATCAGCCAGGGGTTCCCCCCCTTCCAGAGTCCCCTGGGTCTCGACCTGATCAGAGAAGTTGGTTCAGGGGGAGATTATTTGTCCCATCCGCATACCCGGGACTGGTACCGGGTGGCAAACCACTTTCCCTCCCCGATCATTGACCGCAGATCCCCCCAGGATTGGTTGAAAAATGGCGGCCTCTCGTCACAACAACAATCCAGGTTGCGCGTCAAAGAGCTGATTAAAAACTACCCGGGGTCCAGGCTGGACGATGCTGCGCAGAAAGAACTCCACCAGATCACAGCCCGGGCAGCCAGAGCTGCCGGCATGGATTCTCTCCCTAAATTATCTCCCTGACCAGGAAACTTGAAATTTACTCCCTGGAATTTCAACCCCGCTGAGCCCTTGGCTGAAGCCCTTCCCAAATCACACCATCTATGCTAAACTTCCCCTCGGTCATATAACAAAATTACTTTCCGTTTTCAGCGTGCTGACCATACTGTCTGGAGACAACCCCGAGGAAAGGAGGATATGATGCGAGACTACGAACTCGTCATTATCGTTACCCCGGATTTAGAAGAAACCGCAACAGCGGAGGTTGTAGAAAAAGTAAAAAGCTGGATTACCGACTCAGGGGGTTCTATCGAGACCTTCGAGGAGTGGGGAAGACAAAAACTGGCTTATCTTATTCGCAACCTCAAAGAAGGTATCTACTACCTTTTCAAATTCAAACTAGAACCTACAGCAATAGCCGGTCTGGAGCGGAACTTCCACCTCCAAGAATCCATTTTGCGTTTCCTGATTATCAATCGGGAAGATTGATTGCGGTCCAGGAACCAGGGATCAGTGTTCATCCTGCATTCCAGCGAAGGAGCCAGATTATGACCAGAGGCTTAAATAAAGTATTGCTAATTGGCAGACTTGGCCAGGACCCAGAAATGCGGTACACACCCTCAGGTCGACCGCTAACCAAATTCCAGCTGGCAGCCAATCGCAGTTGGACTACGGCAGACGGAGAGAAAAAAACCGAAACTGAATGGTTTAATATCGTAGCCTGGGGAAAACTGGCAGAGATCTGCAATCAATACCTCACTAAAGGCAAGCTGGTTTATGTTGAAGGCAGGCTGCACACCCGCCGCTGGAAAGATGATGATGGCGCAAACCATTCTTCGGTGGAGGTGATCACCCAGGAAATGATCATTCTGGACGGCCGCCCGGGTGATGAGGAGCGCGACGCAATCCAGGATCTCCCGGCCGAGGACGATTATCCATTCTAATTTGAATAATGATGAAAGAAATTTAAGGAGCACCCCATGGCAGAACGAAGAGATAGAGATAGAGATAGAGATAGAGATAGAGATTCAGATCGAAGAGATTATGACAGCCCCCGATTCGATCGGGAAAGAGAGTGCAGATTCTGCGCAAATCCCAAGATGGTCATCGATTACAAGGATATTGAAACCTTGGGCCGTTTCGTAAGCGATCACGGAAAAATTCGCTCCCGGCGGCAGACCGGAACCTGCGCAAAACACCAGCGCGCCCTGGCCAGGGAAATTAAAAGGTCCCGCCATCTGGCTTTGCTTCCATTTACCGGTGAATCCCTCCGCTAGGGATAGTCTATTTATTTCAATCCAAGGAAAAAGAGAGAAAAATGCCCCAGAACAAGAAATTTCTTGCCCAGAAGGAAAAAGAGGATCGCCAGAAGCGGATTATCATCATAGCTACCATTGCCGTCCTGGTGGTCGTAATCGGGCTGGTTGTTTATGGTGTGGTAGACAGATATTTCTTTCAGGCCCGGACCCCCATAATCGAATTGGAAAACCAAACTATAACGGCAGATCAATTTGAGCAGCTGGTACGCTGGAGCAGACGGAATTTGATCATCGAGATCGACCAGATACTGATGACATTCCAACAGCTTGGTGGATCCCCTGAAATTTACTCCTACTTCGAACAACAGCTGTCGATCTCCATATCCCAGCTGCAGCAGCCATTATTGGTTGGACAGGAAGTCCTCCAGGGCATGCTCGATGATATCGTTCTGATGGTAGAAGCGGAGAAAATGGGTATCGTGATCGATGAGGATATGATCGACCAGGAGATCCAGGAAGCCTTTGGCTACTTCATTAATGGTACACCAACTCCCCAGGTCAGCCAGGAATTAGCTGCTGAGGTGGATCCCACCTCAACTCCCCAAAGCGGAAGTGATAACCCTGATCCCACAGCTACCCCTATTTTGGTACCGACCGAATATACAGAAGATCTGTTTAATGACAACTACCAGGAATTCCTGAACGGACTCAAGGATAATGGCATCGTTGAAAAAACTATCCGGGAGATTGTCAAAATTTCCCTGATCCGGCAGACTCTCCTGGAAAAGGTCGCAGCTGGGGTTGATCAAACCCAGGAACAGGTCTGGGCCAGGCATATCCTGGTTGAAGATCAGCAAACCGCCCTGGATATTGTAGAGAAACTTGCAGCTGGCGAAGATTTTGAAGCCCTGGCGCTGGAGTACTCCATTGATGAGAGCAACAAAGAAAGCGGTGGAGATCTGGGCTGGTTTGCTCGCGGCAGAATGGTCCCTGCATTTGAGACCGCTGCCTTTGCGCTGGAAGTGGGCCAGATCAGCGATCCTGTTCAAACAGATTTTGGCTGGCATATCCTGGAATCCCTTGGTAAAGATGACCTGCTGCTCGATCAGGCGGCTTACGATCAGCTGAAAAACGAATTTTTTGCAAATTGGATCCAGGAAAAGAGATCTGAGTCTGACCCCTATATCAATGAAGAATGGGCAAAATATGTCCCCTCGGAACCGGTTTTGCCCTTAGAATACCTCAACTACATTCAATCCCTATCTGTGGGGCAGCCGCAGGTGCCGCCAATTTCCCCGGTAGAGTAAGGCTAGATTTAAAAGAATCTAAACCCGCCTCAGGATTATCCTGCAGGCGGGTTTTTTTTACTTCAGAATTTGACTTAATATAATTTGGATTGCTGGTTTAATAATTGACTAATCCCTGCCTGGGCAAGGTCGAGCATGGTGTCCAGGTCAGATCTGCTGAATGTGGCACCTTCCCCGGTGCCCTGGACCTCGATAAAATCCCCAACCTGGTTCATGACCACATTAAGATCAGCATCCGCGTGAGCATCTTCAAGGTAATTTAAATCCAATAGGGGGGCGCCATCCACAAGTCCAACGCTGATAGCAGCAACTGGCGGAAGGAAAACTTCTTTGGATATCAGATTTGCATTCACCAGTTTCTGGAGCGCTATTCTCAGGGCGATATAACCCCCACTGATTGCCGCTGTTCTGGTCCCTCCATCAGCTTGAATGACATCACAATCCACGATCAGGGTTCTTTTCCCTAATTTCTCAAGATCAAATCCAGCTCTGAGGGATCTCCCGATCAGTCGTTTGATCTCCTGGGTCCGACCGCTGAGGCCCTGGGTTTCCCTATTCACCCTGGTGGTTGTTGAGCGAGGCAGCAAAGCATATTCTGCAGTGATCCAGCCCCGGTTAGAATCAGGATCATCCAGCCAGGCGGGTATTTTCTCTTCGATACTTACATTGCATAAAACGCGGGTCTTCCCTAACGAGATTAACAGGGACCCTTCAGGATATTCGACAAAATCCGGCTCGAAATCCACCGGACGCAGCTGATCTGGTTTGCGGCCATCAAGTCTTAACATGGGGACCCCCAATTGTTTGGAATAAGGTTGATTCAAGTCAGACAGTTGAACGGAAATGATTAATGTTCCAGGATCTGGCTTAAAAACAGTTTCGTCCGATCATGCTGAGGGTTATTGAATAATCCATCCGGTGTGGTATGTTCCACAACCTTCCCAAAATCCATAAACACGACCTCGTCTGCAGCCGAACGGACAAAACCCATCTCATGGGATACACAGACCATGGTCATTCCTTCCTGGGCCAGGTCCAGCATCACATCCAGGACTTCCTTGATCATTTCAGGATCCAGGGCGCTGGTCGGTTCATCGAATAACATGATCTTGGGATCCATCGCCAGGGAGCGAGCGATTGCAACCCGCTGCTGCTGGCCGCCTGAGAGGTTGGCAGGGAATGAATTCGCTTTCTCAGGAATTCCAACCCGGATCAATTTTTCCATGGCGATCTGCTTGGCTTCTTCCTGGGATCTGCCCCGGATGACCTTCTGAGCCAGGGTGACATTATCCAGCACAGTCAAATGCGGGAAAAGATTAAAAAGCTGGAAGACCATCCCGATTTCTGCTCTGATCTCATTGATCGTTTTAGCATTATGAGTGACCTCTTCTCCATCGATCCAGATTTCACCACTGGATGGTATTTCGAGATGATTGATGCAGCGCAGCAAAGTCGATTTTCCTGAACCGCTGGGGCCGATCACGACCACAACTTTTCCGCGCTCGATGGTCAGGGATACTCCATCAACAGCCTTGATATCACCAAAATATTTATAAAGGTCTTTAACAACAATTATGGCGTCCTGTTTACTCATGAGATCTTAACCGCCTTTCTAGGAGCTGGACCAACAGGGATAAGACTACCGTCATGGTCAGGTACATCACTGCCAGGATAATATAAGCTTCCCTGAATTTAAAAGTTGTTCCGGCATAAAGTCTCGAGACCTGGGTGATATCCCTGACAGCCAGAACTGAGACCAGGGATGAATCTTTGACCATGGCCACAAAGTCATTGCCCAGAGCGGGAAGCACATTCCGAATCGCCTGGGGCAGAATGACATAACGCATCGCCTGCCCGTAGCTCATACCCAGGGATCTGGCTGCTTCCATCTGCCCTCTGGCGATGGATTGGATACCGGCTCTGAATATTTCAGCCAGATAAGCTCCATATGTTACAGCCAGAGCGATGATCGCCCGGGAATTCATAGAAATATCTTGATTGGTTACAGCAGTGAAGATATTGCCTATAAATCCAACTTCCCTATCCATTAACCAATATCCAAAATTGTTCAGCATATCAACCAGAAGGGGTACACCAACCAAAGCGATGAAGAAGATCAACACCAGCATTGGTATACCTCGGACAAGCTCAACATAGAGTCGAGAAAGGTTATTGATGAATACGTTCTTCGAGATCCGTCCCATACCGGCCAGAAGGCCAAAAATAATAGCTATACCATACGAAATTAATGTTGTCTTGACTGTGATCGTTAAACCAGTCTTAATAAAATTGAAGGTAGTGTTATAGTCCTCGTTGGTCGTGATAACAAATATCGTATAGATCGCTATCAAAATGATGGCAAAAAACCACCATGGCAGGTCTCGAATATTCCTTTTTGTAGAAAAACCATCGATCTCAATGATCGGTTTTATTGCTTGGGGTTGTTCGGTCACTGTTATCTCCTTGGAGGTATTAGAAACGGTGTGTGGGGAAAATCCCCACACACCGTTCTATCTTCAGTTCGTCCTTTTTTACAAAAAGGATCAAAAACTCTTACTCTGCAGGGGGCATGGTCGCGATATTTCCGGCGATGATGCCAGCCGCCAGTTCAGCGATCTCAGCTTTAAGCTTCGCGGGGACAGAGTCACCGACAACGGAGCCATAGGCCAGGCCTACATAACCGTTCTCAAGTGTGCCCAGCAGGTTTCCGCCCACGAAGGTGCCGTTCAGCACAGCTTCGATCTGGGCATATACAAACTGGTCCATGCCTTTCAGCGCGGAAGCCAGAATGTAATTGGCCTGGTTGGGATAGGCATAGGGAGCGGACCAGTCATTGTCCACACCGATCAGGAAGCCTGTGTCACGCTCTTCGAGCACAGCCAGGGTTCCAGCGCCAACAGGACCGGCAACAGGCATGATGATGTCTGCGCCTTCGTCAAGCAGGGACTCGCCCATGGTGCGGCCGTCATCAGTGCTTTCGAAGTTTCCGGTGAAGAGTCCGTCCTGGGTTGCAATGTCCCATCCCAGAACCTTGACATTGGTCGCCGTGCACCTCATTGTATTTGGCAACGCCGAGGGCAAAGCCGTCCATAAACTGGGTCACGGGCGGAATGTTGATGCCGCCGTAGGTGCCGACGATTTTGGTTTCGGACATGCCAGCAGCCAGATAGCCAGCCAGGAAGGTGGCCTGGTCGATTGCAAAGCCGGAACCGTAAAGGTTGTCAGCAGCCAGCCAGTTTACATCCACGATGGCAAATGGCACATCGGGGTTGGCAGCAGCAGCTGCAGCGGCAGCGTCAGCCAGCAGGAATCCAACCGGGATGATGATGTCGCAGCCTTCTTCAACAAAGGCATTGATGTTGGCTTCGTAGTCGGTCTGCTGCTGGGATTCAAGGTATTTACCCTCGATGCCCAGGGCTGCAATGGCGTCGTTCACGCCTTTCCAGGCTGTTGCGTTGAAGGATTTGTCATCGATGCCGCCAACGTCGGTTACCTGGCAGGCCAGGAAATCAACAGGTTCGGGCGGGAAGAGGTCATCATAGGTGATGTTGAAGTCAGGACCAAAGTACTGGGCATTGACTGTGTCCAGGAATCCAGACTGGGCCAGTTTTTCGATGGCCAGGTCTACAGCAGCCACGATCTCGCTGCCCTTGGGGAAGATGAATCCCAGGAAATCAGAGGACATGGAGGGGCCGACCAATTTGAGGGCATCGGCGTTCTCACCCAGGTAGCCCTGTCCGGCAACTTCATCGATGATCACGGCATCTACATCACCAGCGATCAAGGCCTGGACCACAAAACCGAACTGCTCAAAACCCTGAATGCGTTCTTCCGGCAGATAGGTTGCGGCGGTGGCGTAGTTGGTGGTGCCCGTCTGGGTTCCCAGTTTCAGGCTCTCATCCGCTACGATATCCTCGATGGATTCGATCCGGTCATCGTCGATCCGGACCAAAAGGCGCTGCTCAATGGCAACATAGCCGACTGAAAAGTCGACAATTTCGGCGCGTTCTTCGGTGATGGTGATGCCATCTGCGGCAGCGTCAAACTGACCATCGGCCACAGCCTGGATCATACCTTCCCAGGATGCTTCGACGTAGACCGGCACGCAGTTGATCTCGGCGCAGATCGCGTTCCAGACATCATAATCCCACCCGGCAGGTTCCCCGGTTACGGGATCGATATAGTTGAAGGGGAGATAGGCATTCTCGACCGCGATGGTCACTTCCCTTCCGCCCAGGTCGGCAACACCTTCGTGGGCCATATCACCCGGTTCTTCCACAACAACTACTGGAGCTTCTTGCTGGCCGCCGCAGGCGCCCAGAAGAAGCCCGGTAATTAATAGAAAAACCAATCCAACAGATAGTTTCTTCATACACTTTTCTCCTTAGGATAAATTGGACAGAAACATCTTCATTATATACTAAAAAAGCAGTCTCTGTTTCAACTTCCTGAGACACCTTCACATCCTGGTGGAAAATTAATCACCGCTGTGTTGGCCGGTAAGATCAGTGATAAACCGAGAATTTCAGCAAGCGGGTAGGAACCACCTCCGGTCAGGGGAGAAATAGAGGTTGCATGCTCCGATGGTTCAAGAGGTCTGTGGGATGTCAAGATAATCCCAATCGCAGCCGACAGGTCTATCGAAAATATCCTAGCCAGTTGTGGTCAGGAAAACTTATCCCGCAAATACTCCACAACCTTATTGTCAATGGTTTTCTTATCTCCCATCCAGCGTTCTTCCAGATTTTCTTCTCCAACCAGTGTCCGGAGGGCAGCCAGGGTGTTTTCGTCCACAGCCCCATTCACCTCAGCCCGATAATGCCCAGTTTTTTTCATGAGCAACTGAAGTTCCCGGGCGACAGAGTTTAATGGCACCAATTCTTCCGGATTAACTTCCCCAAAATACAAGTGATGGTTATCAACCAATTGTCTTAATTTTAAGATCGGATAAGGATGATCATCAACGCGAAGGTCGAGGTAACGATCATTATCACCCCCGTAACCGCCGTGTTCTCTGACTACCAGCACACCAGCTGCCTGGCGACCTCTTTTGTCCCCACCCGCCTCCTGGCCAGCTTCCAGAGCTAAAACCAGCCAATCCGCCAGCTCTCCACCACCGCCCCGGGCCTTTTCATAACTCGCAGCCATGGCTTCTATCGTTCCTGGAACAAGGATATTTCCCTGGCAGGCATATCCGTCACCAACCTGGTGGCCAGCCCACTCATGACACTTTTCTCCTGTAAATGCCGCCGCTTTACCGTTCTTATCGACCACACCAACCTGGCGGAGATCCTTTTGATCATCCTCCTCGATCAGTTTGGCGATAGTCTCGTCAGCTGGAAGGCCACCCCCCATCAAATCCAGCCCTCGAAAACCATAACTGACATTGGCATAGGACTGAGTAGCTACTGCTCCAGATCCGGCCCGGGCCCAGGAAACCACTGCTGCCGCTGCCAGGAATTTTGATTGGACAGCCACACCCCATTCCCCTTTGAGGGGATCATAGGCGACAATTGAAAATGTGTGTATCAACCGGGTGGAAGTATTCATCATATCCAACATCCTGACATTTTAAAGGTAGGTTTTGAAATAAGCCTTGCAGATCCCACCATCTTTCTCGATTCCGCTGGTAACCAGCTGAACAATATCTCGTTTGGCAATCCTGTTCAGCAAGTTTTCCAGTAAGCTGGGGATCGGGCATAATGTTCCTTTGACCGCAGCCCCTCCCACCCCTTTGGGACAGATTCGGCAGGTATTTCCAGTGATCAACAAGACAACCTGGTCATCATTTGTCTGCTGGAGGTCATACTCTCCGACCAGGCTGAGGATCTTGTTGACATATAAAACCAAATTCTTGATCACCGCTGCGGGTGTGTCTCCTGGGACTGCACTCATTTCTGGAAGGATCTGCTTTGCATCCAGATAAGCATAGAGATAATCTGCGGCCCTTTTGGCCACTATATTAATCGAACCCTGATTAAGCATGCCTAATTCACCCAAACCGGCAAAAAAAGCCGCGAAAAATGAATGATAGGGATTAAGGTCCCGGTCCAGGATGATCTGCTTGAGATCTGGCATATCTGGATTCCTTATCACCCCTGGGACCTAGTTAAAGGATCTCGGATAGTTTTTCGATACATTTTTTGCACTCATAAAAGAGCATTCCCAGCCGGACTTCTTTACCGACCAGAGCAACCAGGATCGCATCTTCGCTGATGCTCCTGATCAGAATATAGCCCAATTCCCCTTCAATCAATACTCTCCGCATACCCCCTCTTGCCAACTCCTCACCGCTTCTCGAACTGATCGAAAGGATCGCCGCTCCCATAGCGCCGACCCGATCCTCCTCGACCTGGTCAGGAAGCCTGGAGGCTATCACCAACCCATCAGTGCTGACAATAGCTGTCGCTTCAACATGGGGGACATTACGTTCAAAATTGTAGAGAACAACATTTAATTGATCGGAAAGGGTTTGAGCCATTTTCACCTCAGAGATATCAAAATACCGCGGATAAGCCATTCACAGGATCAATTCAAGCCAAACATAACTAATTATAATCCTTACCTGGCTTGAAGTCAGGAACAACTCCAGAGACTGGAAATTCTATCTTATCCTTAATTACAGGAAAAATGCGATCCAAACCCAGGAAGGTTTGGATCGCATTTAATTCTTTGCTTAACAGGGATTTATCGCGTCAGGAGCCCGATCAGTCAGGCCGGGATTCAGTCATCGATCACTTCATCGACTTCATCCAGTTTTAAGCTCAAAACCTGGCTGGAGGAATCCGGTGACATGATGATCCCATAAATGACATCCGCAACCTGAACAGTGTTCCGGTTATGGGTGATGACAATAAACTGTGTATCCGAACTCAATTCCCGAAGCAGCCTTCGGTAACGCGCCACGTTGGATTCATCCAGCATGGCATCTACTTCATCCAAAACACAGAATGGCGTAGGCGAGATCTTCAATAATGAAAAGATCAGAGCGGCGGCGATCAAACTCCTCTCACCTCCCGATAACAGGGATAAACCCTGGGTTCTCCTGCCGGGCAACCGCACCTGGATATCCACACCCGATCCGGTTAGGTCATCAGGTTCCGAGAGGATCAGCTGCCCTTTTCCACCCCCGAACAGCTGGGTAAATATTTCCCTGAACTCGCCGGCAACTGCATTGAAAGTCTTTCGGAACTCCCGTTCCATCAGTACATCCAACTCAGCAATCACCTCTTTCAGGTCTGCTTCGGCTTTCCGAAGGTCCGCGAGCTGTTCAGTCAGGAAACCATGGCGCTCATTGACTTCCCGGTACTCGTGCTGGGCTTCAGGGTTGATCGCTCCCAGGCGCCTGAGCTGGGCCCTCTGTTCCCGGATCGTGGTTCCCAAATTGCTCGAAATCTCTTCTACCACAGGTAGTTTCTGGACATAGCCTTCCAAGGGTAAAGGGGTCGGTCCGGAAATATCTTTGTTATATTCCAGTTCCACCAAACCGATGTCCTCTTTGATCCGTTCCTGGATGGATTCAAGTTTCTCTCGATTGCGGGAGAGGTTGATATCCGCCTGGGCGTAGGATCTTTCGGCTTGATTGAGTATTCTGCGGGCATCGGCTTCCTTGGCCTGCAAGGTCCGCTGTTCCTCTTCATCCGCTGATAACTTGCCGTCAGTTTCATCGATCAGCAGTCGCAATTCTGTGATCTCCTGCTGGATGGTCTTTTCCCCGTCTTCCAAAAAACTGGTTTCCTCGCGGAGAGTTTTGATCTGATCAAGGCTGGTTTGTTCAAGATCAGCATTCTGCTGAACCTGACCAGAGGCTTCTTTCCAGGTAATTTCTCTTTCCTCGACCCGCTGATTAAGATCCGTCAGGGTTTTCTCGGTCACCGCCAATTGGGTCTCCCAGAAATTCAGCTGTTCGCGTTCTTCATCCAACGAGATGGCTTTCAGTTCAGCCGAAGTCTTTGTGGCCAGGTCCTGGAACTCAGTTATCTCCTGAACAATCCGGTCCAGTTCACTGTCCGCTGTCTTGATCAAATGATCATCTTCTTCGATCTCGTCGAGCAGTCTCTGATGCTGAGCCGCCTCCCATTCAATTTGCCGCTCTGCGCTATTCTGTTCCAGCGAGACCTGATCCAACCGGACCTTGATCTGTTCTTCATTTTGTCTGGCACTAGCTAGATTCTTCTTTTGATCTACATCTGCCAGATCAATTTTTTTCAATTTTCCATTGATCCTTTCGATACTGTCCTCAATTTTTGTGACCCCCTGGTCCAGGGTTGAGATCTTCTCCTGCCAGGTTTTTAGTTGCCGGGCCCTGCTGAGGATGCTTGATTGACCTGCATTACCGGTGCTGATCTCTCCAGTTGTGAAATAGACCTCACCTTTCAAGGTAACAGCTTTTGTACCGGCTGGTTGATCGCGAAGCACACGGTGAATATCCTGATTGTCCTTGAGCACAAACACTCGGCCTAATAACAGGTCGACAACCGGACGGAATTTGGGGGTCGTTTTAACTAGTTCTGAGGCCAGGCCGATATATCCCGGAATATTGCTGTTGATCTTCAGACGATCAAGGGTTACCAGACGGTTTAATGGGAGCAATACTCCCTTTGTAGTCTCGTTTAGCAGGACATCCAGGGCCTTGTCAGCCGACTCAGCATTTTCGATGATGACCGCATCCAGGTAATCACCCAGGGCCGCGGCAATAGGAACTTCCAGCTCCTCTGGCACATCTAAATATTTACTCAGGGTGCCCAAAACTCCCCGGAGTTTACCTGCGTCTGATTTTGTGAGCAGTAGTTTGGCGCCTTCCGCATAACCCGCCAGTTTCTGTTCGGCCTGATGCAGGACTGTCAATTCAGCGGAAAGCTGGCTGCGTTCGGTTTTTGTCCTGGAAAGTTTATCGATCTCTTCTTGCCTGTATTTTTCAGCAGCGATCTTTTCTTGCTGAAGGTCCTCAATTTCGTTCTCGTTTTTTTTACGGGCAGCTACAGCGTCATCAAGCTCTGATTTGATCTTTTTATACTGGTCCTGGACCGCCTGAAAATTTTCCCGGGCAGATTGGATTAGCCCGTCGGCAGATTTGAGATGATATTTTTTCTTCTCGATCTGCAGCTGCCTGTCAGCCACCTGGGACTTTAAGCGAATTTGATTTTCATGACCGGTGGTCAAGTTCTCGCGGGCGGATCGGGCTTGCTCTTCCAGGCTTTGGATCTGACCGGCCTTATCCTCAAGGATTTGTCTGGCCTGTTCGGCTTTGGCACGGGATTCATCAAATCTTGCTTGACCAGTTTTCTGTTCCTCCAGGTTTTGATCAAATCTTTCCCGGGCCAGTTTCTCCATTTCCACTAGTCGGATCTTTTCTGTATTTAGATCCTGAATTCTTCTCTCAAGGGACCGGATTCGTTCTTCAGTAACTGCCCGCTCCCGGCTGATATTCTCTTTTTGGTTATGATGTTCAGCCAATTCCCGATGCCAGGTATTTAGTCGCGAGCGCTGGCTGCCTACCCGGGCCTGGTTCTCAGATAGATCCCGGTCAAAATCCGCCTGGGTTTTTCTGGCCAGATCCAGATCAATCCGATGTTTGGCTTCCAACCCTTTAGCCTGATTCAAATCAGACTGAACCCTGGACCAATGGAAACCATACCATTCCTGCAGCAGGACCCGCAGATCGGCTTTGACCTGATCGTATTGTTCGGCCCGGACAGATTGTTTTTCCAAACTTTTTAGGCGAGGTTTTAACTCGGAGAGGATATCTTCAACCCGGTCCAGATTGCGATGGGTTTTTTCCAAACGTCGTTCAGCATCAGCTTTTCTGGAGCGGTACAAACCAATCCCGGCTGCTTCTTCAAATAACGAACGTCGTTCCTCGGCTTTTAATGAAAGGGCTGCATCAACCAATCCTTGACCAATGATCGTATAGGTGCGTTCAGCCAGGCCGGATTGTCCCAGCAGTTCATAAACATCCCTCAGCAAGACCTGCTGGCCGTTGATCAGGTATTCGTTTTTGCCATCGCGGAAAGCCCGGCGGGTGATAGAGACTTCAGAGAAGTCAATTGGCAGCCAACCATCGCTATTATCAAAAACGATTGTTGCAGCAGCCATCCCTGCCCGGGGACGTTGATCGGACCCGGAATAGATCAGGTCGAGGGATTTTTTCCCTCTGCAGCAATTTATATGATTGTTCCCCCAGAACCCAGCGGACGGCATCAGCGATATTACTCTTACCTGATCCATTAGGACCAACGATCACTGTGATTTCATCAGCGAACTCAAAACTTGTTTTGGTCGCAAATGTTTTAAACCCATTCAACTCAAGAGACTTTAATCGCATGGAACCTCAGTGATCCGTTCGCTGATAATGATGATCTGATAATTTATCCAAAGCCGCTCTGGCTGCCAATTTGGACGCCTCTCGTTTGCTGCTGCCGATTCCTATACCAGATATGATCCCGGTGACATCCACTTCAACTTCAAATTCCTTCTCATGATCCGGGCCTGTTTCCTTGATGGTTCGATAAACAGGTGGAAGGTGACCCCGGGCCTGGGTCCACTCTTGGAGCAGGCTTTTGGGATCTCTGAGTTGTTCGTCAACAAGAATATCATCGATGGCCTGGTCAAGGTAGGGCTTAAAAAATTCTTCTACTGCCTCAACACCTCTATCCAGGTAGATCGCACCGATCAGGGCTTCAAAACCAGCACAGAGCAGGGCTTTTCTGGACCTTCCTCCAGAAACGATTTCCCCCTGTCCCAATCTCATCGCAGACCCAAGATCAATGATCCGCGCAAAATCCGCCAATTGTTCTGTACGAACCAGAGCAGTTCTCACCAATGTCAGATCACCCTCGGTCATTTCAGGATAATGGTGATACAGCCAGGCACCAACTACAAAATCCAGCACTGCGTCACCCAGGAATTCCAGACGTTCATTATCTTCCAGGGCATCAGGATTCTCATTGATGTAGGACCGGTGGGTTAATGCCCTCGACTAGGAGGGTGAGATTATTAAATCCCAAATTAAGACGGTGATTAAATTCAGGCGGGGTTTCAAGCTGGTCGGAATCCGGAGCTTGATCCATAAATACTCCCAGGAACTCAGGGTCAGTGAAATTCAATCTGGACAAGAGAATTTCACCGCCCCTCAATTCCAAAAAATCATTTGTGTCTGTTAGATAAGGCTCTATTATACCTAATGGAGTTAGATAAGCAACTGCTCAGGGGCTTTTTAATCCATGGCCGGAAATGATGGCTATGATGGGTTCGGGGGTTTCCGATAGAATTTGTTCGATTCCATTATAAACCAGGGCTGATGTCGGCTCTGCAGAGATCCCTATATCCGCCAAACTCCGTCTTCCGGAGAGGATTTGATCCTCCGCAGCCTGCAGGATCGTGCCGCCACTCCGCTGAACAGCTGCCAAGACCTGCCGACCATGATAAGGATCTGAAATAGCAACTCCCTCGGCGATTGTTTGGCCCTGCTCAACCGGCAGCGGGCCTTCCGCGCCTGACCGGATTGCTTTCCAGAGCGGCGCACAGGCAGCAGCCTGAACGCCCACCAGCCTTGGCAATCGAGGGATCAACCCCGCTTTGAACAGGGCCTCAAAACCCATCGCGACCCCAAGCAGCAAACTGCCATGACCAACCGGCAGGACAATCGTTCCCGGAATCTCTGAGGACTGACTGAAGCAGCTCAAAGGCGATGCTGGCGATTCCGGCAGTTCCCTGCGGCAAATAAGCATGGCTGGCGTAAACTGACCCAGCTTTTACATCTTCCAGGACAGCTGCTGCCGCATTGGATCTTGGTCCGGGAACGGGAACAACCCCAGCGCCGGAGCTTTCGATCTGCAGCCTTTTGGGGCCGGAGGCGTAAGCAGGCAGGTAGATTTTTCCCTGGATCTTCGATCTGGCCGCATAAGCAGCAAACGATGCCCCGGCATTCCCGGAGGAATCTTCTACGGCTGTTTTTATCCCGGCTGCCAAAAGCCAGCTGACCAGCACAGCTGTCCCCCGATCTTTAAATGACCCTGTAGGGTTAAGGCTTTCCAATTTATATCCCACCTGTTTTCCAGAGGTCTCGATCCAAACCAACGGAGTATCCCCTTCACCAAGATAAACTGATGGGGCTTCGGCGGCAGCATAAAACTCTCCCGGTAGCGCCAGATTCCGGGTTGGTCATCCAGGACCTGTTCCGGTCGATAGACCAGTCCATCAGGAAAACCAAACAGTCCAGCACAACTTGGACAGATATGGGGAAATGGATCCAATGGAAATGGCAGCCCGCAGTCGCGGCAGGAAATCTTCATGTTGAGAGGAGTATCCATATGTCTAGACCAGATGATTTGGATAAATATCAACCCCCGCTGACAAAGGGGAAAAAAGCCACTTCTGCTTGATCTACAAGGGTTTCCTCATCACTGGAGAAGATCCTATTAACTGACGTTAACATCGTTCTCACAGCCTGGTCTGAATGAGGAAATTGGCGCGCAATCTCCAATTTTAGATCCCAAACTGTTGAATCTTGGGGCAAATCTATCACCAGGGTTTTTTTTCCGACAATCGCCCGAATTGTTGAAAACAACAAGACATTTATTCTAATCATCGATCGCTATATATCTCCTGCTCAACCGTTAGAATCCTGCTCACATTATACCTCAGCTGATTTCCGGCAGCGGCTCGCCGGATCAACGCGGCCTTACCAGCATGATATAATGCAGGCGATGGAAAAAAACCGCCAAAAATGGGTCCAGAGTCTAGCAAAAACCAGAAAATCCACCTTTGGCAAAATCGCGGCATTTTTTGGGGCCAGCGAAATCACAGAAGAGACCTGGAATGATTTGGAAGCCTTGTTGATCCAATCGGACCTGGGATTAAAAACCAGCCTGGCGGTCATAGAAGACCTGCAGAATTATGTCAAACAGGCGGGTATTGTCAGGACGGATGAATTAACAGAAATTCTTCAAAAGAAACTCTTGGACCGATTATCAGATCCACCAGAATTATCCTGGCAGCCAGGAACGACCGTGGTCCTGATCGCCGGTGTAAATGGATCCGGAAAAACCACGACCATCGCTAAGTTGGGTCAATACTATCTGGAACGGGGAAAGAAGGTCCAGTTCATTGCTGCGGATACATTCCGCGCCGCTGCTGTAGAACAGCTTCAAATCTGGGGAGAACGCCTGGGTATCCCGGTGACCGCTGGCCAGCAGGATGGAGATCCGGGGGCTGTTGTATTTGATGGCATCCAGTCTGCTCTCTCGCGAAAATCCGATCTTGTTCTGATAGACACCGCCGGCAGGCTGCATACCCGGTATAACCTGATGGAAGAGCTTAAGAAGGTCCATCGGGTTGCTGGCAAATCGTTGCCAGGAGCTCCGCATCACAACTGGCTGGTCATGGATGCCACTACCGGGCAAAACGCCCTTAATCAGGCAGAATCTTTTCTGGAGGCAATACCCCTCGACGGCATTATTCTTGCCAAGCTGGATTCCTCCGCTAAGGGAGGTATGGTTTTTGCCATCCAGGATCAATTGAAACTGCCAATACTTTTTACCGGTGTTGGGGAGTCGAACCAGGACCTGGTGCCATTCAATCCAGAGGTTATTTATCACAGGAATTTTAAACACAGAGCTATTATGACATTACCCCCAAAACTCAAACGATATGCCAGGGATTTTGACTATTCCTATACCTATGGGGTTTTCCCTACCCTGGAATTAATTGATTATCAACCCGAAAATACCCTGGCTGTGATCATACACACCAAGGGATCAAAAAACCAGGGTGTGGTAAAGATTCGGCAGGCCTGTCAGAATTACCAGATCAAGCTGATTGAGAATGATTTTCTGGTAGAGAAACTGGCGGATCGGGGAGATACCTATGCGATCGGTGTGGTCCAGAAATATACCTCCCAATTAAGTTTTCAAGAGGATCATATTGTTCTGTCCAATCCTTCCAGCATGGGAAACCTGGGAACGATTTTGAGATCCATGCTCGGATACGGGTACCGGGATCTGGCGGTTATCGAGCCAGCAGTCGATCATTTTGATCCCCGGGTGATCCGGGCTGCCATGGGAGCGATCTTCCAGATCCGGATTATGAGATTCCAATCCTTCCCGGACTACTGGGGGTCCTATGCTGATCACCAGCTTTATCCCATGATGACCAATGGTAAAATATCCCTTCCAGAGGTGGAATTCGATTCCCCCCACGCCCTGGTTTTTGGATCAGAATCGAGCGGTCTCGGGGATGAATACCTGGAGTACGGCCAGAGTGTCAGGATTCCCCAGAATGAGCAGATCGACTCAATCAATCTGGCCCTGGCGGTTGGGATCGCAATGTATCACAGCTGGAACAAACCCAAATCCTAGCACTTGTATAGTGGAGCCATGTTATGGACAGCCTTTATTCTCTTTTAAATGAAAGTCAGCAAAAGTTCCAGAACCTCCTGGAGCGTCTTTGACGTAGCTCAAAAAAAAACCAAACTGGAAAAACTCCAAAAAGAATCCCAGGCAGCGGACCTCTGGGATAATCAAAATAGAGCCCGGCGAGTGATGAAAACCCTCTCTTCCCTGGAGAATGAGATCAAGGGATGGAATGAATTGGAACAGCGCCTGGGTGATGCCCTTGAACTTGTTGAACTGGGAGATGACAGTCTGCATGGTGCTTTAAAATCTGAGGTCGAAGCGCTGCGGCTTGAAATTGAAAAACGAGAATTTGACGCCATGCTGGCTGGTGAATTCGACCGGGGGGACGCATTGCTTGCGATCCATGCCGGCGCTGGAGGTAATGACGCCCAGGATTGGGCAGAAATGCTCCAGAGAATGTACCTGCGCTGGGCGGAGCAGCGCGGTTATGAGACTGATACCCTGGATATCACTCCCGGAGAAGAAGCGGGCTTAAAAAGCACCACCATTTCGATTTCTGGACCGTATGCCTACGGGTACTTGCGTTCTGAAAAAGGGGTCCATCGTTTGGTGCGGATCTCACCCTTTGATTCCTCCAATCGACGGCATACTTCTTTTGTCCTGGTAGAGATCCTTCCCCAGGTAGAGGATGACCACGGAATCCAGATCAACCCCACCGATCTGCGGATCGATACCTTCCGGTCTGGCGGCGCTGGGGGACAGAGTGTGCAGAAAAATGATACGGCTGTCAGGATCACCCACCTTCCTACAGGTATTGTCGCCAGCTGCCAGAATGAGAGATCCCAAACTCAGAATCGCGAGATGGCTCTCAAAGTCTTAAAGGGCCGGCTCCTGGAGCTGAAACACAGGGAACAGAAGGACAAGATCGAAGAACTGAGGGGAGAATACCAAAAAGCGGAATGGGGCAGCCAGATCCGCTCCTATGTGCTGCATCCTTATCATATGGTTAAGGATCACCGGACCGAGTTTGAGGTAGGGAACACAGAAGCTGTCCTGGACGGGGATCTGGACCCTTTCATTGAAAGTTATCTCCGGCAAACCCTCGGCAATCAAAACCAGGCCTGACATCAACCTCTCTGGAATGGGCAAGATTTCAGCTAATGGTTTTCACGATAGAGTTTGTCAACCTGGGTTTTGAATTATTCTCCAGATCATGAGGAGGAAAATGATGGTAAAGAGCATCGGTCGAATCATCCTGGGAACGATCATTGTTCTGGCGATCCTGGCGGGTTTGATCTGGATCTTTGGTCCTTCCTATGTCCGCCGCAGTGCTGAGAAATCCTTCCCCCAGGTCGAGGGAGAGATCCAGGCAGCGGGCTTAAAAGAACCCGTCAAGGTCTACCGGGATAAATTCGGCATACCCCACCTTTATGGCACCAACCATCACGATTTGTTTTTCGCCCAGGGATTTGTCCACGCCCAGGATCGTTTCTGGCAGATGGATTTTTGGCGGCACCTGGGAGCTGGCAGACTTTCTGAATTAGTTGGTCCAGCCATGCTGGATTCAGATAAATTCATCCGCACCCTGGGTTGGGAAAGAGTTGCCAGGCAGGAGCTGGAAATGCTTGGGGAAGAGGAATTAGCCATCTTGGATGCCTACTCTGCAGGTGTGAACGCCTACATCCAGGACTCCACAAATCTTGAACTCAGCCTGGAATACCTCTTCCTGCCGATCCTGAACCGGGACTACCAACCCCCACCCTGGACACCGTTAAACAGCCTGACCTGGGGCAAGGCCATGTCCTGGGATCTAAGAGGAAATCTGGACACTGAGATCGACCGGGCTCTGCTGCTAGCTGAACTCACACCACAGCAGATTGATTTTCTTTACCCTGCATATCCTTCAGACCATCCCTATATCGTGAGTGGTTTTAACGCTGAAAAAACTTCCCTTGTCAGGGATTACGGTTCCAGCTACCTCCAGGCGGCTGAAACTCCCTCCTTCGTAACCATGCTGGGACAGACTCAGGAATCCATTAAAACGCTGGATCAATTGACCGGAGGGGGATTTGAATCCATTGGTTCGAATAGTTGGGCGGTCAGCGGAGATCTGACAGGCACAGGGAAACCCTACCTGGCGAATGATCCCCACCTGGGTTCACAAATGCCCTCGATCTGGTACGAGATCGGATTGCACTGCCAGGAAAAAACCGAGGCCTGCCAGCTGGACATCACCGGATTCTCCTTTGCTGGCGTACCGGGGATCGTGATCGGCCACAATGACCGGATCGCCTGGGGTTTTACAAACGTTGGACCGGATGTCATGGACCTTTATATTGAAAAACTACACCGGGATGATCCTGGTCTTTACCTCACTCCGGATGGCTGGGAAGCCCTCGAAGTGATCACGGAAATCATCGAGGTTGCAGGAAAAAAACCGGTTGAGCACCAGGTCTACCTTACCAGGCACGGCCCGCTGATCGGATCGGTCTATGGATTGGAAGATTTCGACCAGACATCCGGGATTGAGTTCCCCGATTACTATGGCTTGGCCTTACAATGGACCGCGCTGGAACCAAACTGTGTGTTTTGTGCGATCTGGGATTTTAATCTGGCAAATAACTGGGAGGAATTCCGGAAAGCCTCGCAGGAGTTCAAGCGCACCTTCCCAAAACCTGCTTTACGCTGATGTGGATGGCAATATCGCCTACCAGATGCCAGGAAATATTCCCATCCGGCAGGAAGGTCATGATGGTATGCTGCCGGTACCTGGTTGGACGGAAGATTTCGATTGGCAGGGGTATATCCCCTTCCAGGAACTCCCCCACTCACTTAATCCACCCTCCGGATACATCGCAACGGCCAACAATGCCGTTGTGGGACCCGATTATCCGTACCTGATCAGCAAAGAATGGTCAATGGGTTTCCGGGCCCAGCGGATTGTCGACCTGATCGAATCCGGACCGGATCCGATCAGAATGGCCTATATCAAGGGTATACAGAGGGATAATTTTGACCCCCTGGCGGAGGACCTGATACCTTATCTGCTCAATCTGTATTTTTCAGATCCGGAACTGGCGGCTGCCCAGCAGCTCCTGGCGGGCTGGGATAAACAGGCTGATCTGGATTCTGCACCGGCTGCTTTATTCATGACCATCTGGCAAAACCTGGTCGACAATACATTCCAGGATGATCTTCCAGACAATTATCATATCGGTGTTGAATCTCGTGCCAAAGAGATTATTCGACTTCTTCTGGATGATCCGGGAAATAGCTGGTGGGATGATGTTCGCACAGAAGATATTGAATCCCGGGATGAGATCCTGCGGCTGACATTCGAGGAATCCTACCGGCAGATGGTCAATGCCCAGGGCAAAGATCTCAGCAGCTGGAACTGGGGCTCGCTGCACACGATCACTTTCCAAAACCAGTTCATGAACAGCTTCCCAATAATTAAAAAGGCTTTTAATCAGGGCCCCTTCCCGGCTTCCGGCGGGAATGAAATAATTAATGCTACCGGATGGAACCCTGCAGATCCTTTTGCAATCGACTGGCTGCCCTCGATGCGTATGGTTGTTGATCTGAATGATCTCTCCAACTCGATTTCGATCCACACCACTGGGCAATCCGGTCACGCCTACCACCCCCATTACATCGACATGGCAGATCTCTGGCGACGGTTCTATTATCACCCCATGCTGTGGACAATCGATCAAGTCCGGGCCCAGAGCGAGTTTCTCTTGATCCTCGTTCCCTGATCCCGGGCAAAAGAGAACTGATCTCCAAGACGCTGCTTCCTGACCTAGGGAGCAGCGTCTTTTTGATCTCCATCCATTCCGATCAACCGCCAGCTATCAGCCTCAAATTGCCCCTTGCCACCCCGGTCCCAATCCTGTATAATGTAGAACAAATGTTCTGTTTAGGCCCTGGACAACCATGTTCCCGACCCGTGTTTTGGATTCCCTTAAATATCTCTTCCAGCCAGCCCATTTTGTCAAGCTGGACCAACCGCTGAGCCTGGCTCTCTCCCGTCTGGCGGAAGAGGAAAAACAACCCTTAAACGAGCTTGGTCAGAGGATGTTGAATTTTGCCCTGCAGCACCGCCAGGAAGCCACCAGGAGTCTGAGAACCTGGCAGTCCCTCACGCCCCGCGAAAAAGAGATCACTGCCCTGGCCTGTTTAAGCTACACCAACAAAGAGATCGCCAACCAGCTGATCATTTCTCCAGCCACGGTCAAGACCCATCTGCGGAATGCTAAACGCAAATTCGGTTTAAGAAGCAAACTGGAACTGCGAAAAATCCTCTCCGACTGGGATTTTTCGCAGTGGGCAGCTTAAGAACTTGATCGGCTTCCCCTTTTGGAGTAGCCCCATTTTCACCCCAATAATCATCCGAACGGCGATAGTCTGAAATCGTTCAACCTGATAAGCTAAGGGCATGGAACTGATTGCCCTGCCCCCTGCACCTTCCCTGCAGCTGCTGATTGCCCCCTCCCCTTTGCAGCGGGAAGCCTCCCTGGAATTTATTGCCGAACTGGCCCAACGCGGGCCAATTCAGGTTCTGGATGGCGGCAATCGTTTTGATCTATTGAGCCTGAACCGGGAGCTCAGGCGCCGGGAAGTTCCCCTTTACACGGCCCTGGAACGGGTCCGGGTTGCCCGGGCATTTACCTGCTACCAGATGGCTGCCCTGCTGGAGGAATCAGCCCCGGGAAGGATTCCAACCCTGGTGTTGAACCTGCTCAGCTCCTTCCAGGACGAGAACGCTCCCCTTCCTGAGCGCCTCAGACTGCTGGAGATCTGCCTCGACAACCTGAGGAAAAATGCCCGGCACAGCCCGGTCCTGGTCATACTCCACCCCCAGCCCAGTGAAGAACCCTTCCTGGTCCGGGTCAGAGAAACTGCCGACCGGGTCTGGGTCTTTGAACTTGAGCATCCTGTCAATCAACTCACACTGTTCTAATGAGGATCTGCCATGGGACGAACTGTAACCTCCATCACTCAAACCTTCTTAAAAGAACAAGCCGCTTTTGCTCGCTTCCGGCGGGCTCTGCGCAGCAGCGACCAGCAGGTGCTGGACGATTTGTTTGCCTCAGCCCGGAAGCATCTTTCGGCTGCTTCCTATGCCTCTCACGCACTGCCCTTTGAGACCTTTCTGTTATCCATGCTGTTGGAAGAACACAAAGAAGTCATCCGGCTCAGGCGGGATGTGGCTGAACTTCGCCATGTCATCCAAAAATGAGCTCACTGGCTGGCTGCTGGACATCTATCCAGACCCAGTGCAGGGCCTGATCATCTGGCTGCTGGACGAGGATGGGGTCAGGCGGCACCGCCTGCACCAGCCTTTTCCAACTTCCTTTTATGTACACGGCCGCGGCACTGAGCTGCGCAGGCTCTGGCGCTACCTGGCTGCTCTGGATCTGCCCCTGCAGCTCTCTCGAGTGGATCGGCAGGATCTATTCATAGACCAGCCCCTCCCAGTGCTGGAAGTGATCACACCTACACCCATCGCCCAGGAGGGTCTCTTCAGAGACCTCAAAAAGAGTTTTCCCGACCTGGTTTACTACAACGTCGATATTTCCGCCGATCTGCGCTTTGCAGCCCAGACCGGATGTTTTCCCCTGGCTCGCTGCCGGGTGCTGGTTTCCGAAGAATCTGAGATCAAAGAACTGGAAACCCTGGATTCTCCCTGGCAGATAGATTCCCCTGCTGTGCCCTTGCTGGTAATGGCTCTGGTGCCGGACACAAATCCCAATCACAGGGAGCCCACCTTCCTCAAGGTTCACCTCAATGGAAAACATTACAGCTTTCCTTTCCGGGATGAACGTGGGCTGCTGGTAAAACTCCAGGCCCTGCTTCGCCGCTACGACCCGGACCTGCTGGTCACTGTCTGGGGTGATGAATGGCTGATCGAGAAGCTCTACCAGCTGATGGAAAAACACCATTTGAAGCTTTCCCTGAACCGCGAGCAGGACCGGGATATTGAACGTCGCCAGGAGCGTTTTTATCATTCCTATGGTGGGGTTATCTACCGCGGACCCCAGGCGCGTTTGTTCGGACGCATTCATATTTCAACCGAAAACACGGTTATGTATCATGATTACGGGCTGGAGGGGGTTTTTGAAATGGCCCGGGTCACCAGTCTGCGCATTCAAACCGCGGCCAGGGTTTCTCCGGGAACGGGCATTTCCTCAATGCAAATTCTGACCGCCCTGCGCCAGGGTGTCCTGGTCCCCTGGCATAAACAGCAGGTGGAGTGGTCCAAATCAGCCTACAACCTGCTCCAGGCAGACCGGGGCGGCCTGGTCTTTCAACCCACCGTTGGGCTGCACGCTCAGGTAGCGGAAATCGACTTCATCTCCATGTATCCCAGCATCATGGAGCATTTCAACATTTCCCCTGAAACGGTAGGAAAAGCGGGGCCAAACAGCAGCTATGTTCCCGAACTAGAATTGAGCATCGACCAGGAACAGCGCGGGCTGGTTCCTGATACCCTGCAGCCGCTGTTGGAAAAAAGGATCAAACTCAAGCAGGCCCTGGCAGGCATGAATCCCCGGGATGTCCGCTATCAATCCTATCAAGCCAGGTCCTCAGCCCATAAATGGCTGCTGGTCACCTGTTTTGGCTACCTGGGATATAAAAACGCCCGCTTTGGGCGCATCGAAGCCCACGAAGCTGTGACTGCTTACGGACGGGAGGCTCTGCTGAGAGCCAAAGAGGCTGCGGAAGACCTGGGTTTCAGGGTCTTGCACATGTATGTGGATGGCCTTTGGGTCCAGAAGGAAGGCGCTGCCCGGCCTGACGATTTCCAGCCCCTTTTGGAGGAAATCGTGGACCGCACCGGCCTGCCTACCAGCCTGGACGGGATCTACCGCTGGATCGCTTTCCTGAGTTCGCGGCCCGATCCCCGGGTGCCAGTAGCCAACCGGTATTTTGGACTATTCCAGAATGGGGCCTGGAAAGTACGGGGGATCGAATTAAGGCGTGATGACACTTCAAAATGGGTCAAGGGGGTCCAGCAGGAAATTCTCGACCTGCTTGCGGATGCTCCCGATGTTGTGAACCTGGCCGCTCAGCTGCCAAAAATCCACGCCCTGCTCCAGTCCAGGTTATCCGCCTTGAGAACCCATCAGGTCCCGCTTGAGAAGCTGCTGGTATCTCAAAAGATCAGCCGCGCCCTGAATGAGTACAAAGTGCCCTCCCCGGCTGCCCGGGCGGCATCCCAACTGGCCGGGGTTGGGAAGGAGCTCATTCCCGGTCAGCGGGTGCGATTTCTCTACACCCGGGGAAATCCCGGTGTATTTGCCTGGGATCTTCCCGGCAGTCCTGATCCCTGGGCCCTGGATATTGAACGATATGCCGATCTGCTCTGCCGGGCGGCTTATACCATCCTGCAGCCTTTGGGAGTCAAGGAACAGACCCTTCGCTGGTGGATATTCACCAATGCCGGGTATGGGGCGCCGCCCGGGTATTTGCCTGAAACATGTTCCCAGGAAACCCCGCTGCTGGGCGAACTGCCCCTGTCTGCGCCTTACATCGATCCCTTGCAATCTGTTCGATTGCAGTGAGGTTTCCAGAAACCACCTTGACATATTACCCTGCAATCCGTATAATCTACCTGCTGAAAAAAGAGATCTACCGCGATTATTTGTGTGAAGAAATGCAGGAGTTTAAGATATGACACCTCTACCAAAACAACGTACGTCCCATGGACGAAAGAACCGCCGCCGCGCTCATGACGCGTTAAAACCAAAACATTTGGTGCAGTGCAGCAATTGCGGTGAAAAACGCCTTCCCCACAGGGTATGCTCCCACTGCGGCTATTACCGCGGACGGGAAGTTATCGCAAAATAAGTCCTTTCTGCCAGTGAAAAAAACCTGACGGGCCGTGAAATCACGGCCGTCTGTGTTTTAATAACATGGGTTATAATAATAAAATCTGATCTGAAAATATATTGGGAGTAAATATGGCAACAACTGAACGCCCCCCGGGAAAAACCACGATCGCCCCAGGAGTTCTGGCAACCATTGTCAAGTTAACGGCTTTGCAGGTGGAAGGGGTCAGCCGTTTAGCACAGGTCCCCAGCGGGGTCAACACCTTGTTCAGCCGCAATCGGGAAGATGGTGTAGAGATCACAGTTGAGGAGAACGGCTCAGTATACGCGGATATCTATCTGATCTTAAAAGACAAAACCAATATTCGAGATACCAGCGTTAAAGTCCAGGATGAAGTCTCTGAAGCAATCTCCAAAATGGTTGGCATGGAGGTCGGGACAATCAACGTCCACATTGAGGATATCGATTATCGGAACAACCAGATTCTCAAGGATAAATAATCCATGAAGGACCGAACCAGAGCCCGGGGAGTCGCTCTCCAGGCTTTGTATGAACTGGACATTACCAATCATCCGGTTGGCGTAGTGTTACAGGAACGTGCCTCTGATATCGACCTGGAAGATGATCTGGTCGATTTTTTCCGTTCGATCGTGCTGGGGGTATTACCCATCCGAGAACAGCTGGACCATTTTATTGCTGAACATGCCCCGGATTGGCCCCTGGACCAGGTAGCTGTCATAGATCGCAATATCCTTCGCATGGCCATCTGGGAAATAGCTGTTGCTGAAGGAATTCCCCTCAAAGTTGCTATCAATGAGGCTGTGGAGTTAGCCAAAACCTATGGATCTGACAGCGCTCCCCGTTTTGTGAATGGCGTTCTGGGCGCCCTGGCAGATCGACATCACGAGATCATGCAATCCCTTCAAACATTAACCGCTGCGGATCTCAATCAAAACCCATGAACATTTTTGGTATTGGCCCACTCGAAATTGTCTTTGTGCTCATCATCGGAATCCTGGTGCTGGGACCGGAGGGCATGATCGAAGCTGGTCGAAAATTGGGTAAGTTTTTACGATCGATCATTCACTCCAGTTGGTGGAAGAATATCCGCCAGGGTGTGAATGAGATCCAGCATCTACCCCAGCGTCTGATCCGGGAAGCTGAGCTTGAGGAACTGAATGAGCTCAGGGATCTGGCCAAGGATAATTTTCCCAAGATCGGAGGAGATGCCTTGCGCGGATCGTCCTGGACGGGCGAAACCAAACGGGAGGAAGATCACTAGATAGTAAAAGAGGAGTGCACAATGGAAAATCGTGTGGCTATCATCGGAATAGGCTGGATGGATTTTCGACCGACCTCATCGGAGCTTTCATACAAAGAGATGATGTATGAAGCTGCAAGAAGAGCCTACTCCGATGCTGGAGTTGACCCCCGGAAAGACATAGACAGTTTCGTTACCGTGGCTGAGGATTTTCATGAAGGGACAAGTATTTTCGACGAATATGTGCCGGATCAAATAGGTGCAGCCCTGAAATCCGTCCATACGATTCCCGGCGATGGTTTGCATGGACTGGCTACCGCGTACATGATGATCCGCACGGGACAATTCGATCTGGTCGCAGTTGAGGGTCACAGCAAAGCTTCCAATATTTTGACACCTGCCGGCATAACTGCCTACGCCCAAGACCCAGTGCACAATCGACCCATGCGCTTCAACTCCCACTTTGTCGCCGGATTGGAGATGAACCGCTTCCTGCATGAAACCGGTACCAGCCGTGAACAATGTGCAGCTGTGGTGTCAAAGAATCGCCGCAACGCAAAGAATAATCCAATTGCTGCTTTCGGAGAGGACATTGAAATAAACGATGTCCTGGAAGCACCATTCCTTTCCTGGCCACTAGGCATACACGAGGCATCTCAACACGCTGATGGTGCGATCGTTATGGTCTTAGCCTCTGAAAAAAAGGTTAAGGAACTCTCAAAAAAACCGGCCTGGATAATGGGCGTTGGTTGGTGCAACGATTCAGCTTCGCTGGAAAACCGATCTTGGGGTGAGGCAATCTACACCCGTGAAGCGGCGAGAATGGCTTTCCGGGTAGCAGAGATCAAGAACCCGAGAGACAGGATAGATTTTGCTGAGATCGATGATACCTATGCTTATAAAGAGCTCCAACACCTCGAGGCGTTGGAATTGTGTCCCCCAGGGAAAGCTGGCCAATGGATAGAGGATGGCATCACCAACCCAACGGGTGATTTTCCTGTGAATGTTTCAGGGGGCAGCCTCGGCATGGGTCATCTATTAGACGCGACTGGTTTAGCTCGTGCCCTTGAAGTCGTGCTGCAATTACGTGGTGAAGCCGGATCTCGGCAACTTGCCAAAGCGAATGTAGGATTAGCCCAATCATGGCGTGGAGTACCTACGAGCAGTGGTGCTGTAGTCATTCTGAACAACTAAGGAAGGTGGAGTCATGGGAATGAGAAAAGTCGCAGTCGTAGGAGCCGGAATGACCAAGTTTGTCCGCCGCGCACAAGAGACCAGCAAGGAATTAACGTTTCACGCAACCCGCATGGCACTTGATTCCTGTGAGCTGACTATCGATGATATTGATGGAGTGTGTATGGGTACAGCTCCAGATGCATTTGATGGTATCCATATGAAGGGAGAATACCTCAGTGATGGCGCCGGGGCCTGGCAGAAGCCGTATATGCGATCCTATGTTGGTGGTGGCACAGGTGTATTTGTCCCTATCCAAGGGTGGTACCATGTGGCATCCGGATTGTTCGATGTTTGCCTCGTAGTAGCAGAAGAGAAAATGTCGAGTTTCTACCCTCATGCACAAGCAGCTTTCGTAACTATCTTCGATCACACCACGGAACGGCCCTTAAAACCAAACCTCCTCTGGATATTTGCCCTGGAGATGAATCGGTACATGACCACGTATGGGATCACCAAAGAAGAAATCGCCCAGGTTTCTGTGCAGCATAAGCGGAACGCCGCCGATCATCCATGCGCTCTATTGGGGGATGCCGACATTACCCTGGAAGATGTTTTGAGTTCAGAGACCCTGGCCTGGCCAGTTCAACGATTAGATGTCAGCCCAGTAAGTGATGGAGCAGTCGCCCTCGTTTTAGCTGCAGAAGACGTAGCCGAGCGCATTACAAATAAACCCGTTTGGATTGAAGGTGTCGGATGGAACCTGGATACCGCATATTGGACCAATAGGGATCTGGCATACCCTCGTTATGTAGAAAACGCAGCCCGCATGGCATATGACATGGCTGGTATTAAAGAACCTCGGAAAGAGATCAATATCGTTGAGCCATATGATCCTTTCGACTACAAAGCCTTGCATCATCTCGAAGGACTCCAGTTGGCTGACCGAGGGAAAGCAGCCCAGTTATACACTGATGGAATTGCTGCTCGCGACGGAGATATGCCAGTATGCCCCTCAGGCGGATTACTGGGAGTTGGCAACCCCATCGCCGCTGCGGGTCTTATGAAGGTCGCTGAATTATTCTGGCAATTGCGAGGCGAGGCAGGTGCTCGGCAGGTTCCTGGTCAACCTCGATATGGGTTAGCCCAAGCCTGGGGAGACCTGATGCAGGTAGGGACTGTTGTGATAATGGGTCGCAAATAAACTCCAGGGTAAACTTGCTCTGGTGATCTAAGGAGTATTACCATGACAGAAAATATCAGTACATTTCCTGGAACTCCGCTTTATGAAAAGGATTTCGAGCAGAATAAAACACTCTTCAACCTAGATGAATTAGACGGCAAGTATGCCTGGGACACAGGTGTAGCGATTGGACGTTATCTGGAATCGTTGAAAAATGGCGTCATCTTAGGTGTTCAATGTAAAACTTGCGGGAAGATATTCGTTCCGCCGCGTACGGTGTGTGAGTGGTGCTTTCAGCCAATGGACGATTTCATCCCTCTGCAGGATACGGGCACTGTGAATACATTTTCGTTATGTTATGTCACCTGGGATGTGAAAAGGATCGAAGAACCGCAAATTCCAGCGGTAATCGAGATTGATGGTGCATCCCCGCTTCACGGGATCATGCACATGCTTGGAGATGTGGAACCCGAAGATATTCACATCGGTATGCGCGTGAAAGCGGTTTGGAAGCCATTCGAAGAACGGGAAGGCTCAATCACTGATATTCTTTACTTCAAGCCGATCGAGGAGAAATAATCATGAAAATGCCTAAAAACAATCCTCGCAAGGGTGAAGCTTGGCAGGGAGATCTACCTGTAACCAACCGGTATACATTTGGTCTGGCCGGAGAACGATTTTACCGGGCCATCAAGGATGAGGGGAAATTCTTCGGCACCCAGTGTAAAAGATGTGAACACATTTATGTGCCTGCATCTATGTTCTGTGAGCGCTGTATGCACGAGCTGGATACCTGGATCGATGTCGGGACATCCGGAGAAGTATATACCTATACCTTGTTGTACGAAGATTTGGATGGCAATCGAAAGCAGAACCCTGATATCATCGCTTTCATCCGCCTTGGTGACGGCGGTTTGGTTCACAGACTTGGCAAAATAGATCAAGACAAAGTCGAAATCGGTATGCGTGTAGAAGCTGTATTTAAGGCTAAAGCTGAGCGCGAAGGATCAATTCAGGACATCATCCATTTTCGACCTGTCGATTAATCAGATCGGATCGATATCAACAGAAGGAACTCTCGTCCATAGAAGCCAGCGACCTATCTTCAGGGATCGACAGCGATTGATTGGATGGCGATCTATGGTTTTTGACTCCGATCAGACCGCCTGGATCAGATTGTCAAAAATCCCAGGCCTCAGTTCCTCCGAAAAAGCAAATTCCGACCAATGGATATTTATTTCGTACCTGCCTAAACTGTTCTCCGAACCGGCATCCTTTTCGGATGCCGGTTTTTTTATTATCCATCAAACCTATTCTGGTCTATAATCTAGGAAATCAACGATAAACTCTACTGCATTGGACAAAATGAATGAAACGTTCTGATTTGGGTTTACCGATCACCAGATACAATATCAAAGAACTTGGCTGGAAAGATCTCCTGCGGGTCTTTTTGCCGCTGACGGTGTTAGTGCTGTCGCCCGTTTCTTACGGGTTTTGGCGAACCTTGTACGGTTACTCCAATTTTGGTCCTGCGGCCGCAGCAGCCTGGGGAAGAAATTGGTTCCTGGTGGGCGCTGGTCTGGTACTCTTGCTCCTGCTATATTCTCTAAGTCGTTTAAGAAAAGCGCATACCTGGATAGAGGTCTACCGCTGGGGTTTGTTATTTCACCTACCTCCGGGCAAGAAGCGGATCCTGGAATGGGGAGAAATCAAGGGAATAACAAGCTATTCAGTTAAGAGATCATTCTTAAGTCCTGGCAGTAAGATCAAGGAACACCTGATTCTTTATTCCCGCGGGCGGTCTCCAATCCGCTGCCATCCGAACTTAAAAAATCTCGGCGGTCTTAAGAAAATCATCAAAAAACAAGTTTATGGACGATTAAACCCAGTCATGATCCAGGCATTTAATAACGGCGAGATTCTTCCTTTTGGGGAGATCCGCCTCTCAAAACAAGCCCTTTTTATGCCTACCCGGGAAATCCCCTGGGAAATAATCGAGGGCATTAATGTTCAAAAAGGGATCTTTATCGTCAAGCTATCAGAGCAAAAAAACCTTGAAACCCCCATCCGAAAGATCCAAAACCTAGAGATCTTGGTACATTTGATCAGGACGGAGATCTAATATGGTCAGCCCAACCAAAAGACGGATCATTTTCAGTCTGATCTTGCTATTCTCAATCATCCTCCCCGGCTGCAGCGCGAACTCCCTCGAAGATTTGATCCCAAGCCTTGGTGATCCGGTATCCCCAACCGTCATGGTTGAGGTGGATTTTTATGTCCTGCTGCCGCTGAACACACCCGAAGGTGAGGTCATTTATATCAGCACCCTGGATGAAGTGACCGGTTTGGGAGTCAACGCCCAGGCTCATCCTCTGGAGCCGGCCCTGGGTGAGAGCGGCTCGGATCAGGGATTACTTTATAAAGGCAGTCTGACAGTACCCCAACACTCGATCCTTAAATACCGGTATACACGTCAGAACCAGTATGCAGTGATTGAACATACCCAGGGCGACGAACAGGTCCGGTACAGGTTTGCCCTGGTCGATAACCCCCTGGAAATCAGGGATGTCGTCAGCAAATGGTCAGATACCACATATTATTGGCCGGAACCAGGCAGAATCTCCGGCATGATCAGTGATGAAGCCACCGGAAAACCAGTTCCTGGCATGCTGGTCACCGCCGGAGGTGGACAATCATTTACTACTGCCTCGGGCTCGTATATGCTGACTGGACTCCCTCCCGGGGTACACAACCTGGTGGTCTATGCCCCAGACGGCTCTTATCAAGAGATCCAGCAAGGAGCAGAAGTCGCCTCACAGGCCAATACTGAAGCGAATCTTAATGTAAAGGCGCGGGATTTTGTGGATGTAACCTTTCTGGTCAATGTGCCAATCGGCACTCCAGAAAATAGTGTCAAGCTGGCGGGGAACCTCTATCAATTAGGAAACACCTTTGGTAACCTGCCAGGTGGAATGAATACCACACCTTCCAGAATGCCAAAATTAAGCTATGCCGGAGATAATCGTTACGGGATTATCCTCTCTCTGCCTGTTGGCGCAGAAATTCTTTATAAATACTCTCTTAGGGGATGGATTCTGGAATGCGGAGCATGAACCAGATGGAGCGTTTACTACCCGGCGGATCCTGGTCCCCGATCATCCTGTTCAGATTGATGATCAGGTATTAACCTGGACCTCCGGCCCCAATAAGTCAATAACTTTTGACCTTTGGACGCCGGATGACTCACCTGTGGGGGAGGAAATCTTCATCCAGTTTAATCCCTATGGGTGGACAACACCCCTGCCAATGACTGAGCTGGGACCAAATCACTGGGTATTTATTCTCTATTCCCCTTTCGATATCCTGTCTGATCTGAGCTACCGATACTGTCGGGAAGGCGAATGCGGCAGAGCGGATGATGCCAAAACAGCCGGAACATCACCTTCCGGCCGGACGGTCACTCCCGGCGCAGAATCTCAATATATAGCGGACTCCGTCGAAAACTGGATCTGGCTCGACCAAGGGATCACAATTGAAACAATACCCCTGCCTTCTATCCCTTCTCGGGGTTCTGGCTTTATGACTGCTGTTGAGATCATGCCGGGAGACAAACCGACCGACACTATCCAGATCACTGAAGCCTTACCCATTATCGCCCGGATCAATCCAGGCTGGGTCATCCTGACCCCAACCTGGTCATTCACAAGCCAGGTGCCCCCGGTCATTGAACCGGATCCAAACCAGGATCCGCTGTGGTTTGATCTTACTGAAATGAGCTCCTCCGCAAAATCCAGCGGATTAAGGATCGCCATCAATCCCCAAGCCCATTTCCCTGAATCCACGGCAGATTGGTGGACCTCAGCCCCGCTGGATTTCAGTTGGTGGAATAGCTGGTTTGATCAATACCATAATTATGCTGTCCACTTCGCCCAGGCAGCCGAACAGCAGGGTGCAGAAGTGTTGGTTCTTGGAGGAGATTGGGTTGCTCCTGCCCTTCCTGGTGGCAGACTTCCCAACGGAGACCCATCCGGCGTACCTGCAGATTCTGAATTACGCTGGCAGGCTATCCTCACGGATGTAAAATCCTACTTTTCCGGGAGGATTGGCTGGTCAATGACCCTCAGTGCTCAAAACCACCTGCCAGGCTCCCTCGATCTTGTGGATCAAGTTTATCTCAATTGGATGCCAGAATTCGAGATCGGGGAATCCGAATTGCTGGAAGATTTGATCAACCAGGCAAACACCTCACTGGAAGGTGAAGTCAATGAGTTCTGGACAAACTACCTGCGGGGCAATGATCAGGAATTGATTCTGAGCCTGGCTTACCCTTCCGTTAGGAACTGGTCCCCCAGCTGCCTGGAAGAGGTCGTGGATCCGTGTATTAGCTTGTCAGCCTTATCTGTACCTGCGCCAGATATCCCCGAATTAGAGGTCGATTTTGCTCTCCAGGCAAAAATATATACTGCCCTTATCTCCACTGCTGCCAATAAAAGTTGGATCTCCGGGATCGTTTCTGAGGGCTATTACGCTCCTGCAATTCTCCACGATAAATCGATCTCTATTCATGGTAAACCAGCCCAGGAGGTTCTTAGTCAGTGGTTTGCAGGTTTGAAATAGTCACTGACCTGGATTCCAGATCCTCATCTTCGTAAGAATCCAGGATCTTATACCCTCTGAAGATCGGGTTCGTTATATCAATAGGAGAGAGTATTAATCTCCTGTTGGAAATTAAATTTAGGCCTTGCAAATTTCAAAACTCTGCTATAATGAAACTCCAGTTGAACTACGAACCCATCCATTGAGAAAAGTGGATGGGTTTTAAATGTCATTAGATCGAAAGGTTATAAGTTGTGTTAAGTATGAACGTTGAGATAAAGAAAGAACTGATATCCGAATTTGAAAATCCCCTCGCCCACTTGCTGCAGATCGGGAGGGATAAGGGGTATGTAACGCTGGATGATATCTCTGAGATCTATCCCAAAGCGGAAAATAATGTCGATCAGCTTGAAGAAGCTTTTTCTGCTTTGCTGACTGCTGATATCCCGTATGTCGAGAGCGAAGAAGAAGCGGAAGAATTATTTGAAGATGAAGAAGAGGTAGAAATCGAAGATCACGATTCGGACCTCTTTGACGAAGATGATCCCCTGGAGAATATCAGCACCAACGATACAGTAGGCCTATATATCAAACAGGCCGGAAAAGTTCCCCTTTAACGCGGAATGAGGAACAGAATTTAACTAGTCTGATTGATATAGGGCGGAAAGCCCAGACACGTCTGGCCGAAGAGGAATTGACACTTGAAGAACGAGAAAACCTGAGCACAATCGTGGATGAGGGCTGGGCGTCGTTTGAACACCTGATCCAGGCCAATTCCAGGTTGGTGATCAGCATCGCTAAAAAATATGTCGGTAGAGGTGTTTCATTTCTGGACTTGATCCAGGAAGGAAATATCGGCATGATGCGGGCTGCTCTCAAGTTTGAACGGGATCGAGGCTATAAATTCAGTACCTACGCCACCTGGTGGATCCGCCAGGCCATCACCCGGGCGATTGCTGACCAGGGTCGGACTATACGCGTCCCGGTACATATGGGTGACAAGATCAACAAGATGATCCGGATGCAGCATCAGCTGAAGCAGGACTTGAATCGAGACCCAAATCCAGATGAACTTGCTGAGGCTTTGAACGTAACCCCGGAAGATGTTCAGGATATGATGAAACATGCCCGCCGGCCATTATCTCTTGAAATGCCAACTGGCAAAGAGGACGATGCTCAGCTGGGAGATTTTATCGCCGACATGGATGTTATGCCTCCCGACGAAGAAGCAACCGGGATCCTGCTAAGAGAACATCTCCAGGAAGCCCTGGCAGAACTCCCTCCCCGTGAGACCAGGATCTTGGAAATGCGTTATGGTTTGATCGATGGAAGGACCCTGACTTTAAATGAGGTTGGCAAGAAAATGGGTGTTACCCGGGAGCGCATCCGGCAGATCGAAGCCCAGGCCTTGCGCCGGCTGAGAAATCCCCGCATCCAGGAAAAACTTCAGGCCTACCTTGACTAAAGGTAATAACTAGAAATAGAAAAGCGGAACAGCTAGCTGTTCCGCTTTTATTTTTAATGATGGAACTCCTACTTTTTCTGGAGGAATAAGTCTCCCCAGGTTGTGGGATCTGCAAAGTATCTGGTGGCCACATTGCTCACTACTGTTTGCTGCTTCAAGGTTCCAGCTTTGTCATTATCATTGATTGAAATCGCAAAACCGTAATGATCCCCTGCCCGGGGATTGGTGACCCCCAACAGGCTCCAGGGGATCTTAAACTCAACCTGATATCCCGGACCGCCTTCCAGAGCGCCGATTTTGATTTCAGTCTTCTTCCCAGCGTCGGTTTTTGGAAACCATAAATAAGCCTGGGGAGGATCTGCAGTCGTCGTAACTGCGGCAACTTTGGAATTGATTGTCAAGGAGGCAATGCCACCCTTTCCAGGTGAGATACCGATTTGATAATCATCTGCAGTCATTGCCTGCAGATAGTAATCTGCACTGACATAACGGTCAAACAGGATCTCGATACTATCACCCAGGTAGATCTTTTCTTTTACTGCTTCTTGAACATATTTATCATCTTTTACTCGGACACCGATATATAAATAATCTTCATCCCACCCAGCAACAACTGAACCAGAAGAATCAGCTTCGCCTGACCAGCTGTCTTTGCCAAACACAACTTTGTTAATAACTTTCTGGATAGGTGGATCCCATTCATACAAGTCACCATCAATGTTAAGGTTTTTACCAATATAATCTGCTGTGATAGATGGTCCGCTCCTTACAGCTGGGCCACCATAGGAAATTGTCGGTGCCACGGTACCTGTACCATCCAGAGTCGCAGTAAGTTCAAGGTCCTCTGTTTCTTCCGGTTCAGGTGTATTGGTTGCAACTTCTTTGGGTGTCGCCGTTGCCGAATCGCCATCCGATCCTGATGAGGATCCCGAATCTGAGGCCGAAGTGGCCGGAACTGCCTGAGTCGGCTCAAAGAGCGCTGTCATAGTCTTGTCTGGAGTTGGAAACGAAAACGGTGTGGGAGTGGAGAAACCAGGCAAAGTACAGCCTGTGAGAACCACAAGTACAACAGCAAAAACGATAATATGACGCAACTTGATTTTGTTCATAGGATATAACCCTCCTAAATGAGGTTGATCAACCGTAGAATAGTATTGATTAGAATTATAATCGAAATTCAGGATATCTAATCCCTAATCCAGGAGTTTGCGACATTGTATACCTATACCCATCCCCGACCGGCAGTTACGGTTGATATCGTTTTAATCAGGTTAACTGAGGGAAATAAGCAGGTTTTGTTGATCCGGCGCATCGATGAACCCTTTGCAGGGAAATATGCTTTGCCAGGGGGATTTGTTGAGATCGGAGAAAGCCTTGAAGTCGCCGCTGAGAGAGAATTGAGTGAGGAGACAGGAGTTCAAAATCTCAACCTGAAGCAGATCCAGACCTTCAGCGATCCAGATCGGGATCCCCGTGGCTGGGTGATCTCGACGGCTTTCGGAGCGCTGTTGATGGCTGATATCAAGCTCCGCCTGAAAGCCGGCAGTGAGGTCTCAGAAATCAAGTGGTGTGACCTCGATGATCTTCCGCCCCTGGCTTTTGATCACCAGGAGATCATTGCAGCAGGGCTCTTATTCTTCGGTCAGGAAATCACCAGCTCCAAGGGGAAAGAATCCTAGTTCCAATTCCCCCTCTTTAAATAAAACACCCCACCATGCCGTGTGCGATTAGGTCTTGAACCTGCTTGCGCAGATTGGGTTTCCGCATGAGAAGCTTCGCCTTGGCTCAGGCCTATCGCGTTACTTCATCAATATAAGAACCCTTAAAGTTGGTGTTGGCTCAAAACACGTTTGTCACATCACGAGCACAGTAGGGTTGATACACTTTACCATATCAGTTCTTAGCTGAACAGGGAAAGATAATCATTTCTTTCGATCTGTTACTGCAAGTTTAATATGAAGTTCATCTAGCTGTTTTTGGTCCACGGTTGAGGGCGCGTTGCCCATCAAATCTCTCGCGGATTGGTTTTTTGGAAAAGCGATCACCTCGCGAATATTGGGTTCATTTGCAAGCAGCATACACAGGCGATCGATCCCTGATGCGATTCCTCCATGGGGAGGAGTGCCGTATGAAAATGCCTGCAGCATATGGCCAAACCGCTCCCGGGCAACTTTCGCATCCAGTCCGATCAGGGCAAAGATCTTTTCCTGAAGATCAGCATTATGGATCCTGATAGATCCCCCGCCGATCTCATAACCATTGAGTACCAGGTCATATTGCTGGCCGCGAACCTGGGAGGGGTCAGCATCCAGCAGTTCCAGATCCTCAATCATTGGTGAGGTGAATAGGTGGTGGCTTGGGTCCCACCTTTTTTCGTCCCGGTTATAGTTGACCAGCGGAAAGTCAATCACCCAGCAAAAACCCAGCGTATCCTTGTCAACAAGTTCCAAGCGGTCCCGAAGTTCCTCGCGCAGCCGACCCAGGCATTCCAGGACAACCTCCTGTTGATCGGCCACGATTAATAACAGATCGCCCTTTTCAGCCTTAAAACGGGAGAGAATTTCTGTCTTGATATTTTCCGGCAGAAATTTCGTAAATGACGACCGCTCTTCACCGTCATCTGTTAAGGCGATATATGCCAATCCCCCTGCCCCATATTGTTTGATATATTCGGTCAAACCGTCGATCTGTTTCCGGCTGTAGCTCCCGATCCCTTTAGCATTGAGGCCCCGAACAGCACCTCCTTTTTCAACTGCCTCAGCGAATACCCTGAATCCAGATTCTGGGGCCAGGTCAGACAGGTCCACCAGCTCAAGGCCAAAGCGCACATCCGGATTATCTTTGCCGAATCGATCCAGGGCTTCTCTGTAGGTTAATCTCGGCCAGGGAGTTTCCCAGATGCTTTTTTGGGGAGTGACCTGAGCGACCAGGGATGTGTACAAACCTTCCAAAAGGTCCATCACATCTTCCCGATTCACAAACGACATTTCGATATCAAGCTGTGTGAATTCAGGCTGACGATCTCCCCGTTGATCCTCGTCCCTGAAACAGCGGGCGATCTGGAAGTATCTCTCCATCCCGGCAACCATCAACATCTGCTTCAACTGTTGGGGGGACTGGGGAAGAGCATAGAACTGTCCGGGATGGACCCGGGAAGGAACAATATAGTCCCTGGCTCCTTCCGGAGTGGTTTTGAATAAAATGGGAGTTTCAATTTCCAGGAAGTCTTTCTGATCCAAATAAGACCGGATGAAAGAGACTATCTTATGGCGCAGGATAATATTATCCCGCATTCTGGGTCGGCGCAGGTCCAGATAGCGGTATTTAAGCCGGGTTTGTTCTTCCACCTCTTCTTCCTGGTTGATCAAAAATGGAGGTGTGTTCGCGGGATTTAAAATCTCGACCCTGGTTATTTCAACTTCTATCCCACCGGTTGGAATATCCGGGTTTTCCATACCTTCCGGCCTGCTTCGAATGATTCCAACTACCTTGATGACCCATTCGGTTCGGACAGGGATCAAGGCCTGGTGAATATCTGGAGATGTCTCTGAATTGGATACGATTTGGATGATGCCGAACCTGTCTCGCAGGTCGATAAACCTGACCCCACCCAGGTCCCGGAGTCTGTCAACCCAGCCAGCCAGGGAAACTTCCTTTCCAATATCACTGACTCTCAATTCACCACACGTGTGCGTCTTATACATCAAACCTCCACCAAAATCAAAGGACAAGGATAGGTTATTTTTTTGTGTCCTGCATTATAGCATGCGAATTCAAGCCTGCTTCGATCAGCCTACACTATGAACAAGATTCCAACGCCTATTAAAGCCAGAGCTGTTCCCGCAATTGCCCCCCAGCCAAATCTTTCCTTAAAATAATAATAATCCACGGGCAGCAGGAAGAGCGGTGGCAAAGCCATTAGAGTGCTGGCAACACCGACACTGGTGTGTTGCAGGGCAAATAACGAGAGTGAAACTCCCAGGAAAGGACCGGAAAATGCCCCGGCAGCGATTTTTAGAACTGCGGCTGGATTTTTTATTCCCTCAGAGATCGTTCGAGAAAATTCCCTGCGGAACAAGGTTATTAACCATATCAATACCATCGCCGTGACCATGCGGATATAGTTTCCGGAAATTGGCGAAAACCCTTCCGTTAATCCTATTTTAGCCATCACAAATCCCACCGCCTGCCCAACCGCTCCCCCAAATCCCATCAGGATGCCCTTAATATATTGCCCTTGATCAACAACTTTTGCCGAGTTCTTCTCGATCACAACCCAGACCACACCCAGGAGCGTGACCAGGATCCCTGCGATCTGGGCCAATTTCAAGTATTCCTCAAGGAATATCCAGGCCAGCAAGGCAGACATCACCGGAGCCAGGCTCATCATTAACATCGCCAGCCTCGGGCCCACTAAAACAAAAGACTGGAACAGCAAAGCATCCCCCAATACTAAACCCACAATCCCTGATAATCCCAGCCAGAACCAACGATCGAAACCCGCCTCCACCGGCCAAGGAGAACCCAACAGGATCCAATGCGCAATCAGGAGCAGCAGGCTGGCGGCAGCCAATCTCAACCTGTTGACCACGATCGATCCGACCTGCCGCCCAGCCAGGGTGAACAGAGTTGAATTGATCGCGAAAGTGATCGAAGTGATAATTGCGGCTATTTCACCGATATACAACATTTGTATGTTTTATCCGTATATATGTAGCAATTTATTATTGTACCGGATAGAATAAGCTGCGGTAAAACCAGATAGCTTTTTCCGGCCAGTCGACTACTTGATGGGAGGCAGTGATGGAGTACAAAATCAGCGGTACAGTCATGGAAACAGTAGATATCCACCTCAAACAGGGGGAATCCCTCTATACGGAATCCGGTGGTATGGCCTGGATGAGGGGAAATTTCGAGATGGATACCAGCACACGGGGAGGATTGGGAGCAGGCTTAGGACGTATGCTCGCCGGGGAATCTCTCTTCCTGACAACCTATACCTGCCAGAGCCCGGATGGATTGATCACGTTTACACCGGAGTTTCCCGGGAAAGTGATCCCGGTCCAATTAGAATCCGGCCAAAGTTTGATCTGCCAGAAAGATGCCTTTATGTGTGCCCAGACAACAGTGAAATTGGAAATGCATTTCAGGAAAAAACTGGGTGCAGGTTTATTTGGGGGTGAGGGTTTTATTTTACAAAAGATCACTGGGCCCGGGACAGCTTTTGTGGAAATTCCCGGGGAAGTTCGCCTGATCGAATTAAAAGCTGGGGAGAATATCAAGGTTGACCCTGGGCATATCGCGATGTTCGAACCCAATGTGGTGTATGACATCACTGGAGTAAAAGGCCTTAAAAATGTGCTCTTTTCAGGTGAGGGTCTGTTCCTGGCTACTCTGACCGGGCCTGGAAAAGTTTGGCTGCAAAGTTTACCTCTTAGTAATTTGGCCCTGAAATTGGCCCGCTACATGCCAACCAAAAGCGGATGAACCAGATCTGACCCCAGCATCAGCCCCCCATCGCCAGATAATGGGGGGCTTTTTTTATTGTTATTCTGGTTATTATCGAAACTACCGGATATTGAGATTATTTTCAGTGTATACTGAGAACAATTAGCCGGGGAGCGTTGATGAAAGAACTAGAAGATCGAATACTCGCTGAGGGACAATATATCGGTAACGGCATCCTGAAGGTGGACGGTTTTATAAACCATCAGGTTGACCCGGTTCTAATGGATAAGGCTGGCAAGGAATTCGCCCGCATTTTTAAGAACATAGCTGCTACCAAGATCCTTACCGCTGAAATCTCTGGCATAGCACCAGCGGTCTCAGCAGGATTACACCTAAACCTGCCGGTTGTATTTGCCCGGAAGCATAAACCCATCACGATGCCTGATCAGGTGCTATTAACCCTTTCTCCATCCCACACGAAGGGCAGAACAGTAGAATTAATCATTTCTCCAGAATACCTTGGATCAGGTGAGCGGGTTTTGATCATAGATGATTTTTTGGCCAGCGGGATGACAATCCTGGGTTTGATCCGCCTGGCTGAAATTGCCGGCTCAAAAATTGTGGGTGTCGGAGCCCTGATCGAAAAATCCTTTGAAGAGGGCCGCAAGAGACTGGAGGAACTGGATATTCCGGTCCACTCTCTGGCGAGGATCAAATCAATGGACGAAAATCAGATAATATTCCATTAACTATGCCGCAACAAAAAATCCTGGTATTAGATTTTGGCTCCCAATACACACAGCTGATCACACGCGCGATCAGGGAACAAGGGGTATATTCCACTCAGCTAGCCTGGCATACTGACCTGGATCTGGTCCAGGAAATCAGACCTTCCGGAGTTATTCTCTCTGGAGGCCCGGCATCTATATACATCCCTGGTGCACCCAAATTTCCGGAGTACTTGCTGGATCTTCAGGTACCCATTCTGGGGATTTGCTACGGGATGCAGGCTTTAACACATGCTCTCGGCGGAAAGGTGATCCCGGCTGAATCCCGCGAATTTGGGCAGGCCCAGCTCCAGGTTTCAAAGGAAAACATCCTGCTCCCTGCGGGTCAACACCAGGTCTGGATGTCACACGGAGACAGGATCGAATCTCTGCCAGAAGGGTTTGAAATCCTGGCCAGCACCGGAAATTCTCCCATCGCCGCCATGGGTGACCCGGTTCGTAACTACTATGGCTTGCAGTTCCATCCAGAAGTGAAACACACATCGATTGGTACCAGGATCATCAAAAACTTCCTGTTCCAGATTTGCGGCCTGGACCCTAGCTGGACAGCAGAGTCAATCATTAAGCTTAGCGTGGCTGAGATCAGGAATAAAGTCGGGAAGGATCGGGTTATCGCGGGAGTGAGCGGCGGTGTGGATTCAACAGTCGCCGCCGCACTGGTTCATCAGGCTGTCGGAGATCAACTCGAGGCAGTATTTGTGGATACAGGTTTGTTAAGGAAAAACGAATCCATGCTGGTTGAACAATCGCTGGGAAAAAGCTTAAATATGCAGCTGCACATAGTTCGGGCAGCTGAGCTTTTTTTAATGACCTGAAAGGTGTTATCGATCCGGAGCAAAAACGGACGTTGATCGGAAATCGATTTATCCGGGTTTTTGAAAAAAAATCCCTCGAATTGGATAGTCCCAGGTATTTGGTCCAGGGCACGATCTATCCGGATGTTGTTGAATCAGCCGCTCCGGATCGAAAAGAATCCGAAACCATCAAAACCCATCATAATGTAGGCGGGTTGCCCGCCGAGATGCAGTTTACACTGATCGAGCCGCTCCGGTATTTATTTAAGGATGAGGTCAGGTTGATAGGAGAAAGCCTGGGAATCCCGCCAGAGATGGTCTGGAGGCAGCCCTTCCCGGGGCCTGGATTGGCGATCCGCTGCCTGGGAGAAGTCACACCTGACAGAATCGAACTTCTACAAGCAGCTGACGAGATCTTTCTTCAAGAGTTATCAGCTGCGAACTTACTGTTGAAACCGGAGCTGGGGCTGAATTCGGGGTCGTCCCAAGCGTTTGCGGTATTGCTGCCGGTCAAATCTGTTGGTGTAATGGGTGACCAGCGGACTTACCAGAATGTTATCGCGCTGCGTTCTGTCTCAACGGCTGATTTTATGACCGCAGATTGGAGCAGGCTTCCCCTTGAACTATTGGCAAAAACATCTAATCGGATCATTAATGAAGTTCAGGGCGTAAACCGGGTTGTTTATGATATCACCAGCAAACCTCCTGGCACCATCGAATGGGAATAACCCGTACCCCGCGGCGTAAGAAGCTTCCCGGGAAGGTCATCTTTAGATCGTACATCCAATCTCGGGGTTCCAGATCTGGGATTGATCCAAAAGTCTCCCGATCTGAAAACTACTTACCCCAAACCAGGGATATAACAAATGAAAGATAATTTGGCTGAAAAAGTTGTCTTAATCACCGGTCCAACCGGTAATCTTGGCCGTGCTGTCGTGAAGAAATTCTACGCTCAAGGAGCCAGGTTAATTCTGGTTGATCATCATCCCGACCGACTCCCAAACTTATTCCCAGAACTGGCAAATGATCCCAGACAGCTCTTAATCCCGGGTGTTGATCTTGCCAACAGCTCTCAAGTTGACTCGATTCTCGGCCAATCTCTCAACTCAAATAGCCCTATTGATTGTCTGGTGTGTACCGCAGGCGGCTTTCGTATGGGAGAGAAAGTCCATGAGATCTCAGATCAGAATTGGGATTTTTTGCTCGATCTGAACTTAAAAACTCTTTTAAACACCATCAGGGTCGTGGTCCCCAAGATGCTGGTCCAGGGATTTGGCAAGATCGTAACTATTGGGGCTCGCCCCGCCCTGGCTGGAAAGAATCGGATGGGAGCATACAGTGTAGCTAAGTCCGGCGTGTTGAGATTAACCGAAACCATGTCTGCTGAATATAAGACCAGGGGGATAAATGTCAATTGTGTTTTACCGGGAACGATAGATACTCCCCAAAACCGGGAAGCCCTGCCGGAGGCTGATACATCAAAATGGGTAACACCAGATTCACTGGCTGAGGTGATCTATTTTCTTTGTTCGGAAAGCGCCAGGGACATCCACGGGGCGGCGATTCCGGTCTACGGAGCCTAAATATTCATGAATAATCAACCTATTACGATTGTAATTTTTGGAGCATCAGGTGATCTCACGGAGAGGAAACTGATACCTGCCTTGTTCAGCCTCTATCAGAAGAATCGTCTCCCCGAGATACGTATCCTGGGTACCAGCAGATCTGATTTCTCAAACCAGGGATTTCGGGACCATCTCCTGACGGGTCTTCAAAATTTTTCTCCAGATCCAGTAAATAAAACCAAGCTGGCAGAAATTCTCAAAGTTCATTTTTTATCAACCGGGTAATCTAACCAATGAGCAGGATTATCAGAATATTGCCAAGATTCTCGATGGTATAGAATCCTCTCCCTCGAACCGGATCTACTATCTGGCAATCTCTCCTGAGTTTTATCATCAAACAGTCCTCCAGCTTGGCAGGGCTGGTTTGGCCCGTCAAAATCCTGGAGTTGATCAGCCCTGGACCCATGTGATCGTGGAAAAACCCTTTGGGCGTGATCTAAAGACCGCCCAGGAATTGAATGAGACCATCCAGCAGGTGTTTACTGAAGACCAAGTCTACCGGATCGATCATTATCTCGGAAAAGAAACTGCCCAGAATATTCTTTTCTTCAGGTTTGCCAATACGATATTTGAACCGATCTGGAACCGACGTTATATTGAAAACATCCAGATCACAGTGGCCGAAAGCCTTGATGTTGGCCACCGAGCTGAATATTATGATCAGGCAGGAATCCTGCGAGATATGTTCCAAAACCATCTTTTTCAACTTCTCTCATTGGTCGCCATGGAAGCGCCTGCCTCCTTTAACGCTGACGCGATCCGCGATGAACGGGTTAAACTCCTCCGATCCATTCGTCCTCTCAAGAAAGACCAATCTGTAGCCGGGCAGTACATTGGCTATTGTTCAGCTTCCGGAGTCCAAGAATATTCCCGGACACCCACTTATGCTGCCATCAAGATGTACATCGATAATTGGCGCTGGAAAGGAGTACCCTTTTACCTCAGATCCGGAAAATCCTTAAAGCGGAAAGCAACCGAGATCACAATCGAATTTCAAAAACCTCCTCATTTGATGTTTGGTCTGTCCGAACCTGATGAGATCACTCCCAATATCCTCTCGATCTGTATCGAACCCGATGAAGGTATTCACCTGAAATTCCAGGCCAAAGAACCAGATTCCGAACAGAATATGCAAGCAGTTGAAATGGAGTTCCATTACGAGAAATTTTTCAATCAGGTTTCCCTGCCAAGCGCCTATGAGAGATTATTAAGTGAAGCAATTGCTGGCGATCCCTCACTTTTCACTCGGAGTGATGGAATAGAAACCGCCTGGTCTATCATCGATCCCCTGATCGAGGCCTGGGAGGATCACCGAGCAGAGGACCTGGCTGTCTACGATCCAGGATCCTGGGGACCAGTCGAAGCTGACCAGTTATTGCACCAGGATGGACATGCCTGGAGAATGAACTGCGGCCTCCATGAAGACTGCATAGAACCCAGGAGGTCTTAAGTTGGATTATTTCTAATATGCTTCTATAAATCGGCTCTGGTGTACGCAAATTAGCCTGTGATATAATGATTGCAGCGGGGATGAAAGGTGTCGACGGAGGACATTGACCCCGGATTGCGAGCCGAGAGGCGCCGTTCTCGATAAATCAGCGCAAAACCTTAAGTGCCAACCGCACTGAATATGCTGCTCTTCCCCTCGCTGCATAAGCCTGGGTAAGACAGACGATTGCCTCGATGCAATCTCGTTCATCTCCTTCAATCTCCTGCTGGAGGAGCCTGGACGTCAGAAAGCAGGAGTGCAGCCAGGTGACGCCGCTACCCTGGTTCAAGGGGAGCTTTCGGGTTCCAGCGGCTAACCAGTAGGAGCTTTGGGCAGTTGTAGTCCTGCTGGCAAAACTTACAATTGCCTACGCTCGTAGACGTTCGAGTGGAAGAGTCTTTCGGACGCGGGTTCGATTCCCGCCATCTCCACCAAAATAATTAGGAGCTTACCAGAAATTCTGGTAAGCTCCTTAGGTTTAGTACCAGGAAATTGTGGCTCGCCGAATTATGGCACTGAAGCAGGGAAGCGCCGCAGAAATTATCTATCCAAAATGATTTACTGATCAAATAACCCTTAAAGCCTTTATGTTATAATCCTACTACTATGGCAGAGTACCGACAGGAACTTCGAGAAACCATCCCTCTGGATCCCCTCCCAGATACAGATTCCCAACCCCAGGAATCTTCATCTACCGGAAAAAAGATCCTTCTCGGGCTGGCTGCAGTCCTGGTTTTGGGCGCATTGATCGCAGGTATGGTCGTGCTGCTGCAACCAGGGACCGATACAGGTCGGATCAGAGATATCTTTATCATCTTTATGGCTTTAGAGTTCCTGCTGATCGGGATCGTAATGATCATACTGATCATTCAATTGGCCCGGCTGACTCTCTTGCTCCAAAATGAGATCCAGCCCATCCTGGAATCAACCAATGAAACTGCCAATACCTTAAGGGGCACAACTAAATTCTTGAGTGAACATCTGGTTGAACCTGTTATGAAAATGAATCAATACCTGGCAGGCATGAACAGGATCATTGGTTTCTTTAAAACTGACGGAAAATAGATCAACGAATAAATAATACAGAGGAGTGTGGACAATGTCTGATAATGGAAATGAATTTGGTGCCTTCATGTCGGGATTACTTCTGGGCGGAATCGCAGGTGCGATCACAGCTTTATTATTAGCACCTCAATCCGGAGAAGAAACCCGAAAAGTGATCCTCGATAAGTCTCTTGAAATCAAAGACAAAGCTCTTGAGACTATTGAAGATACCCGCCAGCGGGCAGAAAAGGCCGCGGAGGATGCTCGAATCGCCGCCCAGGAATATACTCAAAAAGTCCAGGATCAGGCCAGAAGCCTCCAAGAACAAGGCCGTGTAATCCTGGAAGAGCAAAAACAAAAGATCGAAAAAGTTACCAAGGGTGGAAAGAAAGCTGCTGGGGGAAAAGAAGCCTGATTTCCTGAGATAGTATTCAGAAAAATAAGAGACCTGGTGGTGATCCCGCCAGGTCTCTTTTTGGCTCAGAAATTCAATCCGGATATATTTCACCTATACAACGATTGATGTCTCCGGCCAGGACTGCTGCCTGACTTCCTGCCCTGATCCCAGCCAATTTTCCAGCCTGGCCATGGATCCAAACACCGGCAGCAGCGGCTTCAAAAGCCGGCAGGCCCTGGGCGATCATTCCTGCAATAACTCCAGCCAGCACATCGCCGCTTCCGGCTGTCGCCAAACCAGGATTGCCACCCTGGTAGATGAATGTTCTTCCAGATGGCTCGGCAATTATTGTGTGAGTACCTTTTAATACGACGATCTGCTCCCATTCCTGGGAATACTTTTCAGCAGCTCCCATCCGATCTGCCTGGATCGCTGACAACTCAAGCCCTGTTAACATCGCCATCTCACCCGGATGGGGTGTCAGGACAGATCCCTTTGGGATTAGCCCAGGCCAGTTTTTCATGACACGGGCCAGTCTCAGAGCATCAGCGTCCAGGATCAACCTTGGCAGGGAATCCTGTTCCAATAATCTGTTGAGAAATAATCCTGTCCAGTCCAACCTTCCCAGCCCGGGTCCAACCAGACAGGATGCCATCCGATCAAGATGCCCTACGATTTGGGAGATGGCGCTCTCTGAGATACCTCCCTGCTGATCTTCCAATCTCAGCCAGGTGGCTTCTGGAAGGATTCCAATAACTCCTGTATAGATTGCTGCTGGCACAGCGATCCTAACCAGACCGGCACCTGCTCGATAGGCAGCTTCGCCTGCCAGGAGAGGTGCGCCAGGAAATTCCTCCGAACCTCCAATCACCAGGGCAGCCCCAAAGGTCCCTTTATGGGCATTGGCGGGTCTGGCGGGCAGGATTGATTTAACCCATTCCACGGTGAGCACTTCTCTGGATATCCGGGTCATTTCAGGCAGATCAACCGGTACACCAATATCCACCAGGCAGAGTTCACCCAGGTACTGATAGGCTGGAAATTCTAAGAGACCTTTTTTTACCGCCCCCATTGTGACCGTCAGATCAGCAGCCAAGGTAGAAGGATCAACCTCACCGGTATCACAATCAACTCCCGAGGGACAATCGACAGCAATGATCAGCGGTCGGGGCTGCCGGGCATCCAAAAAATGATTGAGCCTTTCTAACAGCTCTTTAATCGCCCCCCTTAAGGGCAGCTTGATACCTGTACCCAAAAGACTGTCGAGGATGATCTGAGCCCCTGATATCTCTCCTGCAATTTGGTCTATGTCAGGTGTTCTAGACGACCAATCGACAAGTTTTGTCCCGCTATTGATGACCCGGTCTGCCAGGTTATCCGGGTGAGGTCTATTTTTTGCTAAGATCGCTGATGTTTTCCAACCCCACTTGTTCAGGTAATCCAGCGCAACCAGGGCATCTCCTCCATTATTCCCAGGCCCAACCAGGGCTGTTATCTGTTTTTCAGGCAGATCACTATAACGCTCCTGGACCTCTCTGGCGAGTCCCTCTCCAGCAGCTTCCATCATCGCCTGGTAGGAGTGGCCTACTGCATTAGCAGCAAGTTCAATCGAAATCATTTCCTCTACTGATAGGTATTTCATTATTGATCTCCAGAATAGATCTTCATAGATAAGTTTACCAGAAAGGAAAATCGATAATCCTGTTCGGATAGATTAGAATAGAATCCTGAGATGATGTTCAAAAGCAGCTACAAAAACGCGTTAGATGATTACCAGAGGGCCCGCCAGAGCGCAGAAATTCAGGAGCTGCTGGCCCGCCTGTCAGGCAATCCTGAGGATGCAGCCTTGCTATCCTACGATGAGGTCCGCCACCAGCTCCAGGCTACCACGAAGGGTTCTGAACAATTGGCTGAAATACCATTGGATGCGATTGTGGGCTCTGTTAATCGTTATGATGACTTTACCAGGAAATATTTACCCAAAAAGAACGTCGATCAGGGACGATGGGCCCGGGTCATGGCTTCGACTCAAGGATTAACCGGTTTACCACCGATTGAGGTTTACCAGATCGGTGATGTATATTTTGTTAATGACGGAAATCACCGGGTCTCAGTCGCAAGACAGATCGGCAACCAATCGATCCAGGCCTACATAACAAAAGTTGATACCAGGGTTGATCTGCCACTAGACATCAAGCCAGAAGGTCTGATCATCAAAGGTGAATATGTGCGCTTCCTTGAAAAAACCAAACTGGATTTGTCGGTCCCTGACCTTGATCTGAGCGTAACAAAACCCGGTGCCTATCCAACTTTGCTGGAGCATATTGCTGTACACCGCCATTATCTTGGGAATGATCAGCAGCGAGAGATCCCCTTCCCCGAAGCCTCGGAAGATTGGTATAAAAAGGTTTATCGCCCTGTGCTAGATATTATAAAGGGCAGGGACCTGTTGCGCGATTTCCCGGATCGGACTTCTGCAGATCTCTACCTCTGGGCAGCTGATCATCAGGCAGCCCTGCGAGACCAGATCGGCTGGGATATTGGAACGGAAGCCACATTATCAGATATCACTGATCGATACAGTCTAATCAGAATTCCCCGAATTCGAAGAGGCATTCAGCGATTCCTGGATAATATCCTCCCTGCCATTCTGGAAGGTGGACCCCCTCCAGGAACCTGGCGTGACAAACTCCTCCGCAAGACAGTCCTCAAATCGTTATTCACCGATTTGATTGTTGCCATTGATGATAGCCCCAATGCCTGGCATGCCTTGGAAATGGCTATCATGATCGCAAGAACCGAGAATGGACAGCTTCACGGGGTACACGTCCATCCCCCAACAAATCAGCATGATCATCAAGTCCAGGATCATGACCTGATCAAGGCCAAGTTTGAAGAAAAATGCCAATCGGCAGGAATTGCTCGATTTGAGTTCAGAGTAGCTCAGGGTGAAATTTGGAAAATCCTCTCAGAACAATCCAGGTTCGCCGATTTGGTGATCGTTCCCCTCAATCATCCTCCCAGTGACAAACCATCAGCCCGCCGGAATTCAGGAATTCACAGCCTGATCCGCAGCTGTCCAGTGCCTGTGATGACTGTTCCCGGAGCAACCCAGACTCTTCAGAAGGTCGTACTGGCTTACGATGGAAGTCTTAAATCCAGGGAAGCGCTCTTTGTTGCCGCATACCTTGGCACCCAGATGGGTTCGACCTTGAGCGTGATTGTCAGTCAAACAGGATTAACGGAGCCTGAAAAGGTTCTAACAGAAGCCAGGGATTATCTAAATCAATTTCCCATGGAAGTTGATTATCTGCTTTCCTCTGAAGATCTCTCGCCTGCTATATCCAAACTTCTCGAGCAGGCTAGTTACGATCTAGTCTTGATGGGGGGATATCGGGGGTCTACATTGATTCCGATCATGTTCGGCAGCGTGGTGGATCAAGTTCTCAGGGAGATCCCACTGCCAGTGTTGATTTGCCGCTAATTTATTCCAGATCGATTTGCTTTGACCGATAGCAGTTTATCACTATAGTTCTGCCTACCCGGGTTTCTGTCTGACTGTCAGGATGATAATGATGGATATGGCCGTGTAAATGGTAGCGGGGATGGAATGTCGTGATCAACCATCGGAAGGCATCAATTCCCTGGTGGGCAAAGTCTTTTCCTTCATGGGTTCCTCGTGGTGGAGCATGGCTTACAAAAATATCCAGATACCTGCCAAATACAAGTTTATTGAAAATCATCCCCGGGATCAATGAAAACACATGGGCCCACATACCACCCTGGCCATATTGATAGGGAGTCTTGCGGTTATACTTTATACTTCCCTCAACCCCAGCGATCAGCAGGCCGTTTTTTCTAATCATGCGGCGATGCAGATTGTCTGCTCCCAGCGGACTCTTCCTGGTCTCTCCGCGAGATAGCATTTCTACACGGTCGTGGTTTCCATGAACAAAATAAAGCGGTTTGTTCAACTTGGTGAGTATATAGTCCAGGTACTGGTAGGAAAGATCTCCACAGGAAATTACCAAATCAATCTCACTGTGCCTAGCGGTGAGCGATTGATGATAGATTTTTGGATCAATTTCATCGCTAATTGTTAATATTTTAACCACAGTTTTTCCTGAGTGATCTGATTTCATCCATTGTACTATAGGGTTTCTTCACGGCCTTGATACTGAATGTTGTCCGAGAGCCAACAAAAAGCCAGTATCGATCCAGTTCTTGATTTCCTCCAAACCGACAGGACAAGCTTTTATGGCAGATCCGGCTGACTCTCCGGTCAGCAGAAAGGAGTATGTTCTCAGGTTCGTGCTTCAAAAATAATCTAGTCCGGCAGAATTGAGATCTCTATCTGCTAGTCCTTCCAAGTTCAGTGTTTTAGATTGAAATACGGGAATATGTATTACTATACTCGCTATCTCAATAGATAAATGTCCTTCTCTATGCAAATTATCACCAATTTCTGGCAGGTGTATATTTTTAATGAAAACTGGTATTGATTATGTTATAGTTAGAGTACCAGACAACAAGTTAGTCAGGAGGTGCTGCTCGAGCAAATAAATCTAAAACCAATTCCAACTTATGATAAGTCAAACACAAGGAGAAAGAAGTAATGAAAACTAAACGTTTCTTTTGGGTGTTTTTGGCCCTCTTGATCGTGAGTTCTCTGGTGTTGGGCGCCTGTGGCGGCCAGACCGAGGAAACACCAGAAGTTATAGTTGATGAACCTGTTGATTTCCTGGCCTGCCAGGTAACCGACGTTGGCGGCATCGATGACAAATCCTTCAACGCAACAGCCTGGAAAGGCGTGAACGACGCCATTGCAGCCCTGGGCATCGAGGGTAAATACCTTGAATCCCAGCAGCAGACCGACTACGAAGCCAACATCAATGCCTTTGTTGAAGAAGGCTGCGACATCATCATCCCTGTTGGATTCCTGCTGGCTGACGCTGCCGCTGCAGCTGCTGCTGCCAACCCCGATGTGCCATTTGCCATCGTGGATGTAAACTGGCTGGCTGCTGACAACCTTTACGGTTCCGGCTTTGCAATCGACCAGGCCACCTTCCTGGCTGGCTATCTGGCTGCTGGCATGTCCGAAACTAAAATTGTCGGCACCTACGGCGGCATCAACATTCCGCCCGTGACCCAGTTTATGGACGGCTTTGCCCTCGGCGTTGCCAAATACAATGAGGTGCACGGCGACAATGTCAAGGTTCTGGGATGGGACATTGAAACCCAGGACGGACTCTTCACCGGAAACTTCGAAAGCACTGATGACGGCCGCACCATGGGCGAGTCCCTGCTTGACGAAGGCGCAGACATCATCATGCCTGTTGCCGGTCCTGTTGGCGCTGGAACCCTGGCTGTGCTCGAAGAGCGTGACACAGGCTTCCTGATCGGTGTGGACAATGACTGGTCCGCTCCCTATGCCTATCCCAACCAGGCCAATTACATTCTGGCTTCCGCGCTGAAAGGCATGGACCAGTTTGTATATGCCCAGATCGAAGCTGTGCTGAACGGCACCTTCGTGGGCGGAAACCTGCTGGGCACACTTGAGAACGGTTATGTAGGCCTGGCCTATGGCTCCGTTGTCGGTGACTCTGTCCCCGATGAACTGAAAGCTGAGATCGCTGAACTGGAAGCTGGCATCATCGCCGGAGATATCGCGACCATGCCCCCTGCCGCTCCCGAACCCACCACCCTTGGCACAACCCCAGATGAACCCATCAAGGTTCTGTTTGTTCCTTCCGTGGATGTGGACTTCATGATCGCCAGCGGCGAACTGATCGAACAGGCCATTCTTGACGCTACCGGCCTCTACGTCGAAGTCAGTGTTCCTACCTCCTACGCTGCCACCATCGAAGAAATGTGCGCTTCCCCCACAGACACAATTGGCTTCATTCCCGCCATGGGATACGCTCTGGCCAACCAGCTCTGCGGCGTGCAGCCCGCTCTGGCTTCCGTCCGCTACGGCTGGAACGTCTACTGGACCCAGTTCCTGGTAGCCCGCGACAGCGACATCCAGTCCTTCGAGGACCTGGAAGGCAAAACCTGGGCTTACCCGGATGCCACCTCCACCTCCGGCTACCTCTACCCCACTGCCCTGTTTGCTGATATGGGCATCACCGTAGGCGAAACCCTGGAAGCTGGTGGACACCCGCAGGCTGTCAAGGCTGTCTACAACGGCGAAGCCGATGTGGCCACCGCCTACTTCAGCGCTCCTCTGCTGCCAGAAGGCACCTGGACCGTTGATATGGCCCCCGACATCCCCGATGAGTTTGTTCCCGACTGCGGTTTGAACGAAGAGGGCAAACTCTACTGCGGTGAGTACCGCGTGCTCGATGCCCGCGCCGCCATCGCTGAGGAAGCTCCTGATGTCGTCCAGAAGGTCCGCATTCTGGGTCTTTCCAAAGAGATCCCCAATGACACCATGTCCTTCTCCCCCGACTTCCCAGAAGCCCTCAAGCAGATCATCATCGATGCCATGACCCTTTATGTTGGCTCCGATGCCTGCGCTGAGACCCTCTGCAACGAGAAATTCTATGACTGGACCGGCGTTGCTCCCATCTTTGATGAGAACTTCGACGGTATCCGGATCCTCATGGAAGCTCAGGGTATTACCCTTGAGAACATCGGCAACTAAGCTTATGGTCTGAAGTAAGTTTGAAGAAAAAGAGGGAGAACAGTCTTCTGTTCTCCCTCTTCTATTAAGGGTAGATAGATCCCCAAAAGTACTGTTTTACTCGATAATATAGCCGTTTATCCGGGAAGGGAATAGCTCCCTATGGTATAATTCCCGGCAGTTAAACTTTCAGCAAAAGTCAAAAAAAGATTCCGAGGAGAATATGAAGCCAATCCTTGAACTGAAAGGTATCACGAAACGTTTTCCGGGCGTTTTAGCCAACGATCATATCAATCTCACCCTTAATAAAGGTGAGATTCATGCATTATTGGGCGAAAATGGGGCTGGAAAATCAACCCTGATGAACATCCTCTACGGTCTATATGATCCAGACGAAGGGGAAATCTTCGTTAATGGCGAACAAATCACTGTCAGCTCTCCTCGTGACGCGATTGCCCAGGGTATCGGAATGGTCCACCAGCATTTTATGCTGGTCCCTGTCTTTACCGTCACAGAAAATGTCATGCTGGGGGATGAAACAACCCGCTTCGGTGGGTTTTTGGATCGAAAAACACCAGCAGCCCGCATCAGAGAGATCTCAAATGAATACAGGTTGGAAGTTAACCCGGATTCATATATCAAGGATCTACCGGTTGGGGTCCAGCAGCGGGTTGAAATCATTAAACTTCTCTACCGCCAGGCAGATATTCTTATTCTTGACGAACCCACCGCTGTTTTAACTCCCCAGGAAGTGGATGAATTGTTTACGATCATGAGGTCTCTGGTCGATCGCGGAAAATCTATCATATTCATCACGCATAAACTGCGGGAAGTATTAACTTTTGCGGATCGGATCACGGTCATCCGGGGGGGAAAAATGGTTGGAACAACCACTCCCCGGGAAGCTGACCAAAATCTACTGGCATCCATGATGGTTGGTCGTGATGTCCTGCTGGAAGTGAACAAAAAACCCGCCACGGTGAATGAGTCAGTCCTTGAAGTTGAGGACCTGGTGGTGCTCGACAAATTGAACCACGTGGCGGTCAAAAAGATCAGTTTTGATGTTCGGGGCGGGGAGATCCTGGGAATCGCTGGGGTCCAGGGAAACGGCCAGACTGAACTTGTAAAAGCTATAACTGGATTAAGCCACCCTGTTGACGGAAAACTAAGTTTATTGGGCCAGGATATCAGCAAAGCAACACCAAGGACCATCACAGAAATCGGCTCTGCGCACATCCCTGAAGATCGGCAGCAGGATGGTCTGGTGCTGACCGCAACTATCTCTGATAACATGGTCCTGAATACCTATTACCTGAACCCCTTTGCCAAAGGTGTGATGATCCAGGAGGACCAGGTCCTGAAAAATGCTGAAACAATTATTGATAATTTTGATGTTCGCACACCCAGCGCGTTAATTCCGGTTGGATCTCTCTCAGGAGGGAATCAGCAGAAAGTCATCGTTGGCAGAGAATTCTCCCGCCCGATAAAATTCTTGGTAGCTTCCCAGCCGACCAGGGGATTGGATGTAGGCTCGATCGAATATATTCACAACCGACTGCTAGAAAAGCGTGACGATGGCTGTGCGATATTGCTGGTATCTACAGAACTTGATGAAATCCTCGAACTATCCGACCGAATAGCCGTGATGTTCGATGGCGAGATCATTGCCATCGTTGATGCAGAAACAGCCACCAAAGAACAGATCGGATTATTGATGGCAGGGGTGGTCGAAGCCTAAAACGGTCACCTGATAGCGAGATCTTTATACAAGGATAGGATCTATGAGCGAGATTGAACAAACTCAAAAACCCGGGAAGAAAGATGCCGGCAAAATATTTCTGGAGGAAGTTTCTAAAAGTCCACTAACCGTTACCATTCTGGCAATTATTTCCGGGTTGATCCTGGGCGGCCTGCTGGTAGCAGTCACGACCGAGGAAGTCTACCAGGCGTTTGATATTTCTTTTTGGTCTGGGATAAAATCTGCAGCGGGAGCTGCCTGGTCAACCTACCAGGCCTTGTTTTTTGGGTCGGTCGGAAATCCATCCAAAATTCTTGAAGCGATCAGAAGCGGGAACGCGCTTGATATCCGCCGAGCCTTCAATCCCATCTTTGAAAGCCTGGTTGTTTCAACCCCCTATATCTTTGCCGGATTGGCTGTTGCCCTGGGATTCAGGGTCGGCTTATTTAACATCGGCGCGGAAGGTCAGATATTCATTGGCGCAGTAACTACCGTTACCGCAGCGATATTCTTGAAAGGCTTACCAGCTATCATCCATATTCCTATTTCTCTGCTGGCGGGTTTCTTGGGCGGAGGGCTTTGGGGATTTATACCCGGATGGCTGAAAGCCAAGACCGGCGGCCATGAGGTGATCAACACCATCATGATGAACTATATCGCATTCCGTTTAAGTGAGTTTCTGCTCCGAGGTCCTTTGAAGGATCCGGATGGTTTTTCCCCTGTAAGCGCTGGTATTGAAGAATCTGCCAAACTTTTCCGGTTTTTTGAGAATCCAATTCGTTTCCATTTGGGGTTTTTCATCGCCCTGCTGGTAGCTTTCCTGGTATATATTTTCCTTTTCAAGACTACCTGGGGGTACACCCTGCGAACTGTGGGTGCCAATCCCCGGGCAGCCAAATATGCCGGCATCGACATTGTAAGGAGCACGGTGATAGCCATGTTCCTTTCTGGAGGTCTAGCGGGGCTGGCAGGTGCAAATGAGGTCCTGGGAGTCAATCACAACTTAGCCCTGGCGTTTTCCTCCGGTTATGGTTTTGATGCTATAGCCCTCGCCCTGTTGGGAAAAAGCAATCCCGTGGGAGTGGTTTTCTCGGCCATCCTGTTCGGCTTCCTGAGAAATGGCGCCATTCAAATGCAGCTCTCAGCCGGAATACCTATCGATATCATTTCAGTTTTGCAGGCTTTTATCCTGGCCTTCATTGCTGCTCCGGCGATCATTCGGACTGTTTATCGCCTGAAAGAACCGGATCTTGACCTTGATGCCGTTACTTTACGCGGTTGGGGAGGAAACTAATCATGGCCACCAATAATAAAACAATCTCCGCTTATGAAGAGGTCTCCCCGAGCCGGCGCCGGACTATGGGTGTGCTCTTCCTGGTTATCGCCGCCCTGGTCTGGTTCCTGTTCATCAGAAATATTGAACCAGGTGTTGAGACTACATTTAAGATGGTTCCGGGAGGTTCGGACCAGGAAATATCTGACTGGATCTTCGCCAGTCTGCCAATGTTAAATGTGATCGCAGGCGTGACCCTGGCAGCAGGTGGATATCAGCTGGCCCGCGGATTTAAGAAAAGGACCAACCTTGTCCTGGGTCTGGTAAGTGGGTTATTCATTTTTGGCTTCCTGACCTGGGCCACGGCCGATGGCAGCCTGAATCTGGCTGGTTTGATCCGTAGTGCCCTGGTTAAGGCGGTTCCCTTGACTCTGGGAGCCCTCTCCGGTGTTTTATGTGAACGGTCGGGTGTGGTGAATATAGCCATCGAAGGTATGATGTTAACCGGCGCCTTTGTAGCGGCTCTGGTTGGCAGCTTGTCCAATATTTGGATTGGCCTTTTGGCCGCTGTCTTATCCGGAGGATTCCTGGCTGCGATCCTGGCAGTGCTGTCGATCAAATACAAGACAGATCAAATCATATCCGGAACGGTGATCAATATCTTTGCCACAGGCATCACCTCATTCCTTTCTGCCCGCTTCCTGCAAAAATATCAAGAATTAAATGACCCCGGGCGCTTTCCGACCATCGAAATCCCGATCCTGGCGGATATACCCTTTCTTGGCCCAATCCTCTTCCAGCACAACATTTTTGTGTACGCGGTGTTTATCTTCCTGATCGTCATCACCATCGGGCTGTATTACACTCGTTGGGGATTAAGGACTCGATCTGTGGGAGAACATCCCAAAGCGGCAGACACTCTTGGCATTAATGTTTTCCGAACCCGCTACCTTTCAGTCATTCTGGGAGGATTTATGGCTGGCTTCGGAGGTGCTTATTTTACGTTGGGATCAGTGGGCAGATTTGATGAATTAATGACCGCAGGCCGGGGTTTTATCGGCCTAGCCGCAATGATCTTCGGCAACTGGAATCCGCTTGGATCCTTCAGTGCTGGACTCCTTTTCGGCTTTTTCGATGCCCTGGCCTCCAAGATGGCGATCCTGAAGGTAGCCATACCCTCAGAAGTTATGCTCATGTTCCCCTATCTGGCAACCATGGTCATACTTGCGGGTGTTGTTGGTCGGGGTCAAATGCCCGCCGCAGACGGCCAGCCTTACGAAAAAGAGTAAATCTGGAAGAAACAGGCATCTGATTCCTGCTTGGATAAAGCTGACATGCTCTTTCATAACCCGCCCCAACGTTGGGGCGGGTTATTTATTTACCAAAGGGATACTGTCCAAATTCTTCCACAGCATCAACCATGGCAAGCACATTTTCCGGCGACACATCGTTCATAATTGTATGCACTGAAGCAACCAGGTATCCCCCACCCTCTCCCAAGTGTTCGATGACCCGCTTAACTTCCTGCCGGACTTCCTGGGGAGTCCCGCCAGGCAAAACACGATGGGTATCGATACCCCCACAGAAGAGGATATTCTTCCCATATTGGCTTTTAAGCTGTTTTAAATCGGCCATTTTGCCGGCAGAAGTTTGGATGGGATTTAATATATCAATGCCCATTTCAATAAAATCCGGTATTAATGGAAATACGTCCCCATCGGTATGAAACAAAACCTTGGCTTTTGTTCGGGCTTTTATGAACTGGACATAGTCGGCATGGATTGGTTTGAGGATCTCTCGATACATCGCCGGGGACATCAAAAGGCTCTCCTGGGTTCCCAGGTCGTCCCCGATTTTGATGATATCAACATTGTCGCCCAGCTCAGCCAGAAATGGTTCCATCAGATCTTTGCAGAGCGCCGCTGTTTTTTCAAGCAAGGTCCGGGCAAAATCAGGATAGATCGCCAGGTTAAGCAGAAAATTGTCCATCCCCTGCATCGCAAACGCTCGCTCAAGGGGAAATAAAAGCCAGGGTGTAGCCAAAATAGCATATTCTGCCTGTTCCGCGAGTTTAGCCGCTTCCATTTTTACATGGGCGATCCTGCTGGGGTCTTTCATATCTGGCCAACCGGGATAGTTTTCCAGTTCCTCGATCGTGGTCGCTTCCCGCAGAGGGTGTATACCCGGGAACCACTCGCCAGGTTCAATCTCTTTCTGGCCGCTTCCCCAACTGTCGATAAAGGGTGAGTGGGGATCGCGGCTTAAATTTCTCTCCCTGGTTTTTGCAGGATGAAGATCCGTGATCCCCCGGACGTCACTGTGCAAACGCCGCATGGTCTGTTCATCGATCCTGGCTGTTCCCAGTTCCGGCCAATCATAGATGTATTCATCTGGGGCATCGATCCCTTCCAGGGCCTTGATTCCCTGATAAGTTTTCATTTTGATCCCGGTAGCATTGCTCACACCCAGAATGATCGGTACCCGGTCGGGGACTTCATGATTCAATACAGTTAAAACCCGCTCGCGTGAACTCATCGTCATATTATTCTCCACAATAAATTGTCGGAAGCTCTCATCTAAGTTTAACACAACCTGCCAGCAAGGATAATTCCTCTCCAATCGATCCCAGCCTTGCCAAAACCAGCCAGTATTCCCCAAACTGATTAGTCTTATTCCCTAGATCTAGACTAACTCGTGGAATCTTTGTTGGACGGCTGGAAAAATGATAATATCAAAAACAAATCCGTTCAATTAGATGAACTTGAGGAAAATAGAATGATTACAAATGGGGTCTGGTGGAAATCTGGTGTGATATACCAGATCTATCCCCGCAGCTTTTGTGATACAACCGGAGACGGAGTCGGCGATCTACAAGGAATAATCAGCAAACTCCCCTATCTGAAAAACACCCTGGGGATCGATGCAATCTGGATCTCGCCTTTCTATTCCTCACCAATGAAAGATTTTGGATACGATGTATCTGATTACAGGGATATCGACCCTTTGTTTGGTAACAAGGAGGATTTTCAGGAACTATTGGATACCTCTCATCAGCTCGACCTCAAACTTATCATTGACCTGGTTCCGAACCATTCTTCCGATCAGCACCCCTGGTTCCTGGAATCCAGATCTTCTGTAGCTAATCCCAAAAGGGATTGGTATGTTTGGAAAGACAGTCGGCAAGACGGATCTGAACCCAATAACTGGCTGAGTCTTTTTGGCGGAAAGGCCTGGGAATGGGATCAAAAAACAGGCCAATATTATCTCCATTCTTTCTTAAAAGAACAACCAGATTTGAACTGGAGGAATCCCCAGGTCCAGCACGCCATCTTTGATGTGGTCCGTTATTGGCTCGAATTAGGTGTGGACGGATTCAGGATCGATGTGGCCCACTTCATCATGAAAGACCCCCAGTTCCGTGATAATCCCCCCAATCTTTCCGAGGGACTCCCAAATCAACAATCGAATGCAGGGTACGATTCCCAGATCCACTTATTCGATAAAGGTCATCCTGACATCCATCAAGTGTACCGGGATTTTCGGGCTGTACTCGACGCCTACAGCCAGGATCAGGACCGAATGAGCATGGGCGAGATCCATATATCTGATTGGGAAGAGTGGGTCACCTACTATGGTGAAAAATTGGATGAGCTGCATTTTCCGATCAATTTTTCTCTGCTGGGTGTGCCCTGGGAGGCAGAAACCATCCGGAAACAGGTAGAAGAGCTGGAAAAGCATCTGCCTGCAGGAGGTTGGCCAAATTATGTCCTGGCCAACCATGACGAAACGAGAATCCTGAGCCGGGTTGGAAAAGACCAGGCTCGTAATGCGGCACTGCTGTTGCTGACTTTAAGGGGAACGCCCTGCCTGTATTATGGTGATGAAATCGGTATGTCAGATGTTGAGATTCCTCCCGATTTGTGCCTTGACCCATCCGGAATACGGCAGCCTGGACAGGGTCGTGATGCGTACCGCACACCCATGCAGTGGTCAGCTGATGCATGGGCGGGGTTTTCACCAGCCCACACAAAATCGACCTGGCTTCCCATCTCTGGAGAATATCGACAAGTGAATGTTGAAACCCAGATCCTGGATCCTGGTTCGTTATTGGTTTTTTACATGAAATTACTGGCTCTCAGAAAAAGTCACCCTGCCCTCCAGACTGGTCAATATCAATCTGTACCTGACTGCCCACCTGGTGTTTATCTATATCGAAGGGAAAACGATCAAGAAAAATTCCTGGTCCTGATCAATTTTACACCCCAGGCCCAGAGGATCGATCCAGCGCTAATTGCTGAAGGTGTAATCCTGTTATCCACAAACCCTGGGAGAGAACCCAGTCTGGCTGATTTTCAGCTCCACCCAAATGAAGGTGTCTTGATCCAGATATAACACCAGAATAAAACACATCCAGGTGGTATTACACCACGCAAAAACCTTCCTGTTTTTCCTTCAGGTGTTTGGATTTCCACCCTTTCAGGAAATTAATTAAAAACGCTCACGGCTAATACACCAGTTCGCCTGGCGAATTTGCCAGAACATACCCCTGCCAGCCAATTCAGTCCCCAACACTTATCAATTCTGATAGGTCATTTATATACCTCCGAGGTATCGGAATGGCCTAACTTGACGATATAATGGGATCAGAGGCAAATTTTTTCCAGGGATGATCCTAGTCCTGGGACGTCATTCTGATCGGATCGGTGACCCTCAACCGCTGGATCCAATATTATGGTTGAAACAAGGAGCATCAAACTATTAAGTATGTTCATCCTGATCTCGGGATTATTAAGTTCCTGCGACCAGGTTGCCGCTTCCTCCAAAATAGTCCTGAATGGCACATCAACAAAAACCCCCTTTTTACAGAAATCTACCTATACTCCTACCAAAGAACCACCGCCAACTCATACAGCCTCTCTAACAGCCAGTATCACGGCCACATATACTGAAACCGCAACCCTTACGGATACCATAGAGATTCTTGACACGGATACAGCCCTGCCCCCGAGTTTGACATCAAGTCTTGCAACAGCAACGTCTATACCATCAAAACCCGGTGGTGCCGACACACCAACAGTCAAAGTGTCGATCACAACCAATTGCCGGACGGGGCCAGGGATTTCTTATCCAAAATTATCTCCCTTAACTGCTGGCAAGACAGCCTCGTTGATCGGCAAAGATAAAACCACATCGTACTGGATCATCAAAGATCCCGGAAAAACCGGTCGTGATTGCTGGCTATGGGGATACTACGCCACGGCAACAGGCAATACACAAGACCTCAAAGTCTATTCCAGCACCGGGTCAACCAACTGCAAAATCAAGCAATACAGTTGTCCCAACACTCCAGAAAACCACCCCGGCAGCCACAAAAACACCCCAAAACACCGCTACACCGAAAACTCCCCTTCCCACCAATACGCCAAATTTGACTCCGGCTACTTATACATTCACGCCTTTACCGCCAACAATAACACCCATTCCGAGCCTGACACCAATTCCGAGTAATACACCGCTCATCAGTGATACTCCCCTGCCGAGCGCTACACCGGTTCCCAGTAATACACCCATTTCGTCGCCTTATTGTTCCTATGCTTCAGCATTAACCGGAGAAGAACAACAGATCATGGACTTGATAAACCAGGCCAGGACATCCAGAGGCCTCCCTGCGCTAACTGTCAAGGTCACCCTTGTGAACGCTGCCAGAGACCACGGGATCGATATGACCTGCAATGGCACCTACAGCCACACATCAACGAATGGAACCCTGGCATGGGAACGGATCGGAATCTATACCAAGAACAACAGGAATTGGTGTTATAGCAACTGCTGTTGTGGAGAAATTTTTTACGGCGGCGGCAGCGGTCTCACACCCCAGCAAGCATTTAATTGGTGGATGACACACAAGTCAAACGATCCAAACTACACCGATAATATCCATAAAAGGACGATTTTGGGTCAATGGTATACTCGACTTGGAGTGGGTGTGATTTATTACCAACACGATGGTGTTATTCGGAAATTTTATACGGTCGACTTCGTAAGGCAATAATCCTTTAGGACTCTCTATGCATATCGGATTTCTCAATCCCCAAGGGAATTTCGACCCTGAGGACAGTTATTGGGCGGAACATCCCGATTTTGGAGGTCAACTTGTCTATGTGAAGCAGGTTGCCCTGGCTCTGGGAGATTTGGGCCACCGGGTTGATATTTTGACCCGCCAGATCATCGATCAGGATTGGCCAGAATTTGCTGCACCTGGTGCTGAGTACCCTGATGCACCCAATTTGAGGATCATCCGACTGCCGGCCGGCCCCAAGAACTTCTTAAGAAAAGAATTACTCTGGCCTCACCTGGTGAATGACTGGGTTCCCAATATCCTTGAGTACTACCAGAAAGAAGGAAACTATCCGGATATGTTTACCGCCCACTATGGAGACGGTGGTTTATGTGGAGCTCTTCTCGAACAACAAACCAGGATACCTTTTTCCTTCACTGCCCATTCTCTCGGTGCCCAAAAAATGGATAATCTGAAAATATGCCCCAGGGATCTTCAGGAATTCGATGATTATTTTTTCTTCCGCCGCAGAATCCTGGCAGAAAGATTAGCAATGAACCGATCCATTGTTAATATCACCAGCACGGATCAGGAACGCTTTGGTCAGTACAGTCATAATCTGTACCGGGGAGCTGTTGACTGGACTGATAATAAACATTTTGCAGTCATTCCCCCAGGTGTTAATCTGGAGCTATTTGATCGTGACTCCCGATCCAAAGAAGAAGACACCGTCTATGAATTTATCGAGCAAAAAATTACCCGGGATATTGCCGGGGATCGAAAAGATCTTCCCTGCATTGTGGCCTCGAGCCGTTTGGATCCAAAGAAAAACCACCTGGGGCTGGTTGAAGCTTTTGCTTCCAGTCCTGATTTGAGGCTAAGGTCCAATCTGGTGATCCTCACTGGAAATCTTAGCTGACCCGCTGAACAGTTTGCATGGAGCCAACAAAACAGAGCAACAAATTCTTGAGTCGATCCTGGAAATAGTAAACGACCAGCATCTGAGGGGACAGGTTGCGATGTTTAATATCCACGGTCAGAGGAATTTGGGAGCCGCCTACCGATATTTCGCTAGAAATAGATCCGTTTTTGCACTCACAGCTCATTTCGAACCATTTGGTTTAGCGCCCCTCGAAGCTATGGCAGCCGGGATGCCAGCAGTAGTTACCAAGTCCGGTGGTCCAAGCGAGAGCCTGGCAGATGGAGATCAGGAATTTGCCTTGCTGGTCGATCCAAGAAACCTGGGCGAAATCAGTACGGCTCTTTATCAATTGATCTCTGATCAAGGTCTGTGGAAACACTACGCCGAGGCCGGCTATCAACGGGTGCGATCCAAGTTCAATTGGAGGCGAACAGCGGAAGAATACGCCCGGGTCCTGGGACAAGCTCCCCAACAAAAAATGTCGTCCAGAAAAAAGCTGCCCATCCACCCTTATTTCCTTGACTCAAAGGCTGAAAACGACCCCACAACCGCAAGCCTGATCTCACTTTACGATGATTTGGATGTTCTTGAAGTCGATGAGATGCTGTACTGAGGGAGACCATTTTGCGCTCCAGCTTGCTGACCGAAATCGCAGCAAATCGGGCCTATCGAAAACATGATCATATCGGGGCTGTTATATAATCAGGTCAGCAGAATATATTGATACGATGGTTGAGAGGAAAAAAATGTCCTGGAAGATCTCATTCATTTCGATCCATGGAGATCCCCTGGCACCCCTGGGAGGCCCCCACCATGGAGGTCAGAACGTCTACGTCAAGGAGTTATCCCGCTATCTGGGTGCCCTTGGACAGGAAGTTGACGTTTATTCCCGGTGGGAAGATCCGGAACAGCCCGAAATCGAAAGTTACTCCCGGGGAACCCGGGTTGTCCGTATTCCAGTAGGCCCTTCTGAAATCATTCAGAAGGAAAAGATCCTAGGCATACTCAAGGATATCGCCGACTGGATACCATCTTATCAGATCAAGAATGGCCTGCGTTATCAGCTGGTTCACAGTCATTATTATTTGAGTGGAGCAGTGGGTATTCATCTCAAGAAAACCTGGGGGATCCCGCTGGTACATACATTTCATTCGCTAGGGGCGGTCAAAGGCGAGGCTCTTGGCTTCCAGGATCTAAGTCCAGATGCCAGGATCGTGATCGAGAAGAAGATCTGCCTGGCAGCTGATAGGATCATTGCAACCAACCCCCAGGAGCAGCAGGACCTAATACGCTCTTACCAGGCGGATCCTGACAAGATTATTGTCATCCCTTGTGGTGTGAACCTGAAACTTTTCCACCCTCAACCACAGAATGAAGCCAAATCCGAGATCGCGTTTTCAGCAGACAGCTTTCTGATCACCTACGTTGGACGCCTCGAAGAACGGAAAGGTATTCACACCCTGCTTGAAGCTGTCCATCTGATTGACGACCCCCGTCTCCAGGTAGTGATAGTTGGGGGAACCCCGTCGGAAAAACCATTCTTAAGCTGGAAAGACCTAACCGTTGAACCTTACAGTCAATACATCAGCCTAATAGAAGATTATGGGATCGAAAACCAGGTCACATTTACTGGTGGCAAACCTCAGGAGCAGCTCTCCAAATATTATAGTGCCGCAGATGTGACTGTCGTGCCATCATTTTACGAACCTTTTGGTATGACCGCGATCGAAGCCCTGGCTTGTGGCAGCAGCGTTATCGCTTCGCGGGTTGGAGGATTAAAAACAACCGTAAAAGAGAACCATGTCGGCGCCCTCTTTGATGCCCGCAATCCCACTCAGTTAGCGGAAAAAATCAAGATCCTGCTGGATCAACCAGCAATGAATGCAGAGTTCAGAAAAAATGCCCGTCCTTATGTTGAAGAGAATTTCAGCTGGAAGTCTATTTCAAACACTGTCGCAGAAGTTTATCAGGGACTTCTGAAGTCTGGGGGTTGATCAATAAAGTGAGCTGGAAGACACGAATCACATGATTTCGGAGTGATATTTAAAACAATAGACCGGCTGCTGCCCTCGCAACCGGTCTATCTATTTTTCAATAAGCTATTACTCCAGGGGCCAAACACCAGCCTGGAAATCTGCAACCCACTTGGTTATGATCTCTTTATCATAGAACAGCGCATATACTTGGTATCCCTGGTATTCGTCCATAACCCATTGACCAATTTCGGCTTCCTTTTCAACAGGGATAATATTATCAAAATGTATATCATCCCGGGGATCGATCAAAGCAGCCAGACACACCATCTTGCTGATTTCTGCAGCGCTGAGATCAGTAAGCACATAGGAGAGCAGTCGATTGGTCAGGTCGGGCAGCTGTTTGATCCCATTGGGAGTTAACATTTTAAATGCTAAAGCCTTCAACACGATGGTTTGGTTCCTGATCCTGCCAAAATCCCCGATTTCAATTCTTGCCCGGACAATCTGCTCAGCCTGTTTTCCAGTAAGACGGTGGCTTCCAGCCTCAAGAAAGAGCTTCGGCTGATCAAAGTGTTTGATAAAAACATCCTCAGGCAGAATGATATCCAATCCACCCAGAGCATCGACAATTTCTCTGAAGGCATACATGTTCACTGTCAGATAGTGATCCACCTGCACTCCAAAATTACTCTGGAGGGTGTGAGCTAGCAGGCCTGCCCCATATCCTCCTTCGTTATAAAATCCCATCCCTTCTGTGCCATAAAAATATGCCTGGTTCAGTTTCCCTTTATTTATCCCTTGCTGGGCAGCTCCAGGAATATCAACCCACAGATCCCGGGGAAAAGCCAGAACTTTTACCTCTTTGGTTTGAAAATCGAGCCGTACAATCCGGATAGAATCTGCCAAGCCGAACAAATAACCCTCGGAATCGATGCCTGAAACCAGAATATTCAGTGCTAAGTCATCACCACAGACTGGTTCAATTGTTGGAGTCAAGGCTGCTTCAGGCGTTTCTGTAATTATCGGGTCAGAGAGTAGGAGTATCTATTTGTTCAGTTGTTGGCGAAGGCAAATTCAATGGTTCTCCCAGGGGAGTATCCCAATTTAAATAGGCATACCAACCTACTACATTCAACAGAACCAGAACGATGATCACGATCCCTAATTTGACAGGCGATTGCCTGAGTGATTGCAGCATAAATATTCCTAATCTAGTTTGGTTTTAACCTCGAGGTATCTTATCATAATAAGATATCCCCGACAAGGATTTACAGATCGGGGATATCACGGTATGACACTTATTGTCTGATAATGTTGATTCTGGAGATATTTAGGGCCAGTTTCCAGCTTGGAAATCACCCAGCAGGGCTCTGATCCTGGCCTCATCACCTACCAATGCCGAGGTATTATAACCCTCTGGCAGAATCAAATACCATTTGTTGAATCATCATGTCTTCAGGCAGCGTCAGGAAAACCAGATCTTCCTGGTAATCCAGCATTCCCGCCAGACAAACCAGTTGCGAAATATCAGCAGGACTTAAATCGGTTAAAACGTTTGAGATTAATTGGTCCACCAGGGCTGGGATAGCTGCAATACCAGAGGGAGACAAAAGTTTTGCGGCCACGGCTTTCAGAATCACTGTTTGATTGTTGATCCTTCCCAAATCACCAATATTGATGCGGTGTCTGGCCAACATCTCGGCTTCTTTTCCATTCAGATGATGGGATCCTGCTTTTAAAAATAGTTTGGGTTCTTCATTAACCTTTTTGTAGACATCACCAGCCAGATAGATATCGATTCCACCCAGGGTATCGATGATCTTTCTGAAACTGTTCAGGTTAACAGAGACATAACGTTCTGACCGGAATCCATAGTTCGCCAGCAATGTCTCAGCCAGCAATCCAGACCCATATCCAGCGCCGGAATAATAACCCATTCCTTCTGCACCGTAAAAATAAGCCTGATTCAACTTGCCTGCAGTGATACCCCG
>CAVQTT010000005.1:0-174060 GCA_963716695.1 uncultured Chloroflexia bacterium
CTTTAGCTATCAGATCAGCGATGATCTTTCCGGCAATTTGGCAAGAAGGCACGCCTTCATTAAAACCTGTTCCGTAATATATGTTCTTGTATTCTCCCATCACACCAACAACTGGCACTCTGCCCAGTGTATACGAAGTCGTTCCTCCCCAGGCATGGGCCACCCTCAAGCCTTCAAGTTGTGGAAAAAACGATCTGAGGTCCTCGACGATTTTTTCGGTGACTTTCTTGTCATTGCCCGAACTCAAGGCATCAAAATCATAATAGGTAAAATCAGAACCACCTATCACGATGCGGTCATCCGCGGTTCTTACGCTATAGCAGAAAAGAGAGCGCATGTCTGATAAACCAAACCGATCCTGCCAACCGAGAGAACGCCATTGTTTTTCAGTTAGTGGATCTGTAGCGATTTGAAAGACGCTGATAGGAAAGACCCGATTCCTGAAGAAACCGATCTCGTGTCCATAGGCATTCAGCGCAACCACCATGATTGGTGCCTGGATTTCACCCAACTCTGTCTCAACGTGGTTGATCTTCCCCGGAGTGATCCTGGTGATGACACTCCTTTCCCTGACCTCAACTCCCAGGTCTTCCACGATCCTTTTCATTTCCCTGGCCAATTTGGCGGGATTGAGTGTCGCTCCCTGGGGAATCCTGAGCCCGGAGATAAACCGGGGTGAATTGATAACCTTGTCCAGATCCGTCCCTTCTAAATAGGTTGAATCAAGGCCAAAATTCCTCAGTTCGACCTGGTATTCTTTTAATATTTGGGATTGTTTTTCATTCAGGGCCACTTCAAGCATGCCTGATTCTTCAAAATCACAACTGGCACCATAATCGGATATCAAGGATTTGATTTGTTGAATGCCGTAGGTCGACACTTCGAGGTCCCTTGATCTCTGATCTGGATCTTCCTGATCCCAATCCAGCAGGGATGTTGTAATGCAGAATCCACCATTCCTGCCGCTGGCGCCATAACCACAGCAAGCCCCTTCCAGCAGGACGATCTTTTTTTCAGGAAATCTCTTAATAAGATTGAAAGCAGACGATAAACCCGTATAACCTCCACCCAGGATGACAACATCAGCTTTATGACTGCCCCGGAGAGGTTCATTAATGGATTGGTTTTCCAGGCCGGCTGATATAAACCAGAAATTGTCCAGGGAATATTCATACAGGTCCGGGGGACGGATGTTCTTGCCAGGTTTGTAGACGGGTGTGAAATACTTCATTTGAGTCCTCTCGGAAAATCATTTTCCTGATGGACCACATTGCCTTCAACCAGGGTAAGGAGAACTTTTACCTCAGCAATTTCTTCGACAGGAATATTAAAAAGATTCTTCTCCAGTACAACCAGATCCGCCATTTTACCAACTTCCAGGGAGCCGACCTCATGCTCGAGGAAGTTGGCATAGGCACCGTTATAAGTGAAACTGCGGATCATATCCTCCAGAGTGGATCTTTCCGAAGGCCAGAGGACCCGGTTTTCGGTTTTATTGATCGAGGTCCTGGTAATTCCGGTCTGAATAGCGATCAGGGGATCAAAGGGAATGGTGACCGGAAAATCACTGCTGGATGCCATCACAACGCCCGACTCGACCAGGCTTTGCATGGGGTACTGCCGATCCGCCCGTTCCTGTCCCAGGTAGGGCAGGGCCAATTCATCATAATAATCATCAACTTTAAACCAGAACGGCTGGGGCAGGCCCACGATATCCAATTCCCTGAACCGGGGGATATCCTGCTGGTCGACCAGGTGCAGGTGGGTGATCGAGTGCCGGGAATCTCTTTTACCGTTTTTTTTCTGAGCGTGTTCCAGGGCATCCAGGGTGATCCGGGCCGCGGCATCTCCAATCACATGAAGATGAATTTGGATTCCCTTTTCATCTAGAGCAGGCACAGGTTGTCTTCAATAGCTCAGGACTCCAGATCGGCTCACCCCGGGACTCCGGTTGATGCTGATAGGGTTCCAGCAGATAGGCGGTCCCGCCCTCGATAACCCCGTCCACGAATATTTTGGCTGCCTGGGTCTGGAAATAGGGATGAGTGTTTTTCTCTCGCTCTGAGAGCACGACCTCAATTTGGGGTCTGATATCCTGGTCGGCCTCCAGGGTGATGGATCCGCGGAACCGCATCGTCAGCTGACCAGCTTCTGCGAGCTCATTATAGGCAGCGGTGGATTCCAGATCAAGCATGGGATCATGCACCAGGGTGATCCCGGCCCTGGCTGCCATTTTTTGATATTCAACCAGGGCGTTTTTGCGTTCCTCCCGGGAATGTTCGGGTATCACATCGTCGATCAATTTAAATGCTGTTTCCCGCAGCGTGCCGGTTGGATCACCTGTATCAGGGTCTTTTTCTATTCTCCCTCCGCTTGGATCAGGAGTTCCCCGGTTGATACCCGCCTTCTCAAGGGTGACCGAGTTGGTCCACATCGAGTGGCCGTCATACGAGATCAAGGCTATCGGCCGGTCCGGGAGGATGGCGTCCAGGAGTTCTTTCCTGGGTCCCAGGGGAGGAAAGAAGGTATCCGCCCAACCGCTTCCCCGGTAAAACTCCCTCTCGGGGTTGGCAGCAATAAAACTAGCGATCTCTTTCAGGTAATCCTCCGGGGACTCTCCCCCATACAGGCTGATATTTCCTACCAGGTCCATGGCATGGCTGGGATGGGCGTGGGCGTCGACAAATCCGGGCAGCAGCATCTTGCCATCCAGATCGACCACCACTGTCTCGGCCCCGATCAAGGGAGCCAGGTCGAGATCCTGACCAACAAACGCAATCCGACCCTCCCGGATCGCAATTGCCTGAGCCCAGGGTGTCCGCTTGTCAACTGTGTAAATGGCTCCGTTTTTGAACACTAAATCGGCTGTGGGAGAGTTCATCTCAGAATCCTTATCTGATTTCCCCTGGCGGGGCTTCGGGGTTTTATTCAGCAGGGTGGGATCCCTGCTAACCTCAGGGGTATAAATCGCAGTATAGAAGAATAATACCACGATAGTTTCTGTATATACAAAAAAGGAGGCATATTATGACCGAAAATAAAATAATATTCCCTTTACATTGACATTTCGGTAATTTCACGTTATCCTAAGGGTATCAGAATTTCCCCAGAAGCCATTTCCAATAAGATGGAGACTCATGTTTCAACCCGATGATTTTGATTGGCAAATAATTAAATTACTCAATGAAGATGGCCGCATGCCCAGTGCTGAAATAGCCAGAAAATTGGGAGATGTAACAGCCCGGACGGTGACCAATCGAATAAATGCCTTGACAGAAAATGGCATTATTAACGTTCGCGCGGTTGTTAACCCGGGATCAGTGGGTTATGGCGTCATGGCTGATGTCTTTGTTGAGGTGGAACCAGGCCGGGTCAGGGAAGTCGCCGAACTGGCGGCAAAGTTTCCCCAATCCAGTTATGTGGCCTGTTCAACGGGTGAATGTGATGTCAGTATTTCCTTGCGGGTCCGCAGCATTGAGGAATTATTTGAATTTGTTACCGATAAATTGGGAAAAATTCCCGGCGTCAGACGTACACAATCCTACTTGCTTCCGGTAAAGATCAAAGACCTGGATACCTGGCTTCCACCTGGTGTGCAGGAGGACGGTAAACCTCCCAAACATCAATAATTATGAAAGGCATTTATTACATCAGCTTTAAGGAGGATCTATGCCAGGTATTTTGTAAGACAAATTACCCCTTGCAGATGAACAATTTTCTAAACATGGTAATTTCAGCCGATCGATTGGCTTGCGACTGATAGATCCTGATGCATATCCCAGAATTAAGCTGATCTGTTCCAGTCAATTTGCCGGAAAAAAGCTTGACCAAATCAACCCATATAGGAGGATGAGATGGCACTTTTAGGACGGTCCAAAATTCTAACCATTTTAATCACAATATTATTTGTGGCCGCAGTTCTTGTCGGGTGCGCTCCCCAGGAAGCACCCCCTGAGCAGCCTGCTGTTGATGAGACCACGCCTGCTGAGTCAGAAGATGCAGATGAACCTGCTGTAATGACCAGCATAACCATTATGATCCCGGATAACCCGGTAGCCTTTAATGGCATCAACACCGACACTGGGTATGAGCAGGCTTTGGGTGAATTGGTCATGCTCTCCCTGACAGAAACGGACCCGGAAGGAAATATCTTCCCGGAATTGGCGGCAGAGATTCCCACCATCGAAAATGGCGGTGTGATCTTCGACGAAGACACCTGGACGATGACAGTCACCTGGAAGACTTCGGGAAGATGTCTTCTGGGCGGATGGCGAGCAGGTTACTGCCGATGATGTCATCTTCACCTGGGATGCTCTGATAGCAGCAGATGCCTGGATCGCGGCGATGGATTACACAGAATCCATTGAAAAGATCGATGATTTCACCTTCACTGTTTATTTTTATGAAGGTTATATATTCCCAGACTACGCCCTGCAGTTTGGTGGGGAAGATTTCTTCGTCTATCCCGAGCATTATTGTGATGCTGAGCAGGGTTTTTATGAATGGAATTGTGATGATCAGCCTTTAAGCAGCGGCCCCTATATTCTCCAAGAATGGGTTGCTGATGATCACCTGACCTTTGTTCGCAACCCGAATTATTATCGAAGAGGGTAAACCCTACATTGACCAGGTTATTGTGCAGATCGTTCCAGAAGAAACCGTCGAACAGGCCATGATGATTGAAGGGGATGCTGACCTTCACTACTGGCCAGGCGAGACTGATCCGCAGGAATTTACGAATCGGAGCCTGACAATGGCACTAGTTTGCAAAATCGCGCCAACTGAACGCTGGGTGATGCGATTGATCCCCAACCTGTATGTCAGGTGATGAAACACCCGCACCCATTCCTCTCTGATGTCCTGGTCCGGCGCGCCATTCGCATGGCTGTTGATGTAGATACGATCATCGAGGATATTTTCCTTGGCTATGGCGAACCGGTCTGGACTGACTTTTTCCGACCACCCTTCAATGTCTGTGATATCCCCCGACCAGAATTTGACCTGGAAGGCGCGGCTGCTCTCCTGAAGGAAGCTGGCTGGACAGATACCGATGGCGATGGTATTCGTGAGTGCCACGGCTGCTCGACTGCTGAAGAAGGTACACTGATGACCATGGAATTTGCCATCTACGCTGAATATGGTGAAACACTGGAATTGACCCATCAATTGATCGCTGAGAATCTGGAAGTCGATTGGTGTTGATACTGAACTGCAGATCATCGAAGGCGCCATCATGTGGGCTCCGGCAGAAGATGGCGGCACTGAGATGGCCGGTAATTTCGAGCTGGATATGTGGGATGACGGCTATCCCGGCCTGATCCAACAGAAACCAGATCTGGACCTTCTACTATTCCGAGAAGTGATTGGAAGGTTAGCGGTCGCTGGGCAAACGAAGAAATGGATATGTGGATCGATGAAGTTCTACACGCTGGATGAAGAGTATCAGACAGGAAGTCTTCTGTGAAATGGCAACCATTCTTGAAGAAGAACTGCCGCAGATCTTGCTCTGGTCGACCCTGGATACAGCATGGTATATCAGCCCGGCTTCAAGGTGTTTTACCCAATCGCCAATGATCCTGTGACCTGGAACGTTGCTGATTGGTCAGTGACCGAGTAGGTCATCTAAATGATTGGATCTGATTGGAATAGTGGGAGGGGTTCGATAATGTTGAGCCCCTCTCCTCAATCCAATCTGAGAAGGTGAAATTATGGGTCAATATATCGTTCGCCGCTTGCTGCAGGCAATCCCGATGTTGTTATTGGTCAGCATCATTCTTTTTGCGCTGGTCAATATTGCCCCGGGTGGGCCAATGAGTGCCTACAGCCGTACAAATCGGATGCTCCAGAAAAGAAAGAAGCCATCCGGCGGTCTTTTGGCCTGGATAAACCTTTGCCGGTTCAATATATTGTTTGGCTGGCAGGGAATGACTGGATGGCAATCGATACTGACGGCAATGGCATAACGGATAGTTATGGCACCCGAAAAGGTGTTTTACGGGGAGATTTTGGCTTCTCATACAAGAACCGCGAACCAGTACTGGATCAGATCCTGGACCGTCTCCCCAACACGATGTACCTGATGGGGATCACGCTGGCTGGTTGTGGCTGTAGTGGCCATACCAGTTGGCATTATTTCCGCTGTCAAGCAGTATTCTGCCTTTGATATCACTGTGACCACCTTGTCATTTATGGGGCAGGCCATGCCTGAATTCTGGCTGGGGTTGATTCTGATCCTTGTCTTTTATGTAGGCCTGGACAATCCGATCACGGGGAATCCCTGTTGCCCGGCGGGGGGATGTCCACCATCGGAGCGGAGTTTTCGATTGTGGATCGGATTAATCACCTGATCCTCCCTGTAACGATGGGCGTGGTGGGCTGGGTTGCCTGGTAGTCTCGATTTTTGCGTTCGAGCATGCTGGAGGTGATCAATCAGGACTATATCCGCACTGCCCGAGCCAAAGGACAGATCGAAAGAAAAGTTCTTTATCAGACATGCCTTAAAAAATGCACTTATCCCCTTAGTAACCATGTTTGCGATAGATTTTCCTTATATCTTCACCGGTTCACTTGTATGTGGAACTGATTTTCTCCTGGCCAGGCATGGGGCGTTTGTATTACAACGCTGCCACCAGCAGGGATTACCCGATGTTGCTGGCGATTTTGATCATTGGAGCTGGCAGTGATCATCTAGCAATCTAATGGCAGATATCACTTATGCTTATCTGGATCCCCGGGTTCGTTATGACTGATCGAACGAAAGACCTATTGAGGAGCTCAGAGCATCCATGCGAAAAATCCCGAAGGATATAACGAAACAATAAAACCACCTGAAACCATGGCCTCCTTGGCCTGGAAACGTTTCCGCCGTCATCCTGGGGCTATGGTTGGCGCATTCATTCTGATCATCCTGATCCTTTCAATTTCTTTGCCGGGTTATCTCCCTATGATCCTGAGATATCAGATATCACAAACAAATATCAACCCCCATCCCTGGACCCATCCTTTTGGTACAGACGGCTTGGGCAGAGATATCTTGATCCGGGTCCTGTATGGAGGACGGGTTTCCTTATTTGTTGGTTTTATGGTTGTAGGGATCACCCTCAGTATCGGTGTGCCGATCGGTGCTATTGCAGGTTATTTTGGAGGTTGGATCGATAATATGCTCATGAGGATCATTGATGCCACTTTCATTGCCCTCGCTGATGTTTATGATCCTGCTAAGTGCGATCCTGCGTGAGACGGATCTTGCCTTTTGTCAAAAGCAACAGCGTGATGACCATTGCGGTTGTTCTGGGCATTCTCTCCTGGCCAACTGTTGCCCGGTTGGTTCGAGCTGTATTTCTTACTTTTCGGGAGATGGAATATGTCACTGCTGCCAAAGCCCTGGGAGCATCCAATTTTCGGATTATATCAGTGAGATCCTTCCCAATGGATTTGGTCCGATCATTGTTGAATCCACTCTGGGTATTGGTTATGCCATTATGGAAGAATCAGGGCTATCATTTCTTGGGGTTTGGCATTATGCCGCCCACACCCAGCTGGGGAAATCTGTTGAATAATGCCCAGGAACATCTTACCCAGTATCCCTGGTTGGCAATCTTCCCCGGTTTGATGATCTTCCTGACAATCATTTCCATCAACTTCATTGGAGATGGATTACGGGATGCGTTGGATCCCTATAAGATCCTGGCTCAAATCGATGAATAGAGGCCTCTTCCTTCCACTGAATATTACTCGGAGGAGAATTACTTGACTGAAAGAATAGCTGATCAATTCTTGCTGGAAATTAAAGGACTTAAAGACCTATTTTTTCACGGAAGATGGTGTTGTCAAAGCGGTTGATGGGATTGATTTTAACGTCAAAAAAGGGAGAAATTCTGGGGCTGGTTGGAGAATCAGGTTGCGGAAAAAGTGTGACAGCTTTATCGATCATGCAGCTGATTCGAAACCCTGGCAAAATCATTGAGGGAGAAATACATTTTGGACTCGGTGGATCTGCGGGAATTGACTTTGAAAAGGAAATTCAAAAAATCCGCGGGAACCAGATCTCCATGATCTTCCAGCAGCCCCAATCCAGCCTGAATCCAGTCATTACCGTCGGTGACCAATTGGCTGAGGTTTTCCAAATTCACGCAAACCTGGAGTAAAGAGGAGATCTGGGAAAGATCAGTTGAACTCTTGCGTCATGGTTGGCATCCCGGATCCGGAACAAAAAGCCCATGCCTATCCCCATGAAATGTCCGGGGGACAGGCCCAGCGAGTGATGATCGCCATGGCGCTGGCCCTGCGGCCTGAGACTCTTGATCGCAGATGAACCAACCACTGCCCTGGATGTCACCATCCAGGCCCAGATCCTGGATCTTGATCCGTGATCTTCGCAACCAGATCGGTACTGCAGTGATCCTGATCACGCATGACCTGGGTGTGGTGGCAGAAATAGCAGATTGGGTCGCTGTAATGTATGCCGGCCAGGTTGTGGAACAAGCTGCCGTGACTCCTTTATTTGAAGAACCTCTTCATCCCTACACCCGAGGATTGATCAATTCCATCCCGGTTCTGGGAGAGACCAAACACCGCCTGGCAGATATTGATGGGGTTGTTCCCAATCTGGTTGATCTGCCGCCGGGATGTAATTTTGCTCCCCGGTGTCAAGCCCGGGTCAAACATGGATTGACGATCTGTGAGGAGCTCAACCCGGGGTTGGATGAGGTTATGCCAAACCATGTTGTCAGATGCTGGCTGTATCATGATTTTGAGGATCATGAAGCTCCCTCAAAACCATAACTTTCTCCGAAACACATTTCCTGTTAGTTGGCTGAAGTTAAAACCTATGACACAATACAAATCTGAAAATCGCAACGGAGATATGGTAGTCGTCAAAGATCTGGTGAAGTATTTTCCGGTTCGGGGAGGTGTGTTCAGGAGGATCGTGAACTGGGTCCAGGCAGTGGATGGGGTGAGTTTTTCAATCCGCAAAGGTGAAACCCTGGGGTTGGTTGGAGAATCCGGGTGTGGAAAATCCACGATTGGGCGAACTATTCTTCATTTGCTAGAACCTACCAGCGGATCAGTCGATGTTTGAAGGCCAAAACGTTTTTGATCTTCAAAAACAAGAAATGAAGAACGCTCCGGCGGGACATGCAGATCATCTTTCAGGATCCATATGCCTCCTTAAATCCCCGCCACCCGATCAGCGAATCGATCAAAGCGGGATTAAATATCCATAATATTGGCACACCAGCTGAAAGAACAGAACTGGTGATGGATATTCTTCATAAGGTTGGTCTTGAAGAGTATCATGCCCACCGCTACCCCCATGAATTCTCTGGTGGTCAGCGCCAGAGAATCGGTATTGCTAGGGCAATAGCGCTAAAGCCAAAATTCATCATTTGTGATGAGCCTGTATCTGCCCTGGATGTGTCGATCCAATCCCAGGTCTTCAATCTGCTGCAGGACCTGCAGGATGAATATGGTTTGACATATCTATTCATCGCCCATAACCTTTCTGTTGTGGAGCACATCTCCGATCGGGTTGCGGTCATGTACCTGGGAAAATTAGTGGAACTGGCGGGCAGGGATGAATTATATCAGCAACCCGCTCCATCCCTACACACAGGCATTAATGTCAGCTATTCCAATTCCGAAACCAAATTTAAAACGAGACCGCACCATTCTCAAAGGAGAAATACCCAGTCCTCTCGACCCTCCTTCAGGCTGTCGATTCCATCCCCGCTGTCCTGTAGCCCAGGAAAGGTGTTCGGTTGAGGAGCCCCTATTCAATGAAAATTACACTGACCACTGGGTCGCCTGTTTTAACGTCAATCCGAATTAATTAAACTGGATCTAACCGCGGTACTGATTGAGGAGTGATCTTTATGCCTGTCCCAAAAGAAATCCTGTACCTGACCGAAGCTGATGTCCAGAAAACAATCACCTATTCTGAGGCAGTCGATTTGGCGGAAAAGGGCATTCGGGCGGATGCTGCTGGCCAGGTCAACGGGGATAAATACTATATGAAGGTTGGGGAGGATGGTTTTATTAAGCCATTTTCAGGGTACATGGAAGGTGAGTCACTGGCATTTGTTAAAACCTTCAGTTACTTCCCTATCAACCCTGAAAAATATAATCGACCAACTACATCTTCGATGGTTATCCTGCTGGATGCCGAGACCGGGTTGCCGGCTTGTTTGATGGAAGCCGGTTGGATTACTGGCCTGAAAACCGCGGCCTCCACAGTGGTTACCACAGCATATCTTGCCAGGCCTGAATCTGAAATTGTTACCATCTTTGGTGCCGGAACCCTGGGACGATTACATCTGATCGCCCTGGCTGAGCGTTTTGACCTGAAGAAGGCCTATTTTATCGATCTCCGGCTTGAAACAGCCCAGGCCTGCGCTGCAGAACTTGAAATAATGCTGGGCTTTCCGGTAAAAGCTGTACCCCTGGAAGAGAGAGAAAAAGCTGTCAAGGAATCGGATATCATTTTCACTGTCACAACCGGAAGCCAGGAATTGGTCAAGCAGGAATGGGTTAAGCCAGGCCTGTTTATTGCCAGGCTGGGAACCTATCAGGAGGTCAGCCATGACGTGATCCTGGAGGCAGATAAGGTGATCGTCGATTGCTGGAAGTATGTCAGCCCCCGCATTCCAGAGATCATCCAGCTAAAGGAAGAAGGCCGGTTTGATTATAAAGATGTGTATGCTGAATGGCCGGATATTGTTGGAGGAAGATCGCCCGGTCGAGAGACTGGCAGAAGAAGTGATTGTGTATATCGCCCTGGGAATTTGGGGAGAATATGCAGCCATTTTGCCAGAGGTATACCGGAACGCTAAAAAGATGGGCCTTGGAAAGGAGCTGCCCTGTTCCCACTGATTAGCCTGAGGACAAGATAGATCTAATACTTTGACAGGAAATTACTAAAATACCCCCAAGAAATTAATCTGAAGGAGATCAACATGAGTATGCAAGGACCTAAAACAAAAGCATTATTTCAGAAAGCCTTAAAAGTTATGCCCTATGGAGTGAATTCAAATTTCCGCTACTGGGGAGAAAATGATACTTTGGTAATAGACCGCGGTGAAGGCAGCTACGTATACGACATGGACGGAAAGCGTTATATCGATTATCGCCTTGGTTTTGGTCCGATAATCCTCGGTCATGCCTACCCTGAAGTCACCAAAAAGGTACAGGAAGCAATCGAGGGCGGATCGATCTTTGCCTGGACCACAGCCTACGAGATCGAACTTTGTGAACGTATTATAAAGATGTGTAATGTGGATAAAGTCCGCCTGACCAACAGCGGAACTGAGGCTACGATGCACGCGCTGCGGATCGCCCGGGCTTATACCGGGAGGGAAAAATTCATTAAATTTGAAGGGCAATATCATGGCATGCTGGATTATTTTATGTTCAGCACAGCCTCTACAGATCCCGGGTCCCTGGGTTCAAAACGGAGTCCCATCAACTCTCCCAATACTTCGGGCATCCCCAAAGGCATTGCAGAGTATGTGATCAATCTGCCCTTTAATGATTTTGAGCGCCTTGAGGAGACTATTGACGCAAAATGGGGTGATATTGCGGCCATTTTTATTGAACCAATCCTTGGCAATGCTGCCAGTATTATGCCCCTGCCCGGTTTTCTCGAGAAGATCAGAGAGCTTTGTGACAAATACGGGATCGTGATGGTATTTGACGAGGTCAAGACCGGATTCAGACTGGCCAACGGTGGAGCCCAGGAGTATTTTAATATCCAGGCTGACCTGGTCACCTATGCCAAAGCTCTTGGGAATGGTTTTCCGGTTGCCGCAATAGCTGGTAAGGAAAAAGTCATGATGACCATCCAACCGGGAGCCATGGCCCACGGTGGAACATATTCCGGCAATGTGGTTGGTGCTGCTGCAGGAATAGCTACCCTGGAAATTTTAGAAAAAGAACCCATTATTGAGACCATCAATAAACGGGGAACTGCCCTGATGAAGGGTATGCGTGAGATCCTGACCGAGGCAGGGATTCCTCACCAGGTAATTGGGGTTCCTGCAATGTTTGGCTTGGTCTTGGGCGTGGATGAAGAACCCCGCGATTTCAGGGAGTACTTTAATGGGGATGGAGAGATGTACGAAGAACTTGCCGGGCATCTCATTGAGCGGGGCGTACAACCGGACGGGGATGCTAGAGAGCCCTGGTTCTTATGTTATGCCCTGTCAGATGAAGATGTCAATGAAACCTTAAATATCTTCAATGATTCAGTTATCGCAACCAAGAAATAGCTGTACTTCTTGGCTTTTGGAATCCATGTCTGCATAGGGTAAAAAGAGGACTTTATGGGTAATCAAATACCAAAGATGTCTGGAGAACAAATAATCCGGGAGAGCAAAAAATACACATTCTTCTCCTGGGCCGTGCAATCTCAGGTTAATCCTGTCCCGATGGTGCGTGCGGAAGGAGTGTATTTTTGGGATGCTGACGGGAAGCGCTACCTGGATTTTTCATCCCAGCTGATGAATGTCAACCTGGGACACCAGCATCCTAAAGTGATCCAGGCGATTAAAGACCAGGCTGAAGCCTTGTGTTATTCCCACCCCGGAATAGCTACGGAGCCCCGGGCCCGCCTGGGAAAACTGCTCTCCGAAGTGACTCCAGGCGATTTGATCAAGACATTTTTCTGCCTGGGTGGTGCTGAAGCAAATGAAAATGCGATTAAAATGGCCCGGCAATTTACAGGTCGGCATAAAATTCTTGCTCAATATATTTCCTATCATGGCGCAACCCATGGGGCGATCGCATTAACGGGTGATAACCGCCGCTGGGCGGTTGAACCGACCATGCCGGGAGTTGTGCATGTTCTGAATCCCTATTGTTATCGCTGTCCATTCGGATGGACTATCGAAACCTGCCACCGGGAGTGTATTTCCCATATTGAGCAAGTGATCCAGTATGAAGGGCCGGATCAGATCGCTGCGCTCTTCCTGGAAGGAGTTGTGGGCTCGAATGGGATCATCATTCCACCGGATGACTATTGGCCAAGGATGCGGGAGTTATGTGACAAATATGGGATCCTGTTAGTATCCGATGAGGTTATGAGCGGCTTTGGGAGAACCGGGAAATGGTTTGCTGTTGATCATTGGGATGTGGTTCCAGATATGATCACTTTTGCAAAAGGGGTCACCTCTGGATATGCGCCTCTCGGAGGAGTGATTGTATCTGAGAAAATAGCTGCATATTTTGAAAACGAGAAACTTTGGTGTGGGCTTACTTACAGCGCACACCCGCTTTCATGCGCCGCAGGAGTTGCCGCTGTTCAAGCGTATGAAGAAGATGGTTTGATCGATAATGCATCCAGGATGGGTGATTACCTTGGGAAGCGCCTGAAAACGTTGAAGGAAGACCATCCCTCCCTTGGTGATTATCGCCAGATCGGCTTGTTTTCGGTCATCGAAGTGGTCAAAGACAAATTAACCAAAGAGCCCAGTGCTGCCCGTAATGCAAACAAAGAAGAATTAAAAACGATGAATGAGATTGCTGCGTACCTGCGGGAGCAAGGGCTCTTTACATTCATCAATGCCAACCTGATTTTTATCGTTCCTCCTTTATGTATAACGGAAGAACAAATCGATGAAGGATTGAAGATAATCGAAGGTGCGTTGGCTATATCGGATCAAGTGGCTGCGCCTTGAGGTAAAATACTGAACTGTTCTTTATTAGATATTAGTGTCTTTAACGGAGTGATATATGAGTGAAGTGAAAACATTAGGATATTTTATTAATGGGAAAAAAGGTACATCCAAGGCGACCCAGTTTTATGAGATCCCGGACCCTAATACCGGAGAGATCATCGCTAAAGCACCCTTCTGCACTAAAGATGAAGTGAATATGGCTGTTGCGGCAGCTCAGAAAGCTTTTCCCGCCTGGCGAGATACCCCAGTCCTGGAACGGGTCCAAATTCTCTACCGATTTAAAAGGATCCTTGAAGATAATATTGATGATCTGACCATGCTGGTCTGCCGGGAAAATGGCAAGGTTTGGCTGGAAGCCAAAGGTGATGTTCTCAAGGCCATCGAGGTTGTAGAGCTCGCCTGTGGGGCTCCCTCGTTAATGAAGGGGGAATCCCTCATGGATACATCCCGGAATTATGATACGGTTATGTACCGGGAAGCGGTAGGTGTGTATGTGGGTTTGGTTCCCTGGAATTTCCCGGCCATGATCCCTTTTGGCTGGATGGTGCCTCTTTGTATCGCTCTGGGCAATACCATCGTCTTAAAAGCATCCAGCTCAACTCCGATGACAGCCCTGGCAATTGTCGAAATGCTGCATGAGGCTGGACTGCCGGATGGTGTAGTGAATGTTATGACTTGCAGCCGCCATGAGGCGGAATTATTCCTTTCTCATCCTGATGTCAAAGGAATTACCTTTGTAGGTTCAACCAAGGTAGGAAAACATATTTACTCTACAGCTGCCGCCCACGGCAAGAGAGTCCAGGCCTTATGCGAAGCAAAAAACCACTGCCTGGTGCTGGAAGATGCGCCCATTGAGCGGACTGCCGCAGGTATTGTCAATGCTACCTATGGCTGCGCAGGAGAGCGGTGTATGGCTTTGCCGGTGGTAGTGGTCCAGGAATCGATTGCCGATGAGTTGGTTGCGCAAATCAAGAAATTAGCGGAAAGACGGATCATGGGGCCATCCTATGATAAGAAATCAGAGCTTGGTCCGGTGGTCAACAAGGGACATCAAAAATATGTGCTGGATTGGATCGAAAAGGGCCTAGAAGAAGGTGCAACGCTGGTACTCGATGGGAGAAAGGCAACTGTGGAAGGATATGAAGGTGGATACTGGATCGGCCCCACCATCTTCGACAATGTCACTCCAGATATGAGTGTAGGCCATGAGGAAATTTTTGGTCCGGTTACCTGTATCAAAAGGGTCAAGGATTTTGAGGAAGGTATTCAGCTGATGAACGCCAACCAGTTTGCAAATGGTTCAGCGATTTACACCCAGAATGGATATTACAGTCGGGAATTTGCCAAAAGAACCGATGCTGGCATGGTTGGAATCAATGTGGGAATCCCAGTCCCGGTTGGCATGTTCCCATTCTCCGGCCACAAAAACTCGTTTTTTGGGGATCTTCATGTTTTAGGTGCAGATGGCGTCCGGTTTTATACAGAGACCAAATGTGTTACCACCCACTGGTTTGATGAAGAAGAAAAGAAACAGAAAACTGTAGATACCTGGGACGGCACGATCGGAAAGATCTAGCCCTCTCAACATCCCGGCGATCCAGAATATTGGGTAGCCGGGATGAGTTTTTTCCCTCGCCAGGCCAGATTTATAGCTAACTATATACCTGGATCGGCTAAAAAAGGTGATAGACCATGAAAGAATTTTCACCCACTCCTGACATTATCTCGTTTTCCTCCCACAACAAAATTGAAATATTAAGTCCAAAAGAAATTGATACGCTGAAAAAAGGGACCTACCAACTCCTGGCTGAAGTGGGGGTGAAGTACCCCTCGAAGAAAGCCTTAGGTATTTTCGCTGATCATGGCGCTGATGTGGATTGGGAGTCTTTTATTGTGCGCATCCCCCCCGACCTTGTAGATCAGGCCATGGCAACAGCGCCAAGGGATATTGTCCTGGGGGGGCGCGAACCGAGATTTGATCTCACCCTCGATGGCAGTAAATCATACTTGACAACGGATGGTTGCGGTGTGCATGTGATCGATCTGGAAACTCGCGAAAAACGTTCATCGAGAAAATCTGACGTGGCCATGATGGCCCGTGTGGCTGATGCCATCCCCTTTGTCAGTTTTTTCTGGCCAATGGTCAGTGCCCAGGACCACGGCCTTACAGCTCCCCTGCACGAATGTCACGCAGGGCTGACCAGCACCTTAAAACATGTTAGAGGTGGAACTACAGTTCATCCTGAACTGGCTCCCGCGATTGTCGAAATGGCTACTGTTGTGGCTGGCACTGAAAAAGAAAGACGTTTGAGGCCACCTGTATGTGCTAATATCTGCGGGATTGCCCCCCTCAGCCATGATGAACATGGGATAGAAACTGCCCTGATCTATGCCGAGGCAGGCATTCCCACCAGCTTCATGGCCATGCCCAATATGGGATCAACTGCCCCTGCGTCCGTTCTGGGGGCAATCATCCAGGGTGATGCTGAATCAGTGAGCGCGATGGTATTAATGCAGTTAGCTTTTCCCGGCGCCCCTGTGTTTCATTCGATCATCACATCGCTGATGAATCCTCGAACTGGAGGGTATATTGGGGATACGCCGCTGCCAGTAAGTTTCATTGCTGTGCAAATGGCCCACGCCTGGGGTGTGCCCAGCCTGGGAGGAGGTTCTTTTAGCAGCGATGCGCCGGATATTGGCTGGCAGTCAGCCTTTGAGTCGGGATTTGGTGGATCGCAGATTCCCCTGGCCGGGGGTGATCTATGCGGTTATATGGGATTGATGAATTCCTCGATGATCATCTATCCTGAGCAGATTATGCTGGATGCCGAGATCGCCAGGAATGTTTATGAGACCTACAAAAAGCTGGAGGTAAAGGATCTGGATATCTCCATCGATGTGATCAAAGAAGTTGGCCCCCAGGGGCATTTTATGCGCCAGAAACATACCCGGACTCACATACGCGATTTCCATTATTCTCCCTTTTTTGATCAGCACGACCCGGAAGGAAACCTCAGAGAACCACGTGAGATCGCATTGGAGCAATTCAAAGAGCTGGAGAAGAATCACCACCCTGAGCCACTGCCGGAGGCCGCATTGAAGGAAATGGAAAAGATCCTGGCAGCCGGGGACAAAAAAGCATCAGAGTTAGGGAGTTAAGATGGCCGAGAAAGAATCCGCTGAGAAGAAGAAATTTCCCAAGAAAGCCAAAGTTGTGATCATCGGTGGCGGCGTGATCGGCTGCAGCACTGCCTATCACCTGGCAAAACTTGGCTGGAAGGATATTGTGCTCTATGAACGGGCCCAGCTTACTTCCGGGACGACCTGGCACGCGGCTGGTTTGATCGAAGCGGGCGGATTTTTCAGTGCTACTACCATTAAAATGGCGAAATATACCCTGAAACTTTACAGCGAGCTGGAGAAGGAAACCGGCCTGGCTACCGGCCACAAAGGTGTGGGTTTGCTTACTCTGGCCACGACCCCGGACAGACTGGAAGAGTTGCGCCGGGTAGCGGCCTTTGATCGCTACTTTGATGTGCCAGTCGAGGAACTTACTCCTGAGCAAGTGAAAGAACTCTGGCCCCTGGCTGACACAGATGATGTGTTGGCTGGTTTTTTTGCTCCCGGGGATGGGAGGATAAACCCGGTCGATGTGACCATGGCCCTGGCCAAAGGAGCCAGGATGGGGGGAGTGCAGATATTCGAGGATACTCCGGTCACGGGTTTCACCAAAGATGGCAACCGGATCACGGGAGTGATAACTGAGAAAGGTGAAACCAGCGCCGAGTACGTCGTGAACTGTTCTGGCATGTGGGCCCGTGCGGTGGGAGAAATGGCTGGAGTAAATGTGCCTCTGCAGCCCACAGAACACTATTATTTGATCACAGAAGCCGTAGAAGGAATAAACGCGAAATTACCGGTTTTAGTGGACCTGGATAAATATGCTTATTACCGGGAAGAAGTTGGCGGGGTGTTATTAGGGTTGTTTGAACCCGTATCAGCTCCCTGGTCGCTGAATGGTGTGCCTGATAATTTTACCTTTGGTGAGATCAATCCCGACTGGGACCGGATGATGCCTCATGTCGAAAATGCCATGAAACGTATCCCGGCCCTGGAAAATGCTGGCATCCATAAATTCTTTTGCGGCCCTGAAAGCTTTACTCCTGACCTGGGACCGATGATGGGTTTGGCTCCTGAACTGGACAACTTTTATGTTGCGGCAGGTTTTAATTCCCTCGGAATCCTGTTAGGGGGAGGGGCAGGCAAGGTGATGGCCCAGTGGATCGTGGATGGAATTCCTGATGTAGATATCACAGAAATTGATATCGCCCGCACCCTGCCTTTTGAGAATAACTCCGCCTACCTGCAGGATCGGGTTGTGGAAGTATTGGGAGTGATGTTCGAAGACGGTTATCCAAACAAACATTTTCAACGGGCCCGGAATGCCCGGAAATCAGCTTTCCACGGCCGGTTAGCCGATGCTGGGGCCTATTTTGGGGCTTATGCCGGCTGGGAATACCCGGATTGGTTTGCACCCGAGGGTGTGAAACCAAAGGTAGAGTATTCCTGGGGACGCCAGAATTGGTTTGAGTACGCTGCCGAAGAACATCGGGCGACCCGGGAAGATGTATCCCTGCTGGATTATTCCGTAATGGGAAAAATACTTGTCCAGGGACGTGAAGCTGAAAAATATCTCAATTTGATCTCTGCCAACGATATAGCTGTCCCTGTCGGCCGCTGCGTTTATACCCAGTGGTGCAATAAAAAGGGTACTATTGAAGCCGATCTCACGGTGACCAGAATGGCAGAGGATCAATTCCTGGTTCTGACTGCAGATGGGACCACCACGGCCGTACAGGCCTGGTTGAGGCGCAACATCCCTTCGGAAGCGCACGTATTTGTGACCAATATTACCTCTGCCTACAGCGTGTTGAACCTTCAGGGGCCGAAGTCCCGCGACCTGCTGACCAGGTTAACCCATGCTGATATGTCCAATGAAGCGTTCCCGTTCCTGACTATGCAGGAGATCGATATCGGATATTCCTCGGTGCAAGCTCTCAGGGTGACCTATGTGGGTGAACTGGGATGGGAACTTTATATCCCCACAGAATTCTCCCTGCATGTATACGATCGAATTATTGAAGCGGGAACCGAATTTGGCTTAAAACAAATCGGCCTGCAAGCGTTGAATTCTTTGCGCCTGGAAAAAGCTTATCGCGACTATGGTTCTGATATTGATAATACGGATACTCCCCTGGAAGTTGGATTGGGTAGATTTGTGAAATTTGATAAACCTGGAGGATTTATCGGTCGGGAAGAGCTGTTGAAGATCAAGGAAAGGGGATATTCCTATCTGATGCCGCAGTTCCTGCTTAAAGACCCTGAACCTATGCTGTACTATGGTGAGATCATTTATCGAGATGATATCCCTGTAGGATATATTATGGCTGGAGCATATGGACACACGCTGGGGGCGTCTGTTGGAGTGGGTCCTGTTGAAAATGAGGGTGGCACCGTTGACAAGGATTTTGTTCTCAATGGTTCTTATGAGATCGATATCGCTGGTACCCGGTATCCCGCAGCGGTCTCCCTCAGGCCGATGTACGATCCAAAACTTCTCAGAGTGCGCTGTTAACCTGGATCCCTGTCCAGATGAAAAAAAGACCCTCACATTTTGTGAGGGTCTTTTCATATATCCGGGTTCAGATCAAATCGGCTACCCACTCCAGATCCAGCTCTTTTAATTTTGCAGGAGTGGGCAGGCCGCTAGCAATTTCCCACCCGGAGAGTTCGTAATATTTATCCAGGGCAGATTCAAATTCTGCCTTGTCCAGCTTCCAACCGTCGCTGACCCCGCCCTTGAGCGGCTTAAATAGTTTTTCGGGCACCAGATCTTGCTTGCGGTCAATCCCCTCCCGGGCATTAAAGGCTCTCATCATATTGATGCGCCTCTCGCCAACTTTTTCGATATCAGCGTAACTGAAATCCTCCCAACCGGTCACACTCTGTACCAGTTCGACAATGTCTTCCGGTCCATACAGCTGCCAGGAGGATCCAAATACAAATTGGCAGATAGTTAAGCTGTCCATAGCGCTGTACAGGCGTTGGGAAGCTACTGTAAAGCGGATCTTCTCTGGACTCAACGAGCGGGTTTCTGTGCGTTCGGTAAATCCCATCACCCCCAGGCGTTCCGTGTAATATTCAAAGTCATCTTCAATGACTGGATCATGTTCATGGGATTGATGATCTGCACCAAATGGATTAGCTGCATAAACCAATGCCAGGGAGCGTTTTACCCTGGGCATGTGGGCGGGAGCTTCCTGTCCCTTAAAAGTGATCAGGTAGGCCTCGGTTCCCCGGCCGATTTGTTTGGCGGCCCTTTCAGAACCCTCTGCCAGGATGTCCCCAAACCCTTCTCGCAGGGCAATTTTTTCAGTCAGTTTGACCATCGAATCCGCATTCCCCCAGCTCAGATCAAGACCGTCGGTATCATCGAGGGTCAACTTTCCTTCGTTGAAAGCTTCAAAAGCCCAGGATATTGTGGCCCCGCAGGAAATTGTGTCCAGGCCGTATTTATTGCAGATCTCATTGGCTTTGCAGATGGCGGCCAAATCATCGATCGCACAATAATTCCCAAATGTTGAGGTGGTTTCGTATTCAGGACCACCATAATAGGGATCAACCTGGTAGGGACCATTATTGATCTCAACCACTCTTTTGCAGCGGACCGCACAGGCATAGCAGGTATCCCGTCCAACTCGATCTTGATTGCCCTCTGCCGCACCTCTCAGAACAGTATCATACATGGTTGGTCCGTCAATCTTTTCCCAGCCCTCAAATACACCACTGTTATAGTTGTACGCCGGCAGGGTTCCCGTTGCTTGATTCGCCCCGGTTGTCTCATTGGTGCCGAACTTTGCTAATCCGGCAATATCAGATTCGTCCAGGTTTTCAGTGCCCCACTTTGCCAGTTTGGTAAGCCTGCTCTTGTCAGCTATGCTGGGCCGGTTTTTCCCCCTGACTGCCACTGCTTTCAGGTTCTTGGATCCCATTACAGCTCCCATGCCAGTGCGCCCGTTGGCCCGGTTGGAGTTGCTGAAGATTCCCGCAAATCTGACAGCTTTTTCTCCAGCTGGACCGATTTGCAGAACTTCGATCTTCTTGTCATCCAGCTCAGTCCGGATAGCTTTTTCCACCTCGCCGGTGATCGATCCCCAAAGGTGAGATGCATCCCTTAGTTCGTACTGGCCATCCTTGATCCAGATATATACTGGTTTGGGGGATTTGCCTTTGATAACCAGGGCATCAAATCCGGCAAATTTTAATTCAGCAGGAAAGAAACCACCCCCCTGGGAATCTCCGATCGCCCCGGTTAAGGGAGATTTTGCGGCTGCTGTCAGGCGGCTTTGTCCGGAGATAGCTGCTCCGGTAACCACACTGAGTGCAAAAACCAGTATATTATCTGGTCCCAGTGGATCCGCATTGGCAGGCATATCCCTGAGCAGGTAATGCATTGCCAGGGCACTGCCTCCCAGGTATTTGCGGTAGAAGGACTCACCGGGTTCTTCTACCTGAAATTCGCCCTTGGTGAGGTCAACATGCAATATCTTTCCGTGGTATCCGTGAGCCATGGTTTTCTCCTTTTTCCCTGAGACTACCCTCCGCCGACTGAGGAAAATATCATTACTTTTTCACCATCTACCAATTTCCGGGAATGATCTGTAACCTGAACTTCATTCACGCTGATGACAACCTTGCGGCTGATGTCAAGTTCCTGTAAAAGATCTTCCAGGGTTGCACCTTCGGTTAAATGCAGGCTCGTCTTCCCCTTTAGTTCAGCGGGAAGTTTATCGCGCAAGATCGAAAAAAGCTCTACTTGTATGTCCAAGGTATCATTCAGGTAATTCATATTTCAGCCTGGCCTTCTTTAGTCAAGTGGGGCACAATCCCACATTAAAATATATTGTATCTTGATAATATGTCGATCCTTTCCCTCAGGAACGGACCCTTTTTCCTGTTGGATCATACATCGGTGTCAGGGAAGCTCTGGCAGTATATCGAACTCCGGCAATATCAATTTCGTATTTTCCACTATTGATGAATTCCGGGGTAGCGCCCTCTTCGTTTTCAACAAAGCCCATCCCAACTGCTCCACCAAGAGTAAAACCATAGGATCCGGTTTGCAGGTATCCCACGTTCACCCCATCCCTGTAGATCAATTCATTGCCGTACAGCAAAGGTTCAGGGTCATCAAGCAGGAACTGCACCAGGCGATATTTTAATGGGCCGTTTTCCTTATGCTTCAGCAAGGCGTCTCTTCCTATAAAACCGCCGGGTTTGTCGAATTTAACTGTAAAACCCAGCCCGGCTTCCAGAGGAGTATCCTGATTATCCATATCGTAGCCATACTCCCGGTAGGCTTTTTCTATCCGGCACGAATTCAAAGCCTGAAAACCAGCATGCCGCAAACCCAGCTCGCTGCCGTTGGCGATCAGGGCATCATATACATGGGCTGAAAATTCTGTCGGGATATAAAGCTCAAAACCCAATTCGCCCTCAAAGGTCACCCGCATGGCAAGGGCGTTGGCATAGTTGAGATCGATCTCCCTGGCTGTCATATAAGGAAAGGCAGATTTTGAAATATCAGCGGTTGTGATCCTTTGGATCAGCTCCCGGGATTTTGGACCCTGAATATTCAACAGAGTGAAGGCTGATGTCATATCCGTCACAAAGGCGTGGGAACTGGAAGGGATATATCTCTTCAACCACAGAAGATCGTGGGTATAAAAATCCCCTGCGCTGATGATCAGGTATTTGTCCTCTGCCAGCCTGGTGACAGTCAAATCGGCTTCCATCCCGCCCCGCTCATTTAACCACTGGGTGTAAACTACTTTCCCGACCGGGACAGCAACATCGTTGGCGCAGATCTTGTTCAGGACCTTTTCGGCGTCATTTCCCTGGACGAGTATCTTCGACATTGAGGTTAGATCCATCAAGATCACATCTTCCCGGCAGGCTTTATGCTCCTCGGCCAGATATGTGAACCAATTCTGGCGCCCCCAGGAATACTGCTCAATTTTCGCCTCTACGCCCTTCGGCGCATACCAATCGGGAATTTCCCATCCCATACCTTCCGTAAAATAGGCCCCGGCCTTCGCCAGCTGCTCATGGATAGCAGTTTTTCTAAGCCCCCGGGCAGACTGGTTGGCAAAGTTGGGATAGATCAGCTGGTACTGCAGGCCCAGAGTTTCCACCGTGCGATCTGTCAAATAGTGCTGGTTTCCCTGGAATTTAAAGCAGCGGGCGATATCAATGTGCAGGGATTCAACAGGGCAATATCCATCCACGATCCATTGGGCCATGACTTTTCCAACTCCACCACCCTGGAGAATGCCCAAGGAGTTCAGGCCGGCTGCAACAAAGAAATTCTTCAACTCGGGGGATTCACCCAGCAGGGGGCCTCCGTCAGGCGTAAAACTTTCCGGGCCGCAGAAGAATTTATGGATACCTGCATCTCTCAGGATCGGTACCCTCTCCATGGCGATATCAACATAAGGCATCATCCGGTCCCAATCAGGTTTGAGCTCCCCAAAGGAAAAATTCTTGGGTATGCCATCCGTAGCCCAGGGACCAGCTACCGGTTCAAAGAATCCCACCAGCAGCCCTCCGACCTCTTCTCTGAAATATGAATATCGGCCAAAATCTTCAATGATCGGCAAATCCGGGTGCACACCTTCAATGGGTTCAGTTAATAAATAATAGTGTTCGGCAGCCTGAAGAGGCACATTTACGCCGGCCATTTTTCCAATTTCCCGGCCCCAAAGACCACCGCAATTGACTACGATCTCCGCCTTGATTTCACCGAGCGGGGTGACAACTCCTGTCACCTGGCCCTTGATTTGATTGATGCCAATCACTTCTGTGTTTTCATAGATCTGCACCCCACCCATGCGAGCGCCTTTTGCCAGGGCCATCGTGAAATCCACTGGATTGACCCTGCCGTCTTCGGGTGTAAAAAATCCGGCGATAATATCGTCTGTATTGGCCAGAGGCCACATCTTCTTGACTTCTGCTGGAGAAATTTCCTGATAGTTAACTCCTAACCTGCGGGCGGCGACGGCCATCCGGCGGCGCTCCTCCAGCCAATCTGGGGTGCAGGCCAACTGCAGGTATCCAATATCTTTAAACCCTGTTGCTTGCCCGGTTTCTTTTTCAATGGATTTGATAAGGTCGACTGTATAAGTGGAAAGCTCAACGCTGAGCTCATCACCACTTGGGGTGACAACCAGGCCAGCCGCATGCCAGGTTGTGCCTGCAGTCAGCTGGCTCTTTTCCAGGAGGATGACATCCTTCCAGCCTAACTTTGTGAGATGATAGGCTATGCTGCAGCCGATCACTCCTCCTCCAATAATTACTACCTGGGCTTGAGAAGGCAGAGATTTGGAGTTTTTGGAGGCTGGCTGTTTATCATTCATGGAATGCTCCTCTAGATGACCTGACTTTCCGGCTTATCCTTATGACCCGGGATCGTTAACCTCGGGAGGCAGCCAGGAGGTAATATCTTTGATATTTAAGGGCAAAGGGAAGGTTTTGGTATGACGAACGCCGGGAATATTGCCAATTGTTTCGATCACAAAATTATATAACTCGTCAATTTCCTTGGCTCTGACTGAGATGATAATATCTGTATCTCCAGTGGCGAGAGCAATATAACTGATTTGGGAATAATCCCTCAATTGATGGGCTACTTCCCTGAGCTTCCCGGGTTCGGTCTCAATAAATACATCAGCAAGCACACAGTATCCCAATTTGTCGGGATTGACGATGGACCGGATATTAATGATCCCACTTTGGGTCAATATATCTATCCGATTTGTCACCGTTCGGGGGGATACATCACCCAGTTTGCGGGAAATATCCGCGCTGGATAAACGTCCATCGTTCATCAATAAGCGGATAATTTTCCAGTCCAGGCCATCGGGCTTATGCATTATTCCCGCCTTGCATATTTAAGGCTAAATCAGATTTGATACCTTACTCAGTCAGGATAATTGATAGCTTCCGAAATGTCAAGATATCCCGGAAAATATTGCCGAAAACTACATGAATATGGGTTTTATTCGTAAAAATCGGAACTATTTGTGTATAATACATTAAGTTGGCGAAGGGAAGTTTGGTCTTTTGTCCAGAGATTTTCTGCCTGGGACTGGAGCGATCGGGAGGTTTTTATGGTCAGGATCCAGGAGGTTCGAGATATTGGATAAGTAAGGAGCTGGTTTATGGATAATGAAATCAAGAACAGAATTCTCAAACAGTTATCGGATACCCACCAGGATCTTGAACTCGTCATCTCAGGACTGGATCTAGATCTGGTCATTCACCCAGATACCGGCTGGTGTATCAGGGACATCTTGGGGCATATTGCCACCTGGGACCGGGTATTGATCCGGGCTATCCGGGATTTCCTGGCAGGAAGCGAATACATCATCCCTGGAATTTCCGGAGATGAAACCGATTACAACGCTGAAAAAGTAATTGAACTCAGCAAATTACCTCTCCCACAACTACGCCTGGAATGGGAGCAAGCCAGGGAAGAATTTATTGATACCGTCAGGCAAATTCCAGCTGAAAAATTCCAGACTGATCTAAACTTCCCCTGGGGAGATGAGCGTGGAAGTATATCGTTGATGATCGAGTATATGATCGAGCATAACGGGGAGCATCAGGAAGAGATCCTTGATGCCATCAATAAGCCAATTTAAAAAAACGATCCGGATAAGTACCTCATAAGAACTTTGAAGTTTTTCGGGCAGTATATACTCCCTGAAACAGGATGTTTATATGGTGAATATTCAACCCATTCAACCTAAACTCAGAGTTGAAATTCTTAGTATCGCGCAGATCGCTGAGATCCGGGCGGCAACCCTGCATATCCTGGAATCTGTGGGCATCCATTTCCCATCACAAAAAGCGCTCAAGATTTTTTCTGATCATGGAGCCCGGGTTGATTTTGAGAGCCAGATTGTAAAAATCCCCCCAGACCTGGTCCTCGAAGCGATGAGCTTTGCACCCCGGTCCTATACCCTTTCCGGGAGGGCGGATGGCACGGATTTGATCCTGGATGGCAAGTCCAGTTATTTTGCTACCGATGGCAGCGGTACTGAGACCATCGATTTTCATTCGGGTGAGCGCAGGCGTTCTACCAAGGCTGATGTGGCCATGATGGCCAGGATCGCGGATCATCTCTCTTCAATTTCCTTCTATTGGCCCATAGTGAGCGCCCAGGATTTTGGTCCAGCATCTCCGCTGCATGAGCTGGATGCCAGCTTCAACAATACCTGCAAACACATCCAGAGCGTAACCATCATCGGCGAGGATCTGGCTCGTTATGCCCTGGAAATGGGGGAGGTGATCGCCGGAAGTAAGGCAAATCTAGCATCCAAACCACCCATCTCAAGCCTGGTTTGCACTATAGCTCCCCTGGGGCAGGACCGGGAAGGCATTGAAGGGGCCATGTTATATGCCAGGGCAGGTGTTCCCGTGGGATTTATGGCCATGCCAAATTTGGGATCAACCTCACCAGCAACCATGGCTGGAGCACTGGCTGTTGGCAATAGTGAGGTTGTCAGTGCCATGGTGCTGATGCAATTGGTTGCACCGGGTTCGCCAGTCTATCATTCAATCTTGGCTTCTGTCATGGATCCCCGATCCGGGAATTATCTGACCGGTATATCCGAGAAATATCTCTGCAATGCTGCTGCTGTTCAAATAGCCCATGACTGGAATGTGCCTTCCCTGGCTGGGGCATTCAGTGTTGATTGCCCCACGCCCGGTTCCTGGCAGCTGGGGCGGGATAGTGTGTATACATCCTTGTTCACTCCCCTGGTTGGAGCGGAGATGGTAGAAGGACTTGGTTTGCTTAAAGCCGCAACATTATTGGTGCCGGAACAGATCCTGTTCGATGATGAGATCTATCACACCCACCGCCGCCTTGCAGAAGGCATTCAAACCACTCCGGATCAATTGGCTCTTGATACCATCCAGGCCGTTGGACCGGGAGGACATTTCCTGGGACAAAAACATACCCGCCGCACGATCAGGGATATTTGGCTGCCAACCTTGACCCAGCCCCCGCCAGTAATGAATGAAATACCCCGGCTTGAGATCCGGGAACGAGCCAGAGCCGAATTTCAAAGGATTTTGGAAATACACCAACCGGAACCACTTCCAGCTGAAGTTCAGGTTGAATTGCAGAAGATCCTTGAGTTTGCTGAGCTCAGCTAGCGTTTTTTAGTTATCCAAATGGAGGTCAAAGATAATGGTGGAGAAAACCAGAGACCTGGGTATTATCAATCTTGTACAGCTGCAGCCAAAAGGATTGATCATTGAGAAAGCCCCAGGATATTTTTATGATGAATCCCGCCGGTTGGTGGTTGATCGTCTATTCATCAATTCAAAAGGAATTGAAGCAATTACCCCGGATGGGGAACGTGTGCTTGATATTCATCATCTTGATCATCCAGATAAAAAATATGATGATGACGATCTGGTCTGTATCGGATTTACTTCACATTATGACAAAATGCAGGAACGCTTCGGGGAACATATGGTTTACGGTTCAGCCGGGGAGAATATCATCATAGAATATCCCAGAGAAGTCTGGCTGGATGATCTTGGATCCCGGATCGGGATTGAGAACCAGGAAACCGGACAACTGCTGATCCTGGACCAGGCCCAAATAGCAGCACCCTGCGAGGAGTTCAGCCATTTTGCCGCCCGGAGGCAGAATGAAAAAATACCAGCGGCTGAGCTAAAAGAGATCCTGCAGTTTTTGCATAATGGCCGCAGAGGATTCTTGCTGGTCCTCAGTGAAGGCCAGGTGGGAGGAGAAGTTCGGCCAGGTGATAAGGTTTATAGTGTTGGATCGGATTGATGAAACGGGTTGCTGTTTCCAGAATCAGTTCAGCCTGTTTCCGGATGATAATAGAATAAATTTCCCAATCGGGTCGGATCCTTCTCAGTGTCCGAGTAACCATGATAATTAAACCATTGGATAACCTCAGAAGATCAGCCCTATTTAATATCATGATGTTTTCCGGTTTCTGGGCGCTGCAAATCTTTTTCACCAAGTTGGCCTTTAACTCCGGAGCCCGGGTGCTTTCCTACCAGTTGCTGTCGATCCTGATTGCGCTTGGATTTCTGGCTATCCTGGTCTTGCCAAAATATGCCTCCGAAGCCAAAGATTTTTTCAGTCATCAGCCCAGGCTGTTCTGGAACCTTTTTCTTGCCAACGGTATCCAATCCGGATTAGGAACCAGTTTAAGCATCATCGGAATCTCATTAACATCTGCGATCAATGCCGGATTTCTAGTTAAGCTTGCTACAGTCACCACGATCCTTTTTGCCTGGTTGATCCTCAAAGAACGCTTGACTGTCATAAAGGTGCTGATGGTGGTCAGCATGATCTCAGGCGCGTACCTGCTAACGACCAGGGGGGAGGTCTTGCTGCCCAGGATCGGGGACCTTTTTATCCTGGGGGCCTGTGTCTGTTGGTCGTTGGGCAATGTCCTGGTTCGAAAAAGTCTCAAAACCCAACCGATCCGGGTTGAGATCGTGACCCTGCAAAAACCGGTTGCAGGGCTGCCGATGATCCTGATCCTGGTCGGTTTAGCTGTTTGGGTGCCCGGTATCTATGGTGACCTGCAGCCGATCATGGCTTGCTGCCAGATGCCTCTCACGGGGGTCGCTTATGCAGTGGGGAATGGTTTTCTGCTGGCGATGACCTGGACCTACCTTAACAACACCCTGGAAATTTCAAGCGCTTCCTATATGACTATGATGTCCATGATGACGCCAGTGATCGTCAGTGTGCTGGCAATGATCTTTTTGAGAGAAACCCTGGTGTTGATCCAAATCGTGGGTGCCGGGATGATCATCATCTCTGGAGTGATCACCTATTTTTCTGGTATTGAAAAAGACTGATCCCCTGCCCTTTAAACCATCTCCCCGGCACAGACCACCACCGCAGATGCGAGATCCCGGGAGTGGGTCAAACTGACCGACCAGCTGGTATATCCCAGCACATGGGCGATCTGGGCAGCCCGCCCAGTTAGATGCAGGATGGGTTTGCCAGATGGCTCATTGAGGATCTCCATCTCTTTCCAGGATACCGGGCCTATTCCTGTACCGAGGGCTTTGGAACAGGCTTCCTTGGCGGCAAAGCGGGCTGCGATCTCGGCAGTGATCACCCTGGGATTGGGTTTCCTGGCCTGGAACCTGCGCAGACGGTCCAGCTCTGCCGGGCTGAAGATCCTTTCCAGAAAGCGCACTCCATGGCGGTCGAGAGCTTTTTGGATTCGAGAAATTTCGATCAGGTCGATTCCGGAAGAGATGTTCATATTTCTGGCCCTGCTGTCGATATTGCCAACTTCTCAGGATCCAAATAATTTTTGGCCGCATTGAGAATATCCATGGTGCTGATCTTCTGGATCATGCCCTCATATTTTTGGAAGTAGTCCAGCCCCAATCCATGCCTTTCGATATTCACCAAAGCCCCCGCCACACCGCTATTGGATTCCAGCGAGAGCGGTAGTTTGCCGATGTAATTGCTTTTGACATCTTCCAGCTCTTCATCAGACACACCCTCGGATGTGAATTTTTTGATCTCGTCAATGATCAAGGAGATGGCCTGGTCCTGGTTTTTAGGATCCACTCCTGCGGCCACACTCCAGGGACCGGGTCCGATACTGCTGCTGAGGGCGCTGTAGGCGTAATATGCCAGTCCGGCTTTGTTGCGGACCGATTCACCGATTCTTCCCATTAATCCAAATTGGCCCAGGATGCTGTTGCCCAACAGGGCCGGATAAAAATCCTCCTGGCTCCGGCGGGGCCCAGCTGCGCCCAGCACGATATCAGACTGGCTTTTTTCAGATACCACAGTGTGCTGCTGGACAGTTTCGATTAAAACCGGAGCATCCGGTACATCCAGGACTTCCTTCTGATCGGGATTGGTCCAGCTTCCCAGGCTTTGTTCTACGAGGGCCAGGGCTGCTTCTGGCTGGATCGGTCCGACAATCACCACCACCATGCCCCGGGGTCCAAAATAACTTTGATGGAAGGCTTTGAGATCCTTGACCTTAATGGCCTGGATGGTTTCGGTATAACCATCGCTTGGAAGGCTGTAGGGGTGGTCACGGTACAAGATCTGGTCAAATCCCATCCCGGCCATTTCGCCGGTATCCTGGGCCCGCAGATCCAGCCCTGTCAGCAGCTGGGAGCGGACGCGTTCAATATTGGCTTTGGGAAATACCGGATTCTGAAGCACGTCTGCCAAAGTATCCAGCAGAATTGGCAGATCATCTGCCAGAGCTTTGCCGCCAAAGCCGGCCGTATGGGACCCGGAGCTGACCCCCAGGCTGGCGCCGATCGACTCCAGCCGGTCATAGATCTCCTGGAAGGTGTGATTTTCTGTTCCCCGCATCAAGGTGGATGCTGTGAAATCAGCCAGCCCCAGTTTGTCCAATGGATCATATAAGCTGCCTGCTTGAAGATAGCCGGTGAGCGCAACCGATAGAGTGTTAAAGTTAGGCCTGACCAGCACTCTGATCCCGTTAGATAATTCAGTCCGGGTGATATCATGCGGTCCGGGCAGGGATTTTATGTTCAGTGAGGAGAAACCCGGCGTTTTCATCGGTGATTATTCCCTTTTTGGGATGGTTGATAAATGCCTATAACCCTGTTCTGGGGCAGTAAATAGGTTTGGGCTGCCCGCTGTACGTCCTCTGGAGAGACCGAACCCAGATTATCCAGATAGCCTGTCACCCAATCATAGCTGGCAAACATCTCTGAAAAACCCATCCAGAAAGCCTGGTTGGTGATGCTTTCACTGCCGTAGGCGAATAAAGCCCGGGTTTGCTTAAGTGCCCGTTCCAGTTCATCCACGCCCGGGGGTGTGTCTTGCATCCGCTGGATCTCTTCATCCAGAACCTGGAGGGCTTTTTGAGTTGTGGAGCTGGGGTGCACGATAAAGTTCAAGCTGTAGAGATAAGGATCAATCGTGGCAGGAAGACCTCCCTGGATATCCACTACTACATCTTTGGATTCAACCATTTTGTTATAAAGGCGAGAGGTTTTATTGGAGATCCCACCCCCGCCAAACATGTTCAATCCCTGGGGGCCAGAGAGAATGCTGTCTAGGATCAGCAGAGGAAAGAAATCGGGGTGGCTGGCAGGAGGTGTATGGTAAACCACATCCCCCATGATCGTATCGCCCGGACCTTCCACGGTCAGTCGGATTTCACCGCGCTGGGGCAGCTCTGGCCGGTTTATTCGGGAAGGGGGAGGACCCTGAGGGATATCCTGATAGAGATCGGTGATCTTTTTCAGCATCTGGTCCTGATCGAAATCACCAGCAATCGCGATCACCGCATTATTGGGAGAATAATAATTCTGGTAGTGTCCGTACAGATCCTCCAGGCTCATATTTTCAAGATCAACCTTGTCGCCAATAATGACATGCTGATAAGGGTGGATCCTGAATGCGGCATTATGCACGGCCTCGTTGAGCCAAAAATCAGGGTTGTTTTCCCGACCCTGCCTTTCCGAGATCACAACCGATCGCTCGGACTCGACCTCATCCGGCTGATAGATGGTGTTTTTCATCCGGTCAGCTTCCATACTTAAGGCCAGATCGATCTGATCTGCCGGCATAGTCTCCAGATACGTGGTCCAGTCCAGGTAAGTAAAGGCATTCCACATGCCGCCAGCCCGGGAGACAGCTTTTTCGACCACATCTGCCGGGAAGCGTTCTGTGCCCTTGAACTGCATGTGTTCCACCCAGTGGGAGATGCCGTGTTTGCCGGGTAATTCGTCCCGGGAGCCAACCCGGTACCAGACCCAGCTGCTTATCAAGGGTGCGGTATGGATCTCTTTTAGTTTAATTTCAAGACCGTTTTTAAGCCTGATGGTTGGGATGGGTTCTAACATAGGGGAATTTGTTTAACCTTATTGCGTGAGGGAAGCAACCAATAAATCCAGGGCCAAATGAACTTCCAATTGGCCGGTTTTGATCGCCTGATCGACTTCCGATAATTGATGGTAGATTTTTTTTAATTGGTCGAGGGTAAAGGTCCTGGCCTGGGGCATCAATTTCTGGATCGGATAAGGATGGGATCCGATCTGCTTGGCGATGCTGTAATGATCCTGGGAAGGGTTCTCATCTACCAGCTCCCTGACCTGGATCAGCAGTCGGAACTGGCGTATGATCATACCAAACAGGGAGAGGGGTTCACTATCCTCCAGCAACCTTCGCAGCATAAAGATTGCTTTTTTCCCATCACCCGAACCGATGGCATCCACCATTTCAAAAACATCTCCCTGGCGGACATCCGATACCAAGGCAGTAACATCACCCTCAGTGACCGGCCGGGCATGGTCTACATAGGTGAGCAGTTTTTCTATCTCCATTTTGGCCAGGCGGGGATCCTCATCGATGTAGCTAGCCAATAATTGGGCTGCCTGCCGTTCCATAATCCCGCCCATCTGTTCAGCCTGGGTTTCGATCCAATTGGTCATGGCAGCACCAGTTGGCAGCGAAAAACCCCTGCTCCAGCAGCGGTCCGAATGGGTTTGGGTCCAGTCCAGCAGCCAGTGGACTCCACCGCCTTTGGGCGGGGTTAATATTCCCTCCACCAGGATCAGGGCAGTTGTCTCAGGCACAGTCGATAAGAATTCCTTAAAAGATTTGGGGCTCTTTTTTGCCAGGGCCAGGGGATCATTCAGGATCACCATCCGCCGTTTACTGAGAAAAGGGATCGTTTGGACCTCTCCCTGGATGGCTTCCAATCTGTCTGTTCGCCCGTCGAGTGACGTGATATCCATCGTGGCATCAGCTCCTCCGCCCATCTTTGCTATCAAACCTTCTTTCAAGAAGGTTTGAATGGCAAATTCATCGTTTCCGTGAAGCAGATAGATGCAGGGTGAGGCTTTGCTCATGTTAATCCTGGGTGCTGATCCGATGGGCTGGACGGCCATTGAAATTATAGGGTTTGATCGAGGTGATCTTGAGAGACCCTGGTGTTCCGCTGGTCGTAACCATTTTTTGCACCAGAGGTCCAAGGGGCTTCGCCACCAGCAGGGCCAGGACACTTAATGCGGTGATCACTGGCAGGCGTTCGATTTTATCCCGGACCCGATTTCCTGCGCCAATCATTCCTGCGGCGCCAGCCAATCCAGCTGCAAAACCAGATACAAGCAGGTTCGTCCCACAGTTCTGATGGAGCGCCAGGCTCTCCTTTCCAGATCCTAATTCTTCAAGAGCGAAATTGGCAGTCTGGTAAAGCTCCTCGGGGTTGATCTTCCCCAGGATCCAGAAGCCACCGGCATCAGAGTGACCGGCTAAACTGATCCCCGGATGCCTGGCGGAGAGGATATTCAGGGTAGCATGTTCCAGGCCGTGGTTGCGGCGAATGCGTGACAGGATTTTATCCATAATTATTTTCAGGAATTCGGTTAGGCGGCTTAGGAAATCTATTTTACTAGAGAAGCCCCCTAAAAACTATCCATCGAGGTTGATATAATAAAAATCTGAGAAATCTGTCAGGCGGGGGGTCAATCAGCCGTGCTATAATGCTCAGGCTTGAGCCGATAATTTAATTCAATTGCTGGAAATATGAAAACACTGATCACGGGAGTAGCTGGTTTTTTAGGTTCCGCTTTAGCTCAAAGACTTCTCGATGATGGGCATGATGTGCTGGGTTTGGATGACCTCTCAACAGGCAAGGAGGAAGCCATCCCGGCTGGAGTCCAGTTTGAGTTGGGAGATATGCTAGACCGGCCCAAACTATGGACCTTGCTCCAGGGAGTTGAATGTGTTTACCACCTGGCCGCCAGAGTGGCCGTGCAGGAATCGATCCTCTATCCTCGGGAATATAACAGCACAAATGTTGGCGGAACTGTTAGTGTGATGGAGGCCATGCGTGATGTGGGGGTCAAGCGAGTGGTCTTTACCTCTTCTGGTGCGGTATATGGTGCTCAGAACGTTCAACCCGTCCATGAGGAAATGGTGCTGGCTCCAGATTCTCCCTATGCGGTTTCCAAACTCTCAGCCGAATACTATATCAAGACTATCGGTCGCTTGTGGGGAATTGAAACTGTTACCCTGAGGATATTTAACGCCTACGGTCCGGGACAGCACCTGCCTGCGGACCATCCCCCGGTTGTGCCCTATTTTCTGAAACAGGCCGTAAAAGGTGGCTCGCTGATCATCCACAATAACGGTACCCAGACCAGGGATTTTGTTTTCCTGGATGATGTGGTCACTGCCCTGACCCGGGCCAGTAAGGCGTCGGGAGTGGATGGGGCGACCATAAATATCGGCAGCGGAAAAGAGGTCAGCATCCTGGATCTTGTGAGTGCAATAATCGATCTCACGGGTGCAAAGACCGAGAATATCTACAATCCAAAGGCCACGGGCGGTGTGAAACGCATGCAGGCAGATATCAAGCAGGCCGGGAAACTCCTCAACTATCAACCCAAATTCTCGCTTTTGGATGGCCTGAAAAAGACCCTCGAACTCGATCCTAGATTTTCGTAATCCTTCCCCAATCTGATCAATCAGAGCTATTCCATAATATAGCTGGTCGATATCTCCCTTAACCTATTCTCGCAGCATATCTGTTTCCACCTTTGGAGTGGGTCTTATTATGGCCCTGTCGTAATCTAAACCCCCCTTCCCGGTTGCCCCCCGGTTCCATCCTGTCCCCCTTAAAGTACAATACCTTTATGACATCCCGTCTGCCCCGGTCCTTTTTTGGTCGCAATACAGTAGATGTCGCTCAGGATCTATTGGGCAAGAGGCTGGTCAGGGAGGCAGGCGGCCGGCGAATCTCGGGGGTCATCACCGAAACGGAAGCCTACCGGGGTGAAAATGACCTGGCCTGCCATGCCCGTTTTGGGCGGACCCCCCGGACAGAAATCATGTATGGATCCCCTGGATACACCTATATATATTTTATTTATGGGATCCACTGGCTGCTCAATATTGTCACTGAACAGGTCGGTTTTCCGGGAGCTGTCTTGATCCGATCCCTGCAAATCACGGAAGGCCAGGATCTGGTGGCTGGCCGCCGGAAAAACCAACCCCCCAACTCCTGGACCAATGGGCCTGCCAAGATCTGCCAGGCCCTGGACCTGGATGGAAAGCAAAACGGCCTGGACCTTTGTGGGGCGGATGCGATAGTCTATCTGGAAGAGGGACGGAAAGTCACTCCCGGCCTGATCCAATCCTTTCCCAGGGTCGGGTTGAAGGCTGTGCCGGATCCCTGGAAGAGCATAGCCTGGAGATTTGTGGTAAATTATCAGTGTTTGATCGACGGTTGATCCCGGCTTATCTGGAGTAAATATGTTTAGAAGACGCGAAGATCCCACCCCTTCTCAAGATGCAGTCCCCGTTCAATTGCGGGTCACCTCCATCCTCGGTGAAGATACGATCTGGAAAGGAGACCTGTCTGGCCAGGGAGGCCTGCGTATAGAAGGACTCTTTGAAGGCAAGATCGACCTGGATGGTTTGGTGATCGTCGATCAAAAAGGCAGGGTGGAAAGTGATCTGATCAAAGCGGAGACGGTTATCGTGGGAGGATCCGTGCGCAGCAATATCAAGGCCCACCGGGTCGAGATCCGCAGCACCGGCAAGGTCTGGGGCAATGTCAATACAGTCAAGTTCTCTACCGAAGAAGGCGCCTACCTTCGGGGAAAGATCCAGATGGAAGACGAACCTGCCCCTCCTGAACCGGATAAAGAGCCCAGCCAGGCTCCGCCTGTGGATAAGAAAGAATCTGCCAAACCTGAACTTAAACCCAAAAAAGATGCTGGAAAAGCCAAATAAACCGATCCTGTTGATCTGGTTGGTTGTCCTTATTCTATTGCTGATCCCCGCTTGTACACTCAACCGTCTGGCAGGTGACACCCTGCCTTCCTTTGAGAATACCCCGGCAGGGGGCCAGGAGCTGGAAACCCAGCCTTTTCAGAACCAATCAACCCAAACAGCGGGCCAGCCAGGGAATATATTATCTACTTCTGCCCATCCTGTATGCTCCCGCGACAAAGGAGCAGTGGAAGAGTACCAGATCATCAGGCAGGATCAGGAATTAACCGGGAGAGTATACATCCCACCCTGTTATGGCCTGGATCCAGAACAAAGATATCCGGTCCTGTATCTGCTTCACGGCGCCACAGAAACCGATCAGCAGTGGGAAAAGATTGGGATCACCAGGGAAGCAGATCGGTTAATTAGAGCTGCAGTTATCTCGCCGGTGATCATAGTCATGCCCCGTGAGCTTACCTGGGTGCCCCTGTCCGAAAACCGTTTTGGCGATTTGCTGGTCACTGAAATTGTTCCCTGGGTGGATCAACATTACTTGACTCTGAACGATCGGGAGTACCGGGCAATTGGAGGTCTATCGCGAGGGGGAAATTGGGCTCTCCGGATCGGATTACTGCACTGGGGGATATTCGGGAATGTTGGGGGCCACAGCGCGCCACTTTTTTACGGGGACCTGCTCCGCATTCCCGGATGGATCGAGTCTATACCCGCCTCAAGATATCCCGGGATCTACCTGGATATCGGCCATGCCGATAATAACCTTGAGCAGGCCCAACAGCTGGAGAAGATCTTATCTGGACTGGAAATCCCCTTTCAATGGACGATCAATTCCGGCCTGCACAACGAGGAATATTGGTCCAGCCAGGTGGAGGATTATCTGATCTGGTACAGCAGGAATTGGTCTCAGCCAGTAGAATAGACAAGGGAACCTATCCACAAACAAGAAATTTATCATTTGCGAGGATCTCAATGAAAGTACCCTCCTTTCAAGAATACGCTAAATCAACCTGGGACCAGATAGAACCGCTTTATTTATCCCTGCTTGAGAAAGAGCTGGATGATATATCGATCTCCAGCTGGATGTCTGACTGGTCAGAGCTCAGGAAACTGTTGGATGAACAAAATGCCAGATTGTCTTTGGCCACAGACCTGGACACCACAGATGAAGAAGCTGTTACCAGCTACCATGAATTTCTGGAAATAGTTCTATTCTCCTGCTCAGTCAGCAGATCAAAAACTCAAGGAGAAACTCCTGGAAAGCGGATTGGAACCCCAAGGGATGGAGCTGGCGCTGAAAAAGATGAGGATCGAAGCGGATCTCTTCAGGGAAGAGAACCTGCCCTTGGCTACGGCTGAGAGTAAACTGAGCACAGAATATAACAAGATCTCCGGGGCCCAGACCATTCAGTGGGAGGGGGAGGAACTGACCCTGGTTCAGGTAAGAACTGCTTTGCTGACCACCGACCGAGAAAAAAGGGAGAAACTTTGGGGGCTTCTGGCCGAACGTCAGCTAGAGGATCGGGCGGCGATCAACGAGCTCTGGTCCCAGTTCATGGAACTTCGTCTGAAAATGGCGGCCAATGCCGGGTTCCCTGATTACAGGTCATTCAGCTGGCAGAAGCGGTTGCGGCTGGATTATCAGCCCCATCAGAGCAAACAGTTTATCGAGGCGATCCTTGAAGTGGCAGTGCCGGCTGCAACCCGGACCTATCAGCGCTACCGGGATCGCCTGGGAATTGATCGGGTTCGACCCTGGGATCTGCTGAATGATCAAACTACTTTTAGTTTGCCAGCCTTGAAAGTCTTTGAGACCGAAGATGAATTTACTTCCAGGGTAGGCGCGATCCTCAACAAAGTTGATCCAGTGCTGGGTGATTATTTTGCTTCCATGGTATCCAATCAGCTGCTGGATCTTATGAATCGTAAAGGCAAAGCACCCGGCGGATTCTGCACCTCTTTTGCTACCCAGGGTGTTCCTTTTATCTTTATGAACTCATCCGGGAAAAGCTCCGATTTGCGAGTGCTCTTCCACGAAGCAGGGCATGCCTTCCATGTTTATGAGCGGGTCAACCTGCAGTATCATCATCAGTGGAGAGCAGGCATGGAGTTCAATGAGGTGGCTTCTACTGCAATGGAACTGCTGGCAGAACCCTATTTGGCAGAGGACCAGGGTGGTTTTATGTCCTCTCGGGATGCTGCGCTGACGAGGTTGTTAAATTTGGAAGAAAAACTGCTCTTCTGGCCCTATATGGCCGTGGTTGTGGCATTTCAGCATTGGATCTATGAAAATCCCGACCAGGGCAGCGATCCGGAGGCCTGTGACCAGAAATGGGGGGAGCTGACCGATCTTTATATGCCGGGAATTGATTGGGAAGGACATGATGAGGTTAAGAAAACCGGCTGGCATCGTAAACTGCATATCCACCTGGTGCCTTTTTACTATATCGAGTATGGACTCGCTTCTCTGGGAGCCTTCCAGATCTGGCAAAAGGCCCGCCAGGACCGGCCCGGCGCGATAGTGAATTACCGCAAAGCCCTGGCCCTGGGTGGAACAGCCTCCCTTCAGGAGTTATACAAAACCGCTGGAGCGGAACTGGCGTTTGATGCTGAAACTTTGCGGGGCGTGGTTGAGACTATCGAGACAACCATGGCAGAACTGGAAGACGAGCTGAAATAACTGCTTTCCGGCAGAAGGTCGTCACCGGTTTTACTCTCCGGACTTAGCAGTGATTTTTCAACTGTGTCATTTGTCAGTACCTGGCGATTTGTCCTGTTGTTATAATGGAAATTTGAATAAAACTTGCCCGGAGGGGTATTCATGGCTCAGAAATTGAAAGTTGTCATACCTATGGCTGGATTTGGCAAACGCCTGCGTCCTCATACCTGGAGCAGGCCCAAACAGTTGTTGGGACTGGCAGGAAAATCTGTCATAGCTCATGTCCTGGATACTTTTGATACCTTGCCGAAGGGCACGCAGATCGAATACGTGTTTATCGTAGGTTACCTGGGGGACAAGATCAAAGAGTATATGGCCGTAGAACACCCCGATGTCAAGGTTGACTTTGTGGTCCAGGAAGAGATGAAGGGCCAATCCCACGCCATCTATCTCGCCAAAGATTTTCTTGAGGGACCGATAGTGATGGTTTTTGCTGATACTTTGATCGAGACCGATCTGTCTTTCCTCGACCAGGAAGAATCCGATATCGTAGCCTGGGTCAAGCCTGTTCCAGACCCCCGCCGTTTTGGTGTCGCGGAGCTCGGCCCTAACCAGCTGGTTACTCGACTAATCGAAAAACCCAAGGCTATGGATAATAATCTGGCTCTGGTTGGTTTCTACTATTTTAAGGAAGGCCAGGATCTGATCCGGGCTATTGAAAAGCAAATGACCCAGAAGGTCCAATTAAAAGGTGAGTTTTTCCTGGCCGACGCGATAAATATCATGCTGGAATCCAAAAGCTGCCAGATGCGGATCCAAAAGGTTAAAGTCTGGCTGGATGCGGGCACTTTTGAGGCCATGCTCAGCACCAACCGCTACCTGCTGGATCACGGGCATGATAATTCTGATAAGGCCAAGCAGCGAATGGGGGTCAATATCATTCCACCGGTTTTCATCCACCCGGAAGCCGAAGTGGAATCCTCGGTGATCGGCCCTCATACGACTATCGAAGCTGGCTGTCGGATCCTGGGCTGTGTGATCCAGAACTCGATCATTGAGAAAGGCTCCCAGGTAGAGGATACCAATCTGAATGGATCCCTGATCGGCCAGAATACCATCCTCAAGGGAGGTTCCCAATCCTTGAACATCGGGGATGACACCGAATTGATATTATAGGAATTATTCAAATCACCGCAGTAAGAGGAGTTCCATGCCCAGAGATTTTATCGCCACCCGAGTCGCCGAGTTAAAACCATCCGGGATCAGAAAATTCTTTGATATTGTTGCCACCATGGATGATGTGATCTCTCTGGGTATCGGGGAACCGGATTTTACCACTCCCTCTCCGATCCTTGAGGCGGGCATCCAGGCTTTAAAAAAGGGTGAAACTCACTACACATCCAACGCGGGTATTTTTGAACTTCGGGAGGCCATAGCGGACCAGCTGGAAGAAAAATACCGTGTAAAATACGATCCGGAGGGAGAGATCGTGGTGACAGTAGGTGTGTCAGAAGCCCTTTACCTGGCTTTGACAGCGATCATCAACCCGGGTGATGAGATCATCATTCCCACCCCTTGTTTTGTGTCCTATCAGGCAGAGGTTCTACTGGCGGGCGGGGTGCCGGTTGAGGTCCCGGGTTCCCTGGAAAATAAATTCCAACCAACTCCGGAGCTGATCGAAGCCGCGGTTACACCCAGGACTAAAGCGATCTTTATTGGATTTCCAAATAACCCTACCGGGGCAGTGGCCACACGGGCCAACCTGGTGGCAATAGCCAAAATCGCTGAGCAGCATGATCTGCTGGTGATCTCTGACGAGATTTACGATACCCTGGTTTATGGAGTGGAGCATGTCTGTTTTGCCTCGCTGCCGGGCATGAAAGAACGCACGATCATTTTAGGAGGTTTTTCCAAGAGCTACGCCATGACAGGATGGAGAGTCGGATATGCGGCAGCGCCAGCTGGGATTCTGTCTGGCCTGGTTCGTATTCACCAATATACTGTGATGTCTGCTCCTTCGGTATCTCAATTTGCGGCCCTGGCAGCCATTCAATTGGGGGCTGAACACGCCGAAGAGATGCGTTTGAAATATGACCGCCGCCGGAAGTTGATCGTCGGCGGATTGAACGAGATCGGCCTGGAAACCTTCCTACCGGAAGGGGCTTTTTACGCTTTTCCAAAGATCACCTGCACCGGACTGGATGATGAAGTATTCGCCCAGAACCTGTTGGCGGAGGAGAAGGTTGCTGTGGTGCCGGGATCGGCTTTTGGAGCTGGGGGAGCCGGGTTTGTGCGCTGCTCCTATGCTACGAACTATCACAAGATCGAGCAGGCTCTGGAAAAGATCGCCAGTTTTGTGAAGCGCTGCGGCTGAGTGAGGTGGGATTGGTAAAAAGATTGTTCCTGCAAGAATAAAGCGGTCACTTATTTCAACAAGTGACCGCTTGTTATATCTAGGACACCTGTTTTATTTCGTTATTCCTTTCCTTGTTTTCCATAAGGGGACCAGACCCAAAAAAGCTCCCTTTGATGCCGTTACCAAAGCAGTTTTGAGTCTTGGTTTATTCTCCCAATAAGTGTGTGGGCGAATAGACCTGATTCTCCTGTCGGGTTGGACCTGAGGATGGTAAATATTGTTTAGTTCAGCTCCCATTAAAGGAATGGGGATCACGAGTTGAAGCTTTTCCAGGTATCTAAATGCTTAGGCTTTTTGGTATGCTTGCTTCAAAAATTTGACAACTTCTTTGTCAACTTCTTCAAGCGAAAACAGTCTGACCCGGTGGGTGCACATGCCGTTGAAAATGTTTCCGCCTTCCAGACGTTCAGTAGGTTCCTGGCCCTTGAGATTGAATCCCAAGTCGACCCGGTCTTTCGTGGCAGGCTGGATGATTGCAAACTGTTTACTGCGGCGTAAGCTGACATAGGTTTTTTTAGGTGCGATTTCTATATCCGACCCGAATTGTGAGACCGTCTGGATGATTTTGTCATAAATTGGGCGCAATCCGGATTTAGCCCCGCTGAACTGATCCTCTACCAGATCTTGATCTGATGGGGCGCCGCCGGATAAGTGCTGGCGGTATAAAATTGAGATTGTGTTGGCATATCCATGGGTCACACCATGAACTCCCTTTAGGAAGTTCATGATATCCCCATGTTTTTCCAGCTTGGCGGAATTGAGGGCTATATACCAGTATGTGAGGGATTTGCCGGTGTTTTTGGGCATATTATCGATCATCGTTTGAGCTGCCGGGTCGATTGATTGAGCCATAGGGATCATCTCCTCTAAATTGTAGGCATCTTTTACAAACAAATGAACAATTATTTGACGAGATCTTGGAGAGATTAATTACTTCTGTATTCGGACAATATTTAGAGTAGAAATTTTTCAGGATTAGCTGTTTTCCAAGGATTTAAATGTACTATGGGAAGAGTAAATATTTTCCTCACAAAACCCCCTCAGGAATTTTTCCACTCTATAAAATCACCGGTGGATTCACCTCCACGATCCAGTCCGCGTCCGGAGGATGATCCCGAACCAGCTGGACCGGGTTGGGTCCCTTGAGCAGGATCTGCCAGCGGAATTCCCCTCTGATCTTGCTAAAATATGCCGGAACAGGACCCACAATACGGGTCGCATGATACCCTTGATTTTGGATCCAGCCTCTGAGGGTTTCAGCATACCCGGCGGCTTTATTTTCTGCCAGTTTTGAATCCCGGGAGCGGATCTCGAGCCTGACCAGGTTCACAAAGGGGGGATATCCTAGCTCTCTCCGGCTTTCTATTTCTTGTTGATAAAAACCGGCATAATCGTGGGCTGAGGCTGCCTGAATCACGTAGTGGTCTGGGTCAAAAGTTTGAAAGATTACTTTTCCACCCAGCGGGCTCCGGCCTGCCCGTCCCGCCACCTGGGTCAGGACTTGAAAAGTTCTCTCCGCTGCCCTGTAATCAGGCAGATGCAGGCCGGTATCAGCCAGGACCGCGCCCACCAGCGTCACCAGGGGAAGGTCCAGGCCTTTGGCCAGCATCTGGGTGCCGATCAGCAGATCAGCTTTGTGATCAGAAAAATCTTCCATGATCTTCCAGTGGGACCCTTTTTCCCGGGTAGTGTCGCGGTCCCAGCGCAGAGTGCGGGCATTTGGCAGCATATTTTTTATGGCTGCCTCGACTTGCTCGGTCCCGGTTCCTAGGTGGCGGATGCGTTCACTTCCACAGGAGGGGCATTTCCGGGGGACCTTGCGGTGATAACCACAATGATGGCAGCTTAAGACATTCTGGTTTTGATGGGCCGTCAGAGAAGTATCACACCGGGGGCAGATTAAGGCCTGGCCGCAATCCCGGCAGAAAACATAACTGGCACTTCCTCTCCGGTTCAGGAACAGGATGGCCTGCTCATTCTTTTGCAGGGTTTCGTCCAGCGCATTCTGGAGGGAGGTGGAGAAGATCGAGCGGTTGCCCTTCCGGAGTTCTGATCGCATGTCCACGATCTCAACGACGGGAAGGTCGGCCATTTGCAGCTGGTCTGTAAGATCGCGGAAGCGCTCCTCGGAGGGAGGGCTGCTGGCTTGGCTCAATTGGCTCTGGATGGTTTTTTTGTGAGCCAGGATCCTTTCCGGCAGGGAGAGATAGGTCCACTTCCCCTCCCGGCTCCAGAATGTTGTGGAGATGTTGGGGGTAGCAGAGCCCAGGATGCAGACAGAGCCAGTAATAGCCGCGTAATCGACTCCGGAATTGACGGCGTGATAGCGGGGAGCAAGGTCTGCCTGGTAATAAGAATCATCATGGCACTCGTCAATGACGATCAATCCAAGATCAGGAAAGGGTGTGAACAAGGCACTGCGGGGGCCAACGATCAATTGGATCTTTCCAGCTCGGGCCAGTCGCCAGGTATCATAGCGCTCTCCGGGAGAAAGCTCCGAGTGCAGTACACCTACTTCCCCGGGGAAGCGGCTCATGAACCGGCTTACAGTTTGGGGTGTGAGGGCGATTTCTGGGACCAGGATGATAGCTTGTTTACCTTCCTGCAGGCATAGACCAACTGCTTGCAGGTAGATCTCGGTTTTTCCGGATCCAGTTACACCATGCAGCAGGAAGGGTTGGGGATGACCTTGTGAAAAGGCCTCCTGGATCCTAATCCAGGCGATTTGCTGATCGGGAGTTAGATCTGGTGGGCTTTGGGGTTCGACAACGACGCCGTCAAGGGGATCCCGCAGGATTGGAACCTGGCGAATCTCCACCAATCCCAGGCGGGCAAGTTGAAGCAAATCGCTGTTGGTGCCCCCGGTATCCTGATAGATCTGGGAGGCGGGCATCTCATCGCCAGCCTCCAGGATCATTTTTAAGATCGCCTGCCGCCTGGCCAGGGCGTCTGGATAGCCTTTTTTTGCCAGGTTATTCATCATTTCCAGCGCCACTTCAGGGGCAGCACTCAATCCGACCCGCTTTTCGAGTTTTGGCCTTAGGCTAGGTTCACCCAGGGTGCTTTGGCTGATGAGGATCCCCCGCCGCTCCAGAGAGCCGGCGGTCTTGCGCCAATTCCTGTTGGGCAGGGCCCGATCCAGCTGGCGCCCTCGCAGCGGACCTCTCTTGATAAGCAGGTCCAGGATCAGGGCCTGGGATGGACTTGGTTCTTGAAGCAGGTCGTTTCCTGATGCAACGATTTCAAGGCTGGATTCTGAAAGCTGAAAGAGCAGGTCGGCTTTTATGCTCAACCCGGCGGGGATCATGGCATGAATGGTTGCACCCAGAGGTGAAAGGGTTTTTTCACTGATCATCTGGGCCAGCATAATCTGATGGGGTGGTAACTACTGGAACCGGGTCCAGAATATCTTGAACGGCTTTGGTACGGGGAACAGCCGGGAACTCAGGAAATTCAATGATAATACCCTGGACCTTTTGTTTGCCAAATGGAATGGTCACCAGCTGGCCAAGCTCCAGTATTGGTTTTAGATCTTCTGGAACGTGGTAATCAAAAACCCCCTGAACATGGGCTACATTCACAGCTATGCGGGCATATTTTTTTTCTGTCCCGACCCTGGAAAACATGGAAATTAAACTCCCCGGAGCTGGATCTTGGCGATTCGCATTCCATCCATCTCAGAAACCTCGAGCTGGATATTATCTCCCAGGGTGACCTGTTCACCGATTGTAGGAATGTGGTCCAGATACCCCAGGAAAAATCCGGCGATGGTGTCATAATTCTCATCCTGAAAATTTGTGCCGAGAAACTGATTGACATCGTCGATCAGTGTCAAGCCGTCTACCAGCACGGTATTCTGGTCGATCCGAAGAATTTCAGGCACAATATCATCGAAGGGGTTTTTGATCTCACCAACGATTTCTTCCATCAGATCTTCCAGGGTGATCAAACCTGCGGTCCCGCCATACTCATCCAGAACGATGGCCAGGTGGCGGCTGTGTTTCTGGAACAAATTCATCAAAGTCCAGACCGAGCTGCTCTCCGGGATCATCAGGGGTTCACGCGAGAATGCAGTAACTGGTTGGGTTCCACTGGAATCCTTTTGAATGGCTTTGAGCAGGTCTTTGAGATGCACGATCGCCGATGATCTTGTCCAGATTTCCCTCATAGATCGGGAATTTGGTAAAGCGGGTATCTACCACAATGCTGATGCTTTCAATGATCGATAATCCGGCTGGAATGGCGATGATCTCTGTCCGCGGGATCATCACCTGCCGGACTAGGAGACGGTTGAAATCGAAGACCGCATTGAGCACTTCCCATTGGGGAGGGTCGATGGTCCCCAGCTGTTCAGATTCTGAGAGCAGTTCTTTCAATTCATCCGCAGTGAAGATCACGGAATGACCACCACCGGTGCTTTTAACACCTACCAGGCCCAGAACGCTCCTGGTTGCCCAATCAAGGACGTCCACGAACCAGGTAAAAATTGCACTGAACCATTTCATGGGTGTTGCCACAAAAATGAAAAGCTTTCGGGGGATTCCAGGGCCGCCACCTTGGGTACCTGTTCGCCAAGCACAACATGCAGGCTGGTGACGATGATCAGGGATATGACCAGCGGCAAGCCAGCCAGGATCGGTTCGATCCTGCTCCATTGGACTGGGATTTCCAGGGAGTGGAAAACTGGTTCCAGGAGGGCTTCGAAGGTGTTTTCACCAACGGCTCCCAGGGCCAGGCTGACAATAGTGATGCCCAGCTGGGCTGCTGCGATCAGCTTGTCCCGACCTTTGGGATCTTCCAGCCACTTCAGCACATGTTGAGCAGGGGTACTGCCGCCTTCGGCCAGGCTGCGGATGCGGGTCTTGCGAGCGGTGATGACCGCAAATTCTGCCGCCACAAAAAAACCATTCAGGGCGACCAGGACGAGGATGATAATAAAGTTCCAGACCATAATTTTATCCGTGAGTTATGATTGCCGAGGTATAACCTACTACGCTGTGATCAGCCCCAGTAATAGCACCGGAGTGGGCATATCGAAGAATATGAGCCCGGGCCGGACCTGATATCGTGCAGGCCCAAATCACTGCTGCCAATGCCGCCAGGCCGCAGGCTGATCCCTGGCCTTCTGCCTGGGCAGCGAACAATCCTTCTGGATCCAGAGCTGTGATCTGATCGATGATGGTCTGATCGAGGACGCGAGCCTTATCGGCCGGATGGAAGTGGGATAGATCTGTACTGGCAGTCAGCAATACCTGACCCATCTCCAGCGCTCGGTGCCAGGATCAGGCCCAGGGCTTTCATTAAGACCTGGATCATGACTGCGGATCATCAGGGGCAGGATCTGAAACGGTTTCTTCAAGGCCCGCTGGAAAAATGGCAGCAGGATCTCTACCGCATGTTCTTCATCGTCCTGGACCCGGACCAGGGACTGGCCGGTGATTTTCTTGCAGCTGCTTTTCGACAGCATCAATGGTTCCCTGGTCAACAGGGATATTACCCAGCGGAGTCTGGTAAGCCTGGTGGGCTGTGGTTAAGATTGCTCCAGAATGATAGGAATGATAGGGAGAAAGGATCACCACCAGTTCGGGCTCTAGATCCTGGATCGCCGCAAATCCATAACCTGCGACGGGACCGGAGTACAGGTGTCCGGCGTGAGGTGAGATCAGGGCGATCACTTTGCCATCGATGGCTGGGATTTCTGCTGCCTGGATATAACCATCCACTGAGCCAGCCAATTCTTTGGGGTCAGCAGGATACCAGCGGCCAGCCAGGGCAGAGGGTCGGATCTCGGTCTTTGTACTCATGATTTGATTTGGATTGTAGCACAGCAGAGATGCAACTACTTATGTGCCGGAATCGTTAGGGACCAGTTAAGTTAACAAAATGAAAATTTAGAGTTTCCCAACAGAAAAGCTGGAAATCCTTTAGTAAGAACAAATTGCCTTCCGGGCATTAAAATGGATGATTTGCCGGGGTTTGAGCTTTAATTCAGTTCTCATCCCGATCTTTGAGGAGGTTGATGTCTATCAGGATTGTAACTTGTCCGGCTTGTAATCAAAAACCCCGCGTGTATACTAAAAATATATTGCTGCATTTAAATTTGTGGTCAAGCGCCAGTCTTATTAAGCTGATTTGGAGGATGATTATTGGCAGTGGATAATAAATACCGGATGAGGGCAGATGAGCTCCACCCCGAGACAGGTGCCTCTCAATCAAAAAACGGAAGTGGAGGAAATAATTTCAATCAAGAAAGGGATGTGCCAAAGGGTCTTGGTAGCAGGGATCAAAAAGGAAATGATCTGGATAAAAACCCGTCATCTGAATCCCGGGACAGGAATATGTACAGGGTACTTCGGATTCAACAAACTATTCTAGAAAACCTGTCATTGCCAACCACGCTGGACTTGCTGGTGGGTCAGGTCGTTGCTGAGTTGGCTGTGGATGCGGTTGATATTATGTATTATCACCCTGGACTAAAATCTCTGCGCCCCATTGCCCAGCACGGTTTCAGGCAAAAGGTATTTCAGGATTTAGCATTGGAGATCGGAGAAGGATTGGCAGGCCGGGTTGCTGAAACCAAAACGATCCTTTATGTTCGGGATCTGACAACAAGTGACCACCAAATTGATCGGTCCTTGGAATTTTCAATAGAAAGATTTATTTCCTATTATGGTGTTCCATTGTTGACAAATGGCCGTATGGTGGGAGTGCTTGAAGTCTTTACTCGGACCCTGATGGATCCCGATGAGGACTGGCTTAATTTGCTTAAATTTGTTGCCGGATTGGCCTCAATTGCTATCGATCAGCAGAACTTGAGCGATGATCTGGAGCGGTCCAGGAAAGAGATCGCCACAAACTTTGATGGAGTGATCACAGGTTGGGCTGCAGCCCTCGAGTTAAGAGGGATTGAATCCCCAGGCCATGCAGAAAGGATAACAGAACTTACCGAGCGCCTGGCACAGAAAATGGGTTTGGCTGGACCTGTATTGGCGGATATCCGCCGCGGGGTCCTGCTGCACGATATTGGGAAAATGGGCATTCCAGATGAGGTTTTATTAAAGGGATCTGGGCTGAATCGATCTGAGAGGAAATTGATCGGCCGGCATCCGGTCTATGCATTTGAACTGCTGCAAAATGTTGGCGCGCTCAAATCGGCCCTGGATATCCCGCTCTACCATCATGAACGCTGGGATGGTGAAGGATACCCCTATCAGATTAAAGGTGAGGAGATCCCACTATCTGCCCGTCTGTTTGCGATTGTGGATGTTTGGGATGCGATGTTATCTGATCGTCCTTACCGAAAGGCTTTTTCCCGCGAGGAAGCCCTGCAGCATCTCAAACAGCAGTCCGGCAAACATTTTGACCCCGCTGTGACGAAGGCCTTTCTCAATCTTTTGGAAGAAGATTCTATAATTGAAAAGGATACAAGTCAGGAAACCGGCAGCAGCCCTGCTCAGTAAGGGTAGAGAACAGGGTGTGTTTTGGTATCTTTCTGGAATTTTCTCCAAATAGCTTGATTCGGACAGTTGTTTACTCTGCTACCGTACCCCTTGAGGTATTTTTTTGAATTCTCGAAACTTATTAAGGGCATAATAAGCTGATATAGATGAGCAACTTTTTTATTAGGGATTAATTCATGAAAACACCGGCAATTTTCTCTAGAATGATCAAGAAACTACCCTTTATCATCTCGGTCATGGTGCTGGTATTGTTCGCTCCCTCACCTGCCCTCGCTGAACCAGCTAGCTTCTTTTGATACGGATCTGGCCAACCGAACCCAGACGTCTTGGGCACTGGAGAAAATAGCAGCACTGGATTCCTGACTTCTCCTGCCTGCACTTCTTTGTACCTGTCATTGGACCTGGCGTCGGGGGATCCATTTATCATCAATAACAACCTCCCCCTCCAGGCCAACCACCGGATATCACCTTATGCAACTGAGGCTGTACTTGGACATAAAGAGGCAGATTGGATCACTCTCTTTACCTGCGAAGAATTCGGAGAATTCTGGGGGGATTATGGTTTTCGCCGCATGGTTCAGGCAGTGCTGGTGCATGTCAGCCCTTTGAATTAATTTGGCATCATAACAATCGACAGCCTGGTTGATTATTCAGCCAGGCTGTTTTTATTTCCATCGTCCCTTGGATTAGGAGGTCTAGAGGATATGTTATACTAATTTGAATTATTCAAAAACAGGAGTTATCTGCTATGTACAAGATTTCCATTGAATATTGTGTGCCTTGAAACTACATACCCAGAGCCCTCAGTTTGGAGGGTGCACTGAAGAAGAAACATGGCGATAAGATCTCTGAAATCAAGTTAATTCCTGGCGACGGGGGGGCATTTGAGATCAGGGTAAATGGCGATTTGATCTATTCCAAACTTGAAACTGGCCGCCACGCTGATCCACCTGAGATCATCGGCCTGTTCGAGAGGCAGATCAAGGAGTAGCGGTTAATGGCAAACAAAATCGGCAGGGTATTTTCGGGAGCCCGACCTACTGGCCGGCAGCACCTGGGAAATTATCTGGGAGCGATCAAGAATTATGTGGCGCTGCAGCAGGACTATCGCTGCGTTTATTGTGTCGTTGACATCCATGCTTTGACGACCATCGGAACCACCGCGGATCTGGAGCTGAATACCCATGAAATGGCTCTGGATTGGCTGGCAGCCGGGATGGACCCCCAGGAGAGCATCATTTTTGTGCAGTCCCATGTGCCGGAAGTCATGGAGCTGCATACCATCCTGTCCATGGTCGTCCCGCTGGGTAAACTCACCGCTCTGCCGACTTTTAAAGAGAAGGTTCGAGATAATCCGGATAATGTGAACTACGGACTGGTTGGCTATCCGGTTTTGATGTCCGCAGATATCCTGTTATACAAGGCGGATACTGTGCCGGTGGGTACCGACCAGATACCCCACCTGGAATTCGCCCGCGAGGTGGTCCGGTCGTTTAATCACCGCTACCAGACCGATATCTTGATCGAACCCCAGGCCAAAGTCACCCAGATCCCCAAGGTGCTGGGAATTGATGGCGAACGCAAGATGAGTAAAAGTCTTGATAATCATATCGAGCTGGCAGCCACCCCGGAGGCCACTGAAAAACGGATCATGGAAATGGTCACCGATCCCCAGCGCATTCGGCGCTCGGACCCCGGTGATCCCGATGTTTGCAATGTCTTTACCCTGCACAAGGTCTTTTCTGCTCCTGATGAAGTGGATCGGGTCAATCAGGATTGCCGCACTGCGGATATTGGCTGCGTTGATTGCAAGAAGATCCTGGCTCAGAACCTTAACAAACATCTGGAGCCTTTCCGCGAAAAACGGGCCGAACTTGAAAAAGACCCCGATTATGTGAAAGATATCTTGCTGGATGGCGCTCGGCGGGCCCGGGTTTTAGCTGGTGAAACTATGGCCGAAGTCCGCAAGGCGATCGGCTTTTACGGGACCAAGAGTTAGAGATGAAAGCTGTTCTGCAGCGAGTTAACCAGGGCAGTGTCAGCGTGAGTGGGGACCGGATCGCTGAGATCTCCCGGGGGTTGGTGATCTTGCTGGGTGTGGGACCGGACGATTCTCCTGAGATTTCCTGGCAAATGGCCCGCAAGATCGCCCAGCTGAGGATCTTCCCGGACGAGGCTGGAAAGATGAATTATTCCCTGCTTGATATCAAGGGCAGCGCCCTGGTAGTACCCCAATTCACATTATATGCCGATACCAGCCGGGGCCACCGTCCCTCATTCACCCAGGCTGCCGCGCCAGAAAAAGCCCGACCATTGACCGATCATTTTGCGTCCTGCTTGGCAGAGTTGGGTATACCCACTCAACAGGGGGAATTCGGAGCTCATATGCTGGTCGAGATCCATAACGATGGTCCGGTAACCATTACCCTCGAAAGTTAGCCATCACGCGGGAAGTTTTGGTTTATCCAGAAAAAGCGTCCCTCCCAAAAATTTGAGATCTGCGGCACCCACCTGGGGCGGGCAGAGTCTGGTGTCGATATATTTCCCCGATGGTAAAATCATACCCATGGCTGTTCGAATTTCTAGTCTCGAGGACGTCCTGCCGATTCGGGCTTTTGATGTCAGGAGAGATCTGATCTCTGTTTCCGATCTGGTCGAGCTTTGTTTTGCCGACCGCCTGACACCGGATGGGGAGGCATTGCTGAGGAAAATGCGCTCCTCCGCCCGCAGCCGGCGTTTCCAGGAATGGGCCTACGCCGTGGCTGGACAGATCTCGATGCCCTTTACCGGCTACGTTTGGGAGGAGAAGGGGGAGATCATTGGAAATCTCAGCTTAATACCCTACCAGATCAAGCATCAACAATACTATATGATCGCCAACGTGGCCGTGCATCCTGATTATCAACGCCAGGGCATCGCCCGCTCTTTGGTTCGGGAAGCCCTGGCTTTTTTGGTTCCGAGGCGTTTGGATGGGATCTGGCTCCAGGTGGATGAAGGCAACCAGGCCGCGATAGATCTCTATCGCCAGCATGGTTTTGATGAAATTTCCCGGCGGACAACCTGGATATTAACTCCCCAGGATATGCCCCGGGAATTTTTGTCCTGGCTGGTTCCTGGATTTAGTGTAGGACCGCAAAGAGGGGCTCACTGGCCTCAGCAGAGGGCCTGGCTTGAGAAGAATTATCCCCCCGAGGTGCGCTGGCATCTTCCCTTCAGGCCTGAATATTTGCGGGGAGGCATCCCGGGAGCCTTGTCCAGGTTGATGCTGCTGGACCCCAAGATATCCCAATGGTCTGTGACTGCGGGAAAGGAATTAGTTGGTGTGGTTTCCTGGCAGTCCTCCAAGACCTTCGCGGATTGGCTCTGGATCGCTTCCTCAGCAGAAACTGAAGGGGTCCTGCTGGATGCCTTTTTGCCTTACTGGATGAATTTACCAGGCCCCAAGCGGCCCTTGAGATTGGATTTTCCCAAACGAAAGACCAACCACGGCCTGGAGACGCACTGGTTCAAGGCCACTCGCACATTGATCTGGATGAAATACAGGATCTGATGGCATCTAAACAATTTGGAACTGGCAAACATCAACAGGAGAGAGGTAATGATGAAACTTGATTGGAAGAAGACCTTTATGATCGGGTTTGGGTTCCTTGGCACTATGGTTATTTGGCAGCTCTATAACGCCTTTGTGCCGATCTTTCTCCAGACCGGGAATCCTGGATTTGCCAGCTCCCGGGATGTGCTGGGGTTTGGCCTAAATGCTACAACTACTGGTGCCATCATGGGCATTGATAATCTGGCGGCAATTTTGATCCTGCCGCTGATCGGCATCTGGAGTGACCGCATCCGCACCAAAATTGGCCGGCGCTATCCTTTTATACTCACGGCTGCTCCCCTGGCAGCTGCGGCCTTTATTCTTATGCCGCTGGCCGCCGGCATGATCAAACCCGAATTCAACGGCAATATCGCCCAGAACCCAGGGGCTTTCTCCCTTTTTATGATCGCCACTGCCGTGGTCCTGCTGGCGATGGCAATCCTCAGAACCCCGGTGATTTCCTTGATGCCGGACCTGATCCCCTCTCCGCTGCGCAGCAAAGCCAACGGGGTGATCAATTTTATGGGCGGTGTGGGGTTTATCATTGGCGCTTTTGGTCTGGCCCTGCTTTTTGACATCAAGCCGCTTTATCCCTTTGTTGGCGGGGCAGCCCTCCTGATCCTGGCCCTGCTGCTGCTGTTTTTGACCACCAAAGAACCCCGAGTGGAGGATTTGCCCCATCCCGAGGATCACCAGCCCAGCGAAGAGGAACTGGGAGTCAGCGCCCTTAAGGGTGTTTCTGTGGTTCCAAAGGAATACCGGAAAAGTTTGTTTGCCCTCCTGGGCACGATCTTCCTGCTTTTTATCGCCTACGAAGGAATTGGGACCTTTTTTACTTCCTATGCAGTCAATGAACTGGGAGTTAGCGAAGGGTTTGCACCAACCCTGTTTGGTTTGGCTGGAGTTACCTTTATTCTATTCGCCATCCCGGCGGGTTTTATTGGTGAAAAATTCGGGCGCCGGAAAACTATTTTCGCCGGTATTTTGCTCTTTGGCCTGGACATGCTGCTGGGTTATTTTGCCACCAATTCTACCCAGATCGGGATCGTCCTGGCGGTAAGTGGAATAGGCTGGGCATTGATCAATGTCAATACCCTGCCGATGGTGATCGATACCACAGATGACGGGCGCCTGCTGGGCACCTACACCGGCTTGTATTATTTTGCCTCCCAGGTGGGCGCTGCTTTTGCTCCGCTGATGATGGGTGCGGTGATTGACCTGTTTGGAAGCAATTTCAGGACCATCTTCCTTTCCGGACCGGCATTTTTTGTCCTGGGGTTGATCACTATGACCCGGGTCACCCGGGGAGAAGCCCGCCAGCAGATTTAGTGGAATGTTTGAGGGATCGTGATGGAAAAAGTGATCTTTGATTGTGATAATACCCTGGGACTGGCAACCAAGGAGATCGATGATGGTTTGACCCTGTTCTATCTCCTGGGCAGACCGGATATTGACCTCTTGGGAATAACCACCACTTTTGGAAATGGCTCCATCGATCAGGTCTACCAGCAAACCCGCTGGCTGGCAGGGGAGCTTGATCTGGTCGAGCTGCCGGTAAAAAGAGGGGCTGGACAGCGGGCTCAAGGTCCGACAGTGGCAGCGGAATTCCTGGTTGATAAGGTCTCCGCCTTCCCGGGAGAGATCAACTTGGTGGCGACCGGCCCGCTTGGCAATTTGCGGGGGGCCCACGAATTGGACCCTCAGTTCTTTGAAAAATTAAAGAGCATCATTTGTATGGGAGGATATTTGCGGCCGGTGAAAATGGGACGGCGCAATGTCAAGGAATTGAATCTGTCTGCTGATCCAGAAGCATCTTATCTGGTTCTGAACGCCCCCTGCCCTGTCACCTTGATGTCTGCCCAGATCTGCCTCCAGGCCCCTTTTGACTGGTCTGATTTACGGTCATTAGACTTCTGGTCCAGGAAGACCCGCCGCTATGTGAGGAATTGGCTGATCCTGCATGCTTTATTCACAGGATTGGGCCATTTTTATCTCTGGGATCTTTTGCCAGCGGTTTACCTATCCTATCCGGAGCTATTTAATCAACATCCGGTAAAAATCGAGTCGTCCCTGGTAGATCTGGAATCCGGCACCTTGAAATTTGCAGAGAATCAGCCCGGCGAGATTGTGAATTTGCCGTCTTTGATCATGGATCTGGACCAATTCAAGGAGCTGCTCTTTGAGTCCTGGAGGAATATCCGGATCTAGATCCTGGAAAGCCTGTTCATTGACTTTATTCTGATATCGGCTTATACTATTGAGGAAATAAAGGTGGTTCATTATGGGCAAGGTTGGCTCAAAAAGAATACCGATAAACTAGTAATTAATGCACGCATGCATCGGCTGCGTGCATTTTATTTATACGGGGAGGTTCATGATGGACTCTGGTATGATCGGAAAGATCCAAAAATCTAAGCAATATGCCACAGAGAGAGAGCGTATTCGAATTAACTCCCTCTCAGTGACCTTTGAGGGCCAGAACAACGCTCACCTGGTGTCATTTCGGGATGGAAAGTGGTTTTGTGACTGTGATTTTTTCCAAACCAGAGAACGCTGCAGTCATACTATGGCCCTGGAAAGGATCTTGATCCAGGAAGCAGACCTGACCTTGGATTAATTGGATTTCTGATCGATACCCTGATTTTTCCACCTGATCGCTCCCCGGGATAAGAGAAACCCACCTGAGGAGCGATTTGCTATTGGGATATCCAGCTTGACGCCGATATTCCAGCCGATATAATGGCAGCCATGAAATATCATATTTGGACTTCTGGATGTCAGATGAATGTGGCGGATTCTCGCCGGGTTGCTTCTGCCCTGGAAGGTCTTAATTACTTCCCAACTGAACGAGCAGAAGATGCTGATGTAGTTGTACTGAATACCTGTGTGGTCAGGCAGAGCGCCGAAGATAGTGCAGTGGGGCGGATTAGTTCCCTGAAGCACTTAAAAAAAGGCCGCCCGGATGTGGTCATTAATGTGATGGGCTGTATGGTGGGCATTAAGGGGACCGAGGATCTGGAAGCTCAGTTCCCGCATGTGGATGTCTTCTCAGCGCCTTCTGACCCAGGACCTTTGATGTCATTCCTGACCCAGGATGAGACCAAATCCTGGCAGGAGGAGGCAACCTCGAGGCGTTTTGCTTTTATGGACGGGGAATTGACCCTGCCAGAGGCAGACAAGGAGCGTCTGGTTTCCGCCTTTGTGCCCGTGGTGCTGGGTTGTTCCCATGCTTGCACCTACTGCATCATCCCTTACCGCAGGGGAGTTGAACGCAGCCGTCCGCTCGATGATGTTGTTAACGAGGTCCGATCCCTGGCAGCCCAGGGAGTGAAGGAAATTACCTTGCTGGGCCAGATAGTCGATCGTTATGGATTGGATCTGCCTGAAAAAACATCCTTGTCCCATCTACTCGGGTTGGTACATGCCATAGAGGGGGTGGAGCGGATCCGTTTTTTGACCTCCCATCCCAACTGGTTCAACCATCAGCTGATGGATACAGTGGCAGCCTTGCCAAAAGTCATGCCCCATATCGAAGTTCCCCACCAGGCCGGCCACGACCGCGTGCTGGAAAACATGAAGCGGGAATACAGGGTCGAGGATTACCGTCAACTGGTGAAGGAGATCCGGGCCCGCATCCCCGGTGTGAGCATTGCTACTGATGTGATCGTCGGATTTCCAGGTGAAAGCGATCAGGAATTTAAAAGTTCCCTGGACCTGTTGGAAGAGCTCAGACTGGATGTGGTCCATTTGGCACGCTATTCCGTCAGGCCTGGCACCGTCGCGGCCCGCAAGATGGAAGATGACGTTTCTGAGGACGAAAAATGGCGCCGCTTCCGATTGATTGAGGACCTTCAGGAGACTATCGCCGCCGGTATCAATCAGAAATACCTCGAAAAATCAGTTGAAGTTCTGTTTGAAGGCCAAAATAAAGATCGTTGGCGGGGCCGCACTCCAACCAACAAGCTGGTTTTTGTCGAAAGCGATCAGGATCTGCTGGGAAAACTTCACCAGATCCAGATCACCTGGACCGGCCCCTGGTCCATGCAAGGAAAACTATTAACCTGAACCCAGGATTTGGGTTTCAGGCCAAATTCACGGGACAGATCCTATGAAATCCGATCAGCAATATCCAGAACCAACCGTTGGAGCCTTGATTTTTAATCAAAACAATCAGCTCCTGCTGGTAAAAACCCATAAATGGAAAGGCAAATACACCATCCCGGGAGGACATGTCGAGCTGGGTGAGCGCTTAAAGGATGCCCTGAAGCGAGAAATTCGGGAAGAGACCGGCCTGGAAATGACTTCAGCGGATTATTTATGCTACCAGGAATTTGTATTTGACGAATGTTTCTGGGAAAAAAAGCATTTTATCTTTTTTGATTTTATTTGCCGGGTTGAGGAGGGTGAGGTGAGTTTGAATGCGGAGGCCCAGGATTACTGCTGGGTGGGCCTTGACGAAGCCTACAGCTATCCAATTGATGATTATCTTAGCCATTCCCTGGATTTGATCAAAGCCCAAAACCTGTTAGGCAAGCTTGAGAAATGATTTTTTTCAGCCAGTAAAAGTTTGATGGCTAATGCTCCCCAATAATTCGGTACAATAAGAAGCAAATAAATATTCCCGGGTTCCCGATTAGATGCCGAAAACAAACCAGCTCATCCTTGCGCTGATCTTGATCATGGCCAGCTGCCAGCTGCCCCAGAATAATCCTTCTCAGAAGGGAAAACCTGGAGCCTTGTATACTGAAGCTGCCCAGACGCTGGCTGCCCGAGGTTTCGAAGCAGGTTCCCGGGCCGCTCCTGGTACCCCCTCAGATCCCTCCATATCTCAGGAGGGCACACCTTCCCCGAACTCCAGCCCTGATTTTTCTCTCCTTTCCCTGACTCCGGAGAGTGTTGAGGGGGATTCAGACGGGCCCTGCGACCAGGTAAAGTTTATTAAGGATGTCACAATCCCGGATGAGATGGATCTGGCACCTGGAGAGAGATTCACCAAAACCTGGCGGATCCAGAATGCCGGATCCTGCCCCTGGACACTGGGCTACTTGCTCTATTTTGAAAGCGGGGATTTGATGGGGGGACCATCGTCCCTAGAACTGACCTCAGCGGCAATTCAGCCGGGTGAGATCCTGGATATCTCAGTTGACCTGGTCGCCCCGCAGCAGACCGGGATCTACCAGGGCAATTGGAAGCTGAGGAATGTCAAGGGGGATGGGTTTGGTGTGGGAGAATTTTCGAAAGCCTTCTGGGTTAAGATCAATGTTGTGGAAGGCGCCGGCATGATGCTGGATTTTAATAATAGAGCCGATGATGCCGCCTGGGGATCTGGAAAGACCCCGGTTGATTATATTGACCTGGGTGGATCCATCCTGAATTTTGATGATCCTGCCGGGTCCGAAGGACCGTATGTGGCTTTGCTGGATCAGCAGGGCCTGGAAGGCGGGCGCATTTCGGGAGTGCTGCTGGCCACCTATCCCCCCCCTGGAAAGGGGAGCTATATTATCGGCCGGTTTCCAGATTATAAAGTCAACGGAGGAGACCTGCTGTTTGGCCGGGTTGGGCTGACAGCAAAACCCAATGGCAGCTGTGGGGACGGTAATGTGGATTTCCGGATCCACCTGATGAGGGACGGGGATCCCTCGACCATGGTTATGCTCTGGGAATGGAATGAAATTTGTGATGGGCAGCTCAAGTCTTTTGAAATTGATCTGGACGATTATAAGGGAGAGTCCGCCCAAATTTTCCTGCTGGTTATAGCCAATTCGAACTCCTCGGAAAATCTGGCAGTCTGGGATTCCCTCTCGATCCATCGCTAACTCACTGAAACCAAAATAAGGTAGAATGTATTTGATCGATCCGTATACAGCCGGATTGGGCAGCTGTTCAGACCACCAATCTAAAGTGGTAAAATAGGTGCTCTAGGCTGGAAGGAAAATACCCTATGGATAATCAAGATTCGACTAAAGAGATCCTGAATGCTTACCGAAAACGGCAAACTCAATCCCGGAGCAATACTGCCCTTTTTGTAGGCACGGCTCTGCTGATCATTCTGGGTGCGGCTCTGTTGATCTTCTGGCTGACAGGCACAAAAGTGAGCCTGGGATCCATTTTTGCTTCAAGAACCCCCACTCCAACAGTCACATTTACTCCCAGCCCGGTACCTCCCACCTCAACGATCACATTAACACCAACTGAATCTCTGCCGACCGATACGCCTAGTCCCAGCCCGACCCCAACACGCTCTGGCGCGGTGATCTATATTGCAGAGGAGGGTGATACCTTCTCGTCCATAGCTGAGAAGTTCGATATTGATATTTTTACCTTGCTGGTTTATAACGCCGGGGAGGATCGGCTGGACCTGGATCTGGCCAACCCGATCCTGTTTGTCGGTGACGAGGTCTTGATACCCGCTCCCGGGGCAACAGTTCCCACTCCCACAGCGATCCCGTTTGACGTCCTGCCCGGTTTCCGGGTGGAATATATGGTCAGGCCGGGAGATTCTGTGGGCTCGATTGCCTTTGCTCTCCGCAGCACGGTCGACGATATCCTGATCTATAACGAGCTGGATGATCCCGACGCCATTTACCCCGGGCAGATCCTGTTGGTCCGCGTAAATCTGGTGACTCCGGAGCCAACTGTCCCTGGTGCGTCTGGACCGGCCAACACACCAGGCTCGATCTCCACCCTGACCCCATCTCCCTGATGAACTCGGTAGATCTTTGGGCGGCTCTTTGCAGTTGAGCCGCCCTTTTTTGTTTAAGCGGAGACCAATGAGCCAGGGCTTATTGACAGCCAGGCTGGGGAAACGATACAATAGCCTTGATAATGATAATTATTATCAATAAGGATCAATCATGGCATTAATCGATTCCAATCAGATACTTGGGATTTGGGAGCGATCCCTAAAACAAGCTGGTTACCGCGTGACCCGCCCCCGCCAGCAGGTCATGTTTATTATCCTCTCCAGCAGATCACCTCTCACGCCCCAGGAGATCTATCAATCTACATTAGATCTGGCCGATCCCCCGGGGATTGCCAGTGTTTACCGAACCCTGGATATGCTGGCTGACCTGGGTTTGATCCAGCAGATCCATCAACCCGGCGGCTGCCATGGAATCTGGCCAGCGCTGGAGGACCATCATCACTATTTGATCTGTAAGGATTGCGGAAATATCCGCATCATTGAAGGCAGTGATCAAATGGCCGGCTTCATATCCAGGATCGAAGACCAGACTGGATACCGGGTCGAGGATCATTGGCTGCAATTATTTGGCATATGTGAAGGGTGTGTTCAAGGATGAAATCCATAAAATCATCTCCAGTGATTACCCGATTATTATTGGTGTTTGCCGCGCTGGCCCTGAGCGGATGCAGTGCTGGTGGGCAGATCACGGCTGTCCAGGATGAGAAGATCTCCGTGGTTGTGACAACCACCTTCATTGCGGACATCCTCGAGAATCTGGCTTCTGATCGGTTTGAGATTGATGTGCTTCTGGAGCCGGGCCAGAATCCCCATTCCTACCTGGCTTCACCCCAGGATATGGTCAGGGTCAGCAATGCTGACCTGATCTTTGCTAACGGATTAGGTCTGGAAGAGTTCCTGGACGATATGCTGGACGGTACAGACGCCGCAGATAAGGTTATTGTAGTATCCCGGGGGATTGAAGGGATCGAGCCGGAGAATATTTCCGGGACCTCTGCAGGCGACGAGCATTCTAGCACTGATCTGGGAATAGACCCCCATGTCTGGTTTAGCCCCAAGCATGTCAGGGTCTGGGTCGAGAATATCAGCCAGGCATTAATGGCGCAGGATCCTCTCAATGCGGAAGAATATCGGGCAAACGCAATCATTTATCTGCAGAAACTGGATGATCTGGACGCCTGGATCCGGGAAGAGATCAAAAAGATTCCCCCGGAAGATCGTGAGCTGGTCAGTGATCATACCGCGCTGGCATATTTTGCGCGAGAGTATGGGCTGGAACAGATCGGCGCGGTGATACCTGCCTTGACCACCGAAGCTGAAACCTCAGGCCAGGAATTGGCAGCATTAATCGAAACGATCAGGGAAAGCCAGGCCAAAGCCATTTTTATAGGGGTGGATTTTAACCCCACCCTTGCCCAGCGGGTTGCAGATGAGACTGGCGCTGAATTGGTCAGGCTGTATTTCGGATCCCTCTCGGCTGGTCCCCCGGCTGATTCTTATCTGGATTTTATGTCCTTTAACGTGCGGGCGATTGTCAATGCCCTTAAGGATTAGGTCTAATGAAAAAAATCATCAGTTCCCTGCGGAAGGAATCGTTTTCCCGGAGATACGCACCTCACCAGCCAGATGCCCCGCTGCTTGAGCTGGAAAATATCACCATAGATTATGAAACAGGAAATGTGCTGAATGGGATCAGTTTTAAATTATCTCCCGGCCTGGGTGTGGCCCTGGTCGGTCCCAACGGAGCGGGAAAAACCACCTTATTTAAGATCATTGCCGGCATATTAGAGCCAGATATCGGTTTGGTTAAAGTATCTGGACATGAACCAGGTGGACACAGTTGTATCGCTTATGTTCCCCAGCGCAGCCAGGTGGATTGGAGTTTTCCTGCTACTGTGGCGGATGTGGTGATGATGGGCAGGATCAACAAGATGGGACCCTTCCTCTGGCCTCAGGGGGAGGATTGGAGAGTTGTCAATCGCTGCCTGGATTTTGTCGACCTGGCTGACTTGGCCGATCGCCAGATCAGTGAACTTTCTGGAGGCGAGCAGCAGCGGATGTTCATTGCCCGGGCCCTGGCCCAGGAAGCCGAATTAATGCTGCTTGATGAACCGCTCAATGGGCTGGATGTTCCCGCCCAGGAAAAGATCCTCGGCATCCTGGACACACTCCTGGAGCAGGATGTAACCTTCATGATTTCGATGCACGATCTCAGGTTGGCGGCAGAAGCCTTCTCTCAAGTCATGTTATTGAATAAAAAACTGCTTGGATTTGGGGTTCCCGAGCAGGTATTCACCAGGCCATTGCTCCTGGATGCCTACCGGGGCCACCTGCATTTTGTAGAGGGAGAATTTGATACCCTGGCAGTCGGAGATGATTGTTGTGAAGGAGACGGGCATGAATCTAATTGAGTTGCTGCTCACACCTTTGCAGTATTCTTTTATGGTCCGGGGTTTAACCGCCGCGGTGCTGGTTGGCACCGTCTGCGCGGTGGTGGGTGTTTATGTGGTTGTGAGGGGCATGGCATTTTTCGGGGACGCCCTGGCCCACTCCATCCTTCCGGGTGTCGCGGTGGGATACTTGCTGACCGGCGGAGCCCGGGAACCGCTATTCTGGTGGGGGACAGGCACTGCCGTGCTGGTTTCATTAGCTATTGGCGCGGTAAGCAAAGGCGCCCGCATCAAACAGGATACCGCTATCGGGGTCATCTTCGCAGGTATGTTTGCCCTGGGCATTGCCATGATTTCCACCATGAAAAGTTATACGGTGGATTTAACCCATTTCCTGTTCGGGGATATATTGGGCATCTCAGGCGATCAGCTCTTGACGATTGCGATTTTCAGCGGCTTGATCATCCTGCTGGTGGCGGCCTTTTACAAAGAATTCCTGGTTATAACCTTTGACCCTACCCTGGCCGCCACCTTGCGGATCCGGACCCGGTTATTTGAATATCTGCAGTTGGTTTTGATCGCCCTGGCGATAGCGGTTTCGTTTCAGGCTGTGGGCGTGGCCTTGATGGTAGCCATGCTGGTCACTCCGGCTGCCGCGGCCTACCTGCTCACAAAACGCCTTCCTGTGATGATGTTACTGGCCGCGGCTATCGCCTCAATTTCAGGAGTGGTCGGTTTATACCTTTCGTACTATATCAATGTAGCTTCCGGACCGGCGATTGTTTTGGTAGCGACCCTGATCTTTGTGGTGGCCTGGGGAATAAAATCGCTGGGAAGACTCCAGCTCAAAAAGCAGACCAGAAGGTAAAACTCTGGCCCTTGGGGCAGATCAGGGTTGGATTTCCCAGAGATTATAGATCACGCCAAATGGATCCTGGATGTAACAATCCTGCCCTTTGCCGCGCTAGCGGATGACCTGGCAGCCAGACTTAAAGATCGATCAATCTCTGAAGATAACCTTGAATTTTTCCAGCACGACCGGCATCTCGAGGGCAGCCTTTTGTCCCAGGGCCGCACATTCTGCGCTGAAAAATTTCCAATGGGCTTCCCGCCACCAGTTCAGGGATTTGTCTCCCTCCCCCTCTTCAAAGGCGAATTCAGGCCCAACCTCATTAAAAGCTTTGATCTCCACATTAGTGATCTCTATGATGCATTGAGGGATACCGTCCCAGTTGGTGATCACAGACAGGTTCCCAATTTCCGGGATTGCCTCGTCCTCGGCCTGATAACTCCACAGGAGTCCTGCTGTGGCCCGTTTTTCCCCCTTGAGAACCAGGTCTGCACAAAGATTGGCACTTCTTTCATCGGCGCAAAAATAATAAGCATCGCACCCAGGGTATTTCTGGCGGTCTTCGGGAGGTAAGCTCGCTAGGTAATTTATCCAAATATTCTCGTGCTCTGCGGTCCATAACATTCCTGGTCATACATATTCTTAGAAGAGTAGAAATGCGCTCCAGCTCTGATCAATAGCCGCCCTGGTTCGGATAATCCTGCCAATCGCCAAACCTATTTGCCCTTTTCCGGAGTTGTTCCTGGGCTGATTTGTTCAATCGCCCACTTGGCTGCTTCGCGGACCAGGGATTCTGGATCCTGGAGGGCTTTTTCCAGGGCCGGCAGGGCGACTTCATCCCTGCGATTGCCCAGGGCGATCGCCACATTGCGGAGATAACCCCCCCGTTTTGTCCTCTTGATCGGGCTGCCTTTAAAACGAAGGCTGAATTCCTCCTGCGACAGGGCTAATTCACTTTCCAGATCAAGATCCAGCAAATCCTCCCTGGGTTGAAGCTCTTCCAAAAGTTGGGACGCCTGGGCGCCGGGTTTATTCCAGGGGCAGACGATCTGGCAGATATCACAGCCGAAGATCCAGTCCCCCATCAGGTCCCGCAAATCCAGCGGAATTTCTTCCCTGTGTTCGATGGTCAAATAGGATATGCAGCGCCGGGCATCCAGGATGTATGGCTTCTACCAGGGCCCCAGTCGGGCAGGTGTCCAGACAGCGGGTACAGCTGCCGCAGAAGGCGGGTGTATCCGGCGGGGCAGGATCCAACTCAATTCCGAGAAGAATTTCTGATAAGAGGAAATATGAGCCATAGTCTTGATTCAGCAGCAGGGTATTTTTCCCAATCCAGCCCAGGCCAGCTCGGTTCGCCAGTTCCTTTTCAAGGACCGGTCCGGTGTCTGTGTAATACCGGTTTGGCACCTCCCGCCCCAGCTCCTCCTCCAGGAACTCCACCAGGCTCCCTAGTTTGCTGGTCAGTACCTGATGATAATCCTGGTTGAGGGCGTAGGAGGCGATATTACCCCCCTTAAGATTTCCCCTTGGCGCTGGATAGGGTGTGCCCAGCACCAGGATCGATCGGCATTCCGGAAGAATTTTCCGGGGATCTGCGCGCCGTTCCAGGGATCGCGCCGAAGCGATCCAATCCATGTTCCCCTGATATCCCCTGGTGATCCAGTCTTGCAAGGCTCCCAGGTGGTCGGGAGGATCAGGTCTGGCCACTCCAGCCAGGGGAAATCCCTGGCGGTGGGCTTCCTGGATGATCTTATGGGTCAGGATGTCGCTATGCATTTCAGGGTACCCAACCTGGCGCAAATCCGTTTATGATCAGCCGCAAACTATTTAACCCGGACCGGTTGATCAACCAGATCTCGGGCGGATCAGATAGGGAAGCCTGGTTATAGCGCACATAAGCTAACTGCTCGCCGTCGGGATGCCAGGTGAAGGAGCTGTGATGGTAATCTCCCTCATCTGTCAGCTGCTGGTCCTGGCCGGTATCAATGTCCAGGATCCATAATTGCCTGCCGGGAGTCCAGTTTGGCGGATCAAGGTACTTGCGGCTGTAGGCAACCTGCAGCCCGAAGGGCGCCAGGCCGGGATTGAGATCTTCCAGGTAGGCCCCCCGGCTCAGGTCAAGAGTTGTTTCGTTCTTTGTGTCGTAGATCCAGAGATGGCGGGGAGCCATAGTTGGGCCCGCAAACAGTATTTCTGAATAAACAAAATAGCGCCCGTCAGCAGACCAGCTGCCGTCACCGCCGGTGTCTGTGGGCAAAAATATCATTTGATCCGTACCGGGGAGCCAAAACTCATATCCCAGCCGGGTTTGATTGTAGAAGGCCAGCCAGCCGGTTGAACTCCAGCTAGGCGTATCCCGATAATCATCGGATTCATCGGGATTGAACGCAGTATTTTGATTGATGTCATAGACCCGGATACCGGGTTTTGTTCCTGTTTCCCGGGAGATGAACTCGTAAGCAATCAGGTTTCCATCTGGAGAGACCTGGGGAAAAAGACATAAACTTTTTGGGCACTCGATTACGCTGGTGGTCTGGTCAGTTCTCCGATCCAATGAGTGGATCGAGCTGGTCCCGTTTTCGTTGGGCCGGCTGAAAAAAATTGTCATGCCATCCGGGTGGATAGCATAGTCCAAAACCCCGGCTTTTTCCTGGGTGAGTGCCTGGGATTCGCCTGTTGCCGGGTTTGCCAGGTAAAGGTTGCTGAGACCCTCGGCCGGCCACAGATAGATGAGCAGATAGGGGCTTACCTGGAGAGTTGAGCGAAAGGCAGAGAGCAGGGGAAGACGGATCCTGGAAGGAGCACCGGAATCGATTCCCAGGATGATCTGCTGGCCTGCCGGCCAATTTTTGTCGGGTACAAAGCTCATCCGATCAGATTCTGGATTCCAGCTGATCACGCCAGGCTGCGGAGGAGTAAAAGTCAGGCGCTGCTCAACTCCCGCCTGGTCCATAGGCCGGTTGAATTGGATCGAAATCGGCTGCCGGCCGTGCAGGTTGTTTTGGCCAGGATCCAGGGATTCTACCCGGGGAGACATCTGCCACCCCAAGACCAATCCTGCCAAAAACAGTCCAGCAGCCAAAAAGACCCAGTTTTTCCAATTCATGCCCTCAATTATAATCGAGTTCCCCGGGCGCCATTTTTGGGTCGGGGAAAGGCAGGTTTTCCTGATTTTACAGCTTTGAGAGGATAAAAAAACCCCTCTGATATCATGGTAGAATGAGCCCATGAAACGCTGGCAGTTCTGGGTCGGAATAGCCCTCAGTGCGGTATTCCTTTATCTGGCACTTCGCGGGCTGGGTCTATCCGAGATCTGGGAGCCATTGAGATCAGCCAGGTATGGATGGCTGGTGCCTGGAGTGGGGGTGTATTTTATCGGGGTCTGGGTCCGGTCCTGGCGCTGGCATTATCTGTTGCGCCCTGTTAAACCAGTCTCCACCAGCCGAATGTTCCCGATCGTAGCGATCGGTTATATGGGTAATAATATCTATCCCGCCCGGGCCGGAGAAATTCTCCGGGCTTTTGTCTTAAAACGCAAAGAGGATATTCCTGTTTCAGCCTCCCTGGCGACTGTGATCGTCGAACGCATCTTTGATGGCGTGGTGATGCTGGGTTTTGTTTTCCTGAATTTGCCCGAGCTGGCTACCCTGACCGGGACGTCTGGATTTATCGGCAATATCCAAACCTTGGCCCTGTGGGGAGCGGGAGTGTTTTTGGGTGCCCTGCTGGTATTTATTCTGGGTGCCATGTTTCCGGCCCAGGCTGAAAATGTGATCACCAGACTCATGAATATATTTCTTCCCGAAAGGATCAGGGAAAAGGTGGCGGAGATTGTGCGAAAATTCCTGGGCGGCCTGGAATCCCTGCGCTCTCCCCGGGAAGCGCTGATGGTGTTTCTGACATCGATCGTGATCTGGCTGCTTGAGACTGGAAAATACTGGTTTGTGATGCAGGCATTTGATTTTGAGGTCAGTTTTTTCGCATTAATGCTGATGAACGGGATTGTCAATCTGGCTACAACCATACCTTCCGCTCCCGGTTATGTAGGAACCTTTGACGCTCCAGGCATCGCAGTGCTGGCCGCATATGGGGTTGATCAGGGAATCGCGGCAGGATACACCCTGGTGCTCCATGCAGCCCTCTGGCTGCCGATCACCTTGTTGGGCGCATATTTCATGATCCGGGAAGGTATCCGCTGGCAGGGGGGAGAAATTGTTGAAAAGGATCATCAGGGAACCGGAGCGGCATGAATTGGCAGTATAATTAAGCTGAGACCTGATCTGGTCTCAAGTGCCTTTGCTGAAGGAGTATGAACCATGACCCAGGCCCAAAAGAAATCACCCTACCGGGTTTTGATCGCGGATGATGTCTTGGAAACCCGCAGAAATACCCGCCTCATGCTGGCAGATAACCCGATGGTGGATATTGTGGCTATCGCCCATAATGGCAGGGAAGCAGTGGAGTTGGCCAAAAAACATCAGCCGGATATCGCCTTGCTGGATATCAATATGCCGGAAATGAATGGGTTCGAGGCCTTTCAAGAGATGCACAAGATCTTTCCGTCCATGGCCTGTGTGATCATCTCAGCCGAAGATGATAATCAATCCTTCCGTTCAGCCATGAACGTCGGAGCCCGGGAATATCTGGTGAAACCCTTTACTGTCTACCAACTCAACAACGCAGTGAAGAGGGTCGGTGATATTGTAAAAGCCGAGCGAGAAAAAGAAGATGTGGCTGCAAATCTGCGTGAACAGCGGGCATCGTATCTAATCCAGCTTGCTGGCGAATATGCCAAAACCCGGCGCACAGATGACGAGGCGGTCGATGTTTTCGAGCAGCTGGCTGCGAACCCGCATTGTGACCTGCGCTGGCTCCGGACCCTGGCGATGCTTTATGTTATTCGACAGGACTGGTTGAAGCTCCAGGTGCTGGCGGGACGTTTAGCCCGGCAGTTCGGTTAATCCTTCCAGGTTCAGGAAAATCCATGAAAATTGCTGTGATTGGTGCGGGATATGGGGGACTCTCTGCCGCCTATGATTTAGCGCGGGCGGGGAACGAAGTCGTGGTCTACGAAGCAAACGGACAACCAGGTGGATTGGCGCTTGGTTTTAAAGAGCCAACCTGGGATTGGTCAGTGGAAGCCTACTACCATCATTGGTTTGCTTCTGATGAATATATGCTGGGGCTTATTGAAGAATTGGGTTTATCCCACAAAGTCATATTTCCCCGACCATATACTGTAATGCTCCACGAAGGGAAATGGTATCCCTTTGATTCCATTCTCCAGGCCTTGAAATTTCCTGGATTGGGATGGGGATTTAATAAGATCCGCTTTGGACTGGTTGGGGTTTACCTCCGGCTGACAAAAAACTGGCAGGCCCTGGAAAGAACCACCGTGGATTCCTGGATGCGGAAATGGGCCGGGAAGAAAGTATACGAAACCATGTGGGAGCCGATGATGATTGGTAAATTTGGCGACCATTATAAAAGTGTCAACATGGCCTGGATGTGGGCCAGGATCCACGCCAGGACCTCAAAACTTGGCACCTACCGGGGAGGCTTCCAGGCTTTTGCGGACGACTTCGCGGCGATCCTGATCGAACTGGGTGTGAAGATCCGCTATCAAACGCCTGTCCAGGAGATCAGCAAAGATCTGCAGATCAGCTCAGCAGGTGGACGGGAAAAATTCGACCGGGTCCTGGTGACAACTTCTCCGGGGTTGCTCGCTAAAATGACACCTTCTTTGCCAGATTCCTACCAGGCAGGATTAAAGGGCTTAAAAAGCATGGGGGCTGTTGTGCTGACCTTGTCGCTGAAGAAACAGCTTTCCGGGCAAGGTTATTATTGGTATAACATTCCCAAAAATCAGGGTTTTCCCTTCCTGGCCGTAGTGGAGCATACCAATTACCTCTCGCCTGAGTATTTTGGAGGCGATCATATCATTTACTGCGGGGATTACCGGGATGCCGATCACAGATACTTTAATATGACTGAACAGGAGATCCTGGATGAATTTTTGCCATCCCTAAAAAGGATCAACCCGGATTTTGATCCTGACTGGGTCAAGAAATACTGGTTGTACCGCACAAAATATGCCCAGCCGGTCCCGGAATTGAACCACTCTCAAAATATCCCTTCCCTGGAAACACCCCTGGCGGGATTATATCTGGCCAGTATGAGCCAGGTGTACCCCTGGGATAGGGGGACCAATTTTGCGGTTGAGATCGGCCGCAGAGCCGCGCGAATGATCCTGAACGAAAGCTGATCCCGGGTCAAACCAGAATTGGATAAAACGCCGATACCAATCGGCGTTTTTCATTTAATCTGATAATTTATCAAGTCTCCCTGCCCTTTTCCTGGATGGGCCCGCGGATAAAAGAGTGATGAATGTCTCATCTTTTGAGAAGTAATCCACTAATAAACCCTCTCGGGATTGAGTATATTAAACCCATTATGGAGTGGGATGACCTGTTTTCGGGGGAATAAAAGCTAGCAGGTTACCTCGTTGTTGAGGGTTTATGAGAATGGAACTAATCAATCAATTTGCCTTTGTGGAAGGCTTCACAGAAAAACAGGTTGAATTACTGCGCCCATTGATCGAAGATGTGCGTTATGAGGCCGGTCAGGTGATCTTTAAACAAGGCGAACAGGCGGATTACCTGTACTTTGTGCTCGAAGGCCGGGTATCCATCCAGTTTAATCCCGATGATGGACCGGTATTGACGGTTTCTGAAATAGAGCAGGGAGATGTGTTTGGCTGGTCAGCCGCCCTGGGCAGCGCATGTTATACCTCTTCGGCTGTCTGCACGGAATGGGGGCATTTCATCCGTATGGACGGCTGTGAATTGAAAAATCTTTGTCAGGATCATCCTGATACAGGTATACTTATACTGAACCGACTGGCTAGTGTGATCGCCCAGCGATTGCGGGGAACACATGAACAGGTGGTTCAGCTGCTACATCGGGGTTTGAATAATACCTGAACAGGAGGATCGATCCATGAAAGAATTTGATAAGGATCTTCGAGCTGAACAAATGGAAAATCTGATCCAGAGCATCAGCGCTTACATCGAACAATATCATGGAGGTTCCGCCGAATTGGTGTCATTTGAAGAAAATGTTGTCCGCGTAAAACTTGGTGGAGCATGCCTTGGCTGTCCCCTGTCAACCTCAACGCTGCGGGGCTGGGTCCAGGGCACTATTCACCAGTTCTTTCCAGAAGTTTCGGTGGAAGCAGCCGAGTAAGAATTTCCCCCTCAAAACAAAGGAGATTATGAGCTATGGATATTTTTTATGATGTTGTTGGCATCATTGGGCTCTTTGTTCAGGTCCTGGGCCTGGTTATGTTTGGAGTCACGACCGGCTGGTTCACGCTGTATGTGATCAATCAACCTGAAAAGAACTGGCAGCTTCAGAGCATCGTTTACAGCGTGTTTCTGGTATTTACAGCCTTGTTGGCCAGATCTCTCTCTCCGGGAGCTTTGGGGGCCTTCCTGGCTGGCGCAGCGGGAGCGATGATCTACTGGGGGTTGATCAAGGACCGGGAAAAACCCATCAAGAAAAAATAATCTCTAAACATAAAAGGGTTCCAATTTTAGGAACCCTTTTTCATTCTATCCTGGTTGTTATTTACTTCAACTAGTAACCAGAAACCTCAAATACCACCTCTATAAATTTACAATCCCAGCGTCTGATCCAGCATCTTCGATACCGCCTGGAACACCGGGGAGTCGTTTTCCAATTCGATCAGAGGTTTGCCGCTGAAATCATAGTTCATCACATTCTCGTCCATGGGAACCGGACCCAGGAACGGTACCTCCAGGGTGTCGATCAGCTCCTGGAGGGCTGGCGGGATTTCCCCTGGAACCCGGTTGAGAATAAAATAGGCGTTTTCGACGTCGATCTCAAGCTCATCTTTTAATTCCACGATCCTCTTGGCAGCCACTACTCCCCGGTGGGTTGGATCGCTGACGATAAAGAGATGCTGGACATTCTGGGTTGTCCGCCGACTGAGATGCTCCATACCGGCTTCGTTATCCATAACCACATAGGGATAATTGTCGCTGAGCTTGTCCAGGATATCTCTCAGGGTATGATTAACAGCGCAGTAGCATCCGGGACCTTCCGATCGCCCCATGGCGATCAGATCAAAACGGTCGCTTTCGATCAGTGAGGAGTGGATCTCATAATCGAGATAGTCATGTTTGGACATGCCTCCGGCAACACTTCCCCGGGCAGCTCCGCCCACATTTTGGGAGCCTTTGACCTGCTTTAACATATCTTCTCGAATTGCTCCCACGGTCCAGTCTAGTTCTACACCCAGGACCATGTTGAGATTGGCGCTGGGATCGGCATCAATTGCCAGTATGGGTGCACTTTGTTTCTGGATCAAATATTTGATGATCATGGCAGAGATGGTGGTTTTCCCCGTGCCGCCTTTTCCGGCCAGCGCAATGGTGGTGGTCATGTGATCATTACTCCTCTAAAAACTCAACTGGATAAGGTTCCGTTAATTTTTCGGCAATCTCCTGGGTGGCTTCTTTCAACGCTGGGACATGATCATAAACTGGTATCCCCAAACGGTCAGCATCCAGCACACCCAGATCCATTGGCAGAGTGCCCAAAAGGGGTATTCCGGGGGAATTGGCTTTCAGGAATTCCAATTCTTCAGCACTGCGGAGCTTGTTGCCTACCAGCCAGATGCGTTTGAGGCCGATATCCCTGGATAGATCTTTGATCTGGGCTGCTGTCCCCAGGCTGCGCTGGGTTGGCTCTACTACTACGATCATGGCATCTACAAAATCAACTGTCGCCCGGCCGAGGTGCTCTACACCGGCGTACATATCCAGGATCAGGACCTCATCATCCCGGAATAATAGATGGGTGAAGAGAGTCTTTAATATGGCGCTTTCCGGGCAAATGCAGCCCGAACCACCCAGGTCAACACTGCCAGATTCGAGCAACCTCACACCCCGATGCAGGACTGAGAACCGTTCTGGGATATCATCAACACGAGGATTTAAAGTGAAAAACCCACCCGTTGTGCCTGGTTTCGCCCCGGTCCGTTCTTCGATCAATTGGTCCATTTCAGCAATCGGGCTTAATTGTTCCCGCAGATCGCTGGGCAATCCTAAAGCCCCGGCCAGGCAGGGGGATGGATCCGCATCAACCGCCAGAACATCTTTTCCCTGGTCAGCGTAATATTGGGCCAGGAGGGCGGAAAGAGTCGTTTTTCCTACCCCGCCTTTACCGCTGATTGCTAGTTTCATTTTCCATCTCCTTCAATTTCCCGAGAATAATACCAGATTAAGTGTATTCCGAGATCAATTTGCCAGTCAGCATGCTGCCCAGAATGGCGCAGCCATCTGTGGGTAAATGATTATCCGCGATATCCTCAAATAATAGTTTATAGGAAGGGGGGAATTCCTCGTCTCCCTTCCAATATACAGCCAAAATAGCCACCCGGGGCAGGATCTGGAAGCGGTATGCTCCATCACCGAAGCTGGTTTTATCACCACATAAATCCTGGCACCTTTTTTCAAATTCTTGATAATTGGATTGGAAGAACTGGAGTAGTTTCTTCGAAGTATAGCCTTGATAGGCAGCATTATAAAATTGACCATCGGATAGCTCTGAAAACGAGATCCACTTCCCTGCCGGGACGGATTTTTTCGAGGAACTGAAATAATAAAGGATCATGGCCTGGTGAATGGGCGGCAGAGTGCGGCCGGTTTCAGGGTCCCGGGCTAAATAATCTTCCTGGGGGAACGCGACTGCCTTTCCCCAATAGAGGAACTCAAAAACCCCTCCGCTTTCCAGATTTTGGAAGCGGGCGCCGGTCGTATCAGCCAGTATGCCTGGATCGGCTGCCCTGACAGTTTCCCGGAGTTCATCAGCCCGGCGCTCCAGGGGGGTTTGATCCTCATTCAAAATAAATTCGCTCACGTGAGTTAATCCTTGGTTAATTGATACTGGAGGGCATATTTTACCTTCCCGGCTTAAAACCCCAGGGGCCGGAGGGACTGGTGCAGGCTGCCCTGCCATGGATGTCGATCAAGTAGAGCCTGGTGGACCAGGCGGCTGCCTGCTGGCGATTTTTGATCGCTGCCAAAATGGACTCCAGATCGATTCGCTTGTCTAAAAATCTATCATACCACGCCAGAAATGGGGGCAGGATTTTGATTGACACAGAGCAGATAAATTTTAAATTAGAGTGTGGTTTATTTGGAATCCCGGGATCGATCCAATTTTCCTCTTGACCAAGATTTAGTTGGATGTTACACTGAGTTTCGTTCGGTAAATCAAGCGAGGAATAATGAATATGCTCAAAGTTAATAATGGCGCTTCCTGCGAATACGCAGAAATGTCTGGGAGGATTCCCATAGCTTGAGCTTGAAAATTTAACAGCTTGCTCGAAGCTCCGGGATACCAACCATCCCCGGGGCTTTTTTATTTGGTAGTTTCAAACAGGTCCCGGTTTTAACCGCGGCCTGTTTTTGTTTTTACGGGCAGGTCAACCGCAATTATTAAAGGAATAAACAATGTTGTTCAGCAATACTATCAAAAAAGCGGGAACAATCTATCAGGAGTACCCCAAGCAATTTTGGATCATTGTGGGTTCAAACTTCGTTGACCGGATTGGTGGAGCTTTGATCTTTCCCTTTTTTGCACTTTACATCACCCAAAAGTTCCAGGTTGGGATGACCGAAGTTGGTTTGTTATTTGCCCTCTTCTCTGTCGCTGATATGTTTGGAAATATGATCGGCGGTGCAATGACAGATTACCTGGGCAGGAAGGGCATGATCATTATGGGGCTGATAGTCAGCGCTCTGACCAGCCTGGCAATGGGTCTTGTTCAGCAGCTGGAATGGTTCTACGTTCTGGGTGTGGTTTCGGGATTGTTTGCGACTGCTGCCGGACCGGCCCATCAGGCCATGTTGACGGATATTCTTCCTGAGAAGAAAAGAGCTGAAGGATTTGGAGTTATGCGGGTTGCCATGAACCTCTCCGTGGCTATTGGACCGGCGATTGGCGGTTTTCTCGCTTCCCGCTCCTACCTGATCCTCTTCATCGCTGATACTGTGACCAGTCTGATCACCGCCCTGATCGTATACCTGGTAGTGGAGGAGAGCAAACCGGAGGTGATTGTTAAACCAGATCAAAAGAACGGTTTTAAGGAAACCTTTGTCGGTTATGGTATCGTGCTTAAAGACCGCAAGTTTATGCTCTTTGTGATCATCTCGACCATCGCGACCATTGTCTACTCCCAGATGTACAGCACGCTCTCGGTGTATCTGCGGGATGTTCATGGAGTACCAGAAGCCGGTTACGGCTGGTTAATGACCCTGAATGCAGGCCTGGTGGTTTTGTTCCAATTTATGATCACCAGGAAGATCTCCAAATATCCCCCGATGCTGATCATGGCCCTGGGATCGTTCCTGTATGTGATCGGTTTTGGTATGTATGGGTTTGTGTCGATCTATCTGCTTTTCATGGTGGCCATGGTGATCATCACCATTGGAGAAATGGTAGTCATCCCTGTGGCCCAGGCTTATGTCGGGGCTGCCGCGCCAGAAGATATGCGCGGCCGGTATTCAGGTGTGATGGGTTTTTCCTGGATGATACCCTGGATGATCGGTCCCTTGCTGGCAGGTTTGATCATGGATAATGGAGATCCTAATTGGGTCTGGTACGGCAGCGCCATCCTGGGTACCATAGCAACGGTCGGTTTCTTATGGCTGCGTAAAGACCATGAGAACCAGGCTGTTCAGCTGCCTGGGGACGTTGAAGTAGAAACAGTTTAGAATAAGGATGGAAAACATGAAAAATCACCTACCTGAGAAATTCACGAGCCGAATGGCCAGCATGGCGGATCTGCCGCGAATTCATGCCTTGGAAGAAAGGAAATCCCTCCATTATTATGATGTTCCCGGTCTATCCCTGGCGCGCCTAATAAATGAATATGAAACCCCGGGATTTGAAGTTGAAAAAAGCGTCCTGCTGGTTGAGGATCAGGCTGGGGATCTGGCTGCCCTGATTGAGGTCTGGGATGAGAGGGATCCCCCGGTGCATCCATATATCTGGTTTTCCGTTGATCCAGACTATGAAGATCAGGGCCTGGAGGATTACCTGCTAAAATGGGGAGAAGAACGCGCCAGGCAGGCTTTGGAGCGGGTTGAGCCAGGTCTGCGGGTCGCGATCCGGTCCCACTCTGAAAAACTGGTGCAGTCTTCCGGCAAAGCCAAACTTGCCAATGGGTTTATCCAGATTCGCCACAGCTTCCGGATGATGATCGACCTGGATGAAAAACCGACCGCTCCGGTCTGGCCGGAAGGAGTCAGCTTGAGGCTGTATGATCCCGAGCTTGACAGCAGAACGGTCTATGCGGTGGATGAAGAAGCCTTTCAGGACCACTTCGGATTTGTCAAGGAAGATCCTGAGGAGGGATATAAGAATTTTATGCACCATATGACTGGTGATGATTCTTATGATCCTTCGCTCTGGTATCTGGCGGCTGCAGGTGATGAGGTGATCGGAACCTGCATCTGCCGGCTTTATGGTCTGGACGACAGGGATTCTGGCTGGGTCTCGACTTTGGCTGTCAAACGCGCCTGGCGCCGCCAGGGTGTCGCCCAGGCTCTGCTTCAGCATGCTTTTGGTGAGTATTACCGCCGGGGTGTGAATAAAGTGGGCCTGGGTGTTGATGCTGAGTCGCTGACTGGTGCATCCAACCTATACAAGAAGGTTGGTATGTACGTTTCCCGCCAATTTGATATGTACGAGAAGGAACTCCGGCCTGGAACAGAAGTAAGCGTCACAGATCTGGAATCATCTGAAGAATAGGCCTAGAAAAGGGATAGTACAATGATCAAAACCGTGATTTTTGACCTGGGTGGAGTGCTGGTGCGGACTGAAAACAATACCCCCAGAGCCCAACTCGCAGAGCGCTTTGGGATGAGCTATGAGGACCTCAGCGCGCTGGTATATGGGTGCGAAAGCGCTGAAATGGCAACCCGGGGACAGAAAACTGCCCAGGAACATAAAGAGACGGTTTTATTCGAATTGGGACTGCCGCCCGGGACTTTCGAGGCATTTGGAGATCAGTTCTGGGCGGGAGATTCCCTGGACAGGCAGCTGGTAGATTTTATCAAGAACCTCCAGGGAGAATACCAGACAGTCCTGTTGAGCAATGCCTGGGATGATCTACGGGACATGCTGGTCAACTTGTGGGAAATCGACCAGATTTTTGACGAGATCTTCATCTCGGCCGAAATCGGTGAGGCAAAACCCGATCCAGAGATCTTCCAGTTTGTGATTGAATCCCTCAAAAAGGACCCTGCCAGACTGGTTTTTATTGATGATTTTTCAGAAAATATTGATGCTGCCCGGGCAGCAGGGATGAATGCGATCTGGTTCCAGAACAGGGACCAAGCCCTGGCGGAGCTGGCAGAATATCTGGATATCCAGACCTGATCTGAAATCGAATTAAAGGTGTCGGGAATAAATGGTTGGCAAGGTCTTCTTTACCCTGCAGTACTGGTTGAAAAATCCACCCTGGGATACCGGAGTGACACCACCGGAGCTGTATGCCTATCTGGAATCCAATCCCCCGGGAAAAGCCCTTGACCTGGGCTGTGGTACAGGCACCAATGTCATAACCATGGCGGAATATGGTTGGGATGTGACCGGGGTTGACTATATTCCCAGGGCGATCCGGATCGCCGAAAGGAAGGCCAGGAGGGCCGGGGTGGAGGAAAAAACGCATTTCCTGAGTGGAAATGTCTTATCTCCCGGTTTTGTCTCGGGGGAGTTTGATCTGATCCTGGATATTGGCTGTTTCCACAGCTTCCGGGGTCAGGAGATCCGTCTTTATGGGGATAATATTTCCAGGCTGCTTACACGGGGGGGGAGTTTTCTGCTCTATGTTCACCTGAACGAACACCCGGGATCAGGACACGGAGCGACGGATGCTGGCTTAAGGACTCTCGAAGAATATCTCACAATGAAGAACCGCGTTCATGGTCTGGAATCATCCCGGCCTTCGGCCTGGCTGCAGTACCAGAAACCCGCTTAGTGATCCAAGGCCTGATTTGCCCTCTTGGGATTAATAGAAAATTTAGGGTAAATTATTAAAAACATCCTGGATCCCGGAGGTAAATTTATCCGGGTTCGTTTCCGTTAATAGACTTTTTCTGCTCTCTTCACCCAGCTGATAGGGTTCCAGATAACCAGCCGCAAATTTGCGGAATAGGACCAATCCGTCCTGGGTCCCATAAAAGGATAGCGACCGCTCCAGGTGCTTCAGCAGCAGTTCTTTGACTTCTTCGGGAGGTATCAGCTCCCGATCCCGGCCGGAGAAGATCCAGGGGTTTTTGACAGCTCCCCTTCCGATCATGACCCCATCGCAGCCGGTGCTGCGACTCATTGCCTGAATATCGTCCAGGCTTTGAACCCCGCCGTTACCTATAACTGGAATGCTCAGACTGGATTTGATCTCAGCCAATCCTTCGAAGTCAGGCTCTCCCTGGTGGCCCTGGTCTTTGGTCTTGGCATGCACTGCCAGCAAAGCGCCGCCATATTCTTCAATGATCCTGGATACCAGGAGCTGTTTTTGGCAGTCTTTCCACCCCAGCCGGATCTTGGCGGTAACTGGGATTTCCAGAGCGCTGGTGAGCAGCTTCATGATCCGGGCAACTTTTTTGGGAGTCCGCAGCAATCCAGCGCCGGCTCCCCGGCTGACAATGGACCGATTGGGACAGCCCAGGTTTATATCGATCGCATCCGGACCCAGTTCCTGCAGTTTTAATCCTGCCCTCAGAATGGCGTCCGGATCGTGGCCGTAGAGCTGCATAAAAACCGGCCTTTCAGCCTCGGTAAAATAGAGTTTATCTTGAATGTATTGGGGACGCTCCAGGACATCTTCCGCTTTTACAAATTCAGTGTAGCTGATCGCTGACCCCAGCTCCCGGCAGATGGACCGAAATGGCCAGTCAGTATAGCCGTCCATGGGGGCCAGGATCAGATTTCCGGAGATTTGCAGATCAGCAACCATTAAGGAGGGTCGAATCTCAGTCATCTCATTTCTTAACGAGGGATTGATTTAATGCTTGATCCAGGGAACGGGCCTCGATGACTTCGAGCTGTTTGGGCCAGTCAAACCCCGTGGATCTCAGCCGTTTGGGAACGATGGCGGTTTTGAATCCGAGTTTGGCAGCTTCACCCAGTCTGTCGCTCATCCTGCTGGCCATCCTCAGTTCTCCTGAGAGTCCGATCTCGCCAATCAGGATCGAATCTGCCTTGACTGGCAGGTCCCGAACTGAGCTGGCAATGGCCGCTGCCACAGCCAGGTCAACTGCAGGTTCGCTGATCTTGAGTCCTCCGACAACGTTGACAAAGATATCCTGGTCGGCCAAGGAGATTCCAGCCCTGCGGGTCAAAACTGCGGAGATCAGCAGCAGACGGTTAAATTCAATTCCATTGGGCGTCCGGCGGGGATTCCCAAAACTGGTCGGGTTGGTGAGGCCCTGGATTTCCACCAGGATCGGCCGTGTGCCCTCCATGGTGACAGCTATCGCTGATCCGGGGGTATTAACCATGCGCTCAGCCAGAAATGCCTCAGAGGGATTGGAAATTTCGATCATGCCCCGTTCCTGCATTTCAAACACACCCACTTCCGAGGTCGGTCCAAAACGATTTTTTACCGAACGCAGCAAACGATAGGATTGGTAGCGATCTCCTTCCAGGAATAACACTGTGTCTACGATGTGCTCCAGAACCCGGGGGCCGGCTATGGCTCCCTCCTTGGTAACATGGCCGATCAAAAAGACGCTGGTCCCGGTCCTTTTGGCATACTCCCGGAGGTGAGAGGCGCATTCCCTCACCTGGGAAACTGAGCCGGCTGATGACTCCTGCTGTGGTAAATAGCTGGTCTGGATGGAGTCAACGACCAATAATGTGGGTTTGATGTTTTCTGCATGATCAAAAATAATTTCCAGATTGGTTTCTGTGACTAAAAATAAATTCTCGGGCAGCTCCAGGCTGTTTCCACTGTGGTCCCGATGCAATCGGTCAGCCCTCATTTTGATCTGGCGTTCGGATTCTTCTCCGGATACATACAGGATCTTGATCGATTCTGCCAGCTCCAGGGCGATCTGCAGCAGCAAGGTAGATTTGCCAATTCCAGGATCTCCCCCGATCAGATTGATCGATCCGGGAACCAGCCCTCCTCCCAGAACTCGAGAAAACTCCTGATGCTTGAGGACCAGGCGGGATTGTTCGTCAGAACGGATCTCCTGGATCGGAAGCGGCACAGATGTTGCATTGAATCGGGAGGGTGCAGGGAATCTGGTCTGGGAGCTTTTTTCAACCAGTTCTTCAACCAGAGTGTCCCAGTTTCCGCAATTGGGACAGCGGCCCAAATAACCTGGACTGCTAAAACCACAATCCTGGCAAACGTATTGAGAATATGACTTAGCCATAGACCCATTATAAACCGTTTGCCCGGGTGGTAGTTTCCAGGGCTGGAAATAATTGGTGTGGCACTGCTCTTGCAAAATAAGAAATTGGGTATATAATAAAATAGAACAAATGTTCTAATAATGTTTTCCGGTTGAGTTTCAGGCAGGTACCTGATTGGGAGGATTTGATGGAAATTGGTATGTTGTGGTTTGATAATGATAAGACAACCAGCATCCCTGTTAGGGTTGAAAAAGCTGCCAGGTATTACCAGAAAAAATATGGAGTTGATCCGGACCTGTGTTATGTGCATCCTAAAACGATTAATGGGGATAACGGCCAGGCGGATCCATCCCGAAAGACCGGGAGCCAAGAGAAAATGATCATTGGCAAGATCCTGGTCCTGTTAAACAAAAAGGTCTTGCCGGACCATTTCTGGATCGGTGTAGGAACTGCCAAAGAACCGCTTAGTTAGGGTGGGTGATATAGATCTCCCAGCTGCCCCAGAATGAATCGCCGGAGTCTGTCTGGCAGGTGGGCACTTCGATCTCACTGATAACCAAACCGCTATCCTGGATCTCAAGTTGGTAGGTCAATCCGGGCTCTGCTGTAAAATCGGCATATCCCAATCCTAATTCTGGTTTTAATCCCGTGTAGAAAACTTCTAGGGGATTTGTTCCCAGGGAGATTTCCAGACTTACTCCCGGAACTCCTTTTCCAGAGCTATCGGTGGCAATCACCTGGATCAGTGATTCGCCGAGAGTAGGATCGCAGATCGGTGATGAATCCTGCAGGATAAAAGGGGGAGAATCGGTTGGTGATGGTGTAGGGGACCTGACGGCTCCATTCGTTGGTGATGGGGTAGTGTCAGCAGCTGGATTTGAGCCAGTCCCTGATCCGTTCTGGGTGGAATTTTGATCGGCGATGGGTGTGATGGTCGATCGAACAGCAGTTGGAGCAGGTTGATAGAGTGATTGAAGGGCCGCGGATAAGTTTGCCAGGATGAGAGCGTTTTCGTTATCTCCGCTTTCAGCCAGAAAACGCTGGGCCTGGGCTGCCAGGGCCAGCGCGGGTTCCTTGTCCCCGATTAATTCCAGCCGGGCCTCAGCCCGGGGCAGGTTCTGATTGGCCTGGTAAGCCCAGGCGATCATGGAACGATAAATATCCTTGTAGTCTTCTCTCAACAGATTGGGATGGGTATCAACTTGAGTGGCAGGAGCGACCACCCAGGCATAGATCAAGCCGATGGCCAAACCCAGGAGCAACGCCGTTAAAAGATACCAGTTGCCGCGATTATGATCCATAACTTCCTTAGTTCTCCTCCAGGGCCGTGTGGAGATCCCGCAGCAGGAACATATCAGGCAGGGTATATTCAGCTTGAGATCCAAATTTCAGGGCATTTTCGACGCTGGTGAGAGGTGAGGGATCATCAAGCAGGGTCAAGCGGTTCAGGGCCCAATCCAGGTCCTGTTCTTGGTGATAGACCTCTGCGACCATTAAGGTATAGTCGGTCTTATAATCGATCCTTAAACTTTCCAGGGTGGTATCCTGGTAGCTGACAGGGTTGATCACCCAGCCGTATAAAAGGCCCAGGCCGATTCCCCCAATCAGAACCAGAAGAAATAATGACCAGCGTGACATGATCTGCCTTGTCTGAAATTTCCTTTCTAATTGTGCCACAGAGGATATAAATGGACAAGCTAATCCGTGGAATTATGCCAATTTAGTAGGCCGGCAGGGAGCAATTCTGTGGGCTGTTAAGGGATTATTAGAACGGGAACGGCTTTCTTGACGCGCTCTGACCCTAATGATATAGTTAGCGCGGAGGTTATCCAAAATGGAATCGAAGCATTCTGAGGTAAGTTCTGATCCACCTTCCCAACCTGAAAAGCCTGGTATCGGGGAGCAGATCAAAGAACTGAGAGGAAATATCCTTGCCAGTGAGAACGGCCGCAGGATCCTGACCATGGTCGGAGTAATCCTGCTGGTCATCAGTGTTGTGGTGGGGATCCGGGTTATTTACCCTGGCGCGAAAATCGCCGGGGAGTTTTTGCCTGTGACCTCCGCCCAATCAGATTCTGGAGATTTAGAGGCGGACTCCATGGATCTCCCAAACACCCTGGAAATGCCCAGTTTTGTTGAGGACCAGTCCTCCCGTGAAAAAGGCATCCACCGGGCGGTGGTCATTCACACCACGATCCCTACCAGGTCGCGGGTGGATGTGATCAAATATGTCGTTGAACAGGGAGATTCCTTGTTTGCGATTGCCGAGGTCTTTGGTCTTAAACCGGAAACTCTGTTGTGGGGCAATTTTGATATCCTGGCGGATAACCCTCATACTCTCCAACCAGGACAGGAATTGAACATACTTCCCGTGAACGGGACCTATCATCAATGGAGGGACGGAGAGAACCTGCTTAAGGTCGCAGAGTATTATGGAGTCGATCCGCTGGAAATCATTCAATATCCTGGCAATCAGGTCGATATCTATGATTTTGACCTGGACAACCCTTCATTTAAGGTTGGCCAGATGTTAATCGTTCCAAATGGCAAGAGAGAATTGGTTGATTATGGTCCACCCGCTATCACCAGGGATAACCCGGCCATCGCTGCCACCTATGGTCCCGGCCACTGCGGCACGATCTATACCGGTTCTGTGGGAGTGGGTGTATTTCTCTGGCCCACGACCGAACGCTGGGTTGTGGGATATGATTACAATCCCGGTGCTAATCACCCTGCGATCGATATCGCCGGCAGCATCGGCAACCCTGTCTGGGCAGCCGATAACGGGGTGGTTGTTTACGCCGGTTGGAGCAACTATGGATACGGGTACCTGATCGTAATTGATCATGGGAATGGCTGGCAGACCCTGTATGCCCACCTGAATTCTATCCATGTTGGCTGCGGTCAGAGCGTAAATCAAGGCGAGGGCATCGGCGGCCTGGGAAGCACAGGAAATTCTTCTGGAGCCCACTTGCATTTTGAGATGATCTATGTAGGAAGCAAAGTTAACCCCTGGAATTTCTTGCAGTAATCCGGTCCGTTATATTCAATCGACAAGCAAGGTGCCCAAACGCACCTTGCTTTTTGTTACAATAGGAAGTCAGACAGGATTATCAATTAACCATGCGATCATCCAGGAATTCAATTAAACTGTACTTCTTGACCCTGATTCTTGCCCTGGTCCTCTCAGCCTGTGATCTGGGGATCGGTGGAGTTGAGGACCCGGATGGGGATGCGAGTTTGCTAAAGACCATCCACCCGGCAACTTTGACCGCTCTCAGTGCTGAAGCTGCTGAGAAGATCACACCCGCTCCTGATCCTCTGGGCATTCCCTGGTCAGCCCTGGATGGTTTGGAGCTCCAATTCTGGTATCTCTGGGATCTTGATGAACCCGGAGTAGGTTTGAATGCCATTGTCGATAGGTTTAATCTTGAAAATGAATGGGGAATCCATGTAAACGCTGTGGATCAAGGTTTTACGCAAGATCCGCTGGATTCGATTGAGACGGCCTTCGAAGACGGTCTGGTGCCGGATGTCATGATCAGTGATGCTTCGACCGGAGCCCGCTGGTACCAGGCAGGTATCCTGGTTGACCTGGAGCCATACCTGACTGATCCAGCAGCCGGGCTGACAGCCAGGGCTCAGAAGGATTATTATCCGGGAATTTTTGAACCGCTGTACCTTCCCCCCGATATCCGTCCCGGACTGCCATTTACTCAATCCCTGCAGGTGATCTATTACAATCAGACTTTGGCTTCAGATTTGGGCTTTGCTCATGCTCCTGGATCCTTGGAGGAGCTGGTCGACCAGCTCTGCGACGCCTCTCAGAGTGGCCCTGAGGACCAGTCGGGAATCAGCGGGATGATCCTCTATCCGGAAGCCGCCAATATAGCTGGCTGGGTCTACGCGTTTCAAGGAGATTTCCTGGATGGGGGATCAAAGACCTACCAGTTTTCATCACAGGAGATCCTTGATGTGGGTGAGGCATGGCAGGAGTTGGCCAGCAATAGCTGTGGGTCGATGATCTCAGATTATCCCAATCCCATGGCCAGGGAGATCGAATTTTCCCAGTTCAATTCCCGGGGAGCTTTGATGATCATGAACTCGGCTGATTTCCTGGACCAGGTCCAGATCCGGAACGATCAAACTGGGCGTCCGGATGATTGGGGTCTGCTGCCGTTCCTGGGCCCTGATGGCACAAAAGCAGTTTCTGCTCAAGTTCAATCTGGATTGATTTTTAAAACCTCCCCGGAGCAGCAGCTGGCAGCCTGGCTGTTCCTGAAATACCTGACCTCGCCTGAGATCCAGGCAGAATGGATCCGTTATAGCTTTTTTTATCCGACCAGAAAGGAAAGCCTGCGCTACCTGAGGGATTTCAGGACCGATTATCCCGATTGGGCCAAAGGATTGCCTCTGCTGCCGTATTCCAGAACAGAACCCCTGGATCCGGCCTGGGACCTGGTAAAACAAGCCCTGGGTGATGCGTTTGAAGAATTATTGACAATCGATTATCCTGCACCAGAAGAAGTGATGGATATGCTGGATCTGACCGCAGAAGAATTGGTAGAGTTTTCTGATTAAAGACCCACCACCGGATAGGAAGACATATATGGGAAACAAACCCCAGGTAAACATATTCACCGATGGAGCCTGTTCTGGCAATCCTGGACCGGGAGGTTGGGGAGCGATCCTGAAGTTTGGCCGGATTGAAAAGCAGCTTTCCGGTTCGGAAGCCTCTACGACCAATAACCGGATGGAACTGACTGCCGCGTTGATGGCGTTCAGGGCATTAAAAGAACCCTGCCAGGTTGATATTTACACGGATTCGGAGTATCTAAAAAAAGGCATCACTGTTTGGATCCACAACTGGAAGAAATTAGGCTGGCGGAGAGGATCAGCGGGGAAAACCCGCCCACTGGCGAACGCCGAACTCTGGAAAGAACTTGACGAGGTGATCGTTGGCCATGATGTCCATTGGCATTGGGTCAAAGGCCATGCAGGACACCCAGAGAATGAAAAGGCTGACAGATTGGCTTCAGATGCTTTGAGAAATGGCTGAGACCTCTTGCCTGGGGGAAAAATGATGCGGCTTACCTGAGGTATAATCTGCCTTATGGGTTCGGAAAAATCCACCATTCAAGCCCAAGAGGAATTACTGCTCGCGAAACAATCCCGCCTAGAGGGAAATGAAGGACGAGCTCGGGTATGTGCACGCCGGGCGGCTGGCACAGCCGTGAAATATTATCTAGGAAAAATTGGCCTGGTCTCTCCAACAGATAATGTCCTGCAATCCCTCGATATTTTCAGGGAAAGAACAACCCTCCCTGATCGAATTGAGGCTGCTGTAGGTTGGCTAATCCACAGGGTGGACGATAATTTTAATTTTCCCGAAGATATTGATTTGATCCATGAGGCAAAACTTGTGCTGGATTATCTGGATCTGATCGATCCAGAGGTCAGTGAAGAGGCCCAGTCCTAAGAAGCGATGAAATCCCATCTCCGGTTTTTTAGCTCGGTATTTCTTGTCCTGATCTCATTTTTCCTGGGGGGGTGCAGGTCAGTTGAGCGCATAGCTGAGGCAACTTCAGCTCCTGGATCTCCTCCAGCTTTGCCATCGGAAACAGCTGAAACACCGCTGGCAACCGTTCAAACAACTGAGATCCCCCCCACTGAAACCCTTCCCCCCGCAATTCCCGAAAGGATCCAATACCAATTCCAGGTGGAACTGGATTATCCTAACCGGACAGTCTATGTTGATGAGACCATTCTGATTCCTAATCCATCTTTGGATGTTTTGGATGAGTTATCCCTGGTTGTGCCGCCAAACGCCTGGCCAGACACATTTCACTTGTTGGAAATCCAATGGGGGACAGGTCAACCAGTCGATGAATATGATCTGGAGGGGATTCACTTGGGCATCCATCTGCCAGCCCCCTGGCTCCCGGGAGAAACCAGGGAGATAAGGATCAGCTATCGTTTAGATCTGCCCGTTCAAAACGCCCGCGAGGGCTATGGTCCCTCACCATTTGGATCTACAGATCGCCAGACAAATCTGGTGGATTGGTATCCCATGGTCCCTGATTATCACCAGGGCTCAGGCTGGATCGAACACGACCCCTGGATTTTTGGAGAGTTCCTGGTCTACCCTCTGGCAGATTTCCAGCTGACCCTCAATGCTGGTGACCCTTCCCTGGTTGTGGCTGCCAGCGCTGTAGGAGAGCAGATCGGAGATCGAGTCCAGTACCGCCTGGACAAGGCCCGGAATTTTGTTTTTTCGATCAGCCCGGATTATCAGGTTGTCGAAGAGGAAGTGAACGGAACGCTGATCCAGGGCTATTATTTCCCTTTTTATGGGGTGCCGGGACAGGCAGCCTTTGACGCCACCCTGGAATCCTGGGAATTGTACAGCAGCTTGTTTGGCCCTCTTAATCAGCCTAGTTTAGCCATGGTCCAGGCTGATTTTGACCACGGTATGGAATATGCAGGTTTGTATTTTCAAAGCGGCGGATTTTTTGATACCTATAATGGATCTCAAGCGAACTACCTGATCGCGATCGCCGTGCATGAGACCGCCCATCAGTGGTGGTATGGAGCCATTGCCAATGACCAGGCCCTGGAGCCCTGGCTGGATGAAGCCCTGTGCACTTTTTCGGAGCTGCTTTATTATGAACAACTTTATCCCGAGGGGGTGGACTGGTGGTGGTCTACCCGGGTGAATTATTATCAGCCCGGGGGAGTGATCAACCGCTCCATCTATGATTTCCAGGAATTTACTGATCAATACCTGGCCTACCGGGATGCCACCTACCTGCAGGGAGCGAAGTTCTTCGTTCAGCTCCGCACCTCCCTGGGGGAGGAGCTCTTTCTTGAGTTTATCGAGGGCTTACGCCTCCAGTTTTGGGGGAAGGGTAGCCACGGGGGAGGACTTCTTTAGATTGCTGGGGGAATATGTTGAGCTGGACAGCCTGGTCTGGATGGGGGAATACTTCCAGGAGTAACTCCTATTATCTAGTCATTTGAACTTTCATACATCCTGATTCCAGGATGGACCTGGACTGGCAGGCCTTGTTCAGAATCCTCGATTGAGATTGGATCAGGCATTTCCTTCCCGCTCACCTCAAAGGCTGGAAAATTCCTGAAGTACTAACGAAACTGAAAGCTGCCTGAGGGAATATTTAAGCTACTATTTAGTTAATGAAGTAAATTGATTAGCACTACATGGGGTAGACCCCCAATTCTTCTCCTCCTTAGATACGCAATCACCTCACCGCTGGCAGCCGGTGAGGTGATTGCATTTAAATAGAAAGAGGCGACGATGGGAATCGAACCCATGATAAAGGTTTTGCAGACCTCTGCCTTACCACTTGGCTACGTCGCCACGATATAAATAGGCTGATGGGATCTGGCTGTTGGTTCAGCCAGCTGCCACCAGCCAATTTGTTTTCCAGAGCGGGCGACGAGATTCGAACTCGTGACCTTCTCCTTGGCAAGGAGACGTTCTACCACTAAACTACGCCCGCTTGAAAGTGCCGAGAGCCAGACTCGAACTGGCGACACCTTGATTTTCAGTCAAGTGCTCTACCTACTGAGCTATCTCGGCCTGATATTATTCCTTGGTAACGCACCGCAATTTTACTCGTTCGATATGGCCTTGTCAAGATTCATGACCTGGAGGTGAAGAACGGCATATAAAGCAGGAAGCCCGCGGCGATGATGATCTCGCCAGCGACCACCCCGGTGGCCTGGACAGGCCCAAAAAAGGGCAGCGAGGGCCAGACCTGGGTCCCGAAGCCGAACACATCTGACATCCCGGAAATGAGTGCAACCAGATACCCGGTTGCTACCAGGCGGATGCCAATATCCTGGGCCAGGGATTGGGTTCGATCTTTTCTCTGGCAGACTTTAAAACTGATCACGCCTCCCAGGCAGATCAAAGCCAGCCCCAAAGAAAAAGTGGCTGTCTGGACAAACCCGACAATGGGACTATTATCCATGTTGATCAGGTCCGGATCGGCCCCTAAAAGGAAGATTAGAAAGCCAGCAATGGTTATCCCCAGGCTGAGGTTGGCCCGGACCATTCCATTCTTGTTCTTTGAGTGGGATTTAGATTCCATCATGGGAGAAGCATTATAACTGAAAACCAGTTCGGTCGGTGATAACTTTATAAGAGAAGTTTTCCACAAACTGCTGCAGATTATCCAGCAAGCGCTGCCATTCCTTGGAGGCCATGGCAATATTTAAAGCTGCCTGGCTCTGGATTTTTGCGGAGACCAGGATCTGGGGTTGTTCGCCAAACATGGTATACCAGGCATCCACAGGCCGGATTCCCAGCTGTTTGATCTCCGGGAGGAAATCACTGATGACAAATTCGAAATATTCCTGTTCCCGGTTGGGAAGAATATCCCAGGTCATGAGTAGTTTTACAGTCATCCAGATCCCTTCTAATCGGTTTCTCGGGCATATTCCAGAACGACAACGGTTGTCTCACTGCTGGAGCGGGTGCTGGTAATGGAAAGGTCCGGCCGGGGCTCGACCGTATCTAAACCCATTTCTTTGATGAATTTACTTACAGGATCCAGTTCCAGGGTAGATTCTTCCATCTGGTAATACATCGGAACGGCGTAGCTGGGCTCTAGAACCCGGATCGCCTCGACAGCTTTAGAGGCTGTCAGACTGGTGCCCCCGCCAACAGGGACCAGGGCGACATGGATATCTCCCGCTATCGATTTGACATCAGACTGGCTGGGAACCCGGGTTAGATTACCGAGATGGGCAACCAGGATCCCGTTGTAATCGAAAATATACATGATGTTGCGCTGACCGTCATTCTTGGCTTTATCAGAGGTTCGGATCCCGGTGATAAAAACCTCCCCGATCTCGTACTCCCCCGGTCCAGTCAGTATATGCTGGTCGGATTTCCTTTTCCGGACGACTTTGGTGTGATTGTGTCCAGGAGCATCGTGGCTGACCGTGATGATATCGGCTGATAAATTCAGCTCCCCAAAACCGACCTTTTTATGATTATATGGATCTGTTACAACTGTTGCCATTCCGCGTTCAGTCAATCGAAAACAAGAATGTCCATGCCATGTGATATTCATAAAACTCCTGCTGGCTCCGGTCTGCTGTCTGGATGCCTGCTTGCAAAATGTGATTATACTTCAATCTCCTCAAATCTCAAAGTTTGCCTGAACGGCCAAGAGGTGCAGCTGATCAGCCTTTGTGTGTCCTGGGTCAGCTGCCCGAGTACACCTTCATCCCCCTTTGGGGGAGATTTATTGGAATATTATTAGTAAAAAGTGCCCAAAAACCCAGGCGGTAAGTAGAATTGGTATAATCTCTAGACTTATATCAGAAAAGTCATCCCTTGATTGAAGCAGTTGTTGAACTATGGAAAAGATTATCAGAGTAGTTGGGGCCAAGGTCCACAATTTAAAGAATATCACCGTGGAGATACCCCGGGATAAATTTGTTGTGATCACCGGTTTGTCGGGATCAGGGAAATCTTCCCTGGCATTTGACACGATTTTTGCCGAAGGTCAGCGGCGGTATGTAGAATCCCTGTCTTCCTATGCCAGACAGTTCCTGGGACAGATGGACAAACCTGATGTGGATTATATCGAGGGGTTATCACCGGCGGTGTCCATTGATCAACGGGGAACCTCCCAGAATCCCCGCTCCACAGTTGGCACGGTGACTGAGATCTATGATTATCTGCGGCTGTTATTTGCCCGGGCCGGCACACCCCACTGCCCGGAATGCGGCAGGGAGGTATCAGCCCAATCTGCCCAGGAGATCGTCGACCAGATCAACACTTTTCCTGCCGGAAGCCGATTTAACATCCTGGCACCTGTCATCAAAGGAAGAAAAGGTGAACATCAAGGGATCCTGGATGAGATCCAGAAATCCGGTTTTGTGCGGGCCAGAATTAATGGCGAGATCAGGACGCTGGAAGATGACATAACACTAGAACGTTATCAGCAGCATACCATCGAAGCTGTAGTAGATCGGCTGCTGATCCAGGACTTTGACTCGACCGATGAAAAAGACAACTTCCGCACCCGCCTGACTGACTCCGTAGAGACAGCCCTCAAGTATGGAGATGGTTATCTGACCATTTTTGATGTCACCGATCCGGATAAACCCCGGGACATCAATTTTTCTGAACACCTGGCCTGCCCGGTTTGTGAATTGAGTTTTCCTGAAATTGAACCGAGAACTTTTTCGTTCAATACCCCCCACGGCGCCTGCCCAACCTGTGAAGGCATCGGTACCAAATTGGAAGTTGACGAAAATTTGTTGATCCCTGACAAAACGCTGGCTGTGATGGAGGGCGCTATTGACGCCCAGGAATGGGGGGGACCCCAGGCCCAGGGAGGATATTACTGGAAAGCCCTGGTTGGAGCGGCAGACAAGTACCAGATCGACCTCAATAAACCCTATTTGAAACTTTCTGATCAAGACCGGGAGATCCTGCTCTATGGTACCGGCAGCGAGGAAGTCTCAATTGACTATGTGGACAAAGAAGGTCGGTCATATGAGTTCTTCCGGGCTTTTGAAGGGGTGATCCATAATCTGGAACGGCGCTTCAAGGAAACCCAGTCAGAATTTATGCGCACTCGCATCATGGGTTATATGAATGATCATCCCTGCCCAGCCTGCGGTGGTGACAGGCTCCGTCCTGAGGCTCTGGCTGTGACAATTGATAGTTTTAATATTGTGGATATATCCTCCTGGCCCATCCAAAAAGCCCTCGAGTGGGTGGACCGGTTAAAAAGCAAAAAAGCTCCCCTTAGCGAACGCCAGCAAATCATAGCAGACAGGGTTTTGAGAGAACTGACTGAACGATTGGGATTCCTGGTCGATGTGGGATTGGATTATTTGACCCTGAACCGTTCCTCGGGGACCCTCTCTGGTGGTGAGGCCCAGCGCATCCGGCTTGCCACCCAGATCGGCTCCCATTTGATGGGTGTTCTCTATGTGCTGGATGAGCCCTCTATCGGGCTTCACCCCCGGGACAACGGACGCCTGCTGAGAACCCTGGAAGGACTGCGGGACCTTGGTAATACGGTTATGGTCGTGGAACATGACGCCGAGACGATAGAAACGGCAGATTGGATCCTTGACCTGGGGCCCGGAGCCGGTGAGCTCGGGGGCGAAGTTGTGGTTGCAGGCACGATCCAACAGATCCTGGAACACCCGGACTCGTTAACCGGAGCCTATCTTTCAGGAAGGCTCCAGGTTCCAGTCCCAAAAAATAGGCGTCAGGGAAATGGTCAGGAAATCAAGATCATCGGTGCCAGGGAGCACAATCTAAAGAATATCGATGTGGCGATTCCTTTAGGGAAATTGGTGTGCATCACAGGTGTTTCTGGATCGGGCAAATCAACCCTGATGATCGAGATCCTTTATAAAGCGCTGGCCAGGGAGCTGAACCGCGCCAAAACCAAACCCGGAGATCACGACGCAATTCGGGGCTTGGAGCATATTGACAAGATCGTGAATATCGATCAATCCCCGATCGGCAGGACTCCCAGATCGAATCCCGGCACCTATACAAAACTATTCGACCATATCAGGGACCTTTTTTCAGACCTGCCTGAAAGCAAGATCCGGGGTTATGAAAAGGGCAGATTCTCCTTTAATGTCAAGGGAGGCCGTTGTGAAGCTTGCCGGGGCCATGGACAGCTGGAGATCGAAATGCAGTTTCTGCCTGATGTCTACGTGCCCTGTGATGTCTGCCACGGGTCCAGGTATAATCGCGAAACCCTCCAGGTCAGGTTTAAGGGCAAATATAATATTGAAGATGTGCTGAACATGACCATCGATAAAGCCGCCGAGATATTCGAGGCTTTTCCTGCCATGCTGAGCCGATTAGAGACCCTGCAGGATGTTGGCTTGGGGTATATACGCATCGGGCAGGCTTCACCAACCCTATCCGGCGGTGAAGCTCAGCGCATCAAACTTTCCCGGGAATTATCCAAACGATCTACCGGAGCGACTTTATACGTCCTGGATGAACCCTCGGTTGGACTTCATGCAGCTGATGTGCATAAATTGATCGAAGTGCTCCAGCGGTTGGTTGATGAAGGGAATACTGTGTTGATCATCGAGCACAACCTGGATATCATCAAAGTGGCTGATTATATTATTGATCTGGGACCGGAAGGGGGGGATGGGGGTGGAGAGGTCATAGCTGCTGGAGAACCAAAACTCATCTGTGAAACTGCTGAATCCTATACAGGACAATACCTGAAATCCTATCTCAAAAAACACCATTAAAGGTAGTCTGGCGCATCAGTACTAAAAACACCCCGCTTTTTTCAATGTATTAGATCCTGTGAACATGACCCGGAATTAAGAACACCTCCTGAACAATAATAGCAGAGGAGGTGTTTTTGGATCTCCGAACAGGGATTTCAATCCCTGAGACAGGGACTGAAGTCCTCAGCGGGGCTGCGCCGAACGTCCCTCTCCCGGGACGTTTTTAATTTCCCCTGGGAAATTGCTAATCGCCTGAATAGTCAAATCTCTTTCGTCGACGAAGGTCGACATGCGGACACAGCCTGTTTTTGGGTCTGTCCCTTCTGGGGATTTCAATCCCTGCTTAAGGATCCAGACGGACCCTGACATCCACAGCGGATGCGCCCTTGCCTTCCTGGTAGACCTGCAGCGGGTTGATCTCGATTTCGCTGATCTGGGGAAAATCATCCACCAGCTGGGCCAGGCGGATCATTACATCCCGGACTGCGTCCTTATCTCCCGGCAGGATATTCCTGTAACCGTCCAGCTTCTCTCCTGCCCAGGTCCTGGAAAACATGGTATCGATATCCAGCTCTGTCAGCGGCGCCAGCCCAAAAGCCAGATCTTTGAGGCCTTCAACTTCAGTTCCCCCGGAGCCGAACATCATCACCGGACCAAATTGGGGGTCCTGTACCGCGCCGATAATTACTTCCTGACCGATCGGTACCATCTCTTGAATATATACCCCGCTGATTTTTGCTCCCGGCCTGGCACCTTTGGCCTGTTCCAGGATGGATCGGTATCCCTTGCGGATCGATTTTTCATCCTCGAGATTTAACAGTACTCCCCCAACATCCGATTTGTGGCTGATATCTGGAGAGGCGATTTTCAGGACGACCGGCCGCCCCAATTCAGCTGCCAGACTAACTGCTTCTTCCTCAGTTTCCGCCAGCCTCATCCAGGCAGTTGGGATGTTGTAGGCCTGAAGCAGGTGGTTTGTTTCAATTGCTGAAAGATAATTTGTATCCTTGGACTTCCTGATAATGGCCTGGGCCTGATTGAAATCCACGTCCTCTCGGTAGACCGGGTCCGCGGCAACGTGCTTCAGCAGATTGACACGCTTGACCAGGGCGGCCAGGGCAGCCGCAGCCCGTTCTGGAAAACGGTATTCCGGGATCCTGGCTGCCCTGAGGTGTTCCACTGCTTCCTGGATCAGCCTTTCGCCCATGACAGATACCACAACCGGTTTTTCTGCCTGGTGGATGACCGGGATCAAAGCCTTGGCAACCGCTCCGGCAGTGTGCATGGGGGGTGTGGGAAAGATCACCATCACGCTATTAGTTCCGGGGTCATTAAGCAGCACCCGCAGGCAGGCGGCAAACTCCTGGGGGCCAGCTCCAGCCAGCATGTCGACCGGGTTCCGGATGCTGGCAGCCGGGGGCAGGATCTCTGCCAGGGATTTTAGGGTTTCTTCACTGAAAGCTGCCATCACCAGTCCCCTGGACTCCAGGGAATCAGCCGCTGTGACCCCAGGTCCTCCGGCATTGGTCAGGACCGCAACTTGATTCCCCTTTGGCAGCGGGCACCAGGCCAGAGCGCGGGCCTGGTCGAACAATTCCTCGCTGGTCTCAGCCCTGACGACACCAGCCCTTCTAAAGGCTGCGTTGTAGGCACTTTCGGTTCCGGCCAGGGCTCCGGTATGGGAGGCTGCCGCCCTTCTGCCGGATTCAAAACGACCCACCTTTAAGGCGATGATGGGTTTGGTGGGAGTCACAGCCTGGGCTTCCCGGATGAATCGTTTGCCGTCCTTGATGCCTTCCAGGTAGAGCGCCAGGACATTGGTATGGTCGTCGGCTGCGGTAGGTCTGAGCAGGTCGGTCTCGGTGACATCAGCCTGGTTGCCCAGACTGATCAAGCGGGAGATGCCATACCCCTGGCCCCGGGCCCAATCAATGGCTGCGGCGCAAATAGCTCCGGAATGGGATAAAAAAGCCACATCTCCCGGGGTTGGCCCCGGGGGCGGCAGGAATGTGGTATCGATCGGCAGGTGAGTATCAAGAATGCCGATACAGTTGGGTCCGATCAGCCGGATGCCTAACTCCTGGGCTGTTTGGAGCATTTCTTCTTCGAGGGCCAGACCGGCAGGGCCGATTTCTCGAAAACCCCCTGCCCCGATGATGGCGGCCCGGATCCCTCGCTCCCCAATCTCTTTTAATGTTGGGATCACAAATTGGGCCGGGATCAAGACCGCCGCCAGATCAACCGGGTCGGGGACGTCCAGGACCGAGTGGTAGATCGGTTTTCCAAGCAGGGATCCACCCTTCAAATTCACAAAGTGGATCGCCCCTTTATATCCGCTGCGGTGGAGGTTATTGGCCAGGCCGTACCCAAGCTTGGTAGGATCCTGGGATGCTCCAATCACCACCACCCCCGCAGGATCAAAGAACGGGATCAGGGAGGTAGAATCTGTCATACTTCAGATTGTATCTTAAAGGAGCTTGCACTAAGACTGTTCCAGGATCGAGCGGAGTTAAGGGAATCAGCCGGTAATGGTCCGGCAGAATACATCCACGATCTCTGGATCAAATTGGGTGCCGCTGAATTTTTGAATTTCTGCGATAGCCTCTTTATGGGAATGGCTCTCGCTGTAAATTCTTTTATCACGGATAGCGGTATAGGCATCAACCACCGAGAGGATCCTGGCACCCAGGGGGATCTCATCACCCGCCAGGCCGGAGGGATATCCCGTGCCGTCATGTTTTTCATGGTGGGCTCTGATGAGAGGTGAGACGGCTGACAAGTATTTCACAGGTTCGATAATCTGAGCTCCAATGACCGGATGTTTTTTCATGATTTCCCATTCTTTTTTGGTCAAGGGACCTTTTTTGTTGAGGATTCCATCTGGGACACCGATCTTTCCGATATCATGCAGGATTGCAGCCCAGTGAAGGGTTTCGATATCTTCTCGGAGGAAGATCCCAACTTCTCCCCGACTCGGGAGGCCATATCCGCCATGCGCGCGCTGTGGTCGCCTGTGTAGCTGTCCCGGGCATCCATGGCATTTGCAAGGGAAACCACAGTTTGCAGGAAGCTTTCTTCCAGGCGGTCATGCAGCAAGGCCCGCTGGATTGCGCTGGTGGTATGAGTTGCTATAGCATTTACAAGCCGTAAACCGGTAGAAGAGAATGGAGCACCTTGAACTATGTGGAATTCTCCAAGAATCAATACACCAATATTTTCCTCAGCACTGCTTAATGGAGTAATACAAATTGTTCCAGCATGATTGAGAAATAAAGCTTGTTTTTCTTCATCATGCAATTCTAGACTATTTATACTAATCACTTCAGATTGACCGCTTCTTAGCACCCAATTGTAAAAATGTTCAGCAACTAATGGTTCAATTTGACCTAATCGCAAAGCAGTTTCAAGATTCTTTTCCGGATATATTGCCCGGCAAATATAATTCCCATACGCATCACGGAGCAGAATCCTTGCATAAGTTGCTTGAATACTATCCACGGTTTGATGGGTAACTACTCGCAACAAAGAATCCAGATCATCTGTAGAAACTAGCTGATGTGAGAGGTTGTAGAGAGTATCAATCTCTTTCCTCCTATTCTGCTCTGAGGTAAATAGCCGGGCGTTTTCAACTGCGACAGCTGTTTGATTTGCCAGAGTTGAGAGGGTCATTATGTCTTCATTTGTGTATGGTTGTTCTGATCGTCTTGCTCCAATCCCAAATATTCCAACCAGCTGTGATTGGACTTTGATAGGGATATATAACTCAAATTCTAATTCATCGAGCTCAATTCTCTCACTTTTCCACATCGATTGAAACTGTGGGAGAACCTCGATATCTTGATTGGTTATGGGTGCGGTTTTGGAGGTTAATCGAAGAACAAGTGGATGCCCTTCCCGGAAGGATACTTGTGGAATGTCATCTAAACCGACCTGGGCAGCCAACGGAAATTTTTTACTGTTTTCCTCCTTTAGGAAAAAAGCGGCTCTTCTAATGTGTAGGGTTGATGTCACTTCGTCCAATATTGTATTTGTGATCTGGAAGAGATCAAGCATCATGGCTACGCGACTGCTTAAGTTCTCAAGCATATACCATGCATCATATTTTTCCCGGAAGAATATGCGATCAATGAATTTTTGTGCTCTGTTTCTTAGAGGTTCTACAATTACCGCAGTGACAATAGCCACAGCAAGAGACAAGATGAATATTTCAATCCCCGAGTAAACATTAAAGATGTTCAACGCAAGAGTGATTAAGAGGAAATAGGCAGTACCGATAATTATCGTTGGGAAGGAATAAACCAGGCCTTGTCTTATGACAACACGGATATCGAGCAATTGATAACGCAATATTGAATATACAATCAAAACTGCAGTGATACTATTGGCAGCTATGTCAATCGGATACTTTCCAAGAGGAGTGAAATTAATGCTTGAACCGAATATCATTATTCCGATACCAATAATAAGATAAAGGAGTCGGTTCTTGTGAATTGGATCAAGTGTCTTATTGTAGTGGCTGATTAAGAAAATTAGGCTTACGATAATCAACACGTAGCCAGGACCAGCAAGCAAGATCATGTATGTGGTTAACTCATATAAGACCTCACTTCTGACTACTGATACAGTTTCAATTGCCAGATCTGTAAACAAAATCATTCCAATCATAAACAAACCGAAGATTGGAACGAGTTTATCCCACCGGACTCTAATATCTGTGAAAATCCGAGAATACCTATAAACGCTAACCATTGTGCCGATGCCACCACAGGTCATCATTTTGAACCAAAAAGTTGAATTGTCTTGATCAATGTACAGAATGAACGCAGAAGCAGACCAAACAGTCATGGCTAGCAGGAACCAGCGAAATGCGCGTTTCAACTCTGATTGGGGTCTGGAGGTACTTACAAAGATATACAACCCACTGTAAAGGAATACAGATATGGCAGATATCGATAGGTTTATAATTTGGATCATACTAACCCTTGATCTTCTTTCCTCCCAATAATCGTTTCATTTGTTCTTCAGTCGGTTTCATGTGAGGCGGTTTGGTGTGGGCTAGATCAGCACCGTGACTCTGCTGATATTCCATGTAAATCCCAAATGCTCCTGGATTCAGCATAGAAATTTTCAGGGCTGTGTAACCGAGCATGTCTACCAGGTCATCATAGTCTGAATTTAACTCGCGCAAGTTATTACTTAGGTTGAGTTCTACTTCCGCTAAATCTAATTGGGTTGCATTCTTCAACTCAATAAATAAATGTAAATATGATTTTTCACCAACAACTTCTTTCCGAGCGATCCATTCATAGTAATCTAGGTCAGATTTTTCTAGGGCGCCCCAGATATCCTTTTCTGTAATTAATGCGAACCCCGCAATATTGATGATGTCGTTCTCCCTGGAATAAAATAGTACTTGTGGAAGATCAATATTCAATTCATCATCTCTTTTGGAAATGACTTCAAAAAGATCTCCAATTCTATAGCGCGTAAAGATTCCTCCGTGGAAATTTGTAAATACGAGTTCGTACACACCCGGTTTTAGTTCACTGTATAGAACCGTTTTTGGTGAGTAACTCGGATCTTTCTTGTTCTTTTTATGCTCATCGTGGGGTATGAATTCCAGAAAATCGTTTTCGGGAAAGAAAGTCATTCCTTTATAATTCCATGCTTGCATACACAAAGAGCCACCTTCTGTGCAGGCATATCCTTCCAGAGGTTTTCTGCCCCAGTAGTATTCAATTTGTTTTTTATAAATTGATGCGTCTACTCCACCTGTCATTATCCCTTTCAATTTCCAGATATTTTTCGGGAGAAGTTTTCCGCCTTTGATCTTTGTGGTTATGACACTTTTTAATAAACGCCAGATCACAGCAGGACGGAGCATTTCACGTGTAAGTTTTGTCGAGCCTGATCCTTTCTCAAACTGTTCACCAATGCCAACTAATATACTAGCAAGGCCATAGAAAAAATCCATCCCTTCTACCATAGCTAGATTAAAACCTTTTTTTATTCGGTCACGGAAACCCATATCTTCACCAATATCTAGAGGTGGAAGAAACTTCAAGTCCATCTGGTTATTGGCAGATCTGGTGATTTCTCCTGAGATATAGGGTGCAGGAGCAGTAGCTAAGAGAACAGTATCAAATGGCTCTAGATTAACTTCTCCCTTTTTTGAACAAGAAGCCAATATCATCGAACCTGTGACAGAATCACCGAGCCGATCATACATCTCTTTTGTATAGGGAGCCCATTTATATCTAAATGTCCCGCTTCTTCCCGAAGTGTGAGCCCAGGTATATGGTTCTCGGGGTAGGACATCAATCTTCTTCTGATCCAGAAGTTCGTGGTAATCTTCATAGGTTGTAAGCGGAACAACCTCGCGAAATTCCTCGATGCTGGTGGGAATTACATCTCCCAAGATCATTCGTCCCATCATGCTTTTTCCGAGTACATCGATCTGTTCCAGCAGCAGACGTTCCTGGATTTCCATGAACTCTTCGACGCTTAGGTCAAGAAAACCGCAATACTTCGTCCAAATTTCCTTCTGCTTACCTTGTTTGATCAGGACGCTTACTGTTGTCATTTATCTTCTCCAAAATGTTTATGGATTGAATTGATAATGGCTCAGGTATCCAACGTATTTCGATGGTAGTTTTCTTATTTTGATTTTCTTAAACCCCACCAAATTTAAGACGTCTTCCCACCCCGCAGGCGTTCTGAGATTGCTGACGGCAGTGGCCTCAGCCCAGGCTCGGCTAGGTTCTCCCTTGATCAGGAAATAAAAAAAGGCAAATCGCCCGGCCGATACTTTTAAAAATAAGCAGCTCCCAGATCGGAGACGTGCCAACATCGACAATCGATAATAAACCGCCGGGCTTGAATACCCGTTTCATCTCCGAGAGCATCAAGGGGATATTCATATGGTGGGATGCCAAACCGGATACAACCACGTCAAATGAGCTATCGTAGTAGGGCAGTGCCATGGCGTCGGCACAGGTCAGGTCTATGGCGGATTGTTTTCCCTCTGCAAGAGTTTTTTTTGACCCTGCCTGAGCATGGATTCAGTAATATCGGCCCGGAAATCTGAATTCCGGGAATCTGTTGTTCGAGGATCTTTCTGGGAATGACCAGGGTTCCGGTAGCGATGTCGAGGATTTTCTGATTTTCCAGAATGGTTGTTTGATTGACCAATTCCTGGAGGAATGTATCGTAGCTCCAGCCCCAGAACAGGTTGAGTTCGCCATCCACCACCTCTTCGTAGTGTGAGGAAAGTTCGGTGAAAGCTTCTTGGATGGCTTTTTTCTCTTTCATCTTGTGGCCAGTAGTCAATATTTGCTATCTATGTGATAGATTTCACGAGCCGGGTAGTGATTATACACTAGTTTAGCTTATAAACCATTCCTGGATAATTATATATATAATTTGTCCTTATCTACTTCTTCCCGCAAAATTCTCAGTTCTTCAGCGCCGGGTGCCGGGTTGGGAGTTATATCATCCGCCAGCAAAAGCTCAAATCCGGTGTTATCCAGCACCTCTTCAGCAGTTATGCCTGGCTGCAGGGAGAGCAGCTGCATACGTTTACTGCTATTATCGTAACCCAAAATTCCCAGAGTGGTTACAACCCGGTAGGGTCCAGTTCCGGGGGGCAATCCGGCTTCTTCTCTGGCTCCTGGACCAGAGAGGTACCCCGGGGTGGTTATAAAATCCACTTTTTCCACGAATCGCAGCCTGTCATGTTTCATGATCGCGATCGTTTTCCAACAGTGGGAACCAACATCGTTGCCTCCCCCGCTGCCGGGCAGACGGACCTTGGGGTGATCATGGTCACCGATCACGGTGGAGTTGAGATTCCCAAAGGGATCGATCTGGGCTCCTCCCAGGAAGCCGTAATCGACAAATCCCCGTTGGGCTGTTTCGACGACATCCAGAATGCCGGAGGCGGCTACAGCCCGGTGAAAAGACCGCCTCTCACCAACCGCCAGCGGCAGTTCCTCGAGGATGGCCCCGGTCCCACCAAATTCAAAGATGCATACCAGATCTGGAGCGTGCATCTTCTGTGCCAATGCACCCGCCAGCATGGGAAGCCCGGTGCCAATAAATACCGTGGCATGATCCTCCATCAAACGGGAGGCACTGCAGATCATCAGTTCGTTGGGGTTATAGTCAAGTTTTGTCATATCTTTACCTCTGGCACCATATTCTTCAAGACCTGGAGCCTTTCCTTGCCGACCAGTTCCAGATAGGCCTGATGATCCTTAAGGTCATAGACATATTTTTGGAGGTAGGCTTGGGTTGTTTCGGGAGTTTGGGAGGCTTCTACCCAGGCTTTGATCTGCTCCTCGTCACGCTCGTATACATAACACATTTCTCCCGGATGGGAGCCGTAGGGAGCCTCGACAACTGCATCAACCAGGTAATAGGGGATGATGGTCCGGTCAGGTTCCTGCCGGATCTGCTCAGTGGGAATGATTTCCTCTGTGCTGATCAACAGTCTCTTTGAAGCCCGGGCCATTTCGAAGGCAAAACCCGAGATGCCGTCGATCTGGGCATTCCCGTATATGTCAGCCCGATGGACATGGATCAAACCCACATCCAGGATCAGGGCTGGCAGCAAGGCGATCGGACCACCGCCAAATGGATCCTCGACGACTTTGGCAGCGCTGTATTCCAGGGTATCGGTGCCTAACATCGACCGGGTTGGGATAAAGGGGACCCCCATGGCAGCGGCTTTAAAACGCCAGGCGATGGCTGCGTTGCTCCATTCCACGCATTCTTCCACGCGTCCGCTTTCCACTTCCCGCCTCAGGCAGTTGGAGATCCCGTAGACCTCCATCCCGATATAGGTGTGGTCCAGGGCTTTGATCAGGCCTGCTCCAAGCAGGAGGTCCAATTCATAGACACCCTGTCCTGCAACACGCAGGTCTTTTTTCCCCTGGCGTATGACCTCATTGACCAATGATTGCGGGCAGCGGACAGTTCCATAGAGTTCAGTCCCGATATAATCGCCATCCCGGATATATTTACTGACAGCTTCTTTTTCTGTCATGCGTTTGTCGATCAACCCCCGGGGTTTGGTTCGATTATGCTCCCGGAAGGCGTCCAGGTCCGGCTGCTGGAGCATCCTGCCCTTTCCGCTTTTGATCACCTTCATTCTCACCTCCTGAAATCGGGACCTATGCTTGGGAAACGCAATCCGCTAGTTGGCTGGCCTCCCGGCAGTAGTCCGACCCGGATTTGACCAAATGCAGCGTCACCTGGATCCAATGAGGACCGCTGATCAACTATCCTGGAAAATACCCAGGGCTTATTTATGCAAGTTAGCCGCCGCCAGGAAGGAGAGCCTGTTTTCGGTCAGGGCCCGGGCGGTTTGATTCAAGGCCAGGAATTTATCCTGGAAGTTTTCGGCCAGGTTCCCCCAATCCCCACTCTGGATGACTTCTTCTTTGTCGCGGAAATAATCCAGGATATCTGAGGAATGGCCTCTGGCGCCATCGATCTCAGGATCGCCGCCCTCATGTTTGGCAGAGATATTGGCAACATGGTCAGCGATCTCCAACAGCTCAGCGCGGCGGTTATAGGGTTGGCGCACTATACTGCGGAAGGTCTCAGTGATGTGATGTTCAAAACGCACGATATCTTCGAACCCCAGTCCCTTCCGGAATTGGGCGGTGAGCTCCATGGTTCGGTTATCAACCGAGTTGCTCCAATTAAAACCGATCAGCGGGGAAGTTCCGTCATCCCGGGAGAATAATTTGGCGCCCAGCAGGGTCCAGAGCGCTGCGTAGGGATTATCGTTGCCCATAAATACAGAGATCTTAAACTCGTTGTTCACTCCCAGGCGGTGAAGCATATATCCAAGTAATACTGTTCCTGGATTGAGGTTTAATACCTGGCGGACCCCGAAGTTGGTGTAGTAATAGAGGAACTCATCCAGCCATTTTAGGGCATGGCCGTTGGGCTGTCCTACTCCTCCGAAATATCCGGTGATGGTATCCGGTCCTCCCAGATGAACGTTGGACCCGTCTGTGCCTTTGGTATCCAGGGTTTCGACATAACTGGCGCCAATGATCTGCATCGCGGCCGCAAATGCGGGCAGGTCCCCATCCTTTTCCTGTTCAGCCATTTTCCGGACCCGGATGAACCTTCCGGGCATTAACATGCCTTCCTGGATGGACCTTTCCGCGATCATTTTTATCCAGGGGAAATATTGGCAGGCACTGATCTCAAGGGTGACTGCAAAATCGGTGTTGAACTGGCTGCTGGCCGCTTGATCTCCAAGGATACTCTTCCTGTAATCATCAACCGAGATAAAGGCACCCTGGCCGGTCTGTTCCTGGAGCCATTCCAGATCGGCGAGATGTTCTGGAGCGGTTGACTTCACCCGGGCCAGCAGATTCTCCAGTTTGCCAGACTCAGCGGCTTTGGCATTGATCTCCTCTGGCGTGCCATATTTCTCGACCACTTTGAGGAATTCAGTCACAACCTCGGTGCCTGGATTGAGAAGAATATCGTTGATATCGTCCAGCCTGGTGGGGGAAATTTTCAGTCGGGATTGTAGGGACATTTTTTCTCCAGTTTTTAGATAGACGTAAGTGCGTAAATCGTAAGTCGTAAGAGTAAGCGAGAATGACAGTGTTTGCCTCAATATTGCCGATTGGTCATTCACAAAATTGTTCAGATTTTGATATTATTCCACCAAGTAATTGGCATATCCTCTTGCATTCACTATTAAGAACATGAAACACTTGCTTCGTTCAGATATCCACAATTGTATGCTATAGTGATCCAATGTTCGGTTTCATATGTCTCCGCATATGCATCAGATAATTTGCTGAGAAAGTGCTTACTATAGCGCCGTTTACCCCACGCTTCCGCTATTTGCGCGCCAATTGACCGTGATGATCTCCGGATTTGATCGGTTAATGAGTATGTTTCCTCTTTCGGAAATCCCATTGTCTGAAGAAAGACATAATCAGCTAATTCCAAAGCAACTCGATATGCCAGTAACTTTTTATAGCTACTCGCAAATGGCAATTTTTCATTCATGGATCTATCCCCCTTTATTGCTATATTCTATCTCGCCTAACAATTTACGACTTACGTTTACTCTTTACAACTTACAAGATTATTATTCTTTTCTCAATACCTTCCCTAAGTAAATCCCCTGGTTAAAGCAGCTTCAACAAATCCTCATACTCCTCGTCGCTCATTCCGAACCAATTCTCCTTCCGGGGGAAGGATTTATCCTTGACTTCCTTGTTATACTCGATCAGGCCGTTCTGGAGCACTTCTCCGGCGTTGCCGTAAACCTTGGCCATCTTGGGGGTGAATTTAGGATACAGGCCGAACATGTCATGAAAGATCAACAGCTGACCATGGGCATCAGGTCCTGAACCCAAACTCATGATCAAACAATTTTCTGCCCGTTCGGTGATGATCTTGGTGACCCGGTCCGGGACCATTTCCAGCAGGATGCAGAAGGCTCCGGCTTTTTCCAGGGCCTTGGCATCGTCCATGATCTGTTTGGCCTGCACTGCGCCCCGACCCTGAACCCGAAAACCACCCAGTGCAGCAACGCTCTGGGGAGTTAATCCGAGATGCCCGATGGCAGGGATGCCAGCGTTTACGATCGCCCGCATCCGGTCCGCCATCACCTGACCACCCTCCAGTTTGATGGCATCGCAGCTGGCTTCGGCCATAAAACGTCCCGCATTCAAGACAGCTGATTCCGTGCTGGCCTGGTACGACATATATGGCATATCACCAACCAGAAAAGCGGTTGGAGCACCTCTGCGGACCGCCTGGGTATGGCGGAGCATGTCAGCCATGGTGACTGGCAGTGTCCCATCATAGCCCAGCATAGTCATACCCAGGCTGTCTCCTACCAGCAGCATATCGACCTCAGCTTGCTCCTGAAAATAGGCAGTCGGGTAATCATAGCTTGTCAGCCAGGAGATGGGCTCAGCTTGGGCAGCTTTTTCAAACAGGGTCCGGATGGTGACTTTTTTGCGATCGGTCATAACTGTTCCTCCAGGGAAAGATAAAAACCAGCCTAGGCTGGGGGATGCGGGCTGCCCTGATAGGGCAGAAGGTCTCTTTGATTGCTGGGTTTCGGGAATATTGGAAAAACTGGATGCCCTGAACTATCCCCCCCGACAGGTCTAGCGATAATCAGTACCGGGCGATCTGCCTGGTCCAAAGACATAATGAGATCCTGGTAAAACACTAGGGTTCAGAACACATATTATTTTACGCCATATCAAGCCTGATAGCAAATCAATCCCCGAGATCTCGCCCTTGGAGTCGAAGAAAACTCTGTTTGGTGTGCTGAAAGGCCTGGTTTGATAGAAGTTCGGAACTGATTATCATGATAAAGATAACTTGCGAAGGAAACCTTTTTTGGTCATAATATTTTTTAGCATGAAGCTTGATACCTCGAGAAGACCTCGATAGATTTTCAGCACCTATCACGCTGCAATCTCATAATCAAAGGGAGTTAAATATGACTGCAAAAATCATTGATGGCCGAGCTGTCGCTAAGGAAGTACGGGATGCTGTAGCAGCCGATGTGGCCGCTATGGTAGCCGAGGGCAAGAACCCTCCAGGTTTGGCAACAGTCCTGGTTGGGCAAAACCCGGCTTCAGAAGTCTATGTGAGCATGAAACACAAAGCCTGCGAACAAGCTGGCATCCGATCGATCGGCCATGTTCTGCCTGCAACTGCATCCCAGGAGGAAGTGGAGAAACTGGTCAAGGATCTCAACTCGGATCCTGAGGTCCACGGCATCCTGGTTCAGCTTCCTTTGCCGGATGGTCTGGATGACGAGAGTGTGCTGCGAACGATTGACATCACCAAAGATGTGGATGGTTTCCACCCCCTCAACATCGGACGATTGGCCCAAAAGGGCCGGGATCCACTTTTTGTTCCAGCGACTCCTGACGGTGTGCTGTATCTATTGAAAAATGCGGGAGTGCAGCTGGAAGGCGCCAATGCCGTGGTGTTGGGACGCTCGTTCATCGTCGGTATGCCGGCAGCTCTCTTGCTTGTGAAAGAGAATGCCACTGTAACGATCTGCCATTCCCGGACCAAAAATTTGAAAGAAAAATGTGCCGAGGCTGATGTTTTGATCGCCGCGGTTGGCCGGGCGGAAATGGTGAAAGGCGACTGGATCAAACCAGGAGCCGCAGTGATCGATGTGGGTACAAATCGGGTTGATGATGACAAGGTTGAACGGGGTTATAGACTGACAGGTGATGTCGACTACGATGAAGCCCTGGAAGTCGCCGGATATCTGACCCCTGTGCCGGGCGGAGTTGGCCCGATGACAATTGCTATGCTGCTCCGCAACACAGTCCGGGCAGCCAAGCTTGCCAACGGAACATAAACTGAGCATAATAAGGATAATTGGATAGCCCATTTCAAAGGAGCGCTGTGATGACTTTTAAGAAGAGACCCGTAACTCCATCTCCACTGGAACTGCTGGACCCAGTTCCATCGGATATCGATATCGCTCATGCAGCAGTTATGAAGCCCATCAAGGACCTTGCCGAGGAGATTGGGCTATTAGAAGATGAGCTGGAAATGTATGGAAAATTCAAAGCCAAGGTTACGCTTGATGTCCTGGACCGGCTCAAAGATGTTCCGGATGGAAAATATATTGACGTGACTGCGATCACTCCCACTCCCCTGGGTGAAGGCAAGACCACCACCACGGTGGGTTTGAGCCAGGCCCTGGGAGCCCATCTGGGTAAAAGCCTCTTCACCTGCATCCGTCAGCCCAGCCAGGGCCCAACCTTTGGCATCAAGGGAGGAGCAGCAGGTGGCGGCTACAGCCAGGTTATACCGATGGAGGATTTTAACCTTCATATGACAGGCGATATCCACGCCATCACAGCCTCCAATAACTTGGTGGCCGCAGCCCTGGAAACCCGCATGTACCATGAAAGCCGCCAATCTGACGAGGCTCTTTTCAGCAGGCTCTGCCCGCCCGATAAAAACGGGAAACGCGAATTTGCCCCCATCATGTTCCGGCGGTTGAAAAAATTGGGCATTAATAAAACCAATCCGGACGACTTAACCCCGGAAGAATATGGAAAATTCGTCCGCCTGGATGTTGACCCTGAGACCATCACCTGGCGCAGGATCCTCGACACGAATGACCGCCACCTGCGCGAGATCGAGATCGGGATCGGGGCCAAGGAAGGCGGCCACTCCCGGAAAACCGGCTTTGATATTGCGGTTGCCAGTGAGATCATGGCTATCCTGGCCCTGACCACCAGCCTGGCTGATATGAGAGAAAGGATTGGCCGGGCAGTGGTTGCTACCAGTAAAGCTGGAGATCCGGTAACCATGGATGATCTCGGAGTATCCGGCGCTGTAACCGTGTTGATGAAAGACGCCATCAAACCGACCCTGATGCAGACAGTTGAAGGCACGCCTGCCCTGGTCCATGCTGGTCCTTTTGCCAATATCGCTCACGGCAACAGTTCCATCATCGCAGACAAGATCGCCTTGAAATTGGCTGACTACGTGCTCACAGAATCTGGGTTTGGCGCAGATATTGGCATGGAAAAATTCTTTAACATCAAATGCCGCTATTCTGGATTGATCCCCGACTGTGTGGTCCTGGTTGCTACTGTGCGGGCTTTGAAAATGCACGGCGGAGGCCCAACGGTCACTGCTGGAGCACCCCTGGATCGTGCCTATGTGACAGAAAACCTTGAGCTGCTTCAAAAAGGCATCTCCAACCTGGAAGCCCATATTGAAAATGCCCTCAAATTTGGAATCACCACCGTTGTAGCGGTCAACAGTTTCAAAGACGATACCCCGGCAGAAGTTGAGTTGGTTCGCAAAGCGGCCCTGAAAGCTGGAGCCTATAACGCGGTTGTGACCCGCCACTGGATGGAGGGCGGCAAAGGTGCAGTTGACCTGGCCAAAGCTGTTGTCGAGGCCTGTGAACAGCCAAGTAAATTCAAATTCCTTTATCCGCTGGAAGGAACTTCCATCAAGGAAAAGATCGAGATCATCTGCAAAGAGATCTACGGGGCCGATGGGGTCAGTTATGAACCCCTGGCGGAAAAGAAGGTTGAACTCTACACCAGACTGGGATTTGATGAACTTCCCATGTGTATGGCAAAAACCCACCTGAGCCTGAGCCATGACGGAACCCTCAAGGGACGGCCAACCGGGTTTACCGTTCCGATCCGGGATATCCGCGCATCAGTCGGTGCAGGGTTCCTCTACCCACTGGTAGGGACCATGAGCACCATGCCTGGACTGCCAACCCGGCCAGCCTATTATGAGATCGACATTGATCTGGAAACCGGAGAGGTTTTGGGTCTCTCCTGAACTGAAGTTAAGCTAGACCAAAATTCAAGATCACACCTCCGGGGCGGCGGATACAATGTTCTGTCCGCCCCGGAGCTGCTTGCAGGATTTTTTATTGGTGTTATTGGTTGTTATGAGCAGGTGAGGATGCGTTGAAAAGTCGCGGAACCAAATTCAAACGTTGGTGGGATTTCCATCATGACTGGAAAGAGAATCAGGGGGAAGTCATCGAGGAAATTGCCCTCACAATTTATGTCAATGGGTTGGAATTTGTATCCATTATGGGAACACCGCTGAACCAGGATTGGTTAGCGGTTGGTTTCTTAATGAATGAACGGATTATTTCAGACCTGGATGAGATCCTCGAGCTGAGAGTCTCCAGGGATGGCTGCTGCATCGATGTTTGGTTAACTAAGTCCATCACTAAACCATCCAAGCTGATCCTGACCTCAGGTTGTGGAGGGGGGATGATCTTTGATGATCCCCGGGTCGGTGTTGACCCATTTAAAGATGGGATCCAAACGACTCCCGAAGTGATATTCCAGGCCTATACCTCACTCCAGACCAGGGAAAGCTTGTATGCCCGGGCCCGGGGGATCCATGCGGCTGGTTTGCTTGATCTCAAGAGTGGAAGATTGATTAAGACTGCCGAGGATATTGGAAGGCATAATACGATTGATAAATTGCGGGGAGGCTGTTTGCTGGATGGGGTCCCAACCCGAAACACGGCCCTCTTGTCCACGGGCAGGATTTCATCCGAGATGCTTCGCAAAGGGGCCTTGATGGGATGCCCGGTGATCGTCTCCCGCACTTCGCCAACTTCATTTGCCCTGGAGCTGGCAGAAACCTGGAATATCACCCTGGTAGGCTACGCCCGCCATGGAAAACTCAGAGTATACTGTAATCCAGAACGGCTGGGTATCCAGCTATAAACTGGACAAGAGACTAGATGGGCCCCGCAAGACCCCGGCAAGGAGAACTCATGGAAAAGAGCATGGAAACCATTTTTTCGGATTATGAAGGCAAGCGGGAAAATATCATTCCTATCCTGCAGAAGGTCCAGGAAGAGTATACCTATCTACCGGAACACTTGCTGGCAGAGATTGCTGAATATACCCACGTCCCTCCCAGCGATATCTACGGTGTGGCGACGTTTTATGCCCAATTCCGGTTTACTCCAACTGGCGAGAATATCATCTCTGTTTGCCGGGGAACGGCCTGTCATGTCAGGGGCGCGCCCAGAATTTTTGAAGAGTTGATTGACCAGCTGAACCTTAAGGGAGAAGGCACCACCGAGGACCAGAAATATACCGTGGAAACAGTTGCCTGCGTGGGCTGCTGCGCCCTGGCTCCTGTGCTGACGATCAATGAGGAAGTCCACGGTGATTTGACCAAACAAAAAGTCAAAAAACTGATCGAGGGCAAAGGGGACCAGAATGGAGAATAATAATCGAACGATCCTAATTTGCCGGGGAACGGGCTGCGAATCCACTAAATCGCCTGAGATCCAGGCAGCCTTGCAGGAAAGCCTGGCCGGTACTGATGTGGAAGTCAAGTTCACCGGCTGCCATGGAATGTGCCAGCAGGGGCCGATTGTGATTGTGGAACCAGAAGATACCTTTTATGCCAAGGTGAAAACCAAGGATGTCGCCAAGATCGTTGAACAACATATCCACAATGATCAGGTTGTTGAGGGGCTGGTCTATCAGGATCCCACCACCAAGCAGAGGATCTCCTCCTACCACGAGATCCCATTCTATTCCCGCCAAAAAAGACTGGTCCTGCGGAACTGCGGCAAGATCAATCCGGAAGAGATCGAGGATTCCCTGGCCGCAGGCAGCTACGAGGGACTCAAGCAAGCTCTTGGTATGACCCCAGAGCTGATCGTTTCTGAGGTCAAAGCCTCAGGCTTGCGAGGCCGGGGAGGAGGAGGGTTTTCCACAGGCATGAAATGGGGCTTCTGCCAGGCTGCCACCGGGGACCCCAAATATGTGCTCTGCAACGCCGACGAGGGTGATCCGGGAGCATTTATGGACCGCTCCGTCCTGGAGGGCGACCCGCATGCTGTGTTAGAAGGCATGATTATTGCCGCCTATGCCATTGGCGCCAGGCAGGGTTTTATTTACTGCCGGGCGGAATATCCCCTGGCCATCAAACGCTTGCAGATCGCCATCGAACAGGCCCGGGAGAAGGGTTTCCTGGGTGAGAAGATCCTTGGCAGTGATTTCAGTTTTGATATTGAGATCTTCCACGGCGCCGGCGCTTTTGTCTGCGGCGAGGAGACCGCCCTGATAACTTCCATCGAGGGCAACCGGGGCATGCCCCGGTCCAGGCCGCCCTACCCGGCCAACGCAGGATTATACGGAAAACCCACTCTGCTGAACAATGTCAAAACCTATGCCAATATTCCCTTGATCATCACCAAGGGCTCAAAATGGTTCGCCGGGATCGGCACAGAAAAAAGCAAAGGCACAGCAGTTTTTGCCCTGACAGGAAAGATCGCCAACAGCGGTTTGATCGAGGTTCCCATGGGGGTGACCCTGCGGGAAGTGATCTATGATATTGGCGGAGGTGTCCTGGATGGGAAGAAATTCAAAGCAGTCCAAACCGGAGGACCATCAGGGGGCTGCCTTCCGGAATCTTTCCTGGACACACCGGTGGATTATGATTCACTGATTGCTGCAGGATCCATGATGGGGTCCGGCGGCATGGTGGTGATGGATGAGGACACCTGTATGGTGGATGTGGCCCGCTATTTCCTGGATTTCACAGAAATGGAATCCTGCGGAAAATGCGTGCCCTGCCGCTTGGGTACCAAACAGATGTTGAGCATCCTGGAGGATATCGTCGAAGGTCGGGGCCGGGAAGGGGATATTGAACGCCTGGAAGAAATTGCCCGGGGAGTGAAACTGGGTTCGTTGTGCGGACTGGGTCAAACAGCCCCCAACCCGGTATTGACAACCTTGCGTTATTTCAGAGACGAGTATGAAGCCCACATCAACGGCAATGCCTGCCCTGCCAAACAATGCAAGGCATTTATCAGCTTCCACATTCTCGACAGCTGTGTCGGCTGTGGACTTTGCCGCAAGAACTGCCCGGTGGAGGCGATCTTCGGTGAGCAAAAGGAACTTCACACCATCGACCAGGATATTTGCATCCAGTGCGGAGTTTGTTATGAGGTCTGTCCGCCCAAGGTATTCTCAGTAGAAATCCGAACCGGCGAAGCCAAATTGATAGAGGAGCCGGCCTAAGGTGATTAGATCGGGCATTAAGGGAGCTATTTATGAGTGAAAAAATCACTTTTAAGATCGATGGTCATACTGTCCAGGCAGAAGAAGGCATGAATATCCTTGAAGCTGCCCAGGCTAATAACATTTATATCCCCCATCTTTGCAACCACCCTGACCTGATACCTGTAGGTGCCTGCCGCATGTGCGGGGTGGAGGTAGATGGCGGCAAAATGGTCATGTCCTGCATGACAACAGCCCGGGAGGGCATCGATGTCAAAACCGACAGCCCGGATATTCAAATCGCCCGCAAGGTGACTATGGATCTGCTGATCGCTGATCACCATATGGACTGCCTGGCTTGTGAAGCCGCTGATGACTGCGGCCTGCTGACCGTAGCGGCCTACTTGGGTATCAGGCCTGAGCTGGAAGGCGGCATCCGTCCCATGGGGCGGGATCTGCCGATCGACAAATCCAATCCGTTTTTCCAATTCGATCCCAATAAATGTATCCTGTGCGGGATCTGCGTCCGGACCTGCGACGAGATCGTCGGCCTGGGAGCATTGGGATATATCAACCGCGGTTTTAAGACAGTTGTGGGCACCTTTGGCGATAAGGGATTTGTGGATTCGATCTGCGAATCCTGCGGTGAATGTATCGCTCGCTGCCCGGTGGGAGCCCTGGTTCCCAAAAAACCCCAGATGGCTGCCAGGGAAGTCCGAACGGTTTGCGCCTACTGCGGCGTAGGCTGCGGTATTTATTTGGGGGTCAAGGGTGACAGGATCGTCAGTGCCCGGGCCGACAGGGAGAGTCCCGCCAATCAGGGAAGTCTGTGTGTCAAAGGCAGGTATGGATTCAACTTTGTCAATCATCCTGACCGGCTGACAACTCCCCTGATCAAAAAAGAGGGTGTGTTTGAGGAAGCTACCTGGGAAGAGGCTTTTGAACTGATTGCCAAAAAATTCCAGAAAAGCAAGGGCAAGAAATTTGCAGCCTTAACATCGGCAAAATGCACCAATGAAGATAATTATCTGGTCCAGAAATTCACTCGCGCGGTGATGGGTACAAATACCATAGACCACTGCGCCAGGCTTTGACACTCTCCCAGCGTGGCCGGTCTGGTCACAAGTTTTGGTTCAGGCGCAATGACCAATTCCATTGGAGAGATCGATAATGCTGGCACGTTGTTTGTGATCGGCTCCAATACGACAGCCGCTCATCCGGTGATCAGCCACCGCATGCGCAGGGCTGCCCAAAAGGGAGCGACCTTGATCGTTGCCAATCCCAAGGAGATCGACCTGGTCAGGGCGGCTGATTATTTCATCCAGCCCAAACCAGGCTCGGATACCGCCCTGTTGATGGGTATGTGCCGGTCGATTATTGAGAATAATCTGCACGATAAGGCGTTCATCAAAAAGAGGACCGAAAATTTTGAGGAATTCGAAAAATCCCTCGAACCTTTCACCCCGGAATTTGTGGAAGGGATCACCGGTGTGCCCTGGGAGCAAATTGCATTGGTGGCCAGGGTTTACGCCACGAAAAAACCGGCCGCGATCTTTTATGCCATGGGCATCACCCAGCATTCTCACGGAACAGATAATGTCATGGCAGTCGCCAACCTGGCCCTGCTGACAGGATCGATAGGAAAACCCTCCAGCGGGGTCAACCCGTTAAGAGGGCAGAATAATGTCCAGGGCGCCTGCGACCTGGGCGGCCTGCCCAATGTCTATCCTGGATACCAGCGGGTGGATGATCCTCAAAACCAGGAAAAATTCGAAAAAGCCTGGAACCGAAAACTATCTGGCGAGGTGGGCTTGACCCATACCGAGATCTTTGATGCCATCCTGGCGGGGGATATAAAATCGCTCTATATGGTGGGAGAGAACCCTGCCCTGACCGAAGCAGATGCCAAACACGCCCAAAAAGCCCTCGCGGCCCTGGATTTCCTGGTCAGCCAGGATATTTTCCTTTCTGAAAGCGCCCAATATGCGGATGTTGTCCTTCCCGCAGCATCCTTTGCAGAAAAAGACGGCTCATTCACCAATACGGAACGCCGGGTCCAGCGGGTGCGTCAGGTGATACCTCCCCGGGGAAATTCAAAACCCGATTGGTGGATCACATCCCAGATCGCTCTGGCCATGGGGGAAGAAGGTTTTGATTATCAGGGTCCGGAAGAGATCATGGACGAGATCAATCAAGTTTCTCCGATCTACGGTGGTATCAGCTATCAGCGAATTGAGAAGAACAGCCTGCAGTGGCCCTGCCGGGATGGGAAGGATCCGGGAACTCCCTACTTGCACAAAGGAAAGTTTTCCCGGGGATTGGGAAAATTCGTTCCCCTGGAATATCGACCCTCAGCAGAGATCGCGGACAAGACCTACCCGTTGATCCTGACCACGGACCGCAGCCTGTATCACTACCATACGGTTATGACCAGAAAGGCTGAGGGGTTGGATGAACTGCATAGCGAGGAGCTGATCATGCTTCACCCTGTTGATGCGGAGAAGTTTGGGGTAGTGGACGGCCAGTGGGTAGAAATCTCTTCCCGCCGGGGCAAGATCAAGGCCCGGGCCCGGGTGACAGATATCTGCCAGCCTGGCATGGTGTCCATGACCTTCCATTTTGTGGAAGCCCCGACCAACGAGATCACCAATCCTGCCCTGGATCCGATCGCCAAGATACCGGAAACCAAAGTGAGCGCTGTTAAGATCAAAGCCCTCAAGGATTAAAAGCATCCCTCTGCAAACCCAAAATAAAAAGAAACGTTATCCGTCTGGATAACGTTTCTTTGATTAAGCGCTCTTTAGTGATCTGTATTAAAGGAAAAACCGCCCGTAGCTGACCAGGATCGCTAAAGAAAACAGGACTCCATTCACAAAACCCATCGGAACCAGTTCTTTTCTCCTCAGATGGGTCAGGAATGCGCCCACCATGGTTAATCCCAGGCCCAGCGCTGCCAAAGGTGTCAGCCAGGGAAGGATGCCGGTTGCCCAGGGCAGGATCAGGCCCAAAGCCCCCAGGATTTCCAGGAGGCCGATGCCTTTAACCTGCCCCTGGGAAAAATCTTCCACAAAACCCATTTGATCTTTAAGGTCAGCTTTTTTCTTGATCAATTTCATCAATCCAGTCATCATAAATACACCTGCCAAAATTCCCTGACCTATCCAGAAGACGATATTCATTACCACTCCTGATGATCGAGATAATAGTTCTGCTTCGATGAATATAGCCAGGATATTCTTCCGGCTGGATAGCTGACAGGGGCAGAGTCTGGAGCTAGACCTGCTCCCGGGGTTGATACTGGAGGGCTTCGGCCAAATGGATTGGTGTGATCTGATCCTCCCCGGCCAGATCTGCGATCGTCCGGGCCAGTTTGAGGACCCGATGATAGGCCCGGGCCGAGAGTCCCAGCTGCTGGAGAGCGGTTCTGATCAGAATCTGGCCGTTCTGATCCAGAGTGCAGTGCTCCCGGATCTCCCGCGGGGTCAGGTCGCTGTTGGTTGATCGGGGCGAGTTTATCAGGCGGGCTTCCTGGCGGACCCGGGCAGCCTCGACCCGTTTCCTGACCAGGCTGGAGGACTCTCCCAGGCGGCTGGAACTGAGTTTTTCAAAATCCACCCGGGGAACATCAACCTGGATATCGATCCTGTCCAGCAGCGGTCCTGAGATGCGTTTTTGATAGCGAGTGATCACCGAGGCAGAACAGCTGCAAGCCCTGAGGGGATCTCCGAAATAACCGCAGGGGCAGGGATTCATGGCGGCGATCAGCATAAAGTTGGAGGGGAAGGTCAGAGAACCCTGGGCCCGACTGATGGTGACAACCTTATCTTCCAGGGGCTGCCGCAGCACTTCCAGCACCCGGCGGCCGAACTCAGGGAATTCGTCCAGGAAGAGCACACCGCGGTGAGCCAGGGAGATCTCGCCTGGCTGGGGCCAGGTGCCGCCGCCCACCAGGCCAGCGTGAGAGATGGTATGGTGGGGCGCCCTGAAAGGGCGGTGCTGGACGAGAGGCGTATCCCCCGGCAGCTGATCGAGGATCGAATAGATCCGGGTCACATCCAGGGCCTCGTCGAGTGCCATGCGGGGCATGATCCCCGGAAGCGATCGAGCTAGCAGGGTTTTTCCTGCCCCTGGAGGACCGTTCATCAGGACATTATGGTTCCCGGCAGCTGCGACCTCAAAGGCTCTTTTGACATATTCCTGGCCTTTGATATCGCTGAAATCGGTTTGGGTTTCGCGGGGTGGCAGCTCCTGGATGGGAGCGCTCTGATGGGGAGTTATATTTTGAACACCGGTCAGATGCTGAACCAGTTCTGCCAGGTTTTGGACTGGCAATACTTTTAGGTCCGGCACCAGGGAGGCTTCCGGAGCATCTTCCGCTGGAACACAGATCGTTTTAAAACCCTGGTCCCGGGCCATGGCCGCCATGGGCAGCAAACCGGTTGTATGGCGGACTGAGCCGTCCAGAGATAATTCTCCCACGATCAGCATTTCATCCAGGCTTTCCTGGCCTACGATCCCAAAGGCAGTCAGAATTCCGACTGCCATGGGCAGGTCATAGGCCGGTCCTTCTTTTTGCACATTGGCTGGCGCCAGGTTGATCACGATCGATCGGCGGGGGAAATTCAGAGGAATATTCTTGATCGCGGCTCGAACCCGTTCCCGGCTTTCTTTAACCGCTGTATCCGGGAGCCCAACCACAAATATGTGGCCAAAACCGCTGGTGAAATCAACTTCTACTTCAACTAAAACCCCCTCCAACCCCAGCACCGCGCAGGAAAAAACGCGAGCAGGCATGAATCCAGTGTAGATGGTGGGCTGGGCGATGTCAATGGGAAGGGATAAAAAACCGGGTATTATTCAGACGGATTGGAGCGTTCCTGATTGAGGAGTCCGTTGATTTCTCCTCACCAGGACAGCCTTTTTCAGGATTGGACCTGGGCAAAAACCCGCTCGATCGATTTGGACAGGATCCTGACGCTGGTTGTGATCTGTTCTTCCGTGATGATAAAAGGAGGCGCGAACATCAGATGGTCTCCTTTGATTCCGTCCACACAGCCGCTGCCAGGGTAAAGGATCAGGCCGTCTGCGAAGGCAGCATCAGCTACTTTTTGAGAGAAATGGAAGTTGGGATCGAAGGGCTGCCGGGTTTTTTTATCTTCCACAAACTCGATCCCCCACATCATCCCCAGGCCGCGGACTTCGCCGACAGAGCTGGACTGCCCCAATTGGTCCTTGAACAGTTGCTGGATGAATATCCCCAGTTCCGCAGAGCGTTCCACGAGCTGATTATCCTGCAGATACTTGAGGGTAGCCAGGCCGGCTGCACAGCCGACAGCATGATGGGAATAGGTGCCCCCGTGGTTAAAATTTCCGCTGCCCTGGGCGATAAGGTCAACAAGTGAACCCTTCACCGCCAGGATGCTGAGTGGAAAATATCCGCTGGTAGCGCCTTTGCCTATGGTGATAATATCGGGAACCAGGTTCCAGTGCTCTGCGGCGAACCATTTTCCAGTTCGTCCCATACCTGTCATGACTTCATCCAGGATCAGCAAGACGCCGTACTGGTCGCAGATCTCCCTGATCCGGGTCCAATACCCATCAGGTGGGAGGACCGCACCCAGGGTTGCTCCGCTGATCGGTTCAGCGATAAAGGCGCTGATATTCTCCGGTCCACCCTCCAGGATCTCTTTCTCGAGCTGGTTGGCGCAGGCCAGCTGGCAGCTTTCTATTTCCAATCCGAAGGGGCAGCGGTAGCAATAGGGAGGTGGGATGTGCGGCATATCCCGAAGCAGCGGAAGGTAAGGAGCGCGCAAGCTGTCTTTTCCGCTCACCGCCATGGCACCCATCGAAAGCCCGTGATAGGACATCCAGCGTGAAATGACCAGGTGGCGGGTTTTATCACCTCTCTCCAGGTGGATCTGACGGGCCAATTTCAGGGCCGCTTCAGTTGCTTCTGAGCCGCTGGTCAGATAGTAAAATTTGGGGTCCGGCAGCGGTACGACCTCCGCCAAGGCCTGGGAATAATCTTCCAGGGCGCTGCTGGTGAAGGTGCTGGCATGCAGGTAAGCTGCCTGCCCGGCCTGCTCGGCGAGCGCTTCAACAATTTTCGATACGCCATGTCCGGCATTGACCACAATTGCTCCCCCTGAACCGTCCAGGTAGCGTTTCCCGTCAGCATCATAGAGATAGACACCCTCTGCGCGGACGATCCGGGGATGTTCTTTTCCCATGCTCCTGTAAAAAACCTGTCCCTGGGGGTGTTTATATCCGTTCATCGCTCAATCACAATGCTGAGACCCATACCCCCGCTGACACATAATGTCGCCAGTCCAAGTTCAGCATCCCTGTTTTTCAGGGCATGGGTTAAGGTGACCAGTATCCGGGCCCCAGTACAGCCAGTTGGATGTCCTAAAGCGACCGCGCCGCCATTCACATTGCGGCGCGCTGGATCCCAGGCGAGTTCTTTTTCCACGATCAGTACCTGGGCTGCAAAGGCCTCGTTGATCTCGATCAGGTCAAAGTCATCGATAGTTTGGTTCCGGTTTGGTCCATGACTTTGCGGGTGGCCGGGACAGGGCCCAACCCCATGCGCTCCGGGGCTACGCCAGCGCTGGCATAGCCCTTGATCCATGCCAGGGGCTCAAGGCCCTCACTCCTGGCCAGATCAGCTCTCATGAGAACCAGGGCTGCCGCGCCGTCGGTGATCCCGCTGGCATTGGCTGCCGTGATCGTTCCTCCCTCTTCAGCTCCGCGGAAGACAGGTTCTAACTGAGCCAGTTTTTCGAGGGTCGAATCAGCCCGGGGGCGCTCATCCCGTTCCACGAGGGTGGTTTTTTTGCGATCCTGCACTTCAACCGGGATGACTTCGGCTTCAAAATTTCCACCCTCCCAGGAGGCGATAGCCTTTTGATGGCTGCCCAGGGCAAATTGGTCTTGCTGCTCGCGGGTGATACGGTATTCCTCAGCCAGCCGGTCCACAGTTTCACCCATGACCATCTCCGCCAGGGGGCAGAAATATCCATCCTGATAATTGGAATCAACCAGGCTGTCATTACCGAGACGGTATCCCCAGCGGGCTTTCAGCAGCAGATAGGGTATCTGCGACATTTGCTCCACTCCCCCGGCCAACACGATCTGATTTTCACCCAGCAGAATCGATTGAGCGCCGAGAAGGACGGATTTTAAGCCTGATCCGCAGGCCTGGTTGACCGTATAGGCTGGTTTTTCTACCGGCACCTGACTTCGGAAGGCGATCTGTCGGGCCAGGTTGGGTCCGTTTCCAGCTTGGCGGGCGCTGCCGATGATGGTTTCGTCGATCCGGTCAGGGGTGATGCCAGCCCTGCGGATGGCTTCAGCGGCAGCTATTCTTCCCAACTGGGCTGCTGAAAGATCTTTTAAGGCGCCGCCGAAATTTCCGATCGGGGTCCGGACTGCAGAAATGATGGCAATATCAGACATGATCCTACCTTTGATAAAACTTGTTCCGCTCTTAATATTGATCCTGGCCCCTGAATGGCAGGAGCCACTTATTTGGAAGTGTAGATCCCTTCGGGATCCAGTTCATTTCGAATAATATCCAGTTCTTCCTCTGAAGGAGGCGGGGCTGTTCCAAGATCCTCAGCGATCTGCAGCGGCCAGGAAATCTCATCTTCAATTTCAGCTCTGCTGAATCCTGGATAGATGGCAGAGAGGGTCATCTCCCCCTCGCGGAAGTCAAAAATTGCCTTGTTGGTGATCACCAGGCGGGGCCCCGATCCAGGCATCCCGGATTCCTGCCCGTTCCCCGGGTTTGCCCGTGAGGTATCCCGGAGAGGTTATAAAATCCAAGCTTATCCACAAAACCGCGTTTGCTCAACGGCATGATCAGGAAGACTTTTTTGGCGTGGATCGCGATCTCGCAGGCTCCCCCGCTTCCTGGAAGCCGGACCTTGGGTTCGTGATAATCACCGATCACCGTTGAATTCAGATTGCCGTGGCGGTCGATCTGGGCTGCCCCCAAAAAGGCGCATTCAATCCTGCCTCCCTGGAGATAGTTCAGGAACAGATCGGTCATTCCCACCACCGATGTCGCGCCGCTGACCAGTGTTGGATCACCAATGGATAGCGGGAGGCGAGCCGGGGAGGCACCAAAGACACCCGATTCGTAAACCAATTCCAAATTGGGGGAACAGGTCCGTTTGGCGAGATTGCAGGCGATATTTGGCATCCCGACACCCACAAAAACCACCCTTTCCTCTGCCAGGGACCGGGCGGCAGTTGTGATCATCATCTCTGCTGGAGTATAGCTGGACTTTTTATCCATAGACACCATAATTGACAGGTTCTGAGGGTGCATTGCCCGGGGCCAGCCGCTCCCAGATCCCGGGTTCCAGGTCTTGAAGTTTTGCGAGATAAGCTTTCCAATCAGCCAGATCGTAGATCCAGGTTTTGAGCCACTCTTCTGTTGCGGTTTGATCGCGGGAGATCTCCTCCCAGGCCAGATAACTTTGATTATCCCGGTCATAATAACCCTGCACATAGGAGGGATGGGCTCCGTAGGGTTGGTGAACAACAGCATCGACCAGAATATGGGGAATTAATGTGCGGTTGGGATCACTGCGGATGGTTTCCTCGGAGACGATCTCCTCAACCACAACAATCAGGTTTTTGGCAGCAAAGGCGACTTCTTTTTGCATCCCGATCAATCCCCAGAGCTGGGTGTTGCCCTGTTTATCACAGCGCTGGGCATGGATGATGGCGGTATCAGGATGCAGAGCGGGCACTACGGCGATCTGATCGGTGCCGTAAGGATTGGTGATGAATTGGATGTTGGTATTTACCCGGGCCAGGTCGGTTCCGGTATAACTTTTCAGCGGGAAAAACGGCAGTCCGGCAGCCGCTGCAGTGTAGCGGCCGACCATGCCAAAGTGGGAATACTCCTCAATATCCAATTTCCGGGGGATGCCTTTTTCAATCGCCCGGCGGATGCAGTGCAGGGAACCCACACCCGGATTACCGAGGTAACTGAAGATCAGTTTGCTGGCACATCCGGCGGCAACCATCTGGTCGTAGATCAGGTCTGGTGTCATCCGGCACAGGGTCAGATTCTTGATCCGCTGGCGGATGATCTCATGGCCCGCGGCAAACCCAATGAAGGCAGTAAAACCTTCGATGGCGATCGTGTCGCCGTCCCTGATGTATTTGCTGACAGCCTCCTTCAGGGATAATAATTTCATTGACGGTGCCCTTGCTGGATGACCTCATCCAGCCTGAGTTGGGATAATCTGGCGCTGGTTGGGACCCCGTTCTTGTCCCAGCCTTGCAGCCGATAGAATTCCGGGAGCATCTCAGCCAACCTGACAACTTGTCCCTGGGCGGGTCCCGATGGCAGGGGTTCACTTAACATCCTGGGAGGAAGGGTATCATCACTCGCGGTAAATCCGGCTTCGATCAGGAACATACGCTCCAGGTTAAATACCCGCTCCCCGGCTTCCAGCAGGCTTTCCGGAGTGTAATCAGCTCCGGTGGTTAAGTTCAGTAAACGAGTCAGGCGGGTTGGTAAAATGTTGCTATCAGCATCAAAGAGGTAGCGGACAGCCAGGAAGACGCATAATCCAGTGGCATCGATCAATACAAAAGCATCCCCAAATCGTTTGATCAGGGCTGCCTTTCCCTCGGTAGCCAGCGGGTCAATTTTTTCCGGAACACCAAAAACCTCCATATAGGCCAGGTCCCCCGCCATGTGGGATGCTCCCACACTGGCTGTGGCGTAGAGCAGGCCCATGCCCTGGGCGCCCCGGGGGTCGTATCCAGGGAACTCCAGCTTGCGGGCGGTTACCGCCAGCTCAGGATGCCCATAATTCTCTGCCAAGCGGTAGCTGCCCTCTGCCAGCTGGGCGCCAAACCCCTCTCGAACGGCCATTTTCTTGATCATTTCGATCATTCCATCCGCATCACCGAATCCCAGCGGACGACCGATTTCGCTCTCGGGGATGATTCCCTTTTCATACATTTCCATCGCCGCGGCTACTGTCATTCCCGCGGAGATCGTATCCAGTCCAAGCTCATTGCAGAGGTAATTGGCCTTGGTGATCGCTGCCAGATTATCGATCCCGCAGGCGCTGCCCAGGGCAGAAATCGATTCGTATTCCGGGCCTTCACCCTGGCCGTCATATTTTGATCCCTCGGCAACCTCGGTCAGCCGGCCGCAAGAGATTGGACAGCGGTAGCAGGGTTTGGGGCGGATCAGGTATTTTTCTTTCAGGGTGTGGCCATCAATAGAGTCTACGCCTTCGAATTGGCCGCTCTGGAAATTCCGGGTTGGCAGGATCCCCAGCTCATTGGTTATGGGAGGCACGTAGGCTGTTCCATACTCCCGCAGCGAGGAGCCGGCTTTGACTGCTGCCCCAACTTCCTGCGAGACTTCCAGGCTTAATTTTTTCACTGCCTCCCTGTCAAACAGCGCTGGATCCTTTTTTCCGGCAACAACAACCGCTTTTAGATTCTTGCTGCCCATCACAGCTCCCACGCCGGATCGGGCTGCTGTCCGGTGTTTGTCGTTCATGATGGAAGCCATCAGGACCAGGTTCTCGCCCGCTGGTCCGATGCAGGCAACTTTTGCCTTGGGATCGGTCTCCTCCAGCAAAAGATCGGTTGTGATATGGGTATCCAGGCCCCAGAGGTGATCAGCGGGCCGGATCTCAACCTGGTCCTCGTTCACCCAGATGTAGACAGGTTTTGAGGCTTTTCCGGTCATGATAAAGAGATCAAACCCTGTTCGTTTCATCCAGGTGGGAAAATCACCCCCTGAGTTGGAGTTGGAAATCGCCCCGGTCAGAGGTGATTTTGTGATCACCATGTAGCGGTTTCCCGTGGGAGCGGGCGTGGCGGTTAATGGGCCGGTGGCGAAAATCAGGATATTTTCAGCTGAGAGAGGATCGGCGGCAGGATCCATTTCATCATAAAGATATTTGATCGCCCAGCCGCGGCCGCCAAGAAAGTCTTTCGCGAAAGAGGGGTCGATGTCTTCCTGTTTTACGATTTGATCGGTGAGGTCGATCCGCAATATTCTTCCATGCCAACCATTCATTCTGGTCTCCTTATCAGGGGTTTGATCCTATCAAGTTAGCCTCCGGCCACAGCAGAAAAGATACATACCACGTCGCCGGGGGATAGTTTTTGGTCCGGACCAGATACATGCCCGTTCAGCAGGACGACATTGCCGTTGTCGAAGCTGATCTCAAAACGCTCAACTATCTGGCCCACATTCGTATCAGGCGGCACCTCGATCTGGCAGGTATTTCCCTGGGCGTCTTCTGGCAATTTGGATCGATAGCTGGCTAAAAGCTTAACCGAAATTCGCATCTGGTCTATAGATATCCTTCAGCCCGAAGTATTCCTTCAAAGGCCTGGTCAGCATCGGCAAGGGCTTTTTTCCGCCAATCATCGGCCTGGGGATTAAATAGCTCCTGGTAGAGCTCTGCAACCCGCTCCCGGATGGTCTCGTTGGCTGCCCCGTTCCAGCGGCATTGGTTCTCCAGGATCATTGCCCGGGGGGAGTGCACGATCCCATCCAAGATATCCTTTACAGTGCCAAATTCAAAAGCTCCGGAATAAAAACGCTTGGCAGGGAACTCTTTTTTCCAGATGCTGTAAAAATAATCCACCATGTCACCCTGGATGGCATAAAATTCTTCACCGGTGGCCGCAACCACAAGAGGGTAATTAAACCGGGCCACAAATTCAGCCGAAGGCCGGGTTTCATGAACTGAGTTTACCAGACTCATCTGGTAACGGGGTCCGTATCCGGTGTGCATGTCCAGGTGCAGGATCTGGTCGTATTGGGACAGGGCATCCCGGTAGAGTTTGATCACGGTTCTGGTCTCTTCTTCGTAATCCTTGCCTCCATAATAGACACATTCAGGATAGCGGTACTGCCCCAGCAGCGTGGCGTTCCGGAACTCGTCCCGATCCATTTTTGTCATCAGGAGTGCCAGGCTGAGGTAGTGTTTCAGGTGGCTGAGCAATAAATGCTGGATCTTCCGGCCTGGATTCAAGAAGGTTTTCACCCGGTCATACTCAGGATTTAATTCGGGATCAAAACCCCGGCTGTCCCACACAAAATTGCGGTTGAGGTCGATATTGTGGGCGTTGACCCGCCTCCGGTTTTTCATCCCCCAGGGGTTGATGACGTGAACAAACACTATACCAGTTGTGGCTGGATCAAGTTTCGGCAGATATTGATCGATAAAACGCTGCTGCATGGCAGAACCAACAAATCCCTCGATCCCGTGCTCACCGATGGTCAGGAGAAATACCTTTTCATTCCTGCGGGTTGCCGGACTCTGGATCCAGTCGATTGTCAGGTCCTCGTCCCCGGACAGGGTGTGCTGGGCCAAACGGGCTTCAGGCCAGCCAGCCTGGATGCGGGCCAGATTGCCGCGGAATCTATCTCGGGAGGCTTCGTAGGTTTCGGGGAAGAGCTTGGATTCTGAGTTCATGGATATTCCTTTTGAGAGGTCTGTGGGAGTTTGAAGATCAGTGCGGTCAACCCCAGATCTGGTCAAAAACCGCTGACAGCCAGTTAATTCCCGGGAGCAGGTCCAGGCTCCAGCTGGTACTCTAAAAATTTTGTTTCACAGGGTCGTCCGCGCCCGATCCAGCCCCGGCAATTCTGGGGTTGAATAATGATACTGAAGACTGTGACGGTTTCCAGGCCGTGGGAGCACAGCGAGGCTGGGAAATCGACATGATCGGCAAGCAATTCCTGGAAAAGCTCCGGAGTGAGTTTGCCGAAGTTTTCCCGCAGCAAGACGCATGGCCCGGTTATAACGGATGATCGAATCCCCTGTTTTACTTCGATCGGCCTCGAAATGGCGCATCACCGGGCTGAGATAATGATTGGTGTGGGCCAGGATCTCATCTGAGATATAGAGGGCTTCGCAGTCTGTGGCTGAGCCTTCCATATTATAAACTTCGCCATTGGCGTCAGCGATGAGGTTGTTGTAGCTGGAGGCTCGCTGGGGCAGAAGGCAGTGAGCCAGAGCTTCCCCTAATCGTTTGGATGCCAGTATGGCGCGGACTACCAGCAGCCGGGGAACCCCGGGGCGGATGTCATTCTGGTGGAGCTGGTTGCCGGTCAGGCAGATCCCATTGGCATTGAATCCAGCGCTGATTCCCACTCCTCCAACTGATACTCCCAGGAATTCCGGATCAGCGTCGGTTTTGATCTTCAGGATCACCAGGTCTTCTTCTGTCGATGGGAGCAGGTCATTATTGTGGGCTATCAGAGTCGTTCCATCCGCTGTGGCCCTGCCCCGGGCGGCCAGGTCGCTGCATCCCTTTCCGGCTGCTGATTCCCAGAGCTCCTCACAGATCGAGAGAAAGATCTCTTCAAAGGGGACTCCCGATCCCTCGGCAATGCCTTCCAGCTCGGTGATGTATTGCGGGTAAACATCCTGGCTGAATTTAAGGTAGGTTTCACTTTGCCGGAGCAGTTCGTCCCAAGTGGTCCCCGCCGGCGGACTCTGGCGCAAATCACTGATCATGTGTTTGATCTGGGAGCGGCAGGCTGAGCCAATTTGCAGGCCAACGCTGCGGTAATCTCCAGATGCTTCAACAATAGGAATCGGGTTCATTGGAAATTATTCCGTCTATTTATCAATATCTGATGATGCAGGTCCGACCCCTGGCCGGGTTTTCTGCTCTCCCCTGCTGCCTCACCCCCCAGGAGCTGGAGTGGGGCTGCGGTTTACCCATCCAACGCTAATTCTGCGGCTTTGAGAATGGAGTCTAATTCAGCTTCCTGGGCATTATCAAGAGTTTGGACCTCGTGCTCCTGGAGCAGACGTTTAACTTTTTCCTGGGCGCGCTTGACCATGACCTCCCGCTCGGAAACTCGTCCACTCCGACGTTCTGCCAGCTCTGGAATTGTGATCTCTCCCTTTCGCAGATGCTGGATGGTATGACCGGCACCCAGGAAATTACCTGGCCCATCCATCACTCTGGCTATCAGATCTACGGCCAGGGAATCTTCATTCACATCCAGGCCTTTGATCAAGCGGCGAACACCAGAAGCAATTTCGTCATCGATCACCATCTGGGTGAATGAGCCGGTCACGCCCGCTGATAATTCCCCAATCCCGGAGAGTTCATCTGCTCCGGCCAGGGCCGGCAGGGCAGCATTGATTGCTCTCTCGAAGCCGTTTTGCAGGCTGAGGTCATGAGCGTTGGTTGTCAGCCCGTAAACGTTAACGGGCAGTCCGTAGCTGTGGGCGATCTGTACGGTCGCAGCTGAGACCAACCCCAGTTCCAGTCCTCCCCATACAGCACCCCCGGTGTGGGGATCCAGGATAGCCAGCCGGCCGCAGTAATATACCGGCAGGCCTGGCTGAGCAGCCTGGGCTATGACGATCGAAGCCAGCACTTCTGCGTTCTGTTGGGCCAGAGCGCCGGCCAGGGAGAGGGGAGCGGTTGCTCCGGCAGTTGGGCAGGGCAGCGGGCCAAAAGCAATATTCAGCTGGGCGGTCTCAATGATGGCAGCAGCCAGGTCGTCGGGGAAGAATAAAGGACTGATGGGCGAGATTCCCAGGGAGAGGTATTCTTCGGGTGGACCTATCACTTCAGCCAACCGAGCCAGCCAGCGAACTTCGGCGGCGTTCTGGACACCAGGACCGTGAACAGGTTTGGATGGTAAAAGGTAGTGTATGGCGGTACATGGCCAGGCTGATGATCTCACCCGGCACATCCTGGGGTGTGAAAAAGGGAGTTATATCGGTGCAATTGGGCAGCGCGTCAAGCAGATGGGCCGCTTTTTGTACATCAGCGATGGTTGCTGGCCTCCGCAGATTGCCCCCCGATTCGTAGACATCTGGCGCGCCGCCCAGGTTATGCCAGTGCAATTCTCCATTCCCGGGTTTAACTGAACCTCCACCGCGTCCTTTTAAAGTGAAAGTTGTCGGACAGAGTTTCAGGGCTGCGTTCACCACAGCGGGGGGGAGAAGGACTTTTTCCTCCAGGACAGTCGCTCCAGCGCCGTCGAGCAAATCCCGGGCCCCCGGGTGCGTTAAACGTATGCCTGTCTCACTCAGAATCCGAAGAGTGGCATCTTGGATGGATTGGATATCGGAAGGAGAGAGGAAAGTGAGTGGGGCCATAATTCCCCAATGAGGATTTCCGCAGGTAGGTAGGCTGATTCTTAGGGACATTATATTTGAGTTACGGCACTGCGTCAACAAATCTGCCTCCGAATAGATTAGCCTGAAATGTCGAGGATTATCGGCTAAACCATGCTAGAATAAAATAATCTTATCGAACGCTATTCAGGAGTTATAGAAACTCTGTTGGCAGACTATCAAGACGCAATTCAAAAGATAGATGCATTTATCAAGCGTGAGATGAACACATTCAATGCCCCGGGAATATCCGTCGGCATCACGAATGCTGATCTAACTTTGTGCGTCAAATCCTATGGTCTGGCAAATCTAGACGCAGCCATCCCTGTTAATCCCCAGACTTTATTCCAAATCGGGTCCATCAGCAAATCCTTCACCAGCATCGTTCTGCTCCAGCTTCAGGAGCAGGGCCTTGTGGACCTTTCTGCCCCCCTGACTCAGTATCTGCCCTGGTTTGAAATTCCTTCCGAGAACAAACCCATCACCCTTCAGCATTTGATGAGCCACACTGCGGGGATTATCATGGGATCTGACGCAACTCCCTGCGCCACTTCTGAGGTCTGGGATTTGCGACACACACGGGCCACGGCTCCACCAGGAGAGAGGTTCCATTATTCCAACAGCGGCTATAAGGCACTCGGCCTGGTGATTGAGGCAGTGCTTGGCCAGGATCTGGGGGAGATCTTGAAGCAGCGAGTTCTGGATCCGCTGGGCATGTCCGAATCCCGGTCGGTGATCACGAACCAGATCCGCTCCCTGCTGGCAGTGGGCTACGAATCTTTATATGATGACCGCCCCCTGCCCTCCGGCGGCCCCCTGGCTCCAGCACCCTGGTTTGAGAATGCCACCGCAGATGGATCGATCTCTTCGAACCCGGGTGATATGTGCCTTTACCTGCGCTGTTTGCTTAATGAAGGAGCGGGCCTGATCAGACCTGAAAGTTTCCAGCAGTTGATCGCCCCGCTGATCCCCTCAGAAGATGGCCTTCACGGCCAGCACTACGGGCTGGGTTTATTCACCAGCCAGATCAACGGTCACAGGGTTATTGGACACAGCGGTGGCATGGTTGGCTATACCGCGGATCTGCTGGCCGACCAGGATGCCAAACTCGGTATTGTCGTACTGATGAATGGCCCTGGAAATCCCGAAATAATCAGCCGCCACTTGCTCAGTTTATTGATTGCCAGCCAGTCTGGTGAGGAACAGCCGCCTGACTTCAGGCGGAAAAAACCAGGACATGTGCGGCAGATTATACCGGTGAATATCAGTGCGGAAAGAAAAGCTTCACCCTGGTTTCCCGGGATAACCAGCTCTGCCTTAAGGGCGCGGACGTTATATTGGAACCCCTGAAAAGGGATCTTTATTTGATTCCCCACCCAGATTTTGAATTGTTCCAGGTGCGTTTTGGACGGAGTGATCAGGAGGTGGAAGGTGATCCAGGGCAGGTTGTGGAAGCTTTCCATGGGCCGGATTGGTATGTCAGGTCAAATTACCAGGGAGAGACAAATTTTGATATCCCTCCCGTCTGGTTGGCTTTTACAGGTCATTATCGGGCGCATAATCCCTGGATGACCAACTTCAGGGTTTTGATCCAGAAGGATCATTTGATCCTCTGTCATCCCCAGTATGGTGGTGAGATCCTGCACCAGACCGGAGAACACAGCTTTCGGGTTGGTGAGGACCCGCTATCGCCAGAGTTTATCCACTTTGAATTGATCCTTAATGGTAGAGCTATGGGTGCCAATCTGTCTGGCAGCAGGTACTGCCGGGCATTTACAGCGTAGAATTTCCATCTGAATCGGGCTTATCCATACATTTTTAGAAAACCATTCAAAAGGAGAAAATGCAATGAAGAACAAACTGATTACCATCCTGATCTTGCTGGCCTTCGTGCTTGGGGCCTGCACACCGGGGGCTGATTCCCCGGGACCTGACGCTGCAGCCGAACCGGTATCCATGACTGTAGGGACCACTTACATCTGGGATACTGCCAACCCCACCTTCGGTTGGTACGGCTACGAATTGCGCTATATGATCTATGACACCCTGGTGGAAGAGATGGGCATCAGTGATTTCCAGCCCGGCCTGGCCGAAAGCTGGGAGGTCTCTGATGATGGCCTGGTGTGGACTTTCAAGATCCGGGAAGGCGTCACCTTCCACGACGGCACACCCTGTGATGCCAACGCTGTGGCCTGGAGCCTGAATTGGACCCTGGAAAATGACATCGAGACATTTGCCTTCTATCTCTACAACTTCGCTGAAATAGTCGCCCTGGATGACACCACCCTGCAGGTGACCTTATCGGATCCTGTTGGCAATATGGAATATTTGCTGATGTATGTCTGGATCCTGCCCGAAAGCGTCTGGGGTGAGATGACCTATGACGAGATCATGGAATTCGAAGATATCGCAGCAGCTACGGGAACAGGTCCATATGTGCTGAAGGAATGGGTTGAGGGTGAGTACCTGATCCTTGAAGCCAACCAGGATTATTTCCGCGGGGCCCCGGCGATTGATGAGATCATTTGGCGGGAATATGCTACTGAGGATTCAACAGTGCAAGCTCTCATAGCCGGAGAGATCGACGTCATTGCATCTGACACGATTCCATCTACAGCCATTGAGACTCTGCAGGCAGCTGATAACATCGAAGTGCCGATCATGGAATCTACCACGATTGACGAGTTGATCATCAACTCTCACGAGGAAGGTTCCCAGCCAGCCAGCCTGTGGGATCCAGCAGTGCGTCTGGCGATCGCCTACGCGATTGACAAGCAGCAGATCATCAATGTGGCTTACCTCGGTTATGCAGACCCGGCATCGGTGATCATACCCCGTTCGATGGGTGATTGGCACAACTCCGATGTAGTGGATATTCCATTTGATGTGGCTGCCGGCAATCAGGTATTGGACGAGGCTGGTTTTGTTGACAGCGACGGCGACGGCGTTCGAGAATACTCAGATGGAACACCGCTGGAATACCGGCTCTACGCCACCGACGGTGCTACAGAAGCTCGCATTCTGGAGATCATTTCCAATGGTCTATCCCAGATCGGCATCTCCGCCCCGCCCACACTGATGGACGAGGATAGTTTGATCAGCCTCTACCCAGCGTTCGATTTTGACCTGGTCTATTGGGGTTGGGGCCTTGACCCGGATCCTGATTTTGCCATGTTGATCTTCACCTGTGACCAGCGGGAAGAGGGCGGCTGGAGCGACAGTGGATACTGCGACGAAGAATTTGAGCAGATGTACTATGAACAATCCATCACTGTCGACCACGAAACCCGACGCCAGTTGATCTGGGAGATGTCCGCCAAACTGTTTGAGGAACGCCCCTATATTGTTTTGGGCTACCTGAAGAATATTCAAGCCTACCGGAGTGACCGCTTCACCGGCTTTGGTCTTGAACCAGGAGATATCCTCTGGAAGGCGGGTCTGCTGCAGGCCCGGCCAGTGGAATAACTCGTTGAAATAAAACCGCAGAATTGGATGCGGACGAAGGGAGAGATGAAGGGATCTGGAGCAGTTTTATCAGATCCCCAGTCAAACCGCTTGAATCCGCATCCAGTTCTAAAATAGATTACTACCTTAAAACAGCATTATGCAGAGAAGCGACTACTTCATCCGTAAAATCGGTTTTGCGATTGCCACGTTGGTCGTGGTGATCATATTTAACTTTTTTCTTTTCCGCATCCTGCCCGGTGATCCGGTCAAACTGATCATCCACAGCCCGCGCATGACTCGCGAGGCCCAGGAGAGGATCAGGGAGACTTTTGGCCTTGACCGTCCAGTATGGCTGGACGTCGAAGCCCTCAAGGACGGCGATTTCCGGGGGGCATTTGACACCCAATTTACCGCCTACGTTGGAAACCTGTTTCGCGGCGATCTGGGTGTGTCGTTCGCCACCCGCACCGATGTCGCCGTGCTGCTCCGGGAGCGCCTCTGGCGCACAGTTGTGCTGATCCTGCTTGGTGAAACGCTGGCGATTGTTCTTGGTATTGGCCTGGGATTGCTGGCTGCCTGGCGGAGAGGTTCAAAACTCGATACAGGCATCTTGCTGTGGGGATTATTTACCTGGGCGATGCCCACCTTTTTCTTTGGAATTATTCTGATCATGCTGGCCCGCGGTTTTTTGCCGGTGGGTGGAATGGCTACACCAGGTCTGCGTCCCGCTGACGGCTGGGTTTTTTGGAAAGATGTTGGCAAACATTTGATCCTGCCCACCCTGACCCTGACCCTGCTTTATATGAGTGAATATATGCTGATCATGCGCAGCAGTGTTGTGGAAGTCCTCAGCGAGGATTACGTCCTGACTGCCAAAGCCAAGGGGCTGAGCACTTTTGAGATCTTCCGCCGGCATGTCCTGAAGAATTCCATGCTGCCGATGGTGACGATCATCGCCCTGACCCTGGGTTATACCGTGGGGGGCACCATCCAGGTGGAAACGGTCTTTTCCTGGCCGGGATTGGGCCGGCTGATGTTCGAAGCAGTCCAAAAACGGGATTATCCGGTACTGCAGGGCACATTCTTAATCCTGGCTGTGAGCGTGATCCTGGCGAATTTGCTCGCCGACCTTCTATACACTTTCCTTGACCCGCGAGTTCAACCGGACTGACCATTATGGATCAATTGAGGAAAACCTGGCAGGTCTTACGTCGCAACCCCATGGCTATTGTGGGGATCGTAATGCTGCTCTTTGTGCTGATCATGGCAATCTTTGCTCCTCTGCTGGCCCCTTATGACCCGGAAGAGCATATTGATGTGGCTATCAGCGATATCCTGGCGCCTCCGGATGCGGAACACCTTTTAGGCCGGGATGATGCCGGCAAAGACGTGCTCAGCTCCCTGATCTACGGGGCCCGGGTATCCCTGATGGTGGGGTTTGTTTCCTCCTTCTTTTCCATGTTCATCGGTACTACGGTTGGCCTGGTGGCAGGCTATTACGGCGGGCGCGTCAGCAATGTCCTGATGCGCATCACTGATTTTCTGATGGTCATCCCCGATCTGCCGCTGATGCTGGTGATCATCTCGGTTTGGGGGCGGGGAATATGGAAAATTATTCTGGTCATCAGTATCCTGTACTGGACATATACTGCCCGGCTGGTACGCTCCCAGGTGCTCTCTATTAAAGAACGCCAATATGTGCTGCGAGCCCGGGCTCTGGGAGCCAATAATTTCCGCATTATCACCCGCCATATCCTGCCCCAGGTTCTGCCGCTGATCATTGCCCAGGGCGTGTTGGACATATCATCCTCGATCATTGCCGAGTCCACCCTGAGTTTCCTCGGGTTGGGTGATCCCACCTTGATCAGCTGGGGCATGATGCTCAATTTTGCGTTTGAACGGGCAGTCAGCCGCATGGCCTGGTGGTTCCTGCTTCCACCGGGTTTTGCCATTGTCTGGGTCAGCCTGGCGATTATTTTGATCGGCAACGCCTTTGAGGAGATTGTCAACCCCCGCCTGAAGACCCACCACCTTTTTAACCCGCGCAAGATGGTCTCACTGCTGATGGGCAAACCGCTCCTGGTTGAAACTGAGACCTCGCCGGAGGTTGAATAATGGCTGTCTTGGATGTGCGCGACCTGTCAGTCCAGTATCTGAGCGAAGAGGGAAAAACCCTCCTGGCGGTCGAGAATGTCGGTTTCAAATTAGAACAGGGCCGCTCTCTGGGGCTGGTGGGCGAATCCGGCTGCGGAAAAACCACGGTGATGCTCTCCCTGCTGCGCCTGCTTCCCGAAGCCGGGCGCATCTCCAGCGGTCAGGTCCTTTTTGAGGGGAAGGATTTGCTGAGGATTCCCGAGAATGAGATGCGATCGTACCGCTGGCGCGATATTTCGATGGTCTTTCAAGGATCAATGAATGCCCTCAATCCGGTTCGAACCGTAGAGAGCCAGATCATCGAAGCTGTCCGGCATCCGGATAAAGGGATAGTCTCCCAACAGGCCCGCCACCGGACCGGCGAACTGCTTGAGATGGTGGGCATCCCAGCCAAGCGCGGCACCCAGTATCCGCACCAGTTTAGCGGGGGCATGAAACAACGGGCAGTGATCGCGATGGCCCTGGCCTGCAACCCGAAGGTATTGATCGCCGATGAGCCTACCACAGCTCTGGACGTGATGATCCAGGCCCAAATTATTGAACTGCTGGAAGACCTGCAAAAAGAACTCAACCTGGCGCTGGTGATCGTGACCCATGACCTGGGAGTAGTTGCCGAGATGTGCACCGATGTCCTGGTGATGTATGGCGGCACAATGGCTGAATATGCTGACAGCGACACCATTTTTAATAATCCCCGCCATCCCTACACCCAGAGATTACTGCGGGCCTTTCCTGATATCGCCGAACCCGGATCGGAGCTGGCATCCATCCCTGGCAGTCCTCCCCGGTTGGATAGGCTTCCTCCCGGATGCCGCTTCCAGGAGCGCTGCCATGTCTGTGAGGGTGAGTCGATCTGTTCTCAACAGCATCCTGCTCTGACAGTGATCGATCCTGGCCACCTGGTCGCCTGCCACCTGCTGGATAAAACCAGGGATAGCTGAGGATGTAGCTTTGATGAAATGTATCCCAAAAGTCGAAAATATTTTTCTCCAGTGGGCAAGAATACTATCCAATAATTGCTGCTATGAATAACTGAAACCCAGCCAATCCTGAAAATCGAATCTCTATATAAACATTTTCCAGTGGAGTTCACCATCGCTGACCGTTTGAAGCGCCAGCCACGGAAAATTGTCCACGCTGTGGATGGGGTCAGTTTCGAGGTGCCGCGAGGGGAGATCTTGGCCCTGGTGGGGGAATCCGGCTCCGGGAAGACCACAGTAGGGATGAATATTCTTGGTTTACAGGTTCCTACCAAAGGCCGGGTTATCTTTGACGGTCATGATGTTGCCGGGTGGTCCAGGGGACGACTTAAACCTAACGGCGAGGCTGATGGCACCTGGAATGTTTAAACCGCCGGGGGCAGATCATGAGCTTACGGCGCCGGGCCCAGATGATCTTCCAGGATCCCTATGAATCCTTAAATCCCCGGCAGACCATCTATAAGATCGTCGCTGAACCGCTTGAGATCCATTCCCTGACAAAAAACAAGGAGCACCAGAAAGCCCTGGTTAAGTCTGCCCTGGAAGACAGCGGCCTGGCACCAGCCGATCATTTTTGGAATCGTTTTCCAGACGAGCTGTCCGGCGGCCAGCGCCAGCGGGTGGTGATCGCCGGAGCATTGGTATTGGAGCCTGAGCTGCTGATTGCTGATGAGCCAGTCTCGATGCTGGATGTCTCGATCCGGGCTGAAATCCTTACCCTGCTGCAGAACCTGCGGCGGGATCGGAATATCACGATCCTCTATACAACCCATGACCTGGCAACAGCCGGATATTTCACAGACCGCATGGCTGTGATGTACCTGGGCAGGATCGTGGAGATCGGCCCCACCGTAGATGTGCTTAAGAACCCCCGGCATCCCTATACTCAATCACTGGTTTCGGTGGCTCCTGTGCCAAATCCCCGCAAACGCCGCAAGCGTTTGATCCTGCAGGGTGAAGTCCCCAACCCGATCGAAGTGCCCTCCGGATGCCGCTTTCACCCCCGCTGCCCGATAGCCGAAGAGCGCTGCCAGGTTATAGACCCGCCTTATATATCCCTTGGTAAAGGACACCAGGCAGCCTGCCTGCTGGTTGAGGGTTCCCAGGAGGAAGTTTGAGCATGATTGGTCGCCCAGTCCGCCAGCTTTGAAAGCTGGGGCAATATCCGCCAACCTGCAGACCACTTCCTGAAGCCTGATTAAGTCTCTGGCACTCTCATATTCACGGAAAATATCACTAATCACCTTGTTGGAGACCCTATGAAATCTGAAGAATATCTGGACTTGTTATTATCCCTTCCAGACATGGAGGACTACCTGCCCAAGGTGTCCCCGGACGGGAAATGGATCAGCTGGACCTGGTTTAAAGTTGGGCCGGCAAGTGATGTTTTTTGTGTCCCCTCCGATGGATCATCAGCTCCGTTTCGCCTGACCCAAACCCCTGAAAATACCAGTCTGCTGTCCTGGGCGCCGGACAGCCAGGCAGTTATTGTGGCCCAGGACCAAGCGGGTGATGAACGCTACCGGTTGTTTAAAGTGGATCTGGATCAACCCCTGGAACTGCAGCCGCTGACCGAAGCTGCTCCCGAGTACTATATCCAGGGCGGACGGCTCCATCCCAATGGCAAATGGCTGGTCTATACTGCCAACACTGATGTCGAGACTGGAAGGGAGCTTGAGGCTTCCTGGCTCTACCGCCATGACCTGGTTTCAGGCGAGCGCATCCCCCTGGCTCAACCCTCAAAAGCCATGGAAACCGAACCCAAACTCAACCTCACCGGCACACATATTCTTTACGGACGTAAGGATCTGCACCCTGCTGGTGTGCAAACCTGGCTGATCGACATTGACGGCAAAGATGACCGGGAGATCCTGAATTACGGCCCTGATGTTAAGACGTTTGCGGACTGGCTGCCGGACAGCCGCCGGGCCCTGGTCCAGGTGGAAACTGGGACCCACCGCAAAATTGGGATCTGGTCTTTAGATACGGGAACGATCAACTGGCTGCTGGATGATCCCTCCCGGGATATCATCAACGCTTATGTGCCAAATGGCAGCCAGTGGGCTGTGATCGTGCAATTCCAGCAGGGGAAAGTGAGCTGTTCCCTGATCGATCTGGACAGCGGCGCAGAGATTATCCTGCCCAAAATCCCTGGAAACCTGATCCCGCTGGCTCCCGCGTTCCCTTTCCACACCGCTGAGAACCAGGGAAAGCTTGATATAGAACGGGACATCTGGCTGGGATTCTACTATTCCTCCCGTCAGCCCACCGATGTGGTGCGTTTTCCTCTGACTGATCCACGTCCTGAAAAATTCATCAGCCTGACTGATATCTGGGGCCTGACCCAGCTCTCAGCCGGCGGATTTTGTCCAGGCTGAAGATTATCAGTGGACCTCGGGGGATGGGTTGAAAATCCACGGCTGGTTGTACCGGGCCAGGGGCCAGGCCCGCGGGACGGTCATCTATATCCACGGCGGACCGACCTGGCACAGCGAGGATTGGATCAATCCCAGAATCCAGTATTATACAGCGCTGGACTTTAATGTGCTGGATATCAACTACCGCGGAAGCACCGGCTACGGGTTGCCCTTTCGGGAAGCCATCCGGGAGGATGGTTGGGGAGGGCGGGAGCAGGAGGATATCCGCGCTGGTATTGAATCCCTGCTGAACCGAGGGCATTGCCCAAAAAGGGAAGATCGGCATCACTGGCACTTCCTATGGGGGTTATTCCTCCTGGTGGGCCATCACCCATTTCCCCCCGGAGATTGTAGCTGCCGCAATCCCGGTCTGCGGTATGACCGACCTGGTTGTGGATTATGAGACTACCCGCCCTGACATGCGTCCCTACAGTGAAGAGATGATGGGCGGCAGGCCTGATCAAGTTCCGGAACGCTACTTCCAACGCTCGCCGATCAACTTTGTGGATCGGATCAGGGGCAAGCTGCTCATCGTCCAGGGAGAGCGGGACCCGAACGTCACTCCCAAGAATGTATCTGACGTGGTCAAAAAGCTGGATGCCGCCGGGATCCCCTATGAATTACTGACTTTTGAGGATGAAGGCCACGGGATCTCAAAAACTCCCAATCAGCGGACCTTGTTGTTGCGCCAGGGGCAATTTTTTGAGGAAGCGTTCAACCAGGGATAAGCGGTAGACTCAAGATAGAACCAACTCAGGCTGAAACAAGATCAACGAACTATCTTTGCATTAGAGTAGCCTATTGGCCGCAGCATCCCTCTGGATTGATGTCAATCTCAAGTGACTGCTGGACCTGATACATAAGTCGATTAGTCGACTGCCTGGCTGGTCAATCCTGGTTGGTTTCTGTGGTAATGAGGTCTGCTCTGGCTTGCAGCAGCAGCCCGTACTTCTGGAGCAGTTTTTCCGGATTGCCAGCCCGAAATGCTTTCAGGAGATCTCCTTCGAGTTCAGCGACTGCCAGGCGGGAATAATAATCCAGCATTTCTTTAAGGTGAGCCAGGACGATCCTGCCCGTCAGCAAGGGATGATTGTTGGTCACATTGGCATCGGGAAATTGGATGCCGTGCTCCAGCTCAACTTCCAGCCCTTTCTGAAATTCAGCGCTGGGGATTTGCTGGGTTTCACCTCCCACGGTCTGCTGGATGATCTTGGCTTCTGCCAGGGTGACTTTGCCATCTGGTAATTCGGTCCAATCCCGGATTCCCAGTTCCCGGCAGACCCGCTTGACTTCAGTTTTTGAGATATATTCTGGAATTTCCATAATTATCCTTGTCAATCATAGAAAAGCTGCTGGATAAATTGCCAATTATCTGGATCAGGTCTCTTCGTCCAGGTGGAGCCGGTGCAAAATTCTGTGGGCTATGGGTGTGATCATCAGACCTGCCCCAACCAGGAAGATCACCCCGGAAAATAGAGCATAAAAAGAGGCAAATATTTTGCCCGGGATAGTTAGCAGGGGATTTACAGGGCCCATACCTCCCAGGATCATCGAGGCATTCAGCAGGGCATCGATCCAGCTGAAACCTTCCAGAACGCGGTAGCCGATCACGCCGAGCAGGAGCGAAAATAATAACAAGCCCCCCGAGGTCGCGGCGTGTTTGAGGAGCCTGGAGAGGAATAGGTTTCTGGGAAGCAGGGGTTGGGATTTGTGTTCATAGATCATTCTATATCCAGGTGAACGCTAGAGTATTATTAAAACCATTTCTTGCGGCGGAAATAGATCACCATGCCGGCAACAACCGCGAGGATCACTCCCCAGACCATAAAATAACCCCAGTGCCAGCCAAGTTCAGGCATATACTGAAAGTTCATACCATACAAACCGACGATAAATGACAGCGGGATGAAGATTGTGGCAATCATGGTCAGCACTTTCATGACCTCATTCATGCGGTTGCTGACACTGGAGAGGTAGATATCCAGCATGCCGGAAGCCATTTCCCGGAAGGTTTCCACGGTGTCGATGATCTGGATCACATGATCATAAACATCCCGCAAATAGATCAGGGTTGGTTCCTGGAAGAAGTGGGAGTTCCCCTCTCTCCAGGGCGCTGATGACTTCGCGGAGTGGCCAGACCGATTTCCTGATGAAGATCAGCTCCCGCTTGAGATCATGAATGGCATGCAGAGTTTCGGGATCCGGGTCTTGACCAGCTCGTCCTCCAGGAATTCGATCTGTTCGCCGATATTTTCCAGCACAAGGAAATAATGATCCACCACAGCGTCTATCAGCGAATAGGCCAGGATAATCCGGTCCGCCGTTGGTCAGCCTGCTTTTCCCTTCCCGGATGCGTTTCCGGACGGCATCAAAGACATCCTTCTTGGATTCCTGGAAGGTGATCAGGTAGGTTTCCCCTAGCAGCAGGCTGATCTGTTCGGCATCGATCTGGGCAGAATCGCTATTCCAGGAGAGCATATTCATCTCTATGAATAGGTATTGGTCATAATCCTCGAGTTTTGGGCGCTGGATTGTATTGTGAATATCTTCCAAAACCAGGGGATGAATACTGAATAGACTGCCAAGCTCCTCAAGGATGTCAATCTGTTGATTTCCATTGATATTTATCCAGCTCACAGTGTCCTGGGAATCCAAAGGAAGACAATCGGATAAACGCTCGACCAATCGCTCCTCGGACGTTCGCTCAGGGTTGTATCTGATCAGGGAAATCCGAATTTCCTCCTGAGAAACCTGTTCAGGATGGAGTAATGAACCGGGGGCTTGGCCGATGGTTTTGGGCTTGCGAAAGAATCGATTCATCGTTTCACTTATTTGCCAAAAATATCCACAAGAGAGATAACTGGATTTGATACCAGCTCGGCTGAGAAAAGTCGATGTTCCTCATACAGTAAAAAAGATTGAAGTTGAAACTTCAACTCATTTTTCAAGGGAGATTGCTTAAGTTTGTGTCTGAGCTCCCTAAGACAAGCCAGATAAAGATTTTCGGGAGAAGCTGCACAAAGATTGAACTCGTAATCCCGATCCGGTCCGTGAGCAGAATGCTGTTCTGCGAGGATTATTTCCAATTCTTCGATAAACAACTTGTTTAGAGGTTGTGCACCACTAATTTCAAGGATGGGGGCAGATGAGACCAGATAACATTTGGTTTGATCTTTCTCAGAAGTGATATTGATTTCTCCTCCAAAAGTGAAAGCTTCTTCCTTTTTCCCCTTTCTATCCTCCATGATCACCACACCGGCACAGATCCGGGCAGTATTGTCGTGGAACCAGGGGTGGACGATTTTCAAGTGGTCCATCCCTCCGTCATGATTGGTAACCGGGAGAGTCACCCGGATCACATCAAAGTGTTTTTCTGTTGGGACAGAAGAGATAAAAATATCAAGTCTGAATTTATCAGTGGGATGATCCAACCTGGGATAATGATACAAATATCCAATTTTCGGCAACTTCAGATCTGGATCCGGTTTCATTGGAACTCTCCATTTGATATATTAAACATCACACTGGTGATTGATATCATATCAGAGCTTGTATGCCGACACAACTACTCCGAGGGTCCAACATAATGCAATATCACTCCTAAAGTGTTGGAGATTCTTCCGGAGAAAACACTGGCTCGACCTGGATCAGCGGAATGATGGCTGTCCTTTACAGGGAGTAAAACATAACCTGGATCCTGGGTGCCTGTATCGTCTCAGATTGCAGTTCATCAAACTAAGATAGCTGAATGCGGATCCCGGACCCTGCGGAGTCAGAGAAAAATGCAACTCTGGACTTCAGGAGCTTCGCAGGGGGTGAGTACAAGATGCGGATCAAAATCCATGCTACAATATCGGTATTATGTCTGAGAAAAACAGGGGCTCCAAGGGTTCTGAATTCTGGCAGATCTTCTTGCCCGGGCTGATAGGATTGATTTTGATCGGCCTGATCGGTGCCTGGGTTGTGATCCAGGTCAGCCCTGGAAATATCACCCGCTTTGCAGAGATTTCTACGGTTCTCCTGGTCATCCCGGTGATCCTGGTTTCTCTCACGAGCTTTCTCATCCTGGGCTTATTGATCTACCTGGTCCAGCGGCTGATGGGCATCATCCCCTCCTTTACAGGACGGATCCTGGAATTCCTGGAAAAGATCCGGGGAATTGTCGTGGATATCTCGGATAAGGTCGTCCGGCCCGTTATTCAGCCCTTCTCGCTGATAACCGGGATCCGCAATTTGTTTCTAAGAAAAGGCATGCGCTATCGCGTTGAATGATCCAATAGAAAGGCGGTATGGATATATGGAATCTGAAAATCAAGCGAAACCCTCCAATTTTGGCCTCTTCATCCTTCTGGGTGCGATCATCGGCGCTATCACAGGAGCTGGTGCAGGATATTTGCTCTCCCGCCGGATCGAAGAAGGTGAGGAATTACAGCTGACTGCCGGAGACGGCATCAAACTGGGGGGTTCGATCGTCACTCTGCTGCGGCAGGTATCCACGCTGGGAAAGTAAGAAAGTTCCTTGAGTATTATTTCCTGAGATGTCAGCAGCCGATCCATCGCCTCGCGATCTGTTTGTGGGGGAATTAAGACGAGAATATTCTTTATCTCTGGATGAAAAATGGATCCTGGATGCTCCGGGCGGCAATATTCTCTACGCAGCGGCAGGCTACCTGATCTGGGAGCAATCTGAAAACCCCGGGATCTGCTCCCGGGTGGGGGAAAATTTCCAGCATGACTGGCTGGAGGATTTCCGGAAGCGTGGGATTAACACAGAAGGTGTAGTGGTCCTGCCCCGGGCATTGGACTTGAGAACCTGTTATGTCCAGCAAGGAGAGCAGGCCCAGCAGGTGGATGACCCGGTGATCTATTTTTCCCGGGCAGGATTATCCCTTCCCCCCGGTTTGCTCGGATATACTGGCAGGGATCGGATCTGGTCCAATCGAAGGGAACCCCGGGAGACATCCATCAGGGAAAATGATCTGCCTGCGGCTTACCTGACTGCTACCGGAGCCCATCTCTGCCCCCTCGACTATCTCTCCCACAATCTGTTGCCAGCAGTCCTGCGCCAGCAGGGTTTTTCAACGATCACATTGGATCCAGGCTCAGAATATATGGACCCCAATTTCCTGGGCGACATCCCGGCTTTGATGCCCGGATTAACAGCTTTTATGCCATCTGAACCTGATCTAAAAAACCTCTATCGGAGCCAGATTGCAGACACCTGGGATATGGCAGGGGAGCTGGGGCGCTATGGCTGTGAACTGATTGTGATCAAACGGGGAGCAGAGGGACAATTTCTTTTTGAACCAGCCACTGGAAAAAAATGGGCCATACCTGCCTACCCAGCCACCGTCAGCAATCTGGTCGGGGCCGGGGATGCATTCTGCGGAGGCTTCCTGGCAGGATACCGAAAGACCTTTGACCCTCTCCAGGCAGTTCTTTATGGAAATGTTGCTGCCTCACTGGCAATCGAAGGCAATGGTCCGTTCTATCCCCTGGGGGCCCTGCCGGGATTGGCAGCTGCCAGGTTAGAACATTTGCAGGATGCTGTGAAGGAAATTTAACCCCCATTATTATTCTGCTCTACCCAAAAATTTCAGCCTATTCATCAGCCAAATCAAATTTCCAGGGAATCCCAGGAGATCCTTGACGCTTTTTTATCTGTGAAGTGCAGGGATTTGCAGCTGGCGGTGTCTAATGGTCCCGTTTTTTCAGATCGAGGAATCCATCTCCCAGGAAAAATCCCCCCAGGTTTTCTCCCGGCAGCTCCATCACTCGGCTGTTTGCGAAAAATGGGAAATCGAAGCTGGTTTTATCACCGGCAATTTTTCCGGGAATGGGCATCAGCCTGGCCGTGAGGGGTTTGTCGAGACGCAGGGAAAGCGCCCCCAGGTCAAAAAGCACCGCGCTGAGCTGCGCGGCACTCGCATCTCCGGGTAGAGGAACAGTGTCCAATCCGGTCCCACAGACAGTTGAGTACAGCAGCATATCCTTAATGCCCAGATTTCCGGACGCTGCCCGATCTGCCAGGACAGAATCCTCGAGGATCGGCAGCATTAATCCGCTGAAGCCTGTTCTTCTAAAATCTGCCCGGTCGATAGTATCAGCCAGAAAGGCCGCAGCTGCCAGCGATCCCAGGTCTCCGATTGTATTCAGGCCGGTTTTTTCCAGGGCCAAACCGATTGAGCGCTCATTTTCCGGGAAGGGAGCCAGGGAATAATCAATTCCCCGGTACTGAACTCCGATTGATTGCTCCAGGCCTTCGGCAGCGGCTGTCAGCCTGTCTCCAAATTCCTCCATCAGCCGGATAAGTTCTGCCCGGGCAGATTCAAAATCATCTGTACTGCTGAAGGCGGCCAAGGCCAGATCGGCGGCTTCCAGGGCCAGGGAAAATCCTGGCCCCCACTCGGGATCCTGATAGGCGGCTGGAAAAAAGGGACCCCCAGCAGGCACGTTGCCCAGGGCTGCAAAATACAGGTTGGAGAACCCGTTGGGATCTTGAGGTGCGAGCTGGCTGATTATCTCCCCGCAGGCCCGCACTGCTGGCAAGGATAGACCTTTTTCTGGGTCTGTCAGGCTGCCGGAAAAGAAAGTATGGCTTGTATTCTGGATCAGGTCCGGTATGCGGGAATAGCTCTCAGGGTGCCCGGTCAGAGCCGGCCCCAGCGAGATATACTCGTAACCGATCCCCGTTAAGGCTTCTTCTAAATCCTGAGCGTAGGCAATAAGTTCTGACGTGGAAAGACCTTTGAGAAAGAGGGAGAAGGGGGGAGAGGCAAAACGGGTGGTCTGGACCTCATAATCCTGGGATTGAAACCGATGTTTTGCTTGGCGGAAAAACAGATCTGCCCGTTGAACGAATTCATCTTTGAGGGGAAAGCCGGGATCATCAAAGTATGTCACTGAACGAATTTTCATAGGAACACCTGGTCAGTTTGATTTGAGATCTGGTGGTTTTAGGTCACCGGAGTTGGGGTCGATTTGACCCTGCCGGTAATTTTCCCGGATCTCATCGATGGATTGATACTCACCCCGGTCATTTTTCACGAACCAGTAAAGCCAGCCATTGGCGGGTTTTCCACCCAGAAGGAATTTTGTAGTCTGGTGAATGGATCCTTCAAACCCTTTCAGGTGGATGATCCCATTGGGCCGGACAGCTCCGGTGTTATTAGGGTCTTGATTAAAAAAGAGGATTTGGCCCGGCCTGATGTAACCAGATTCAACCAGTTGGGAAAATGCCACCCGGGGAGCCAGGCGTTTATCGTCTTTAATATCAAAAAGCTCTGGTTGATACTTTTCCACTGTGATGTCCTTGATCCGATCTTCGGCCACCGGGATATAGATCGGATCCTGTTCAATACCGATCCAATTGCGGTGCAGGATCTTGGCAGCCGCCCCGGTTGTCCCGGTGCCAAAAAATGGATCTAGCACTACATCCTCGGGATTGGTTGAGGACAGCAGAACCCTGTACAACAGAGCGAGGGGTTTTTGAGTGGAGTGGACTCGTTCACCATTCAGACGGATGCGTTCTTTTCCCTTGCAGATCGGCATCTTCCAGGTGCTGCGCATTTGTTTGCCATCGTTAAAGGGCTTCATGGCGTGATAGTTGATGGTGTATTTGCTCTGGGAGGTCTTTTTGGCCCAGATCAGGGTTTCATGGGCATTGGTAAAGCGCACTCCGCGGAAGTTGGGCATCGGGTTGGTTTTTTCCCAGATGATCTCATTAATGACCCAGAATCCAATATCCTGCATTATTTTGCCCACCCGGTAAATATTATGATAGGTGCCGATCACCCAGATCGCTCCATCATCCTTCAGCAACCTCTGGGCAGCCCTTAACCAGGCTTCTGTAAACTGGTCATAGGATGGGTAATCATCAAATTTATCCCACTCATCGTCCACTCCCTCCACCTTGCTGAAATCAGGCCTGGTCAGGTTCCCCTTGATCTGCATATTGTAGGGGGGGTCTGCGAAGATCAGGTCAATTGATTTCTCCGGCAGCCCGTTCATCACCTGGACAGCATCTCCGGGCAGGATCTGATTGAGGGGAAGGGTTGTTTTTGTCATAATTGTCTTTTACCCGGATGGGCTTTAAACAGGGCCGCCGCTGCTCCGCTGGCGACGGACTTCAAATAGCAGGATGGCTCCGGCGGAAGCGGCGTTGAGGGATTCGGTGCCCTGGTTGAGAGGAATGTGGATCTCCCCTTCCGCCAGACGCCTGGCGGCCTGCCCCGGACCGTGAGCCTCTCCGCCGATGATGATCCCAATCGGTTGGGTGAGATCTGTTTCCCAGCAGCTCTTTCCCCGGTTCATGTCGGCCAAATATAAGGTCATTCCGCGGGCATGATCCTCGATCTCTGGCAAGGTGGCAGTCAGGATGGGCAGGTGAAAATGGGCTCCCATCGCAGCCCGGGTCACCTTGGGGGAGAAATAATCAGCAGTTCCCGGAGTAACGATCACACAGTCAGCTCCGGCAGCCGCAGCCGACCGCAGCAGAGTGCCGAGATTGCCCGGATCTCTGATCTCATCCAGGATGAGGAGAAAATCTGGCTCTGGCGGGGGATCGAGCTGGAATTGGGGGAAGACCCCCAGAACACCCTGGGGAGTCATGGTATCGCTGGCTGACGAGAATATTTCTGGGGTGGTGACCTCTATTTCAACTCCCAAACCCCGGAACCCCTGGATAAGATCCTGAGCACGCTGATCAATCCCTGGTTCGGTCAGGAGCAGTTCCGGCAGAACACCTGCATTAAGGGCTTCCTCCAGGAGTCGAATTCCTTCCAGCACAAATACCGCCTGTTCTTTGCGGGCTCTGGATTGGGATTGCAGCAGCCGGATGCGTTTGATCTTGGGATTCTGGGAGGAAGTGATCATTGTTTTTTTGGAATATATCCCGGGCTGGTGTCCAGATTGGTGATCGGGTATAAACTCTATCCAAAATCGATTGTAGCATTAAAAGAAAAGGACAGGTTTCCCTGTCCTTTTCATGAATTGCGGGGCTATTTATTTGGCAAATGTTTTGGCTTTTTCTACAATCTGGGAAAAGGTTTCCGGCTGGCGGACTGCCAGGTCGGCCAGCATTTTCCGGTTTAGGGTGATCTTGGCTTCTTTGAGACCAAAGATCAAACGGCTGTAGGATAAGCCATTCAGACGCGAAGCAGCATTGATCCTGGTGATCCAGAGCCGCCTTAAGTCGCGTTTCCTTGTTCTTCGGTCCCGGTATTCATACCAGAGACTTTTCAACATGGCTTCGTTGGCGCGGCGGTAAAGTTTGCTCCGGGTGCCGTAATTACCCTTGGCCATGCGCAGGATCTTTTTATGCCTTTGACGGCGGTTCGTGCCTGTTTTTACTCTTGCCATTTTTTCTCTCCTGCAGTCCCCTGGGCGCCGGTTGCTCCGTGGAGCACCTGTTGCTGCACCCAGCAGCTGCGATGATTATTTCCAACCGCGCTATTATATCAGTTCTGTCCTGGGACACAAGGGTAAGGTGGTCTCGGTTGGTTAGAACCACCTGTTCTCTTATGGAATTAACTGGGGGGAATGATTATTCTTTGGCCGGGGCGATGACCATCAGCATTGAATAGCCTTCCCGGGAAGGTCGCTGTTCCACAACCCCAACGTCACTGAGTTCTGTGGCGATCTCTTCCAGCATTTCCAGTGCGATTTCAGGATAATGGGATTCTCGACCCCGGAATTGGACTCTGACGTTGACCTTTTTATTATCTTGCAGCCACCTGCGGGCGTCGCGAACTTTGAAAGTCGTGTGGTGGTCTTCGGTCTTTGGCCTGAGGCGGATTTCCTTCACCTCGACATTCTTTTGGGCCTTCTTGGCCTTCTGGCGTTTCTTTTCCTGTTCGTAGAGGAATTTTCCCAGATCCATCACCTTGCAAACAGGTGGATTGGCATTGGGCGCAACTTCTACCAGATCAAGATCCGCTTCCCTGGCAATAGTCTGGGCTGCTTCTAAGGATACTACTCCAATGTTTTCCCCGGTGGGGTCAATAAGGCGAACCTCGCGTGTCCTGATGCGTTCATTCGCCCGGTAATTAATGTCTCCTATTTTGCTCTCCTTTTATACTCGTTCCAGACTTCGATAATACCATAGATGAGGGATTGCCGTCAACGAGAACTAAGGGGTGGACAGGTGGAACAGCAGCCCCCCACCCAAGAAACTTACACTTGGGCGTGGTTCTTGATCTCTTCCTGCATGCGAACCAGCAGATCTTCGATGCTCAAGGGCTCGAGTTGTTCGCCTGATCGCAGCCTGGGAGCGACTGTTTCGGATTCTTCTTCCCGGTCTCCCACAACCAGCATATAGGGGATCTTCATTTTCTCGGCGTCACGGATCTTAGCGCCCATTCGGTCGCTGCCATCATCAACTTTGACCCGGATTCCCTCTCCCCGCAGTTTTTCAGCAGCGTGATTGACATAATCAAGCTGGCGATCGGTGATGGGGATCAGAACCGCCTGGGTGGGTGCCAACCAGAGCGGGAAAGCCCCCCCATAATGCTCCACAAGAACTCCGATAAAGCGTTCCATTGATCCCAGCAGAGCCCGGTGGATCATGTAGGGGCGGTGCTGTTTTCCATCCTCGGCGATGTAATTGAGATCGAAGCGGTCTGGAAGATTAAAGTCAAACTGGATCGTGCTCAGCTGCCATTCGCGATCCAGGGCGTCGATCATTTTGAGATCGATCTTGGGTCCATAGAAGGCAGCCCCGCCTTCGTCGACATCATAGGGAAGTTCAGCCCTTTCCAGGGCCTGGCGCAGGGCTTCTGTGGCATCATCCCAGCGGCCGCTCTCTCCAGCGGACTTGTTGGGATCCTGGGTAGCCAGGTAGGCGTGGAATTCATTGATGCCAAATCCCCTCAAGATATGCAGGCAGAAATTCAAGACCCGATCGATCTCTTCCGGCATTTGTTCGGGACTGCAGAAGATATGGGCATCATCCTGCGTGAATCCGCGGACCCGGAGCATGCCGTGCAGGACTCCACTGCGTTCGTAGCGGTAAACAGTGCCCCATTCAGCCCAGCGCAGAGGCAGTTCCCGATAGCTGTGCAGTGAGCTCTTGTAGATCATGATATGAAAAGGACAGTTCATGGGTTTTAGGAAATAGGATTCCTGGTCGATATCCATCGAGGAATACATATATTCTTCATACCAGGTCAGGTGGCCGCTGGTCTCCCACAGCTGAGCTTTTCCGATATGGGGGGAATTCACAAATTCATACCCGTTTTTTAATGTTCTTCCTGGCAGTATTGTTCAGCCTTGTAACGGACGTACGCTCCATTGGGATGCCAGAGCACCAGTCCGCTGCCCACATCCGGGTTGGTGCTGTACAGGTCCAGATCCTTGCCAACCCGACGGTGGTCCCGGCGTTTGGCTTCTTCCAGCTTCTCCAGGTATTGCTCGAGCTCTTTTTCTTCTTCCCAGGCTGTGCCGTAGATGCGCTGGAGCATGGCGTTATGTTCATCTCCACGCCAATAAGCCCCGGCGACATTCAGCAGCTTAAATGCCTTGCTGTTAATATCCCTGGTGCTTTCAACGTGCGGTCCCCGGCAGAGGTCCTCAAAATCATCATGAGTATAGGTGGAGATCACAGTCTCTCCCTCCAAGGGTTCTCCATATTCATCCAGGCCGCCAGCTTCAAGCCCGTCGATCAGATCCCACTTGTAAGGCTGGTCCTTAAAGAGCTCGTAGGCTTCTGCAGCGGATAGCTCCCGGCGGACGAAGGTATGGTCTTCGGACATGACGCGGCGCATCTTTTTTTCGATCTCCTCCAGGTCCTCCGGGGTCAAGGGCCGAGGGAGGTCAAAATCATAATAGAATCCTTCTGCAATGGGAGGGCCGATAGCGATCTTGGCCTCGCCTTCCGGGAATAGATCCCTGACAGCCTGGGCCATAATGTGGGCAGTTGAATGCCTGACCTTCCAAAGCTGGGAATCCAGATAATTTTCTTTAGCCATCATACACCTCCATAAAATAACAAAAACTCCTGCCAACTGGGGCAAGAGTTTCTCACGGTTCCACCCAGATTTAAGTTCGGTCCGGGTGGATCGAACTCATCTCATTGGGCCAGTAAGGGGGCCAACCTGTCACCTTAATCTCAAAATTGATTTCAGGTTTCCGCTCGCGGGGGGTTTTGGGGGATATCTTCTCCGGAAAGCTCTCAGTCAGTGGCTTTCTTTCCCTGTTGAGGAACTTATCTCCTACTCGTCCCGGTCAGCGCGTTTCGATATTGCAGGTCATTATAGCGGTTTTTCCCAAAAAACAAGCTGATCGCAAATCAGCCCCTGATCTCTTCCAGATAAGTCCGGACTTCAGGGATGGTCGTGAGTTTGTCGTAGAAAAAGTTGTTTACCAGGTTGATGACTTCATCCCGGGCGATAGAAACAGTTTTTGGCAGTCCCTGGCCTTGTTTCTGATCCTGCAGGGCATCCCTCAATTTCAGAAGGTGTTTGACTACCAGAGATTCTTCATCACCTTCCAGGGTCCGCACCACTTCGAGGATCAAATTATCTGCCTGGGCCTGGACGCTTTCTACCGAGATACTTGAATCAGCATGGCTGCATTCTTCCATGGTGCGGATCAAGGCCCAGACCTGGTAAAGCAGGGAGGAAGGTTCGTCAAACAGCTCCCGGATCAGGGCAGCCTCGCTGTAGCGGCCGGTCAAGCGGAAAATATTGTACATTCGCTTGGCAGCTTTGCCGTAGTTGATCTCCTTGGTGATGTATTTGTTCACTTCTTTCTCCAGCTGCTCCACATATTGATCCAGGGCGTTGGCTGAAACATGCTGGGAAAGCTTGGAGAAGATCGGGATCGAGTCGCTGTCCAGGTAGATCTCCTGGAAATAGGGGTCCAGGAATCCATCCAGGGGTGTGATCGTTCCATCCGGGGCTTCCCAGGTCACATCCAGCATATTGCTGGCGTTCACTAATTCGTTACGGACTGGATCGGCCACTACCCAATCCAATTTAACCCAACCCGGATTGAGAGCTACTTCATACCAGTTCAGGACCAGCTGGTCACCAGTGGGTGTGTGGCATTTGATATGGGCGTCCTGGAGCTGTTCTGGCGTCCAACTGATCGATCCCCCGGAAGGATAGTTTTTCCCGTCGATCACAACATCCACTGGAAAAGATCCAAAACGGACTTCCATCAGCTGGTAGTAGGGGCCGGAGAGAGTTTCCAGGGCTTTATTCTGGATGATCTCCGCCAGGATCTGACAGGCCTGATCCCTGGAATCGGCCAGGACATTGACCCGTTCAAAATAATCCGCATCCCCGGGATAGGTCTGGATCTTGGATTGGGCGGCAGAGCCGGACAGGGCCAGCGCTGTTTCCACCTTGCCCGGGATATCCTGGAATTCAACCAAACGGCCTAATTTCCGGAAATGGGCCAGGTCGTCGGAACTGAAATCCAGCATGGAGACTTTATGGCCGAATACACCGATCCTGTTGTCAAATACCACATCCCCTTCCTGTTTGGAGTCGGTGATCGCTGTCAGCCAGACTTCAAGCGCTGTTTCGTCGAGGTCTATGCCCAGCCGCTGGGCTGATCTGATGATGCTGTCCAGGTTATGGTCAGGGGTGGTTTGTTTTTCAGACATCAGTGCAACCTCCAAAGAGTAGATACCAATAAAAAAATATCCGGCCCAACTATAGGGCCCTGAGTTGGGTCGGGATTATCTCAGCGTTCAAGATCCCGATCAGGGGGCTTGACATTCGTCAATAAAAAAATCATATTCCGGACAGGAGGAACCATCCTGAAAAACACAGACTCCCATCAATTCGCCGGCCTGGATGTTGGAACCCTGGCGCTGGCAGAAGGTCCATTCAATGGCGCAGCCACCAGCCAGGAACTCCCATTCCTCACATTCCTTGCCATCCGGCAGGATGCAGATCCCTTCTGTTCCGCCAGCGGATTCCCTCAGCTCAAGTTCATACCCCATTTCCTGGCAGTAAAACGAGGCTGGATTTGGGATACCCACAAATTGGTCACTGATCTCGATTTCTACCAGGGGAGTGGGGGTGGATTCTACCTCGCCGGATCTGCAGCCGGTAATGAATAACACCGTTAAGAGGATCAGGATCAAGAAGGTTGAACTTTTCTGAGCTGCGTTCATGAATTCTCCTGCCGGGACTGGGGATTGACCTGATGCCATTTTTTATACCACAGTCTTGAATTGTCTGTTGAACCTGTAGGGACTTGAGCAGGAGGGGAATGTTCCTGGGGTCTTCCCCAACAGATTTTTATCGAAAATTGGGTATATTCCCCTCTGGACGTTGGTTTCCGCAAATCCCAGCCCCAATTTTGCCTAACAGAACAGTAAATCACCCAGAGGGCCGGGATCTGCCATATCAGGTACAATCAGGGGACAGATTTGACAGATCCGGAATATCCGATATCTCAACCAGAAGGTCGTGTAGTGGATGAAAACTGATTACCGGTGGGAGCTGATCGACCACATCGCGGTACCCGTCCTGATCCTGGATCAAGAGGGCAAGATCCAGGCGATCAATGCTGACGGGCGCCGATTTCTTGGTATCGGTGGCCCGGAAATCAGCGCTGGATGCAGCTTGTCAGAATTTCTCCCGGACAATAATCAGGATCAATTTGAATCCCACCTTCAGCAGGTCAATGCCGGCCTGGATGTATCTGATCTGGAAATCAACCTGCAAATTATGGATCGATCCCTGGTCACAGTCCTGATCACAGGACAGCTTTTAGACTCAGAAGCTGACCGGGAAATATCAACCATCTGGACCCTCAAGCCCCAGTTGAGTCCTGGCCCAGTCGACCAGCTGAATAAATTGGCAGATGTTCAGTGGCTGGCAGAACAGGGCAGAAAACTGCTTTCGATGAATGATTGGCAGGAGATCCTGTACTTTTCCAGCACTGTGCTGCAGGAAAAGATCGGGGATTGTATTGTCCTTACGCTGACAAGTATTGATGACGATCATCTGCTATTGGAAGGGGTCTTTGGTATCGAAGACAGCTTGCTTTCTAAAGCTTTTAAGCTGATGGGGGGTGATTTCCAGGGCAGGGTCATCCCTATCAACGACCATTTCCGGGAGACATACTCCAAAAGAAGCCTCTACCTGCATCCGGGTGGATTGGAGGAATTTGCCATCAGCCAGGTGCCTGAGAATATCAGCCGCCGGTTATCCAAGCTGGTTGGCCTGGACAAGATCTACACTATCGGGTTGGAGACCAACCACAAGGTTCTGGGCTGCTATTACATCTTTACCCTGGACCCCGATCTTAAGATCTAACCAGGAATTAATAGAATCCTTTACGTTCCAGGTTGCCCTGGCCCTTGAAAAGTCTTTGTTCTCCCGAGAGCTTGAGCTCAGCCAGCAGCAATTTAAAACCATCTTCGAGTACGCCCCGGATGGTTATTTTGTCAGCGATTCCCAGGGGAATTTCCTGAATGGAAACCGGGAGGCCGAGAGGATCACTGGTTATACCCGGGAAGAGTTTATTGGAAAGAACTTCCTGAAATCCAAACTGCTAACCGCAGATCAGCTGCCCCGGGCGGCCAAACTCCTGGCCAATGGGTTTGCTGGCAAGGCAACCGAACCGAGTGAGTTTCTGCTGAAACGCAAGGATGGATCCCGGATCGCAATCGAGGTTTCAACCTATCCCGTCAAACTGGGCGGCCAGTCCGTCGTCCTGGGCATAGCCCGGGATGTCAGTCACCGAAAAATAGCCGAAGACAATCTTAACCTGGCCAATGAATACCATCACCCGGGTCCTGGAAGGCATCGATGCCCATGTCTATGCAGCGGATTTTGAAAATTATGAAATCCTCTATATGAACAAAAGGATGATCGAGGATTACGGGGGGGATTTTACAGGTAAACTTTGCTACCAGGTATTCCGGGGATCCAAGGAGATCTGCCAGGACTGCACCAATAAACATCTGGTGAACGAACAGGGGGAGCCCGGTGAGGTCTATGTTTGGGAAGGACAAAATTTCCGGACCAAAAAATGGTACCGGAATTATGATCGGGTCATCTATTGGACTGGAAAACAGCTGGCCAAGCTGCAGATTTCTGTGGATATCACTGACAGTAAACAGGCCACCAGTGCCCTTGACGCAAAGCGAAGAGCGCTACCGGAGTTATTTGAAAGATCCCATAACGCGATCATGACGCTTGCTCCCCCGGATTGGAATTTCACCTCCGGGAACGCTGCTATGGTAAAGATGTTCCAGCTTCAGGACGAAAAACACTTCCTGGAAATGAAACCCTGGATGTTATCCCCAGAGTTCCAACCGGACGGACGTCCATCCCTGGAAAAAGCCCGGGAGATGATCGAGATAGCGGTTGAGTCCGGCTCTAATTTCTTTCACTGGACCCACAGAAGATTTGCAGGAGATGACTTCCCAGCCACTGTGCAGCTGACCCGGGTTGAGCTGGGGGATGGTGTTTTCCTCCAGGCCACGGTCCGGGATATCACGGAGAGGATAGAGGCTGAAAAGCTGCTGGGGCAGCAGATGGAAGACCTGGCTCTGATCAATCAGCTGATAACAGCAGCCAATCAAGGGCGATGAGCTCTCAGATATTTTCAGTTGCTCTTCTCCAGGGAAGTAAAAAGGATCTTTGAATGCAACAATACCCATGTGTATATCCTGGAGTCAGAACAGACATTACGAGTGGATATTCTATCTCCAGAGGAAGGATTTCAGGGCTCAGATCGAGAAGGTGATCGGAAAGAAAATGCCCCAGAAATTATCGATCCCTCTCGATTTAAATCCTGCTTACCGCAGTTTACTTGGATCTGACAGAAATCTCCAAAGTCGAGGATAAAAAAATCATTCAGGCGTTGATGAAAGAGATGCTGACCGCAGCGGTTCTCACGCCTGGACTTATCTCCCAGGGATTGGGCACGCTCGTGCCGATTTTGTATCAAAAATCCGGGATTCAGAACATGGTTTTTGTTCCTTTGATCATCTCCGGCAGCATCGTGGGCCTGGTCGACCTGGCTTTTCCCCGCCAGATATCATCCCAGGACCTGGACCGGATCAAAACTATCGCTGAGCAATTGAACGGTATTATTCAGCGCGGCCGGGTTGAAAAGGATCGGACTGTAAAACTCCAGGAGTTAGAATTCATCAATCAAGCGATCGGAGACGTCGCCAGGCTAAATGATATTGATGAGATTTGTGATAACCTGGCAATTGCTGTTAGAAAGATCAACCCAGAAGCCTATGTCGTGGTCTCACTTTATGATCCAGCTATGGATTCCATCCGGGTCCGTTCTGTTCAAGGATTGGGAAAACTAGGGGACCGGGTGATTGATATCCTGGGTGGGAAACCGGACCAGATCCAGATCAATACCAGTGATTATGTTCTGGATTCCGAGTTGAACGCCCTCTATACCAGCGGAAAATTGGAATTAGTGCCGGGTGGTCTGTATTCGCTCACTCGTGGAAAATTCTCCAAGCAGATCTGCAAATCGATTGAAAAGTTGGGTGGAGTTGACAGGATGTATATCGCCGGTTTTGGCCTGGGAGAAGATTCGACCGGCGGCCTGACCCTGATGTTGAAGGAGGGCGCTGAGATCCAGCACCCCGAGGCCATTGAGGCCGTGGTGAGGCATTACGCGGTGGTCTTTGAGCGTCGGTTAGCGCAGGAGGAGGTTCTCAAACGCAAGGTCCAGCTGGAAGCTTTGAAGGTCGTGGAACATGAGATCGCCAGTGAACTGGATATTGATTCCCTGCTGCAGTCCATTGCTGAAAAAGCCACCAAGATCGTCAACGCTTCGGCCTGTGGTTTCAGCATTTACAACCCCGAGCGGAATGTGCTGGAATATACCGCCTATACAGGATTTGATGAGCTGCCGGAGGTTACGGATGTCTATCCGGGAGAAGGTTTATCGGGCAGGGTCTGGGAGAGGAAGGAGACCATAACCGTCCAAAATTACGCCCACTGGGATGGAAGGTTGGAGAACTGGGCCCCACTCAGCCACTATTATCTGGCCGGGATACCAGTCAGCTGGGGCGATGAGATGCTGGGGGTCCTGGAAGTTGCCCGCGATCCATCCGAGTCCTTGACCAAAGCGGAATTAGACACCCTGGAGCTTTTTGCAACCCAGGCGGCCATCGCCCTGAAGAATGCCCGCCTTTTTAAAGATGAGAAGGATCGCCGCACAGAGGCAGAAACCCTGCGAGAAGTGGGAGTGATCATCAACCAGATGGTCGACCAGCCGGATCTGCTGGAAATGATCCTGGTCTCACTGCAGAAGGTTGTGCCCTATCACAGCGCATCCATCCAGCTCGTGAAGGGCCCAGAAGTGGTAGTGGAAGCCTTCAGCGGAGGCAATCCCCGGGAAAAAGTGATCGGGACGAAATATAAGATCAATGAGAACCAGGTAGCCAGACGAATTCTCTATGAGGGCCAGCGGATCATCCTCAATTCCCGGGCAGAGATCGAGACACCAGCTGGAAAATCCGGGATCCAGTAATATTTCCTCCTGGCTGGCAGTTCCGATGGAGAGCAAGGGCAACCGGATCGGCATCCTGACCCTCGATCATATCAACCCGGGCCAGTTTTCCGAACAGGATGCTTCCCTGGTGGCTGATTTCTCGTCCCAGGCAGTTGTGGCGCTGGAAAACAACCGCCTCTTTGAAGCCATTCGCCGCAGAACCCGGGAAATCGAAGTGGTTTATGATTTTGCCCTGACTTTGACAAAAGAGCTCCATCCGGAAGTGATGTTTGAACATTTATATGAGCTGATCCAACCCATTTTTAATCCCGATGCGTATATTCTGGCTACCTATGATACAGCAGCTGATATGATCAGTATCGCTTATGCGACTGAAGCTGGAGTGCGGCAGCCTCAAGTAAATGGTATGCTGATCTCACCGGATGAGCGGAATTCGTTATTAGGCTGGATCGTCAGGAAAAAAGCTCCCTTATGTATTGGTAACGTGGAAACCGATTCTCTCCCGGTCCAGCCCCAACAGCAGGGCAAGACGATCCATTCCTGGCTGGGCGTGCCGTTATTGATCGGGGATCGGGTCTGCGGAGCCCTGGTGGTGCAGTCCTACCAGGCCAATGAATATACCCACGACGATCAACGACTGCTGCAATTATTGGGAAATCAGGTGGCTGTGGCCCTTGAGAACAGCCGCTTGTATGAAGATTCCCAGCGCAGGCTATCACGGCTGGCTTCCCTGCATGAGATTGATCAGGCGATTTCGGGAAGCGTGGATCTGCGGACAACTTTGGATGTGTTGGTTGGTCACTTGATCCACACCCTCGGGGTGGATGCGGCCTGCGTGCTGTTCTATAACCAGAACACCCAAACCCTGGAATATGTCAATGCCAAAGGGTTCAGGACAACCTCACTGCAGTACACATCCTTAAAAATCGGCACCGGTCTGGCAGGAAAAGCCGCCCTGGACCGCAGCCTGGTTTATATACCCGACCTGACTGCCCAGGATACCAGCCTGCAGCAATCGCCCCAATTTATAAAGGAAGAGTTTGTATCCTACCTCGCCCAGCCGTTGGTCGCCAAGGGAGAGCTGGTGGGTGTGCTGGAGGTTTTCCACAGGCAGAAACTGACCCCGGATCCGGAATGGTTCCGTTTCCTGGATTCCCTCTCAGGATCGGCGGCCATAGCGATCGACAGGCTGAACCTGTTTAACGACCTGGAAAGATCCCATACCGAATTAAAACAAGCCTACGATGCCACGATCGAGGGTTGGTCCCGGGCCATCGAGCTGCGGGACGGTGAAACCTCAGGACACAGCCGCAGAGTTGTGGCTTTAACTATGAATTTAGGCCGAAAAATGGGCCTTGGCGAAGATGAGCTGACCCACATGCGGCGGGGTTCGCTGCTGCATGATATCGGCAAGATGGCCGTCCCGGACGGGATTCTGCTGAAGGCTGGCAAACTCTCGGATGAGGAGTGGCTGGTCATGAAAAAACACCCCGGTTTTGCGTATGAAATGCTGTCCAAGATCAACTACCTGGAGCAGGCCCTGGATATTCCCTATGCTCACCATGAGCGCTGGGACGGCTCAGGATATCCCCGGGGCTTGGCCGGGGAAGACATCCCCCTCCAGGCCAGGATCTTTGCGGTTGTGGATGTCTGGGATGCCCTGCAGTCAGATCGTCCCTACCGGGAAGCCTGGCCCAAAGAAAAAGCCATCCAATACCTCAAGGATGAATCCGGGAAGGAATTTGATCCCGCGGTAGTCAAGGAATTCCTGGATCTGCTGGGCCTGGAGTAATCCATCTTCCACCCGATTTTCCCGTTCGACCACTAAATTCTGGAAAAGAGAACTTGTCTTCAGGGAATACTTATCCCTGGTTTTGCTGCGTATCGAATGATACTCAGCGATGTTATAGACTACCCTGGAGTGAAAATTCCTGATTTGGGGTCTTGACAAGCCAATAAAACCTGCTATGATATGTGTGTAACCCGATACATCGGGTAACCCGAATAAGTAAAATACAGGAGTAATGATGCCCAGTCCAGATACCATAGTTCTGCCCGAAGTGAGTACAATTGAAATTCGCTTGGATCAGGTCCAGACCATCATCAACAGTATGGTGCTTCTGGTCAGAAGCGAAGAATTATCGGGGCTGAACCCCTGGATCTACGAAACAGCTGGGGCTTTGACCCCGGAGCAGAAAGCCACCCATGATCTGGTAGTGATCGGATTTCATTACACGATCCTTCCCACCCGCTTCTGGGCTGATTTTCCCGCTTACCTCGAGGGTTTAGAAAATAGCGATCCGCTATTTTTACGGAACAAGGTGCTGGATTTTTATCTGGAGTATAAATGCTGCCAGGAAGCTCAGCAGAGCTATGAAGCCACCCGGGAATCTCTCCTGGAAAATGTGGATTTTTTCCTGGAATACCTGGGAACCAAGTTTGGGGTTGATCAGGTATTTCCAGAGATCGAGATCAGGGCCTTTGAATTATTAAAAGCGCCTGAAAAAATGCAGCAGACCGTAGTTAGCCACCTGCGATTTATGTGGGAGGCTTATTACCGGGAGGAATGGGACCGGATCAAACCGATGCTTTCTGATGCAGTGCTGGCATTTCAAAAGATCGACTTCAGCACAATGGAGCGGGTTGAAGCGGCCAGTTATATTATCGGCAGGGACATCAGTGAGGAATTTTCGGAGAAATTCCAGGGTACCCCGGCTCAGTTGGTGTTTGTTCCCAGCGCTCATAACGGTCCCTATCTGGGAAAGTTCCACTACAAAAATGTCCAGGGTGTGATCTTTGGAGCCCGATTGCCAAAGCATACAGAAGTGGATGCCCCGGATTTGAGCCGCAATGAGATCACCATCAGGCTCAGCGCTTTGGCGGATGATCTGCGGCTGCACATTTTAAAGCTCGTCGCTGATGAAGGAGAACTGCGCTCCCAGGAGATCATGGATAGATTGGATCTCAGCCAATCTGCTGCATCCCGGCACCTGACACAGCTCAGTGCCACAGGTTATCTAATTGAAAGGCGCTGCTCAGGATCGAAGTGTTATAGCTTAAACAGCGAGCGGATTCAGGACACATTACGGGCAGTTGCGGGGTTTTTATTATCTGAGTAGGAAACACCGGGAGGTGGAAGATGGAGAGACCATATTAAACCAGCATCAGCATTAAAAGAGCACTTGAAATAAATACCACAAGTTAGAAGGAGCAAGACCATGTTTACCTGGAATACTTATGAGATCGAAAAACAGCGAAGGCAGGATGAAATGAAAATGGCAATGCAGGACCGTCTGGTCCGCTCAGCCAAAGACGTCTGCGAAACCGGATTTACCAAGCTAAGCATCAGGATGTTGGATAGGGTTGGGTCAACTCTGGTCCAATGGGGCAGTTCGCTGCAGTGCCGCTGCGCTGAATTATCCCTAACCAGTTCCAAGCGCGGGATCTGATGAAGGTCGCGAAAAACCAACCATTTTCATCCTCATAGCTGAACCGGAGCCAGCCCCATGCTGCTCCGGTTTTTTTTATTGTTGGATCGTGGATCTGATTAGCTTGCCAGCCCGGGCTGTGGTATATTCTAAAAGTTCAATTATTTGGCCTCTATACAAAGGAAATATTCATGGATTCTTCTGCAACGATCATCATCACTGCCGCCCTGATCCTTTATACCATTGGTGTCTGGAGTGAACGGATCCAGGGCCGACTCAAACCCTGGCATCTGGTCTTTTTTGTGCTGGGACTGGTTTGTGATACCTGGGGCACCGGCCTGATGTTCGAGTTTGTGGGCGGGATGGCATTTGACATCCACGGCATCTCCGGTCTGCTGGCCATTATCCTGATGTTCATCCACGCCGTCTGGGCTTTGATAGTGCTGCTCCGAAAAGACGAAAAAGCCCTCACCAATTTCCATAAATTCAGCGTGCTGGTTTGGGTGATCTGGTTGATCCCCTATTTCAGCCCGATGATCTTTGGCCTGTCTGGTTATTAGGAGCTTTCCAACTTGATCTTCCTAAAAACGGCGATCATCTTCTTTATCCTGCTGGAATCCGGCAATATTGCGGCGCTGTATTTTTTCCCGGATTCTAAGCTGGCCAACAGCGTGGGCGTATTCAAAGCCTGGGGTAGATCCAAGGCGGACCCGGAGGTTCATGAGCTGGTGAAGTACCTGGTCAACTGGGTCGCGGGCACTAAATTGATCTTTATTTTTTTGCTGGCAGTGCTGGTCTATCGGGGGGACCCTGACAGCCTGATCTATACAGGTGCGGCCCTGGTATTGTCCATCAGCACATTTTTCTGGCGCCTGTTCCCCCAGATCAAGGGGATGGATGAGAGGGACCAGCTTGAGCCCAAGAATTATTCCCGTTTCTTGGGGTGGATGATCCTGGGTATTTTGGTTGCACTGCTGGGATCGATTGCTGCGGCTGTTTTGATCTGAGACCTGCTCCTGAATCCAATGAGATCCTGAGAAACCAAACCGGGGTTGGGGGGTTATAACCAGTATCAAGCGAAAATATCTTTAACTAAGGGAGATGATATGAACCTCACGCCCCCAACCAAGAATGTGTTCTGGATTTCTGTGATCCTGGCAGTATTGGGCCTGGTCGGCCGTTATGCCAATGTTCCATTTTTGTCTGATTATTATTTTTACTTTGTCCTGGTAGGCTATATTTTGCTGGCCCTGGGCAATACCATGAAAGGTCTCTAGGCATTTTTCTCCCTCCTTTAAAAGAAGCCCTGGTCCTGGATCAGGGCTTCTTGGTATCTGCCTCTGGGAGATGCAACTTCTGGGCGAATGATCACGTATGATCAGGAAGTAAAACCCGGAAAGGAAATTCGAATGAACATCAACCCCTATATACTTCCAGGGATTTTGTGTATTGTGATCCTTGGATTTGGCTTTTGGACCAGCCGGTCAGGCAAACCTTATCCTGGCTCCCTGTTTAATATCCATAAGCTGGCAGCCCTGGGGGGAGTGGTTCTGGTAGTTATTCGGGCTGTCCAATTGGACCTGCTGGCCAAATTCTCAAATCCAGGATGGGTTTGGGGGGCTGCTGCTGTCCTGGCTGTTATGGCTCTGTTTGGAAGCGGGGCTGCCCTGAGCATCCGGGAGGGTGATTCGCCTGTATTCCGAAGAATTCACCAGGTCGGGATCGGCCTGCTGCTGGTTTCAGGAGCCGGATTGGTTTATCTGTTATCATAGATTGGCTGGTTCATTTCACAACAATCCCCAAGGATATTCATGCGGATCACGATCTTAAATGGAAACCCCACTCCTTCAGGTTTTGATGCTTACCTGTTGGATTTGGGTGAAAAGTTAACTGCCAGCGGACACGACCTGACCCTGCTGAAATTCTTTCAATTACAGTGATACAAACATATCGGATGTTGCGGGGCTTGAGGAACATCGCCCGCTGATCCACATCCAGGTCCTCAGCTGCCGGAGGAATCAGGTTTTCTGATCCCAGGCTGCCACACCTGCCAACCGGCTGAATTCTGATAAAATAGGGTCTTATGAAACGCTTGGGATGGGTGCCGATCCTCTTATTGGGGGCTTCACTGTTGACCCTGATTACCATGGTCACAATACGGACTGTAAATACCAACAGGGCCAGGGCAGCGATCGAATCGACCAATACGGTGGTGATGCAGACCCTGGAAGCCCAGCAAACCGAAGCAGCCCGACCGACAGCAACGGCTCTGCCGTCCAACACGCCCACACCGGAACCAACAGAGACTGAGGACCTGGCTGCGCAGACACCCGGGGCAACCCTCACGGTGGCAGCCACTCCTACAATTGACCCGGCCTGCAACATAGCCTTCTTTGTGGCTGATGTCACGGTCCCGGACAAAATGGAGTTTGACCCGGGAGTGAAATTCACCAAAACCTGGCGTTTATATAATGATGGTACCTGCACCTGGACCACCAGGTATAAGATCTATTTTTATTCCGGAGAGATCATGGGAGGCCCGGAGAGCCAGCAGTTAACCGTTTTGCCGGTAGAACCCGGCAAGACCATCGATGTGTCTGTTGATCTTCGGGCACCAGAGTATTCGGGTACCTACAAGGGATATTGGGCCCTCAAAAATCCCCTGGGCCAGCATTTTGGCATGGGACCAGGGGGCAATCCCATCTACGTGGAAATTGTGGTTGTGGGCGGCCTGCCTGCTCCCAGCCCGACACCCTGACCGACCAGCTAATCGATACTACCCAAAACCGCTCCCATCGGGAGCGGTTTTGATGTGTTTTTCTGGGTCGAAAAATCTTCCTTTCAGGAAATTCTCCCATCCTGCCCGGTCCTGGATTTGGATAGGTCTTTATTATCATCCTGAAACATCTGGTAGGCCCCGCTAGAGAACCTCTATGACCTCCAGGCGGATCAATTCATCAATGATGTTCTGGATCTCGGTCGAGTATTCTAAATTTAATTTGGCTTTTTCCATGATGTCCGCGATGGTCAGCGGCCTGGCCAGGGGGAAAGGTAGGTGGAAGAGGAATCTGCCCTGGGGCGTGGTCAGGCTGATCTTGTGTTCCTGGCGCTCCCGCCCTTCGCCTTCCCAGACGGTGACCGTACTGAAGCTGTCGCCGCCCCGGGCCAAGGTGAAATTAGCGCCATTATCTTTCTTCTCCCGTACAATTCGGGAAAGGCCTTCCCCGGGATTCTCTTTCTTGTAGCTTGAGAGATCCAATTCCAGCTTGATCTTTGGCTGGATCAGAGTATAGCGGTAATATGGCCTTTTCTTTTCGAAGACCTCGGTCTTTTTCATGATGCCCAATTCGGTTAAGGTCTCCAGGTAATCCTGAGCAGTCTGGATATGCAGGCTGAGCCGGGAAGCGGCTTCCGAGGCCGAGATGTCCTGGTAATTGGCCAGAAGTTTAAAGAAATCTTCCGCGTAATCCCTGGAAAGAACCATGCCCAATCGAGAAGCTTTTGAAAAATCCATCATCACCTCGCCTTATCCTAACGGGTTCAACCTGAGGGCATTCATGCGGTCAATGATCTGGTTTTCCTGGCCGTTTTTGGATAATTCCAGGAATTCCCGGAAGACGTTTCCCAGGGACTGGCAGATCTGGTCAAAATCCAGATCCATTTTAAACAGCAGATAATCAGCCTGAGTGATGTTGACGGTGATATTGCCATCAAAATCAATTGCCACCCAGGTATCATCCAGGTAATCCTTTTTGAGACCCAGCAGGTAGGGCAGGTCATTACCGGGCAGGGTCAGCACAAACACGACCCGGTTCTCTTCCTTGAACGGGAAGGCGATCAGGTTCCGGCTCACAAAATCCACAAAACGTATCATCTCGGTTTTGCTGACAGGTATCTGACCCGCTGGGCGTGGTCGGGCGCTGAAGCTTTCTCCGGTGTCTTCTACGGGAAGGGCAGCAAGTTCAAATATCTCCTCTCCGCGCCAGCGCAGCTTGCGGTTGAATGCCAGGTAAGCAACCACCAACGCCAAGCCATACATAACCACCAACAGTAACGGCAGCAGGCCGATCTCAGACTTGTCGCGAATAGCTGGAGGTGCACTTACACAAACCAGCCCGGCAAACACTAAAAACATGGATTGAGCCAGATAACCCGCATTGTGGGTTTTTAGAAAGGTGATTATTGGCAGTATCGAAGCCAGGAGGTATATTCCTCCCAGGGTATAAAAAGCTGGCCCCGGTCCTGTTAATCCCATCAGGCTGAAAAAGATGAATAAAGCCAAAAAGGGAAACCAGATTGTTTTCAGGATGCTCTGGGTTTTGGTTTTTCTCTCAAAAAACATGATTTACCTCGCTTTCTGAACTGAATAGTATAGTACAGGTGTAGTATAACTAAAAAATACTATAAGTCAATACTACTTATGGATGATTTTCTGATGCATAAGATGGAGGATTTTCCCTTCAGTGGGTCTCATCCCCAATCCAGGTAATGGATAGCGGGCTTTCATCCATGGCAGGAAGTGCTATGGTCAGATTTTATGGAGCATCGACCCCAGGCCAGGTCGGTTCACAATACCTGGCTGGTTTTCTAGGTCCAGATCCTACTCCATTGATATTATTTGAGCCCGAGTGATCAGCTTCAGATAAATTGGCGTATTTATGAGTGGGGGAAATTTTTACAGCTGATATCCAAATGTTGTATTTCGAAAGGGATTAAAAACCGGGAGCTTATTAATCTTCTTAGCAACGATCTGACCAGGAATCTGAGGTGGACGAACTATGTTACACTGGAATTATTAAAAATCCAGTGATACTCTTTGTAACCTTTTTGAACACAGCTTCGTTTATCAATTAAGGAATATTATGGCGCAGCCTATCCATTCAGATGAGCAGCTGGCTAAAAAAGCCATCAAGGGCAATCGGAAAGCGTTTACGGCTCTCTTCAACCGCTATTTTCAGGCTGTCTATAACTTCGCCTTGTCGCTCTCCAATGACCCGGCCCAGGCGGAGGATCTGACCCAGGAGGCATTTATCAGGGCCCACCGCAATTTGGATCGATTTGGCCCCCCCTGGAATTTTAAAGCCTGGATTTTCCGGCTGACCCGGAACTATTTTATCGATCTTTATCGCAAGGAAGCCCATGTTGATCCGCTGGAGGAAGGCGATCCCGTGATCTCACCCACACCTGGCCCCGAAAGAGTTGCCAGCTCGAGAGATGCGGCCAACCGGGTCCAATCGACCCTGGCCCGCTTGAGTGCACAGCAGCGGGAGATCCTGGTTCTGCGGGAGCTGAACGAGTTCAGTTATGCGGAGATCGGGGAGATCTTGAACCTCAGTCTTTCCAATGTTAAGGTGTCTCTGCATCGGGCTCGGGCAGCCTTCCAGGAGAGCTACGGCATCCACCTGCTGCTGGAAGATCCCACTGGGGACTGCCAGGATGTCGCCGGTCTGCTGCACAGCCTGCATGACAGGGAGGAGCTATTTGACCAGGAGCGTTTTGCCAGGGAGCACCTGAAGACCTGCCAGGAGTGCCAGGAACGCCAAAAGGTCTTGATCGCCCAATCGGTTGCTTTTGGAGCTTTTGTCCCGGTGGTCCCGCCCCCGGATCTGGCGGAGCGGATCCTCGAAAAGACCTCCGGTGCCAGCGGGGGAGGATCTGGATCAGGAAATGGCCCACTCCAGAATATCCTGGGATATGGGGGAGGAGCCGCGGTGCTGGGATTGATGGTCTGGTTGGCCTTTATGCTGGTCTTTAACACGGAGAAGATCCTGCCGAATTTCCCGCGCAATGGTGCTGGGTTGGCAACTCCAGCAGTCCTGGCTCCGGCAGCGCCCACAGAAACCCCGATCGAGGCCCCACCACCACCGCCTCCGCCACTACAGCCAACCGAAGATGAGCGCTGTACCCTCTTTGAGGAGATCGAGATTTCCCTGGTGATGCTGAACATCATCGACGGCACCTACAATATTCCGGTTTATCTTAAGATGGCGGATGGGGTCCCGGGCGGCCCCGGCGAAGAAGGTAGTGGGGAGACCCTCTGGCCCTATTCGGCCTGGCTGGGGGAGATCCCGGCCTATAAATGTGACCTGCAGGGTTTTCCGGACCGGCTCTACTGTATGTTCACCCTGATGCCCGACATGCCCGGAACAGAGCAGTTCTTCCAGCTTGAAAATGGAGAATTGTGAGGACTCCCTATTTTCCCTGGCTGTGGTGCTGCCGGAAATTCAACAGGCTGAGCAAGGGGGGGAGACCTTTGGCTGCCATGCCGGCTTGGACGCCCGAACCTGCAAAAGTGTGGGCGGTGAATACCGGAGGATCAGCGATATAATGTCTTTGTGTTTTTGTCCCTAGTCAACTGAAATAAATAATCCCTCTGGACATGTATAATCTATTGTATGACTATACTTGTTGAAGGTTATAAAACCCTCAATGATATCGCGTCAGTTGTCAGCCAATCCCTCGATCTGGATGAGGTCCTGGGCAGCGCCCTGGACAAGGTCCTGCAAGCTACTTGCCTTCAGATCGGAGGTATTTACCTTTTAAACGAAGAATCCCAGACCCTTTCCATCCATGCCCAGAGGGGGTTTTCTGCGGAATTTGCCAGGGCCATCGATCACCTGGAGATAGGGGAAGGTTTTTCCGGTCGGGTGGTTAAAACTGGAGAGCCTTTGGCGATCCGGGATATCACTGAAGATCATCGTTTATCCCGGACAATTGCTCTTCAAGAAAGATTTAAATCACTCCTGGTTGTTCCTCTATGTTCCAAAAGCAGAACACTGGGCACGATTTTTCTAGTTTCCAAACAAGTGCGGGATTTCAGCGAGGATGAAATTGGGTTATTGATCGCGGCCGGCCAGCAAATTGGCGTGGCGGTTGACAATGCTTCCATGTTCAGGGCTCAGCAGCGTAGAGCAGAGCAGTTTCGGGTGATCGCAGAAGTTGGCCGGCAGATCACCTCGATTATGGATATCGATGTACTGCTCAACCAGATTGTCCAGTTGATCCAGAATACTTTTAAATATGATCATGTGGCCATAGCCACCCTCGAAGAGGGATATGCTGTCTACCGGGTTGGATCCGGCCGTTTATGGGAAAATCCTGAATTCAATTTCAATCCCTCAAGATTAAAGATTGGAGACGAGGGAGTGACCGGAAGGGTGGCAGCCAGCGGGGAATTGGTTTACCTTCCCGATGTGCGTAAAGACCCGGGTTATGTGGAGATGAAAGGCAGCGGCACATTATCCGAATTGACAGTACCGGTAAAGGTCAAAGGCAGAGTGATCGGTGTTCTGGATGCCCAGAGTGACAGGGTAGATGCTTTTGACGAAAGCGATCAGGTAGTACTGCAATCCCTGGCTGACCAGGCTGCGGTGGCGATCGAGAATGCCCAGCTTTATAAACAGGCCCAGCAGCTAGCAGTTGTTGAAGAACGTAACCGCCTGGCCCGGGAACTGCACGACTCCGTGACCCAGGCCCTGTATGGCATCACCCTGCATGCTGAAGCCGCTTACCGTCAATTTCAAGCCAATCAGCCGGAACTGGCTGACGATCAGCTTGCAGAATTGAGGAAAACAGCCCAGGAAGCCCTGCGGGAAATGCGCCTGCTGATCTTTGAGCTCCGCCCCTCCGTAGTAGAACTGAAGGGTTTGGTGCCTGCTCTGAGAGCCAGGCTGGAAGCTGTCGAGGAACGGGCGGGTCTTGAAGTGGAGATCAACCTGGATGAGGGATTAAACCTTTCTGATAAAGTGCAGGATGGTTTGTACCGGATTGCCCAGGAAGCCCTCAATAATGCTCTGAAACATGCCCAGGCTACTCGGATCATTCTCAACCTGGGAGGAACTTTGTCCTGGGTCACCCTGGAGATCATCGATGATGGGGTTGGCTGTTCACCAGACGAAGCCATCCAGGGGGGCGGATTGGGTTTGGACGGCATGCTCGAGAGGGCAGAGCTGCTGGGTGGGAAGTTTATGATGGACAGCTCGCCAGGAAAAGGAACTACCGTTAGGATCGAGGTACCTTATGAATAAAAAACCTATCAGAATCCTGATCGTTGATGATCATATTGTGGTCAGAAAAGGTATTCGGGCTTTATTGGCGACCGAGTCCGGGCTGGATGTGATCGGCGAGGCGGAAAATGGGTCCCAGGCTGTTGAGATGTATGATGAATTGACTCCGGATCTGCTGCTATTAGACCTGCTGATGCCCAAAATGACCGGCATCCAGGCCATCAAAAAGATCAGGGAAAAACATCCTGATGCCAAGATACTGGTTCTGACCAGCTTCGCCGCTGATGACCAGGTCTTTCCGGCCATCAAAGCTGGTGCATTGGGATATTTATTGAAAGACACCGACCCTGAAGACCTGGTGAATGCCATTAATCAGGTTTACCAGGGAGAATCCTTCCTCTCACCTGCCATAGCCCGAAAAGTGCTGGAGGAGGTCTTTCAATCCTCAGGGAAACCCCTTTCTCCCGATCCCCTCACCAAACGGGAGATCGAAGTCCTCCAGGTGCTTGCCAAGGGAAAAAGCAACCGGGATATTGCTTCCGTTCTCTCCATCAGCGAAACCACCGTCAGGACCCACGTCAGCAATATCCTGTCCAAACTGCACCTGGCCAGCAGAACCGAGGCCGCCCTCTATGCTTTAAAAGAAGGTGTGGCGGTCCTGGATGACGATCTCGGCTGAACAGAACTGTTAAAATTCAGCCTCACAATCCGATCTCAATACAACATTTGGATGAGATGACTTCCTCCGAATAACCTGCGAATTATCCTAATAAATAGGCTGAATTGACTGTGTAAAATCCCCTCTTTATCCGATGTGATTTAGAGGGGATTTTTGTATGATTTGGTCAGATCAATTAGTTCTTCAAGATGGAGATGATGAACCGAATGACAGGCCATAACAAACATATTATTCAGGCAGCTGTTCTGGCTTATCCCCGGCAGATAACGCTGTTTGATCGGATGAAACCAAGGAGTGCCATCTTGTACAAAGTACTGATCACCGACGACCGGCTGGCATCTCGCAAAGGGTTGAGAGCCCTGATGCTCACCCAACCCGATATCCAGATCATTGGAGAAGCAAATAATGGAGAGAAGGCTATCCAGTTCATTGAAAAGAACAAACCAGACGTTGTGCTGATGGATGCTTTTATGCCCAAGATGAACGGCCTGGAAGCAACCAGGATCATTAAGAAAAGATGGCGGAATATCCGGGTGGTGATCCTGACTTTACATGATGACATTCGAGAGGAAGCCCTGGCGGCAGGCGCGGATGCTTTTCTGGTCAAAGGCTGCTCGCCTGACCAATTGATCCAGGAGATCAAGAATGAAAGGAGATCCAAAAATGACATTTAATCCCTTTTACGCCGATCTAATTGGCCGGGAACTTATCAAATCCCGGATGCAGGAAGCTGAGCAGGAGCGTTTGATCAAACAGGCAGCCGGATGGGATCCCGGATTGGCCGGAAAACTCCTGATCATCCTCCAAGCCCGCTGGAATAAATTCTGGCCCAGGCTTAGCCGGAGAAAGGAATTTATCCCTCTTTCCCAGGTGCCCAGAAAATCAACCAGCCTCTAAGGATTCCTCCTTCTTCTCTTCTCCTTCTGCCGGGGGGAACTGCCTTAGTTTTGGCAGTCCCCTCCCCGGCGGCGGCATGTTTCGGGGTTTAGTCTTCGGGTCGGCGCTTGAAAAACGCAAGCGTTCCTCAAAACTAACTATTGGATGAGTGGGAACAGGATAATCCAGGATTACCTGTTCCAATTTAGCAAGGATTTAAGAGATATATGGATAAAACAATTTCCAAAACCGGCATCATTCTCCGGATCACTCTGGCTGTGATCCTGTTCTCGCTATTTATCAAGTTCGATTCCTTGATGCAGTTCGCGGATCTCCTGGTTGATCGGGGTTGGTCGCTGCTCTGGATCCTGGTGGTCATCACAGGCATCAGGTTAATCCTGGCAGGGCTGGCGGTTGTTTTTGTGATGCCCCTGATACTGGGAGAAAAAAATATCAAGGAAAGTCTAGCGCGATTTTTACTGACTGACTCGAAGGTGCTTCTGGCCGGGATCCTGTCCTTTGTCTTATTTTGTGTTTTGGCGGCAGTTTTATCCCTGGCATTTGGAATATTTAGGGGAGATCTGGCAGCTGCTTTTGCCTTCCCGGATCTAAAATCCGATCCAGATGTGATCGGCTGGGGGTATTTCCTGTTGGCGTTGGTTCCCGGCATCTGGGAAGAGCTGGCTTTTCGGGGCTGGATCCAAACCTCGCTGCTGAAGAAATTCAGACCCTGGATCTCGGTCTTGCTCAGCGCGCTGTTTTTTTCCTTATTCCATTTTTCAAATTTAATTCACCAGGATCTCACCCAGGTGATCTTTGGTGTCATCATGGCTTTTTTCTTTGGGATAGGCTGGGGTTGGCTGGTTTACAAGTCAGGGAGTGTGGTTCCAGCGATCATTTCCCATTACCTGGTAGATTCAATGGGACAGATTTTCCTGAATGTGAATGACTCAAATCCAATCCTGACGTCACAATTTTTCCTGTCCCTGACCTTGTTGTATCCAGTTTTGACAATACTCCTGGCGAATTTTATGTACCCGAAGAAGGAAAAAATTCAATAAGGACGATTAAACCAACCCCCAGAAAGGATTCTCCCATGAAAGGTGCCACATCTTTTTTATGGATACTGTCGATCGCAATTGCGTTGTTAATGACCTTAATTTCCGGTTTGGGTTTCCTCTTCCCCGATCTGTTTTATCCAGACCCCGGCTGCTGGAGCAGTATCCTGGCCAATGACATTGTTAATATCATGCTCGGGCTCCCGTTGTTCATAGCGGTCGTTGGTTTTAATGAGAAGGGGAAAGCTGCTGGGTGCCCTGCTGCTTCCGGGCGCCCTGGTTTACGTGATCTATAACTATATCGCCTACTTACTTGGCAGAGACTGGTCCTGGATTTCCTTGATTAACCTCCTTCTGGTGGTCCTCAGTATTATTGCCCTGATCCTTCATCTGAGATCCATCAACCATCGGGCTGTAATGGAAAAACTGGAAGGCAGGGTAGGAGAAAAAGTATCCGGCTGGGTCCTGGTGGTCTTTGGCCTGGCTTTTATCGTCCTGGCTGTATCAACTATTATTACTGGGAATTCAGGAAGGAACGATCCCTCCTCTGGGTGAAAACGCTGTATCTGTAGCGGATATCGTGGTCTCGCTGGGCTGGGTAGCGGTGGCATCACCCTGCTCAGGAAAAAGCCCCTGGGATTTTCAATGGGACTGGGACTGCTGGTTGCGGCCAGCTTCCTGTTTTTGGGTTTGATCCTGTTCTTTTTTATTGCGCCGCTGGTTGCTGAACGGGCCTTTGACTGGATCGAGGTCATCACAGTTCTGGTGATGGGACTGATTTGTTTTATCCCCACAGGGATTCTTCTGGCGCGGGGTTGTTAGTTGCGAGTGATCTGGATAGATTAGGAAGGATCGATGAAGAAATTATTGAGGGAATATCAAAGGAATGTTATCTGGCTTCAGGCCCTGATCATCCTGATCCTGACCCTGGTGATCTTTTTCGCGGCCTATTATCAGCCGGGAAAATCCTGCACGATCTTTACCGCGAAGCAGGGCGAGACTGTCCTATTCGGCAACAGCGAGGATTACCATGAGCCAGATCCGGTGATCGGATTTTTTCCACCTTCTTCAGAGGGGTATGGATCTGTCCATTTTGGGTTTATGGGACCAGATGGCCAATTTAACTACGAGGGGGCGGTAAATGACCAAGGACTGGCCTGGGACATGAACAGCACACCCCGCGCCAAACTGGATCCGGACCCCAATCCAGGTAAGCCCAACTGCTGGGATGATAACTTCCTTTACCGGATCACCAAAGAGGCTGGCACCGTGGATCAAGCTATCCGGATTGTGAAACGCTGTCATTTCGGAGGAGCACTGCACGGTCAATACCACATTGCCGATGCCAATGGTGAGGCAGTGGTGATCAGCGGTGGGCCGGATGGAAATGTCGCCTTCACCCGTAAGGAACCCGGTGATGGTTACCTGCTTTCCACCAACTTCAATCTTGCCCAGCAGGAAAAAGGCCCGGTGGATTTCCGATGGCACACAGCTACAGAAAGGTTGGATGCCCTTGGTGATGAATGGACCTTAACCCCGGATTACGCTGTTGCGCTGATGGAAGCCATCCACTTGAAAACCCTGACTACATTTACACTGTACCAGAATGCACATGACCTGAATGAGAATCAAATATACCTATCGTACATGTCCCAGTTCGATGATATCGCTGTGATCGATATGGAAGAGGAATTTGATAAGGGGAAGCGAGAACTGGAAATGCGGGAGCTCTTCAGTCCGGAAACCGCTGCTGCTGGGGATGCAGCTTACCAGCGGTTTGCGGTCCGTTTCCTGATCGCCAAGATCAGTGTGATCACAGTGGGTATCTTGCTGATGCTAGGGATGGTGTTCTTGATTGCCAGAAAAGTCCACAAGAAAAACGTAAATTCAGCCTGATCGAATAAATAAAACCATCGAGGAGAAGAAGATGAGATCGGAAAGGGAAATAAAAATTATTGGACTGACCATCAAAACCATTGTTGTCCATACTATCACCTATATGGCTGTAGGTTTGTTTGCTCTGTTGTTTCTGAATTATTCTGAGGGTTTTGCCGCCCCTGAAATGGCCTGCTGGATGCGGCAGACCAATGATCCGGTCGTGACAGCCGGTCCGTTGATCCAGCCCATTCGGGGGATTATTTTCGGATTGGCTTTTTTTCCCATCCGAGAGGTTCTATTCCGCAAGAAATACGGCTGGTTGATCACCTGGTGGCTTTTAGTTGCCCTGGGCATTCTTTCCACCTTCGGCCCTGCGCCGGGATCGGTGGAAGGTTTGTTATATACCATCTTGCCTGTCTCCGTTAAAACCTATCTTGAAATTGGCTTGCAGTCATTTCTGCTTTCTGGTTTGCTTTTTATCTGGGTGAACAATCCAGATAAAAAATGGCTCAGCTGGGTGTTGGGTATCCTGTTTGGCTTGACGATCTTTCTCTCCGTCATGGGAGTGATCACCAGCGGTTTGATCTGATTATCCTCCTCCATCTTTGTCAAAGGGTTCTTTGCTGATATCAAGGAGAACGATATACTGAGGAACATATTTTGGAATCAAACTGAAGATCGGATCAGGGCAGGCTGGCGGATCCTGATCCAGATCCTGCTCACTGCCGTTCCCCTGACAGTCTTGGGTTTGAGCGGGTACTATTCAGCAGGCAATCAAAACTTGAGAGTAGCCCTCACAGCCGGGCCGATCACGGTGTTAAGTGTGATCCTCTGCAGCCGATACATCGATCAAAGGAAAATTTCAGATCTGGGTATTCAGCTGGTCGATAAGGCCTGGTGGTCTGATTTTGGATTAGGGATCCTGGCGGGATTCCTCTCGGCAAGCGCCTACGTTCTGCTGCTCAAGGTCTGTGGTTGGGGGGAAGTGATCATTTCTTATCAATGGAAAAGAAATTTCCTGTTATTTTCCGGTTCAATCCTGGTAGGGATAGGCACTTATCTGATCGTTGGGATATTTGAGGAACTGATGCGTACTTATCAGATCAGGAATGCACTTGAAGGAATGGCTGGAAAAAAAATAGCCCTTACCAGAGCCGGGTTGCTGGCTGTTCTCCTGGGAGCAGCCTGGTCAATTGTTGGTCATCTTGCCAGCTGGGATTTTTCTTTCCTGGTATATGTCTTGGTGACGGCAGCGATCTATGGCCTGTATTTCCTGTGGACCGGGAGAGCTGCCCTGGCGATAGCATTCCATTTTGCTTGGGATCTCACCCTTTCATCAATTTTCCAGTTGGGCGCGACATCTGAAACCTCACTTTTTTATGTACGTATCAGCAGGATGCCTGATTTCCCGTTTGAGTTGAGTTCTCTGCTGGGGATCGCCGCCAAAATAATTGGTTTACTGCTGGTGTTGTTTTGGATCCGGAAAAGGATATGGCAGGTATCAAGGTTCAATCCCGGATTGTCTGTCCGAACACCATCTCCATGACGACTTATTTTACTGTCTGGAAAAATCGATCCTGGATTTGTTGAAGCAGGCCATCAGCACAGCCTTCTCTAGCCCTGCCCGCCGGATTTCCGCAGCGCCCCTGGGGGTGTTGGTCATCAAGCGCAGGAAAGCGTCCCGGGAAGGGTAATAGACCAGGGCAAAATCGTGCCAGCTGATGAAAGAGCGGGTCATTTTGGTCGCCGATGAAACTCCCCAGCACTTCCCCATAGAGTTCGGGATATCCTCCTACGCTGATCAGGTAGGGCAGGATCTGAAGGGAGTATTGGTTATAAGCGCTTTTCCCGCTTTCTCCCCGCTTCTTTGGGGGTGAAAACTGATTTAAATTCATCATAAAAAAAGGCTGGTCCAGGTCTCCTGACGAGAAAATATTAACAGCCTCGGGAACAGGATCGGTCTCGGGATCAACCTGGTCGGCGAAGTCTCCCAGATCCCTGACTTCTGCGGTTTTTAGCAATTTGATTAAAGCGGGAGCTAAAAAACCCAAACCTTTCGCAATTCTTTTGATCAGAGGATTAGGCCTGACCAGAATGGCATATTCTTCCCGAATGTAGGACAGGCGAACAGCGCGGGAATTTTCATGGGCTATCAACAGCGCCTGGCTGGATGGAAAATTATCCACAATCAGGTATTGGTACGGCATCTCGCCCCTGGTCAGGACCTGGTCGATCTTAAGTTGATGACCGCGAGAACCACCTTCCGCCTGAACAGCCCGCTGGGTTTCGGCAAGATAATTATCAATGGCTTCAGGGTTGTCAGCTGCCAGGAATTGAACCAGGGTCAGCTTTGATTTTCCGTGAACTAACATGCGGTCGCGCTGGACGCTGGTGGGTTCGGTAGCCATAGGTTATATTTTCCCGAAGTGGTCGATCAGCAGCTGGCTGACTTCAGCGGCTTTGTCATGCTGGACCCAGTGGCTGGCATCCTCAAAATAGACCAGCTCTCCCTGGCGGCAGTGCTCCAGGCTTAAGGGGGCCAGCTGGTGGCTGAGGTGGGGATCTTTTTTCCCCCAGATGATCAGGGTTTCAGGTTCTACCAGGGAAGGCTCACTCTTTGCTGAAGCTCCGCCCAGATTGGCCCGGTACCAGTTGATCATAGCTGTTAACGCTCCAGGCTGGGACCAGGCTTCTCGATAGCGGTTGTACAGACCCTCCGGCCAACCATCCGGCATAGCTGATAAGAGAAATTGGTAGTTTCTGGCTTGTGCCATTTTCTCTGGCAGGCCCCGAAGCTGGAAAAAGAACATGTACCAGCTTTTCAGAAGCTGGGCAGGATGTGACCGCAGGTATTTGCCAAAAATGTCTGGATGGGGCACGTTGGCGATCGCCAATGATCTGATCCTCCGGGGCAGGGCAATTGCCAGGCTCCAGGCCACTATCGCTCCCCAGTCGTGTCCCGCCAGGTGGAAGCTGTCCAGGCCCAGGGTTTTGGCCAGCCCTCTGATGTCTTTGACCAGGGTCCTGATCTGGTAGTTCTCCACCCCGGTTGGTTTGCTGCTGAGGTTGTAGCCCCGCTGGTCAGGGGCGACCACCCTGAATCCAGCCTCTGCCAGGGCCAGGATCTGTTTCTCCCAGCCAAACCAGGCTTCAGGAAAACCGTGTAAAAGGATCACTGGTTCGCCATCTTCAGGACCGGCCAGAGCCGTATGGAGCTGGATCCCGTTGGTGGGAATGAACTCAAAATTTATGGTTATTTTTTCCATTTCCAGACCCCAAAAATTTATGTGAACAGGAAAACATCCAGATAAACAGCCATCATAGGTATACCCCCCCAGTCTGCCTGGGAAGCGCTGAAGGGGCTGGTATTGATCCTGATCCCGAGCAGGAAAACAATCATCGAAACTATCCGAGGGATCCTGGTCTCATTATCCAGACTTGGACTGCCTTGAGGATCAGATCATCTACTGGATTGATATTCTTAGGAAGTATAGCATACAGCTCAAAATGAGAGTTTTTCCGAAGTTTACCGTATATATACTTGTTCAAGCTTATTCAGACATCACTTTTGGAGAAAATATCATGAAAGCAATTTTTAGAACTATGTTGTTTGTTGCCCTGATCGTCTTTGTATCCACCGCCTGCACAGTTCCTTTTGCCCCCCGGCTGGTGAGAGGATCGGGAGATATTATTGTGGAAGAGCGGGATGTCAGCGATTTTGAGGAGATCCTGGTAACCGGGGCAGGCAGGGTTATCGTCACCCAGGGGGGATCTGAATCCCTCATCTATCGAAACCGATGACAACCTGATGCAATATATTGAAACTGAAGTCAGGGGAAATACCCTCGAAATAGGTTTTAAAGACGGGGTAGCCTTTTCTCCAGCCGGGGGACGAAAGGTCATCGATCCCAGTGAGAGCTTTATTTTCAGGATCAGCGTTAACGAACTGACTGCCATTACATTGTCCGGAGCGGCCCGATTGGAGGTTGAAAAACTAAAGACTGACAGCCTGATAATCAATCTCAGCGGTGCTGGTGATGTTACAGTGGAGGATTTAAATGCAGCTCAGCTGGATGTGATCCTCAGTGGAGCCGGAGATGTAAAAGTTGCCGGGAAAGTAGTAAACCAGGATATCAGGTTAAACGGATTTGGAAGGTACCAGGCCTTTGATCTCGAAAGCCAGGGTGGGGCGATTAATATCAGCGGCGCTGGAGGCGCAAATGTCTGGGTGACTGAGGACCTGGAAGTGGTCATCAGTGGAGCAGGTGATGTGGAATATTATGGGAATCCAACGGTCAGCCCGGAGATCAGCGGTTTAGGCAGGATCCAGGGCCTGGGGGAGAAGTAGGAAAAGAAAGGCTAGACAATTAATTTCTATTTGGGAAACGGAATCCTTAAAGGATTCCGTTTCCTTTTTATATATTCAGGCCCACAAAATGGTCATCACCGCTGCCACGGCGGTAATGATCAGCGCCAGGATAAAAGTCACCCGGATGACCTGGCTCTCTTCCCCGATCCTGTCGATGCTGGCGGCGGCATTCTGGAGCTTGGCAGGGGAGATCACACTGGCCAATCCGCCTCCGATCCCACTGGCGGCGGCAATGATCAATCCCCCCGCTCCGATCTTTTCTGCCGTGCTGAGGTGAATGCCGGTTAACATGGCGATGGCTGAGGTTTCAGAGCCGCTGATGAATCCTGAAAACAAACCCAAAAAAGGAGCCACTGCCGGGTAGAAACACCCAAACATACTGCTGGCCGCATTGGCGATCAGGTAGACCATATTATTGGCTGGATTTATCAACTCCCAGGCCGCATTTTTCCCGGAATGATTGATCAAAAAGGCGATCGCAAAAAAGACAGCCGATGCCAGCATGGGCCTGGGAGCTCGCTTGAGCCACTTCTGAAGGGAAACCTTAAGGACGGTTTTGTTCACTTTCAGGAAAGGCAGGGCCAGGACCGTGCTGACCAGGATCCAGAAATAGGCCTGCCAGAAAAAGCGGATCTTTTCCGGAAACCCCGGAATGATCTCAACCGGCATGGACCAGCGGCTGAATACCAGCTCAAAAAGAGGCAGGAATGGCGCATTGATCAGCAGCGCTAACCCGGTCAGGATGATCCAGGGTGAGATGGCAGCCGGCAAGGAAAACTGCTCCTCAGCTTTGAGGTCGGTTGAGGATAAAGGGTCCCGGCTGACCAGGGTCTGGCCGGTTATTTTCAAGTAAAGCAGCATCACGGCCACCACACCTAAACCAGCAGCGATCCCGGTCAGGGTCACCAGGCCCAGCCTGTTCATCAGGATGGCGATCAGGCCAGCAGTCACACCCGCCAGGATGGTGGGGATCAATCCCCGCCACAGCAGCTTCCAGCCTCCTGCCAGCCAGAGCATGGCCAGGGCGATGCAGGTGCTGATCACCGGCATATAGCGGGCGAAGTAACCTCCCACTTCGTTCACAGGCAGGCCTACAAAGTTGGCAAATACCACCACAGGGATGCCCAGGAGGGCATAAGTGCAGAGGGCGTCATAGCCCAGCGACGGCAGGGCAATGGCTACAAAGGAGGTGTATCCCAGGGCGATCATGATCGGCGGCAGGATCGAAACCGGCGTGGCTCCCAGGGCGGCCAGGGTGGTGCCAAAACCAATGTTCAGAATTAGTATCTGGGCAACCTGGTTGCCGGGGGCGATGGTTTTTATAAAAGCCACCACCCGATCGATAGCCCCGGACTCCTTCATGATCGTGATCTGCAGCAGGGATGTGGCTACCATGATAGTGATCGGCAGGGAGGCCACCAGGCCTGAGAGGCTGATCAAAAGGGTATTCTGAAGGGGAGTCTTAAAATACAACCAGGCCACAAGCAGGGTGCAGATCCAACCCGCCAGCCCGGCCAAATCTGCGGGAGACTTGCGCCAAACCAGCAGGACCAGGATAAGAATGATAGGCAGCAATGCCAGGAAGACAGCCATCGGGTTTTAGTAAACTCCAGACGAATACAGACCACAGCTTGGTAGGAATTATTACAGATAATATACTCGAAAGTCTTAATAAAATCGGGTAAGATAATTTATGTTCCCTCCTGATCAGATCATCTGGCACAACTTTTAAGCTAGGAGCTGGATATGAGCTGCAACTAGGGAGATGGATATGAGCTGCAAAAATAAACACCTGGTCCTGATCTTCGCAGTCACGCTGCTGGTTGTTTTTTCCCTGGCCTGCAATCTGCCAATCTCATTTATTAAGGCTTCAGTACGGCGAATCATCCCCCAGGGATGAAGATGAAATCATCCATGAAGTAGTTGGAGAGACTTTCGCCACGGTGGTCTCTCCAGAAGGGGAGGTAATCGATCTGCCGCTGCTGGATGGAACAGTCTGGGAGTGTAAGGATATTGATGGAGAATTAAGTTTTGTTGAAAAAAATGCCGAAGGCATCGATACCCAGATATTAAAGACTGCAAAAGTCGATCTATCACTCCGCTATTTTTATAAGGGGAGTTCCATCAGTGTCCACCATGAATACCTCTTTGAGCGGGATGACGCAGTGATCGATGGCGCGACCAATACCATCAAAGCCTGGGACCAGCTCCGTTGGTCTGGGAACACTCTGGCCAATGCTGACATCGGTGAGGGTGGATAT
>CAVQTT010000006.1:0-95464 GCA_963716695.1 uncultured Chloroflexia bacterium
TGCCAGGCTGTCTGGAGAAGGTCGGGCATCGGTTCTGTCAAAAACCCAACCAGCCCTATTGGATCTGGCCCAGCAAACTCCCCAGGGTTGATCCCAGGAGCATCAGGATGCAGCCGCCGATAAAACTCAGGATCAGGGGCGGGACGATGATGCCGGCGACCGCCCGGCCAGCTGAAACGTTGTGGGCTACCTTGAGAGCCCGGACACTGAGGATGATGGCGTAGATCGAGAGTCCAAATCCCACCAGTCCTGCAATAAAACCGATCCAGGGGATTAAGGATAACAGGGAGATCAGGCCTCCCAGGACGGTGATCGGGACCTGGATCAAAGCCATCAAATAGGCCTGGGCTTTGAAGCTGCCGGTTCCGCCAAACAACCGCACGCCCAGGAACTGCAGACCTGCGGAGAGGTAGAAGGTGAGGGGAGTGAAGATCAAAGTCCCGAGCAGCAGAAAGAAAAAGATCGTGCCCAAATTGATATTCAGGCCGGTTAGCTGCTCACCCAGCATTTCGGTGATTAGCTGGAACTGGAAGAAACCATTGATCAGAAAGCTCAACACAGCGGCGATGGTGATGACCAGGACTGATAACAGCGTGTCTTCGGTATTGGTCCTGGCGATCTCCCGGTTGAGGAACTCTTCATCCATCCTGAAGAAGCTCAGCCAGGTCTGGACCAGATTGGAGGTTGATTCCCCACCCTGCTCCCGAATTTGTTCCACAGCGGGAGAGGGGGTGTTGTCCCAGGTTGCTGGCTGGGGGGCTTGAGCCTGATCTGGATCAATAATCTCCTTCCATCCGCCTGGTTTTTTCAGGATCAGGAAGGCTTCTTCGGGGATCTTGCCGGTCAGGTCCGCAGCCACCCCTCGTGTAAAGGTGTCCTTTTCCAGCGCGGGGTTCAATTTGAGGGCTTCGGATAGTACCTGGAGGGCTTTTTTGGTTTGTTTGCTGGTGTGCAGCGTAAAGGCCCGCTGGACCTTCTGAGCTGCTGTCCGGATCTCAGCTGGGGGAGGGGTTCGAATTTCAGAGTCCGAATCCTGCTGGGATTCTTCTGCAGGGGGGGGCGATATCTCTGGGTTTGGGTTGGAATCTTCCGGTTCGGCGGCTTTTTGGGATGAATAGATATGTTTGGCGGCTTTGCGAGCATATTCCTGGATGCGGGGATCAGGGTCGTTTTCTGCGATCTGGATCAGAATGGGCAGATTCTGCTGATCTCCGGAGAGTGCCAACTCTTTGATGATCCGGGCCCGGCCCTGGACGTCGGCATTTTTTAGTTCGTTTATCCATTCCGATCTCATGTCTATCTCCAGCCACCTGTTGAATAATTTGCATCAGACCCCGCTCCGGAAATAAATATTGGAGCCAATAGTACAGGAACGGGATTGGTAAATCTATTTTGCCACCACATATACCCGGGCAGACCAAACCCCAAACGCGCCTCCGCAGGTGACCAGCGTCACCCGTTCATCAGATGTGGGTCCCAGGTAACTGAGGTGGTTATTAATTTCTGCGCTGGATTTGGAGATCCAGGGCACTTCAACAACCTTTTCGACATAATAGGTGTGTTTCCCCCCTTCTTTGGTGAAGAGGATGATCTTGTCTCCGGGTTTGAGGTTCTTCAAATTGACAAACACGCCTTCCCAGGCATACCAACCCCGGTTGAAATTATGTCCTACCAGGACGATATTGCTGCCCCCGCCGGGGTTGACCGAAGTCAGGGTCTGGCCAACCAGGTCCAGGCGGCTGCCGGTTGCAAACAGGGAATCCGTGTCGTACTGGATCACTCCGCTGTTATCCCGGTACTGCCTGAGTTTGATCACCGACCGGTCAACATTGATGCTGGGAATTTTCAGGCGCACCACTGGTCCGATCGGGATTGGTGTTGGTGTGGGAGTTGGGGTCGGGGTTGGTGTGTAGGGATTATGGACCAGAGAATGGAAGACGTCAGCCGGAGCGTTTTCTGTGCTGCGAACCGATGCTAATTGAGGAAGGGGCAGGCTGATATCGCGCGAAGACAGCAGGTAATTGACGTCTGCGGCCAGGGGTGAGACCAAGACTGGTTTAATGCTGACCAGGGCTGCCCAAAGCAGCAGCAGCCCCCCGGCTATTAATAGAAAATTCGGCAGCCTCTGCTGCCAATCGGAATTTCGCAAGGATATCCCTAAATCAAGACCATTTGAGAGCTGCTGATAGGCCTGAAAAAAAGTAAGTTTATCAGACTGTTAGATACGGGACCTGAATAGGATCCCGCGATTCCTGGCTTGTCCAGGGAAGCCGCAGCCCCTTTCAGGTCTTCAGGAAAGGGGCTGCGGAAAATATCAGATCTGAGCTTGGTTCCGGCGGCGGATGATCACGTAGCCAGCAGCTACCAACCCCGCTCCAGCGAGAGCGACGATGCCAACCAGATAGGGTGCTGGTAGATCCGGTCCGGTGGACGGGGGATAACCGGCATAATCATAGGTAGCGGTTACCCGGCAGTCAGTTGTGCTGTACCAGGTGACGACATGATAGCGGTAGGAGCTGGGGAAGATCTGGTACAGGTCTCCACCGCTGTAAATGGCGCAAATCTGGTCATTGATCACACTGTCGAGCTGGGTTGCATCACTGCAGGCCCAGGGATCGACCAATGTGCCTGTCCCACCAGTGGTAACGGTGCTGCTGCAGTAGAATGTGCCGGCGGCACTTACAGCTGCAGGGATCAAAACCGCGACCAAGATGGCAAGAATTGCTATAATTCTGAATTTTTTCATTCCGGCACTCTCCTTGAGGTTCAACTTTAATAATTATATCCAAGTTTTCTTCAAAAAACACTCGACATTGATGAAAGCTAAAAACAACTCCTGGTGGAATAATTTGGTTATTCGAGGACCACCTCTAGCAGAACCGCCGCTAGTTCCTCCAGTTCAGGCTCGGCGTCTAGCGTCAGGATTAATTGAAATTCCTCAGCTGCTTCCTGGGGCCGGTCCAACTCCTTCAGGGCCATGCCGGTATATAAATGCAAGGTCGGGTCATCAGGATCCAGGTAATTGGCTGCATCAAAATACATCATGGCCAGGGCCGGGTCACCCTCCAGAAGTGATACAACCCCCAGCCCCTGCAGGGCGAGGGGATGCCGGGGATCTGTTATTAATACGTCTTCCCAGACCAGGCGGGCCTCGACCATTCTGTGCTCATAGAGGATCAATCCTGCCCAGGCTGCCTTGGTGTTGAGCAGGGTGAAATCCAGCTCGAGGGCTTTTTGGTAGGCGTTTGCTGTTGCCTTCCACTGATCCTGGGCATAATAAGCATTGCCAAGATTTTGATAGACAGCGGTGTTCTCTGGATCCAGTTCCAGAGCTAGTTGGAAATGTTCTGCCGCCAGGGCATAAAAATCCTGTTCTAAAAGTAAAACCCCTAAATTATTGTGGATCCAGGGTAAATATTCATCCAGTTTCAGAGCCTCTTGATAGGCTTCAATAGCTTCCTGGTTTTTTGATTGGCTGATCAGGATATCAGCCAGGTCTCCATACAATCGGGCTGATTCTGGCTCCAACCCGATCGCGAACTGGAGATAGCTCTCGGCCAGATCCGGCCGGCCCCGATCGAGGAACTGCTCAGGCAAGGTATTGTTGGCGTGATCCAGCAAGTTGGGACCCAGGATCATGATCACCATCGCAGTATATGATCACTGCAAGCAGGCTGATCAGAGCTGACTTGCTCAATTCGGGTAGCCTGAATGTGCTGGCCCGGGATTTCAGGGAGGAACTGGGCGTAAGCCAATCGGTTCTATTTAATATCAGGAGAGTTGTTCTCGTTTGAGCAGTAAGTGTATAGGAGCTGTCTTTTCCGAAACGGAGCATTTCGCTTCCAAAATGGTCTCCCGCTCTCAGAACCCGGCTGCGAGTTTTTCCGTTTTCCTGCAGCACTTGTCCTTGTTCGATAAAACCCAGGAAATGGCCAGGCTGCCCCTGCTGGATAATGTGTGCCCCGGGCGTGAATTCAACCCGGACCATTTTGGATGCCAGGAAGCTTCGCCTGCGGAGTGGAAGACCCGCTAGGAAATTATTTTGATTAAACAGATCCGTATTCTTAGTAGTCATATCCTGGCGCTAGGTTAAATCTGGATCAGGAAAGTTCCTGATCCAGTTTCTTGTCACCTGAAATAGTTTATTCCCTAAACTGATTGTAACAAGAAGATCAGATGATGGATTATAAGTTTTGTAAGGTGAAGATCAACCCTGAAAGCTGAATTTCAGGCAAAAACCTTCAAATAATCCCCGAAAATGGGATCTCTGGCAGGCCAGGGCGGGTTTGAAGCCCAAAAGTGCCCGTGAATTAACTCCTCCTGACCTCAATCCAACCAATCAGGAGTAATAAAAGATATAATACTGAAGAACTATCAGGGATTTTTGGATGCGGCTTGAATAAGTTGCTGGAATCCCATAACAATAGAATGATCGAAGGAAAACCAGTATGAAATTATCCGTTCTGATCCCTGCCTATAATGAGATCAAAACCATCCGGGAGATCCTTTTTAAAGTCCAGAATGTGGAGCTGGAAAAGGAGATCATCATCGTGGATGACTATTCCACGGACGGCACCAGACAATTTTTGGAGGAGCTGGTAAAGAATAAGGGGAAATCATCTCCCCAGGGCTCTTCTCCCGGATTGAATATCAAAGAGCTAAAAGTGATCTTTCATGACAGGAATCGTGGTAAAGGTGCTGCCATTAACAGCGGGATCAACGAATTGACTGGCGATGTGATGATCATCCAGGATGCGGACCTTGAATATGAACCTGAGGAATATCATTTGCTTTTACAGCCGATCCTCAGCGGCCATGCTGATGTGGTGTACGGCTCCCGATTTTTGGGTGGGTCTCCCCACAGGATCTTGTTTTTCTGGCATTCTATTGGAAACAAGATCTTGACCTTCATTTCCAATATTTTCACCAATCTGAATCTGACGGATATGGAAACCTGCTACAAGATGATCAAAAGAGAGATTATTGACCAGATCACCATCAAGGAAAGCAGGTTTGGCATTGAGCCAGAGATCACCGCCAAGATCTCCAAATTGGATGCCAGGATCTACGAAGTAGGGATCTCCTATTTCGGAAGGACCTTTGAAGAGGGCAAGAAGATCTCCTGGCGTGATGGTTTTCGGGCGATCTACTGCATTTTCCGCTACAACTTGTTTCCCTGATCGATCAACGGCAGGGGATTGAATTTAGTCCTGGTCAGCTCTTTGATCCTTTTGCTCCCCAATTCCCTAATCTGGTCCTCGACCACCTGGACGTCCGCTCTCAGCTGCATGATATCAACTCCCCCCAGTGATTTGCCCAGGGGAATCAGGTTTTTGTGCCCTCGCTGAAACATCTTGATCGCACCCCGGTAGTTCCCCCTGGTGATCTGGTAATAGGCCAATCCGAGCTGGAGAATACCCTGATAAAGATCCCGTTCAGGTGAAGGGGTTTCCATCCAGGCCAGCTCCAGCGGTTCGTGAGCCTGGTAATAATCCCCCTGATTAAACAACTCAAAACCCTTCCGGGCTTCAGGATGAAGGTCATCCAGGGATGATCTAGTCTTCAATAGTGAACTCACTGGTAAAAGCCAGTCCAGGTTTGAGGGTGGCAAGTACAGAGCAGTATTTATCCTCGGAGAGCTGCATGGCTCGCTGGATCTTATCAGGAGGGATCGCACCCTTGATGATGTAATTAAAATGCAGGGAGACATAGGGGTAGGGCGCTTCCTGGCTCTGCTCGGCGCTGACATCCACCCGCAGATCCTCCAGGGGCTGCTTGCCTTTTTCCAGGATCTGGACTACATCGTAGGCTGAGCAGGAGGCGGCAGCCAGCAGCATCAGGTCAGCGGGATTGACCCCCTGGCCTTCAGGTTCACCTTCTTTTAAGTACCCGATCGTGATGGATTTTCCCAGGTGATCGGTACCGACAAACATCCTTGACCGCAGCCATTCCAATTTTACTTGTTTGGTTTTTGTTTCCATTCAGGATCCTTTTTTCAAGTTTGGGTTCATTTTTATTATAATCGCTGGATATTTGCAGAAAATAAATAAAGTGTATAAAAATCATCAGCGCGGTATACTCAAGAAAAACAGGGATGATCAATGGCTAAAAAAGATCCTCAAAAGACCTGGGAGGAAAAAATCCTTCATCCAGCCCTGGAAAATTTCCCAGAGCGGAAAACTAGCTTCCAGACAGGATCCGGGATACCTCTTCCCCGGGCTGCAAACCCTGACCCGGAGCGTGATTATGAACAATCCCTGGGGTTTCCAGGGGAATTGCCCTATACCAGGGGTGTCTATCCCACCATGCATCGGGGCAGATTATGGACTATGCGGCAGTATGCCGGTTATGCCAGTGCGGAAGAGTCCAATCAGCGCTACCGCTACCTGTTGAACCAGGGCCAGACCGGACTTTCAGTAGCTTTTGATCTGCCGACCCAGATCGGCTATGATTCAGACCACCCCCTGGCGGCGGGTGAGGTTGGCAAGGTGGGTGTGCCTATTTCGTCCCTCCAGGATATGGAAACCCTCTTCCGGGATATTCCCCTTGACAAGGTATCCACCAGTATGACCATCAACGCCCCAGCATCTATCCTCCTGGCCATGTACATTGCCGGGGCCAGGAAGAATGGCGTCGATCCAAAATCTCTGCGGGGAACCATCCAAAATGATATTCTGAAGGAGTATGTTGCCCGGGGGACCTATATTTTCCCACCCCAGCCATCCATGCGTTTGATAACAGATGTCTTTCAATACTGCCAGGCTGAAGTTCCCCGCTGGAACACGATCAGCATCTCCGGCTACCATATCCGCGAGGCGGGATCCACGGCTGTCCAGGAAGTGGCCTTCACTTTGGCAAATGGGATTGCCTATGTCGATGCAGCGCTCAAAGTTGGACTGGATGTGGATGGTTTTGGCCAAAGATTATCTTTCTTCTTTAATGCCCACAATGATTTTCTGGAAGAGATCGCCAAGTATCGGGCAGCTCGCAGATTGTGGGCCAGGGTGATGGAGGAGCGATTTGGCGCTACACATCCAGAAGCCTTGAAATTGCGATTTCACACCCAGACAGCTGGATCTACCCTCACTGCCCAGCAGCCCCATAATAATGTTGTCCGGGTTGCTCTCCAGGCCCTGGCTGCCGTGCTGGGAGGGACCCAATCCCTGCATACCAACAGCATGGATGAAGCCCTCAGCCTGCCGACCCAGGAAGCGGTCCAGATCGCCCTCAGAACCCAGCAGATCCTGGCCGAGGAATCCGGAGTTGCCAATACCATCGATCCCCTGGGAGGATCCTACTTAATAGAACAACTGACAGATGAGATCGAATCCAGGGCTCGGGACTACCTGGAAGAGATCGACCGCCAGGGGGGAGCACTGGCAGCTATTGAAAGGGGCTACATTCAGGGAGAGATCCAGGAAGCGGCATATTCATACCAAAAATCTCTTGAAAGATCTACGGCCCATCAGGTTGGGGTGAATATTTACGAGATGGAAGAAGACCTTTCCCTGGATGTCATGAGTGTTGACCCCCTGCTGGAACAGGCCCAGGTAAAATCCCTGGAAAAGATCCGCCTGGAGCGGGATCAGGACCTGGTCACCACCCTCCGGGCCAAATTAAAATCCACAGCTGAAGGGACCGACAACCTGATGCCTGTTTTGATCGAATGTGTGGAAGGGAATCTCACCCTGGGAGAGATCACTGATACTCTGCGGGAGGTCTGGGGAGAATATCGCCCGGCGGGGTTGTTTTAGTTATCCCCCATCTACGGCTCAAAGGAGAGCGCCAGCTACCGGGGATAAGTAATCTGGAGATGGCTCACCAGCTCAAGCACCTGAGAAAGGCTCAAAGGACATCCTCAAAGTGGCTCAGAGGGGAGCGTCAGCTCCCCGGAAAAACCGCTGGGCCAGGCTCTCCGTTGGAACCCTGAGAACTGCTCCCGGGAGACGATCCTTATTCTCAGCTGATCTAGGCTAGCAGGGTCTTGGCTTTATTGGCCGCCTGGCTGGCATCCGAGCTGAATCCATCTGCCCCGATCTGGTTGGCATATTCCTGGGTGACCGGCGCTCCGCCGATCATCACCTTCACTTTGTCCCGCAAACCATTCTCCGAGATCAAGTCCAGGGATGTTTTCATATTGCCCATGGTGGTGGTTAATAAGGCAGACATGGCTACGATATCAGGACCGATGTTCTTTAATGGCCTCGACCAGTTCTTCGGGCTTGACATCCACACCCAGGTCAATCACCTCAAAGCCAGCCCCTTCCATCATCATGCCTACCAGGTTCTTTCCAATATCATGCAGGTCTCCCTGGACGGTTCCAATTACCACTTTGCCGAGCGGCTGGACGTCAGCCGCTACCAGGTGCGGCCGCAGCAGCTCCAGGCCAAATTTCATGGATTTTGCAGAGATCAACATCTCCGGCACATAAACCTCGCCGGCTTCAAAAAGTCTGCCGATCTCTCCCATGGGGGCGATCAGGCCCTCTTTAAGGATGGTATCGGCTGCCAGGCCGGCATCAATCGCATCCTGGACCTTGCCGCTGGTAGCCGCCATGGCACCAGACATGACTGCTTGATAAATTGCCTGAATTTGTTCTGACATAATCATGTCCTTCGATAAATATTATTGGAGTTATTGCCATTCCAGTTTCAAATCTGGCCAGCTGTACTATTAAAACATTGATATCGCTTGCCCGCAACATACCCGGGGTGATTTGGACCTGGTCCATTTCCCATTAAATCGGGTTTGTGCGGGGGATTCACTGGCAGGAGCCTGAGGATCATGTCAAGAAAAGAAATCCTTGTGCGTTCTTTAAATGTTCCCCAGTTCCGGCTAAAAAATCGACCTCCGCGGAGTCTAAGTATCTGGAGGTTGAAATCATCTTTAGACTATAATATGGCTCATGACCAATTTCATCCGCCTCAATCATGTCGCTGTGCTGGTGCCGGATCTGGAAGAAGCCTTGCAGTTCTGGCGAGATCAGCTTGGGTTAGATCTTGATAAGGTCGAAACTGTGTCCAGTATGGAGGTGGAGATCGCCTTTTTGCCGTTGGGTGAAAGCGAGATCGAACTGGTACAGCCTACTTCCAGCACATCAGGCCTGGCCAAATTCCTCGAAAAACGGGGGCCGGGTCTGCATCACATCTGCCTAGAGGTTGATGATATCAAAGCCAAACTGGATCAGCTGAAGGCCGCGGATGTCCGCCTGATCGACCAGGACCCGATCCTGATGGATGACGGGCGCCAGCTGGCTTTTATCCACCCTAAAAGCGCCGGCGGGGTGTTGGTCGAGCTTTACCAGCTGCCCTGAATACTGAATACTGAATTAGCTAGTACTTATCTCTAGATATCTGGCCAGGGCGGCGATCAGTTGATCCAGCTCCCCCTGGCTGTTATAGCCCTGGACCGAGAGTCTGATCAACCAGCGTCCTTCCCAGGGGATGATTGGAATTTCAATCGCATACTCATCATATAACCAGTTCTGGAATTTCCCAGCCGGGAGGCCGGGAGGCAATTCAGCTGCCCCGAGCTGGATGAAGTTATCCCCATTTTCTCCATAGATCGAGGGCATTCCGGTCAGGGATCCAATTTCCTTCAATGCTCCACTTAACATCTTCCGGCACTGGATCCGGACCTGATCCCAAGCATGGTCTTCCATAAACTTCAAGGCAGACGGAACACTCAGATAAGCTGCCGGGTCCTTGGTGCCCCAGAACTCGAGCTCCCTGAGATACCTGGAATTGGTCTGGATCGGAGAATCCTCGCCCCATCCCCAGCTGATGACCAGTGGTTTCAGGAGGGACTGCCGGTTTGGTTTGGTGTACAGAAAAGCAGACCCTTTGGGTGCCATCAGCCATTTATGACAGTTCCCGGTATAGAAATCTGCTCCTAGCCCTGCCAGGTCAAGATCGATCTGTCCTGGAGCATGGGCACCGTCAATGAATACCAACAGCCCTTCCCCCTGGGCTTTTTGGCAAATTTCCCGGATCGGCAGCTGAATTGCCGTAGGGGATGAGATCTGGCTCAGGAATATTATCCGGGTGTTTTTGGATACTTCCCGCCAGATGATCTCAAGTATCTCCTCTGCCGAGGGCAGGGGAAGGGGTATAATAGCTTTTTTGACCACCAGACCAGTTTTTTCTGCCTGGAACTGCCAGGCTTTTTCACAGGCCCCGTATTCATGGTTGCTGATCAATACTTCATCACCAGCTTGCAGATCTAGGCTTCGGGATACCAGATTGACAGCAAAAGTTGCATTGGGCAGAAATACCAGGTCATCCGCAGGGGCGTGCAGGTATTTTCCTAAAGCTTCCCGGGCGGACCGTAATCGATCATATAACTCCCGCCCCAGGAACTTTACCGGCTGATTTTCAAGTGCTCGCTGCCAGCGCTGGTACTCCTCAAAAACTGGAGCCGGTGTAGCGCCGAATGAGCCATGATTCAGGAAGATCACATGGGGATCGAGCAAAAAATATTTCTTCAGATCAGGCATTTCAGAGATCCTCGGCAGGTCTTGGATGGCGGTGTGAATTACGGTATAATTGTAAAACAAGCTGATTGGAAAGGATAGCAGGGTTTTTCCTTGCTATTTTTTTTGATGGCCTCTGGAAGAAGTCGACGAACACTTCTTTAAACTTATACCAAGATCAGAATGATAGTTAGGACCCCCTGCAGACCTCGTGAGCAGGTATCCGGGAAGAATATTATGGCAGTAAAGATATCCAATAAACTGAATAACGCTTTTGAAGGTGCCCTGGCAGGCGGTGGTGATCCCGCAACCTCGCCCTTATACGTTTTTGGCCCCTTCTTGAAATTGATTGTAGTTGCAGGCGTGGCCAAAATCACTTTTGGCGCCACGCTCTGGCTGGTGGTGATCACGATCATGGTGGTTTCCGCCATGTACCGCCTGGTCATGCAGTGGGTGACGGATGGCAGCGGCGGCAGCGGATTGAGCGAAGAGGAATTTGGCAGCTGGGCGGTGAAGGTGAATGCCGCGATCACTTTTATAGAATATACCTTAACCTTCCTGGTCAGTATGGCAGCCATGGTCACATTCATTGCTGACCGCCTTCCGGTATTGAACGAAACGCTGCTAGGGGTCCAGTACCGTACAATTGTGGCGATCGCCCTCAGCATCCTGACTGGCTGGCTGGTCAATCGAGGTCCCAAGATGGCAGCCCGTACCTTCGGCCCAGCGACTGCTGGGGTCTTGGTCTTGCTGTGGGTGATGATCGGCGCAACCCTCTGGCAGCGAGGTTTTCATTTACCAGATTTCAACCTGGAAGCTTTCCGGGGAGATTATTTCCATTTTACATTGGCCGGTTATGTCCGCATCCTGGCCGTGATGACAGGCATCGAGGTGTTTGCCAACCTGGTGGCGGCCTACGAAGGCACTGATGAGGTCCGCAGTCGAAGGGCATTTAACAGCCTGTTGATCATCATGGGCACGACAGCAGCAACCATGCTCATCGTGGGTCCGGCGATCCTGGATATCTCGGATCCAACCAACCAGCATGTTTCTGTATTTACCCAGACCATGGATGCGCTGCTGCCAGCCCCGCTGCCGATCCTGGGGACAATCGTAGGAATCGCCGTCTTAATGTCTGCCTCGGCGGCCAGCGCCCAGGGATTGCAGAATCTGGCCCTGGGACTCAAGAAACGTAATTACATCCCGCCTAACCTGGGGCAGCAGAATGATTTTGATGTGGCAGATAAACCTGTCTGGCTGGAGGTTGGCCTGGTGAGCCTGGCGTTCTTGCTTTTTGGCACCAATGAGGAGACCTATTTGGCACTCTACGCAGCAGGCGTATTCATCCTGCTGAGCATGACTGGCTGGGCTGTGACCAAACGGTTGATCCGGCAGCTAAGGGCAGAATTTTCGGTAGGTAAAGCATTTTTGATCCTCGGGACAGCCATCGCTGCAGTTCTGACGACCGGCGCTACTGCGATCATTTTTGAGGAACGGTTCCTGGAAGGCGCCTGGACCTATCTGCTGTTCATTCCCATCCTGTATGTAGGTTTCAGTTTATCCCGTACCAGACTGGGAGAACCCGATCCAGTACTCGACTACCTGGGTGGCCTGGATACAGCCTTGCTGGCGGGTTTTGGTTTTGGACAGATGGCGCCCTCCCTGGCGGCCCCAGCAGGATCTCCTGTAACTACCCATGAGATCACCTGGGAACCTGAGCCGATCGAAAGGAGCAACTGGCGCAACGAGTTTAAAACCATCAAGAAGATCGCAGTTCTCCTGGATGGTTCTGTTTATGCAGCCCAAGCTTTACCGGCAGCCAAACGCCTTAGTAAAGCGACTGGTGCAAGCTTGACCTTGCTTTCAGGAATAAAATCCTATTCCCATGGACCGCTGGAACAGTTTAATGCCGATCTGGCAGGCCGGGAAATCTACCTTGAAAGCCTGCTCGAGCAGCTGCGGGGTGAGGGTTATGTGGTTGACAAGGCGCTCCGGCGGGGTTCGATTGCTGAAGTTACCCGAAATTTTGTTAAGTCGGCAGGGATTGACCTGGTTATTACCACTACCCGGGGAAAATCAGGCGAAAAACACTGGATGAGCGGAGGTGTATCCGCCAAGTTGATGATGGACCTCGAGATACCTGTCTACCTGGTCCAGGGTGATCAGCCTGCGGATCTGGGCAGAACGCCGGAGCGGTTGCTGGTTGCACTGGATGGATCGATCGCCTCTGAAAAGGTGCTTCCCTATGCCAGAGCGCTGGCTCAGGTCTACAAGAGCGAAGTTACGCTGTTGTCAGTCCCTCAGATCCCGGAAACGGATAATTACCGCGCTCCCGCTGATGTGGTGGAAAACCTGCGTGCCGAAGCGGAAGCTCAGATGACCAACTTCCTGCAAGCTGTAGCCCGCTCGCTGGAAGCGGATGGTATCAAAGTTAGTATCCTGGTAAAAGGATCTCGCCCGGCGACAACCATCATTGAGACAGCCGAAGAGGGAGATTTTTGTTTGATCCTGCTCACCTCCAATGGTAGAGGTGCTTTCGACCGCATGATCATGGGCGCTGATTCAGAACGGGTGGTTGACAGCACCAACCGCTGTGTGCTGATGATGCCATCCAGGAACAATCACAAATAGTTGCTCTGAATTAAATAATAAGACCCGGCTGCCTTTTGGGAACCGGGTCTTTTGTTTTCAACAGGTTCAACCAGCCAGGTAGGTTCTCAAGGCTTCTGTCAGGGGCGGAAGGATCTCATGCATATCCCCCACCACGCCGAAGCGGGCAAAGTTGAAGATCGGTGCATCCTGATCCTTATTGATGGCCACGATCACCTTGCTGCTGCGCATTCCGGCCAGGTGCTGAATGGCCCCCGAAACTCCGCAGGCAATATACAGATCAGGTGAAACTACCTTGCCGGTTTGACCAACCTGGTGATCATATTCGATGTAACCAGCGTCAACCGAGGCCCGGCTGGCACCGACTGCCGCACCCAGCACATCTGCCAGTTCCTGGATCAAGGCAAACCCTTTTTCAGCTTTCCAGATCTCGGCTGCGTCGTCAGCAAGATCAGCGGGAGCTTCCAGGTTGGGATTGAGAGCCACACCCCTGCCTCCAGCGACTATCACGCTGGCATCACTCAGGCTTACACCACTGGATTTTTCTTCCAGGCTAAGCACCTTGGTCTGAATTGATCCCGGATCGACCGCAACATCAAGCGGGGAAGGGGTTCCGGTTTTGGAGCTGTCTGGCTCTGGTTTGTCAAATGCCCTGGTTCGTAAAGTGATGATCTGGGGAGTGGAGCTGCACTGCAATTTGGCCAGTAATTTTCCGGCGTATATTGGACGGGTTGCAGTGAAATTGTCCCCGGACCAGTCCAGGTCGATCACATCGACCATCACGCCAGAATTCAGATCGACTGCTGCCATGCCTGCCAGGGTCCGCCCCCGGGAGGTTGTTGGGAAAATCATCACCTCAGGCTGGTAAGCTTCCGCAGCGGATTTGATCACATCGGCCAGTAATTCGGGCCGGTACTCTTTTAGTTCTGGATCCTGGCCCAGGAATACCTGGCCCGCTCCATATTGAAAAGCCAGGTCACTTAAACCCTGCAGGTTATCTCCGAGGATCAGGGCAGCAGCTTCACCACCTTTTTCCGCAGCGATCCTGACGGCCAATCCCAAACCCTCCCAGGAAGAAGCCTGGGCTGCTCCGTAATGATGGTCTATATAGGCAAGTATTTTTGTGGTCATTAGAGCACCTTCTCGGCAATAAGTTTTTCCACCAGGGCTTTGGCTTTATCGGCTGGGCTCTCACCACTGATGATCTCAGTTTTGATCTCCTTTTTAGCCGGTTCAGAGACTTCTGGCCAGGTGATCCTGGAGATTGGCGTTTCCAGGGCCAAATCCCCCAGACTCCAGACTGGGAATTCAGCCTTGGAGGCTTTGCGAATCCCCATAAAAGACGGGTACCTGGGCTCACCATAGTCCTTGGTGACGCTGACCACGGCAGGCAACCCCCCCGTCACAACCTGGGCTCCTTCTTCCATGGACCGCACAACCTCGAGTTTTTTATCGGGGGCAGAGACCTGCTTGAATTTGGACACCAGGGTCAAACAGGGCCAGTTCAACAATCGAGCAACCTGGACTGGCAGCAGTCCGGTATCCATATCAACAGACTGCTGGCCGAAAAGCACCAGATCCACATCTCCGATCTTGTTAATGGCAGCTGCCAGCACTCTGGAAGATGCCACGTTGTCTGATCCTTTCAGCGCTGGATCTGAAACCATCACAGCTGCATCTGCGCCCATAGCCAGGGCATGTTTGATGGCTTCGGTTTCCCCCTCCTTGCCGAGACACAGGGCGGTTACTTCTCCTCCCTGATCAGCAGCCAGGTTAAGGGCGGCTTCCACAGCAAATTCATCCCAGGGGTTGATGATCAAGGGAGCATCACCCCAGCTGATGTTCCCGTTCACAACCGACATGGAAGCTGCTGTGTCGGGTACCTGCTTAACGCAGACGATAATTTTCACACCTCTACCCTCCTTCTGATTGAAAACTTAAATCTGAATATCAATCCAATGCCTGCCTCAGCTCCAGGTATCCTGGTCATAGGCTGGCAATTCCAAGCGCAGTTTTTTATCCTGGCGATTCTCAAGGGCGTAATCTGCCTGGATCAGGGTCTGGATCTCGCTGCTTCCCTCATAGATCACCGCCCCTTTGGCGTTTCTTAGATATCGTTCTACCGGGTACTCATCACTGTAGCCGTAAGCGCCATGGATCTGGACGGCTTCAGAAGCTGCCCGAAAAGAAGCCTCGGTGGCATACCATTTGGCCGCGGAAGTTTCCCGGGTATTCCTTTTTCCCAGGTTTTTCATCCAGCCAGCTTTAAGATAAAGCAGTCGGGAGGCCTGGTAATCGAGGGCCATTCTGGCGATCTTGGCCTGGATCAGCTGCAGATCGCTGATTTTTGTTCCAAAGGATTCCCGCTGTTTAGCATAGGATGTACTGGCATCCAGTGAGGCCCTGATCAAACCAGTTGCTCCAGCCGCTACGGTGTACCTGCCGCTGTCGAAGGCGGACATGGTCACTTTAAATCCCTCACCCTCTTCCCCGAGCATATTTTCCGCCGGGACCCTTACATCCTGGAAATTGATCCAGCCGGTTGATCCTGCCCGGACACCCAGTTTGCCGTGGATATCACCCCGGGTGATACCGGGTGTTGTTAAATCCACCAGAAAAGTTGTTAATCCCCGGTGGGATGGCATAGCGTTCTGATCGGTCCGCACGGTTACCATGGCAAAATCAGCCTTGGTTGCCAGGGAGATCCACATCTTTTCGCCGTTAAGAATATAGTCCTGGCCATCTTTTTTCCCGGTAGCCAGAATATGGCCAAAATCCGATCCGGCATTGGGTTCTGTAAAGGCCCCGCAGCCAATTTTTTCCCCCTTGGCAAGAGGGATTAAGAAGCGTAACTTTTGATCTTCTGTGCCCCACTGCAGCAAGGTCAGGCAGGTCAATCCATTATGGACTGAGAGCACTACCCGCAAGGAGGTATCAACTGCTTCGAGTTCTTCGCAAGCCAGGCCAAGAGATATATAATCCATCCCCTGACCACCATATTTTACTGGGATGGATATACCCAGAATTCCCAGCTCGCCCAGCCGGGGAAGGATAGAATCTGCTGTTTTTCCCAGGCGGTCCTGTTCCTGGATGATAGGCTGGATCTCCCTGCCCGCAAAATCCCGGACCATATTTTGCACCATCTGATGATCGGTTGATAATCCAAAATCCAATTTGTCTCCTCCTGGTCATAATTCCCGGGTACAGATCTGAGCTGGATTCCCTCGTTCAGCCGTCCTGGTGTTATTCCAGTAGTTTATACAATATAATCTCTGTTATGAATGATCGACAAAAAATAGCCCTTGGTTTGGCGGGGCTGATTTTAGTGGGTTCGGCCCTTAGTTTTGGACCATCTGCTATTAGTGTAACCCAAAAAATACAGAATTTGCAATCAGCATTTGAGGCAAGGGATTTCCAGCTTCAAGCTGACCTTCTGACGGATCTGGCTGAAGAAAATCCCTGGTGGAAAGTTCTCTGGGAGAGCTCGGGTGAGACCTATTTTCAATTGGGTGCCTACGACCAGGCGATCGATTCCTATGAAAATGCCCGGGATAAAAATAGCCTATCGGAAACCGGTTGGATCAGGCTGGGTGAAGCGTACCAAATGACTGGAAACTTTAAGGCTGCGGAATCTGCCTGGGGGATGGTCCAGCAGGATCCAGAAGCCCTGATGCGCCTGGCTGGTTTATACCAGGATCAGGGGGAGCTCAATTCTGCGATAAACGCCTGGAACCAGTACCTTTCCTTAGCTGAAGACCCAGAGGAAGGTGCTTATTATCAGATTGGTCTGCTACTGGCAGTGGAATCTCCAGCTGATGCGGTCCTATACCTCGAACAAGGGGGCACTCGGTATCCAGCAGGACCCCGGATAGCCAGGGCGATCAGGAACACACTAGCTGAGGAGCGGGCCTATCAATTGATGGTCAGCGGCCAGGCCCTGGCAGCTGAAAAACACTGGGAGCTGGCTGTTCAGGCATTTAAGAAAGCTGCTGCTTTGAGGCCGGATTACGCGGAAGCCTACCTCTATTGGGGAGAAGCGCTGCAACATTTGGTAGATCAGGACTCAGATCCTCTGGAGCTCCTGGAACATGGATTAGCGCTTGATAACCAGTCTCCGCTGGCAAATATGTTTCTGGGTTTGTATTGGGGCAGGCTGGGATCACACCGCCAGGCGTTGGATTATTTCACACTGGCCGAGCAAGTTTGGCCAGATCAACCAGATCTTTTGGTCGAACAGGGGCGCTCCTTGGGCGCTCTGGGAGAATTGGAATCTGCCCTGACCAAATATCAGAACGCGCTAGAAGCAGCGCCGGAAGACCCTTTGTATTACCGCCAGCTGGCAGAATTCTGCTTGTTATACTCCTACCAGGTGCGGGATCTGGGTTTGCCGGCTGCCAGGATGGCTGTTCAACTTGACGACCAGGCCCCGGCCAATCTGGATTTGATGGGTCAGATCCTATTGGATCTGGATGATCAGATGAATGCAGTGCAATTCTTTCAACGAGCATTGGATATCGACCCTGCTTATGCCCCGGCCCATTTCCACCTCGGTATATATTATTCGACCCGGGAGGAAACAGATCTTGCTGTATACTATCTTCAACAGGTAATGATCCATGCCCATAACCCGGCGCTGAAAGATCAGGCAGCCAGGTTGCTGGCCAGTTACTAAAAGAAATCAACAATTCCCTCAACCATAACCTACCTTGGCAAGATGGTGTATTTTATGAAAAGATTTCGCATTAAACCGTTATTGATGATCGTCCTGCTAGCCCTTTTATCCTTGTCATGCAATCTCTCGCAGGTTGCCAAGGTCTTTGGAGAAACCCCAACTGGTCAGGGGGATCTGCTTTTCCAGGATGGATTCTCTGACCCTTCCAGCGGTTGGGATCGGGTCCAGACCATGGAGGGTATGACTGATTACGAGGCCGAGCGCTACAGGATCACAGTCAATACACCGAATGCGGATTTCTGGGCCAATCCTGGATTGTCATTCCAGGATGTGGTCATTGATGTTGATGCCGGAAAAAATACTGGGCCGGACGACAATGATTTTGGGGTATTATGCCGCTACCAGGATATAAAAAATTTCTATTTTTTGATTATCAGCAGTGATGGTTATTATGGGATCGGAAAAGTCAAAAATGGGGAGCAGCAGCTCCTGGATCCACCTCAGATGTATCATTCCGAGGCAATTATTACCGGGCCAGGTCCCAATCATATCCAGGCAGTCTGCAGCGGTGATGAGTTGAAACTATCGATCAACGGTGACCTTTTGGCTGAAGCCCGAGATTTTTCATTTCAGTCAGGCGATATCGGATTGATCGTTGGCACTTTTGACGCCCCCGGGGTGGATATCTGGTTTGATAATCTCTCCGTCCGCGTTCCCTGACTATTCCAAGCAGCTTCCAATAATTCGATATGAAAATCTATCTTGATATGATCGGCTGCCGCCTGAACCAGAGTGAAATCGAGGTCATGGCGCGGGAATTCACCGCTGCGGGACACAGTCTGGTTGGGGACCCAGGTGAAGCGGACCTGGCCGTGGTAAATACCTGTACCGTGACCGGGCCAGCGGCAGCGGATTCTCGAAAGACTATTCGGCGCATCGCCCGCAGTGGAGTGGAACAGATCATTTCCACCGGGTGCTGGTCAACTATGTACCCGGAACAAGCTCTGGAACTTTCTGGGGTCACACAGGTTGTCTCTAATTTGGAAAAAGATCAGCTAGTTTCAAAAGTACTCTCTCTTGATCTAAACCCCTTTGAAAAAGAACCCATCGAAAGGGTGCCCATCCCGGGAACAAGGCTGCGAACCCGGGCTTTTATCAAAGTCCAGGATGGTTGCCAGCATCATTGCACCTTCTGTGTCACAACTGTTGCCCGGGGAGATTCAAGAAGTGAATTGCCTGACCAGGTCATTCGGGAAGTCCAGGCAGCCTATCAAGCAGGTGCGCAGGAAGCGGTTCTAACCGGAGTTCAATTGGGTTCCTGGGGAGCGGATCTGGAACTAAAACAATCCCTCAGTGATCTGGTGGGGTGGATCCTGGACCGAACCGGGATTCCCCGCTTGCGTTTGTCATCGATCGAACCCTGGGATGTCAGCCCGGAGCTGATCGATCTCCTTGCGCACGATCGTGTTGCCCGCCATCTACATTTGCCTTTGCAATCCGGCTCGCCGGCTGTGATGCGCAGGATGGCAAGGGCCATCACTCCGGAGATCTATTCCAGATTGGTGGAGAGTATCCGAAATAAGATCCCGGGAATTGCTATCACAACAGATATTCTGACAGGGTTTCCCGGAGAAACAGACCTTGAATTTGAGCAGAATCTGGAGTTCATCCGCGAGATGGACTTTGCAGACGGACATGTATTCAGTTATTCTGCCAGGGAGGGCACCCCGGCTTTGAATTTTCCTGACCAGGTACCCCACAAGATCCGCAAGGAAAGAAATACCCGGATCAGGAATTTGATAGCCGAAAGCAATCAGGCTTTCCGGGAGTCCCAAATGGGAACCCGGTTGAAAGTGCTCTGGGAACAAGCAGAGAGGGATCCAAATGGAAACTGGCTGCTGACCGGGTTGACAGATAATTACATAAAAGTTCACTGCCTGAGTCCGGAGGAGATCTGGAACTGTTTTTCGACAGCTGAAATTATCAAGTTGTCCGGGAGTGGAGTGGAGGGTAAAATCACAAGCCAGGACCAACAAGAAATCAGGGCCGGAGGCACAGCATGAAGGACTGCCTGTTTTGCAAAATAATCCGCGGGGAGATACCCAGCGAAATCATCTACCAAACCGATGATCTGGTCGTCATCAAGGATATCAATCCCTCCGCGCCAGTCCATTTGCTGGTGATCCCCATCCAGCATATTGGAACGATTAATGAAATGCGGGTTCAGGATGAGTTGACACTTGGGAAATTATTTTCAGGAGCCAAAAAAGCAGCTGAATTGAGTGATGTCGACCAGACTGGATACCGCCTGATCGTTAATACCGGTCCGGATGCTCTGCAGTCTGTTTTTCATGTTCATATGCACCTGCTTGGGGGGAGCAAATTGAACCTGTCCATGGGTTAGAATATCGAAAAGGGTATAATGAAAACCATGAATCTTCAAGAAGAATTACGCAATGCATTAACAAACGCGATGAAATCCGGACAAGTTCAACGGAAATCGACCCTCCGGTTGGCTCTGGCAGCTATCAAGAACGCAGAGATCGAAGCCCGGGGAGAGATTGATGATGACAAGGTAATAAGCCTGCTCCAAAAGGAGGTCAAAGCCCGTCATGAGACCATTGAAGGAGCAAAACAAGCCCAAAGACCTGACTTAATCAGCAAAGCAGAGGAAGAAATTGCTATATTAAGCGATTTTATGCCCCAACCGCTCAGCCAGGAAGAATTGCGGGTCCTGGTCCAGGAAGCGATAAGTGAATCTGGGGCCAGTTCGATGGCAGATATTGGCAAGGTCATGGGAGTTTTGATGCCCAAAATTCGGGGCAAAGCAGACGGCAAAGATGCTAACCAGATCCTCCGGGAATTCCTGGGAGAGGGCTGAACCCTCCCCGGTTTCCCCTCCGGGTCCTGTTTGATCTTCCCCGGATGAAATATTTACGAGATGAATTACAGCAGGGCCTGGCCGGCCAAGTGATGGATAATTATGAGTGATCAGACAATAAAACCCTCCCCGATCAGAATCGTCCTGGTTTTGGTGATCCTGGTGATCAGTATGGCAGGGATCTGGTGGATCATCAATTGGTCGCTGACCGGCGCTTTATCGACTGTCCTGGTCTCAGAAGGCAAGGTGGCTTCCCAGGATGTAATGTCACCATACGCGGTTACTTTCCAAAGCCAGGTTCTAACCCAGCAAAAACAGCTCGAAGCTGCCGAGAGCATCGAATTGGTCTACACCTTGCCGGATTCATCCATTGCCCGTCAGCAGCTTAATCATTTGAAAGATGCCTTGAATTTCATCGAATCTGTCAGATTGGATCAATTTTCAAGTCTGGAGCAAAAGTACACCGATCTCGCTGCCCTGGATGGGATTTTTATATCCCAGGAAACTGCCGAGCAAATTCTCTCAACCAGTGATGTGCGCTGGCAAACCGTTCGCCAGGAAAGTGTCGTGATCCTTGAGCAGGTGATGCGAACCAGCATTCGCGAGCTTGACCTCGAGGACGCCAGGCAGCAGCTGCCCTCTCTGGTCAGTCTCTCTTTATCAGAAGACCAGGTGCAGCTGGTGGTGGATCTGGCCTCGGCATTTATAACGCCCAACAGTGTTTATAGTGAAGAGGAGACCCAGACGGCCAAGGACGAAGCCATGGCAGGGGTCCCTGCTGTGACCCGGAGTATCGTAGCAGGCGAGACCATTGTGCGCCGGGGAGAAATTGTCAAGGCAGAAGATATCGAAGCGCTTCAAGAGATTGGATTATTAACGACATTTTCCGGCTGGCAGAACCAGGCCGGAACCCTGGCTGTGGTAGCGCTTTCTGCAGTCCTCCTGATCCTGTATTTCCTGTCCTACCCAGCCATCTTGAAAAACACAAAGAAATTCACTTTGTTTGTGATCTTGTTTGTGGTGTTTCTGGGAATGTCCCGTTATGTGACTCCCGGCCACCTGGTCATTCCCTATCTCTTCCCGATGGCTGCCTATTCCTTATTGGTGGCTGCTTTGATCGACCGCCGGACCGCCTTGTTCACAGCCATACCCCTGGCCATTCTGGCTGCCTATGGCATGCCGCATGCCCTGGACCTGACTTTATATTACAGTCTCGGAGGCATGATGGGGCTGCTGGCCTTGCGCCGCCCCCAACGCCTCTCGGCCTATGTTTCCGTGGCAGGTATTATCTCCGTATCAGGAGCTGTCATTCTGGTTGCCTACCGGATCATCGACCCCGCAACAGATGCGACAGGTCTGGCAACTTTGATCGGCGCATCGGCCTTTAATGGCATCGCTTCAGCCGGACTTACGATCCTGCTTGAGTATGCTCTGGCCCCCCTGCTGGATCTGACAACTACCCTTCAGTTGGTTGAGTTGTCCCGGCCTGACCATCCCTTGCTTCAGCGCCTTCTGCGGGAGGTTCCGGGTACTTATCAGCATACTTTGCAAGTTGCCAACTTGGCTGAACAGGCGGCTGAAAGGATCCAGGCCAACAGCATGCTGGCCAGGGTAGGGGCTTTGTATCACGACATTGGCAAAATGAACAACCCTCAGTTTTTCATTGAGAATCAGGGATCCAATCAATTGAATACCCATGACGATATAGACCCCGTGGAAAGTGCTGCGCTCATTATCGACCATGTTCACCACGGAATGGAACTAGCGAAGAAATATCGCCTGCCGCGCAGGATCCGGGAATTCATACCCGAGCATCATGGTACCCTGCTGACCCGCTACCAGTATGGCAAAGCCCTCGGATTAGCTGACGGAGACGAGACAAAAGTAGATAAATCCCTTTTTAGATATCCGGGTCCCCGGCCGCAATCCGTTGAGACTGCACTTGTGATGCTGGCGGATGGCTGCGAAGCCTATGTGCGTTCCCAGAATCTGGATTCGGATGAGGATCTGAGAGGATTGATCAAGGATATGGTCGACCGCCGGGTTGAATCCGGTCAGCTCAACAGCACAGATATAACACTTAAAGACTTAAAAGTGATCATAGATTCATTCACAGCGACCCTAAAGGGAAATTATCATGCCCGGGTCAATTATCCAGCCGAAGAAAAAACCCCCAAAAAACCAGCTGATACATCCTCTGATGACACATTGGTAGAAGTTAGAAAGTGAGCTCAGGTACACCGTGATTACGATCCTGGTTGAAGACCAATTCCAAGATCAGCTGGATGACCAGGTCCTGTGCCAGGCTGCAGAACTTACCCTTCAGCTCTGTGGTGTTAGCGATTCTCCCTCCTTGTCGATCCGTATTACTGACGATCTGGAAATCCAGGAACTGAATAAACGTTATCGGGGCCTCGATCAACCCACGGACGTTCTATCCTTTGCGGCTGATTTTGAGGATCCAGACCTGGGTTCTCGCTATCTTGGCGACGTGGTGATCTCATTTCCCCAGGCCAGCGCCCAAGCTCTTGATCGGGGCCATCTAGCCATCGAAGAAGTTCAGCTTCTGGTCATACATGGCGTGCTGCATTTAGTGGGATATGATCATGGGACTAAAAGCGAAAAAGAAGCCATGTGGTCTTTCCAGGAAAAAATTCTCACCGGGATGGGTTTAGATATCCAGGTAGAGGAGCGGCAAACTAAATGAGATCGGATGGAAAAATAACTTCCCGGATCAAGTCCATTGGCATCGCTCTGGAAGGCATTAAATATGTGTTTTCGACCCAACAGAACGTCAGGATCCATGGGGTGATCACCCTGGCGGTGCTCGGATTGGGGGTGTTATTCAGAATAGAGAGAGTGGAGTGGATCAGCCTGGTGCTGGTGATTGGAATGGTCTGGACTGCGGAGATTTTCAACACAGCTGTAGAATTGATTGTCGACCTGGTCAGTCCTGAACACAGCCAGGTGGCGAAGATCGTCAAAGATGTCAGCGCCGGGGCAGTCCTGGTCAGTGCCTTTATTTCGATTCTGGTTGGCCTCGCCCTTTTTGGTCCCCGGCTGTGGTTGATGTTGAGTGGATTGTTAAGCTGAAGGTTTTTTATTGGTGGAAGGGAAAATGAGTGAAATTTCATTTCGTTTTGGAACCGTAGGTACTCCGAAAAATAAACCCAAAAATCCGGGGGGCAGTGTAGGGGGGATCTATTATCTGGATGAGCTGGGTCTGCAGGCCATGGAATTGGGCTGGGTACGCTCTGTCCGGGTATCGGAAACCACTTCCCGGGAGATCCTCGAAGCGGGGAAGGAGCGAGACGTCGCCTTAAGCGTACATGCTCCTTACTATATCAATCTCAACGCCAACGCGGAGGAATGGCCCAAATCCCGGAAACGGCTGATGGATTCCGCCCGGGCGGGATGGACGTCAGGTGCTACAGATATCGTTTTTCACCCTGGATCCTATTTTGGACAACCCGCCCCAGAGGTCCTAATAACAGCTCTCCCCCGCCTGGAAAAATGTGTCGCAGAGCTGCGCAAAGAGAAAAACCCGGTGACTCTGCGTCCGGAGGTGATGGGGAAAGAGGCCATGTTGGGATCTCTGCAAGATACTCTGGAAATGAGCCAGATCGACGGCGTTGAACCCTGTCTGGATTTTGCCCACCTTCACGCCCGTCCGGGTGACGGATCAATGAACTCCTACGAAGAATGGATGGATGTTTTTGCAGCTTATCAAAAATCTCTGGGCAAAAAAAGCCTCCAAAACCTGCACTGCCATCTTTCTGGAATAGCATACACCGCTAAAGGCGAGCAGAACCACCTGGTTCTCAGCGAATCAGATTTTAATCTTGAAGCCCTTTTCCGGGCTTTGAAGGATGTTGGGGCCAGGGGAAGGATCCTTTGCGAAAGTCCTACTCTGGAAGAAGATGCCCAATTCATTCAGGAATCTTGGATGGCATTTAGCGGGGAATCTAAGTGAAATAAATTCAAGAGGAGTTATTGGCGTGGCACCGAATTTGAAGGATATCCAATCAGAAATGAAATCATGCCGTCTGTGTTTGAAAGCCGGATATGAGATTTATCCCCCGGCGGTTTTTTCAGGGACCGCAAAAGCGGAATTGATGACCATTGGCCAGGCTCCCGGCATCACTGAACAGGAAGCCCAGCGGCCCTTTAATGCTGGAAGTGGAACGAGGCTCTTTGGCTGGCTGGAACAGGCAGGCTTGGAGGAAAATTGGTTCCGTTCTACCCAATATATGACTTCGGTTACGAAATGCTATCCGGGCCGCCAGCCTACGGGTAATGGGGATCGGGTCCCTGGAAAGGTCGAACAGGAATTCTGTCGGAGATATCTTGATCAGGAGATTGAGCTGGTCAACCCTCAAGTCATCATTCCGATCGGCCGTCTGGCAATCAATCTCTTTTATAAAAAGAGTTTAAAATTGGATCAGATCGTCGGAACTCAACTCAAGGTCCAGGGCAGAATGGTGATACCACTTCCCCATTCTTCAGGCGCGAGCCGCTGGCATCAAATTGAGAGGAACCGGGTCCTGATCAACAAGGCCATTCAATTGATCCGAGCCCAATATTCCAGGATCTATCACTCTTAAAATAAAAATCCGGAGAGGAAGTTCTCCGGATTTTTTATATTTTGGAGGGGATCAGGCAGCTATTGGGTTGCCAGTTGGATGAAATTTACTTTGATCAGATTCGAATCACAGCTTTCAGATGTATCAATATAAATCTTTTCTGAGAGAGGCAGGTTGGCATGGTCAAGCAGTTGGATCCAGATCGTGCCTTCCGATGCAGCCGGAGAGTTGCTCAGATGGAGTTCAAAACCACCTTCGCCATATGCAGGAGCCATTCCAGAGAGGGTTATGCCAGAAATTTCCAGGCTGCCAAGTGTTCCACCGGTCTCCACCAGGACGCCGCTGACCGGCAGACCATCCTTATCTATGATTTGCCCTGCAACCCCCAGCCATTTGCATCCAGCGTCAGCGTGTACCGTGTTGATCTGATATGTAGGAAAACCTTCCTGGAGGCCAAAAGAAACTCCACTTTCCAAATCGGCGGTTGGTACGGGTGTGTTTTCAACTGTTGGAATGGGTGTGTCCGTGGGAGTTGGCGTCGGTGTGGAAGTTTCAGTTGGGATAACGGTTGATGTCCATGTCGGTGGCAGGATACCCTTCGGAGTAGGCGTTGGAGTATTGGTCAGGACCAAGGCTGGCAGGGTAGTGGGTGGGAGTGGATTTAAACCTGTTTGAGGATTGATAAAAATGATCCCAAAAAGCAACCCAACCACCATTGTGCCTGCGACAAATATGCCTGAGAGCAGGTTTAAAAAACATCCAGGGCGGCGTTTTCTTTTTTGTGGGGGTGGGGCCGAATGTTTGACTGCTTCGGGTTCGTCGAAGAAATCATCCAGTGGATCTGACATAATATTCTCCCGGATGCAATTTAGGAGGGCAGGCTAATCTCTATTGTACTCAGTTTCCAGCGCCGTTCAAGCCAATTATCCAGGGCTTTTTCCTGCAGAATTTGGCGAATAGCCGGATCAAGGGGGCGATTTTCCTGTTTGTCGAGCACCTTGATGATATGATAACCGATTTCCGTCTCAATAATATCACTATACTCCCCGACCTCAAGGCTAAAGATGATCGGGTCCAATTCTGGCATGGTTAAGAAACCTTCTGGAAACCAGCCCAGGTCACCCCTGGTCTGGGGATCATAATTGTTGGCCAATTGAGCAAAATCCTTGCCCTCATTCAAGCTGGCCAGAGTTGATTCCGCTGCCGGAAGATCATAGAGCAGCATTTGCTGGACATGGATATGCACAGCCTCGAGGGGAACATCCTCTAGGATCTGATCCCTCATCCAGGCAGCTTCCAGTGATCTCTTTAGGTGTGTCCGAAAGCTTTCCTCTGTGAAGCCATAAACTGCCAGCCAATCAGTGAGGGGGCGTCCTTCTGGATCGAGTTTTTCGATCCTGGCATCCAATTCTTCCTCACTGACCTGGTAGCCCTCTGATTGTGCAGCCTGGGCCAGCAGGGTGAGGTTGATCAGGTCATGGATCACAATCAAATGATCTTCTTCAGTGAGATCACGATTAACTGCAGCTTTATAGCGAGCCAGCTCTTCCTGGTAATTAGCAAGGGTAATCAGATCACCATTCACAATGGCTGCTGTAGGTATTGGAGTGGGTGACGGTGGGAAGGGAGTCCTGGTGGGGAGTATGGGAGTAGCAGTATAGGTGGAGGATTGATTTCCACCTCCACAGGCACTGATAATAAATAACAAGGTGACGGACAGCACCAGGATCTTCCTGGCTGGGTTTTTGGTCATCATATGTGTAGATTATAAACGTTTCTGGGAATGGACCGGGAGGAAATCTCACAGATCGCAAATTGGCTGTATAATTATCAAAAGTTGGCTCGATCAGGGATAATCTGGAGACCAGGCCTTGTTGGGGAGGAACCATTGATGGTGGAAGCGCAGCTATTAAAATCAATCAAAGAAGAGTTGGCTGAGATCAAAGAGCTGAATTATACGCTCCGGGAGCAAAATGACCGGATTTGGAAAATGATCCGGGCCTTAAATGATTTGGGCTTTGAGGGGGATGTTTTCTCCTCCTCAGCTGAGATCCTTAAAATGGTCATGGATATCCTGGTGATCGCTTTGGAAGCAGTTGATTCCGAGAACGGATCTATTTTGCTCCTCGATGAGGACAGTGAGGAATTGGTTTTTGTGGCTGTAGTGGGCAGCCGCCAGGACGAACTGACTGAATTCCGGATACCTTCTGATTCAGGTGTGGCCGGCTGGGTTGCAACCCATCGCAAACCCGCCCTTGTCCAGGATGTTCGCAGGGATGAACGCTGGATCTCAGCGGTGGACCAATCGATTGGATTCCATACCCAGAGTCTGATGGCAGTGCCGTTGATCTTGGAAGACCGGGTCTTGGGAGTGATGGAAGTGGTGAATTCAATCTCCGATGGGCATTTTAATCAACGTGATCTGGCGCTGCTTCAGTTGGTGGCCCGATTGGCATCATTTGTTTTTGGATGGGCCGAAAACACCCTGGATGGGTATTCAGATCAGATACCAGAGGAGAATCTGAACTAAAGGCCCGGGTTTGGGCTTGACAGAAACCATATTTTATCCATAATTAGAGAACATGAACTGACAGAAAGAATAATCAAATCGCGGACGGAGAGAAGTAAACTGGCGGCCGCTGACAGGGAATACGGGACGTTGACTGAGATCCCGCACCAGAATGTCTGCCAGATGAAATTCACTCCTGAGAGCTCAGGGGAAAGGATCCTCCAAGTAGTCTGAGCCGAACCCCCCTCGTTATCCGGGGAACCAATCGCAGTCGGAAAATAGACTGCTGTTGGGAAAAGTTGAGCCGACAGCCGGCTAATCTGGGTGGTACCGCGGGTAATCCCGTCCCAATTGGGGCGGGTTTTTTATTTCCCCCCAGGATGATATTTTTAGGAGAAAAAATGGCAGTAGATTTAGAAAAAATCAAAATACAGGCCCTGGATGCATTGGAAAGCATCAATGGTCTGGACGGGCTGGAAAAATGGAAAGTGATCTACCTTGGCAAAAATTCTGCGATCATGGATGTATTTAAGAGCCTGGGCACGCTCTCCAAGGAAGAAAAACCCCTGGTAGGCAAAAACGCCAATTTGGTTAAAGTTGCCCTGGAAACTGCCTCGACAGCCAAAGAAGCGCTGTTAAAACAGCATGCCATCTATCAGGCCCTGGAACAGGAAGTGATCGATGTGTCCTTGCCGGGACGCAGGGTAGTCCGCGGGAGCCTGCATCCCACTACCCAGACATTAAGGGAAATCTATCGGGTCTTTGGGGATATGGGTTTCCAGATCTACCGCTCCCAAGAGGTCGAGAGTGATAAATATAATTTCCAGCTTCTGAATTTCCCTCCCCACCATCCAGCCCGGGATATGCAGGATACTTTTTTCCTGGAAAGCTCGGAGGACAGGGGTGACGATCCGCTGATGATGAGAACCCATACCTCACCCGGGCAAATTCATGCCATGAGGGAGCATACCCGGAAATATCCGGCTGACCCACCACCCATACGGATCATCCTTCCGGGGATGTGCTACCGTTATGAGCAGATCACGTCCCGGTCCGAGATCCAATTTAATCAGGTTGAAGGTTTGGCGGTGGGGAAGGGCATCACCTTTGGAGATCTGAAGGGGACGTTAAGTAATTTTGCCCGCAGGATGTTCGGGCAGGATGCCAAAACCAGATTTCGGGCCTCCCATTTCCCATTTACAGAGCCCAGCGCAGAGATGGATGTGGGCTGTTTTCTGTGTGGATCTGAAGGCTGCCAGGTATGTAAAGGGACCGGCTGGCTGGAGATCCTGGGCTGCGGCATGGTACACCCGACGGTCTTGATGAATGGAGGATTTGATCCAGAGATCTATTCTGGTTTTGCATTTGGAATGGGACCGGAACGTATCACCATGATGCGCCATCATATCGAGGATATCCGCTATTTCTGGGCCAACGATCTTCGTTTCCTGGATCAGTTCTAATTGTTTTCGTTTTTTTATTGAAAGGACCTGACAATGAAAGTACCCATATCATGGCTGAAAGAATATGTAGACATTAATCTGCCCCTGGAAGAGCTGGCTCACAGGCTTACCCTGGCTGGTCTTGAAGTGGAAGAAATTCGCTATGTCGGATTGGCGATGCCTGAGGAGGGAGGGGGGGAAACCAAAATTACCGGGATTGGCTGGCATCCTGACCAGATCGTGGTTGCTGAGATCAGCGAAGTGATGCCCCATCCTGATGCTGATCGCCTGGTGCTCTGCCGCCTAAACGACGGAAAACAGGAGCATATCGTTTTGACCGGCGCCCCCAACCTGCTCCCATTTTTAGAGAGTGGAAAGCTCGATCCTCCCCTTAAAGTGGCCTATGCCCGGGAAGGCGCCACAATTATGGATGCCTATAACGAGACAGATCCCAATGCGCTGACGACACTAAAGCGCAAGAAGATCCGGGGTGTTGAATCTTATTCCATGACCTGTTCAGAGAAAGAACTGGGGATCTCCGAGGAACATGAGGGTATTATTCTGCTGGACCATGACGCGCCAACGGGATCCCCAATGGCTGATTATCTGGGAGATGCTGTTTTTGTGATTGCAATCACCCCTAATCTTGCACGAGCTGCCAGTATTTTGGGTGTTGCCCGGGAAGTCGCTGCCCTGACTGGGGCTGAGTTAAAACTACCCATAATTAAACCAGCTCTGATCGGTGATCCGATCCAGGGCAAAGTATCGATTGTGATCGACAACCCAGAGGATAACCCCCGTTTTGTGCTGGGGATGATCGAAAATGTTGAGAAGAAACCCAGCCCCTATTGGGTCCAGCTGCGCTTGAAACATGCTGGTGTGCGTCCGATCGATGCCCTGGTAGACGCCACCAATTACACCATGCTGGAAATTGGTGAGCCTTTACACGCCTTCGATTACGATCTGCTGCTGAAAAGAGCTGGCGGTAAAACCCCGCAGATCGGTACCCGGAGGGCAAAAAAGGGAGAAAAATTGGTCACCCTGGATGGTGTCGAAAGAAAACTGGATGATTTTACAGTCCTGGTTACAGATCAAAAAGGACCGCTATCCCTGGCCGGCGTGATGGGGGGCGCTGAAACCGAAGTTGGTCCAGAGACCAGGACAATCCTGCTGGAAGGCGCTTCCTGGAATTATGTCAATGTGCGCCAGACTGTGTCTGCCCAGGGTTTGCCGTCAGAAGCGGCTTACCGCTTTGAGCGGGGAGTCCATCCGGAACTGGCCCCGCTGGGTGTATCCCGCTGCCTGGATTGGATGCAAAAATGGACCGGGGGAATTATTGCTGAGGGTCTGGTTGATGAATACCCCCTGCCTCCCGTTGACCCGACGGTTGAACTTTGCCCGGCTGATGTTCAGCGCTGGTTAGGAATCAGCCTGTCCAGCCAGGAGATTGCTGATTTGCTAAAAAAGCTAGAATTTGAAGTTCAGGTGAATGCTGATCAATTGTTGGTCACCACACCTCCTCATCGGCTGGATATTGGCGAAGGCATGATCGGAAAAGCTGACCTGATGGAGGAGATCGCCAGGATCTACGGTTATGATCGCATCCCGGAAAACGATCTGGCTGACGGCCTGCCAGAACAGGTCGGCAACCGGGATCTCGAATTGGAGGAGATCATTCGCGATAGATTGGCAGGTCTGGGATTGCAGGAAGTTGTCACCTATCGGATGACCTCGCCTGAAGCAGAAGCCAGAGCTCATCCCCCCGACCAGCTGGACCAGGACCGAAGATACCTCCGGGTGGCCAATCCGATCAGCTCAGATAAAACCGTACTGCGGCAGGATCTGCTTGCCAGCCTGCTGGAGGTTGTGGAGAGGAACCGCCGCATCCGGGATCGGATAGCGCTGTTTGAAATTGGACCGGAGATACTGCCGCCGCAGGATAAATCAGGCACCGTGGAGCGATCCAGGCTGGCAATATGTCTTTCAGGCTCCAGAGGTCTTTCCTCCTGGCAGGGATCCGAACAACAGGATATGGATTTCTTCGATCTGAAAGGTTTGCTGGAAGCCCTGCTGGAGGGGCTCCATATTGAGGGAGTGAGTTTCAAACCAGATGCCTATCCAAGTTTTCACCCTGGAAAAACTGCCCGGATCGAAAAAGATGACAGGATCCTGGGCAGGTTGGGTGAGATCCATCCCCAGGTCAAGCAAAATTATAAACTCCCCGCTAAACCCCTGGCGGCTGCTGTACTGGATCTGGAAGTCTTGCTGGAAATGATTGATGACCTGTATGAAGTCCAGCCGATCCCTGTTCATCCTCCAGTGCTTGAGGACCTGGCATTGGTTGTGGATGAGGATCTTCCAGCCCAGGATGTGCAGAACATGATCGAACAAACCGGCGGAAATACCTTGCGAGAGGTCAGGTTGTTTGATGTCTACCGGGGTGACCAGTTAGGGGAGGGCAAAAAGAGCCTGGCGTACAGCCTGGTTTACCAGGATCCAGAGAGAACCCTGACTGATCAGGATGTCCTGGCAATCAGAAACAAGATTGTGATTCGACTGGAAAAAGAGCTGGGTGCAAAATTACGCAGTTGGTAGTGAGCCTGATCTCATAAAAAAGCCCCGGAAAATTTTCCAGGGCTTTTTAATTCCGAAAATCATAGATCCCATCAAGAATTGAGTACCGCTTTTGGCAGGCTGGGCAGACTAAATGGTCCCCGGTCGTTTTTGCCCCAGGAAGTTCCTTGCTGCAGTTCGGGCATTGGAAAAATCCCTCAGGGGGCAAGGATTCTTTTAGGGTTGTACTCCGGGTGAAGACACTGGGAGATAACTGCCACAAGGAGCCGGTAAACTGCAGCAGCGAATCCAGTGAGACCAGCAGACCGGTAGGAAGGGTTCGTTTGAGAAAATCGATCCTGAAGTGGGAGACCGTCAGCTGTCGTTTCAGTTCAAACCCTGCTTCCCGGAGCCATTTTTGGATGCTTTGGGGGTGGAAATCAAAGTTCAGCCTGGCAAATTCAACAGCTTCTGGGGTGAAGGGGTTCCATTCCTGCCGGCCCATAAGATATCGCAGGATGGCTTTCAGATTCTTTTTATTGGCATATTCCAGCAGGAAGGGGCTTCCCGCTTGAAGGACCCGATTGATCTGATTCAGGGCCGGGAGGGGATCCTGAAGGTGATGCAGGGTCCGGATCATGGTCCCGCCATCAAAAAGATCAGCCACAAATGGCAGGCTGTAGACATCACCCGCAACGTAGATATACTTATCGCTCCGGCCCAGGTACTGCTGAGCTTGCTGCAGCTGGGTCAGGGAATAATCCAGGAGGACGACACGCTGATAACCCCCATACCTGGGAGTATTCCTTCCGGCTCCAGCTCCAATTTCAAGGAGCAGATCTCCCTGGTCTGGCAGCAGCCGTTTTAGCGCGACCTGTTCAACCCGATCTTCATACTCCCGACCACCTTCTTCCCAGAAGCTGGTTTGATAATCAGATCCCTCGTAATCTATTACGGGTGGCTTTTCAGGTTTGTTTTCCATGATGGATGTCCAGAGATGTCTGCCAGGTGATGATTCTTATCTGCCGGGAATTTTTGGATTAGTTCAGCTTCCGTTGTAGCCCCGACCCACACCCCGGTAGCGGAATCCAAGCTCGGCCATCTTGGCAGGATCATAAATATTCCGGCCGTCAAACAGCAAGGGAGTTTTCATCGAGTCCTTGATCTTGCGGAGATCCAGTTGGCGAAATTCATTCCATTCTGTTGTGATCATGATCAGGTCACAACCTTCGGCCAGTTTGTATGGGCTTTCGACCATTTTGACACCAGGAAGCTGCTTGGCAGCCTCAGCCATGGCGATGGGATCAAAGGCTTTGACCTCGGCTCCGCTTTCCAGCAGCAGATTGGCGATTGTTACCGAGGGGGCATCTCGCATATCGTCTGTATTGGGTTTAAATGAGAGTCCCAACATGCCGACCACCTTGCCAGTCAGATCCTGGGATCCTAACATGGCTTTGATCTGCTTAACAGCCATCAAACGCTGATTGTCGTTGATCATCATCACTGAATTTAGAAGCTGGGGCTGGCGTCCTTTTTCCTCGGCCATAAAGGCCAGGGCTTTGACATCCTTGGGAAAACAGGACCCACCATATCCGATACCGGCGTTCAAGAAGGCCGGTCCGATCCGGGTATCAAACCCCATTCCATTGGAGACTTCCAGCACATCCGCTCCCAGATCCTCACAGATATTGGCGATCTCATTGATAAATGAGATCTTGGTGGCCAGAAATGCATTCGAGGCATATTTGATCATCTCAGCAGTCCTCAGGTCTGTGATCACGATGGGTGCCCTTAAGGGCAGGTGCAGTTGAGCCACCTTGTCAGCCGCTTCAGGATCCAGGGAGCCAATCACAATGCGGTGAGGCTGCATAAAGTCGCTGATGGCAGAGCCTTCTCGCAGGAATTCAGGGCAGGAAACGACAGCGAATTTTCCAGCTTTGGGATTCTGCTGGTGAATGATATCAGACACCCAGTCCCCGGTTCCCACCGGCACGGTGGATTTATTAATGATGATCAGCTCATCTTTGATATGATCAGCAATCGAGCGGGCAGCAGAGGCAACATACTGCAGATCGGCTTCGCCATCCACTCCAGATGGAGTCCCAACAGCGATGAATACGAATTCGGCCTCCCGCAGGGCTTCTGCGTAGGAGCTGGTGAACTGGATTCGGTCTGCCTCAACATTCCGTTCGACAAGTTCTTTTAAACCCGGTTCATAGATGGGCATTTTGCCTTCTTTCAGACCGGCTATTTTTCGCTCATCAATGTCGAGGGCAACAACTCTGTTTCCCAGATCTGCAAAGCAGGATGCTGTAATAATGCCAACGTAACCCACTCCGACTACACATATATTCTTCATAAGATGGTTTTCCTTTATTCAGATGACCAGGTGATTTTGTCCGCCCAAATCTTACCATACCAGGTCGTCTTGTGGGAGAAAAGGGGATTTATTCCGACCTGATAATTTGGTAAGTTCCCCAACCTTAACACAGAATAAATAGCCCTCTCAACGAAAAAACATCTCCCCAGCTGTTGTTATATAATAGGGTTGCAGATGACCACTTATTTCAACAAAGGAGGGCCTCATGTCCGGACCACGAGAAGTACGGGCGCCTCGGGGAACAGAGAGGACTTGTAAAAATTGGCAGATCGAAGCCGCTTACCGGATGATCCAGAACAACCTGGATCCGGAGGTCGCGGGTGATCCTGATAATCTGATCGTATACGGGGGCAGTGGAAGAGCTGCCCGCAGCTGGGAGGCATTTGATGCCATCCTGGCCAGCTTGAAGGAATTGGATATTGACGAGACTTTGCTGGTGCAGAGCGGTAAACCGGTGGCGGTCTTCAAATCACACCAGGATGCCCCCCGGGTGTTAATCGCCAATTCCAACCTGGTCCCATTCTGGGCGACCCAGGAGCATTTTGACAGTCTGGTCGCCCGGGGCTTGATGATGTACGGCCAGATGACGGCAGGATCCTGGATCTACATTGGGACCCAGGGGATTCTCCAGGGCACATATGAAACCCTGGGATCCCTGGCGGAGCAGCAGGGCTGGACATCCTTAAAAGGGAAATTTGTGCTGACCGGAGGGCTGGGTGAAATGAGCGGAGCGCAGCCGATGGCGATCACCATGAATGAGGGAGTGGGATTGATCGTTGAGGTGGATCCTGCCCACGCCCGACGCAAATTGGATATCGGCTATGTAGACCTGGTGCTCGATAATCTGGCGGATGCCATTGAAGTGGTCCAGGAGCACAAGGAATCGCAGAAAGCCATCTCGATTGGTTTGATCGGGAATACTGCGGATATATTTCCGGAGCTAGTCAGGAGGGGATTTATTCCGGATGTGGTCACAGATCAAACCTCAGCCCATGACGCAATGGATTACGTTCCTGGTGGACTGAGCATGTCGGAAGCCCGGCAGCTGAAAGCGCAGGATCCAGAAACCTACCGCCAGCGTTCGCTGGCTTCCATGGTCGATCAGGTTCAGGCCATGCTGGAGATGCAGGCCAGGGGCGCTGTGGTATTTGACTATGGAAATAATATCCGCCAGCAGGCGTTTAACCAGGGTTTAAAAAATGCTTTTGATTTCCCGGGATTTGTCCCGGCTTATATCCGGCCGCTCTTCTGTGAGGGAAAAGGACCCTTCCGGTGGGTGGCTCTTTCCGGCGACCCGGAGGATATCTACCGGACAGATGAGCTGATCCTGGAGCTGTTCCCTGAAGACCAGCACTTGGTCCGTTGGATCAAGATGGCCCGGGAGAGGGTGCCTTTCCAGGGACTCCCTTCCCGGATCTGCTGGTTGGGATACGGGGAGCGAGCCCGGGCTGGCCTGGCATTCAATAAGTTGGTTGCTGATGGCATCGTTTCAGCGCCGATCGTTATCGGCAGAGATCATCTGGACAGCGGTTCGGTAGCATCCCCCAACCGGGAAACCGAAGGCCTACTGGATGGAACGGATGCGGTCAGCGATTGGCCGATCCTAAATGCCTTAATCAATGCCATTGGCGGAGCTACCTGGGTATCCTTCCACCACGGTGGAGGAGTAGGGATAGGCTACAGTCAGCATGCCGGACAGGTGATCGTGGCAGACGGCACTCCGGAAGCTGCCCGCAGGTTGGAAAGGGTTCTCACCACCGATCCAGGGATGGGAGTAGTCCGCCACGCAGACGCGGGTTATCAGATAGCCATAGATACCGCCAAAAAGCATGGTTTGAAGATCCCCATGTTGAATTGGGATGAAAATCAGCTGAAAAAGTAAAACGGGTCAGAGGTTGGAGATGATAAAACATGAATAAAATTGGGATCCTGACCAGCGGCGGTGATGCACCGGGCATGAATGCCGCCCTGCGTTCCGCTGTGAGGTCCGCCCTGAATCTGGGGATCGGAATATACGGCATATCAGAAGGCTACCGGGGAATGGTTGAAGGCGGTGATTTGATCCGGGAGCTCAGCTGGGAATCTGTAGGCGGGATCCTCCAGCAGGGAGGCACGGTGATCGGCACTGCCCGCTGTGATGAGTTCCGGACCCGGGAGGGAAGGAAGAAGGCAGCTAAAAATTTGGTCGATCAGGGCATTGATGGTCTGATTGTGATCGGAGGTGATGGCAGTCTGACCGGAGCGTCCATCTTCAGGACTGAGTGGCCAGATCTGCTCACTGAGTTGATCGAGTCGTCCTCGATCCCGAAAGACAGCGCAAAAAAATATCCCCAGCTTCTGATCGTTGGGCTGCCGGGATCGATCGATAACGATATGTACGGAACGGATATGACCATCGGGGCTGATACAGCCTTGCATAGGATCACCGAAGCGATCGACGCGATAACCAGCACGGCATCGAGCCATCAGCGCAGTTTTGTGGTTGAAGTCATGGGCCGCAATTGTGGATACCTGGCCATGATGGGAGCCCTGGCAGCGGGTGCGGACTGGTTGTTTATTCCTGAAGTTCCCCCTGATCCAGAAGGTTGGCGGGGCGAGATGTGCCAGGCGCTTAAAGCAGGCCGGGAGGCAGGTCGTCGAGATTCAATTGTGGTGGTTGCCGAGGGAGCCCTGGACAAAAACGGCACCCCAATTACCAGCCAGGGTGTTAAGGAAACCCTTGAGGATATGCTCGGTGAAGATACCCGGATCACCGTCCTGGGTCATTATCAGCGGGGGGGATCGCCCTCGGCATTTGACCGCAACCTGGGGACGATCCTGGGTTTTGCCGCGGTCCAGAACCTTCAGGAATCGAAACCGGGTGATCAGCCCCAGCTGATCGGTATGCAGGGCAATCGAGTTGTGGGTACGCCTCTGGTGGAAAGTGTGGGTTTGACCCGACAGATCTCAGAGTATGCCGCTGGGAAGGATTTTGAGAAAGTCCTCGAACTGCGGGGCTCTGGTTTCAATTCCACCCATGAAATCTTAACAACCATGTTCCAGGCAGGGCCAAAACCCGTTAATAATCCTTCCGAAACATACCGGATCGGGGTGATGCACTCCGGTGCACCAGCCCCGGGAATGAATTCCGTACTCAGGGTCGCGGTTCGATGGGGCTCAAATCAGGGCCATACCATGTTGGGAATATTTAATGGATTTCCAGGGTTGATCGCTGGAGATATCCGGGAGTTGGCCTGGATGGATGTCAGGGGACTGGTAGGCCAGGGGGGAGCCGAGATTGGCACAAATCGGACCGTGCCTGGAGCGGGAGATTATTACGCCATGGCCCGCTCCCTGGAGGATCATCAGATCGATGCTCTGCTGGTGATCGGTGGTGAGGCCGGCTATGATTCTGTCTATGAAATGTTCATCCGCCAAAAAGACTTCCCGAAGTTCCGGATTCCGATCGTATGTTTGCCAGCTACGATTGATAATGACCGCCCTGGATCAGAACTCAGCATCGGATCTGACACAGCCTTGAACAGCATTGTCCGGGCCGTGGACCAGATCAAACAATCCGCTGTGGCGTCCCGGCGCTGTTTTGTGGTTGAAACCATGGGCCGTTATTGCGGCTACCTGACATTAATGAGTGGGTTGGCGACCGGAGCCGAGAGAGTATATCTTCACGAACAAGGTATCACCCTGCAGGATCTGCAAAATGATGTTGATCACCTTGTGGCCGGCTTCAGCCTTGGAAAGCGATTGGGTTTGATGATCCGCAATGAAAGTGCACATCCGGTTTACACGACGGATTTTATGGTCAGACTGTTTGAAGTGGAAGGGGCAGATCTCTTTGATGTCCGTCAGGCGATCCTCGGCCACCAACAGCAAGGTGGGAATCCCACTCCATTTGACCGCATCCAGGGTACCCGCCTGGGGGTTCGGAGCATCAATTATCTATTGGATGAGATCGGAAAAAAACAACCTGGCCAGGTTTTTATTGGCCTGGAGGGTGGAAAGATCCAGTTTACTGACATGGAGAATTATCCCCGATTGGAAGACCGGGATTTTGGAAGGCCCAAATCGCAATGGTGGATGGATTTGCTGCCAATTGCCCAGATTTTGGCTCAACCAGGTCCGGATATAAAGATCTAGGGGATATTTGCCCCCCATTTATCTGCTCCAGCAGGAACGCTCCCATTTACCGGTTCAAGCAGGAGCGCCAGCTCCTGGGTCAGGACCACCCTGGCCAAGAACATCCGGAGAGCTGGCGCTCTCCTTAGAGCGTCATAAAGGCCACAACACCCCCCTTTGTGGCTCAAGCAGGAGCGTCAGCTCCTGCGGCATGATCACCCTGGCCATAAGCATCCGGAGAGCTGGCGCTCTCCTTAGAGCACCATAAAAGCCACAGCACCCCCCCTTTGCGGCTCAAGCAGGAGCGCCAGCTCCTGCGGATGAAATATTCTCGTTGAGGGCTGCTGGAGATCAGAAAAGATACTTCTCCACCTGGACATTCTCACGGCCCAGCATCTCCCGCAGCTGGTTGATCAAATTCTTGCTGATCCTGGTAGTTGCATTGGGGAATTCCAGGAGATGAGATCTGTCGTTCTCAGAGATCTGGAAAGCAAACCGGTCCTTTCCAGGATAACTGATCAATGTGCCGTAAACTTGCCGCAAGCGAAGTTTGTCCCGCATCGTGTCGCCCCGGTTTTTCAAGATGATGGTGATCAGATAGGTGGAGTCCTCCTCCAATGTAATCGCGCCTACCATTTCGAGTTGGGGAGAGTCGTCTGGGGATTGAGCCGGTTCGGGGGCTGGTGCCAATCCCGGAGAGGGATCCGATTGCAGGGCTGATTCCACTTGAAGGTCAGCTGGAGGGGTTGATTGGAGATCTTCTCCGATTGGCTCCGAAGAGGGGACATCCTGTTCCGGATCAAGGGATGGATCCTCCGGTGGGAAAGGAAAATCATTCCCGGAAAAATCCTGGGTTTCCTCATCCTCGGTTTGGAGGGGCAGGGGATTTGTAGGTGTCTGGGATGTTTTGTTCTCTTCCTGGAAAGTTGGTTGAGTGTTTGCGGCAGGAGTGAGCGGCTCCACATGGGTCAGGCTGGTGGAGATTTGGTCAACCAGGACTTTGGTATCCCCGCCGTTGGCATCTGCCTTTCCTTTGACATAAATGATTTCATCAAACCGCACTATCTCGGCATACTGACTCCAGGTATTGGGAAATATCACCAGGTCGATCGTGCCCTGAATATCTTCGATGGTCGCAAATGCCATGGCTTTTCCGTTTTTGGTCTGGTGGGGGCGGATCTTGGTCACAACGCCAGCCACGCTGACCCTTTCCTGGTGTTTGGCCTCAGCCAGGTCCTGGGCAAAATGAGTGACATGGTCCTTGAGGCTATCCATGACTGTGCTGAGTGGATGGTCGGAAACATAAAGGCCGATCAGCTCGCGCTCCCAATCTAGCTGGGCCCGACGGCTGACCGGGTTCTGGGTTGCTGGCAATTTAATAGATTCTGTCAATCCAGTACCATCCCCGAACATAGATATTTGGCCGGCATCCGCAGCCTGGAAGTTTGATGAGCTAATGGAGAGGATCCGGTCCATGGATTCCAGCAGGGCTGGCCGGCTTCCAAAATCGTCCAGAGCGCCGACCTGGATCAAGGATTCCAGGGCCCTTTTGCCAACTTTGCGTAAATCCACTCTGCGCAGGAAGTCATTCACATTCTGGAAGGTTATCTCACCCCGCCCGATGATGATCTCTTCCACGGGGCCTTCTCCGACGTTTTTCACAGCACCCAGGCCAAAGCGAATGCAGTTTTCTCCTTCAGCCCCTTTTTCTATCGTGAATCCCCAGCAGCTGTAATTAACATTGGGAGGCAGGATCTCAATGCCCATCTGGCGGCATTCGGAGGCATATAAGGTGACTTTATCGGTGTTGTTTTGGTAGACCGTCAACAAGGCGGCCATATATTCCACGGGATAATGGGTTTTCAGATAAGCAGTTTGGACCGCGATCAAACCATAATCTGCTGCGTGGGCTTTGTTGAATCCGTAGCGGGCGAATTTTTCCCAATCAGTAAAGATCTCCTCAGCGACCTTCTCATCCAGGCCGCGTTCTACTGCTCCACTGATGAATTTCTTCTTGTGCTTGTCAAGTTCCTTGGCTTTTTTCTTAGCAACCGCTTTGCGAAGGCTGTCTGATTCCGAGGGAGTGTAGCCGGCTATTGCCACTGCGCTGAGCATGATCTGTTCCTGGTAAACCGGGATCCCGAAAGTTTCTTCATAAATGGGGATCAATTGGTCATGGCGGTAGCTGATCTCCTGGCGGGAGTGCATGCGGTCAATATAATCCGGAATGAAATCCATCGGCCCTGGCCTGTAAAGTGCGACCATGGCGATCACATGCTCCAGCCGGGTGGGTTTCATCTCCTTCAGGTAGCGCCGCATTCCCGAGCTTTCTACCTGGAAAAGGCCGATGGTTTCACCCCGGCCGATCAATTCAAAGGTTTTAAGATCATCATAAGGAATATTATCCAGGGTTAGCTTTACTCCGTGACGTTCTTCGATCCAGTCGCTGGCCAGGGCCATAATCGTCAAGGTGGATAACCCCAGGAAATCGATTTTCAGCAGTCCCAGTCGATCGACCACGGACATTTCATACTGGGTGACCGTGTTGATCGGGCTGTCGCCGATATTCCCGGTTGGCCGATGCAGGGGAGAATATTCCTGGACCGGCCGGTCGGTCACTACTACACCGGCTGCATGGGTGCCGGCATTGCGAACTGTGCCTTCCACACCTTTGGCAGTATTGATCAGAGTTTGAAGATAGGGAGCGTCATTGTAGAGCTTCTGGAACTCGGCTGATTTTACCAGGGCTTCCTCGATGCTCATGGGCGGCATATTGGGGATGGTTTTGGCCACCCGGTCAACTTCAGCTAGGGGAATATCCATTACCCGGCCAACATCCCGGATCGCGGCCCGGGCTTTCATCGTTCCAAAGGTGATGATCTGGGCAACTTTATCATGCCCATACTTATCGGCACAGTAGTGCATCATCTCTGCTCGCCGATCATCCGGGAAATCCAGGTCGATATCCGGCATGGATATCCGGCCCGGGTTCAAGAAACGTTCAAAGATCAGATTGTGTTCCAGGGGATCGATCGGTGTGATCTCCAGACAATAGGAGACGATTGAAGCGGCTGCTGAACCCCTGGCGTTGTACCAGATGTTATTTTTCTGGGCGTAGATGATCAGATCCCAGACGATCAAGAAATAGGCATCAAACCCCATCGATTTAATGATCCCAAGTTCGTAATCCAATCTCTCTCTGATGTGGGGATCGCTGGACCGGTCCCGATAGCGTTTTTGCAGGCCATTGACACATAGCTCCCGCAAATAGCCGTCGGGTGTTTTCCCATCCGGTACCGGGAAATTGGGCAGATGGTATTCTTTGAAACCCAGGTCGACATTGCAGCGTTCAGCGATCAGCAGAGTATTGTTGATCGCACCAGGGACTTCGGAAAAGATCCCCCGCATCTCCTCAGGTGTTCGCAGGTAATAGGATTCGTCAGTCATCCGCATCCGGTCTGGATCGCTCAGGATCTTGCCAGTCTGGATCGCCAGCAGCACATCCTGGAGCACAGCATCGGAAGGATTGATGTAATGGACATCATTGGTGGCAATAAAATTGGCATTATAATGTGGGCCGAGCTCTATTAGAGCCCGGTTGATATTCTCCAGCTCGGGAATATCGTGCTGCTGGAGTTCCAGGTAAAAATTATCCCGCCCAAAGACCTCGTAGTACCAATCCAGTTTTTTACGGGCATCTTCGGTCTGGCCCTGGTTGATCGCCCGGGGGATCTCAGCTGCCATACATCCCGAGGTGGCGATGAGGCCCTCTGAATGGGCTGCCAGGAACTCATGGTCAATGCGGGGGAAATAGTAGAAGCCCTCCAGCTGGGCAGCGGATGCGATTTTGAGCAGATTTTTATAACCGGTTTGATTTTCTGCCAGCAGCAGCAGGTGTGATGATCGTTTGTCCAATTGGGGTTCACGGTCATTCATACCCCGGGCAGCCAGGTAGCCCTCCACGCCTATGATGGGTTTGATACCCACTTCCAGGGCGGCATGATAAAAATCCACAACTCCGAACATGGTCCCATGGTCTGTGATCGCCAGGGCAGGCATATCGAGTTCCTTGGCCCTTTTGACCAGGGAATTGATATTGCTGAACCCATCAAGGATCGAATACTCTGTATGGACGTGGAGATGCGCAAAGGACATAGGTTTACTTGTGAATGGATCTGGGATTGGTTGTACCTATTATAGTCTTGATTGGCCAGATTGGCGCCTGGGTTGACCCCAAATGGAGGTTTTTTGGCTTAAATATTTGACCGTTATGAGATCCATGATTCAGGACGATGATGCCATTAAATATTGAGAGTCGGGTGCGCCATTACCCGACTCTCTCTAAGGAGGAGAAGAAGAGAAATTCCCTATCTGGCCTCAGTGTAGCATCAGCTGTCAGGCTTTGCTTGACGGAAACCTGACGCTTTCCCTACGCTTGGAGTACGAATTGTCGGGATCAGGGAGTGGTATACTCGAAATTAAGCCTAAATCTTCACCCCAGGACGGAATTTTATGGATCCAGTGATCTATTTAAACGTGATCGAGACGGATTTTCTGGGATTGATTGGTATTTCGGTCAGCCCTCGAGGATTGCTCCGTTTGAGGATGTTCCAGGAAAATAGAGAAGCCTATTGGGAGCTGAATTCCCAATACCAGGAAGGACAGTATCTCTTTTCTGAGGCCGAGACCAGGGCTGCCAGTGAACAGATCCGGGCATATTTAAGGAAAGAGCTGCAAAGCTTTGATATTCCGATAGATTGGTCGATCTACACTGATTTTCAGCGAGCGGTTCTCAAAAAAACATATCAAATCCCCTACGGAGAAACCCGGTCCTATGGAGAGATCGCTGCTGCGATAGGCAATCCCCTGGCTTGCCGGGCTGTTGGGCAGGCAGAAAAACGCAATGATTTACCTCTGGTGATCCCCTGTCACAGGGTGATTGGTTCTGATGGCAGTCTGACCGGTTATGCTGGCAAAGAGAATCTGGATCTGAAAGCGAGGATCCTGGCTTTTGAAAAGGCTGGGTAATACCAGGGCTAATCGATCCAGATCACAGCTTGATTTTCCAGGACCCCCCAGGATTTGAGGAACTCCCCCTTGTGCCGGTCATACACTTTGGCCCCATCCAGGACCGTGATCTTGTATTCGCTATAACCGATCGCGATCACTGTATGTTCAAAGCGGGCGACGGTTGTTTCATGGCCATCTGAGCTGGTGTAGGGCACTGGAGTTCCCCGGGCGATATGCCCAACAACCCACAGGATAACTGGCTGACCAGCTGCCAGCTCAACCTGGAGCTCTTCCCAGGTGAATTCCCTCACCGCCTTGGCATTTAATCCATATTCCCTTAAGCGCTGGGCAACAGGTCCGGCATGGACGCCGTAGGCTTCTGGTGGGATCTGTCCCCAGCTTCCGAATACATCCCCCACAAATCCTTCTTCAGGGTTATCACCCTGGGGCAGCCCCTCGAAGAACTCGATCTCATCGATTGTTTCGCCGAAGTAAGCAGCCCAGTCCACCGCGGAGCGGGATTCACAGCTCAGCGGAAGGGATTGCCGTTTTCCAGTGATATCAGTTATTAGGAAACTGGCCGGAACCGGTTGGCCAAAAGAGTCCAGCGGGATCGGAGGGGAACCCAGAGAGGGTACAGGTGTTCGGGTTGGTGCTGGCGCTGTTGGAGTCGGGCTGGGCAGGTCAATTTCAACCCGGAGATATTCTGAGGGAGCAAGCTGTTTTGGGCCAGCTGCTGATGCGACTGCGATTTCCGGGGATCCGCTGAGTAAAAAATAACCCCCGAACCCACTCAGAAGCAGCAGGTTGAGGATCAGCCCGGTCACAACTTTAGAAAAATTAGGGCTTATTTGAGAGGAGATCGACCTTGATCTTTTACTCCCTGCCCAGCAGTAGGTTTTTGATGTTTTCATTACTATGATGGACGGTTAATATCAGCCTGCTGCCCTCATAGGCAGTTAAGGCCATTATACACACCCCGGGGAATGATTTGAGCGCGATAACAGCCTTGTAAGGTGGTTTTCTGGAAGCATTATCATATCACAGGATCGATGGGGATCTACATCAAGGTCTGTTTTCTTGGGTGTATACTCAGGGGTGAGAATCAGATCGTCTAAGATCTAATCCAAGTTTTGGGAGTGAAATAATGACTACATTGACAGCCCCGGCAAAAAAAGCCGGAAGTTTGGTCGAGGATGGATTCTATTGAGTGGAAGCGATCCTGCTGGCCGTCGGCGAGCACTACTTGGGTCCGCTGAATGAGAGAGAAATCCGAATGGGTTCTGTATTTGCGGGTGGGGTGGGGGGAAGCTACCAGAACAACTGCGGCGTCTTCACAGGCGGGGTGATGCTGATCGGCGCCCTCTATGGCCGAAACAATCCTGACCAGGATGATCAGTTTGGGCAGGATCTGGCAGCCGATTTCCAGGCCCGTTTTCTGGAGCGGTTTGGAACCATCAACTGCGGCCAATTGAGGGAGGAAAAGTATGGTTCGGGAGGTGCTGAGCCCTGCGCAGTGCTGGTTGAAAGGGGGGCCCAGACCCTGATCGACCTGATCGAGGAACAGAAGCAAAGAAAAGAGTAGGTTGAGGGGCGGGATGACCCCTGAAAAGACTCCTTTTCAGAAAAGACCGTCCAGCTGGGTCGGGATTGATATTAGCGGACCGCGTTTAGAAAATCTGCCAGCATGCCGTAGGCCGTGGTCCGGGGTGAGGGGTTTTCTTCAACCAGGGATAATTTCCCCAGCACATCGCTGGTTATTTCCAGGATAGAGGAAGTTCCCGATACATGATAGTTTAATGATTCTGGCCCAACCTCAACTGGTTTGACCTCAGACAGGATTTCCCCAGGATTATCCGGATCCAGCCAGGCCCTGCAAATCAGCTTGATCTTTTTGCCGCGTCCGGATGCATCCTGGATCAGATCCGGGGTGATATCCCGGATCCCGGTGCGTTCTACCTGGTCAGGCTTATAGGGGAGATCCAGCAGCACATTGACTAAAGCAGCTACCTTAACCGCAGCATCCCAACCGTCAATATCTCCGCTCGGATCCGTTTCAGCGATGCCGATAGACTGAGCGTAGGATATGGCTTCTGCCTGGGTCTCTCCTTCTTCCATGCGGGTCAGGATCAAATTGGTGGTTGAATTCAAAATGCCAGAAATCTCCTTGATCCGGGCTCCGGGCAGGCCGCAGCGGGCTATCGAGAAGACCGGGGCTCCATCCATAACCGTGGATTCAAACATAAAGGAGACCTGTTTCTCGAGGGCTAATTTGCTCAGTTCCCGGTATCCGTGCACCAGGGGGCCTTTATTGGCAGTGACTGCATGTATGCCCTTGGTTAGGATTTGCTTCAAATAACCCAGGGCAGGCTCCCCGGTTTGGTAATTCACCGGAATCGACTCAAAAATCAGATCCGCCCCACAGTGATCAATGAACTCGGAAATGCTCTGAAAGTTTGTGGTCGAGTATTGATCCAGGTCCCCTCCACCCCGGTAGCTGGACAGGATCTCCTGAAGGGGTAAACCGCGGGGGTCGATGGCCTGCCCGTGGCTGCCGGAGGCAATCCCGACCACTCTGAATACCACCCCGGGGTCAGCATGCGAGATCGGTTTGTTTCTCAAGCAGGAGCTCAATCAGGGCCTGGCCGACATTGCCAAATCCCAATAATGCCAGGCGATATTCCGGGAGGGGGGGAGGAGTGGGATTCATCTGTTGTTTTTAGCCTTTTTTGTGGCGAGTCTTGATCGATTGGATTTCCTGTTCAGTCAGCTCCGGGATCTCCTCAGAAGTGGCAAATCCCAGGGCCTTTTGCTGAGCTTCCCGCCATTGCGTCAATCTGTCCCTGACCTCGGTTTCGTAACCCTGGGGGGAGGGCTGGTAAAAATACGTTCCCAGCAGCTCATCGGGAAGGTACTGCTGGGGGAGGAAATGATCCGGATGGGCGTGTGGATACTGGTAATCCTTGCCGTGGCCAAGGGCTTTTCCATCCCGGCTGGCATCCATCAGGTGAATGGGAACCTGGGTTCGCCCGGATTTTTCTATATGATCGTAAGCTTTGAAATAAGCCCCGGCGGAATTGGATTTGGGGGCAGTGGAAAGGTACAGGACTGCTTCCACGATCGGATAGACTCCCTCCGGGAGGCCAATATAATCAAACGCCTGGGCTGCGGCATTGGCAATCACCAATCCCTGCGGGTCAGCCAGGCCGATATCTTCACCTGCAGAAATGATCAGCCGCCGGAGAATGAAGCGGGGATCTTCGCCGGCATATAACATCTTGGCCAGCCAATAGAGGGCTGCATCCGGATCGGAACCCCGGATGGATTTGATAAAGGCGCTGATCGTATCATAATGCGCGTCTCCGTCCTTGTCATAGAGAACGGCCCGGCGCTGAATGGAGTCCTGGGCTACTTCAAGGGTGATCTGGATCACGCCTTTTTGATCGGGAGGAGTAGAATTCGACTGCCAGCTCCAGGGCGTTGAGGGCATTGCGGCCGTCCCCACCTGAAACCCTGATCAAATGTCCCTCGGCGTCCTCAGATAAATGGATCTTCAGATCCCCATACCCCCGTTCTTGGTCGGCCAGAGCCCGCTGCAGCAGGGATCTGACATCAGCATCGGTGAGGGATTTCATCTGGAAGATCCGGGAGCGGGAGACCAGGGCCCGGTTGACCTCAAAATAGGGATTTTCGGTGGTAGCGCCGATCAAGGTGATGGTGCCGTTCTCCACATAGGGCAGCAGGCCATCCTGCTGGGCTTTGTTCCAGCGGTGGACCTCGTCCACAAAGAGGATGGTCCGTTTCCCGTAGAGTTTGCGGAGATCGTTGGCCTGGCTGATCACCACCCGCAGATCGGCTTTGCCAGCCATCACCGCCGAAAGGCTAGTGAAATTGGATTCGGTGTGATTGGCGATCACCATGGCCAGGGTGGTTTTCCCGGTCCCCGGGGGACCCCAGAAGATCAGGGAGGAAAACAGACGGTCAGCTGTGATGGCCCGGTAGAGGAGTTTGCCCTCCCCCACGATCTCCTCCTGGCCCACAAACTCATCCAGCGTCCGGGGCCTCATCCGGGCAGCCAACGGGGCTTTTTTTCCCAATTCCTCTGCCATGGCATGATCAAAAAGGTCCATGAGGCTATTTTATCATGGAGGATTTGAGCTGCGGATAGCTGGTGAATATCTGCCCATACAAAAGGTTAATTTTTTAGGGTAATATTATTTTATAGGTAAAATTCCTGGTCCTCTTCAGAAAACTGGTCCTCCAGGGAGTGTTAGCTATGGCTGAAAACCTAAATCCACATCCAAAAAAAAATTTTAAACAAGGCAAACTCATCTGGGTGGGAGGATGTGGATGTTTACTCCTGGTCATTTTAATAAGTTTGGGCCTCTTTCTCTACGCAGGCTGGCAGGGATACCAGGAATCTCCCAAATCCATTGAGGTTCAATCTAAAAAAATCCACTACGAGGATCCATATATTCTGAGTTCACCTCAGGAAGAACAGCTTTATTCCTACGGTTATCCGGATGCTTTTACGATCCTGTTTTATGAGGAGGAAACTCTCTCCGGTAGCGCTGATCAGGTTCGCCTGGAAGTTTGGGATTATTATTCTCAAGGCCTGAGCTTGACGTTCCTCAATGGAGACCTGATCACAGAGGACCAGCTATTGATGGACACTCTTGGCTTAGTGGAACCCCTGATGTATTACCCGGAACAATTCAGTGCTTTCATGAACCTGGAACAATTAATCGCGGCTGCCGACATCGATCATTATGTTGAGATCCCATTGGAAAATGGATTTGTAGATGAAGGAGTTGTGTTTTACAGCAATGGCCTCACCTTCGGATTGAAGAATAACGCGCTTATCTATATTGAAGCACTAGCGCTCAGCGAATAAGAATTGGGCCAAAAAGTAATCCTGATTGCTGGAGCAAAAATGCGAAATAAATCTGCTTTTCTACTGCTGATCTTTCTGGGAAACTTGGTCCCATTCACTCCGGTCGGGGCGGAGGTGGAATCCCAATTTTCTTTGGAGGATGCCCTGGCCATGATGTATATCAGTGAGGCCCTGCTGCTGGACGAGGACTTCCCGGAAGAGGTTTTCCTGAGTTCAGGAACGCTTTCTCTAAGATCCAGACAACCTATACCTCAATCGGACAATGCCGTGCTGGCCGGAATGCTGAATGCTGCCAAAGGGATGCGGAATGATCTGGACGCAAACTGTGGACTATTGACCAATCTGCTCCGCCAGCAAGGAAAGGATTGTGATGCGGAGCTTGTGATTGACTATTGTTCTGAACAAAAGTCCAGGATTGATGCCCTGATCGGTTTTTTGCACGATCAGAGGGGAGATCGGCGGAGACCTCTGACCAAAGTCTGGCATTTTCTTAAAAGAACCGGCCGGGGCATCTGGCATCGGATTGGTCCCATTGGACGAAATTTTCTGCGCCAGGTCGGCCCGGAAATCTTGCAGATGGTCGCCAGTGGGGGCCTAAGCGGTGGAGCATTAAAAAACTTGGTTAAACACACAGCCAGATCGATGGGCAGGGAACGGCTGCAGCAGATTGTTCTACAGGGAGTCCAGCGCTTGTTGCATAGGCAGGTTGCCATACTCCAGGCAGCAGGAGTGGATATCTGTGACAAGGGAACTCAAGAAAAGGACTCGGCCATCATTCAGGATTCGAGCTCGTGTTCCTCTGACAGCCGCTGGCTGGATGAATTCTGGAATGAGGCTGTAATTCCCAGATTGATATTGGATGGAAAAAATTGTCAGCCAACCGCAATTGGGACCTTTCGAAGCTGTCTTCAAGAACAAGCTGCCGCGGGTATCTGCCCGGATGATGCTTCGGATGCCTGTTATCCAATTTATGAAGCAATTCCAGCAAATGACAGTGGTGGTTCAGTAACTCTCTCTCCTAATATTTTGCATGGAAATGCGGAATCAGTCTCAATCTCCTTGATTTATCCCAGTGGGGGAGGAGCTGTCACAGGGCAATTCTTTTTTGTCATCGAGGATAATGTCAATTACTGCACATCAACTACAACAGGTTCAGTCTCTGGGGCAGTTTTTGATCCTGCAACCTGCTCAATTAGTGGTTCGGCAGATATATCGACGGTGTATGATGGCATTGCCTGTCCCGGTATTTGTGGACCATCCACCAGAGCCTGTCCAATAACATTCCAGGGGACTGTGCCTTTGGATGCAACCCTGGAAGATGGAGTATTGTCTGGTTTTATCGGGGATCAGGAATGTCTAAGCGGCTGTTTTGGGTTTAGATCAGGCCCTTGATGGGATAAGATACATATTCGTCAGATAGAATGCTCATCTGGTCAGTTTGACCTAATTGGTGGAATTAGCTTCGTTTATATGAGATCCAGAATGCTACTCGGACTAGAATACCACTGGAGAGTGTCTTTAAGAAGCGATCCACAAGATCATAACTTCAAACAACACGTAACTGGAGAAAACAATGATGAAATCAAAGAAGCTCCTGATCATATCGGTCATAGTATTAACCAGCATGTCATGCACACTTTCGGGTCTGCAACACCAAATATTCGGCCCCGTCTTGGCTATCTTCCCGGGCTTGGCCGATGTGGAGCCAGAGAAGGATGAAGGCGAACCAGAACACACATTTGAGCCTCTGCAAGGCTGGACCTGTGTTCCGTCGGATCTCAGCCACTACCTGGATGATTCCTGGCAGGAATTTCAAACCCTTCAGCTGAAAATGTGGTCTAACAAGGACACCCTTATATTCCAGACTGATTTCAGATCTGAAAGTCAGTTCCTCGTTAAGCGTGAACCGGATTATCGTCCACCACCAGGAGCCACTCTGGTACCAGAAGGAGAATATTTATTCGAAGAAACCTACTTGGGTTCTGGTGAAGCAGCCCTGCAGGATGCTTTACAACCCATCTATTTGGGAAGCATTGATGTTGAATATGTTCTTGAAACCCACTTTCCTGATCCGGAGGTGACTGAGGGAAAAATAGCCTATCAGACAATCGGCAGGCTTCTGAGCCCTGGGGAGCTGGAAATTTGTCTGGATGTTTATGAAGGTGGCTATGCTGCTGCAGTCAATGATCCGGTCAATCACCTGAGCCCTAACTGCCGGTGGCCCGGGTATATTTTCAATTGTATTCTGGATAAGTAGTTCTGCAGCGGATACGATTTTCAAAAAAGGTTAATGGGTGAGGAATACCCATGTGTCTCCCAAATCTCCTGAAGGCGGCATGGTATTCCTGCCTGCAACTTATTGTTTTGCCCTCCGTATAATGATATGGTCAACATATCTGCTGGCAATTTCCGGAATATCCCCACAATAAACATAGATTTCCCTCCCGGGGTTTGGGCTCAGGGAAAATTCAGCTGGGAGATATCCAGTACAATGCCTGTCAGGAGGTCTGACTTAAAGGAGTGAGTATGCTAAAACCTCACCAAATGATGGTCCGTCCAATTATCAAGGAGAAGAATATGTCAATTATCAAGAATCCGGTCCAGGCGTTTATTCGTAATTTTATGCGCCTGCTGGTATTTGTGCCGCTCTGGTTGCTGTTCGCCTACCGGGATTTTTCTGTGGGTGTTTTAACCACCAGCGCGGGACGATTGCTGGCGGGGGGTGTAAAAACCCTGGTGATCTTCTGGATCGCCAATATCATCGCGGGCATGTTCTTCATCCTGCCCCAGTGGGAGCGCCTGGTTTTGCTGAGATTGGGTAAATCGGTTGGCACCCGCGGCCCGGGCCTGTTTGTGATCCCGCCCTTTATTTACTCAGTGGCCCGCATCCTGGATGTGCGCATCCAGACCTATGAGGTTAAGGCCACTAAGACCCTGACCCGTGATAATATCCCCATCGATGTTACGGCTGCTGTGGAGCTGGAAGTGGAAAATCCTGAAAAAGCGGCCATAGCGGTCCAGGACTACTGGAAAACCACCGAATGGGCCTCAATGGAAGCCTTAAAAAGCACCATTGGCGGCAATGATCTGCGGCCGCTGTTGAGTGAGACCGACCGGGTGGCTACAGATCTAAAAAAGATCATTGATGCGGCAGCATCTGATTACGGCATCAATGTCCGGGCCGTGCGCATCACGGATGTCGGCACCCCGGATTCCCTGGTAGAAGAGCTGGCTGTGATCGCCCGGGCGGAACGATCCGCCAAGGCCAAACAGATCCAGGCCAACGCTGAGTTGAAGGTAGCCAACGCTCTGGCAGGAGCTGCCGGAGTGCTTTCGGCCTCTGATGGAGCCCTGCAGCTGCGCCAGATCCAGGCTCTGCTGGAAATCTCTAAAGAGGAAAGCGCCATGGTGATCGTTTATCCGATGGACAGCGTGATGGGCGGTAACATCGCCTCAGCAGCTGCCGGAAACCAGACTCAGCCGATATCCGCGGCATCTTCCTGAAAGGGAGAATTTTTCACCCAAAACGGGATCCAACCAGGATCCCGTTTTTTTTATTATCCAGATAATGCCGTGGATATGATCTGGCACGATCATCAACTCATATTCATTGCGTAAAATTTTAGAAATGCAATCGCAGTACTAAATCATTGTTGATTGGCGATCAAACCACAAGGAAATAATCGTATTCTCCTCTTGGCGATCCTGCCAAAGATAGGATCCATATTGTGGGAGCAAAGGCTAACAAAATAAGCCCCAGGTGAACTGTAGTTGAAGTCCTTGAGCCGATTCGATTTTCTGCCAGGAATTAAAGTAGGATTTGCTTTTATCAATATTTTCCCCCAAACCATTTTACACGATAGGGCGGCCTAACAGGCCTCCCGGACAAAAATATTTATAATAGGGGTGGCTCAGCGAGTCGCCCGAACGATGATAGAAAAACGGGCTATATGATCTGGTCATCCATGCCTGCAGCCTGGCGGAGGATCTCTGTTTGGCCAACATGGTAGCTGTCGTGGAAGTACAAGAAGAAGATCCAGTAAGCGATCGGCCGTTCTGGCCGATCGCGATAGGTTGCTGTGCGCTGCAGGGATTCTTCAGTTTCCTGTTCAAACACCGCCGAAAGCCGTTCCTGGGTATCTTCTAACAGCCTTAGCAGTTCCTCAAGGGGCAAAACGCCCTCACCATTTCTGGTGACCGGTTGCGATCCCCGCTCATAGTGATCCAAATTCACCCCGGGGCGAAGTTCCTCTGCACCCAGCAGCCGGAGGATGTTGCAGCGGTTGGTGAGAATGTGGCCGACCACCCAGTTCAGGCAGTTGCTCCTGAAGGGCAGCTGGATCAGGCTCTGTTCATGAGTCAGGTTGTTTGTTTGCAGCTGGATGATCTCGAGATTCCTCTCATAGGCCGCCGAAATATTCTCAAGTGTGATCATGGTCTTTCTCCAAAAACGATCAGGCTGGGGGTTTCTTTTTTGCTTTCCGGGCAGAGAGGCCTTTGGTGCGGCTGACAAATTCATCCATTTTCAGGGCCTGGATACTCTTGGCGATCACCGGCAGAGGCAGGTCTTCCAATTTTCGGAAACGCACACAGGATTTGCCAACATCGTAACGTTTTCCTGTGGCTTTGTAGGATTTTTCAAATTCCTGACTGAGTTTTTCGTCCAGATAGATTCCGGTCAGGTAAACCGCCATGTGATTCTTCTGGCTGGCAAGGGCGGCGTACATCAGGGGTTTTTTGTTGTAGGTATCGGGATAGACCTCGAGAGGCACCTGGTAGGTGATCATACCCCAGTTCAGGGCTTCTTCATAACCTTCCGGCAGGTTTTCCAGGATGGTTTGACGGACCTGTTCCAGGGCACTTCTCCGCTCGGGCGGCAGTTCTGCCAGGTATTCTTCTATGGAACCAACTTCAGATTTCATGTCGGTTTTCCTTTCTACGATTAATAACTAATAAAGATCAAAATAGTTTTACCATACTACCTGAATAACCCTGTTCCACTCTCGTGAACAGGGTATGGGATATTGGCAGAAGTCCGTTAGCAGGTGATATGAAAGAGACCGATCAGTTTCCCGGTGCTGTTGTTCCAGCTTTTTACTGCCCGGGGTGTGGTCTGGATCTCAACCGGGAGGTTCTTTTCCTGGAAAAAGGCCGCGGCCTCAGGAGAAAGCTGAACCCGGCCGAAATGCCCGCCGCCGATCAGCAGCTGGTCCGCTCCCTCGGCATAGATAAATTCTGCTTCGGCCCGGGAGATGGTGTGGGAGGTGCCGTAGATCTCCTTGGAAAGCTTCTTGTTGCGCTTGGAAACCTCCCCATCTAGGCCGATGAGGATATCATGACTGACCCGCTGCCCTTCGACATCGATCCAGCCAAATCCGGTTCCAGTCAGGTTGGGTTTCATTGCTTCCTCCTGGTTCAGAAATCTATCGATAATCTTCCCGGACTGGATGAAAGACATCCAGCAAGCGGCAGACAGTGATGGCTTTGCCGGAGTGGGGCACACCGCCGGGAATCACAGCCACCTGGCCGGGTTCCAGCACCCGGCTTTCCCCATCCACGGTCAATTCGAATTTTCCCTCCAGGACGTTGGCAACCTGCTCGTGGGGGTGGCTGTGTTGGGGAAGCTCCGCGCCAGGGTCGACCTCCCAGTACGCCAGGGTCAGCTTATCCCCGTGCACAAAACGGGCCCGGTAGCCGGGCACGATCTCTCTTTCAGAGATATCCACCAGATCGATAAAGGCCATGATTGCTCCCCTCCTAAAATATCTTGGGTAATAAACGCCCGGTCCTATCCATGTAAGCCTGGTATTCATCCCCGAATTTTTCCAGCATCATTTGTTCCTCGGCTCCTACCCGGGAGAGGTATTGGGGCACCATCACCACCAGGAAGGAAAAACCAGCGATCCAATTCTGCAGCATCAGGGGTTGGGCGATGGCCCATAATAAATGGGAGCAGTACATGGGATGGCGGATAAAGCGGAAGATGCCTTCAGTGACCAATTTGTGGTCTTCCCTGAAACCCAGGGTAGGAGTCCAATTCCTGCCCAGAGCCAGGTGGGTCAGCCAGAGCATCCCGGCTGCAAGTACAAACAACAGAGCTCCGATCCAGCCCAGGATATCAGGCAGCTGATAATTGGCAAAATCCAGCCAGGGTGTAAAGACATAGAAGAGGGGGATGATCATACCCAGGCCGGAGAGGAATAATAAGGTGTTATCCAGTGGGGTGGAACGATCGTCCGGGGTGGGCATGCCGCGATATTTATAGATACTCAAGCGGCGGACCCCACTGATCAGCACCAGTTCCAGAAAATAGAGCGTCTTAAAGATTTGATTTGGCATGGTTATCTCCTGGCGGTTATAGTTTTCAATCAGCCGGATATCCCTGGCTGGATATAAGTATTATAAAAGGTTCCCGAGGGCCTGGGCCAGGAAAAACAATCCCAATCCAGTCAGCAGGACCGCAGAGATCAGGATCATTCCCTTCCGGGCCCGAGGTCCGATCAACAAGGCTTGACCCATGAGATAGATGATCACCAGCGAAGTGCTGATCATGGTGATATAGAAGGCCCCCAGCAATATCACTGCCAGAGAAGGACCGGCTTCCCAGGCCGAGATCACAGCGGGACCCATCACCAGGCTCCATCCCAGGTAGGGATTGGGATTCAGCAGATTGATCAGGGCGGCCTGCAGCAGGGTTCGGGGTGGGGAAGAGGGTCCTTTCTCAGCCGGGGGCAGATCCTCCCGCCAATCTTGAAATGCTCCCCAGGCGAAGACCAACAGCAGAACTCCCCCGGCTAACTGGAGATAGTCCCGAAAACTCTTTGGTAGCACATTGAGGAGCAGGATCGCCAGCAGGGCAATGGGGCCATCGCTGACCAGGGGAGCCAGGGCTGCCGGCAGGGTGCGCTTCCAGCCATCCTGGGCAACTCTGGAAAGGAAGAAAGCCTGCAGAGGGCCGGGCTGCAAACCGGCGCTGAGAGCATAGCCGACCCCGATCAGCAGGTACTTAAGCATCGATCCTCTGCCCTTGATAAAAATTGTTGATTGTCCATGGATGATAATTGGCAGTAGGGATCAGGGAGAATACCGCTTGCTGAGGGTGGTGACTGTAGGAGGTTTCAATAGTATCCAGGCGCTGATCGCCAGGGCTGCCAGGAGCACAAAGGCTCCGACCAGGACCACCCCACTGGGGCCAAGCAGGTTGACCAGGCTGATCAAAATCTCCGAGCTGACACTGCCGGATATCGCAGCCCGGCCGGAAACCACTTCCTGGGTCATCCAGAACAGGTAAGCCGTCAGTCCGGCTGCACCCAGGCTCAACAGGGCAGATAGGCCCAGGTTGAGGCCGGTTCTTACCGGTTGGGTGTTGAGCATATATGCCGGTCCCAGGCGGTCCTGCAACAGATTGAGGACCTTGTTCGAGGCAGCCTGATCGGCCATATTCAAACGCAAAGTGAGTTCATCGACCCCGTCCTGGTAAAGAACCTGGAGTCCTGATTGGACCTGTTTGATCGAGCTGATGCTCTTGAGAGAGATGCTCTGGGTTTCGAGCAGCAGCTTGTCGGGGATCTTGCCTTTTTTCAATTCATCCCGGACCTTGCTGAAGCTAGCGGAATCGGTTAGAGCCCGGGTAATATGTTTTGGACCGAGGATGGTCAGGAAATACTTCGAACCCCGGGCATGAAGCCAGGTCTGCAAACCTTTATCCGCTGGCTCGGTTTTTTTCTTGGGAGCTGGGGGAGGTGGTTGGGTTTGTAGAACCGGCGGCTGGGGGATCTCCCGGAGAGGTTTGGTTTCCGGTATGGGAGGGGAGGCCAGCAGATCATCCAGGGCATCCTGGGCGAACTTGTTTTTGGGGTTGATGCGCAGGACCTGCTCCAGGCAGGTGGCCCGCTGGGGTCGCTGGACCAGGCCGGACATGATCCACCAGGCCTTTTCGCTGTCCGGATTGGAGGCCAGGACTTCCCGCAGGATCTCAAAGGCAGTTTTGGTGTCACCCGATTTGATAGCTGTTTCTGCCTGACGAATTTCGCCTGCCATCTCTGCCTCCTATTAAGTATCCTGCCAGAACCAGTCCCACCTGATCTAATTGTAATCCACTCCCGGGTACTGCCGGTAAGTTCCTATCCCTCTTGTCAGTATAATGAATATCCGACTGAGTGTCAAATTTATCGAATGAAGCGAACGGAGATAAAGTCGGGGGGCCGAAGAAAGTAATTAAAGGGTAATTTGAAACAAACCTGCGGATCAGGGCAGGCTGGTTGTGATTTCGGGTTTATATCTCCAATTTTCCATTCCTGGTCCGCAGTGAAAGGGCAGCCAGCCCTGTTCTTCTGGGAAGGGGGACCCAATGATCTGTTATTTCTGGGGTGTTTTCCCCTGTGATTTGTTCTTAGGTCGGTGATCATGGATCACAACTGGGGTCTGACGCAGATTGGACGGAGGGCAGGTAGAGGCATATCGATAGTATCCTGGTTCTGGCTGATCAAGTCTGGGGCAAGTGGGCGAGTGAGCTCACCGACTGGGACCGCAGGGTATGTGGGCAGGATTGTGACCGATCAATCTGGATCAGAAGTTTTTAATAAGATTTTCCTCTCAAACATTGAAGATCTTCAAGGCTGAATCAAAGTAGGTTTGGGGACGAAATCATCCTGGCCAGAACAGAACTAATTATTTTTTAACTTGATACCTTATTCGAGGATTAAGATTCAATCTTACGAATGATACGGTACCCTCAAGGAGTACCGTATCACGAAGAGGTTATATACAATCCCCAGCTATCAGCTGAATGCGGGGATTAATATAAAATATTGTCTGTTTTTACTACCCTATTTAGGTCACATTCACTGGCAGAAATCTGATTGTTGGCTAGTGCTCATCATTGTAAGTTCATCTGCCACCCGTCGGTTTTCTGCTTGTAGGACTTCAATTTCAGGTCCTCCAGGATTCTCAAGTTTTTTGGTAGCTATGGCATCCGAGAGAGCAAACATTCTGTTCTCTAATTGGGTGCGGCGCATCGCAAAACAATCTCCCCCACTGCGTAAACTTTCCCGCAGAAGGTCATCCGACTTGGTGAAAGACGTTTGGGCGGCTGCGCCATTGGCATTCGCCAGCCAAACCACACCTTCCTGTTCCCGCAAGCGCCAGTCTTCCGGACGGATGGAAACCGCAGATGACATTTTGCTTGTATCCCAATCTGCGAGGGCTTCCGCAGCCAGGTTGTCTGCTTTTTCGATATCGCGGATGACATCCAACCCATCCAATTGGATGAACTCCTCCTGGTTGGTGATGTCTCCGATGGTATCCTCAGCTACTTTTTGAGCTACAGGATAGGGACTGAATTTCCCATCCTTATAGAGGCCGTTATGCTCCGCCCAGGATTCTAGCACGATAGCCGCCAGATCAAGGTCCACATCACCACAGCCGCTGAGGAAAAAAATCGGCAGGATGGTGATCAGGGCTAAGAGCAGATTTCTGGGTTTTTTATTCATTGCTGTATCTCCTCCAGCAGCCCATCTATGCCAATATACTGCAGGGTGCCGATCAGGTCAATTTTGATCTGTCCAAAGAATTCTTCCCGGGTGATCAAGCCGTCAGCATATCGCTCGACCAGCTCCTGGTCCATAGTGAATGAGGTGGCAGTCTCTCCCAATTCATCCCGATAATCTACGGTGACATGCGAGAGGCGCAGGTTTTCTGTCCTGTTGCGGCGGGTGATATCCTTCAGGATCAAAAACAGGATGTCATCCTCCGCTTGCAGGGGATCCAAGCCCTGGTAGCCAGCGCTGCCATCCAGGATGATAAACGCGCCCTGGGTGGCTTGGCCTTTGAGGGGAATGACGTAGACCCGCACTCCCGGGATGCCAAGTTCGGAAAAAGTATTGGTCAGGGATTGGCTGGCCTCCAGATCGGGAGCAGCTTCGTAGACTTCCTGGGCTTCCTTACCGAAGATGCCCAGCCAGGCTGCCAGGCTGGGTCCTGCAAAATACACTCCCACCAGGCAGAGAATGCTGACCAGGGGAATCAGAATACAACTCGCACAGCACCAACCGCGTTTTCTGGGTCGGGATTCAGTTTGAGGTTGATCGCTCATACATGACCTCCTTGACAAGATGATGATCAAAGCGAAATAGATCAGGTAACAACGGATATTTTTCTATTATACAGGGATTTAATGACCGGATAGGGCAAGCGGATTATTCTCCTTCGACACCCCCCCGCAGGAAAAAGACCGGGATCAAGGCCAGGGCAGCCACAACCAGGGCCACCCAGAAGGTCTCGGAGATCACCCGCTCAGCCATTTCGACACCCACTTTGCCGATCTCAGCCATGCTGGGGTTGGTCGGCATCAATTCCGTGCTCCAGAACTGGGAGCGCCGCAGTCCAAAGGTCGTGATGCCTGAGACACCCACGGTCATGCCGATCAGGCGGAAAATGATCACCAGGGCCGAGCTGGTCCCGCGGTGTTCGGAGGGGGAGGCGTTGATGACTGCCGCGGCAATCGGCGCCATGGTCAGGCCCAGTCCAATGCCGGTGAAAGCCAGGTGCAGGCCCATGGTCAGGTAGCTGACATCCCGCTGCCAGCCGGTCATCAGGGCAAAACCGGTGACGGCCATCACCAGTCCCAGCAGGGAGGGTAAACGATAACCGCGTTTATCTGAGATCCAGCCCCCCGGCACAGCAGCCAGGGCCATGGGTACGGTCAGACCTGAGAGCATCCAGCCGCTCTCCCAGGCTCCCTGCTCCGGGGAGGAAGCAATCAGGGAGTTGATGAACAGCGGCACGTTGGCAATGGCAATGAACAGGGCCACCCCGATCAGGAAATTGCCCAGACTGGCAGGCAGGTAATTCTTCTTTTTAAAGAGAGAAAGTTCGATCAGCGGGTCCTTGACGCGGCCCTGCCTCCAGATGAAGGCCCCCAGAAATACCAGGGCCAATAATAAGAGCGGCCAGACATAGGCCGGCAGACCGGCCAGGTCCTCCAGGCCGGCGCTGGTGCTTTCCGATCCGGATCCGAGAGCGATGTTCAGCAGCGAGAGGGCGATCGCGATCAGGCCGGCTCCCAGCCAGTCCATTTTGCCGCGATCCCCGGCTGGTTTTCCCTCATCCAGCAGGATGCGGATCAGGAACCAGGCGATCAGGCAGATCGGCAGGTTGAGCCAGAAGATGGTCTGCCAGCTCCAGAAGCGCACAATAATGCCTCCGTAAAGGTGCCCCACCACCCAGCCGGCAGTGTCTACGGCAGCGATCACACCCAGGGGGCGGGCCCGCTGGCCGGCGGGATAGAGGTCACCCACCATGGCCATGCCCACCGGGACCATGGTGCCGGCCCCGAAGGCCTGGATCATGCGGGCCCCGATCAAGACATAGAGCGATAAAAAGGACAGGTCGGGCCGGCCTTCAGCCACCAGGTAGTAGCCCCGCAGGATCAGGCGGGTGGGCCAGGTATGGGCCACGGCTGCCAGGTAGGAGCCAATCCCAAAGACCACCAGGGCTGCCAGGTATACCTTGCGCCGGCCGTGGATATCGGATAAGCGGCCCATAAAGGTCATCGAGACGCTGTAGGCCAGCAGGTAGCCGGTGACGATCCAGGCGGCGTTATCCATCCCGGTTTGGAAAGGGATCTGCAGATCGATCAAAACGTGGGGCAGGACCGCGGAGACCACGGTCAGGTCCAGGGCGCCGATGAAGATCGGGATCGCGATCAGGGCGATCTTAAATCCCGGGGAGGAGGTCCATTTTTTCATATTAAACCTCAGGGAGCGGTGATCTCGATGGTCTTGCCAAAGGACCAGAAGTCAAAGGTCCAGATCGAAGCCTCTGATCCTCGGTCACCTGGAGTTTGTCGGTGAGCATAACCCGATGGACCTCGTTGCTGGCGGTATCGACCCACAGGTCGGCCGCCAGGGAGTCGATATCGATCAAACCCCCGCTGATCTCGGAGATCATCTCGACCTGGGTATCGTACCGCTGAGGTGGGTGAGGGGCAGGCCGGGCATCTCTGCCAGTTCCTCCTCGCCTACCAGGACTACTTCAAGCGTTCCGGTCCCCAGGCTGGGGAAGAACCCCGACGTCGGATCCAGGTATTGGGTTGGTTTAAGCAGGTAGGTATCGGGCAGCTCCTGGAAGATGCCGGACAGGGGATTGCTGGCCCACTGGATATCCCGCAGACTGATGACCGTGATCTCGGTTAACATGCTCAGGGCGGTGATGTCGACTGTGGTCAGGGCCTGGTCGGGAGCCACATAATGGCCCACGGCGTCATTAAACTGCACCGGTCTGGTCGGCATCCAGGTAAGATCACGGGCCCTTGCTGGGTGATCGAAAACTCGAAACCCGCCAGTCCGGCCATATGGACCACGGCGTCGGCCAGGATCATCTCGGGGGTGATCTCGGGTTCGGCGGTACCGCCGCAGCCGGCGGCCAGAACGGCGAGGATAATTAACAGGGGTAAGATGCGCTTCATGGTCTCCTCCTATGATAGATGATCTGTTCTCAGTATAACAAGAAAAGGGGGCCGTGCTGCTAAACCCGCCTGAGAGAATTAACACCACTCCCAGCGTAGCGGTATGGATGCCTGCCGATGTTGAAAAGCACCTTCGAATCAGCTCGAAAGAAAACACTCCCGCATTCCCTGGGGACAAGATCCATTACAATGGAAGAACCCTCCTTTCAATAGATTTGGAGGGTTCTTTTTTGGGACGCAGATTTGGATTCTGGTCAGTGAACGGGTCGGCTATTCGACCCCAACAGACCATTTGCGGAAGATCCATTCAGCTGGTTTATTCCTGACGCTGGAAGATTTATTGAAGGATGCGTCCCCTTCATCCCAGAGGCGAGTGAAGTCCTCCCGCCACCAGTAGCCCCAGCTGAAAACACCCACAGCCCAGTCCTCATCCTCCAGGGACTGGAAGAGGGCTTCATAAAGCATGGCCTGGATCAGCAGGTCCTCACCAACCTCCGGCGCCGGGGCTGCCGGCTCAAACCATTCCTGCCGGGCCCCGAAATCCCGGCTCTGGAAGGGAGTCAGGAAGATCACCGGCACCCCGGATCCCCGGCTGAGAGGTTCGAACTGCCGGTCATGGAAGTTTTCGAAGGCTGCCGCCAGCTCAGGCAGAGAGGGAGATTCCAGGTCGCTGATCCGGTTGTAGAGGTAGATGATCAGGTAGTCAAGGGCGTCTGCAGGGAATTCCTGGGCCTGGGAATAATGTTCATTTGTAAAAGCTGCGTAGGAGACCGGACCGCTGTAGACCTTCCGGACCTGGTCGATCAGATCTCTCCAGCTCCCGGCCAGTTGGGGTTTGACCGCACCATCGATCTGCTTTCCGATCACAAAAAGGTCCGCGCCGCAGTCCTGGGCGATCCCGGCCTGGGTGAGAACAAAATCGCCGTAGGTCGTAAACCAGCCCTCCCAGAATTCCTGGTTGGCAGGGATATCCTGGCCTTTTTCGTCCAGCAGCCGCTGGGAAGCCTGCCAGAAGTCCAGGTTCTCCTCCCAGGTGGTGAATTCACCCTTGGCGAGGTCGAAGTTCAGCTCCAGCATCAGGGCGAACTTCAGCTCCAATTCATGGGCCCGGTCGATCATCTGGCAGAGTTCCTCCCGGGTGGCGTTCCGGAAGCCCTCGGTGGGCGGAAAAGCCGAGATCAGGGGGGGATCAAAGGAAACATAGGACCAGTAGTTATCGTAAACTACCCAGCTGGCCCCGTTGGCCCGCATGGCCTGGAGGGTGGTATCCAGGGTTTCCCGGAGCAGGGTGCTGGTATAGACATCCATGAAGGTATGTCCGACCATAAAATCATCCCCCAGCCCGGGGTCAGCCCGCCATTCCGGCCCGGCCATCAGCTCCTGGAATTCCTCCGGGAGCTGGTAGGGCCCCGGGAGTTGGGCTGCAGCCGGCTCGACGGGAAGGAGTTCCACCAGGTCGGAGTGGCGGATCTTCCGCCGGATCGGAGGGCAGATTCTCCGGCAGCGGGGTGCCTGGGGTGCTGGCGCACCAGGGGGGAGACGGCCAGGGTCCCCGGGGCGGGCAGATATCCAGGAAGAACATGGCCCCGACCGCTGCGACAAGCAGTACGATCAACAGAGTTAAGATCACCAGACAGGATTTGAAGGTCTTATTCATAGCGGGATAGTCCTGTAAATCGGGTAGATGAATGAACAATTAGCCTCATTTTAACGGATTTTTGGGAGGGGAATCCTTTACAGGATTGAAAAGCGAAGGCCAGGACAACCAGGTTGCCCCGGAGCCCTGGAGGGAGTGGAGGGTGGGCCACAACCAGGCAAGGAATTTGCTTTGAAAAATCAGGGATCATGCACTCCAGATACGCTAAAAAAGCCATTTCAAGGAGTTGGGCGAGCGGAAAAATTACTCCAGGGATTGCAGTAAAAAAAATCCGATCCACCAAATCATCAAAACAATCCATCAGATAGAAAATCCCTTTTCTGCCGGAAAAGGGATTTTTCTGCTTGCTGGTATTCTGATCATCAAATATTAAATCATTTCCACGTCATGGGGATGAGATTCCTGCAGGCCAACCGGCGGTCATGCGGACAAAAACAGCCTTGTCGTGCAGCTCAGTCAGGGAATGGGCATTGGAGTAGCTCATGCCCGACTGCAGTCCGCCAACCAGCTGTTTGAGCAGCTCAGCAGCTGAACCGCGGTAGGGCACCAGGGCTTCAACACCTTCCGAGACGTAATCTTCGATCTCTTCCCGGGTGATCTCACTTTCGCCCTCCCGGGCCTTGCGGTCCAAATTCGCCTGCAGGGAAGCCATGCCGCGGGAGGCTTTATAGCGGTGCCCTCTGCGGGTGATCAGAAAGCCGGGACTTTCATCCGTGCCGGCCAGGAGGCTGCCAACCATCACCGTGGAGGCTCCGGCAGCCAGGGCTTTGACGATATCGCCCGAGGTGCGGATCCCGCCGTCGGCGATAATCGGGATACCCTGGGGGCGGGCGACAGCAGCGCAGTCCATCACCGCGGTCAGCTGGGGTACACCTGCCCCGGCCACCAGACGGGTGATGCAGATCGAGCCCGGGCCAACTCCGACTTTGACTGCGTTGACACCGGCATCAATTAAGCGCTGGGTGCCTTCCGCAGTGGCCACGTTGCCGCCCACGATCTGCGCCTGCGGGAAACTCTTCCTGATGTCTTTGATCTTGTCGATCTCCAGCTTGGAATCACCATGGGCGATGTCGACCACAATGCAGTCAGCCCCGGCTTCGAGCAGCCGCTCAACCCGCTGGAGATCATTTTTTTTCACTCCCACTGCAGCGCCAACTGCCAATCTGCCCCGGGCGTCCTTGGTTGATAAGGGGAATTTTTCCAATTTCAGGATGTCCTTGACGGTGATCAAGCCGGTCAGGATCCCGTCTGCGTCCACCAGGGGCAGCTTCTCGATCCGGCCCTCGTGGAGGATCTTCTCGGCTTCCTTGAGGGTGGTTTCCTGAGGTGCGGTGATCACCTGGCGGGTCATCACCTCCGCCAGCGGGCGCTGGGGGTCGTCTTCGAAGAGCAGGTCCCGGGTGGTGACGATGCCTACCACCCGGCCGTTCTCGTCGACGACCATGATCCCCCCGGTGTAGGTCTCGGCCACGAGGCGGTTGACATCCCCGACCGTATGGGTGGCCTGGAGGGCGATGGGGTTGTCGACGATGAAGGACTCGCTCTTTTTAACCTTCCTGACCTGGCAGACCTGGTCTTCGATCGACATAAAGCGGTGGATGATGCCGATGCCGCCAGCGTGAGCCAGGGCGATGGCCATCTCGCTTTCGGTCACTGTGTCCATGTTGGCGGAGATGATGGGGATCTTGAGATCGATACCGGATGTGAAACGGGTGGCTGTGGAGAGAGTGCGTCGCGAGGATACTTCAGAATATTGGGGGACAAGAAGGACGTCATCATAAGTCAGGGCGACTTCGGGCAGAATTTTCATGATCCAGCTCCTTCTTTCAGATTTCTCCGCTCCCTTCTATTTATACCATCAGCAGCCCCGGAGAAATGCTAATCTTTAATTTCTCTAAGTGCTGACGGTGGATGAGCTTGCATAAAATAACCCTCCTTCCCTCATTAGGGAAGGAGGGTCCAAAAAGAATCCCGTGAGCTACTGCTCAGTCGAACACCAGCAGGGTCAGACCGGTCCTAAGGTCCCCACCGTCACCAGGATCAGGGGGATCGTGCGCTTCATGGCTTCCTCCTCTGAATAGGTTCTGCCTTATGGAGCAGAGCAAATTATATTCACCCCTGGAGCATAACAATTTAAACTTAGAATTGGTGAGAGAGGTAGACCCTTAAAAGGAACGAGCCTGTTTCCTCCGGGGAAACAGGCTCGTATTTGGGCCAGGTTATTATTGAGCCGAAATCTTACATCTGACTTCGTATCGCTGCTTTGAGCAAGGAAATCTTCGATTTATTCATCCAACCAGAAAGTTAAGTCCATTTCACCGCCCATGGGATTGGTCGATATCCATTGAAAGCCTTCCTCAAAATATCTCAGGCTCTGCTTGGTGCCGTTCTCAAGAATCAGCTCATAATGATTTTCGGAAATGCGTTTATAGTAGGCTTCCGGAGCTGAGCCTATGTACCAGTAACTAACTCCGTCATTATCCATGAAATAATGACGAGCCTGGCAATCACCGTTTATCAGTCCCTCCGAGGTTGTGTTGGTGGTGCCTTCAATGCGATATGCGTGCAGACCTTGATGTTTGCTTTCTGCCAGGCTCATTACTGATGTGGGTATGGGCGTCTCGAAATCCTTGGGCTCTTCAGTCTGCACCAGATCGGGAGCCACCAGTCCAGCTTCATAGCCAAACTTGTCATTGGCTTGTCCGGTCAGGATGCAGCCCAGGGAAGTGAGAAATAATAAGGAAAGAAGGAGCAGCATTGTTTTGGGGCGCATTGAGATCTCCTCGGCAGTGTTCGGCTGGTTGCTTAATCTATTATAGGGATTTTCTGATCGTTAGGCAGGGATAAAGGGTACATCCGGGAGGTGATATTCCTCATTAATTGGATAGACCTGCCTTTGTTCAGGTCAATCAGGAACGAAACTGTTTCCTTTGAGAAAACAGTTTCGTTATCTATGGTCTCCGATCCTGCGTTCCTGATCAGGTCAGCGACTTTCAGTCGCTCACCAGCAGGGCCTTGGCGAACTTGCCGTGGAGCTGGCCCACAAAACGGGCCAGGTGCAGGGAGCCGGTGCCCAGGGCCAGGCCGGAGGCCGCCAGCAGGGGGGTGAGGTATTCCTGAAGCTTCCAGACCACCTCGCCGTTGGCAACGGTCACGATCGGCAGGTTGAAGACATAGACCAGGATCGGGCTGGCCAGGCAAGCCAGGGCCACGGCGATCAGGCTGACCATCATAGTGAAGTAGATGATCCCCAGGGGCAGCATCAGGATCAGATAAAGCCAGGACAGCCAGGTGGCCTTGCCGGTCAGCAGGATCTTGAGGCGCTCTTTCCAGCCCAGCGAGCTGTCAGTGAAGCTGGCCCGGCGCGGCATGCGTTCTCCAAGCAGGGCTTCCACCAGGCGCCCCTCCAGGAAGGCGATCCCGCGGAAGGAGAGCAGGAACAGGATCGTCACCGGGACCCCGATGATCAGGATCATCACCCCCAACGAGGTGGAGAGGCCGGCCACGGCCCAGGAGAAGTAGATCGTGCCAGTCACCAGGGAGATCAGCATATAGACTAAACCGCCCCAGGCCCGGGGGTCAGCATAGACCCCGAAGAACCCGGAGTAGGAGCGAGTGTTTTGGCCTCCCCCATCTGTCCCGCCCGCGGCCCGACGGGCGGCCGGTGTGGCGGCCAGGGCGGGGGGCAGGCTGCTTTCCCAGCTCCGGTAGGCCTCGGCGATCTCGGCCGGAGCGCCGTATTCGGCGATGATCTTTTGCAGGGCAGTGTTTTCCTCCAGCTCCTGGTTCTCAGATCGTTCGGACTCGAGGGCAAAACGCAGGTGCTCCTCGGCGTCCGCCAGGGCGTCCTGGATCGTGGCCCGGTCCGAGCCCCGCAGGGAGGACTTGAGGTCTTTAAGATAGGTTTGAATGATCATATCTGCGGTATTCACTGGTAATCACCTCCCAGAACACTGTCTACAAAGGTCTTGGTTTCGTTCCAGATCCTGGTCCAGGCTTTGAGAGCCTCTTTGCCGGAATCAGTGGCTTGATAATATTTGCGGGGCGGTCCGGAATCGGACATCTCCCGTTCAGAGGAGAGCAGGCCCTGGCTTTCCAGGGAGCGCAGGACCGGGTAGATAGCGCCCTGTTTGGGGACCACCCCCTCGGATTCTTCCTCGCCTGCGCCAACCAATTTGCCGATCTGGTAGCCGTAGAGCGGCTCTTGGGATTGGACCAGGATCGAGAGCAGGGCCAGGGATACGGTCCCGGCGCTGAGCTCCTTCTGGAATTTCTTATGGACTTCCTGGATTTCGACCACTCGGTTCCTCCTTGCCGGCGGCTGGCTATGGATCTGCCCGCCGGTGCCTGTGTATGCTGTTAACTAGCTTGTACCTCATACTTAGTACTAGTATGATGTTAATACTACAATAAAGTGCAGAGTATGTCAAGAGGGAAAGTAGACCATTAATCCGGCTTCGCAGCTGGGATTTGCCGGTCTGGCAAGGCTTAGCGCTGAAAATGTTCCTTATTCAACGGATTTCCATCCAAATGGTGCAGTTGACCAGGGGTGAAAAAACACCCCCACTGTTTGATTTTCCCCCTCAACTGAGCTATGATTATTTTTATACTTAATGCAATACAATGTAATTTTTATCCCTTTCCGTTTCCATCAAATAAATAATCAATAAAACATATGGTGGATCTGCTACATTCTTCATCCATTCAGATTCCTTTTTGAGGAGGTTTCGTTGATTAAAAAAGCCTGCTTCCATTTTCTCCGGTTCGCCTTATTAATATGTCTGATTCTGTCAGCAAGCTCCCAGGTCCAAGCTCAGGGTCCGGGCCTGAATGAAAATTTTGATGATGCCGACCTGCCTGGTTGGGAGCTTTCTCCCGGCGGGCAGGTTGGGGAGGGGATGCTGATCCTTGAGCCCAATCAATACGCTCTGACTTATGGACCATGGGCGGAGGGTGCCTATTTTGTTCGGCTGCTGTGGGAGGGACCCGGCAGCGCAGTGATCCATTACCAGACAAATGAGGCAGGCAGCTACCTGGTGCGTCTGGAATCCGGCGCAGTTCTGATCCTGCGGGATCAGAAGGGAGAGTTAACTGAGCTGGCGTCAGGCCCAATCCCGGATCTGCGGGGAACCTGGTTGGACCTTGTCCTTCTGGTCACAGAGGGAAATATTTCTGTGGAGCTGAATGGTGACCCAGTCCTTGAAACTCAAGCGCCCCCTTCTTTCTCGCCCGGAGGTGTGTTATTGCGAAGTGAGGGTGATGCCGTTGTAAAAGTGGACTACCTGATCATCGAAGCTGGAGGACCAGCTGCTGGAGCAGAAGGGATGCCAGATCCAGATGCCCCAGCCGAAAGTCCTCCTGACGAAAATACCCGGACTGGTGAAGGGACCAATCCTGCTGAACTGCAGTGGCTGCGCCTGGGTGGGCCGCCCGGAGGTCTGGGTTATGATATCCGATATCATTTCGATGATCCGGATATCTGGTACTCGACGGACGACGGGGGAGGTGTGCATATCAGCCGGGATGATGGCTATACCTGGGGGCAGATCAATACTGGCATCCAGGCTGCATCTGGTCCTGCCGGGGATGGGATCCCGGTTTTTACCCTGTCGATCGACCCCCTCAACCCGGAAACAATCTGGATAGGCACAACCAGCGGCCAGATCTACAGATCGGATGATGGAGGCAGCACCTGGACAGAGAAGGACCAGGGGATCATCCGTCAACCTGAAGTCCTGATCAAATTCCGCGGCCTGACCATTGACCCCCGATCCTCCGATATCGTCTATGTGATGGGAGAGTTGCTCGGGACTCCCACTGAACCCGGGCAGATCGTGACCGGCGGGGTGGTCTATAAGACTATAGATGGTGGGGAAAACTGGGACCTGATCTGGGGTGGAATCATCCCCTCCAGCCTCACGCGTTACCTGTGGATCAACCCATCTGACACGGATATCCTGTATGTCTCTACCGGTATCTTCGATGCAGCGGCGGTTGGCGACCAGGACCCTGCAACCAGCGCTGACCCGTTTGGCGGCCTGGGTATATTAAAATCAATTGACGGGGGGAAGACCTGGCGGATCCTCGGCAAGGAGAATGGATTGGCCTCCCTGACAGTGGGCAGCCTGTTCATGCATCCAGAGGATCCGGATATTTTGCTGGCAGCCACCGGCCGCTTGATCCCTGAGTTTGCAGCCCAGGTCATCCAGGAAAACAACCACAATGATGCGGGGATCTACCGGACAGACGATGGCGGCGAGACCTGGACCAAGGTGCTGGATCCCAAAGACGAATCCCTCCTTGAGATCTTTACTGCTGTCGAGATCTGCCCCTCCGATCCGAATATTGCTTATGCGGCGGGCGGCGGGGTTTACCGCAGTGAGGATGCCGGGCTCACCTGGGATCGGGTCACGGTTGGCTACCAGGGCTGGGGTCCCCCCGGCATTGGAGCCGGGATCCCGATCGACCTGCAGTGTGATCCCCGGAATCCAGACCGCCTGTTTGCCAATAACTACCAGGGAGGGAATTTCCTCAGCGAGGATGGGGGAATAACCTGGATCAATGCCAGCACGGGATACACTGGGGCCCAGATGATTGGCGTAGCTGTCGATCCGTTTGATCCAGCCCGGGTCTTTGCCACAGGCCGCAGCGGAGCCTGGATCAGCCTGGACGGCGGGGATACCTGGGACGGGATTCACAACCCGGGTGATGCCGCATCGTTAGGTGTTGAATGCGGCAGCGTGGGAGTGGACCCCGGCCAGCAGGACCATGTCATTTTTACCTGCCTGTCAGGATTCTTCGCCCTGGATCCGGACACGCAGCTGTGGGGTCGATTTCCCGATCCAGGAGGGATTCATCCCGGATCTAGCGAGATCGAGTTTGCGCCTTCCGACCCGGACGTAGTCTATATTACTTCAGCAAGTCACAATACGATGATCCATGGGGAAGGGTACGAAGATGGCTGGGGTATTATATCCTCCCGGGATGGGGGCTTGACCTGGCAGGCAATCACCGGCGATCTATTTCTGGACCAGATCCTGACCGATGTGGCTGTCGATCCTACAAATGCAAACGTCCTTTATGTGGCCGCTGAAATGGGTCTTATATAAATCCGAGGACGGGGGTGTCAGCTGGCACGCCCCATCCACCCAGCTGAAAGACCTGCCAGTCAGGACCGTCGGGATCGATCCCAATCACCCTGATCAGGTCCTGGTGGGTGTCCAGCTTCAGGGTCTGTTCCTCAGCCAGGACGGAGGGGTAAGTTTTAAGCAGGTGACCTCCGGTCTGGAACCGAACGGGAGCCATCGCGACATCGTTTTTGACCCGACCATCCCGGATACCGTATATACCGCCGATATCCTGAGTGGTGTCTACCGGTCGATCGATGGAGGCTTAACCTGGGAAAAACTCAACCAGGGTCTGACCAACCGGGGGGTCACCAGCCTCTCCCTGTCTGCTGATGGCAAACATTTATACGCTGCCACGAGCGGTGGGGGAGTGTTCCGGCTGGATCTTTTTGGACAACCACCGGTTGGATCAGCTGAAGCCCAGGAAGCGGGGCAACCCGCGGGGGTAGCTGGGGAATCCGGCGATCCTGATCCGATGGAAGACCCTCCAGGCTTGCTCAAAAAGGCAGGATCAAGCCTTCCCTACCTTGGCGGCCTGGCAGTTCTGATCCTGGTGGGTATTCTGATCGCTTCTCGCCGCAGTCGGAGTAGATGATATGGCCAGCTCCCAGATCGGTTTTCGGGGGTTAATCCCTATTGCAGTGCTTTTCATCCTGGGCTTGGCCTCCTGCCAGGGTTCAGTTCAAGGCCGGACGGTCGCCGGGATTGTTAAGCATGAAGATCAGCCTGTGCCCGGCGCGGTTGTGCGCCTGCAGACCACGGAGATCCACACCCTGACTGGCCCAGACGGCCGATTCAGCCTCCAGGTCCCTGGCCAGGAGGACCCCGTGAACATCACAGCCTGGTCCGCGGGTTATTATATCGCCGGGCTCAAGGCTGTCACGCCGGGGAGTGATCAGCTGGAGATAATCCTTGAAAAACACCCGGATAGTGATCACCCGGACTATGACTGGCTGCCGGCCGGCAGCGGGGCCGGAGAGGGAGAGGACCAGGGCTGCGGGCAATGCCACAGCAGCGCTGGAACGGACCTGTCCCAATCCCTGCCCTACGATCAGTGGATTCAGGATGCCCACTCCCAATCTGCCCTCAACCCCCGTTTCCTGTCGACCTACCTGGGAACGGATCTGGATGGCAACCAGAGCCCCCTGACCCGCTTTAATTATGCCAAGGCTTACGGTACCTATCCGTTGAGACCAGATCTTTCTCAACCCTATTATGGACCGGGATATAAGCTGGATTTTCCGGGTTCGGCAGGCAACTGTGCCGCCTGCCACGCCCCGGCTGCCGCGATCAATGACCCTTACGGTGTGGACCCCTCCCTGGTAAGCGGTGTGGGCGCGGAGGGTGTGACGTGTGACTTCTGCCACAAGGTCTGGGATGTGGAGCTGGATTCGAGCAGCGGGCTTCCCAAGGACAACGCCCCGGGGGTATTGTCCTTCTCTTTCCGGCGCCCGCCCCCGGGCCGCCAATTTTTTGCAGGGCCATTTGACGATGTCGCTCCTGGTGAGGATACCTACTCTCCGCTGCAGCGGGAGAGCCAATATCTGCGCCGCCTGCCATTACGGCACCTTCTGGGATACGGTGGTCTACAACTCTTTTGGAGAATGGCTGGCAAGTCCTTACAGCGATCCCGCATCGGGACAGAGCTGTCAAAACTGCCACATGCCAACCGGCGAGGCGGATTATTTTGCCCTCCCGGAGCAGGGGGGGCTGATCCGCCCGGCCGAAACCATCTCCAGCCATCTCATGCCGGGAGCGGCGGACCTGGACCTGCTTCAGAATGCTGTCAGCCTCTCGGCGGAGGCATTGGTGGAGGGGGAGCGGTTGATCGTACAGGTCTCGATCTTGAATGACCAGACCGGCCACCATGTTCCGACCGATTCGCCGCTCCGGCAGATGATCCTGCTGATCGAGGCCCGGGATGCCGCCGGCCAGGCCCTGCTCCAGCTGGAAGGGCCCGTGGTGCCGGACTGGGGAGGCATTGGCAGTCCGGAGGGGGGCTATTACGGCGGCCTGCCCGGCCAGGGTTATGCCAAGATCCTGACCGAGATCTGGACCCAGCATTCACCCTCGGCCGCTTATTGGAACCCCACCCGGGTTCAGAGTGATAATCGGATCCCGGCCCTGGAGACCGATACCACCCGCTTCAGCTTCGCCCTGCCATGCTCGCCAGAGGACCCCGAGCTTCAGGTCCAGGTCCGCTTGATCTACCGGCGGGCCTTCAAAGAGCTGATGGATCAAAAAGGCTGGCTGACGCCGGACATCCTGATGGAAGAGCGGCTCCTTATCGTCCCCTGATCTAACGCCTAACTTCCCCAGTCATCCAGTCCGACCTTGCAATTCTGTTAGGTCTGCTCTAGAATAAAAATAACCACTGTTCTTTTCGATCCAGATCCAATCAAGGAGGCAATCGGAAAACCATCCCAGGCTCAGGGGGCCAGAGACCTCGTGTTACTGCCATGAGGTAATCGCCGAAATCTATCCTATCAACTTTTTGCTGGCAAAAACAACGGAGATCAAAAGATGACCAGGCCCACCCCCCTCAGCAGCATATTTTACGCATTTATCATTCTCAGCTTATTCTTCTCTGCCCTGCCCGGGAGCCAGGCCTCTGCGGCCGGTCCCGAGGTTTTTATTAATGAGATCCATTATGACAATGCCGGCACCGATGCTGGCGAAGCGGTCGAGATCGCCGGCCCGGCCGGGACGGACCTTTCCGGCTGGAGCCTGGTCCTTTACAACGGCAATGGCGGCGCAGTCTACAACACGACAGCCTTGAGCGGCACCATCCCTGACCTGCAGGCTGGTTATGGCACACTCTTTGTTACCTATCCTGCTAATGGATTACAAAACGGATCACCCGACGGCCTGGCCCTGGTTGACAGCGCCTCAGGAATGGTCCAATTCCTCAGCTATGAGGGGTCCTTTTTGGCAACAGATGGCCCTGCGATTGGGATGACGAGCGTAGATATAGGCGTCTCAGAACCAGGGGATACCCCTGTTGGCCACTCCCTGCAGCTGACCGGGACCGGAACGGGATATGCTGATTTTTCCTGGGCGGCGGCCCAGCCCAACACCTTCGAGGGGGTAAACAGCGGGCAGAATTTTGGCGGGGTTGTCCCTGATAATGCTGACCTGGTTATTAACGAGATTGACTATGACCAGCCAAGCACAGATGCAGCTGAATTTATTGAACTGAAAAATAGCGGTGATACTCCCACTGATTTGACAGGCTGGACCCTGGAATTGGTTAATGGCACCGGCGGTGGCGCAGCGGTTTATCAAACGATTGACCTGTCAGGTTACACGCTTGGGGCAGGCGACTATTTTGTGGTCTGCGGAGACGCGGCAACGGTTTTAAACTGTGATTTGGATGTTTCTCCTAACTCAAACTTGGTCCAAAACGGAGCCCCGGACGCTGTAGGGCTCAGATTTGAAGGTGTCTTGATCGATGCTGTAAGCTACGAAGGAAATACAGGGGCACCCTATACCGAAGGATCTGGGGTGGGTCTCGAAGATAATCCAGGCCTGGAATCGGCTGGAATATCCCGCTATCCTGATGGAGTTGATACAAACGTCAATAATGTTGACCTGAGCTTTCGCTGCAGTTCACCTGGCGAAGCTAATGTATCTGGATCCAGCGATTGTCTTGTTGTTCTGAACACAGACCTGGTCATAAACGAAATTGATTACGACCACCCAGGTACTGATACGGCAGAGTTTGTTGAACTGAAAAACAATGGAGATGCTGCCGCAGACCTGAACGGATGGACGCTGGAGTTGGTAAATGGGAGCGGCGCAGCGGTTTATCAAGCTTATGACCTATCAGGTTACACGCTTGCAGCAGGAGATTATTTTGTGGTCTGTGCTAACACGGCGACCGTTTTAAACTGTGATCTGGATGTGTCTCCCGATACAAACTTAATTCAAAACGGAGCCCCGGATGCAGTGGCGCTCTGGTTTGACGGAACATTGATCGATGCTGTGAGCTACGAAGGGGATACAGCAGCACCCTATACCGAAGGATCTGGTGCTGGCCTGGAAGATAATGGTGCCGGAAGTATTTCCCGCTGTGAGGATGGAACAGACACAAATCAAAACAACCTGGATTTCCTGTTTACGGAAGCGCTCACACCCGGTGCAGAAAATGATTGCGCACCACCACCTCCCCCAGAAGCCTGCGGCGATCCATTCACCCCAATCTATAATATCCAGGGCAGCGGTTTAGCCAGCCCGCTGGTCGGTACTGAAGTTGCCATTGAAGGGGTGGTGGTCGGTGATTTTCAGAATAACACTTCACCTGATAACGGCGACCTGAACGGTTTCCATATCCAGGATCCCACTGGTGACGGGGATGCTGCCACTTCAGATGGAGTTTTTGTCTATGCCCCAGGCGGTATGGATGTGAACCCAGGTGATCTGGTCCGTGTTCGAGGGATGGTCTCCGAGTACAACGGTTTGACCGAGATATCTGCCAGTCAAATCTGGTTGTGTTCCACAGGCAACAGCGTGGCGCCGGCTGCTCTGGCCCTCCCACTGACGGAAGTTGCAGACCTGGAAGCCTATGAAGGCATGCTGGTAACCTTCCCGCAAGCCCTCATTATCTCGGAATATTTCAACTTCGATCGCTTTGGCGAGATCGTGCTCACCTCGGAGCGGCATCTGACCCCAACCGCCCTCTATGAGCCCGGACCGGATGCTATCCAGGCGGCTCAGGACTTCCTGCTCGATAGGATCACTCTGGATGATGGCCGCACAGTTCAAAACCCGGATCCTGCCCTGCACCCCAACGGAAACATCTTTGATCTGACCAATTTGTTCCGGGGCGGTGATACCCTTCAGCATGTGACCGGGGTGCTGGATTACAGCTTTGGTCTTTACCGTGTCCAGCCCACCCTGGGTGCGGTCTATATTCCAGCCAACCCGCGCCCCGTGCTGCCGGATGACGTCGGCGCTAACCTGCGGATCGCCTCGTTTAACGTGCTTAATTATTTCTCAACGATTGACATGTATGGACCTATCTGCGGTCCATTCGGGACCCTGGATTGCCGGGGAGCCGATACGCCAGAAGAGTTCACCCGCCAGCGAGACAAGATCATCGCGGCCATCGGTGAAACGGGTGCGGATGTACTCGGTTTGCTCGAGATTGAGAATCATGCCGCTGACGAAGCAGTCATAGATCTGGTTGAGGGACTGAACTCGATCCACGGCCCGGGAACCTATGCTTACGTGGGGACCGGGGCGATCGGCACGGATGCCATCAAGGTGGCCCTGATCTACAAACCCGCGGCGGTCTCCCTGGTTGGTGATTATGCCGTCCTGGATTCCTCGGTGGACGGCCGGTTTATCGACACCAAGAATCGCCCCTCACTGGCGCAGTCCTTCCTGGATAACACCTCGGGAGGCATTTTTACTGTTGTGGTAAACCACTTCAAGTCCAAGGGCTCAGCTTGTGATGACATCGGCGATCCTGATCTGGGGGACGGGGCCGGGAACTGCAACCTGACCCGGACAGCGGCCGCGCAAGCCCTGGTGGACTGGCTGGCGACCGACCCGACTGGCAGCGGGGACCCTGACTTCCTGATCATCGGTGACCTGAACGCTTACGACAAGGAAGATCCCATCGATGCCATCAAAGCCGGGCCAGATGATATGCCTGGCACTGAGGATGATTACTCAGACCTGGTGTTCCAGTTGGTCGGCGAATATGCCTACTCCTATGTCTTTGATGGGCAGGTGGGCTACCTGGACCATGCCCTGGCGCTGGCCACAGGTACCATGAGCACAGAGATCTCCGGTGTGACTGTCTGGCATATCAACGCCGACGAACCTGACCTGATCGATTATGATATGAGCTTTAAGAAAGACCCCCAGGACGCCATCTACTATCCGGATCCTTACCGCTCCTCGGATCATGATCCGGTGATCATCGGGCTGGATGCCTGCGATGCGATCGCGCCCACGCTGGAGATCGTCCTCTCCCAGGATACCCTCTGGCCAGCCAATCACAAAATGGTGGAGATCACCGCCGCGGTAACTGCCAGTGATAACTTTGATCCCTATCCGGTCGTGAGCCTGGTGTCGATCATCTCCAGTGAAGAGGACCAAGGGGTCGGTGACGGGAACACCTCGGATGATATCCTGATCCTGGATGATTTCACCTTCCAACTGCGGGCGGAGCGCTCCGGAAAGAACAAAACCGGGCGGGTCTACCTGATCACCTACCAGGTTGAAGATGCTTGTGGGAACCGGACTCTGGGTTATGCTACTGTAACGGTCCCTTTCAGCCAGAAGAAATAATCAGCAGCTGGGAGGACAAGAAGCCTTAACAAAAAAGGAGACACTTGCTGTTATCGGCGAGTGTCTCTTCTTATTACAGACCTGCCTGGTAACCCCCCCTTTTGGGAGGGAACGGGAGCAATTTCAACTCAACCTGGCCGGGAGCGAGTGTCGGTTCATAGAGTAGAACCAATACCAGGGAGCTGCTTCCACTATGTCCCGCTAGCAATGATAATAAAACCCATCCGCAATTGATTGGCAGCCCCCCCTTTCTTATGCCACATAAAAAAAGAGACAAATTAACATCGGAAGGATGGTCCGTCCGGCGAGCTGCAGAGCGGCTCTGCCGATTGGACCGAGAGCAGGTCCACAGGGCCAGCGGGCCGGCCCTGAGCTCCTTCTGGAATTTCTTCTGGACTTCCTGGATTTCGACCACCGGGATCTTTCCTGGCCGCAATCTTCCAATAGTTTTAGCAAGGAGATACTACATACGCAGCACTAGTTTGAAGTTGATCCAATAAAAAAGTGGAGAGTATGTCAAGGAGTAAAAAGAATAGAATTCTCCATCCTAATCGGTTATATTTTTTTGGGGGATAAGATCTCGGAGGAGGCCATTTTTTGTATCATTATCAAATCGCAATTAAACATCAATATTCTTGACAGTGATAATTAATTTGGATACACTACAAATACACCCTGGAATGGCTCTCCCCTCGGCCTATTGCGGGAAAAATAATCTATCGGGATTTCACCTATCCCAACCCTCATCGCTGCCCTCGTCAACAAGCTGGTGAGGAGCTATCATGAGCAGGAAGTTATTATTCTCCGGAGGGATTATATTATTATTGGCTGTTGTCGTGGCCATCCCGATCTCCGTCCGGGCCGAAGACGATCCACCTCCTACCCCGCAGCCTGTCAAACCGCCCTGGATTACAGGGAAAAATCCCCAAGTATCCATTTCAACAACTGAGCTCACAGATCTTAACCCTGCGGGAATCGTTGCATATTCTCAAGGCCTGGAAGTGCCGCTGCTCTCCACCCTTCCTGATTATGTTGATCTGGTACCCCAGGAATCGGTGGATCCTGCTATGAAGATGGATTCCCTGGCTGTTCCCCAACGTTATCAGGATCCCCTGGATCAAACCTGCGGGGCTGCTGCCCTGGGTATGGCTCTGGAGTTTTTGTCATTGGATGGAGAGGGGGGTGCCCCTTCCCAGTCAGCCCTGGTAAGTGGTCTGATATCCAGCGGTCTGTTATATGAGACCGGGACCGGTGTGGAGGAGCTGGCTTATCTAGCGCGGCAGCATGGTTATATAGGAACTACCGCTTTCCATGCCTGGACCCTGGATCAGCTTCGAGAGCAGCTGGGAATGGGACGTCCTGTAGTGGTTTCTTTAGGAGCGAATGGGGTAGATCAGCCAGGGCACTTTGTGACCCTGACCGGGATCTCTGGAGATGGGAAATGGGTCAGCTACAACGATCCTATTTTAGGGAAGCAAACTTTACCGACCGAAACTTTCCAGAAGCTGTGGGATCTGCAGGGCAATGCAGGCCTGGTGGCCCGGAAAGAGCCACTATCAACCCTGGATGACCCCATGCTTCCCTGGATGGGATTGTTCAGCGCCATGGCGGCGATGGCGGTGATGGCCAAACACTATCCGCTTGGAAATGAACTCACAAGCACTTTGGATAATATCCGTCATGTTTTGTCTAACCCTCTGCGAAAAGGATTGGGCGGAAAGCTGATCGCGGGAGGTGGCAGCAGTTCACCGCCTTATACAGCACCTCCCGGTTATGTCTGGAAGAAAACTACTGTTCCCAAATATGGCTGGAAGGACGTAACCCTAACTGAAAAGGTAGAGGTGCCAAATCTGGTCCGGACCTGGGCAGTTGTGAAAGTCAACCGCTGGATCGAGCAGGTGCCAGTCTATAAAACAGTCAAGGTGGACCGGGGGCATTGGGCTTACCGCACAGTGACCCAATACCGGACCGAGCGCTACCGAACCACTGAACGCTACCAGGTGAAAAAAACCTACTGGTACCGCCGCAATGGTCGTTTATGCCAAGGTACACGATATGAATGGAAAACCCGCACAGTGGTGAAAACTCGCAAAGTGCCTTATACCGAACGCCAAAAATACTGGGTGCCGAAGATTGTTACGGAGAAGCGCCTGGATCACTACCGGGAGGTTGAGCACCGCGATCCGGTCTATGGTTGGCGGGAAGAGAAACAGGGGACCAGGATTGAAGAACACACCAAGACCACCCGGGCCTGGGCGCCAGTCGGTACGGAGATCAAGTGGGAGCTGGAGAAACTGCCTGTGCCAAAGAAACCGGTGAAACCACCAGTCCACAAACCCGAATCCCCGAAAGTTGAGGAACCGGTTTTGGAAACTGTCCCCAGCATCTTTATAAATCCACTTGGATGGCTTCAGGCGAGCGTGATCAATCTGGGCAGACAGAATGAAACTGTCGGGGAATTTTTGACGGATACTCTGGCACCGGCATCGGAATGGCTGCAGGGCTTCCCGGATAAATTGGACGATTTTGCGAATAATTTACGCGAATCTGCTCAAGAAATGGTTAAAACGGGAGTTGAGGGTTGGGCCAAAGCACATGAGAGCGCAAAAATCATAGCAGGTTACACATTTGACGCCATTAAAAATGGCAGGTGGGAGGACGTTGGCAATGTTATCAAGGAATTAAAAGAGGTGCCCGGGGAAGTTGTGGATGTGCTCATTGAAGAATATGATGATTTGCCGTTTGTGGCCCAGGTGGGCATCGGATTTGCCCCCGGTGGAGATGCGGTTGATATTGTCAAAGAAGTAAGGAACGGTAAAAAAGGAGAGCCTGTCGACAAGTTTGTACTCGGCCTATCATTTTTTGGGTTGATCATGGACCTGGGATGGGCAGATGGATTAATCCCCGATCCGGCTGATGGAGGAAATGCCGCTGCCGCCTTCCTGAAAGCTCTCTTGAAACAGGTGGACGAAGGACCGACACGGGAAGCTCTGGAGACAATGATCAAGAATCCAGATAAATGGGATGAAACTATCGAGTCGGTAAATGTATTCATTAAACACAACGATGAATTCAAGACCATAAACAATCCTGAGATGATGGTCTGGTTATTGGAGAAAGGTCCAAGGCAAGTCGAGACAATAGCTACAAATGTGGCTAAATTTGGTGACGACGCTAGTGAAGTGGTAGAGGTGTTCCAAGCAGGAGAGCGGTTAGCCGAAGTTGGTGTACACTCAGATGAAGCATCAGAATTGATCGATACTATTTTGGATATGTCGGTTCGTGGAGATGGGGATCGCCTGGTAATTGGAAAATATTTTGAAGATGGAGAGGGAATTGGTTATCTCCAGCATGCGTCTGGCAAAGATGGTGGTATTTATTTCCAAACCCCTGAAGGTTTTTATGATGATGCTCTGGGAGGTAACCGTGAACTGATGGAAGAAATTAATGAAGAATACATAAGAAGAAGTATTGAAGGTGGTATCGATCGGATTGACCTGGTGGAAGAAACGATAGCAAAGGTCCAGGATACTAGACCTGGTACATTTTCTGATGCCGAAATAAATTGGATCACGGAAACCATTAGAAAAATCAATCAGGATCCAGCATATGATTTCACATACATCATTGAAAATAATCCATTTGGTGGAAATTCATGGATCAAGATGCAAAAATAGATCTCTGGGGAGATTTTTATGAGCGATGACTGTTCAAAGTTTGAATCGGATGTAAAGCATAAATTTGAATATCTGTTTAGTAGCGGTTATGAGATTGTTCATACAGAATCCTCATCAAGGAATCGTTGTTTAATCATCTTGAAATCCGATAATTTGCAGATAAAGTTATTTAGGGCGCAGGATGAAGTGAATTTATTGGTTGGGAGTGTTTCTGCCCCCTGGATATGGGGAGAAAAACAGGATGGAAACAAAGAATGGTTTAATATTCGTGAGATTTTGAGATTCCTGAAAAATGATCTTGATGTTTCTAAAGTTATCCACAATGAATCCAAGAAACAAATCAATCTTGAACAACAGCAAATTGAATTATCCAGGATGTTGGAAGAGAGGATTTCTGAAATCGAAAATCTATTTTCAAAATCGAATTATGATAGATCTATCAATGCCATTGCTGATTTCTGGAATGAATATAATCATTTATTCGAGATTGAATACAAAAAATATCTGGCATCTTAGGGGACCCAGACTTAAGAAGTAGATTCTAGAATTACATGGCAGTTGATTACATGATGAGTGCCTAGACTGGTACTCATCATGATTTGTTCAACAAAGCAATTGATTGTTCTATCTGATCCACAGTCTTAGACCATTTTTATATTGAATTGCTAATTAGATTCATTTTGGCCAAATATATACAGGGAGAGATTTTAATGGCAGATAAACCTATCCCTACCACAACCCCTGACTGGCAGGCGGCCGTGCGCCGCCGGACACGGTTTTATGTGCTGGTGGCTGTCCTGTTGGCGACACTGTTTGGCTTCCTGGTCTTTCAATTCTTCTCCCGCCAGCAGCGAATTGCTCCCGGTGAATTAACCTCAGTGTTATTTGCTGAACAAGATCTAGAGATTGGGACCCTGCTTACAGGTGAGATGTTGGAGGTTCGGGAGGTTTCTGTTCAAGCAGTTCCAGATTCCCATCTTAGGTATAAGGAGCAAGCCGTTGGACACCTCACACTCTATCCGCTGGTAAAAGGGGAAGTGCTATTGCCGGGAAAATTGGCAGGGGATCAAGGAGGTGCCGTTGCTCAGCGCTGTCCGGCTGGAAAATGGTGTGTCAGCATCCCGGTGGCCTGGTTCATTGCTACGCCGCCGGATCTAGCTGAAGGAGATCGATTGGAAATTGCTTCTGTCCTTCCTGGCAGAGATCTGGCTGAAGCAGGATTTATTGCTACAAAAGTGCAAGTTGTGGCTTTACCCAGTCTTGAGGAGTTTCCTGCTTATGTATTTGCCTTAGATGACCAGGAAGCTTTATCACTATTGTACGCCCGGGCTAATGAATACCAGCTGCTGGTTCTGCTCCGGCCGGCGGGAGGATAATCAATGGGTACTGTGATTGGGATCTTCTCTGCCAAAGGTGGTGTGGGAAAGACTCTTCTGGCGACCAACCTGGGAGTTGCATTTGGCATGGGACTCCGGCGAAGAACAGCAATAATTGACCTGAACTCTGGGATCGGCACAGCAGACCTGCTGCTGGACCTTGATCCTGAACGCTCCCTTTTTGATTTGCTTTCCGTCATTAACGAATTAACTCCCCAGCACATCAAGTTAGCTGTCACAGAATACCGCCCCGGGGTGGATCTGCTGGCTGCCCCGCCGGATATGAGCTGGAAAGGGTCTTTGACGAAAAAAGACCTTTCCTCTCTTTTGGATGCTGTTAAGGAAGAATACGACCTGGTGATTCTGGATACGTCCTCGACTGGTCCTGAGACCGCGGCAGCCCTCTCCCTGGCCGACTTTCGCCTTGTTCTTCTGACACCTGATGCGCCATCCCTGAGGGCTACCTCGCGATTTCTGGATATGATCCCGGAAAAGGATAAGATCACTGGGCTGGTCATTAACCAGCAAACGCCGAGTGCGGCGATTAAGCCTGATGAAATTAAAGATCATCTTGGAATTCCCCTATTTGGTGTCTTTCCAGTAGATCCAGCAAGCGTTTGGTCAAATATTAGCTATGGTGAACCCTGTGTATTGGGCAGAACCAGCAAACTTGGAAAATCCATCCGCCAGCTCTCAACACGGCTGATTAAGCGGATCGATCAATGGGGTAGCTGAGGATTAAAAAATGACAAAGCTGGATCAATCGGCCCTCGAGGATAAATTACACCGACTGGCGAGTGAGTATATCAAGGGCCGTTCAACATCTGATGGAGACCCGGTCTCTTACACCAGAGATCGTCAGCGGCTGGCGAAACTAGTCAGCCAGCTGTTGGAGAGAGAGGGAATAATCATTCCCCTGAAAACAGAAGAGGAAGTTGTCCAAGCGGTTGTGAATCGCATGGTCGGTTTGGGGCCGCTCGAACCTTATCTGAATGATCCCCAGGTCACTGAGATCATGGTGAATGCTCCGGATGAGATCTTTGTTGAAAAAGGTGGGGAACTGGAACCAGTCAAAGCATCGTTCCGGGATGAGGCTCATATATTAAATGTGATCGATCGCATCGTTTCCCCTTTAGGCCGGAGAGTGGATGAATCCACGCCTTTTGTGGATGCGAGGTTGCCGGATGGCTCCCGGGTGAATGCCATTATCCCCCCTCTAGCCTTGCGCTCGCCGGCATTGACGATTCGACGTTTCTCAGCTGATCCCTTTACTTTGAAGAGGTTAGTTGACCTGGACAGCATTAATGAACATATGGCGGGTTTTTTGCAGGCTTGTATCCGAGCCCGACTTAATATTTTGATCTCTGGGGGAACAGGATCGGGGAAAACCTCCACCCTTAACGCCCTGGCTCGCTGCATCCCAGAAAGGGAGCGCTTGGTCACCATAGAAGACACAGCGGAATTGCAGTTAACCGCAAAAAACCTGGTTTCCCTGGAATCCCGTCCTCCTAATATCGAGGGCAGCGGAGAGGTTAAGATCCGCACTCTTGTCCACAATGCCCTCCGCATGCGTCCTGACCGGATCATTGTGGGGGAGGTTAGAGGTCCGGAAGCTTTTGATATGCTGCAGGCAATGAATACAGGACATCCGGGTTCGTTAACTTCTGTTCATGCTAATTCACCCCCGGATGCGGTCCGCCGTCTGGAATCCATGGTATTGATGGCAGGTCTGGATCTGCCGCAGTCGGCAATTAGGGAGCAAATTGCCAGTTCCCTGAATTTGATCGTCCAGCAGGAAAGGCTGCCTGGAGGAATGAGAAAGGTTGTATCTATCGCTGAGGTTCTCTGCTCGCAGGAAGACGATTGGAACACTCTCAGGGTTACTACAGAAGAAGTATTCAGATTTGAACGGGAAGGGTTGAATGATCAAGGCAAGACTCTGGGACAATTCCAGACCACGGGATATGAACCTCACTGTTTGGCGTTGATCAAACAAAGCGGATTCTCCATCAAGGACAAACTGGAGGATTAGGTGTCCCTTACTCTTATTGGCATCATTGTCTATGTATTAGTCCTCATCGCAACCTGGCTATTCAAGGAGCCTTTATTTGGTAACCTGGCTGTAATCGAGCCCATCTTCCTGGGGATTACCGCGGGAAGTATCTTGTTTATCACTTCCCTTCCAATGGTTGAAAAACTAAGGGGGCGGGAATTGCGTTTGGCTTGGCGCAAACGATTGGAGGAGAAAGAAGGAGTTCCCCGGCCCTCAACCTGGTGGCAAGCGCCCAATACTTTTGTCCAAAGGATCAATTCCTCCCTTAATCCTGGATTTCAGAGAGGTGGGGGTGGGATCCTGCTGGGCTGGTGGGGTGATGCTGGTTTTGGATCTCAACCATTCTCCTTATTTATGATGCTGATCGGGATTATTAGTGGAAGCGCGCTGATGGGATACATCCTCACCGGAAGATATCTACTGAGTGGTTTTATTACACTCTTGGTCCTGATAGGTTTTTTAACAACCCTTTATTCCCGGGCCAAGACTAATCGCCAATTATTCCAGGATCAATTTCCAAGTGTATTGGATCGATTGGCTGACTCGCTACAGGCGGGATTTTCTCTGCCCCAAGCAATTGAATTTGTGGTTCCTAATCTTTCCCAGCCCAGTTCTTCAGAATTGGCCCAGATATCCTCCCAGATCCAGATTGGATTTACCGTGGATCAGGCCTTGGAAGAGTTATACCAAAGGCGTACTAATGAAGATGTCCGGCTGCTTGTTGAAGGATTAACACTCCAGCGGCAGGTTGGTGGAAATATGGCAGAAATGATGCGGGAGATGGCGGAAATGGTTCGAAAACGAGTTGAGCTGGGTAATGAAGTTCGAACCATGACAGCCCAGGGCAGGCTTTCCGCAGTTGTGATTGCGTTACTGGTCCCGGTTTCACTGGGTTTATTATCCATATTTCCGGGATATACCGATGTTTTGTTTAATACAACCATCGGCAACCTGGTGTTGATCGCTGCAGGAATTCTGGAATTAATTGGCGCTGCAATTGTGATCCGTCTGATCAGGATTGAGGTGTAAGGATGTCCCTTTTATATCTGATCTCGATAATTTTCGGCTTGATAATCTTCCTGATATTGATCTTAATAATAACGGTTGAAGATCAAAAAGCAAGGATCCGGATTCGATCCCAACTTTTATCCCAGAAATCTCCAGCTCACAAATCCTGGAGAAAGCGGATCTTGCCTGTTCTGGATGCTATTAAACTTCCCGGCAGGATCAGTCAGGTAATTGATGAACAGACCGTGATCTGGTCTGGAATCCAGATGACGCATCACCAGTTTGTTGTCTCTTGGTGGCTGTTGAGTTTGGTCGGAATTCTTCTGAGTTTGTTCATCTTGGGGATTGGAGGCTCAATTGGATATCCACTGGCATTTGCCCTTTTCCTCACCCTTGTTGTTACTCCCTATCTCTATCTTAAGTATCGGATTCGGGAGAGGCAGCGAGCTGTGGAGAGATCATTACCTGATTTTTTAGATATGCTGACATTTACAGTAGAAGCCGGTTTGGGATTGGTGCCCGCCTTAAAGAGAGTGAGTAAAAACTTTATTGGTATTCTGGGGGAGGAAATGCGAGGTGCATTGATCCAGATCGAATTGGGTTTCTCAAGGCGAGAAGCTTTAGAAGATCTCACAAAGCGAATGCCTTCATCGGATGTGGGTCAGTTTGTAGAAGCGATCCTGTTATCTGAACGCCTGGGCACATCGCTTGCCAGGACTATGCGGGTGCATGCAAATCTGCTGCGGACCCGCCGCCGGCAGCGGGCGGAGGTCAAAGCCCAGACAGCACCCATCCGGATCATCCCGGCTTTGGTGTTTTTCTTTCTGCCAAGTTTGTTTCTGATTTACCTGGCTCCTCCGATTATTAATTTCTTGTTGCGACGTTGAATGGAGAGGGTCATTCCTGCATGATGATCCGAAAAAACGATCGAAAACTTCAGTGCTCTGGACAATCCCTGGTCGAGTTTGCCTTTGTCCTGCCGATATTGTTATTGTTGATGGTTGCGATCATTGATTTTGGAATCATTTTTTATTCCCAGATGGCAGTATCCAATGCAGCCTGGGAAGGCGCCCGGGCCGGCGCGACGATTCTTGACCCAACTATGGGAGATCAGGAGATCACTGGCGCAATTCATGATGCGGCTTATGGCCTGGATATATCACGGTTGGTGATTGATATTGATCCAACCCAGGATGAATCCCCCAGAAACCTGTACTTCCCGGCGCCGCGGGGTGAAGCTCTCACGATAACAGTTCAGTACCAGGTGGAATTAACTTTTCCCAGAATAACAGTGCCTGTTACCGGGCGGGGGGTCACCCGTATGGAGTATCAAAATCCGTGAATAAAAGAGAAAAAGGACAAGTTGTTATTATTGTGGCAGTCATATTGATGGTGATCCTGCTTTTCCTGGCGCTAATTATCGATGGTGCGCGATTAATGGTGGAACAGCAGGAAATTAACAGGGCGGCCGATGCAGCTGGAAAAACGGGACTAATACTGGTTGGGGATCAAATGGTCACCCAGGTGGTCAGTGCCCAAACTGCAGCGGCAAGTATCACTTTAACAGCCACCCCTATAGGAAGTACTCCGGGTTCAATATTGACGCCTACTCCCCAACCAGATGATTTTTATGCCTGGATAAACGAAGATCACAGGAAGACACTAGTTGCTCCGTCAATGCAAACCCTGGTGGCGACTCATGTCTTGGGAAGTGCAGAAGAAAATGGTTTTGGATCAGGCAACCCTCATGTCACAGAGCTTATAGTTACTTATCCTGACCAGTATGTCTCCGATTCTCAATTCCTGCAACTACGTGTTCAGATCAACCGGATGGTAGCAATTATTTTCGGGAAACTATTAAACCTGAACGAAGGAGTTTTAACTGGAACTACAAAACAAACCATTCCCCAGCGATAAACCTGGTTTATTAGTTTATTTGATTCGCTTGGTACCAATGGTTGGAGCGGGTATTATCGCTGGCGTAGTTGGGTATAATCTGGCGGAAAATTTTCCAATAAATGGCAGATTATATCTGCAAATATTTTTCCTGGCTTTGATAGTGAGTATGATGATTCTAGATACGGAGCCTGGATGGAACATCGTACTTTCCCTTGGTTTTGCAGTCACGGCTGGGGCTCTGCTTTCATGGTCAAGCGTGGATATCATCCAAATTAAAACCTGGATATTGTTTATTAGCTTGGTGTTGATCTCAATAATTGGCGGAGAGTACCTGAGCAAAGGTATTGGGCGTGCAGCAGGAATTTTGTATCCATCTGCAGTACTCTACATGATTGGATGGATATTATTCATATTCCTAAAACTTCCAGCTATCTTTATCACAATCTGGACTTATTCAGGATTGGTCCTCTTTGTGTTGATCATAATCGCAGTATTAATTCGTGGGAAAACCAATAACCAGGAGGAGAGTATTGTGCCAATTGTTATTCAATTATTTGTTGGTCTCTTTAATTTGTTCTGGTTGTCTGCGATGATTTAGTTCAGATTGAAATAGATGTTTTCCAAAGTATCCCGATTGCAATAATTGTAAAACCCAACCGCAATTTATTGACAGCACCCCATTCTCATGCTACATTACTTACTAGGTAAATTAACGTCGGAAGGATGGTCCGTCCTGCATCAGGCTTCAGGAGGAGAGCGGGGCTAAAGCAGGTTCGCCCGGTCCCGGAAGGCCGATCCGCGACGGTGGGCTATTAAAGTACTTCGAGGTGTATGCGCTGCCCGCCAAACCAATACCCAATCACAAACGCCGGGTGTCCCGACGCACCCCCCGGCGCTCGAGGACCCCAAGTCCCCGGGCCCGCTGCCATCCCGAACCTGAGACTCCGGTCTCAGGTTCTTTTTATTCTGGGGTTTGACAGCCGCACCTCCAGAGCCTATACTTGTGCCATGCCCAAACTCCTGCGTTTTATCATCGCCCTGATGATCCTGACCACCCTGCTGGGGGCGGCCTTTCTGGTCTTCCTGGAGCTGGGCAGCCGCTGGTATATCAGCACCACTCCCTCCCAGGAGCTGCCGCCCAGCCTGATCTGCGACCAGAACTACTATCCCATCCAGGAGGATAAGATCCAGCTCCTGGAAGAGATCGTGCAGAAGCACCTCCAGGGGGAACCGATCACCGCCCAAGAACTGGAGGGGGTTGCCCTCCTGGCACCCCAGGAGGATATGCCGGCCCTGAACGGGATCTTCTGCAGCGGCATGATCATCGTCAGCTCCCGCCTGGAAGGACCGGCCCGGACCTATGTGATCCGCCATGAGCTGGAGCACGTCTACCAGGACCGGGGTTTGACGCCGGGCTGCAGCGACCCCGAATTCTGCGCCACCTGGGCCGCGGCCTGGGAATACCCCCGGGGTTTCCTGGCGGCCATCCGCTCCTCAGGCCAGGAGGCCTACCGGCTCTCACCCTCCACCCTGGAATTCCTGTTCAGCTCCTGGCATATCTTTAAAGTCTACTTCCTGCCCGGCTGAGCCCAGCCTTAAAACAAAAAACCCGGAAGTTTCCTCCCGGGTTTTGGCTATCAGCTATTTTATTGCCTTATTTCTTTTTCGGTTTTTCTTCCGGAGCTTCAGCTTCGCCGTCTTCACCGGAACAGCAGGGGCAGTCCCCTGTGTGGTGGTAGTAGTGCCCGGGATGATAACCCTTTCCCCGGGGACCCCAGCCCATCGGGCCGTAGCGGTGGAATCGTCCCATGCCGCCCAGGCCGAAGATCAGCTTGGCCAGCAGGAAGAATCCCAGGATCCCAAACAGGACGTGAAAAACGCCTACCCCAAAACTCCCATGGGGGGAGTAGCCCATGCCACCCGGATAGCCCATCCCGCCGGCATAACCCCGTCCGATCCTGGGGCCGAAGTGGGGATTATAGCCCTCTGCATGGTGGAAGTACATCCCGTCCATCTCGCCGTAAGGGCCGGAGAACATCTCCCCGCGGTGGAATTCCATTTCATACCCTTCATCGAGGGCCATCATGCCTCCGGGGCCTGATCTGGCAGCTCCCACGGCGTAACCTTTATAAAATGCCGCCTGGACGAGCCCAGACCAGGCCGCCGATCAACAGCAGGACCAGAATGACCCGCAGGGCGATACTCCAACCTGGTTTATCATGAAAGAACATGTCTACCTCCTGAACCGATAATTTGATTTGTTTCCCAATTATCACCCATGGGTCTGGAGAAAACCTGCAGGTATTCTGGAATATATATATGATTTATATTGGCCGGGATCCCGGTAAATGGATTTTTATGGTGCAGACATCATCCCCCTGCAGCACACTCTCCAGGGTTTCTACCTGGACCGGCTGGCCGAGGATCTCCTGCCAGATCCCCTGATAAAATCCCGCCCCGCAGCAGCAGTATTCGATCGGCAGCCCCGGCTCAGCCCCCACGGCATCCCGCACCCGGGGGCAGTGGCAGTAGAGCTGGCGCTTCTTTTGGGGGTCCTGCTCCTGAAAATAGTCCCGGATGAAGCCGCTTTTGGGGATCTTGGTGGCCAGGATGGTCTCCCCCTCCCGCCTCCCGGCCAGGCCCCAGCCCCGTTCGATGATGGTCCTCACCAGCCCCTCTTCCAGCTCGAGGCCATCCCGCAGGAAGCTCTCGAATTTTTCCCCCAGCATTAACAGGACCAGGTCGATATCCCCGCTGACCCGGTAGGTCATCTTAACCTCCAGCAGGTCATGGAGCGGGTAGCTGCAGTGGCAGTCGGCCAGGATCTGCTGGCGAGTCTCAAGATCAACCTCTTCCCCCAGGCGCTCCAGGGCCTGGCAGGTCCAGGCCAGCCTGTCACGGGCGAGGCTTTGGTCACTGAGATCCTGCCCGCCGGCGAGGATCTGGGGCCGTCTGGCATCTGGGGCCCGTTCGCTGAGCGCCTGTTCGAGTTTGGCCTGCCATTGGGTTTCGAAATCCGGTTCTGTTTTCATGGTTTGAGCCGGTCCCTGCCGGGCTTTGGGTATAATAGCCACTATTAAAGGAAGTATAGCACGGCAAGGGGAAACTGTGCCTTTGCCCCCCAGATCCCCCCCAGGAGGAAAGATGTCGATCGAAACCAACCGCCAGTTCATGAAATCGGAGTTTGCTGAGTCAGTCCACAAGCTCTCCGACCAGGCCAAAAAAGTTCCCTACCCCGCGCTTCAGAAACCCCTGCCGGAGGGTGAAGTGGTCTTGATCGACCTGCCGGATCCTGATCCCGGGATCCTGGCCCGGCCGGAATTTGACCGCCTGATCCACGAACGCCAGAGCTGGCGCAAATACACCCCGGAGGGCCTCTCCCTGGAGGAATTATCCTACCTGCTGTTCAGCACCCAGGGCCTTTTGGCCGAGGTGGGGGAAGGCTACGCCAGCCGGCGCCCGGTGCCCTCGGCCGGTGCCCGCCACCCCTTTGAGACCTACCTGGCGGTTAACCGGGTTGAGGGTCTCGAAGCCGGGATCTACCGCTACCTGCCTTTCAGCCAGCAGCTTGTTATTCCTGGAAGCTTCGGACAAACTTCCAGGTTTGTTAACCGAGGCCAACCTGGGACAGAAATTTGTCGGCAACGCGGCGGTGTGTTTCGCCTGGAGCTGCATCCCTTACCGGGCCGAGTGGCGCTACATGGAACATGCCCACAAGAATATGCTCCTGGACGCCGGCCATATCTGCCAGAACCTGTACCTGGCCGCCACGGCCCTGGGGTTGGGGACTTGTGCGGTAGGGGCCTACGACCAGGCCGCCATGGACGCCATCTTTGAGCTGGACGGAACGGATGAATACCTGGTCTACCTGGCCCCGGTCGGTAAGATATAGGGGGGGCGGGTGGTCTGAGAAGATGTCCAGCCAGGATAACGTTTTTTATTAGTGAAGGCTGGAAATTGGAGTTTAGATGAAGAAATTTTTATTATTGACCGTGGGATTTGACCCTCCAACAGCGGAGGATATGGCCCTCTGGAATGAATGGTTTGCCTCGCTGAAGGGTGTGTTGGTCAAACAGGAAGGTTTTATGGCCGGCAAAGAGGTCACCCATGACGGTGTGGTGGACCTGCCCTTTGGCCTGGCAGCCAATACCGGCTATTTGATCATCGAAGCCGAGAGCCTGGACGCGGCCGTCGAGATCGCCCAGCGGGGGCCGATCGTCACCAGCACCCGGGTCTACGAGATCCGGAGCATGTAAAAAAACATCCCCTTACTTGAATTTAACATCTCACAGGAGGCTGAATAAGAGCCTCCTGTTTGTTATGCTGGAGCGGCCAATTTCAGATCCAGATCAGGAGGAGTCATGGAATATCTAAAGAGGGTCCGCTTCTGGCAGTTAATGGTGGGAACGGGGTTTGTCCTGTTGATCATCGGGCTGGTATTGATCTTTCTGCCGCCCGACCTGGGGGACTCAGAACCCTTTGAGATCGAGTTTTTCGAAGCCAGGATCGAGGGCAGCGAAATGGGCCTGGCCTTGATCGTTTTGGGTTTATCCTGTTTCCTGATCGGCCGCAAAGACCTGGCCGATCTGCGGACCTACCAGGGAGTCCAGCAGGACCTGGATAAATCCAGCGCGCTGACAGCCCGCCTGGTAGCCGAGCGGGTCAGCCAGACTTTTAACGGCCTGCCTGCCCAGCCGGGCAGGCTGCAAAGCCGACCTGAGCTGGACCTGGAAAAGACCCGCCAGGACCTGCAGAACCTGCAGAAGGGTGGGCAGGTGGCTGGCGGATTCTCAGAAATGGTCCGCCAGGCTGAAAGCGGGTTGGAAGTGCTGGAGGCCCTGGAACGGGAAGGGTATTCGATCTAGGACCTTCCAGGGAGGGAATCGGGACGCTTTTAATGTCTGCCGGTCTGAAACTCACCTGACAGCCAGGATCTGTATTATCTAATCGGTCAGGAGCGGGTAAAATACTACCATTGTGATCAAACCAGGTAGGAATATTCGCCGATGTTACACCGATTAAGATGGATGCTGCTTGGAACACCCCTGCCCACCCAGCAGGAGAATACCGAGCGTCTGGATAAGGTCCGGGCCCTGGCTGTATTCTCACCTGATGCGCTTTCCTCCATCGCTTACGCAAACCAGGAGATCTACCTGGGATTGGTGGTCGCTGGAAGCGCGGCCCTGGCCTATTCCTTTCCAATTTCCCTGGCGATCGTGGGGCTGCTGGTTATTCTCAGCCTGTCCTATTTTCAGACCATCCAGGGATATCCCAGCGGGGGAGGATCCTATATCGTCGCCAGTGAAAATCTGGGGACGATCTACGGCCTGGTTGCTGCCGGGGCTCTATTGCTGGATTATTTGCTGGCAGCAGCAGTGAGTTTGTCGGCAGCCGTGGCCGCAATTTCATCCGCTTTTCCAGCCCTGTGGGAATATCGTGTGACCCTGGCACTGGTGTTATTGGCTGTGATCACGGTGATCAATCTCAGGGGTGTTCAGGAGAGCGCCAATATCATCTCCATCCCTACCTATGCCTTTCTGCTGTCCTTTGCTGTGCTGCTGGTATACGGCTTTGTCCAGATCATCCGGGGTGAATTGGTTGCTGTTCCCTATCAAGCCATCCCCGCAGTCGAGCCGCTCTCATTATTTCTGGTTCTGCATGCCTTTTCAACCGGCTGTACGGCCTTGACCGGGATCGAAGCCATCAGCAATGGGGTACCCGCTTTCCGTCCCCCGGAAGCAAAAAATGCCGGGAAAACCTTAATCATCATGGCAGTGATCATGGGGAGCTTGTTCCTGGGCAGTATTGGTTTGACACAATATCTGGGGGTATCACCCTCATCCCAGGAGACCATCCTGTCAGCCCTGGCCAGGCAGGTTTTTGGAGGTGGAATTCCCCACCTGATCGTGCAGTTCACCACCATGGGCATCCTGGTTGTGGCTGCCAACACCAGTTTTGCGGGATTTCCCCGGGTATCCTCTTTGTTGGCAAAGAACCGCTATCTGCCCAGGCAATTCCTGGCCCTGGGTGACCGGTTGGTTTTTAACAGCGGGATCCTCTTCTTATCCCTGGCATGCGGTTTGTTGATCGTACTTTTTCAGGCTGATGCCCATCAGCTGGTACCTTTGTTTGCTGTGGGTGCATTCCTGGCATTTTTGCTCTCCCAAACCGGGATGGTTTTTCATTGGCTAAAAACCCGGGAACGGGGCTGGCAGGCCAAAGCCCTGCTTAATGGGGTGGGGGCGCTCATCACTGCCCTGACCTTAATGGTGGTGGGAATTACCAAATTCCTGGACGGAGCCTGGATCACGATCTTCTTGATCTCCATCCTGGTGATAATCTTTCTAAAGATCAAAACCCATTATGACCAGGTCGCCCAGGAACTATCTCTTTATAAAGTTTCCCACAAGATCAAACCCTACAGCAATTTACGGATCGTGATTCCGATCAGCGGAGTACATAAAGGAATCATAGAGGCTATCCGGCACGCCAGGTCGCTTTCAGACAATATTTCAGCTGTTCATGTTGAACTTGAGCCCGGGACGGGTGAGATGGTCACCAAAAAATGGCAGGAGTGGTTTCCGGAGATACCACTGGTGATTGTGCCATCTCCCTACAGAACCTTTATCGGTCCCTTTTTTGATTTTTTGGACGAGATCGACAGCCAATATAAGGATGGTCAGCTATCAGCTGTGCTGATACCTGAATTCATTCCCGCCAAATGGTGGTATGGATTCCTGCACAACCAGACAGCCCTGTCGATCCGGTTTGCCCTCTTGTATAGGCGCAGGCGCCTGGGATATCAGCGCATGATCATTGATGTGCCGATCCATCTCAACCATTAACTATCAACCTCCGTCCTGTCCCTCTGCTAGAAGGCAGGGGATCTGCTCCCGGGCCGACATAAGTCTTCGAGTTGGAAGCGCTGCGAATTTAATTTTTCAAAGGAATCTGCCATGACTGCACTCCTGACCCGAAAGAGAGTGATTGGATTTTTTGGCGCTGTGCTCGGAGTCTTCCTGCTGGCCATGGCTGCCTGGATCGCCGTCGCAGGCCCGGTCACGGTCTTCCGCATCATGCGATATGGTGACACTGAACATCGATGATTTCAGCCACTACCCCGGCCGCGAGCTCCGGGCCAGTGGGTCAGCATTCATTTTTGACGTGAGCGAAACAGAGCTGACCATCTCGGCCCCGGCTCTGATTGAATTTGGGGTGCGGCGGAAATCTGGATGAGATCCTCGAAGACAATGATTCCATCGCCTTCCTGGTCCTGCAGGGTGATACGATCCTCTACGAGCGCTATTTCCAGGGCCACAGTTCCTCATCCATTTCGCAAATTTTCTCGATCTCAAAATCCTTCACATCAGCCTTGATCGGTTTGGCGATCGCTGACGGTATTCTTGAAAGTGCTGATCAGGCAGTCACGGATTTTATCCCCGAGCTCATCCCGGCGGGGTTCGATAAAGTGAGCTTCCGGGATCTGCTGACCATGACCTCCGGATCAAGCTACCTCGAGAACGATAACCCGTTCAGGGAGCATGTGATCTTGAACTTCACGCCGGAGCTTGAAAATAAGATCCTGGATTTCTCCCTGGAGCGGGAGCCCGGGGAAGTTTTCCGCTATAAATCAGGGGACAACGCCCTGCTGGGCCTGGCCTTGAGCCGCGCGCTCGGACAGGAGACCATCACAGCCTATACCCAGCGCCGGATCTGGGAGCCGCTGGGCATGCAGGATAAAGGCGTCTGGACGATCGACCATGAAGGGGACGGCCTCGAGAAAACCTGGTGCTGTTTGGCCGCCTCAGCCCGGGATATCGCGAAGTTCGGCCGTCTGTACCTGGGGGAAGGATCCTGGAATGGCCAGCAGCTGCTATCCAATGATTGGGTCAGGGAGTCCACCGATGAGCACAAATACCCGGAGATCTTTGGCCGTCTGACTACCTGGAGGCCGGTTGGCGGAATTACGGATTCCAGTGGTGGCTGGCATCTCAAGAACAGGGAGATTTTTTTGCGCTCGGCAAGGACGGCCAGTTCCTGTACCTCAATCCCAGATGCTGACCTGACCATCGTCAGGCTGGGCTGGAGCAGCGGGGATCTGTACAGCAGCCAGTGGATCAAGATCTTCCAGGTCATTGCCGATGAGATATCCTGATTAGAAAATTTCCAGCCCCTCCCAATTATTGTATATAATGGGTGGGTGCTGCTGGTTATCCCCTCTTTACAAGACTTCCGGACTGCTGATTGGTAAAGGAAAATTCCAGCATCAAAATAAGGCGAATATGACCATTTCACCCATGTTTACAGGACTGCTGATCCCCTTTCTGGCCGCGATGTTTTTAGCGATCAATATGGGAGGCAGCGGTACAGCGCCGGCTTTTTCGGCGGCTTATGGGGCCAGGATCATCAGGAAAGATCTGGTGCCCGGCCTGTTCGGCCTGTTTGTGTTCCTGGGGGCCATTCTCGCTGGGAAAGAAAGTGGCCTTGACCATGAGCGGCGGGGTGCTGCCGGCCAGCTCCATGAGCATCGAGCTGACCACCATCATCCTGCTTTCGGTAGGATTGGCTCTGCTGATTGCCAATTTGCTCGGAGTGCCTCAGTCTACTACGCAGGCCGCAACCCTGGCGCTGATCGGTCCAGCCCTTTATCTCGGAAACCTGCAAACAGAAGCCTTGTTTACCAGGATCATTCCCATATGGTTCATCCTGCCGCTAATCTCATTTGTGATCGCCCTGGTGGTAGGCCGCTACATCTATAAACCGATCGCCCGGAGTGAAAAACTGCCGCTGGAGAAGATCTCGGCTTCCAAAAGCTGGAAGGTGATTGTTATCGTTACCAGCTGTTATGTGGCTTTCTCCATAGGATCGAATAACGTGGCCAATGCGGCCGGTCCCATCCTGTCGATGACAGCCAATGAGCTCCAGATCTCCTCAGGAGATAGCGGATACCTGCTGATCATGATCCTCTCGACGCTGCTGATTGCGCCCAATTTTGCGATCGGAAGTTCGCTGTTCGGCCCCAAACTCATCAATACCACCGGCAAGGATATTATCACCATCGGGCCCCTGGGAGCCACATTTGTGTCCCTGCTGACATCCACCCTGCTGCTGCTGGCCTCCTCGGTCTACGGGATCCCCACCTCCCTGGTGCAGATGAACGTCATGGCTATTATTGGTTTGGGCATCTCAAAAGTTGGCTGGAAGACCCTTCGCCAACAGACCCCGGTATTAAAGATAGTTGTGGTCTGGTTTATCACTCCCCTGATTGCATTGTTAATCGCCCTGGCTCTCACCTTCCTGGCAGGAAAAATCGGCATCTTGTGACCCACCTGTTGATATTCCAACCTTGAGAAGACCTGGAACCACTCGCGCAGCGCAGCCCAATAATTAACCAAAATTATCTGCCTCAATTCTGTAAACCCAGATTCAACCCCTGGGCCATTTTATGGAATTGTTCTCGGTTGGGATCGTCCGGGGGCTTGGGAGAAGATCTGCCTTTTTGGGGTGGGTTTTAGGGACAAAAGAAAAGCGACCAATTATCTCGAATTGGTCGCTTTTCAAATTCAACTATTTTTTTCTACCAGGTTATTTCTTGACTGGTTTCTTTTTTCCGGTGGTGGCTTCTTTCTTCTTGGGTTTTCCAGTGGGCATGTTAAGCTCCTTTTTTCTGATGGCCGATTTTTCGATATCCTCGGTGTTCAGATAGGTCTCCGAAAATATCGTTTGACAGTTATATTATAGATATCCAATGTTTGAGAATTGTCTTTAAAACAGTTCAAAAA
>CAVQTT010000007.1:0-9800 GCA_963716695.1 uncultured Chloroflexia bacterium
CGTGTGAAAATTTATCGATATTTTATTAACTTTTCAACGAGAATCAGTCGGGATTTTCTGGGATCAGCAGGGGTCCTGGAAAGCTGACGGCCAGGTATTTGAGACCTATCGATATCTGGCCGGGTAGGGGTGGTAAAACCATGAATCACAGATCGAAGGGCAATTCACAGATCCTGAGCAGTTTTAGTCAATCTCCTTTCATGGGTGGGTAAAAACTACAGCGTTAAAGTAATCTGGATTTCATCAAAACTCACGCAATTCACTCGGAACCCCCAAGGGGGAGAGATCTCTCAAGAAGTCTTATTATTCCGCCTTTAATTCAATTTATTGCAGCCTGGAAAATATTATCAGCCCCACAATGGATACCAGGTTGGATCATGGATTTAATCTCGGCTTTATGATCAAAATCTAGTTCCTAACAAATAGTTGAAAAAAATCAATTAAATGCTATTCTGTCAATTATGGAACGATGTCTAGATCTATTAATCTATAAGTTAGGGAATTATATTCTAATCAAATTTATCCAGGGAAAAGAAGTTTGATGACAAAAATAATGATGATCAGGCGCATCCTCATTTTATCCGTTGCCCTAATTTCCGCAGCCAGCATTCTGGCAGCCTGCGGTGCTCAATCCACTCCTCAACCTGCTTTCACCGAGATAACAATTCCTGATACCCTCACTCCCCTGCCGCCGACCGATGTCCCCACAGAGACAACCATAACCACTGAAACTTCTACTCCAGCTCCTGAACTCGGTCCTGAAGAGCGGGCCATTTCTGTAGAGCAGGTAGTTGGCCGTTGGGCTTTCAAGGCCGCTGGAGGAGGAGAGAACGATCCTGCCGTCCTCACTCTGGCGGAGGACGGCACAACCAGCATGGATGGCGTGGGTGGCTATCACGCCGGTATGAATCTTGGAGTGGGGACATTCTGGTTTGATGGCGATATCCTGGTTCTTGAGAGCGAACAGTGTACCAGCCCCAGTGTTGATTTTTTCACCTGCACTGCAAAATATAAAGCCTTTGTTTATATGGGTGAAGATGGTCCTGGTAAGTTGAAACTGGTAGCGATCGATGATCCTCACCCGGACCGAAAGAAGAGTCTCAACGGTTTATCCATGTGGCCTGCGGTCGAATAACTCCAGGCGGTTGACAATAAGACGTCTAAACTAATAGCCCCTTTACCTCACCTGGGCCTTATACAGTTGGTTTGAACAAGGCCCAGGTGAAATAAATCTTCCCATTGATCAGGGTTGATGAACTATCTTCTGACGGTATTATTGGGAGATGTATACGGCGGAGACAAGATACCAGGAGTTATGTAGGCGATTTTCGCTCTGCGAAATCTGATCCCAGGGGTTTGTGAATTGTTAAGTTAGATCAGGATAAAAAAATATGGATGAAGATAGCAGAAAACCAGGTCGGTTGATCCCGACGGCTGGCAAGAACCATCCCACATCTGGATCAAAACCCATCTACCAAATCAGGCAGGAAATTAAATTCAAGAAGCTGAATTATGGGATTCAGCTCTTGATCCTGCTGATAATTTTGTTTTTTTTACTCGGTCTCGAATTTTTTCCTTATTGGTTCAATATAATCAAGGAATATTTTTCCTAAATGGATCTGCTGGTTCAACCCAAATGATTTGCTCTAGTGTTAATCAAAATATCCAAGATCAGTTGAATATGGGAATGATTGTTAACATAATTTCATTAATCTGATAGGGCTTTGTTAGATATACCTTGATTGCCCGTTGGCGGTAGATAGATCCAGTCCTGCCTAAGGCCAATTTCTTGTTTATCAGGAGCTGAAAATGTATCCAGCTAAATGTTTTGGTATAGTTCTCATCCTGGCTGTGAGTTTGATTTCCTGTACTTCCTCGATAGATACTCCTCCGGATCCACCAGTATCCAATATTCCAGATCAGGTTTCTTCGCCCTCAGTAACACCAGCAATCCAGGTGATTAATACCCCCGTCCCTCCCCCAAAAACCCTGGGCCCAGCAGCCTATCCCCTTGCGGAACGGGGTTCCTACTGGACCGGCAATCGGTCTGATACCCTGATTGATCCCGACAGGTCAGGGAGAGAGATCCGGATCACGATCCACTATCCGGCCCTCAAAGAATTCAACGCTGAAAATAATCCCATCACCCGGGATGCTGTACCGGACCTGAGCGGCGCTCCCTATCCTTTGATATTGACGGGACCCAACTCCGGCGATCTTCTGCTTAAGTCCCACCTGGCGTCCCAGGGTTTTGTGATGGTGATCGTGCGTCCCCCGGGATTTCACTATGATGATATCTGGAGTGAGATTGTGATCGACGGCCCTTTGGATTTCCTCTTTACACTGGATCAGCTGACAGCCTCTCCTCCAGAAGGCCTGGCCGGCTTGATCGACACCGATCGGGTGGGCGTGGCGGGTTATTCCTGGGACGGGTTCTTCTCGCTTGCGTTGAGTGGAGTCCAGATCGATCCGGAAAATTATCTTTCCCAATGTGCTCAAGCGCCCTCTCTGGATCCGCCCTTAAGCCCCGCTATGCAGGATTACTACTGCACCTTAGCGGCTGATTGGGACCAGTTTTCCGCCTATGCGGGTGATTTGATCCCCGCTGGCCCCGACGGCCTCTGGGAGCCAGTAACCGATGAACGCATCCTGGCAGTTATGCCCATGGCTCCGGATGGGGCCTGGTTATACGGCCAACGTGGACTATCCGGGGTCCAAATTCCAACCCTGATCATCACCGGCACGGAGGACAGCAGTTCTATACAATGGAAACAGCCTATATTTATGAACACCTGGGAAGTTCTGAGCGATTCCTGATCTCATTTATCGGCTGGGGCCATGCCCTGGTCTTTAATGCGGAGCAGGCCCTGCGCCTGCAGCATTTTGCGGCTGCGTTCTTTGGATATTACCTGCAAGGTCGGGAAGAATACCGGGATTATTTTTCGGAGGGATTCATCAACCAGTTCGATGATCTGGCCTGGGGTGTGTACGGGGAGTAAATTCAGCATCTGGCTGGTCTGGAAATCATCAGGATCCAATTATTTAGACACCCCCATTGGGGGGATCTGTTGAATGAACCGGGGAGGACTCGGATCAGGTTCCAAAAGAGGCCTCATCCCTGGTCAGTTTAAACCAGCGAGGGTCTCCAAAAAAACTCCTGGCTGGCCCTCTTGTTCTGAGGTTATTTTTATGCTATGTTCAGATGATTAGAAATCATCCTCTGGTCTCAGGGAGATCCCCATGAAAAACAAAAAAACAGTTTTGGCATTTTCCGCAGGGATAGCAGTGCTGATCATCATCCTGATCATGTGGGGATTGCCCCGGAATATGGGGCCTGTGGAACCTTTCCTCAATCTGGGGGACCTGGTGCGGGGCGGCGGCAAAGAATTGCCGGGCAAACCGGCTTATTACCAGATCGCCCCGGACTGCACAACCGGAAATCTGGTACATCCCGGAGAGCTGATCCAGCCTGATTTCGGATGTGATTTTTGGGGGATCAACCGCTTCGAGCGGCCTTTTAATGCCCGCTCTCAGGATGAATACTACCCGGACCTTGATATCCAGACGGCATTTTTGGGCCGGGATGAAGGCTGGTATTATCTGCGGATTACCCTTTTTGAAACCCAACCCGGGACCCAATACCTGGCCGGCACCTACGCCCTGGAAATGGACTTTGATCTAGACGGCCGCGGCGACCTCCTGGTGCTTGTTTCTGAGCCAGGAAAGGATTCCGGGAGAAAATGGAGCGCTCAGGGTGTCCAGGTCTGGGCGGATTCGAACAATGATGTGGGGGGCGAGAAACCCTCCCTCCCTGAGGGATCAGTTGCTGGTGATGGTTATGATCAGATGCTCTTCGACCAGGGAGAAGGAGCTGATCCTGACAGCGCCTGGGCCAGGGTCTTCCTGACCAATTCAGCCTCTCTCGAGCTGGCTTTCAAGACGGAGTACCTCGATGGGGAGACAGCTTTCAAGTGGTGGGTCTGGAGCGGATATGATACTTACTCGCCAGATTCCTTTGAACTGCACGATTATTATTCACAGGAGCAGGCTGGATCTGTTTACCAGGGATTGGAATATTTCCCGATCAACCAGCTTGATTCCCTGGACAGTTCATGTGCCAACATGTGGGGAGCTAGCCCCAACCTGGATGACCCGGATTATTGTTTTGGTGAAATTCAAGTACCAGATACCAACAGCCTGGTGGGGCTCAAGTGTATTATGCCCTTCTTCCCGTTTAACATCCCCAGTGACAAACCTGGAGACGACCCTTGTGTGCTGCCCTTCCAGGATTGGCTGGTCCTGATTTGGAAACCGACCCAGCCCGGGCAGGACCCTTCTGAAGGCCAGTTATGGAATGAGTATGGGGTTTACCTCAAAAATCCTTTCTGTCCGCCAGATGGCCTGGTCACACCCAGCTCTACGCCAACCCCAACCTACACACCAACTCCTACCGACACGCCTACCCCCACACCCACCGATACCCCAACTCCCCGGGGTCCGATCTGCAATAATAACTGCGGCTGCGAACCCGATCTGGGAGAGACTAAAAAGAATTGTCCCCAGGACTGCCCCCAGCACTGCGGGAATGGCGTTTGCGATTGTGCAGAGACGTCTGAGACCTGTGAAAAAGACTGCCCCAAACCCACGGTCTGCAGCTGCGGGGACGGCGTGTGCAATTGCCTTGAGAACAGGCGCACCTGCCCGCTGGACTGTAATTAGACGAAAAGGTGCGGAAATTACCAGGGTTTATCCGCACTCATGTGATGGGCATCGACCCCTCCAGGTTGGACAGTTCAGTGAGGACGGGTCTGTAGTGTTATCCCAGATCTCTCTGGATTTCTCCTGCCGCCAGGGTCATAATGCCAGCAGCGGTCCTGGAACTGTCAAATCCAGATGAGGTCCTGGTCGAGGCAGCTGCCGGCTACCACGACTAAAGATCCAAACATTTGTTCAGATGGATAAAGGAGCAGCGCAATCGCGCTGCTCCTTTTTCATTCCCCATCAGGTCTGATTTCCACCAGATCGGGCCCAAAAAACCAGCTAGTACTTGGGCTGGTAATGAATATAAATGAAGTTCGATAGCCAGGGAGCGGCCTTTAAGGCGGGAGAAATAGCCACCTGAGACTTAACCAGATATTGTTCTATAATAAATAAAATTGGATTACAAATCAGGGACCGATCCTTAACGGTATTCATCCAATTTAAACAAAGTCTGCTGGCTGGGTCAAATGGAGGGACGTTATGTGGTCTGATCTATTAACACCCTGGCAGGTATGTTTAGCCCTATCCTGGGAATCTTATTGCGAGGGTTCCATCCCTATCGCAGCGGTCATTGTCGATTCCGACCAAAGGATTCTGGCCCAGGGTCGCAACCGGGCTGGTGGGCAGGGATCCTTAGCTGGTCGTGAGATCAGCGGCGGACCACTGGCACACGCCGAACTTAATGCACTGCTTAACCTGGATTTCGGAGCCGTAAATCCGTCTGATCTGACGCTGTACACAACGCTTGAACCCTGTCCCTTGTGTATTGGTGCGATTTGCATGGCAGGTATCAAACAGGTCCATTTTGCGGCCTGGGATGGCTGGGCAGGCAGCACGATTTTATTGCAGTCCTCTCATTATTTACGCAGCAAACAGATTTGGGCCCATGGTCCCGAGGATGAACGCCTGGAAACCTTGGTGCAGATGCTTCAAGTGGCATGTGATATCCATCATCGCCATCCCAGGTTTTTGGAGTTCCTTGAAGTCTGGCGATTCGGGAATCGGAGGAGTGCGGAGCTTGGCGAAAGGCTCTATCAATCAGGCGAATTAGGAAAGATGCGGGAGAGTGGGGCTCAAATCCAAGAGCTGGTAGATCGTCTGGCAGAAATGATGGACGCCTAAAGCTGCTGGGGTCGATCCTGCTTTTCCCTGCCTCCCCCGGCTGGCAGAGGCAGACCGGGGCCCGAAAATGGAAGATTGCTGGATTTAGGGGGGGAGATGGACCGACCATTCGAAATCCAGGGGGATGAAAATCAGCTTGAAGCGGGTATCTTTTCACGATAAGATGGAAATCGGGAAGTAAATAGCAGATCAAGCCCAAGGTGATGAGGATCCATGAGGAAAACAAGGCAGCGAATTTTCATCCTGATCGGGGTCCTGGCGCTTTCTGCCGCTTTGTCTCCCAAGGGGGATATCAGCATTCAGGAGAACAGCGTTGAGCTGAACTTCCCGGAAAGCATTACCTTTCACCTCAAAGCCTCCAGCAGCACCCAGATCACTTCCGTCCAGCTCGAATTTGGCACGGATGCCCTGGCCTGCGGCAAGGGGGTCTCCAAAGCAAATCCGGATGATTTTGATCCGGATATTAAGATCACCGCCGAATGGGTCTGGGATCTGCGCAGATCCGGTTCTATACCGCCCGGAACGGAAGTTTGGTGGCGTTGGGTGCTGGAAACCAAGACCGGTGAGATTGTCGAGACGCCAGTTCAGCGTTTTATCTACCTGGATGATCTCTTCAGCTGGAGGAACAGGGTCTCCGAGCATATCAGTTTGTATGCCTATCAGGGCTCTGAGGATTTTATGGCCTCGCTGGTGGCGGCTGGTGAAAGCGCTATTACCCGCATGGTAAATGAGATTGGGGTCAAGGTGGAAGATCAGGTCAAGATTTATATTTATGCCTCTTCGAAGGATATGCAAGAAGCTACATTATTTGCGCCGGATTGGAGTGGGGGAAGGGCTTTCCCCTGGAATAACTCCGTGATCATCGGCATCGCTCCTTCAGATCTGGCATGGGGCCAGGATACCATGGCCCACGAACTGGCCCATGTCGTATTCGGGCAGTACACTTTTTCGTGTGTTGACAGCACCCCGGGCTGGATCTCTGAAGGCCTGGCAATGGTGGTGGAAGGTGACCTGGAGCCCTATTACCAGGATCTCTTGCAGGATGCGGTCGACGAGGATTCGCTGTTATCTGTCCGGGAACTGGGCCAGATCTTTTCTGCTGACCCGGATCTGGCCAGATTGTCCTACGCTGAATCTTTCAGCCTGGTGACTTATCTGCTGGAAAGTTTCGGCGATGACTCTATCTTAAAGCTGCTGGGCCAATTTAAACTGGGGGAGTCGGAGGACCGCGCTCTCCGAACCGTCTACGGTTTTGACCGGGATGGCCTGGAAAAGAATTGGCGGGCTTGGCTGGGAGCACAGCCCCGGGATGGATCTCAAGATCAGGGTCAGAAACCGACTGCCACCCTGCCTCCTACCCTGGCACCTATCGTTGGACCCAATAATCAGCCCAGCCCCACTCCGGAGGAGATCGCTCTTGACTCCCCCGCGGAGCCCCTGGAAGAGGACCTGGTAACTGGCCTCACGGAGGATCCGGGAGGGTCTCCAGTCAATTCGAACTGGGTCCTCCTGTTCATTCCGCTCGGTGTTTTGGGAGTGATTGGGGGCGGGGTCATCATGCTTCGGCGGAGAAATTCAAAACAGGATAATATACCCCGTGATGGTTAGTTTTTAGATCCTGCCCGGTGAAATATCAGATCTGATCCAGTGATGCCTACAAGGAGTGTCGAATGAGGGAGAAAAGCAGATTTTGGGTTTTTGCTGTCCTGATCCTGCTGGGGGCGTTTTTAGCAGCCTGTACAGGTTTAGCGGAAGAAAGTCCTCCCCAGCACCCAAGCGCCCAGGCGGCTGATCCATCTGCCGCGCCAACCTTAAACTCAATCCCACTACCAACACCAACCCGAACGCCAGCTCCTACAGCCCGACCCCTTCTGGAGGATATCAAGGTAGATGGCGTATACCAGCACACAACTCTGGGTGTGTCATTTGTATATCCCAAGGCGTGGGAAATAAATGTGGAATATGATAATGGGCTGGAATTTGTCAGTGTGGGGCACGAGGATATCCCTGCTCTGATCTATTTGACCATGGATTATGTCCCGGAAGGCGAAGATTTTGAGGTTCTGGCAGCAGAATTTTTTGAATGGCTGCAGCAGAACATGGAGTTTTCCTCTGTGAGCTGGACCACGGTAGATCCAGACTATGAACTGCTGAGTGGTCAAGACGCCTGGCGGGGAATCGGTGAGGGGTTATTTGCCGGCGTGGATGATCCCCTCAGGTTTGAAAGTATCGCGGCCCAACGCGGCAGCCTGGTCTTCCAGATCATCACCATGGGAAGGATCGAATGGGATCAGAACATCGAGATCATCCTGGAAAATACCAGGCAGAGCTTTCAGGTCTTTTCTCCCACACCCTACGGAGTGATCCGGGAACAAGCCCTGTTCCTGCCAGGCAGTGAACCTGCCACGCTGGATCCAGCCAAATGGCACGGCGGTCCGGATTCCATTATGGGGGATCTGTTCAGCGGGTTGGTCAAACTTAATAATGACCTCCAGGTCATCCCTGACCTGACGGAAACCTGGACTGTCAGTCCCGATGGACGGGTTTACACATTTACCCTGCGCCAGGGTGTGACTTTTCATACTGGCAGAGCGTTTACAGCCGCGGATGTCAAATATTCCTGGGAGCGAGCCTGTGATCCAGAAACAGGATCCGATACAGCGGAAACCTATTTGGGAGATATCCAGGGAGTGGGGGAGGTCATTTCTGGCGACGAAAAGGAGATCAGCGGCCTTGAGGTCCTGGATGACTATACAATTGAAGTCACGCTGGATGAACCCAAGGCCTATTTTCCCTACAAACTGGCCTATGTAACCTCCTGGATCGTCGATCGCGAGACCATCGAAGGGATTGAAGAAACTCCGATCGGCACCGGTCCCTTTAAGTTGGTCAAGTACGACGAGGGAGAGGTCATGATCCTGGCCCGGAACGAAAACTACTATCGGAACTTTGTCAGCCTGGAATATGTAGTCTATCTCATTAACCAGGGATATCCTGTGCGATTGTATGAAGCGGGAGATATCGACCTGGTTGCTGTGAATGAGGACCTGGTCGAGAGGGCAGAAGACCCGCTGGATCCGTTGTACGGGAATGTGCAGACCGTCACCGGCCTCTGTACCAATTACGTGGTCTTCGATGTCAGCAAACCTCCCTTTGACGACCCCCTGGTTCGGGAGGCCTTTACCAAAGCGGTTGACAAAGAACGCTACAATGATGTTACTTCAGAAGGAAAAGGAGTGACCGCAGCCGGTCTGTTCCCGCCCGGTTTGCCGGGATACAACAAAGATGTCCAGGCCATTCCGTTTGATCCAGATGCAGCCCGTGAGGCCCTGGAAAGGTCCACTTATGGAGGGCAAGAGGGTTTGCCTGAGATCCTGCTCACCATCGCGGGAGAGGGCGGCGATCTTTATCCGGACGATGCGATCCTGCTGCAGATGTGGGAGGAAGTCCTGGGAGTCAGTATAACAGTGGAGCAGATCGATTTCGAAAGCTATTTTGACGAGATCTTTGCCGGCAACCATGGCCAGCTCCTGACCACCGGCTGGTGCGCGGATTATCCCGACCCCGAGAACTTTGCCGATCTGCTGTTCCATTCCCGGAGTGAACAAAACCTGGCAGGGTATAACAACCCCGAGTTGGACAGCCTGCTCGAACAAGCCCGCAGCATGGTCGATGTGGAAGCCCGCCTGGCGTTATACCAGGAGATCGAACAGATCATCATTGATGACATGCCCGTGGTATTCCTGGAGCATGTGCGCCCCTACTATATGATCACCAAACCCTACGTCCAGGGCCTTCAAACCAATCCGATCGGGGTGGCGCAATTGATGGATGTAAGCATCCTGCGGGGAGATTGATCCACCTGAGCCTGACCAGCAACGGACTCTAATATTAAAAAGAAAAACCACCTGAATAGG
>CAVQTT010000008.1:0-22861 GCA_963716695.1 uncultured Chloroflexia bacterium
ACGGAAAATATCACTAATCACCTTGTTGGAGACCCTATGAAATCTGAAGAATATCTGGACTCTGTTATTATCCCTTCCAGACATGGAGGACTACCTGCCCAAGGTGTCCCCGGACGGGAAATGGATGGAGCTGGATCTGGAAAATGGTCGGCCGGCAAGTGATGTTTTTTGTGTCCCCTCCGATGGATCATCAGCTCCGTTTCGCCTGACCCAAACTCCTGAAAATACCAGTCTTCTGTCCTGGGCGCCGGACAGCCAGGCAGTTATTGTGGCCCAGGACCAAGCGGGTGATGAACGCTACCGGTTGTTTAAAGTGGATCTGGATCATACCCTGGAACTGCAGCCGCTGACCGAAGCTGCTCCCGAGTACTATATCCAGGGCGGTCGGCTCCATCCCAATGGCAAATGGCTGGTCTATACCGCCAACACCGATGTCGAGACTGGAAGGGAGCTTGAGGCTTCCTGGCTCTACCGCCATGACCGGGTTTCAGGCGAGCGCGTCCCCCTGGCTCAACCCTCAAAAGCCATGGAAACCGAACCCAAACTCAACCTCACCGGCACACATATTCTTTACGGACGTAAGGATCTGCACCCTGCTGGTGTGCAAACCTGGCTGATCGACATTGACGGCAAAGATGACCGGGAGATCCTGAATTACGGCCCTGACGTTAAGACATTTGCGGACTGGCTGCCGGACAGCCGCCGGGCCCTGGTCCAGGTGGAAACAGGGACCCACCGCAAAATTGGGATCTGGTCTTTAGATACGGGAACGATCAACTGGCTGCTGGATGATCCCTCCCGGGATATCATCAGCGCTTATGTGCCAAATGGCAGCCAGTGGGCTGTGATCGTGCAATTCCAGCAGGGGAAAGTGAGCTGTTCCCTGATCGATCTGGACAGCGGCGGGGAGATTATCCTGCCCAAAATCCCTGGAAACCTGATCCCTCTGGCTCCCGCGTTCCCTTTCCACACCGCTGAGAACCAGGGAAAGCTTGATATAGAACTGGACATCTGGCTGGGATTCTACTATTCCTCCCGTCAGCCCACCGATGTGGTGCGTTTTCCTCTGACTGATCCACGTCCTGAAAAATTCATCAGCCTGACTGATATCTGGGGCCTGACCCAGCTCTCGCCGGGGGATTTTGTGCAGGCTGAAGATTATCAGTGGGGTTCGGCGGATGGGCTGAAGATCCACGGCTGGTTGTATCGGGCCAGGGTCCAGGCCCGCGGGACGGTCATCTATATCCACGGCGGACCGACCTGGCACAGCGAGGATTGGATCAACCCCAGGATCCAATATTATACAGCGCTGGATTTTAATGTCCTGGATATCAACTACCGCGGAAGCACCGGCTATGGGTTGCCCTTTCGGGAGGCCATCCTGGAGGATGGTTGGGGAGGGCGGGAGCAGGAGGATATCCGCGCTGGTATTGAATCCCTGCTGAACGAGGGCATTGCCCAAAAAGGGAAGATCGGCATCACTGGCACTTCCTATGGGGGTTATTCCTCCTGGTGGGCCATCACCCATTTCCCCCCGGAGATTGTAGCTGCCGCAATCCCGGTCTGCGGTATGACCGACCTGGTAGTGGATTATGAGACTACCCGCCCTGATATGCGTCCCTACAGTGAAGAGATGATGGGCGGCAGGCCTGATCAAGTTCCGGAACGCTACTTCCAACGCTCGCCGATCAACTTTGTGGATCGGATCAGGGGCAAGCTGCTCATCGTCCAGGGAGAGCGGGACCCGAACGTCACTCCCAAGAACGTATCTGACGTGGTCAAAAAGCTGGATGCCGCCGGGATCCCCTATGAATTACTGACTTTTGAGGATGAAGGCCACGGGATCTCAAAAACTCCCAATCAGCGGACCTTGTTGTTGCGCCAGGGGCAATTTTTTGAGGAAGCGTTCAACCAGGGATAAGCGGTAGACTCAAGATAGAACCAACTCAGGCTGAAACAAGATCAACGAACTATCTTTGCATTAAGTAGCCTATTGGCCGCAGCATCCCTCTGGATTGATGTCAATCTCAAGTGACTGCTGGACCTGATACATAAGTCGATTAGTCGACTGCCTGGCTGGTCAATCCTGGTTGGTTTCTGTGGTAATGAGGTCTGCTCTGGCTTGCAGCAGCAGCCCGTACTTCTGGAGCAGTTTTTCCGGATTGCCAGCTCGAAATGTTTTCAGGAGATCTCCTTCGAGTTCAGCGACTGCCAGGCGGGAATAATAATCCAGCATTTCTTTAAGGTGAGCCAGGACGATCCTGCCCGTCAGCAAGGGATGATTGTTGGTCACATTGGCATCGGGAAATTGGACGCCGTGCTCCAGCTCAACTTCCAGCCCTTTCTGAAATTCAGCGCTGGGGATTTGCCGGGTTTCACCTCCCACGGTCTGCTGGATGATCTTGGCTTCTGCCAGGGTGACTTTGCCATCTGGTAATTCGGTCCAATCCCGGATTCCCAGTTCCCGGCAGACCCGCTTGACTTCAGTTTTTGAGATATATTCTGGAATTTCCATAATTATCCTTGTCAATCATAGAAAAGCTGCTGGATAAATTGCCAATTATCTGGATCAGGTCTCTTCGTCCAGGTGGAGCCGGTGCAAAATTCTGTGGGCTATGGGTGTGATCATCAGACCTGCCCCAACCAGGAAGATCACCCCGGAAAATAGAGCATAAAAAGAGGCAAATATTTTGCCGGGGATAGTTAGCAGGGGATTTACAGGGCCCATACCTCCCAGGATCATCGAGGCATTCAGCAGGGCATCGATCCAGCTGAAACCTTCCAGAACGCGGTAGCCGATCACGCCGAGCAGGAGCGAAAATAAAAACAAGCCCCCCGAGGTCGCGGCGTGTTTGAGGAGCCTGGAGAGGAATAGGTTTCTGGGAAGCAGGGGTTGGGATTTGTGTTCAAAGATCATTCAATATCCAGGTGAACGCTAGAGATTATTAAAACCATTTCTTGCGGCGGAAATAGATCACCATGCCGGCAACAACCGCGAGGATCACTCCCCAGACCATAAAATAACCCCAGTGCCAGCCAAGTTCAGGCATATACTGAAAGTTCATACCATACAAACCGACGATAAATGACAGCGGGATGAAGATTGTGGCAATCATGGTCAGCACTTTCATGACCTCATTCATGCGGTTGCTGACACTGGAGAGGTAAATATCCAACATGCCGGAAGCCATTTCCCGGAAGGTTTCCACCGTGTCGATGATCTGGATCACATGATCATAAACATCCCGCAAATAGATCAGGGTTGGTTCCTGGAAGAAGTGGGAGTCCCCTCGCTCCAATGCGCTGATGACTTCGCGGAGTGGCCAGACCGATTTCCTCAAGAAAATCAGCTCCTTTTTCAGGTCATGGATGGCGTGTAAAGTATCGGGATCAGGATCTGCGACCAGTTCATCTTCAAGGGTTTCAATTTGCTCCCCGATATTTTCCAGGATAATAAAAAATTGATCTACCACGGCATCGATTAACGAATAAGCCAGGAAATCCGGACCGTTGCAGGTCAAACGGCTTTTCCCTTCCCGAATACGTTTCCTGACTGGGTTGAAGACATCCTTCTCATGCTCCTGGAAAGTGATCAAGTATTTTTCCCCTAATAACAGGCTGATCTGTTCGGCATCGATCTGGGCAGAATTGCTATTCCAGGAGAGCATATTCATCTCTATGAATAGGTATTGGTCATAATCCTCGAGTTTTGGGCGCTGGATTGTATTGTGAATATCTTCCAAAACCAGGGGATGAATACTGAATAGACTGCCAAGCTCCTCAAGGATGTCAATCTGTTGATTTCCATTGATATTTATCCAGCTCACAGTGTCCTGGGAATCCAAAGGAAGACAATCGGATAAACGCTCGACCAATCGCTCCTCGGACGTTCGCTCAGGGTTGTATCTGATCAGGGAAATCCGAATTTCCTCCTGAGAAACCTGTTCAGGATGGAGTAATGAACCGGGGGCTTGGCCGATGGTTTTGGGCTTGCGAAAGAATCGATTCATCGTTTCACTTATTTGCCAAAAATATCCACAAGAGAGATAACTGGATTTGATACCAGCTCGGCTGAGAAAAGTCGATGTTCCTCATACAGTAAAAAAGATTGAAGTTGAAACTTCAACTCATTTTTCAAGGGAGATTGCTTAAGTTTGTGTCTGAGCTCCCTAAGACAAGCCAGATAAAGATTTTCGGGAGAAGCTGCACAAAGATTGAACTCGTAATCCCGATCCGGTCCGTGAGCAGAATGCTGTTCTGCGAGGATTATTTCCAATTCTTCGATAAACAACTTGTTTAGAGGTTGTGCACCACTAATTTCAAGGATGGGGGCAGATGAGACCAGATAACATTTGGTTTGATCTTTCTCAGAAGTGATATTGATTTCTCCTCCAAAAGTGAAAGCTTCTTCCTTTTTCCCCTTTCTATCCTCCATGATCACCACACCGGCACAGATCCGGGCAGTATTGTCGTGGAACCAGGGGTGGACGATTTTCAAGTGGTCCATCCCTCCGTCATGATTGGTAACCGGGAGAGTCACCCGGATCACATCAAAGTGTTTTTCTGTTGGGACAGAAGAGATAAAAATATCAAGTCTGAATTTATCAGTGGGATGATCCAACCTGGGATAATGATACAAATATCCAATTTTCGGCAACTTCAGATCTGGATCCGGTTTCATTGGAACTCTCCATTTGATATATTAAACATCACACTGGTGATTGATATCATATCAGAGCTTGTATGCCGACACAACTACTCCGAGGGTCCAACATAATGCAATATCACTCCTAAAGTGTTGGAGATTCTTCCGGAGAAAACACTGGCTCGACCTGGATCAGCGGAATGATGGCTGTCCTTTACAGGGAGTAAAACATAACCTGGATCCTGGGTGCCTGTATCGTCTCAGATTGCAGTTCATCAAACTAAGATAGCTGAATGCGGATCCCGGACCCTGCGGAGTCAGAGAAAAATGCAACTCTGGACTTCAGGAGCTTCGCAGGGGGTGAGTACAAGATGCGGATCAAAATCCATGCTACAATATCGGTATTATGTCTGAGAAAAACAGGGGCTCCAAGGGTTCTGAATTCTGGCAGATCTTCTTGCCCGGGCTGATAGGATTGATTTTGATCGGCCTGATCGGTGCCTGGGTTGTGATCCAGGTCAGCCCTGGAAATATCACCCGCTTTGCAGAGATTTCTACGGTTCTCCTGGTCATCCCGGTGATCCTGGTTTCTCTCACGAGCTTTCTCATCCTGGGCTTATTGATCTACCTGGTCCAGCGGCTGATGGGCATCATCCCCTCCTTTACAGGACGGATCCTGGAATTCCTGGAAAAGATCCGGGGAATTGTCGTGGATATCTCGGATAAGGTCGTCCGGCCCGTTATTCAGCCCTTCTCGCTGATAACCGGGATCCGCAATTTGTTTCTAAGAAAAGGCATGCGCTATCGCGTTGAATGATCCAATAGAAAGGCGGTATGGATATATGGAATCTGAAAATCAAGCGAAACCCTCCAATTTTGGCCTCTTCATCCTTCTGGGTGCGATCATCGGCGCTATCACAGGAGCTGGTGCAGGATATTTGCTCTCCCGCCGGATCGAAGAAGGTGAGGAATTACAGCTGACTGCCGGAGACGGCATCAAACTGGGGGGTTCGATCGTCACTCTGCTGCGGCAGGTATCCACGCTGGGAAAGTAAGAAAGTTCCTTGAGTATTATTTCCTGAGATGTCAGCAGCCGATCCATCGCCTCGCGATCTGTTTGTGGGGGAATTAAGACGAGAATATTCTTTATCTCTGGATGAAAAATGGATCCTGGATGCTCCGGGCGGCAATATTCTCTACGCAGCGGCAGGCTACCTGATCTGGGAGCAATCTGAAAACCCCGGGATCTGCTCCCGGGTGGGGGAAAATTTCCAGCATGACTGGCTGGAGGATTTCCGGAAGCGTGGGATTAACACAGAAGGTGTAGTGGTCCTGCCCCGGGCATTGGACTTGAGAACCTGTTATGTCCAGCAAGGAGAGCAGGCTCAGCAGGTGGATGACCCGGTGATCTATTTTTCCCGGGCAGGATTATCCCTTCCCCCCGGTTTGCTCGGATATACTGGCAGGGATCGGATCTGGTCCAATCGAAGGGAGCCCCGGGAGACATCCATCAGGGAAAATGATCTGCCAGCGGCTTACCTGACTGCAACTGGAGCCCATCTCTGCCCCCTTGACTATCTCTCCCACAATCTGTTGCCAGCAGTGCTGCGCCAGCAGGGTTTTTCAACGATCACACTGGATCCAGGCTCAGAATATATGGACCCCAATTTCCTGAGCGACATCCCGGCATTGATGCCCGGATTAACAGCTTTTATGCCATCTGAACCTGATCTAAAAAACCTTTATCGGAGTTTGATTGCAGATACCTGGGATATGGCAGGGGAGCTGGGGCGCTATGGCTGTGAACTGATCGTGATCAAACGGGGAGCGGAGGGACAATATCTTTTTGAACCAGCCACAGGAAAAAAATGGGCCATACCTGCCTACCCAGCCACGGTCAGCAATCCGGTCGGGGCCGGGGATGCTTTTTGCGGAGGCTTCCTGGCAGGATACCGAAAGACCTTTGACCCTCTCCAGGCTGTTCTTTATGGGAATGTTGCTGCCTCACTGGCAATCGAAGGCAATGGTCCGTTCTATCCCCTGGGGGCCCTGCCGGGATTGGCAGCTGCCAGGTTAGAACATTTGCAGGATGCTGTGAAAGAAATTTAACCCCCATTATTATTCTGCTCTACCCAAAAAATTCAGCCTATTCATCCGCCAAATCAAATTTCCGGGGGTTCCCAGGAGTTCCTTGACGCTTTTTAATCTGTGATGTCAGGGGATTTGCAGCTGGCGGTGTCTAATGGTCCCGTTTTTTCAGATCCAGGTATCTATCTCCCAGGAAAAATCCTCCCAGGTTTTCTCCCGGCAGCGCCATCACGCGGCTGTTTGCGAAAAATGGGAAATCGAAGCTGGTTTTATCTCCAGCAATTTTTCCAGGAATGGGCATCAGCCTGGCCGTGAGGGGCTTGTCGAGACGCAGCGAAAGCGCTCCCAGGTCAAAAAGCACCGCGCTGAGCTGCGCAGCACTCGCATCTCCGGGTAGAGGAACCGTGTCCAACCCGGTCCCACAGACAGTTGAATACAGCAGCATATCCTTAATGCCCAGATTTCCCGAAGCTGCCCGATCTGCCAGGACAGAATCCTCGAGGATCGGCAGCATCAATCCGCTGAAGCCTGTCCTTCTAAAATCTGCCCGGTCGATAGTATCAGCCAGAAAGGCCGCAGCTGCCAGCGATCCCAGGTCTCCGATTGTATTCAGGCCGGTTTTTTCCAGGGCCAAACCAATTGAGCGCTCATTTTCCGGGAAGGGAGCCAGGGAATAATCAATTCCCCGGTACTGAACACCGATTGATTGCTCCAGGCCTTCAGCAGCGGCTGTCAGCCTGTCTCCAAATTCCTCCATCAGCCGGATAAGTTCTGCCCGGGCAGATTCAAAATCATCTGTACTGCTGAAGGCGGCCAAGGCCAGATCGGCGGCTTCCAGGGCCAGGGAAAATCCTGGCCCCCACCCTGGATCCTGATAGGCGGCCGGAAAAAAGGGACCTCCAGCAGGAACGTTGCCCAGGGCTGCAAAATACAGGTTGGAGAACCCGTTGGGATCCTGGGGTGCGAGCTGGCTGATTATCTCCCCGCAGGCCCGCACTGCTGGCAAGGATAGACCTTTTTCTGGGTCTGTCAGGCTGCCGGAAAAGAAAGTATGGCTTGTGTTCTGGATCAGGTCCGGTATGCGGGAATAGCTCTCAGGGTGCCCGGTCAGAGCCGGTCCCAGCGAGATATACTCGTAACCGATCCCCGTTAAGGCTTCTTCTAAATCTTGAGCGTAGGCAATAAGTTCTGACGTGGAAAGACCTTTGAGAAAGAGGGGGAAGGGGGAGAGGCAAAACGGGTGGTCTGGACCTCATAATCCTGGGATTGAAACCGATGTTTTGCCTGGCGGAAAAACAGATCTGCCCGTTGAAGGAATTCATCTTTGAGGGGAAAGCCGGGATCATCAAAGTATGTCACTGAACGAATTTTCATAGGAACACCTGGTCAGTTTGATTTGAGATCTGGTGGTTTTAGGTCACCGGAGTTGGGGTCGATTTGACCCTGCCGGTAATTTTCCCGGATCTCATCGATGGATTGATACTCACCCCGGTCATTTTTCACGAACCAGTAAAGCCAGCCATTGGCGGGTTTTCCACCCAGAAGGAATTTTGTAGTCTGGTGAATGGATCCTTCAAACCCTTTCAGGTGGATGATCCCATTGGGCCGGACAGCTCCGGTGTTATTAGGGTCTTGATTAAAAAAGAGGATTTGGCCCGGCCTGATGTAACCAGATTCAACCAGTTGGGAAAATGCCACCCGGGGAGCCAGGCGTTTATCGTCTTTAATATCAAAAAGCTCTGGTTGATACTTTTCCACGGTGAGGTCCTTGATCCGATCTTCGGCCACCGGGATATAGATCGGATCCTGTTCAATACCGATCCAATTGCGGTGCAGGATCCTGGCAGCCGCCCCGGTTGTCCCGGTGCCAAAAAATGGATCCAGCACTACATCCCCGGGGTTGGTTGAGGACAGCAGAACCCTGTACAACAGAGCGAGGGGTTTTTGAGTGGAGTGGACTCGTTCACCATTCAGACGGATGCGTTCTTTTCCCTTGCAGATCGGTATCTTCCAGGTGCTGCGCATTTGTTTGCCATCGTTAAAGGGCTTCATGGCGTGGTAGTTGATGGTGTATTTGCTGTGGGAGGTCTTTTTGGCCCAGATCAGGGTTTCATGGGCATTGGTAAAGCGCACGCCGCGGAAGTTGGGCATCGGGTTGGTTTTTTCCCAGATGATCTCATTAATGACCCAGAATCCAATATCCTGCATTATTTTGCCCACCCGGTAAATATTATGATAGGTGCCGATCACCCAGATCGCTCCATCATCCTTCAGCAACCTCTGGGCAGCCCTTAACCAGGCTTCTGTAAACTGGTCATAGGATGGGTAATCATCAAATTTATCCCACTCATCGTCCACTCCCTCCACCTTGCTGAAATCAGGCCTGGTCAGGTTCCCCTTGATCTGCATATTGTAGGGGGGGTCTGCGAAGATCAGGTCAATTGATTTCTCCGGCAGCCCGTTCATCACCTGGACAGCATCTCCGGGCAGGATCTGATTGAGGGGAAGGGTTGTTTTTGTCATAATTGTCTTTTGCCCGGATGGGCTTTAAACAGGGCCGCCGCTGCTCCGCTGGCGACGGACTTCAAATAGCAGGATGGCTCCGGCGGAAGCGGCATTGAGGGATTCGGTGCCCTGGTTGAGAGGAATGTGGATCTCCCCCTCCGCCAGACGCCTGGCGGCCTGCCCCGGACCGTGAGCCTCTCCGCCGATGATGATCCCAATTGGTTGGGTGAGATCTGTTTCCCAGCAGCTCTTTCCCCGGTTCATGTCGGCCAAATATAAGGTCATTCCACGGGCATAATCCTCGATCTCTGGCAAGGTGGCAGTCAGGATGGGCAGGTGAAAATGGGCTCCCATCGCAGCCCGGGTCACCTTGGGGGAGAAATAATCAGCAGTTCCCGGAGTAACGATCACACCGTCAGCTCCGGCAGCCGCAGCCGACCGCAGCAGAGTGCCGAGATTGCCCGGATCTCTGATCTCATCCAGGATGAGGAGAAAATCTGGCTCTGGCGGGGGATCGAGCTGGAATTGGGGGAAGACCCCCAGAACACCCTGGGGAGTCATGGTATCGCTGGCTGACGAGAATATTTCTGGGGTGGTGACCTCTATTTCAACTCCCAAACCCCGGAACCCCTGGATAAGATCCTGAGCACGCTGATCAATCCCTGGTACGGTCAGGAGCAGTTCCGGCAGAACGCCTGAATTAAGGGCTTCCTCCAGGAGTCGAATTCCTTCCAGCACAAATACGGCCTGTTCTTTGCGGGCTCTGGATTGGGATAGCAGCAGCCGGATGCGTTTGATCTTGGGATTCTGGGAGGAAGTGAGCATTGTTTTTTTGGAATATATCCCGGGCTGGTGTCCAGATTGGTGATCGGGTATAAACTCTATCCAAAATCGATTGTAGCATTAAGAAAAGGACAGGTTTCCCTGTCCTTTTCATGAATTGTGGGGCTATCTATTTGGCAAATGTTTTGGCTTTTTCTACAATCTGGGAAAAGGTTTCCGGCTGGCGGACTGCCAGGTCGGCCAGCATTTTCCGATTTAAGGTGATCTTGGCTTCTTTGAGACCAAAGATCAACCGGCTGTAGGATAAGCCATTCAGACGGGAAGCAGCATTGATCCTGGTGATCCAGAGCCGCCTTAAGTCGCGTTTCCTTGTTCTTCGATCCCGGTATTCATACCAGAGACTTTTCAACATGGCTTCGTTGGCGCGGCGGTAAAGTTTGCTCCGGGTGCCGTAATTACCCTTGGCCATGCGCAGGATCTTCTTATGCCTTTGACGGCGGTTCGTGCCTGTTTTTACTCTTGCCATTTTTTCTCTCTCCTGCAGTCCCCTGGGCGCCGGTTGCTCCGTGGAGCACCTGTTGCTGCACCCAGCAGCTGCGATGATTATTTCCAACCGCGCTATTATATCAGTTCTGTCCCGGGACACAAGGGTAAGGTGGTCTCGGTTGGTTGGAACCACCTGTTCTCTTATGGAATTAACTGGGGGGAATGATTATTCTTTGGCCGGGGCGATGACCATCAGCATCGAGTAGCCTTCCCGGGAAGGTCGCTGTTCCACAACCCCAACGTCACTGAGTTCTGTGGCGATCTCTTCCAGCATTTCCAGAGCGATTTCAGGATAATGGGATTCTCGACCCCGGAATTGAACCCGGACGTTGACCTTTTTATTATCTTGCAGCCACCTGCGGGCGTCGCGAACTTTGAAAGTCGTGTGGTGGTCTTCGGTCTTTGGCCTGAGGCGGATTTCCTTCACCTCGACATTCTTTTGGGCCTTCTTGGCCTTCTGGCGTTTCTTTTCCTGTTCGTAGAGGAATTTTCCCAGATCCATCACCTTGCAAACTGGCGGATTGGCATTGGGCGCAACTTCTACCAGATCAAGATCCGCTTCTCTGGCAATAGTCTGGGCTGCTTCTAAGGATACTACTCCAATGTTTTCCCCGGTAGGGTCAATAAGGCGAACCTCGCGTGTCCTGATGCGTTCATTCGCCCGGTAATTTATGTCTCCTATTTTGCTCTCCTTTTATACTCGTTCCAGACTTCGATAATACCATAGATGAGGGATTGCCGTCAACGAGAACTAAGGGGTGGACAGGTTGGAAAGCAGCCCCCCTCCCAAGAAACTTACACTTGGGCGTGGTTCTTGATCTCTTCCTGCATGCGAACCAGCAGATCTTCGATGCTCAAGGGCTCGAGTTGTTCGCCTGATCGCAGCCTGGGAGCGACCGTTTTGGATTCTTCTTCCCGGTCTCCCACAACCAGCATATAGGGTATCTTCATTTTCTCGGCGTCACGGATCTTGGCGCCCATTCGGTCGCTGCCATCATTAACTTTGACCCGGATTCCCTCTCCCCGCAGTTTTTCAGCAGCGTGATTGACATAATCAAGCTGGCGATCGGTGATGGGGATCAGAACCGCCTGGGTGGGTGCCAACCAGAGCGGGAAAGCCCCCCCATAATGCTCCACAAGAACTCCGATAAAACGTTCCATTGATCCCAGCAGAGCCCGGTGGATCATGTAGGGGCGGTGCTGTTTTCCATCCTCGGCGATGTAGTTGAGATCGAAGCGGTCGGGGAGATTAAAATCAAACTGGATCGTGCTCAGCTGCCATTCGCGATCCAGGGCGTCGATCATTTTGAGATCGATCTTGGGTCCATAGAAGGCAGCCCCGCCTTCGTCGACATCATAGGGAAGTTCAGCCCTTTCCAGGGCCTGGCGCAGGGCTTCTGTGGCATCATCCCAGCGGCCGCCCTCTCCAGCGGACTTGTTGGGATCCTGGGTAGCCAGGTAGGCGTGGAATTCATTGATGCCAAATCCCCTCAAGATATGCAGGCAGAAATTCAAGACCCGATCGATCTCTTCCGGCATTTGTTCGGGACTGCAGAAGATATGGGCATCATCCTGCGTGAATCCGCGGACCCGGAGACATGCCGTGCAGGACACCACTGCGTTCATAGCGGTAAACAGTGCCCCATTCAGCCCAGCGCAGAGGCAGTTCCCGATAGCTGTGCAGTGAGCTCTTGTAGATCATGATATGAAAAGGACAGTTCATGGGTTTTAGGAAATAGGATTCCTGGTCGATATCCATCGAGGAATACATATATTCTTCATACCAGGTCAGGTGGCCGCTGGTCTCCCACAGCTGAGCTTTTCCGATATGGGGGGAATTCACAAATTCATACCCGTTTTTTAAGTGTTCTTCCTGGCAGTATTGTTCAGCCTTGTAACGGACGTACGCTCCATTGGGATGCCAGAGCACCAGTCCGCTGCCCACATCCGGGTTGGTGCTGTACAGGTCCAGATCCTTGCCAACCCGACGGTGGTCCCGGCGTTTGGCTTCTTCCAGCTTCTCCAGGTATTGCTCGAGCTCTTTTTCTTCTTCCCAGGCTGTGCCGTAGATGCGCTGGAGCATGGCGTTATGTTCATCTCCACGCCAATAAGCCCCGGCGACATTCAGCAGCTTAGATGCCTTGCTGTTAATATCCCTGGTGCTTTCAACGTGCGGTCCCCGGCAGAGGTCCTCAAAATCATCATGAGTATAGGTGGAGATCACAGTCTCTCCCTCCAAGGGTTCTCCATATTCATCCAGGCCGCCAGCTTCAAGCCCGTCGATCAGATCCCTCTTGTAAGGCTGGTCCTTAAAGAGCTCGTAGGCTTCTGCAGCGGATAGCTCCCGGCGGACGAAGGTATGGTCTTCGGACATGACGCGGCGCATCTTTTTTTCGATCTCCTCCAGGTCCTCCGGGGTCAAGGGCCGAGGGAGGTCAAAATCATAATAGAATCCTTCTGCAATGGGAGGGCCGATAGCGATCTTGGCCTCGCCTTCCGGGAATAGATCCCTGACAGCCTGGGCCATAATGTGGGCAGTTGAATGCCTGACCTTCCAAAGCTGGGAATCCAGATAATTTTCTTTAGCCATCATACACCTCCATAAAATAACAAAAACTCCTGCCAACTGGGGCAAGAGTTTCTCACGGTTCCACCCAGATTTAAGTTCGGTCCGGGTGGGGTTTCAATTCATCTCATCTGGGCCAGTAAGGGGGCCAACCTGTCACCTTAATCTCAAAATTGATTTCAGGTTTCCGCTCGCGGGGGGTTTTGGGGGATGTCTTCTCCGGAAAGCTCTCAGTCAGTGGCTTTCTTTCCCTGTTGAGGAACTTATCTCCTACTCGTCCCGGTCAGCGCGTTTCGATATTGCAGGTCATTATAGCGGTTTTTCCCAAAAAAACAAGCTGATCGCAAATCAGCCCCTGATCTCTTCCAGATAGTCCGGAATTCAGGGATGGTCGTGAGTTTGTCGTAGAAAAAGTTGTTTACCAGGTTGATGACTTCATCCCGGGCGATAGAAACAGTTTTAGGCAGTCCCTGGCCTTGTTTCTGATCCTGCAGGGCATCCCTCAATTTCAGAAGGTGTTTGACTACCAGAGATTCTTCATCACCTTCCAGGGTCCGCACCGGCTTCGAGGATCAAATTATCTGCCTGGGCCTGGACGCTTTCTACCGAGATACTTGAATCAGCATGGCTGCATTCTTCCATGGTGCGGATCAAGGCCCGAGACCTGGTAAAGCAGGGAGGAAGGTTCGTCAAACAGCTCCCGGATCAGGGCAGCCTCGCTGTAGCGGCCGGTCAAGCGGAAAATATTGTACATTCGCTTGGCAGCTTTGCCGTAGTTGATCTCCTTGGTGATGTATTTGTTCATCTTCTTCAGCTGCTCCACATATTGATCCAGGGCGTTGGCTGAAACATGCTGGGAAAGCTTGGAGAAGATCGGGATCGAGTCGCTGTCCAGGTAGATCTCCTGGAAGAGGGGTCCAGGAATCCATCCAGGGGTGTGATCGTTCCATCCGGGGCTTCCCAGGTCACATCCAGCATATTGCTGGCGTTCACTAATTCGTTACGGACTGGATCGGCCACTACCCAATCCAATTTAACCCAACCCGGATTGAGAGCTACTTCATACCAGTTCAGGACCAGCTGGTCACCAGTGGGTGTGTGGCATTTGATATGGGCGTCCTGGAGCTGTTCTGGCGTCCAACTGATCGATCCCCCGGGAAGGATAGTTTTTCCCGTCGATCACAACATCCACTGGAAAAGATCCAAAACGGACTTCCATCAGCTGGTAGTAGAGGCCGGAGAGAGTTTCCAGGGCTTTATTCTGGATGATCTCCGCCAGGATCTGACAGGCCTGATCCCTGGGAATCGGCCAGGACATTGACCCGTTCAAAATAATCCGCATCCCCGGGATAGGTCTGGATCTTGGATTGGGCGGCAGAGCCGGACAAGGCCAGCGCGCTGTTTCCACCTTGCCCGGGATATCCTGGAATTCAACCAAACGGCCTAATTTCCGGAAATGGGCCAGGTCGTCGGAACTGAAATCCAGCATGGAGACTTTATGGCCGAATACACCGATCCTGTTGTCAAATACCACATCCCCTTCCTGTTTGGAGTCGGTGATCGCTGTCAGCCAGACTTCAAGCGCTGTTTCGTCGAGGTCTATGCCCAGCCGCTGGGCTGATCTGATGATGCTGTCCAGGTTATGGTCAGGGGTGGTTTGTTTTTCAGACATCAGTGCAACCTCCAAAGAGTAGATACCAATAAAAAAATATCCGGCCCAACTATAGGGCCCTGAGTTGGGTCGGGATTATCTCAGCGTTCAAGATCCCTATCAGGGGGCTTGACATTCGTCAATAAAAAAATCATATTCCGGACAGGAGGAACCATCCTGAAAAACACAGACTCCCATCGATTTGCCGGCCTGGATGTTGGAACCCTGGCGCTGGCAGAGGTCCATTCAATGGCGCAGCCACCAGCCAGGAACTCCCATTCCTCACATTCCTTGCCATCCGGCAGGATGCAGATCCCTTCTGTTCCGCCAGCGGATTCCCTCAGCTCAAGTTCATACCCCATTTCCTGGCAGTAAAACGAGGCTGGATTTGGGATACCCACAAATTGGTCACGATTCCTATTTCTACCAGGGGGAGTGGGGGGGGCGGATTCTACCTCGCCGGATCTGCAGCCGGTAATGAATAACACCGTTAAGAGGATCAGGATCAAGAAGGTTGAACTTTTCTGAGCTGCGTTCATGAATTCTCCTGCCGGGACTGGGGATTGACCTGATGCCATTTTTTATACCACAGTCTTGAATCTGTCTGTTGAACCTGTAGGGACTTGAGCAGGAGGGGAATGTTCCTGGGGTCTTCCCCAACAGATTTTTATCGAAAATTGGGTATATTCCCCTCTGGACGTTGGTTTCCGCAAATCCCAGCCCCAATTTTGCCTAACAGAACAGTAAATCACCCAGAGGCCCGGGATCTGCCATATCAGGTACAATCAGGGGACAGATTTGACAGATCCGGAATATCCGATATCTCAACCAGAAGGTCGTGTAGTGGATGAAAACTGATTACCGGTGGGAGCTGATCGACCACATCGCGGTACCCGTCCTGATCCTGGATCAAGAGGGCAAGATCCAGGCGATCAATGCTGACGGGCGCCGATTTCTTGGTATCGGTGGCCCGGAAATCAGCGCTGGATGCAGCTTGTCAGAATTTCTCCCGGACAATAATCAGGATCAATTTGAATCCCACCTTCAGCAGGTCAATGCCGGCCTGGATGTATCTGATCTGGAAATCAACCTGCAAATTATGGATCGATCCCTGGTCACAGTCCTGATCACAGGACAGCTTTTAGACTCTAAGCCGACCGGAAATATCAACCAATCCTGGACCCTCAAGCCCCAGTTGAGTCCTGGCCCAGTCGACCAGCTGAATAAATTGGCAGATGTTCAGTGGCTGGCAGAACAGGGCAGAAAACTGCTTTCGATGAATGATTGGCAGGAGATCCTGTACTTTTCCAGCACTGTGCTGCAGGAAAAGATCGGGGATTGTATTGTCCTTACGCTGACAAGTATTGATGACGATCATCTGCTATTGGAAGGGGTCTTTGGTATCGAAGACAGCTTGCTTTCTAAAGCTTTTAAGCTGCCGAGCTTGCACCAATGAACACCTGGTGAACGAACAGGGGGAGCCCGGTGAGGTCTATGTTGGGAAGGACAAAATTTCCGAACCAAAAAATGGTACCGGAATTATGATCGGGTCATCTATTGGACTGGAAAACAGCTGGCCAAGCTGCAGATTTCTGTGGATATCACCGACAGTAAACAGGCAACCAGTGCTCTGATCCAGAGCGAAGAGCGCTACCGGAATCTGTTTGAAAAATCCCACAACGCGATCATGACCATCGCTCCCCCGATTGGAATTTCACCTCCGGGAACGCTGCTATGGTAAAGATGTTCCAGCTTCAGGACGAAAAACACTTCCTGGAAATGAAACCCTCGATGTTATCCCCCGGAATTCCAATCGGACGGTCGTCCATCCCTTGAAAAAGCCCAGGAGATGATCGAGAACGCGGTTCATTCTGGCTCCAACTTCTTCAATTGGACCCACCGGAGGATTTAATGGGGAGGACTTCCCAGCCACAGTGCAGCTGACCCGGGTTGAGGCTCGGGAGCCGACTATTTTCTCCAGGCCACAGTCCGGGACATAACCGAGAGAATTGAGGCTGAAAAGCTGCTGGGGCAGCAAATGGACGATCTGGCCCTTACCAATCAGCTGATAACAGCAGCCAATATGAGGCACGGCTGTCAGATATTTTCAGTTTGTTCTCCCAGGAAGTAAAAAAGAATCATCTCCGGCAGCATCGTGGGCCTGATATCGACCTGGCTTTTTCCCGCCAGATTTCCTCCCAGGATTTGGACCGGATCAAAACCATCGCCGAGCAATTGAACGGGATCATTCAGCGAGGTAGGGTTGAAGAGGATCGGGCTGTAAAACTCCAGGAGTTAGAATTCATCAACCGGGCGATCGGGGACGTTGCCAGGCTCAATGATATAGATGAGATCTGTGATCACCTGGCTGATTCTGTCAGAAAGATCAACCCCGAGGCCTATATTGTGGTCTCCCTGTATGATCCAGCGTTGGAGTCTATCCGGGTTCGGTCCGTCAAAGGTCTTGGCAAACTAGGTGACCGTGTCATTGATCTCTTGGGCGGGAAACCAGAACAGATCCAGATCAATACCAGGGAATATGCCCTTAACTCAGAGCTGAAGGCCCTCTATACCAGCGGAAAATTGGAATTAGTGCCGGGTGGCCTGTATACGCTGACCCGCGGAAAATTCTCCCGGCAGATCTGCAAATCGATTGAGAATTTAGGGGGTGTAGACCGGACGTGTATATGACCGGTTTTGGCCTGGATGAAAATCGACCGGTGGCCTGACCCTGATGTTGAAGGAAGGCGCTGAGATCCAGCATCCTGAGGCCATTGAGGCCGTGGTGAGGCATTACGCAGTGATCTTTGAGCGCCGGATGGCACAGGAGGAGGTAATCAAGCGCAAGGTCCAGCTGGAAGCTCTGAAGGTCGTGGAGCATGAGATTGCCAGTGAGCTGGATATTGATTCCCTGCTGCAGTCCATTGCTGAAAAAGCCACCAAGATCGTCAACGCTTCGGCCTGCGGTTTCAGTATTTACAACTCCGAAAGGGATGTTTTGGAATATACCGCCTATACAGGATTTGATGAGCTGCCGGAGGTTACTGATGTCTATCCGGGAGAAGGATTATCGGGCAGGGTCTGGGAGAGGAAGGAGACCATAACCGTCCAAAATTACGCCCATTGGGATGGAAGGTTGGAGAACTGGGTCCCCACTCAGCCATTATTATCTGGCCGGGATTCCAGTCAGCTGGGGCGATGAGATGCTGGGGGTCCTGGAAGTTGCCCGCGATCCATCCGAGTCCTTGACCAAAGCGGAATTAGACACCCTGGAGCTTTTTGCAACCCAGGCGGCCATCGGCCCGAAGAATGCCCGGCTTTTAGAGAGTGAGAAGGATCGCCGCACAGAGGCAGAAACCCTGCGAGAAGTGGGAGTGATCATCAACCAGATGGTCGACCAGCCGGATCTGCTGGAAATGATCCTGGTGTCACTGCAGAAGGTTGTGCCCTATCACAGCGCATCCATCCAGCTGGTGAAGGGCCCGGATGTGGTTGTGGAAGCTTTCAGCGGAGGCAATCCCCGGGAAAAAGTGATCGGGACAAGTTATAAAATCAATGAGAACCAGGTAGCCAGAAGAATTCTCTATGAGGGCCAGCGGGTTATCCTCAATTCCCGGGCAGAAATCGAGAGTCAACTGGTTAACCCGGGATCCAGGGATGTGGCCTCCTGGCTGGCAGTTCCGATGGAGAGCAAGGGCAACCGGATTGGCATTCTGACCCTGGATCATATCAACCCGGGCCAGTATTCCGAACAGGATGCTGCCCTGGTGGCTGATTTCTCGTCCCAGGCAGTTGTGGCGTTGGAAAACAACCGCCTCTTTGAAGCCATTCGCCGCAGAACCCGGGAAATCGAAGTGGTTTATGATTCTGCCCTGACTTTGACAAAAGAGCTCCAACCGGAAGTGCTGTTTGAACATCTATATGAGCTGATCCAGCCCATTTTTAATCCCGATGCATATATTCTGGCTACCTACGATACAGCAGCTGATATGATCAGCATCGCCTATGCAACTGAAGCTGGTACCCGGCAGCCTCAAGCAGAGGGTATGCTGATCTCACCGGATGAGCGGAATTCGTTATTAGGCTGGATCGTCAGGAAAAAAGCCCCCTTATGTATTGGAAATGTGGAAACCGATTCTCTACCGGTCCAACCCCAACAGCAGGGCAAGACGATCCATTCCTGGCTGGGTGTGCCGTTATTGATCGGGGACCGGGTCTGCGGCGCTCTGGTAGTGGAGTCCTACCAGGCCGATGAAGTTATCCATGATGATCAACGACTGCTGCAATTATTGGGAAATCAGGTGGCTGTGGCGCTTGAGAACAGCCGCTTGTATGAAGATTCCCAGCGCAGGCTATCAAGGCTGGCTTCCCTGCATGAGATTGATCAAGCGATCTCGGGAAGCGTGGATCTGCGGACAACTTTGGATGTGTTGGTTGGTCACCTGATCCACACCCTTGGGGTGGATGCGGCCTGCGTGCTGTTCTATAACCAGAACACCCAAACCCTGGAATATGTCAATGCCAAGGGGTTCAGGACAACCTCGCTGCAGTACACATCCTTAAAAATCGGCATCGGTCTGGCAGGAAAGCCGCCCTGGACCGCAGCCTGGTTTATATACCCGACCTGACTGCCCAGGATACCAGCCTGCAGCAATCGCCCCAATTTATAAAGGAGGAGTTTGTTTCCTACCTCGCCCAGCCGTTGGTCGCCAAGGGAGAGCTGGTGGGTGTGCTGGAGGTTTTCCACAGGCAGAAACTGACCCCGGATCCGGAATGGTTCCGTTTCCTGGATTCCCTCTCAGGATCGGCGGCCATAGCGATCGACAGGCTGAACCTGTTTAATGACCTGGAAAGATCCCATACCGAATTAAAACAAGCTTACGATGCCACCATCGAGGGTTGGTCCCGGGCCATCGAGCTGCGGGACGGTGAAACCTCAGGACACAGCCGCAGAGTTGTGGCTTTAACTATGAATTTAGGCCGAAAAATGGGCCTTGGCGAAGATGAGCTGACCCACATGCGGCGGGGTTCGCTGCTGCATGATATCGGCAAGATGGCCGTCCCGGACGGGATTCTGCTGAAGGCTGGCAAGCTTCGGATGAGGAGTGGCTGGTCATGAAAAAACACCCCGGTTTTGCGTATGAAATGCTATCCAAGATCAACTACCTGGAGCAGGCCCTGGAGATTCCCTATGCTCACCATGAGCGTTGGGACGGCTCAGGATATCCCCGGGGCTTCACCGGGGAAGACATCGCCCTCCAGGCCAGGATCTTTGCGGTTGTGGATGTTGTCGGATGCCCTTGCAGTCAGATTGCCCCTACCGGGAAGCCTGGCCCAAAGAAAAGCTCCATCCAATACCTCAAGGATGAATCCGGGAAGGAATTTGATCCCGCGGTAGTCAAGGAATTCCTGGATCTGCTGGGCCTGGAGTAATCCATCTTCCACCCGATTTTCCCGTTCGACCACTCAATTCCGGAAAAGAGAACTTCTCTTGCAGGGAATGCTTACTCCCTGGTTTTGCTGCGTATCGATTGATACTCAGGGATGTTATAGGCTACCCTGGAGTGAAATTTCCTGATTTGGGGTCTTGACAAGCCTATCAAACCTGCTATGATATGTGTGTAACCCGATACAGCGGGTAACCCGAATAAGTAAAATACAGGAGTAATGATGCCCAGTCCAGATACCATAGTTCTGCCCGAAGTCGTACAATTGAAATTCGCTTGGATCAGGTCCAGACCATCATCAACAGTATGGTGCTTCTCGTAGAGAGCGAAGAATTATCGGGGCTGAACCCCTGGATCTATGAAACAGCTGGGGCTTTGACCCCGGAGCAGAAAGCCACCCATGATCTGGTAGTGATCGGATTTCATTACACGATCCTCCCACCCGATTGTGGGCTGATTTTCCTGCTTACCTCGAGGAGTTTAGAAAATAGCGATCCGCTATTTTTACGGAACAAGGTGCTGGATTTTTATCTGGAGTATAAATGCTGCCAGGAAGCTCAGCAGAGCTATGAAGCCACCCGGGAATCTCTCCTGGAAAATGTGGATTTCTTCCTGGAATACCTGGGAACCAAGTTTGGGGTTGATCAGGAAATTCCAGAGATCGAAATCAGGCCTTTGAATTATTAAAAGCGCCTGAAAAAATGCAGCAGACCGTAGTTAGCCACCTGCGATTTATGTGGGAGGCTTATTACCGGGAGGAATGGGACCGGATCAAACCGATGCTTTCTGATGCAGTGCTGGCATTTCAAAAGATCGACTTCAGCACAATGGAGCGGGTTGAAGCGGCCAGTTATATTATCGGCAGGGACATCAGTGAGGAATTTCGGAAAAATTCCAGGGGTACCACGGCTCAGCTGGTGTTTGTTCCCAGCGCCCATAACGGACCATATCTGGGAAGGTTCCAATACAAAAATGTCCAGGGAGTGGTCTTTGGAGCACGATTGCCCAAGGATACAGAAGTGGATGCTCCGGATTTGAGCCGCAATGAGATCACCATCAGGCTCAGCGCTTTAGCGGATGATCTGCGGCTGCACATTTTGAAAGCTCGTCGCTGATGAAGGAGAACTGCGCTCGCAGGAGATCATGGATAGATTGGATATCAGCCAATCTGCTGCATCCCGGCACCTGACACAGCTCAGTGCCACAGGTTATCTAATTGAAAGACGCTGCTCAGGATCGAAGTGTTATAGCCTAAACAGCAAGCGGATTCAGGACACATTACGGGCAGTTGCGGGGTTTTTATTATCTGAGTAGGAAACACCGGGAGGTGGAAGATGGAGAGTCATATTAAACCAGCATCAGCATTAAAAGAGCACTTGAAATAAATACCACGAGTTAGAAGGAGCAAGACCATGTTTACCTGGAATACTTATGAGATCGAAAAACAGCGAAGGCAGGATGAAATGAAAATGGCAATGCATGACCGTCTGGTCCGCTCAGCCAGAGACGTCTGCGAAACCGGTTTACCAAACTGAGCATCCGGATGTTGGATAGGGTTGGGTCAACAATGGTCCAATGGGGCAGTTCGCTGCAGTGCCGCTGCGCTGAATTATCCCTAACCAGTTCCAAGCGCGGGATCTGATGAAGGTCGCGAAAACCAACCATTTTCATCCTCATAGCTAAACCGGAGCCAGCCCCATGCTGCTCCGGTTTTTTTTATTGTTGGATCGTGGATCTGATTAGCTTGCCAGCCCGGGCTGTGGTATATTCTAAAAGTTCAATTATTTGGCCTCCTAGAAGGAAATATTCATGGATTCTTCTGCAACGATCATCATCACTGCCGCCCTGATCCTTTATACCATTGGTGTCTGGAGTGAACGGATCCAGGGCCGACTCAAACCCTGGCATCTGGTCTTTTTTGTACTGGGACTGGTTTGTGATACCTGGGGCACTGGCCTGATGTTCGAATTTGTGGGCGGGATGGCATTTGACATCCACGGCATCTCCGGTCTGCTGGCCATTATCCTGATGTTCATCCACGCCGTCTGGGCTTTGATAGTGCTGCTCCGAAAAGACGAAAAAGCCCTCACCAATTTCCATAAATTCAGCGTGCTGGTTTGGGTGATCTGGTTGATCCCCTATTTTCAGCCCGATGATCTTTGGCCTGTCTGGTTATTAGGAGCTTTCCAACTTGATCTTCCTAAAAACGGCGATCATCTTCTTTATCCTGCTGGAATCCGGCAATATTGCGACGCTGTATTTTTTCCCGGATTCTAAGCTGGCCAACAGCGTGGGCGTATTCAAAGCCTGGGGTAGATCCAAGGCGGACCCGGAGGTTCATGAGCTGGTGAAGTCCTGGTAAACTGGGTCGCGGGCACTAAATTGATCTTTATTTTTTTGCTGGCAGTGCTGGTCTATCGGGGGGACCCTGACAGCCTGATCTTCACTGGTGCGGCCCTGGTATTGTCCATCAGCACATTTTTCTGGCGCCTGTTCCCCCAGATCAAGGGGATGGATGAGAGGAACCAGCTTGAGCCCAAGAATTATTCCCGTTTCTTGGGGTGGATGATCCTGGGTATTTTGGTTGCACTGCTGGGATCTATTGCTGCGGCTGTTTTAGTCTGAGACCT
>CAVQTT010000009.1:0-25554 GCA_963716695.1 uncultured Chloroflexia bacterium
GAGGACTGATTAAACCTCTGGTACTCTTATATTTACGGAAAATACCATTAATCACCTTGCTGGAGACCCTATGAAATCTGAAGAATATTTGGACTTATTATTATCCCTTCCAGACATGGAGGACTACCTGCCCAAGGTGTCCCCGGACGGGAAATGGATCAGCTGGGCCTGGTTCAAAGTGGGGCCGGCAAGTGATATTTTTTGTGTCCCCGCAGATGGATCATCAGCTCCCTTTCGCCTGACCCAAACCCCTGAAAATACCAGTCTGCTGTCCTGGACACCGGACAGCCAGGCAGTTATTGTGGCCCAGGACCAAGCGGGTGATGAACGCTACAGGTTATTTAAAGTGGATCTGGATCAACCCCTGGAACTGCAGCCGCTGACCGAAGCTGCTCCCGAATACTATATCCAGGGCGGACGACTCCATCCCAATGGCAAATGGCTGGTCTATACTGCCAATACTGATGTCGAGACTGGAAGGGAGCTTGAGGCGTCCTGGCTCTACCGCCATGACCTGGTTTCAGGCGAGCGGGTACCCCTGGCTCAACCCTTAAAAGCCATGGAAACCGAACCCAAACTCAACCTCACCGGCACACATATTATTTATGGACGTAAGGATCTGCACCCTGCGGGGGTGCAAACCTGGCTGATCGACATCGACGGCAAAGATGACCGGGAGATCCTGAATTACGGTCCTGATGTTAAGACGTTTGCAGACTGGCTGCCGGACAGCTGCCGGGCCCTCGTCCAGGTGGAAACTCCAACCCACCGCAAAATTGGGATCTGGTTTTTAGATACGGGAACGATTGACTGGCTGCTGGACGATCCCTCCCGGGATATCATCAACGCTTATGTGCCAAATGGTAGCCATTGGGCTGTGATCGTGCAATTCCAGCAGGGAAAAGTGAGCTGTTCCATGATCGATCTGGACAGCGGCGCAGAGATTATCTTGCCCAAAATCCCCGGAAACCTGATCCCGCTGGCTCCAGCGTTCCCATTCCACATCACTGAAAACCCAGGAAAGCTTGATATAGAACGGGACATCTGGCTGGGATTCTACTATTCCTCCCGTCAGCCCACTGATGTGGTGCGTTTTCCACTTGGTGATCCGCGCCCCGAAAATTTCCTCAGCCTGACTGATATCTGGGGCCTGACCCAGCTCTCGCCGGGGGATTTTGTCCAGGCAGAAGATTATCAATGGACTTCGGGGGATGGGCTGAAAATCCACGGCTGGTTGTACCGGGCCAGGGGCCAGGCCCGCGGGACGGTCATTTATATCCACGGCGGACCAACCTGGCACAGCGAGGATTGGATCAACCCCAGAATCCAATATTATACAGCGCTGGATTTTAATGTTCTGGACATCAACTACCGCGGAAGCACTGGCTACGGTTTGCCTTTTCGGGAAGCCATTTTGGAAGATGGTTGGGGAGGTCGGGAGCAGGAGGATATCCGCGCGGGTATTGAATCCCTGCTGAACGAGGGCATTGCCCAAAAAGGGAAGATCGGGATCACTGGCACTTCCTATGGGGGTTATTCCTCCTGGTGGGCCATCACCCATTTCCCCCCAGAGATTGTGGCTGCCGCAATCCCGGTCTGCGGTATGACCGACCTGGTTGTGGATTATGAGACTACCCGCCCTGACATGCGTCCCTACAGTGAAGAGATGATGGGCGGCAGGCCTGATCAAGTTCCGGAACGCTACTTCCAACGCTCGCCGATCAACTTTGTGGATCGGATCAGGGGCAAGCTGCTCATCGTCCAGGGAGAGCGGGACCCGAACGTCACTCCCAAGAATGTCTCTGACGTGATTAAAAACTGGATGCTGCCGGGATCCCCTTTGAATTACTTACTTTTGACGACGAAGGCCACGGGATCTCAAAAACGCCCAACCAGCGAATTTTGTTAATGCGTCAGGGGAAGTTCTTTGACCAGGCATTCAGCCAGGAATAAGCTGTTGGTTTGTCCTTGGACCGCCTATCACTGATAGATAATATCCAATCTGCTTGAAGGTAGAGAAGCCCAGCGGCTGGAACATCACTCTGGATTGTTCCAATCGATAACGGCTTCCAGGCCTGATAAATGGGCCGATTGATTGCCTGCCAGGCTGGTCAATCCTGGTTGGTTTCTAGGCTCAAAAGCTCGGCTCTGGCCTGCAGCAGCAGCCCATATTTTCGGATCATTTTTTCTGGATTTCCTCCCCGAAATGCTTTCAGTAGGTCTCCTTCGAGTTCAGCGACTTCCAGGCGGGAATAATAATCCAGTATTTCTTTTAGATGTGCCAAAACGATCCTGCCCGTCAGTAAGGGGTGATTGTTGGTGACATTGGCATCGGGAAATTGGGTGCCATGCTCAAGTTCAACTTCCAACCCTTTCAGAAATTTATCGCTGGGGATTTGCTGGGTTTCTCCACCTACCGACCGCTGGATTATCTTGGCTTCTGACAGGGTGACTTTGCCATCTGGTAGCTCGATCCAATCCCGGATTCCCAGTTCGCGGCAGACCCGCTTGACTTCATCCTTCGAAATATACTCTGGAATATTCATCTAAGTCCTTGTCTATTTAAGCTTCTGGCTGAAGTAACTGTCTATAACTGGATCAACCCTCTTCATCAAGCTGGAGCCGGTGCAATATTCTGTGGGCAACAGGTGTGATCATCACACCTGCGCCAACCAGGAAGATCACCCCGGAAAATATAGCATAAAGAGAAGCAAATATCTTGCCCGGGATTGTGAGCAGTGGATTAACCGGGCCCATACCTCCCAGGATCATCGAGGCGTTCAGCAGGGCATCGATCCAGCTGAAACCTTCCAGAAATCGGTAGCCGATCACGCCGATCAAAAGCGAAAACAATAACAATCCCCCCGAGATAGCGGTGTGTTTGAGCAGCCTGACCAGGAATTGATTTCTGGGGAGCAAGGGTTGGGATTTGTGTTCATAGATCATTTTATATCCCGGAGAAAGATCGAGAACAATATTAAAACCATTTCTTGCGGCGGAAATAGATCACCATGCCGGCAACAACTGCGATGATCACTCCCCAGACCATATAATATCCCCATCGCCAACTAAGCTCTGGCATGTACTTAAAGTTCATGCCGTATAATCCAACGATGAAAGAGAGCGGGATAAAAATTGTGGCGATCATGGTCAGCACTTTCATGACCTCATTCATGCGGTTGCTGACACTGGAGAGGTAGATATCCAGCATTCCGGAAGCCATTTCCCGGAAAGTTTCCACGGTGTCAATGATCTGGGTAATGTGATCGTAAACATCACGAAGATAGATCAGGGTTGGTTCAAGGAAGAGATCGGAATCTCCTCTTTCCAGGGCACTGATCACTTCCCGGAGCGGCCAGACCGATTTCCTGATGAAGATCAACTCCCGCTTGAGATCATGAATGGCATGCAGGGTTTCTGGGTCCGGTTCCTTGACCAACTCGTCCTCAAGGAATTCGATCTGTTCGCCGATATTTTCCAGCACAAGGAAATAATGATCCACAACAGCGTCTATCAGCGAATAGGCCAAATAATCTGGTCCGCCAAGGGTCAGTCTGCTTTTTCCCTCCCGGATACGTTTCCGGACCATATCGAAGACATCCTTGTCATGTTCCTGCAAAGTGATCAAGTAATTCTCGCCTAATAGAAGGCTTGTTTGTTCTGCATCGATCCGAGCAGAATTGCTATCCCAGGAAAGCATATTCATCTCTAAGAAGAGGTATTGGTCGTAATTCTCGAGTTTGGGGCGCTGGATATTATTCTGAATATCTTCTAAAACCAGGGGATGAATGTTGAATTGGCTGCCAAGCTCCTCGAGGATGCCTGTTTGTTGATTTCGGTAAATATTTATCCAGCTCACTGTGTCTGCGGAATCCAAAGGAAGACAATCGGATAAATGCTTGACCAACCGCTCCTCGGACGTTCGCTCAGGGTTGTATCTGATCAGGGAAATCCGAATTTCCTCCTGAGAAACCTTTTCAGGTTGGAGTAATGAACCGGGGGCTTGGCCAATGGTTTTGGGCTTGCGAAAGAATCAATTCATAGTTTCACTTATTTGCCAAATATATCCACAAGAGAGATAACTGGATTTGATACCAGCTCGGCTGAGAAAAGTCGATGTTCCTCATACAGTAAAAAAGATTGAAGTTGAAACTTCAACTCATTTTTCAAGGGAGATTTCTTAAGTTTGTGTCTGAGCTCCCTAAGACAAGCCAGATAAAGATTTTCGGGAGAAGCTGCACAAAGATTGAACTCGTAATCCCGATCTGGTCCGTGAGCAGAATGCTGTTCTGCGAGGATTATTTCCAATTCTTCGATAAACAACTCGTTTAGAGGTTGTGCACCACTAATTTCAAGGATGGGGGCAGATGAAACCAGATAACATCTGGTTTGATCTTTCTCAGAAGTGATATTGATTTCTCCTCCAAAAGTGAAAGCTTCTTCCTTTTTCCCCTTTCTATCCTCCATGATCACCACACCTGCACAGATCCGGGCAGTATTGTCGTGGGACCAGGGGTGGACGATTTATAAATGGTCCATCCCTCCGTCATGATTGGTAACCGGGAGAGTCACCCGGATCACATCAAAGTGTTTTTCTGTTGGGACAGAAGAGATAAAAATATCAAGTTTGAATTTATCAGTGGGATGATCCAACCTGGGATAATGATACAAATATCCAATTTCAGGAAGATTTGGATTTGCTTCTACGGCCATTGGAAATCTCCATTCTAGATTTGCTGCATTTTATCAGCAGGTGCAGGATCTCTTTTCAGAGCTTCAGCGCCAGCACGATCACCCCACCAGCGACCATTATAATGCCGATCCATTCGTGCAGGGCAGGGCGTTCTCCCAGGAAGGCAAAGGCAAATACGGCCACTAGAACCAGGCTGAGTTTATCCACCGGGGCCACCTGGGAGGCTTCGCCGATTTTTAAGGCCAGGAAGTAACAGACCCAGGATGCTCCCGTGGCCAGGCCGGACAAGGTCAGGAATAGCCAAGTTTTGCCCGGCAGCATCAAAGGATTGCTCCATTTCCCTGCCAGAACCACAAAACCGGTTAAGACGAGCAGTATGATCCCGGTCCGGATCAGGGTGGCTAAATCGGCATCCACTTCCTGGATGCCAACTTTGGCGAAGATCGCGGTCAGCGAGGCAAAAACAGCCGATAACAGAGCCCAGATGATCCAGGTAGAGGATGTAGTCACAGAACCTCCTGAAGGAATGTGATTCAATTATATATGATTACAACACCCACCCAAGTTGGAATGATCCATCGAGCAATCACTCATCAACCCCAAAAGGGTTTAGCGAGCTCCTGGGCAGACAGCATCCTCTTCCCTGAGCAGGTTCCAGGGACAAATCCATGCTACAATATCGGTATTATGGCAGAGAAAAACAGGGGCTCCCGGGGTTCTGAATTCTGGCAGATCTTCTTGCCCGGGCTGATAGGATTGATTTTGATCAGCCTGATCGGTGCCTGGGTTGTGATTCAGGTCAGCCCTGGAAATACCACCCGCTTGGCAGAAATTTCTACCGTTCTCCTGGTCATCCCGGTGATCCTGGTTTCTCTCTCGAGTTTTCTCATCCTGGGCTTATTGATCTACCTGGTCCAGCGGCTGATGGGCATCATTCCCCCTTTTACAGGACGGATACTGGAATTCCTGGAAAAGATCCGGGGAGCTGTCGTGGATATCTCGGCTAAGGTCGTCCGGCCCGTAATTCAACCCTTCTCGCTGCTAACCGGGATCCGCAATTTGTTTCTAAGAAAAGGCATGCGCTATCGCGTTGAGTGATTAAATAGAAAGGCGGTATGGATATATGGAATCTGAAAATCAAGCGAAACCCTCCAACTTTGGCCTCTTCATCCTTCTGGGAGGGATCATCGGCGCTATCACAGGAGCTGGTGCAGGATATTTGCTTTCCCGCCGGATCGAAGAAGGTGAGGAGCTGCAGCTGACTGCAGGAGATGGCATTAAATTGGGGGGATCGATCATCACTCTACTGCGGCAAGTATCCACGCTGGGAAAGTAAGATAGTTCCTTGAGAATTATTTCCTGAGATGTCAGCAGCCGATTCATCGCCTCGCGATCTGTTTGTGGGGGAATTAAGACGAGAATATTCTTTATCCCTGGATGAAAAATGGATCCTGGATGCTCCGGGCGGCAATATTCTCTACGCAGCGGCAGGCTACCTGATCTGGGAGCAATCTGAGAACCCCGGGATCTGCTCCCGGGTAGGGGAAAATTTCCAGCATGACTGGCTGGAGGATTTCCGGAAGCGTGGTATTAACACAGAAGGTGTAGTGGTCCTGCCCCGGGCATTGGATCTGAGAACCTGTTATGTCCAGCAAGGGGAGGTGGCCCAGCAGGTGGATGACCCGGTGATCTATTATTCCCGGGCAGGATTATCCCTTCCCCCTGGTTTGCTTGGATATACTGGCAGGGATCGGATCTGGTCCAATCGAAGGGAACCCCGGGAGACATCCATCAGGGAAAATGATCTGCCAGCGGCATTCCTGACGGCTACCGGAGCCCATCTCTGTCCCCTCGATTATCTCTCCCATAATCTATTGCCAGCAGTCCTGCGCCAGCAGGGTTTTTCAACGATCACGCTGGATCCCGGCTCAGAATATATGGACCCCAATTTCCTGAGCGACATCCCGGCATTGATGCCCGGATTAACAGCTTTTATGCCATCTGAACCTGATCTCAAAAACCTCTATCGGAGTTTGATTGCAGATACCTGGGATATGGCAGGAGAGCTAGGGCGCTATGGCTGTGAATTGATCGTGATCAAACGGGGAGCGGAGGGACAATATCTTTTTGAACCAGACACAGGAAAAAAATGGGCTATACCCGCCTACCCAGCCACTGTCAGCAATCCGATCGGGGCCGGGGATGCATTCTGCGGTGGATTCCTGGCGGGATTACGAAAAACTTTTGACCCCCTCCAGGCTGTTCTTTATGGAAATGTTGCTGCCTCACTGGCAATCGAAGGCAATGGTCCGTTCTATCCCCTGGGGGCCCTGCCGGGTTTGGCAGCTGCCAGGTTAGAACATTTGCAGGATGCTGTGAAGGAAATTTAACCCCCATAATTATTCTGCTCTATCCCAAAAATTCAGCCTATACATCCGCCAGACCAAATTTCGAGAGCCCCAGGAGATCCTTGACGCTTTTTAATCTCTGATGTCAGGGGATTTGCAGCTGGCGGTGTCTAATGGTTCCGTTTTTTCAGATCCAGGTATCCATCTCCCAGGAAAAATCCTCCCAGGTTTTCTCCCGGAAGCGCCATCACGCGGCTGTTTGCGAAAAATGGGAAATCGAAGCTGGTTTTATCGCCAGCAATTTTTCCGGGAATGGGCATCAGCCTGGCCGTGAGGGGTTTGTCGAGACGCAGGGAAAGGGCCCCCAGGTCAAAAAGCACCCCGCTGAGCTGCGCGGCACTCGCATCACCGGGTAAAGGAACCGTGTCCAATCCGGTCCCACAGACAGTTGAGTACAGCAGCATATCCTTAATGCCCAGATTTCCGGAAGCTGCCCGATCTGCCAGGACAGAATCCTCGAGGATCGGCAGCATCAATCCGCTGAAGCCTGTTCGTCTAAAATCTGCCCTGTCGATAGTATCAGCCAGAAAGGCCGCAGCTGCCAACGATCCCAGGTCTCCAATTTTATTCAGGCCGGTTTTTTCCAGGGCCAAACCGATTGATCGCTGATTTTCCGGGAAGGGAGCCAGGGAATAATCAATTCCCCGGTACTGAACTCCGATTGATTGATCCAGGCCTTCGGCAGCGGCTGTCAGCCTGTCTCCAAATTTCTCCATCAGCCGGATAAGTTCTGCCCGGGCAGATTCAAAATCATCTGCCTTGCTGAAGGCGGCCAAGGCTAGATCGGCGGCTTCCAGGGCCAGGGAAAATCCTGGCCCCCACCCTGGATCCTGATAGGCGGCTGGAAAAAAGGGACCCCCAGCAGGCACGTTGCCCAGGGCTGCAAAATACAGGTTGGAGAACCCGTTGGGATCTTGAGGTGCGAGCTGGCTGATTATCTCCCCGCAGGCCCGGACTGCTGGCAAGGATAGACCCTTTTCTGGATCTGTCAGGCTGCCGGAAAAGAAAGTATGGCTTGTATTCTGGATCAGGTCCGGTATGCGGGAATAGCTCTCAGGGTGCCCGGTCAGAGCCGGCCCCAGCGAGATATACTCGTAACCGATCCCCGTTAAGGCTTCTTCTAAATCCTGAGCGTAGGCAATAAGTTCTGACGTGGAAAGACCTTTGAGAAAGAGGGGGAAGGGGGGAGAGGCAAAACGGGTGGTCTGGACCTCATAATCCTGGGATTGAAACCTATTATTTGCCTGGTGGAAAAACAGATCTGCCCGTTGAAGGAATTCATCTTTAAGGGGGAAGCCGGGATCATCAAAGTATGTCACTGAACGAATTTTCATAGGAACACCTGGTTAGTTTGATTTGAGATCTGGTGGTTTTAGGTCATCGGAGTTGGGGTCGATTTGACCCTGCCGGTAATTTTCCCGGATCTCATCGATGGATTGATACTCACCCCGGTCATTTTTCACGAACCAGTAAAGCCAGCCATTGGCGGGTTTTCCACCCAGGAGGAATTTTGTAGTCTGGTGTATGGATCCTTCGAACCCTTGCAGGTGGATGATCCCATTGGGCCGGACTGCAGAGGTATTATTAGGGTCTTGATTAAAATAGAGGATTTGGCCCGGTCTGATGTAGCCGGATTCAACCAGCTGGGAAAATGCCACCCGGGGAGCCAGGCGTTTATCGTCTTTAATATCAAATAGCTCAGGTTGATAGTCTTCCACAATGAGGTCCTTAATCCGATCTTCGGCCACTTGGATATAGATCGGATCCTGTTCAATACCGATCCAATTGCGGTGCAGGATCTTGGCAGCCGCCCCGGTTGTGCCGGTGCCAAAAAACGGATCCAGGACTACATCCTCGGGATTGGTTGAGGACAGCAGAACCCTGTACAACAGAGCGAGGGGTTTTTGAGTGGAGTGGACTCGTTCACCATTCAGACGGATGCGTTCTTTTCCCTTGCAGATCGGAAGCTTCCAGGTGCTGCGCATTTGTTTGCCATCGTTAAAGGGTTTCATGGCGTGGTAGTTGATGGTGTACTTGCTGTGGGAGGTCTTTTTGGCCCAGATCAGGGTTTCATGGGCATTGGTAAAGCGCACTCCGCGGAAGTTGGGCATCGGGTTGGTTTTTTCCCAGATGATCTCATTGATTACCCAAAATCCAATATCCTGCATGATTTTGCCAACCCGATAGATATTATGGTAGGTGCCGATCACCCAGATCGCTCCCTCATCTTTCAGCAGCCTCTGGGCAGCCCTTAACCAGGCTTCTGTAAACTGGTCATAGGATGGGTAATCATCAAATTTATCCCACTCATCGTCCACTCCCTCCACCCTGCTGAAATCTGGCCTGGTCAGGTTCCCCTTGATCTGCATATTGTAGGGGGGGTCTGCGAAGATCAGGTCAATTGATTTCTCCGGCAGCCTGTTCATCACCTGGACAGCATCTCCGGGCAGGATCTGATTGAGGGGAAGGGTTGTTTTTGTCATAATTCTCTTTTGTCCGGATAGGCTTTAAACGGAGCCGCTGCTGCTCCGCTGGCGGCGGACTTCAAATAGCAGTATGGCTCCGGCGGAAGCGGCGTTGAGGGATTCGGTGCCCTGGTTGAGAGGAATGTGGATCTCCCCCACCGCCAGATGCCGGGCGGCCTGTCCCGGACCGTGAGCCTCTCCGCCGATGATGATCCCAGTCGGTTGGGTGAGATCTGTCTCCCAGCAGCTCTTTCCCCGGTTCATGTCGGCCAAATAAAGGGTCATTCCGCGGGCATAATCCTCGATCTCTGGCCAGGTGGCAGTCAGGATGGGCAGGTGAAAATGGGCTCCCATCGCAGCCCGGGTCACCTTGGGGGAGAAATAATCAGCAGTTCCCGGAGTAACGATCACACAGTCAGCTCCGGCAGCCGCAGCCGACCGCAGCAGAGTGCCGAGATTGCCCGGATCTCTGATCTCATCCAGGATGAGGAGAAAATCTGGCTCTGGCGGGGGATCGAGCTGGAATTGGGGGAAAACCCCCAGAACACCCTGGGGAGTCATGGTATCGCTGGCTGATGAAAATATTTCTGGGGTGGTGACCTCTATTTCAACTCCCAAAACCCGGAACCCCTGGATAAGATCCTGAGCACGCTGATCAATCCCTGGTTCGGTCAGGAGCAGTTCCGGCAGGACGCCTGCATTAAGGGCTTCCTCCAGGAGTCGAATTCCTTCCAGTACAAATACCGCCTGTTCTTTGCGGGCTTTGGATTGGGATTGCAGCAGCCGGACCCGTTTGATCTTGGGATTCTGGGAGGAAGTGAGCATTGTTTTTTGGAATATATCCCGGATTGGTTATCGGGTATAAACTCTATCCAAAATCGATTGTAGCATTAAAAAGAAAAGGACAGGTTTCCCTGTCCTTTTCTTGAATTGTGGGGTTATCTATTTGGCAAATGCTTTGGCTTTTTCTACAATCTGGGAAAAGGTTTCCGGCTGGCGGACTGCCAGGTCGGCCAGCATTTTCCGGTTTAAGGTGATCTTGGCTTCTTTGAGACCAAAGATCAAACGGCTGTAGGATAAACCATTCAGACGGGAAGCAGCATTGATCCTGGTGATCCAGAGCCGCCTTAAGTCGCGTTTCCTTGTTCTTCGGTCCCGGTATTCATACCAGAGACTTTTCAACATGGCTTCGTTGGCGCGGCGGTATAGTTTGCTCCGGGTGCCGTAATTACCCTTGGCCATGCGCAGGATCTTTTTATGCCTTTGACGGCGGTTCGTGCCTGTTTTTACTCTTGCCATTTTTTCTCTCCTGCAATCCCCTGGGCGCCGGTTGCTCCGTGGAGCACCTGTTGCTGCACCCAGCAGCTGCGATGATTATTTCCAACCGCGCTATTATATCAGTTCTGTTCTGGGACACAAGGGTAAGGTGGTTTCGGTTGGTTAGAACCACCTGTTCTCTTATGAAATAAACTGGGGGGAATGATTACTCTTTGGCCGGGGCGATGACCATCAGCATTGAATAGCCTTCCCGGGAAGGTCGCTGTTCCACAACCCCAACGTCACTGAGTTCTGTGGCGATCTCTTCCAGCATTTCCAGAGCGATTTCAGGATAATGGGATTCTCGACCCCGGAATTGGACTCGGACGTTGACCTTTTTATTATCTTGCAGCCACCTGCGGGCGTCGCGAACTTTAAAAGTCGTGTGGTGGTCTTCGGTCTTTGGCCTGAGGCGGATTTCCTTCACCTCGACGTTCTTTTGGGCCTTCTTGGCCTTCTGGCGTTTCTTTTCCTGTTCGTAGAGGAATTTTCCCAGATCCATCACCTTGCAAACAGGTGGATTGGCATTGGGCGCAACTTCTACCAGATCAAGATCCGCTTCCCTGGCAATAGTCTGGGCTTCTTCTAAGGATACTACTCCAATGTTTTCCCCGGTGGGGTCAATAAGGCGAACCTCGCGTGTCCTGATGCGTTCATTCGCCCGGTAATTAATGTCTCCTATTTTGCTCTCCTTTTATACTCGTTACAGACTTCGATAATACCATAGATGAGGGATTACCGTCAACGAGAACTGAAGGGTGGAGGGGCAGAGCCGCTGCCCCCCCACCCAAGAAACTTAAACCTGGGCGTGGTTCTTGATCTCTTCCTGCATGCGAACCAGCAGATCTTCGATGCTCAAGGGCTCGAGTTGCTCGCCAGATCGCAGCCTGGGAGCGACTGTTCCGGATTCTTGTTCCCGATCTCCCACAACCAGCATATAGGGGATCTTCATTTTCTCGGCGTCACGGATCTTGGCGCCCATTCGGTCGCTGCCATCATCGACTTTGACCCGGATTCCCTCTCCCCGCAGTTTTTCAGCAGCGTGATTGACATAGTCAAGGTGGCGATCGGTGATGGGGATCAGAACCGCCTGGGTGGGTGCCAACCAGAGCGGGAAAGCCCCCCCATAATGCTCCACAAGAACTCCGATAAAACGTTCCATTGATCCCAGCAGAGCCCGGTGGATCATGTAGGGGCGGTGCTGTTTTCCATCCTCGGCGATGTAATTGAGATCGAAGCGGTCGGGGAGATTAAAATCAAACTGGATCGTGCTCAGCTGCCATTCGCGATCCAGGGCGTCGATCATTTTGAGATCGATCTTGGGTCCATAGAAGGCAGCCCCGCCTTCGTCGACATCATAGGGAAGTTCAGCCCTTTCCAGGGCCTGGCGCAGGGCTTCAGTGGCATCATCCCAGCGGCCGCCCTCACCAGCAGACTTATTGGGATCCTGGGTGGCCAGGTAGGCGTGAAATTCATTGATGCCAAATCCTCTCAAGATATGCAGGCAGAAATTCAAGACCCGATCGATCTCCTCCGGCATTTGTTCGGGACTGCAGAAGATATGAGCATCATCCTGTGTGAATCCACGGACCCGGAGCATGCCGTGCAGTACACCACTGCGTTCGTAGCGATAAACAGTGCCCCATTCAGCCCAGCGCAGAGGCAGTTCCCGATAGCTGTGCAGTGAGCTCTTGTAGATCATGATATGAAAAGGACAGTTCATGGGTTTTAGAAAATAGGATTCCTGGTCGATATCCATCGAGGAATACATATATTCTTCATACCAGGTCAGGTGGCCGCTGGTCTCCCAGAGCTGAGCTTTTCCGATATGGGGGGAATTCACAAATTCATACCCGTTTTTTAAGTGTTCTTCCTGGCAGTATTGTTCAGCCTTGTAACGGACATACGCTCCATTGGGATGCCAGAGCACCAGTCCACTGCCCACATCCGGGTTGGTGCTGTACAGGTCCAGATCCTTGCCAACCCGACGGTGGTCCCGGCGTTTGGCTTCTTCCAGCTTCTCCAGGTATTGCTCGAGCTCTTTTTCTTCTTCCCAGGCTGTGCCGTAGATGCGCTGGAGCATGGCGTTATGTTCATCTCCGCGCCAATAAGCCCCGGCGACATTCAGCAGCTTAAATGCCTTGCTGTTAATATCCCTGGTGTTTTCAACGTGCGGTCCCCGGCAGAGGTCCTCAAAATCATCATGGGTATAGGTGGAGATCACAGTCTCTCCTTCCAGGGGTTCTCCATATTCATCCAGGCCGCCAGCTTCAAGACCGTCGATCAGATCCCTCTTGTAAGGCTGGTCCTTAAAGAGCTCGTGGGCTTCTGCAGCAGAGAGCTCCCGGCGGATGAAGGTATGGTCTTCGGACATGACGCGGCGCATCTTTTTTTCGATCTCCTCCAGGTCCTCCGGGGTCAAGGGCCGGGGGAGGTCAAAATCATAATAGAATCCTTCTGCAATGGGAGGGCCGATAGCGATCTTGGCCTCGCCTTCCGGGAATAGATCCCTGCACAGCCTGGGCCATAATGTGGGCAGTTGAATGCCTGACCTTCCAAAGCTGAGAATCCAGATAATTTTCTTTAGCCATCATACACCTCCATAAAATAACAAAAACTCCTGCCAACTGGGGCAAGAGTTTCTCACGGTTCCACCCAGATTTAAGTTCGGTCCGGGTGGATCGAACTCATCTCATTGGGCCGGTAAGGGGGCCAACCTGTCACCTTACTCTCAAAATTGATTTCAGGTTTCCGCTCGCGGGGGGTTTTGGGGGATATCTTCTCCGGAAAGCTCTCAGTCAGTGGCTTTCTATCCCTGTTGAGGAACTTATCTCCTACTCGTCCCGGTCAGCGCGTTTCAATATTGCAGGTCATTATAGCGGTTTTTCCCAAAAAAACAAGCTAATCGCTAAATCAGCCCCTGATTTCTTCCAGATAAGTCCGGACTTCGGGGATGGTTGTGAGTTTGTCGTAGAAAAAGTTATTTACCAGGTTGATGACTTCATCCCGGGCAATAGAAACGGTTTTTGGCAGTCCCTGGCCTTGCTTCTGATCCTGCAGGGCATCCCTCAATTTCAGAAGATGTTTGACTACCAGAGATTCTTCATCACCTTCCAGGGTCCGCACCACTTCGAGGATCAAATTATCTGCCTGGGCCTGGACGCTTTCTACCGAGATGCTTGAATCAGAATGACTGCATTCTTCCATGGTCCGGATCAAGGCCCAGACCTGGTAAAGCAGGGAGGAAGGTTCGTCAAATAGCTCCCGGATCAGGGCAGCCTCGCTGTAGCGGCCGGTCAAGCGGAAAATATTGTACATTCGCTTGGCAGCCTTGCCGTAGTTGATCTCCTTGGTGATGTATTTGTTCACTTCTTTTTCCAGCTGCTCCACATATTGATCCAGGGCGTTGGCTGAGACATGCTGGGAAAGCTTGGAGAAGATCGGGATCGAGTCACCGTCCAGGTAGATCTCCTGGAAATAGGGGTCCAGGAATCCATCCAGGGGTGTGATCGTTCCATCGGGGGCTTCCCAGGTCACATCCAGCATATTGCTGGCATTCACCAATTCGTTGCGAACTGGATCGGCCACAACCCAATCCAATTTGACCCAACCCGGATTGAGAGCTACTTCATGCCAGTTCAGGACCAGCTGGTCACCAGTGGGTGTGTGGCATTTGATATGGGCGTCCTCGAGCTGTTCTGGCGTCCAACTGATCGATCCCCCGGAAGGATAGTTTTTCCCGTCGATCACAACATCCACTGGAAAAGATCCAAAACGGACTTCCATCAGATGGTAGTAGGGGCCGGAATGAAATTCCAGGGCTTTGTCCTGGATGATCTCCGCCAGGATCTGGCAGGCCTGATCCCTGGAATCAGCCAGGATATTGATCCGCTCAAAATAATCCGCATCTCCAGGGTAGGTTTGGATCTTGGACTGGGCGGCAGAGCCGGAGAGGGCCAGCGCTGTTTCCACCTTGCCCGGGATATCCAGGAATTCAACCAGGCGGCCCAGTTTTCTGAAGTGGGCCAGGTCCTCGGAGCTGAAATCCAGCATGGAGACTTTATGGCCAAAAACGCCTGTCCGGTTGTCAAAAACCACATCCTCTTCCCCTTTGGAGTTAGTGATCGCTGTCAGCCAGTCTTCAAGCCCTGTTTCGTCCAGATCTATGCCCAGCCGTTGGGCTGATTGGATAATGCTGTCCAGGTTATGGTCAGGTGTGGTTGGTTTTTCAGACATCAGTGCAACCTCCAGAGTGTAGATACCAATAAAAAAATATCCGGCCCAACTACAGGGCCCTGAGTTAGGCCGGGATTATTTCAGCGTTCAGGATCCCGATCAGGGGGCTTGACATTCGTCAATAAAAAAATCATATTCCGGGCAGGAGGAACCATCCTGAAAAACACAGACTCCCATCGATTCGCCGGCCTGGATGTTTGAACCCTGGCGCTGGCAGAAGGTCCATTCAATGGCGCAGCCTCCCGCCAGGAACTCCCATTCCTCACATTCCTTGCCATCCGGCAGGATGCAGATCCCTTCTGTTCCGCTATCGGATTCCCTCAGCTCAAGTTCATACCCCATTTCCTGGCAGTAAAACGAGGCTGGATTTGGGACACCAATAAACTGGTCGCTGATTACGGTTTCAGTCGGAAGAGTTGGGGTAGGCTCTGACCCGCTGGATCTGCAGCCGGTCATCAATGACACAAGTAAGAGGATCAGGATCAAGTAGATTGAACTTTTATGAGCTGTGTTCATGAATTCTCCGGCTTGGGCTGTGGATTGATCTGATGTCATTTTTTATACCACAGTCTTGAATTGTGAGTTGAACCAGAGGCAGGCTGTTCTGGATGGGAGTATTTTCGAAGCCTTGGGCAGCCCTGTTTGGGAGAAGATTGGGCAATTTTTTCTCTGGAACAAGCCTGAAGGCTATTTCTTCCTCAATTTCGCCTAACAGAACGGTAAATCACCTGGCCGGCTTTGGCATGTCAAATCAGGTACAATCAAGGGATAGATTTGCCGGATTTCGAACATCTGGGATACCCCAGCCAGAAGGTCGTGTAGTGGATGAAAACTGATTACCGGTGGGAGCTGATCGACCATATCGCGGTACCCGTACTGATTCTGGATCAAGAGGGCCAGATTCGGGCTATCAATGCTGACGGGTGCCGATTTCTTGGGATCGGGGACCCGGAAATCACCGCTGGATGCAGTTTGTCAGAATTTCTCCCAGAAAATGATCAGGATCAATTTGAATCCCACCTGCAGCAGGTCAATGCCGGCCTGGAAGTACTCTGATCTGGAAATCAACCTGCAAATTTTGGATCGATCCCTGGTCACAGTCCTGATCACTGGACAGCTTTTTGATCCAGAAGCTGACCAGGAAATATCAACCATCTGGACACTCAAGCCCCAGTTGAATCCTGGTCCAGTCGACCAGCTGGATAAATTAGCGGATTTTCAGTGGCTGGCTGAGCAGGGTAGAAAACTGCTCTCGATGAATGATTGGCAGGAGATCCTGTATTTTTCCAGCACCGTTTTACAGCAGAAGGTCGGGAACTGTATTGTCCTTGCGCTGACAACTGTTGATGAGGATCATCTGCTACTGGAAGGGGTCTTTGGCATTGAGGACAGCCTGCTTTCTAAAGCTTTTAAGCTGATTGGGGGTGATTTCCAGGGCAGGGTCATCCCTATCAATGACCGTTTCCGGGAGATATACTCCAAAAGAAGCCTCTACCTCCATCTGGGTGGATTAGAAGAATTTGCCACCAGCCAGGTGCCTGAGGACATCAGCCGCCGGATTTCCAAGCTGGTTGGCCTGGACAAGATCTACACCATCGGCCTGGAGACCGACCACAAGGTCCTGGGCTGCTATTACATTTTTACCCTGGACCGCGATCTGAAGATCAACCAGGAATTGGTAGAATCCTTTACGTTCCAGGTTGCCCTGGCGCTTGAAAAATCTTTGTTCTCCCGAGAGCTCGAGCTCAGCCAGCAGCAGTTTGAAACCATTTTCGAATACGCTCCGGATGGATATTTTGTGAGTGATTCCCAGGGTAATTTTCTGAATGGAAACCGGGAAGCCGAGAGGATCACTGGTTATAAGCGGGAGGAGTTTATCGGCAAGAATTTCCTGAAATCCAGCCTTCTGACCGCGGACCAGCTGCCCCGGGCAGCCAAATTGCTGGCCAAGGGATTTGCTAAAAAGGCAACCGAACCCAGTGAGTTCCTGCTGAAACGCAAGGATGGCTCCAAGATTACGATCGAGGTTTCCACCCATCCGGTCAAGCTTGGCGGACAATCCGTCGTTCTGGGCATTGCCCGGGATGTCAGTCACCGGAGATTGGCAGAAGACAATCTTAACCTGGCCAATGAAACCATCACCCGGGTCCTGGAAGGTATCGATGCCCATGTGTACGCAGCGGATTTTGACAGTTATGAAATCCTTTATATGAACAAAAAGATGATCGAGGATTACGGTGGGGATTTTACCGGTAAGCTCTGCTTCGAGGTTTTCAGGGGTGTCAAAGAGATCTGCCAGAACTGCTCCAATAAACACGTGGTGAATGAACAGGGGGAACCGGGAGAGGTGCATATCTGGGAAGGGCAAAATTTCCGAACCAAAAAGTGGTACCGGAACTATGATCGGGCCATCTATTGGACTGGCAAACAGCTGGCCAGGCTGCAGATCGCTGTGGATATCACTGACAGCAAACAAGCCACAAATGATCTGGTTCAAAGCGAAGAGCGCTACCGGATCCTGTTTGATAAATCCCATAACGCGCTCATGACAGTTGCTCCCCCGGAGTGGAATTTCACCTCCGGGAACGCTGCTATGGTGGAGATGTTCCGGCTCCGGGATGAAAAGCACTTCCTGGAAATGAAACCCTGGATGTTATCCCCTGAATTCCAACCGGACGGCCGATCGTCCCTGGAAAAAGCCCGGGAGATGATCGGGATAGCGGTAAATTCCGGCTCCAACTTTTTTGACTGGACCCACAGGAGATTGGATGGGGAAGACTTCCCGGCCACAGTGCAGTTGACCCGGGTTGAAATGGGGGAGGATCTGTTTCTCCAGGCCACGGTCCGGGATATCACGGAGAGGATTGAGGCTGAAAAACTGCTGGAACAGCAGATGGAAGACCTGGCTCTGATCAATCAGCTGGTAACAGCAGCCAATCAAGGTGAAGAACTCGCTGCAATCTTCTCGCTCTTCTCCAGGGAAGTAAAAAGGATCTTTGAATGCAACAATACCCATGTGTATGTCCTGGAGTCAGACCAGACATTACGAGTGGATTTTCTATCTCCAGAGGAGGATTTCAGGGCTCAAATCGAGAAGGTGATCCGGAAAAAAATGCCCCAGCAATTATCAATCCCACTCGATGCAAATCCTGCTTACCGCAGTTTACTTGAATTGAAAGAAATCTCCAAGATCGAGGATAAAAAAATCATCCAAGCGTTGATGAAAGAGATGCTGATTGCAGCGATCTCACCCGGGTTGTTCTCGCAGGGATTGGGCGCGCTCGTGCCGATTTTGTATCAAAAATCCGGTATTCAGAACATGGTTTTTGTTCCATTGATCATCTCCGGCAGCATTGTTGGCATGGTCGACCTGGCGTTTCCCCGCCAGATATCATCTCAAGACCTGGGCCGGATCAAAAATATCGCCGAGCAATTGAACGGTATTATCCAGCGCGGCCGGATTGAGAAAGATCGGGCGGTAAAACTCCAGGAGTTAGAATTCATCAATCAAGCGATCGGAGACGTCGCCAGGCTAAATGATATTGATGAGATTTGTGACAACCTGGCAATTGCTGTTAGAAAGATCAACCCAGAAGCCTATATCGTGGTCTCGCTGTATGACCCAGCGTTGGAGTCCATCCGGGTCAGGTCTGTCAAAGGCCTTGGCAAACTGGGAGACCGGATGATTGATATGCTGGGAGGGAAACCAGAACAGATCCAGATCAATACTAAGGAATATATCCTGGATTCAGAGCTGAACGCCCTCTATACCAGCGGAAAATTGGAATTAGTGCCGGGTGGACTTTATTCGCTGACTCGTGGGAAATTCTCCCGGCAGATCTGCAAATCGATTGAAAAGTTGGGAGGAGTTGACCGGATGTATATCGCCGGTTTTGGCTTGGGTGATGTATCAACCGGCGGCCTGACCCTGATGTTGAAGGAGGGCGCTGAGATCCAGCACCCCGAGGCCATTGAGGCCGTGGTGAGGCATTACGCGGTGGTCTTTGAGCGTCGATTAGCGCAGGAGGAGGTTCTCAAACGCAAGGTCCAGCTGGAAGCTTTGAAGGTTGTGGAACATGAGATCGCCAGTGAACTGGATATTGATTCCCTGCTGCAGTCCATTGCTGAAAAAGCCACCAAGATCGTCAACGCTTCGGCCTGTGGCTTCAGCATTTACAACTCCGAACGGGATGTGTTGGAATATACCACCTATACAGGATTTGATGAACTGCCGGAGGTTACTGATGTCTATCCGGGAGAAGGTTTGTCGGGCAGGGTTTGGGAAAGGAAGGAGACCATAACCGTCCAAAATTACGCCCACTGGGAAGGCAGGTTGGAGAACTGGGCCCCGCTCAGCCACTATTATCTGGCCGGGATTCCAGTCAGCTGGGGCGATGAGATGCTGGGGGTGCTGGAAGTTGCCCGCGATCCATCCGAGTCCTTGACCAAAGCGGAACTAGACACCCTGGAGCTTTTTGCGACCCAGGCAGCCATCGCCTTGAAAAACGCCCGGCTTTTTAGAGATGAGAAAAACCGCCGTACTGAGGCAGATACTCTGCGCGAAGTGGGCGTGATCATCAACCAGAGGGTCGATCAGCCGGATCTGCTGGAAATGATCCTGGTATCACTCCAAAAAGTTGTGCCTTATCACAGCGCATCGATTCAGCTGGTGAAAGGCCCGGATGTGGTAGTGGAAGCCTTCAGCGGAATCAACCCCCAGGAAGGTGTGATCGGGATGAACTATAAGATCAATGAGAACCAGGTCGCTAAACGAATTCTCTATGAGGGCCAGCGGATCATCCTCAATTCCCGGGCAGAAATCGAGAGTCAGCTGGTTAACCCGGGACCCAGGGATGTGGCCTCCTGGCTGGCAGTTCCGATGGAGAGCAAGGGCAACCGGATTGGGATTCTGACCCTCGATCATATCAACCCAGGACAGTATAGCGAACAGGACGCCTCCCTGGTGGCTGATTTCTCATCCCAGGCCGTTGTGGCGCTGGAAAACAGCCGCCTCTTTGAAGCCATCCGCCGCAGAACCCGGGAAATCGAGGTGGTTTATGATTCTGCCCTGACTTTGACAAAAGAGCTCCAGCCGGAGATGCTGTTTGAACATCTACATGAGCTGATCCAGCCCATTTTTAATCCCGATGCCTATATTCTGGCTACCTGTGATACCACAACTGATATGATCAGAATCGCTTATGCGACTGAAGCTGGTGCCCGGGAGCCTAGAGCAGAGGGTATGTTGTTCTCACCGGAAGAGAAAAATTCCTTATTAAGCTGGATCGTCAGAAAAAAAGCTCCCTTATGTATTGGAAATGTGGAAACAGATTCTCTCCCGGTCCAGCCCCAGCAGCAAGGCAAAACAATCCATTCCTGGTTGGGTGTGCCGCTATTGATCGGGGACCGGGTTTGCGGCGCACTGGTGGTGCAGTCATACCAGGTCAACAGATACACCCACGACGATCAACGTCTACTGCAATTGTTGGGAAACCAGGTGGCTGTAGCCCTTGAGAACAGCCGTTTATTTGAAGATTCCCAGCGCAGGTTATCAAGGCTGGCTTCCCTGCATGAGATTGACCAGGCGATCTCGGGAAGTGTGGATCTGCGGACAACTCTAGATGTGTTGATTGGCCACTTGATCCACACGCTCGGGGTGGATGCAGCTTGTGTGTTGTTTTATAACCATACCTCCCAAACCCTTGAATATGTCAATGCCAAAGGGTTCAGGACAACATCGCTGCAGTACACATCCTTAAAACTCGGCACTGGTCTGGCCGGTAAAGCAGCCCTGGAACGCAGCCTGGTTTATATACCCGATCTGACAGTTCAGGATACCAGCCTGCAGCAATCGCCCCAATTTATAAAGGAAGAGTTTGTGTCCTACCTCGCCCAGCCGCTGATCGCCAAGGGAGAGCTGGTGGGTGTGTTGGAAGTCTTCCACAGGCAGAAACTGACCCCGGATCCAGAATGGTTCCGTTTCCTGGATTCCCTCTCAGGATCGGCGGCCATTGCGATCGACAGGTTGAACCTGTTTAACGATCTGGAAAGATCCCATACGGAGTTAAAACAAGCCTACGACGCCACGATTGAAGGTTGGGCCCGGGCCATTGAGCTGCGGGATGGCGAAACCTCAGGACACAGCCGCAGGGTTGTGGCCCTGACCATGAACCTGGCTCGAAAAATTGGCCTTGGCGAGGAAGAGCTGACCCATATGAGGCGGGGTTCGCTGCTGCACGATATTGGCAAAATGGCTGTCCCGGACGGAATTTTGCTGAAAGCTGGCAAACTCTCAGACGAGGAATGGCTGGTGATGAAAAAACACCCCATCTACGCCCATGATATGCTCTCCAAGATCAATTACCTTGAGCAGGCCCTGGATATTCCCTATGCCCATCATGAACGCTGGGACGGCTCAGGATATCCCCAGGGATTGGCAGGGGAAGACATCCCCCTCCAGGCCAGGATCTTTGCGGTTGTGGATGTCTGGGATGCCCTGCAGTCAGATCGTCCTTACCGGGAAGCCTGGACCAAAGAAAAAGCCATCCAATACCTCAAGGATGAATCCGGCAAGGAATTTGATCCCGCGGTAGTCAAGGAATTCCTGGATCTGCTGGGCCTGGAGTAGTCCATCTTCGACCCGATTTTCCCTTTGAATTACTATATTCTGGAATAACAAAATTCTTTTCAGGGATTGTCTATCCCTGATTTTGCTGCCTATCTATTGAAACCCAGCGATGTTATCGACTACCCTGGAGTGATAATTCTTGGTTTAGGGTCTTGACAAGCCCCTAAAACCTGCTATGATATGTGTATAACCCGATACAGTGGGTAACCCGAATAAGTAAAATACAGGAGTAATGATGCCCAGTCCAGATACCATAGTCCTGCCCGAAGTGAACACAATTGAAATTCGCTTGGATCAGGTCCAGACCATCATCAACAGTATGGTGCTTTTGGTCAGAAGCGATGAATTATCGGGGCTGAACCCCTGGATCTACGAAACAGCTGGGGCTTTGACCCCGGAGCAGAAAGCAACCCATGATCTGGTAGTGATCGGGTTTCATTACACGATCCTTCCCACCCGCTTCTGGGCTGATTTTCCCGCTTACCTCGAGGGTTTAGAAAATAGCGATCCGCTATTTTTGCGGAACAAGGTGCTGGATTTTTATCTGGAGTATGCTTGCTGCCAGGAAGCTGAGCAGAGCTATGAAGCCACCCGGGAATCTCTCCTGGAAGATGTGGATTTTTTCCTGGAATACCTGAGATCCAAGTTTGGAGTTGATCAGGTATTTCCTGAGATCGAGACCAGGGCCTTTGAATTATTAAAAGCGCCCGAAAAAATGCAGCAGACAGTAGTTAACCACCTGCGCTTTATGTGGGAGACCTATTACCGGGAGGAATGGGATCGGATTAAACCGATGCTTTCTGATGCGGTGCTGGCTTTTCAAAAGATCGATTTCAGCACAATGGAGCGGGTTGAAGCGGCCAGTTATATTATCGGCCGGGACATCGGTGAGGATTTTTCGGAGAAATTCCAGGGAACTCCGGCTCAGCTGGTATTTGTACCCAGCGCTCATAACGGGCCCTACCTGGGCAAGTTTCATTACAAAAATATCCAGGGTGTGATCTTTGGAGCCCGTTTGCCAAAGGACACCGAAGTTGATGCCCCGGATTTGAGCCGCAACGAGATCACCATCAGGCTCAGTGCCCTGGCAGATGATCTGCGGCTGCATATTCTTAAGCTTGTCGCTGATGAGGGAGAGCTGCGCTCCCAGGATATTATGGATAGACTGGATCTCAGCCAATCTGCCGCATCAAGGCACCTGACACAGCTCAGCGCCACTGGTTATCTGAATGAGAGGCGCTGTTCGGGATCGAAGTGTTATAGCTTGAATAGTGACCGGATCCAGGACACATTAAGGGCAGTTGCGGGGTTTTTATTATCTGAGTAGGAAACACTGGGAGGTGGAAGATGGAGAGATCATATTAAACCAGCATCAGCATGAAAAGAGCACTTGAAATAAATACCACAAGCTAGAAGGAGCAAGACCATGATTACCTGGAACACTTATGAGATCGAAGCCCAAAGAAGGCAGGATGAAATTAAAATGGCGATGCAGGACCGTCTGATTCGTTCAACCAAAGACGTCTGCGAAACCAGATTTACCAAGCTAAGCATCAGGATGTTGGATGTTGTGGGAGAAAAACTGGTCCAATGGGGCAGTCAGCTGCAGTGCCGCTGCGCTGAATTATCCCTGACCAGTTCCAAGCGCGGGATCTGATGAAGGTCGCGAAAAAGCAACCATTTTCATCCTTTTAGCTGAACCGGAGCCAGCCCCATGCTGCTCCGGTTTTTTTATTGTTGGATCGTGGATCTGATTAGCTTGCCAGCCCGGGCTGTGGTATATTCTAAAAGTTCAATTATATGGCCTCTATTCAAAGGAAATATTCATGGATTCTTCTGCAACGATCATCATCACAGCCGCCCTGATCCTTTATACCATTGGTGTCTGGAGTGAACGGATCCAGGGCCGGCTAAAACCCTGGCATCTGGTCTTTTTTGTGCTGGGACTGGTCTGCGATACCTGGGGCACCGGCCTGATGTTCGAGTTTGTAGGCGGGATGGCATTTGATATCCACGGCATCTCCGGTCTGCTGGCCATTATCCTGATGTTCATCCACGCCGTCTGGGCTTTGATAGTGCTGCTCCGAAAAGACGAAAAAGCCCTCACCAATTTCCATAAATTCAGCGTGCTGGTTTGGGTGATCTGGTTGATCCCCTACTTCAGCCCGATGATCTTTGGCCTGTCTGGTTATTAGGAGCTTTCCAACTTGATCTTCTTAAAAACGACGCTTATCCTCTTTATCCTGCTGGAATCCGGCAATATTGCGGCGCTGTATTTTTTCCCGGATTCTAAGCTGGCCAACAGCGTGGGGGTATTTAAAGCCTGGGGTAGATCCAAAGCGGACCCGGAGGTTTATGAGCTGGTGAAGTACCTGGTCAACTGGGTCGCGGGCACTAAATTGATCTTTATTTTTTTGCTGGCAGTGCTGGTCTATCGGGGGGACCCTGACAGCCTGATCTATACAGGCGCGGCCCTGGTCTTATCCATCAGCACATTTTTCTGGCGCCTGTTCCCCCAGATCAAGGGGATGGATGAGAGGGACCAGCTTGTGCCCAAGAATTATTCCCATTTCTTGGGGTGGATGATCCTGGGCATATTGGCTGCACTCCTGGGATCGATTGCTGCGGCTGTTTTGATCTGAGACCTGCTTCTGAATCCAATGAGATCCTGAGAAACCAAACCGGGGTTGGGGGGTTATAACCAGTATCAAGCGAAAATATATTTAACAAAGGGAGATAATATGAACCTCACGCCCCCAACCAAGAACGTATTTTGGATTTCTGTGATCCTGGCAGTATTGGGCCTGGTCGGCCGCTATGCCAATGTTCCATTTTTATCTGATTATTATTTTTACTTTGTCCTGGTGGGCTATATTTTGCTGGCCCTGGGCAATGCCATGAAAGGTCTCTAGGCATTTTTCTCCCTCCTTTAAAAGAAGCCCTGGTCCTGGATCAGGGCTTCTTGGTATCTGCCTCTGGGAGATGCAACTTCTGGGCGAATGATCACGTATGATCAGGAAGTAAAACACGGAAAGGAAATTCAAATGAACATCAACCCCTATATACTTCCAGGGATTTTGTGTATTGTGATCCTTGGATTTGGCTTTTGGACCAGCCGGTCAGGCAAACCATATCCTGGCTCCCTGTTTAATATCCATAAGCTGGCAGCCCTGGGGGGAGTGGTTCTGGTAGTTATTCGGACTGTCCAATTGGACCTGCTGGCTAAATTCTCATATCCAGGATGGGTTTGGGGGGCTGCTGCTGTCCTGGCTGTTATGGCTCTGTTTGGAAGCGGGGCTGCCCTGAGCATCCGGGAGGGTGATTCGCCTGCATTCCGAAGAATTCACCAGGTCGGGATCGGCTTGCTGCTGGTTTCAGGAGCCGGGTTGGTTTATCTGTTATCATAGATTGGCTGGTTCATTTCACAACAATCCCCAAGGATATTCATGCGGATCACGATCTTAAATGGAAACCCCACTCCTTCAGGTTTTGATACTTACCTGTTGGATTTGGGTGAAAAGTTAACTGCCAGCGGACACGACCTGACCCTGCCGAAATTCTTTCAATTACAGTGATAAAACATATCGGATGTTGCGGGGCTTTGAGGAATATCTGCCCCCTGATCCACTCCAGGTCCCAAATGCCCAGGAGGAATCTGGTTTCCTGATTCCGAGCGGTCACACCTGCTAACAGGCTGGTTTCTGATAAAATAGGGTCTTATGAAACGCTTGGGATGGGTGCCGATCCTCTTATTGGGGGCTTCACTTTTGGCCCTGATTACAATGGTCGTAATACGGACTGTAAATA
>CAVQTT010000010.1:0-331979 GCA_963716695.1 uncultured Chloroflexia bacterium
TGGAAGCAGTATTTATCCTATATGATCGGTGATGATATTTTGGGAGAAGAGGAGGATCTTTGGAAGTGATCCGGGGAGATTTTGGCCCTTCTTATCACTTCCGGGGACAGACCGTGGGGGATATTATCGCCGTCACCTTGCCCATTTCTGCCCAACTGGGTTTTATGTCTATCCTGCTGGCAGTGATCATTGGAATACCAACTGGAATTATTGCTGCTCTTAACCAAAACAGCTGGCTGGACTATACCAGCACCTTTGGAGCTGTTTTATTCTTATCGATTCCGAATCTGGTTTTAGCCCCGATCCTGATCCTGATCTTTGCCCTGATCCTGGGTTGGTTCCCGGTGGCAGGCTGGGGAGGCATTATTTTTTGGGCTTTCTGCCCACCTTTGACCAGCTGAACAAGGACTTCTTTCGCCAAAGCAGTCATGCCTGTGTTTGCACTGGGAACAGCCTCAGCGGCAGGTATTGCCAGGTTGACCAGGGCCAGCCTTCTGCAGGTGATCGGGGAGGATTATATCCGCACTGCCCGCGCCAAAGGATTAAGGGAGCGGACCGTGATTGTTATCCATGCCCTCAAGAACAGTTTGATCCCGGTTGTGACCATATTGGGACCAGCTTTTGCGGCTTTATTGACCGGCACATTTATCGTGGAGCAAATCTTTGGCATCAACGGCATGGGAAAACATTTTGTCACCAGCGTGGGCAACCGCGACTACCAGGTGATCACTGGTGTGACTTTGATCTATGCTGTAGTCCTGGTGATCGCAAATTTGCTGGTGGATATCACCTATGCCTGGCTGGATCCCCGCATCTGTTATGATTAATCAATCCGACTTGAACTCCGCTGGGAGGCGTGTATGGCTGTTAAAGAATTAGATATGTTTGAGAGCACCCCCAAAGAGCGCAGTCTGTGGCAGAAATCCTACCGCCGGCTGCTGCGGAATAAAATCGCAGTGGGAAGCGGGATCTTTATTATTCTGATGATTTTGCTGGCCACATTTGCCAGCCAGGTTACTCCCTTTACCTTTGCCGAGCAGGATCTACTGGCCAATAATGCTGTGCCAAGATGGATGTTGTTCCTGATGCCGGAAGGGGCAGAGAATTATGCCAACTTCAGCGATAAATACCCTCTTTCAGCAGATCACCTGGGCCGGGATATCCTAACCGAACGATCGATGGCGCCAGGGTCTCGCTGGTGATAGCCTTTGCCGGTTCATTTGTCAGTTTGGCGATCGGGATCATTTATGGCATGATCTCTGGTTATTCCGGAGGCCGAGTTGACAGCATCATGATGAGAGTGGTGGATTTTCTGTATGCTTTCCCTTTCCTGATCATGGTGATCTTGTTGCAGACCGATCTTAAGGCTGTGGCCAGCCGCAGCGGGGGTGAAGGTTTTGGGGCGGCCATCATCAATCTAAATAATGACATGGGCGGCATGCTGTTCTTGTTCATTGCGATTGGATTGATCAACTGGTTGGGAATGGCCCGCATAGCCAGGGGCCAGGTGCTGTCTTATAAACAGATGGAATTTGTGGAGGCTGCCCGGGCTTTGGGCGCTAACGACACCCGGATCATGTTCAAACATTTGCTGCCCAATATTATCGGGCATATTGATTGTTTCTGAAACCCTGGCGATCCCCGGTTATATTTTTACAGAGGCATTTTTAAGCTTTATTGGATTAGGGGTCAATGCCCCCACTCCCAGCTGGGGCATCATGATCCAGGAGGGGGTCCGGGCCCTGCGGACTTACCCCAATCAGGTCCTGTTACCGGCGGTGGCGCTCTCATTGACTACCCTGGCATTTAACTTCCTGGGCGACGGTCTCAGGGATGCGTTTGATCCCCGCCAGATCGATGGATAGATTATCTTGACGTCCAGATCGTGAATACATCACTGCGGATGCCAGAGCATCCGCAGTTTGTTATTGAGGAAAATTATGAAACTTGCCATTAAAGAGAAGTTAAATTATCATTCCAGCAATCCTGGCTGTTGCCATACTTTCGGGATGCGGATTGGATGGGATCAAAGCCCGCAAACCAGCCGGGGATTTCAGCCGGGGTTTACCCCTTCCCGTAGAGGCGATCAGCCCGCCAGCCGTAGTTGTGGATGAGGATGGAAAATCTATTCAGATGATCATCCCTACCAGGGGCGCTGAAAATGAAAATGTTTTACGGTATTTACAAATCAACAACGAGGCCAAAATCGTCCTGAATTAGGAAGTACCAATCGAATTGGGAGCTTTTTCGCGCTCTTTCAGGATGATCCCGGCTGGAGATCAAAATCATCTGGTATGGGCTTCGCGAGAAGACACCCAGGAAGGCTGGGGTTTGTGGCATGCTATGCTGAACTCCAGGGCGGAAATTACCAGCCAGCCGAAATGGATCTCTCAGGGAAGATATCGGGTCAGTCAATTTGAGATTGCTGAGGACGGGAATGGTGGGGCATTGATCCTCTGGGAAGACAGCAATAAGACGTCTATTAATTTCACCCGCCTATCTTCTAAGGGCGTGATCACAGCTCCTCCGAGCCTGCTGATACCTTTTGGAGAGAGACCTTCCCTGGCTCCAGATGGTCTGGGTGGATTCCATCTGGTTTGGATGCAAGGTGAAAACCTGATCTACAGCATTTTGGTGAGAGATTTTTCCTACCCGATCCTGGGCGATAAACTGACCCGAATTCAGGTTACTCGAGGTAACCGGCAGGATGGGCCGTGCTGGGGCGACATCCGGCTCCCATGTCTACGTGTTCTGGTCGATCCTGCGCCTGACAGGATTGGAAGCCGGAACGGCTATCACTGAATATCTGGTCTTTCTAGAAGGCCAGAGCACCCAGGCCCGCAGAGGTTTGGTGACCGCTTATCCGGCAAGTGATAAGCTTTTTGACCCTTATCAAGGATTGCTATCCCTCTCCCGGATCGTCAGCCCTCCGCAGGAGGACTATCTCAGCACCAACTATATTTATGACCCCAGGACCAGTCTGGGACACGATGGTACCCTGGTAGTTGCAGTGGCTGCAAACCAGGTCATCCGCCTTGATCAGCATGTCCAGATCCTGGTTGGAATCTTTGAGGGAGGTGAATACCAGGGATATACCATAGGGACCCGGACGACCGAGATCTCCGGGGACCCCCTGATCGTGATGGATGGGCAAGGTCACTTGCATTTGATCTGGCAAGAAGGTTCCTCCGGAAACCGTATATTCTACGCCACCACGGCTCCTGAACCCCGAGAGAGATTGGACCAGCTCAGCCTGGGTGATGTTCCCGACTTAATTCTGTCGGGCGGGTTGGAAGCGATCACGGGTATGCTGCTTTTCCCCTTTGCATTCCCCTGGATGGTCGTTGGTCTGGTGATCATGATCATATTGAGGCTGACCCGCAATGACGAGAACGTCACCCAACCACTTTCCAAGATCCTGCTAATTATGGCTATCCTGTCCTTTCAGGTTTCGAAGCTGTTATTTTTGACCTGATCTGCTGGTTTATATTCCCTTCTCTGCCTGGTTAGACCTTTCAGAGGGGGCAGGACAGATCATGCGAATCCTGGTCCCGGTCACCATCATCGGCCTGGGAATCCTGGTTGCTGAGATACGCCGCCGCCGGAATCCTGCTCCACCATCTTCATTGGGTTATTTCATCACGGTTATTCTTGTGGATACTTTGTTAACTTTATCTGTGTATGGGGTGATCTTTTTAGGTGAATACTAAAACCGACCTGGAGTGGATCGTTGAAAATTTCTTTGCCTGGCGATGATCTAACCATGGGTTAGGTGAGTGTTTGATCGGGGCAAAACGATCTTTGAAGGCAAGAAATCCCGGAGGTATTTTTTACAGCTATGTATGTGGAAATACGCAGCACGCTGAGAACTTATCAAAGTCGGATCATCTATTGGGGCACAGGTTTGGGTTTGTATAGCCTGCTGCTTGTGCTCTTCTATCAGAAAATCTCGGCGATTATTTTTTCTAACTTTCAGGGATCATTTTTCCATCAAATCCTGGTTTTTCTGGGCGGCAGCATCTCTGGGGCCACTTCCCCCCTGGAGTATTTCAATATTATTTTTCTAACGCCGTTGATCCTGATCCTGGGTGTTTTTGTGACCAACGCCAGTGCCGGACTGCTGGAAGTGGATGATAAGGACGGACCAGGTGTATTTACCATTTCCGACCCGATCCAGCGCAGTGGTGTGTTTTGGGGCCGGGTGATCGGTTTTCTTGGGGCTCTCTGCCTGATCCTGGGGGCGGCCTGGTTAAGCTGGCTGATACCTGCCATATTTGCAGGATTGGATCTAGATCCGGGGGAGCTGTTCCGCTCCCTGAGCGCCCTTTTGGGGCAGCTGCTGGTATTTGGCTCCCTGGCCCTTCTACTCAGCCAGGTCTCTGCCATCCCGCCAGGGGGCCGGACTGGTCAGTGGAGGGCTGCTGCTGAACGTTTTCCTGTTGAATGGTTTAGCCAATCACTATCCTGACCTGATAGCTATTGTGAAGTTAACTCCGTTCTATCTGCTACCAGGGATGGCAGGGCAGTGCAATGGTTTTCATCCCGGTGGATATTTCTTCTCCTTGAGTTGATTGCCTTATTCACCCTGTTAGCCTGGTGGCGCTGGTTGGAGGGCGGCCCCAGGGTTGTCAAAGGGAGAGCCAGTCCTCCCCGCAAATCAAAGCTCAAGGACCGGCCCGCATCAGGTATGTCTATTTATTCGACGATTCAAACAGCCCGTTACTTTTTCTTAGCCAGCGAATAATATTTGGCCTTTTGGTTTTAATCTTCATCACCTTTGCCAGTTTCCTGGGATTGGATATGGCCCGGGGAGATTCCTTCCAGGAAGCTGCCGCGGCGGGGGTTACCAAAACCCTGCTGTATGCCGCTGACGCACTGCAGGGAGATCTCGGAGAAACCAGCAGCGGCAGTGTCTCCCTGCTTCCCCAACCTGTGCTGGAGGTTGTTCCAGCGGTTTTGATTCGCAGTTTGGGATTATTGGGGGTTTCCCTGACTCTGGCAGCGGTTGTGGGTGTACTGCTGGGCATATTTATTGCTGGCAAACGGTCCGGTATATCCCTTCTGGCCCTGCTGGGATCGATTGCCGGTGTTTCGATCCCGAGTTTTTTCGCGGCCTTGCTGCTGCAATTAGGGGTCATAAAAATTACCCAAATCTATGGCAAGAGTATCCTTCCTGTGGGTGGATTTGGTTGGGATAAACATCATCATTTTACCCATGCTCGTCCTGGCAGCCCGGCCTTTAGCCCAGATCACCCGGGTGACCTATGTCACGGTGGAGGGTATTCTCTCCCAGGATTATGTCCGGACCGCTCACAGCAAAGGATTAAGGTCCTATGAAGTAACCCTGGTGCATATTCTCCGCAATGCTGCTGTGCCTGTCTTGACCACGATCGGGCTTTCCCTTCGATTTGCGCTCAGCAGCCTGCCAATCGTGGAATATTTTTTCGGCTGGCAGGGATTGGGATTTACCTTACTGCAGTCCATTTCCAACCAGGATGATCACCTGACCATTGTTCTGGCCCTCTGCCTGGGGATGTTATTCATCCTGATCAACCTGCTGCTGGACAGCGCATATTTAATCATCGATCCCCGGCTGCGGAACAAGGAAACCGCAGCCAGCTCGGGACAAGGACAGAGCTGGAGAGAAAAAAGGCAGCAGGTGACCCGGAATATCCGCTCGATCCTGGCTGAGAAACCCTGGAGATCCTGGCTGCGGCGAAAACCTGAATCCCATCCCAGCCCATTTAAGGATCTGGTTGAAAACCAGAGTGATCTCACTATTGACAATTCCCTGCTGGAGTTGGGTACAAATCGGGTCCGAATTTGGCTGAAAGGCACTCTGGGCAATCCTGTCTTGCTGATTGGACTATTGATCACATTCACCTTGGCGGGAGTGATGCTCTTCAGTCCCCAGCTTTCACCCCACAGCCCCTATACTACCCAGGGAATGACATTTGTAGATGGAGAATTTCTGATTCCACCCTTTGAACCGGACCAAGATCTATCCCTGGGGGACCGATCCTCTGGGCCGGGATATTATGAGTTTGATCTTTGCGGGAGCCCAGCAGACCTTTACCCTGGCATTTTCTGTGGTGGCTGTTCGGCTGCTAATAGGTTTTTTACTCGGGGCACTGGTCGGATGGTTTTCTGGCAGCTGGCTGGACCGGACCGTGCTGGGCGCTGCTGAGATCATAGCAGCTTTCCCAGCCCTGCTGCTGGTGATGGTATTGATCCTGGGGATCGGCATCCGGCAGGGTATGCGGCCGTTTATCATTGCCCTCAGTTTTATTGGCTGGAGCGAGATCATGCAGTTTGTGCGCAGCCAGGTCCTGGAAATCAAACCCAAACTATTTATTGAAAGCGCAACAGCGGCAGGTGCGAATACCAGCAGGATCCTCTGGAAACATATCTTGCCCAATATTATCCCGGGTTTAATATCGATCCTTTCCCTGGAGATGGGGGCAGTCTTGATGCTGCTGGGAGAGCTGGGTTTTATCGGGATATTTATTGGGGGAGGCGCCTTTGCCGAGATGGAAATCTGGGGTCCTCCATATCATTATTCTGATGTCCCTGAATGGGGTGCCTTATTGAGTAATATCCGGATCTACGCCCGTTCCTATCCCTGGACAGCCCTTTATCCGGCTGGGGCATTTTTTGTAGCGATCACCGGATTTAACTTCCTGGGTGAAGGGATTCGCAGGCTGATTGAAGTTGTCGGAGTGGCTGCAACGCGGGTGTTTGTCAACAAATACACTCTGGCTGTCGTTGGTATCATAGCAGCCGTTTTCTTCTGGTTTCGGGGAAGTACCGGATCCACTGCTGTGTTCCAAACCCAGGCCAGTACCTTTGACCCCCACAGGGCAGCAGCCTATCTGGAGATCCTGACAGACCCCCGCTGGGAAGGGCGATCCCTGGGCAGCGAAGGCATGGATCTGGCAGCTGAATATATTGCCGGGCAGTTCCAAAGTCTTGATTTACAGCCTGCAGGTGAAAAAACCACCATTTATCAAACCAAACCCCGATCCTTTGAGTATTTAACCCGACCGCCTACTCTCACGCTTTCTGACACATCCTATCAGCCGGTTTACCAGCAGGATTTTGTGGAGTATGTTGGCCGCGTACCGCAATCTGGGTGCAACCGAGGGGGAAGTGGTGTTTCTCGGTTTTGCCGACCTGATGAGTGTTGGTCAATGGTGGCAGAATTTCCCTGCCCTGGACGAATTGGATTTTTCAGGGCAGATCGTCATGGTGCTTTCAGAGGAGCAAGCCGCCATAATTTTTGATGTCCCCAAGGCTGGCTTATTGATCGTTACCGATGATCCCTCGCTGATCAACCGCAGGTACACATTATCTTCCCGGGACCCATTTTTTAATCCTTTTGGCTCAACAGAAACCCTTGGCTCCGATACGCCCATGCTGCGGATCAGCCCTGAAGTAGCCAACCATTTGCTATCAGACACTGATGTTCAGCTGAACAATCTCCAGTACCGCATCGATGATCTCAAGCAGGATGAATTCCTGGTTATCCCCACCGGGAAGACTGCTGCCATGAATGTCCAGGGCAGGATCGTTGAAGATGCGCAAGCCAGGCATGTCATCGGATATCTTCCGGGTGTGAAGGGTGATCCCCGGGCTCAGCTTGATAATCAAATGATTGTTGTCATGGCCCAGTACGACAGTCCTCCCCTGATTCCCGGGGGGCCAATTCCGGGCGCCGCCAATGATAACGCTTCCGGGGTTGCTCTGATGCTGGAGTTGATCCACACCCTGCAGGCATCGGGATATCAGCCCAATAAGACCTTTTTATTTATTGCCTATGCCGGAGAAGGTCTGGAGGGAGGGGAATGGGTTCAACCGGATATCTCCCGGTTCATCCAGACCAAAGTTGGATTCTCCAACGCCTATAATATTGAAGCTATAATTGAGATCCGGGGTGTCGGGGCCGGCTCCGGAGAGACAGTCCTGGTGTCGACCCAGGGCAGTTTAAGGCTGGTGGAATTATTTGAATCCTCAGCGAAACGATTGGGAATACCTATCAAGCGGGCAGAGGACCGGATCGATCTGAGCGTGATCTTTGAAGAAGGTGATACCTTCAGCGCTGCTGATGAGGCTCCCTACGTTGGTTTATATTGGGACGGCTGGTGGGAAACAGGCGGTACGGTGAACGATAATCTGGATACTATCCAGGTTGAAAACCTGAAGCAAGCGGGCGAGACCCTGAGCCTGGCCGTCATGGTGCTCGGGTTTGAGATCGATTATTAATAGGGTAGAACCGAGCTGCCAGTTTGGCAGGACACGCTAAAACAAGAAGTTTCCCCACTGAGGACTTCAGTCCCTGAAAAGGAAGGGATTGAAATCCCGAGAGGGGACATCCAACTGAAGCACCTGGATGTCCAAACGTCGGCCTGTGCCGACGTTGGAAAATAGATCATTCCTGAGTGTCCATCGATTAGCAGAGTGGATCTTGCCAGGTAAGAGATCAAGACGTCCCTGAAGAGGGACGTTTGGCTTTAGCCCCACGAGGACTTCAGTCCCTGAAAACGAAGGGATTGAAATCCTGAGAGGGGACATCCAGCAGAAGCACCTGGATGTCCAAACGTCGGCCTGACGCCGACGTTGGAAATTAGCCCTATCCTGAGTGTCCATCGATTAGCAGAGTAGAATCTTTCCAGGTAAGAGATCAAGACGTCCCTGAAGAGGGACGTTTGGCTTTAGCCCCACTGAGGACTTCAGTCCCTGACAAGGAAGGGATTGAAATCCCGAGAGGGGACATCCAGCAGAAGCATCCGGATGTCCAAACGTCGGCCTGCGCCGACGTTGGAAAATGGACCTATCCTGAGTGTCCATCGAATAACAGAGTGCTTCTAACAAGATAAGATATCAAGACGTCCCTGAAGAGGGACGCTTGCTATTTGGCAGGACACGGTAAAACAAGAAGTTGCCCCACTGAGGACTTCAGTCCCTGAAAACGAAGGGATTGAAATCCCGAGAGGGGACATCCAGCAGAAGCATCCGGATGTCCAAACGTCGGCCTGCGCCGACGTTGGAAAATGGACCTATCCTGAGTGTCCATCGATTAGCAGAGTGAATCCTGCCAGGTAAGAGATCAAGACGTCCCTGAAGAGGGACGTTTGGCTTTAGCCCCACTGAGGACTTCAGTCCATTCTACGAGGAATAAACATCCCCTCCCGGAACCTTAACTTTCTCCAGAAGTTCCTGAAGGATGTTGTCCTCGTTCCGGTTTTGAAGCCGGGCGCCAGGGGCCAGGATCAATCGGTGTCCGAGGATGGGATCAGCGACAAATTTGATATCATCCGGAGTGACGTAATCCCGACCCCGGATGGCTGCCAGCGCCTGGCCAGCCCGGGATAACCCCAGGCTGCCCCGGGGGCTGGCTCCCAGGTAGACATCATCGTGTTCCCGGGTCCGCTGTACCAATTCAACGAGATAACGTTTTATCGGGGGAGCGATGTGAACTGAACGTATTTCCTGTTGGGCTTTTTGTACTTCTTCAACGGAGGCTACAGGTTTTAGCTCTTCAATGGGATGGGTGAACTGCTGTCGATCCAGGATATCCAATTCATCTTTTAATAACGGGTACCCGAGTCGGACTCGCATTAAAAAACGATCCAGCTGGGCTTCAGGCAGTCTAAATGTGCCCTCGTGTTCAATGGGATTCTGGGTGGCTATCACCATAAACAGGTCCGGAAGGGGGTGGGTGATGCCGTCGACAGTGACCGTTTTTTCCTGCATGGCTTCCAACAGAGCGGATTGGGTTTTAGGAGTAGCCCGGTTGATCTCATCAGCCAGAACAATATCTGCCATGATCGGGCCAGGTCTGAACTCAAAATCCCGGGTGGCTTGATTGTAGATCGACACCCCGGTAACATCACTGGGAAGCATATCCGGGGTGAATTGAACCCGGCCAAAGGTAGCCTCGAGTGAACGAGCCAGGCTGCGGGCCAGCATGGTTTTTCCAACACCGGGTATGTCTTCAATTAACAAATGTCCCTGGCATAACAGGCAGATAACCGCCAGTTCGATTGTTTCTCTCTTGCCAATAATAACCCGGCTGATATTGGAGATGATCTTCTCTGAAAATTCTTGAATATTGTTCATATAGATCCTTATGATGATTGAGTTGATTCCGGGCTGATGATCATCGGGGCATTATCCCAGAGGAAATAACGCAGGGCTCTGTAAGGATAAGCCTTTGCCAGCAGCCATAAATACCACAAACGAGTCCGGAGAGTGCGGTAGGTCAGCGCGAGGTCAGCGAAGTTGGCTTCCTGATCCGAACTGTAAATTACCAGATAATACGCCCGGGTTATTTCTCTCAGCTGATCAGTTCCGATTAATATCCAATCGGCTTCTTTGCTCCCTCTGCCGTATTGTTCAATGATCCGGATCAGACTATTCATAAATTCATAGGGTGTGTCTCCGGGATGGGAGGTATGTCCGATCCAATGGGCATAACGGTAGATACGACGGTAAATCCGGGGCAGTAATTTTTTACTAGGAAGCCTTTTTAACAGCTGTTCATCCAGCAGCAGTCCAATGATCCCGATCCCTGGCAAGCCAAAAAGGAAAGCCAGACCAACCAGCACCCAGTTGATCTGCAACCCTGTTTTTTCAGGTACCAGGGGATCAAATGACGCTGTATAACCCTGAGAAAATTTGGGGATGGGATTGTCTGGGCGGTCGATCTCAGCTCTGCCCCCGGTTGGTTCGAAGATAATCCACCCGTAATCAGGAAAATATACCTCTACCCAGGCGTGGGCCAGATCTGCTGTTACCAGGTAGGCATCCAGGTTCTGGTCATAATAACCACCTATATATCCGGTCACCAGTCGGGCAGGTAATCCAGCTGCCCGGGCGAGTACAACCATGGCAGTTGCGTAATAATCACAATAACCCCGTTGAGCGCTGAACAAAAAATAATCCGTGATGTCCCGATCAAAAGGCGGCTGGGGCAAGTCCAGGGTGTATGGGAATCTGCGAAGGAAAAGCTCTATAGCCAAGGCCCGGTCATAAGGAGTCTCTTCCGTGGCAGTAATATCCCTGGCCAGGGCAATTACCCTGTCTGGAATATTATCAGGCAATCCCAGGTAGCGGTTTTTGATCCAAACCGGGTAATCCTGGCTGGTTTCCTGAAGTTCAGCTGTACTCGCGCGAGGGTGCAGGGAATCGGTCAGATAGCTATCGGCCTGGATGGTAGCTCCAAAAATATCGAAGGTTTCCTGGTCAGAAGCCTGAACCCGCCAGGCGATTTCAAATTTCTTATCGGTGCTCAACGGGATTCCAGCGCTGAACAGCAGACCATTTAAATCTTCAATGAATTCCACCTTCTGCCGGATTACCTGATAGGTGGGCGGCCAACCTGGCAGAGTATTCTCTCCCGGCTGGTATTCGATCTTAGTGCTATCCCGGGAGGCCCAACCCCGGCCAATATATTGATCATAGGTCAGGCCGCGCCAGTAATAGACCTGTTCCTCAGGCTTAAGTTCTTCCATATTTACATCACTTAAATTTTGGACCTGGATGATCATCACAATCTGGTCGCCGAGCTCCTCATTCGAGCCTATCAGGTGTCGGTTGGGTAAGCCTCCGTTTTGGCGGCTGTCCAGAATTCCAATACTCCCATCCCGGCGGGCCTGTGGTTCCAATCCCAGCGACCGGGCCAGATCATCATCATTGACGGTGTTTGAAGTGATCCGATTAATAAAGTCCACAATACTGCGGATGCTGACCGATGGGCTGAATGCTGTAAATACCATCAATCCCAGAGCCATGATCAGGGAGTTGATGACCATACGCTCCCGGATGATCCCTGCGAAGCTGATCCCATCCGCTTTCCCATTGGTCCTCCTGGGCGTCGTACCAGCCCATCACAACCAATCCAACCATAAGGCCCAGCATGGGGATCAGGTTATAGACTGAACTCTCGGTGTATACCAGGCTGAGGCTGGTTAATACCAGGATGGGAATTATTCCGGGGAGGGGATTTTTGAATCTGATTGTGGTCCAAATCGCCCAAACTGCGATGATCCAGATGAAAATTCCCCAGATAAAGGCAGTCGCAACCGGATCAAAGATAGGCTTGCCCCGCAGCAGGCTTTGGATCCAGACCCCCAAGCGGGAACCTAATGTGAAAATCCGGGATCCAAGTTCAGCAATCCCAACAGGTATTGTCGTTGATCTGGGTATTTCACCTTGCTGACTGATCCAGTGCCAGGTCTGAGAACCTAAATCCAGAATTTGAGCAAAGAGCGACCAGATCAAATCACCCAACCTGCCAACCCGGATCACCAGAACGGTCCCTCCGCTCAAGATCGTGATCAAGCTTGTTTTCCAGATCTCCAGGTCAGATATTGCCAGCAGCCAACCCAATATTAATCCGATGGCAATCATTAACATGATCAGGCTGTTTTCAACCCCCTGGATCGAATCCTTCAGCACATTCACAAGCATTAGAAATAATAAATAGACCAGCAGCATATTTCGGAGAGTCTGCTTGGTTAGATTTTGTTTGAAAAACCCGCTGATGGCTGCTTTCATTCTAATGATTTCCAATGAACGGATTGTTTATTGAGGGTTTTGACGTACTTTCGCATTTGCTCCCCAGGTTGGTGTTCCTGACCAATGGGATCAAATTGTGACAGGTCTTGCAAAGAGTCGGTAAAGGTGTAATGTTTGATGTTTAGATTAAGCAGACGGTTCTGAACAGCCCTGGGGTTGGTCCTTCCACCTAACCCGGATGGATCGAGTAAAAGGACAGTTGGGACAATTCCTTTGCGAATCATTAACCCCAGATTGCTGATCCAATTAATATCAAGATTGGGAGTGATGACAACCAGGCTGGTTCGCTGTTCAAGGGTCAACTTGAGATGTTTGAGCATCTCGGACAGAGGAGGTCCTGTGGGGCGGACCACGGATAACGATCGGAGGATTTTCCAGAGGTGAGCATCACCGTGGTCAGGTGGGAACCAGATCAATTCATCACCCATAGTGATAAATCCCACTTTTTTGCCCTGTTTTAGGCCTTCGTTGACGAGTGAGGCTGCCAGGATCACACTATATTCTTCGGTGGATTCCTGGCCTTCACCCACCTGTACCCGGGGATCCATATCGAGCAGGATCCACCAATTACTCGCAGGAGAGTAGTCAAAGATCCGGACAAAAGGTTTATTCAGACGGGCTGTTGTTGGCCAGTGCAGCCAGCGCAAACTATCCCCGGGAATATATTCCCGGACACCTCCGGCAACTGTGGTCCTTTCCAATCCCGTGCTGGTAGACTTTCCTTCTCCCGTCCTTCCTCCGGGAGCTATTTCGATCTGGGGAAGGGGAATGATGGGGGGAACCACCATCATGGTCACCGTTTCACTATAATCAATCCTGACCGTAAAAATACCCAGGGGATCATGCGCTTCCAAACTGGTCGGACCCAGGGTGTAAATACCCCTTCGCTCACAGACTCCCCGGGTAAACCAGTGTGAATACCATTGGCTTCTAACGCTTTTTACAGTGCTGATGGAATATCCCGGCATCAAGGAGTGATCGATAACCTTTACCCAAAGAGCCGGCAGAATACTGTCATTTTCAATTGCTATTCGCTCCTGAAGATGGTCACCAACCTGCATCCATCCGAACCTCATTTCTCTTTCCAGAGTTAGTTTGTTTTTCAGGCTCCTGGACCAGATAAAAGCTAAAAAAGTTAATCCAATAAACGCGGATGCAAGCATTGCCCAACTCTTAAATGGAAACAGCAGTTGTACCAAGGCCATGGTCAGACCAAAGCCTGGAATAAGGTAAGACTTGACCCTGAGGGAGCGAATGGGAGGGTTAATGGAGGACATTAATTTATTATATCAAAATCTCGGGAGGGGATATTTTTCACAGCAGGATCCTGCAGGGTAGCTGCCGTGGATCGAATGCTGGCCAACCAATCCATGATACCAAGACTGTCTGCCCAGGGATCAGGGGTATACAGAGCTAACCCTAGCCAGATCAGGTGTTGTTTTTCAACAACCCTGGATGATAATAATTGCTCCCACCAATTGATGATCTAAAACGGATCCATCGCCATAGATACTTTACTTAATAAAATTGCAAGGTAAAAACCCTCTTTCAGGGGGTTTTCTAACCGGACCCCATGATATGATATCTGCATGACGGACAAATTCCGGGTGCTGATCGTTGATGATCACCAGGAGATCAGGACTGCTTTAAGGGCAAATCTGGAAGCCCTGGAACAGGACCTTGACCTGGTCGATGTGCCTTCTGGTGAGGAGGCCATTGTAGAGGTGGTTGGGACAGGGATCAACCTGCTGATCGCTGATGTTGGCTTGCCAGGTTTATCCGGAATTGAGCTCTATCGGAAATTAAAAACCACCTATCCTGATATGCAGGTGATCCTGATCACCGGTTTGGAGGATGAGGAAATCCACCAGCAAATCGCTGAGATCGCCCCCGAGGCTTTTTTCTATAAACCTCTTAAGATGCCCGAATTCTTGAACGCTGTCCGGAAAACCATGGGAATGGAACCGGTTATTGAGGATATCGAATATCTTCCGAAACTAACCAAAAAGAATCTATCCAAGGATGTGACCTCCCGGATAGCAGATCTGCGGGGTGAACTGGGTGCGATCTCGATCAATATCATTGAAGAAAATGGTGTGATAGCAGCTGAAACCGGGGTGGTTCCGGATACGATCTTTGAATCCACCGTCATGCCCTTGCTCTTAAATACATTTAATACGACTAACCGGATCTCCTATTTCCTGGGAAACGAAACCCCTGATAGTGTCTGGTATTTTTCAGGAGAATCCTACGATCTGTTCTGGACGCATATCGATGCTCATTATGGGATGATCGTGATAACCAATCCGGTCACTCAAAATAATGACCTGACCTGGGTCCTGACTACACTTGACCTGGCAATCCAGGAGATAACCGTGATCATTCAGGGTCTTGATGAAAAGAAAAAGGATTCCAAATCCACGGTCAAAGCCGATCAAGGTAAATCTGAAGCTTCAACCACCACCAAGGCATCCTCTGTTCCAAGCAAAACAGGGACAGTTGCCAAAGGTGATCTTCCCAAAGAAACCTCCCGGGGGTCGAACGGGTCAGGAAATTCAAAATCCTCAGCCCCTCCCACGGACGACAAACCCTTGGAAGAAAATGAAGTGCATGAGTTCTGGAAAGCAGCAACCCTCGAGGAAGAGATCCAGCGCATCGACAACCCGGATTCATTAACGTTTGAGCAAGCCCAAAAGCTGGGATTCATCGCAGACAATGAAAATCAGGGTTCCTGAACCAATCATTCAGGGGGAAAACATACTTCCATTGCCACTGTTTTAATCCTATGATACAATGCCTTGGCTGACGTAGGGGAGTGGTGCAATGGCAGCACAGAGGCCTTTGGAGCCTTTGATCTTGGTTCGAGTCCAGGCTCCCCTGCTAACTCCTCCGGAAAATGACACCAGATATTGAAGAAAACTCTCCTGAAAGTAAAAGCAAAACCTACCTAGCGAGCCGGGATTTGATCCTATTGTCCTGCTCGCTGCTTTTGTTATCTAAGCATGGATCAAAGATCACTGTCTAAGCCTCTGGTCTGAAGGAAATTTTTATGGTCACTGATGTAATCATCCTGGCAGCTGGAGAAGGAAAAAGAATGCTGTCCGAGACGCCAAAACCCCTGCATAAACTAATGGGAAAATCTCTGGTTGAATTATTATTGGCTGCAACCCATGATCTGGCTGAAAATCCCCCGGTCATGGTGGTTGGATATGGTGCCGAGCAGATTCGCGAAACCCTCGGAAACAAGGTCCGCTATGTTGAACAAGGGAAGTTGTTGGGAACCGGACATGCCGTCCAGCAGGCCAAGGGCTTGCTGCAAGGAACATCAGACCTGGTGCTGGTTGTTTATGGGGATATGCCTCTGCTGAGCGAAAATACTCTGGGAAGGATCATTCAGACCCAAGAGCATCATCAGGGACCAATCACAATCTTGACGGTGGAATCAGACAATCCCCGGGGATTTGGAAGGATATCCCGAGACTCCTCCAGTAAAATCCAGGCGATTGTCGAAGAAGCTGATGCTGATCCTGATCAATTGCAAATCACAGAGCTGAATGCCGGCGTTTATTGTTTTCAATCCGCCTGGTTGTGGACTGCCCTGGAAAGCTTAGAGCTCTCTCCCAAAGGAGAATATTACCTCACCGACCTGGTAGCCCTGGCTGTCGAGCAGGGGTTATCGGTTCAGTCCGTTCAGGTCCCGGACCGGGATGAGCTGATAGGTATCAATACCAGGGTTCATCTTGCGGAGGCCGGCCAGATACTCAGAAGACGCATCAACCGGGATTGGATGTTAGCAGGTGTGACAATTATTGATCCCAACTCAACCTATATCGATCCAGATGTGAAGATTGGCAGCGATACAGTGATCCTTCCCAATACCTATCTTCAGGGAAATACCATCCTGGGACAAAAATGCCTCATCGGCCCCGATACGCGGATCTATGCCAGCGAGATCGGAGATGCCTGCGAAATTGAATATTCGGTCATCGAGCAATCTCGAATTGAAAACGGCGTGGATATTGGACCCTTCAGCCATCTCCGGAAGGGAGCTCACCTTGGTCCCGGGGTACATGTAGGAAATTTCGGGGAAATCAAAGATTCCTATCTGGGTCAGGGCTCGAAAATGGGCCATTTTTCTTACCTGGGCAATGCCCAGGTAGGTAAAAACGTGAATATTGGAGCCGGGACGATCACCTGCAATTATGACGGCAAGGAAAAACATCAGACAGTGATCAAAGATGGAGTGTTTATTGGCAGTGATACCATGCTGGTAGCACCGCTGGAAATTGGTGAAAATGCGACAACAGGGGCTGGATCGGTCGTTACCAAGGATGTCCCAGCTGATACAGTTGTTGTGGGTGTACCAGCCAGACAAATTTCAAAAAAGAAGCATTAATCCAAGATAAATTTATGATGACATTTTTGATCGTGGCTATTGTTCTAATCCTGATAATGGATGGGTATGTTACAGCTGCAAAGACAGTTTTCAGCCGGATGAATTCCAGCAAACATTCCCAAGATATATTCAATGATTCCAGAAAAGCGGACCTGATTCGGAATCTTTTCGCGCATTCACCAAGGGTAGATACAGCCTTAACCCTTTATCAAATGATCTGCAGACTGGCAGCCGGGGGTCTTATGCTGGGCCTGGTCTGGTATGAGAGACCTGCGGCCTGGTCGGGCTGGATAGTTTTATACCTCTTTGGCCTGGCTTTGATTATCACAATCCTGGAATGGGCGGCGAGTCTGCTGATCATGAAGAAGCCTTTGCAGCAGCTTGTCAACCTGAGTGGTCTGATCAATATCCTCTACCAAACATCAAAACCCTTTTTTTCCTGGCAAAATTTGCTTTTTAAAGACCTGTTAGAAAAACAGAGAAAAATGGACCAGGTCAGTGAAGACGATCTGAAATCACTCGTTGATGAAAGCCAGAAGAATGGATTATTGGAAGTTGAAGAACAAAAAATGATCCATTCAGTCTTCCGCTTGGATGATACTCTCGCCCGTGAGATCATGGTGCCCAGGATCGATATCCAGGCAATTGATGCCTCGATGCCATTCTCAGAGGCGATCAAACATTTTATTGATTCTGGATACTCGCGAATTCCTGTTTATAAGGAGAAGATCGATCAAATCTTGGGCCTTTTATATGCCAAAGATCTCCTCGAGGTGTACAGTAATGGCACATACCAGGGTGGTATCGCCGAGTTGGTCAGGGACGCATATTATGTCCCTGAAACCAAGATCATTAATGAGCTGCTCACGGATATGCAGAAGAAGCGGATCCACCTGGCAATTGTGGTGGATGAGTATGGGGGAGTCTCTGGACTTGTAACACTTGAGGACATCATGGAAGAGATCTTTGGTGATATCCAGGATGAATATGATGAAGAAGAAGGTCTTTATTTGACCATCGCTCCTGGCGAATATATCTTTCAGGGAAAAATTGATATTGATGATTTGAATTTGATATTAAACAGCAATTTGCCTAATAACGAAGCGGATACGCTGGCCGGACTGGTTTATTTCCAGTTAGGACATGTGCCTAAGCGAGGCGAGGTAGTAAAATTGGATAACCTGCTTCTCAAGGTTGAGCAGGTGCATGACCACCGCATCATCAAAGTCCGGATCAAAAATTTAACTGTACCTCCGGCCCGGGAGGAGGATGAATACAATGACCCTGTCTGATGAAATGAAAGATAAAATTATGCGCTCTGCGGCCGAAGTCAGGTTGAAAGCATATGCTCCCTACTCGAATTATCAGGTCGGGGCTGCTTTATTAACCAGGACAGGAGAGATATTTGTAGGCGCTAATGTTGAGAATGCGGCTTATCCTGTCACTATGTGTGCGGAACGAGCAGCTGTTTTCAGCGCTGTGAGTGCAGGGAAGAGGGAATTTGTAGCTATAGCTGTTGCGACCCAAAATGGGGGTACACCTTGTGGTTCCTGCCGGCAGGTCTTATCCGAATTCGGATTGGATATTGAAGTCCTGCTGGTAGATAGCGATGGAAATTTCCTCCAGCAGAATACCGTCCGGGAACTGCTGCCAGGTGCATTTCAATCCAAGGACCTGGAATTATAAAGGAACTACCAATTTGGCCGGGGCGTTGAGATCAAAAGCAGGTTCTCAATGATCCAGCCATCCCGTTGATTTCCATCCTCATCGATATATCGGATACTCAACCAGTTGCGTCCCTGCTCGTCATAGGATGGGGATGGGTTCAGGATCTCGACCACTGTGCCATTGACCAGGGAGGTCAGGATCTGGCTCTCCAGATTGGGCTCTCTCCGAATCACAGCCCCCAGATATTTTTGATCGACCAGGATCTCAGCGTAAAAGGGGGTCGGTATTGGTGTTTCTGTGCTGGTGGCAGTTGGCAGGGGAGAGGAAGTTGCTGTGGGCACAGTTGCTGTGGCTGTGGGGGTGGGAGGGATAGGTGTGATGGTTGGGGTTTCAGTTGGGGGAACAGGTGTAGTGGTAGGTGTTGCTGAAGGTACCAGGGTTGGCATAGCAATTTTTCCCCCAACCACAGCTCCAGCGCTGGATAGTCCGATCACTCCAACAATGCTAAGAATTGCTACCAAACTTCCCAGGGTATAGCCGATAAAAGTTAGCGGTTTGATACCCAGCAGCATAAAGACTATTGTGCCTGTGATCGCCATAACTGCCAGGTGAATTCCAAATACAACTAATCCATCCGGCCAGAGGTGAGGTTGGCCGCTGCCAAAACCAAATCCTGCGATGGCCAGCGGGATGTACAGTTCGTAGGCTATCGCCACGCTGGGAAGCAGAGGGGTCCGGCCTTGTTTGTGCAGGGTGATGATTGCCAGGATTGTCCCGCTGATCAGGAGAACCAGGTGGGTCCATGATACCCGGGCATTATAGATCAAAAATTGGACTCCAGGGATATTAAAAACAAAGGTTGCATAACCCCCCAGGATCCCTACCAGGAATACAAAACCACCTGCGATCAGGGAACCTGCCAGCCGCTGACTGAAGAATTTCAAAGATCCGGTTGCTGTGCCCAGGGCAATCCCCAGGAAGGGGCTCATAGCGGGTGCAGTTAATGCTCCCAGGATCAAGAGGGCTGGTGAGTCAACCAGGATGCTGGTGGTGATGATGGCAGCTGCCAGCAAGGAAAACAGAAAGAAATCAAACGAGGGGATGGTTTGGTGGGCTAGATTCTCGATCTCATCAGCTATCTCAACCAGATCTTCAGGGATCAGCCCCCGCTGGGCTTTTCGGCGCCGGGCCGGGGCGAGATCATCTGGGTCATCGGGGAATTGATCGGTTTTTGGTAAAGTCATAACCTTATCTGTCCAATTATAATGCTTGATGTAGGGCTCGAATTCAGCAGGCTTGAATACTCAATATCATCCCCGCTTAAGCTCACTGATTGATAAAATTATACTAGAAAGCAGTCCAGCCCGGAATAAGTAGTAAAATAGTCCCTGAACGAGTCCATCTAAGGAGCCAAAGTTTGAAAAAGATCATTTTTTGGATAGTAGTGATTGCCCTGCTCACTTCCGGGTGTCTCGACAGCCAGGGATCAGAGACGCCAAGTGACCTTGGGATCCCAGTAGATCCGACCGAAACTGTTCTTCCTGTGTTGACACCGACGCCGTTATTACCGGTCGGCGTATTGCTGACACCGGAAGGTTCTGACCCAAAACTGGCAGAAGAATTAAGTTCTTTGATCGGTGGTTATATCCGGGAACTGGATCTGCGTTTCCAGGTCCTCTCAACCCTGACTGCCGGGGATTTTGAAAATGAGATCTACCAAATTGTGGTGGTAATACCCCCTTTTGCAGGGATAACTGAACTCGCCAGCAGCCAGCCGGGCACAAAATTCCTGGCAGTTGGTTTTAACGATCTTGAACCCGCAGAGAACCTAACGGTTTTAAGATCCGGGGGAGGGGATTTTGACATCCAGGGATTTGCGGCCGGCTATATGGCTGCTTTGATTACCGATGATTGGCGGGTGGGAGTCCTGAGTGTGCAGGAAAATGAGAATGCCCTGGCTGCCAGAGATGGCTTCAGGGTAGGTGTTAAATACTTTTGTGGATTATGCAATCCTAAATACGCCCCCACAGGGGTCAATTACATCTATCCCAAATACATTGACCTACCGGTGGATGCTCCAGATCTGGATGTAAATGCCAACCTGGATTTCCTGATTGATCGTTTTGTGAACACTTTTTACATCGTTCCCGGTGTGGGAACCCAAAATATTTACCGGACCCTGGTTGCACATCAAAAACTGATCATTGGCTCGGGGAACGATTTCGATGAGGAATACCGGGACTATTGGGTCGCTTCTCTGGAATATGACCTGATCGCATCTTTAACTAAGGTCTGGCCCATGTTTTTGGAAGCGGAACAGGGATTCTTTGAATCTTCACCCCTGCTGTTGACAGATATTAACCCCGATCTATTAAGTGAAGGAAAAACCAAATTGGTGTATGCCATCCTGGAGGAAGTCAGCCAGGGATATATTCAGACAAGTTTCGAGGACTAAACCACTTAGTGTTCGGTGGAATGCCCCTGAAAACAAGAATCCAGGAGCTGTCGAATTAGAGCTGATCTTTGGCAAGGTTGTCAAAACCGAGGCTTTTTAAGGCAACATACAGGCTTCTCCCCCGGGAGGCTTCAAAGATTTTTCTCACCCGGAGCAGGGCTGCTTTTTTCTCAACCCGGTCTTTTGCGAATAGGCCCGGTTCAGACTGTTTTTCCAGATAATCAGCAGCTGCAGCAACACTCTCGCCGGCAGAGGCGAGGGCATTCAGGGTATATTCTTTGAGATATTTATTGAAGACCTGATGATCCATTTTTTGACCTAGGTATCTAAGAGTTCCTTGATCTCCGGCAGCAGCCAGGGGATGATCACCAGGACTGCCAGCGCCAATTGCAGGCCCCCGCCGACCAATCCCTGTATCCCTGTTCCCAATGAAAAAGGCACTAATCCCAGCAACCAGCTAAGACCGAGGCCTGAGAGAGCTGCCCCCAGTGATCGCAGCAGGGTGTTCCTGAGCCGAAGATTGAAAGGAATGACTTTATGCAGCAGGATGAACAAAAGGACTGCTTCTCCACTGTAGGCAAGTGAGTTTGCCAGTCCAATACCCGGCGCGCCCAACCAGTTTGAAAGAGGAACTGCCAGGACCAGGAACCCTATCAGCGCGATTCCACTGGCAATCAAGGGGGTTTTTGCATTTTGACGGGCATAAAAAGCCCGAACCGCAATTTCCAGCAGAGAATGCCCCATCAGGCCGACTAGATAGGCTCTTACGGTCCAGAGAACCAACCGGGTACCCTCTGCGTCAAATCCCAGGATATCGATAAAAGGCTTTATGTTCACGGCCAGGATCACCGCGATGGGAAGGGTCAGGCCGAAGATAACCCGGATGATCTTTTCCAGGGTGAAGGTGTATTGGCTGGAATCCGGGTCGGCAGCCTGTTCCGAAAGAGTAGGAAGCAGCGCTGTTCCTAACGCAGTGCCGATCAAGGATTCGGGCAGCTGCATAAAAAGCCAGCCGTATACCAGGGCGGTTACAGCCCCGGTGGGCAAACGTGAGGCCAGATTATCCTGGGAGATAAAGACCAGTTGAATAAAAAAGACCGTCAGCACCCGGGGAGCCATCAAGCGAACTACCCGTCGAAAACCAGGGTCGTGAATGTCCAGGCGTGGCTTCCACCTGAATCCAAACTTGAACAGGCTGGGCAGCTGGATCAGCAGGAAAAGGGCAGCTCCGATGATCACACCATAGACCAGGCCGTAGATACCTAAATTGTAGGCTGGCAGCAGGACCGGGCCCACCTGGAAGCCTTTTTCTGGAGCCAGGATCAATATACCAAACAGGGCTCCTATATCGTACATGGCTGGTGCGAGGGCCGGTACCAGGAAGTGCTGCTGGGCCTGGAGACCGGCGATTGCCAGGCCGCCCAACGAGAATAGCAATGTGGCGATTAAATTCAATCGCATTAAACTAATTACTAACTCCCGCTGTTCGGGCGAAAAGCCCGGAGCGATGCCGATCTCCCAGGAGACCAACTGGCGGGCGAGCAGCGCAACCAGGACCGATGCCAGGGCAGTGACCAGGAATACCCCGTTAGCGACCTGGGAAAACAGGTTCCACATCTCAGAGCGAGTTTTGGTTCGTCGATAATCGGTCAGGACTGGGATGAAGGCCATAGCCAGCGCTCCACCGGAGATGAGAGCAAATACCAGGTCAGGGATATTGTTGGCGGCATTAAATGCATCCAATTCAGCTGAGAGCTCGAAAGTTCTGGCAATGATCACATTTCGGACAAAACCCAGGACTTTCTCAAGTCCGAAAAATAGTGCAATGATCAAGGTTGACCTGGCGATATGTTTCATGAAGGCAGTATAGCATAGATCAGCTTTCGCCTATCCCCGGCCTATACCACTCACCGGGAGTCTGGAGGGATTATTATTCTACAACCCAAGGGATTTAATTTTGCCTTTTTGGCAGGAAGGTCAATGCCTGCGCCACAGCACAAAAGGGATCTTCCAGCCTGTCGCTTTCCTTCTGGTTTCTGGCGTTCAGTGGTAAGATATAGCTGGAATTTACCAGTAAAAAAACCCATGGAATGTGATCCCAAGGACACAAAATTTTTATGAAAATTGCCCTGACAGGTTCAATTGCCTACGACTATTTGATGAGTTTCCCTGGACAATTTCGGGAACATATTTTGGAAAATAAATTGGAGACGATCAGTTTATCTTTCCTGGTAGATAAAATGGTCAAACGCCGGGGGGGCATCGGCCCAAATATCGGCTATACAATGGCCTTGCTGGGCGGCGACCCTGTTTTGCTGAGTACGGTGGGCCAGGATTTTGAGGAATTTCGAAGCTGGTTGGAAGACAAAGGGGTTAATACCAGCGGTGTGAAAGTCATCCCGAACGAATTTACAGCCTCATTTTTTGCTACAACGGATCAGGAAAACTGTCAGATATCCAGCTTCTACCCCGGGGCAATGAGCCATGCGTCAGAAGTGCGCCTCAGCTCCTGGAAAGATGGAAAGCTTGACCTGGTGGTCATTTCACCCACAGATCCGATCGCGATGAATAGTTATGTCAAGGAAGCTGCAGAACTATCGCTGCCTTATGTGTACGATCCCAGCCAGCAGATCGTCCGGCTCACAGGGGAAGAACTTCGCCTGGGTGTAAAAGGGGCTTATGCGTTATTTGTGAATGATTACGAATTTTGTCTGATCGAAAAACATACCGGGTTTTCATTGGAGGAAGTTAAGGAGCTGGTCGAGATCCTGGTGATCACCAAGGGTGACCAGGGTTCAGTTGTGTTTTCAGGAGGAGAACAGTACTTGATCCCGGTTGTACCTCCGGTATCGATCCTGGATCCTACAGGTGTGGGTGATGCCTACCGAGGTGGTTTCCTCACTGGTTTGAGTTTTGGGTTTGACTTGAAATTATGCGGAGAGATGGGGTCCTTGGCCGCAGCATATTGTTTGGAAACTGATGGATCCCAGAGTCACTCCTATACGATCGCAGAATATATTCAGCGGTTCAGAGATCATTTTGACGATCAGGGTAAATTGGATGTATTGGTGAAAAGTTAGCCTTTTACACCTTGAATAATTGGATGTTGAGAGAAACAGCAGGTAGATTACAGGGAGAAAATAATGGAGAATTATGATATTAAGGATAAAACTCTGGCTGAGGGCGGCCGGCGAAGGATCAAGTGGGCCGAACGTGAAATGCCAGTCTTGCGGTCGATTTACGACAGATTTTTAAAGGAGCGACCTTTTGATGGGATCCGCATGTCGGCCTGCCTGCACGTGACCACTGAAACAGCATATTTGATGAAGACCCTCCAGGCAGGGGGTGCTGACGTGGTCCTGGTTGCGTCCAATCCGCTTTCAACCCAGGATGATGTGGCAGCTTCCCTGGTGATGCATAATGAAATTCCTGTTCACGCCATCAAGGGCGAGGATAATACAACCTATTACAAACATATCAACTCCGCGATCGATCATAAACCCCATATCACAATGGATGATGGAGCTGACGTAGTCAGCACTCTACACAAGGACCGCCGGGAAAACCTGAAAGATGTTATCGGCGGGACCGAAGAGACCACCACCGGTGTGATCCGGTTAAGGGCGATGGCAGCTGCCGGTGCCTTGGAGTTCCCGGTGATTGCTGTAAATGACGCGATGACCAAACATTTTTTTGATAATCGCTATGGCACTGGTCAATCCACCATGGACGGTATTATCAGGGCAACCAACCTTCTGATAGCTGGGAAAACTTTTGTGGTTGGCGGTTACGGCTGGTGCGCCAGGGGACTGGCGATGCGAGCCCGGGGAATGGGAGCCAATGTGATTGTCACCGAGATCGATCCCCTGAAAGCCCTGGAAGCTGTGATGGATGGTTACCGGGTGATGCCTATGAACGAGGCTGCTCCCCTGGGGGATATCTTCTGCACTCTGACCGGCGATCTCCACGTGCTAGATAAACAGCATTTTGATGTCATGAAAGATGGGGCGATTATCTCCAATTCAGGGCATTTTAATGTCGAGATCAATATACCTGCCCTGGAGGAAATGGCTGAAGAAAAGATCCGGGTCAGGCCAATGATCGATCAGTACCTGGTGTCCGATGGCAGAAGATTGAACCTGCTGGCAGAAGGCCGCCTGGTCAATCTGGCAGCGGCAGAAGGGCATCCTTCGAGCGTAATGGATATGTCATTTGCCAATCAGGCATTAAGCGCAGAGCACATGATCTTAAATGCCGATAAACTTCAAAACCAGGTTTATGAAGTACCCCCGGCGATCGATGCCGAGATCGCCCGCCTGAAACTTGAAGCCATGGGTATTTCCATTGATGTCCTGACCCCAGAGCAGGTCAAGTATCTGAGTTCCTGGCAGGAAGGGACTTAGAACTATCGGATGCGTGAGACATCAGGATGGCAAAACATCAGATCCCGGATAAAAAGTCCGGGATCTTTTTATTATTTCTAGGATTTTTATCAGGAATATAAGATTGTTTCGGAGCTTGGCGAACAAGTGTACAATAGATTAACTATCGGTTTCAGGGTTGTTTAATTGTGCAGGTTGGTATCTTGATCAGAAGGGAGGGATAAATGCCTGAGCTTTCCAGAAAAGACTTTTTGCGTTTATTGGCGGCCAGTGCTGGATCAATCGGGAGTCTATATCTGACCGGATGCCTGGATCGGGAAAAACTGATTTCAAAATCTTTGTTATCTGAGAAAATTTCTTCCACACCATTTGAACCGGGATCGACAGCGACCCACACTCCGGCCGCTTCCTCATCGACTCCAGAGATCATTGGATCTCCCTCACCAACCCAGGCGTTTCCTGACCTGGTGGTGGCCCGCAAAGGTGATCCGGAGGAAATGGTTCGAAGATCTATCGAAGCTCTGGGTGGCATGAAACGATATGTTAAATCTGGCGATACCGTGCTGATCAAACCCAATATCTGTGTTGCTTACCATGACTACCAGTACGCTGCAACAACCAATCCCTGGGTTGTAGGTGCCCTGGTTAGATTGGCCTTGGATGCAGGTGCAAAAAAGGTCAATGTCCTGGATTATCCCTTTGGCGGCACTGCGGAGCAGGCCTATCATGTCAGCGGTATCCAGGCAGAGGTCAACAAGGCTGGCGGAAAAATGGTTGTTATGACCAACCTGAAATATGTTAATACAGATATACCCCAAGGCCTGGACCTCAAGAATACCAGGATCTATGATGATGTTTTAAATGCAGATGTCCTGATCAATGTTCCCGTTGCCAAACATCATCAACTGGCCCGCTTGACATTGGCAATGAAAAATTTGATGGGGGTGATCTATGACAGGCCCATGATGCATGCCAATATGGGTCAACGCTTGGCGGATTTAAGCAGCCGGGTGAGGTCTCATCTGGTGATCATCGATGCTGTGCGGATGCTGATGGCTAATGGCCCGACCGGTGGAAATCTGAATGATGTAAAAAAAGCCGATACGATCATCGCTTCAGGTGACATAGTTGCCGCAGACAGCTACGCGGCGACTTTATTTGGTCTGAAACCCGATGATTTGGCCTACATCAAGAAAGGACATAAAATGGGGCTCGGTAACAAGAACCTGGATCAGCTTAAGATCGAGGAGATCAATCTTGGCTAATAGATCCCCTATGATCAAATCCAGAAGATTGACAGATAGAGGCTGGCTGATCCTCAGAAAAATCAGCCAGGTCTTATTATTTATCATCTTCCTGGTTTTTTTCCAGTGGTCCCGGCGCGAGTTTTATCTTCATCCGGCTGAAGCTGCCAGCCTGAAGCAAAAATTGATCAATATTCCCTTAAAACTGGATCCTTTGGTGATGATCTCCCAGGCTCTGGCCAGCCGGGTTTTCCTGGCCGGTTCGCTATTGGCTGTGATCACTCTCGTTCTCACTTTACTGTTGGGTCGAGTCTGGTGCGGATGGTTCTGTCCGCTCGGCAGCCTGTTGGATTGGATGCCTTTGCGATCCTGGAAGAAGAAACGACCCGCCGTAAAGGAAGGATTTCGTAGTTTGAAATATGTACTGCTCCTGGTAATTCTGCTGGCAGCTGTATTTTCCAATCTCAGTTTGCTGATCTTTGATCCGCTTACCATCCTTTACAGGACTCTGACGACCGCCATCTGGCCTGGATTGGACCAGGTCATCACTGCTGTCGAATTCACCCTTTACTCTGTGTCTTTTCTGCAGCCTGTGATCGGTGGTTTTGATAGTTTGATCCGCCCGGCAATTTTTCCTTCCTATCCAGCAATTTATAGATACGGATCTCTTTACCTGTTTTTTTTTGGAGGTTTGATCGGCCTCAATCTGCTGGCACCCCGATTCTGGTGCCGTTACCTTTGCCCCCTGGGGGCATTGTTGGGGTTGTTAGGGAAATACAGCCTGGTGCACTGTGAGGTTTCCGGGGCCTGTTCTACCTGCGGAAATTGTTTTGAAAAGTGTCCAACAGGGGCGATCCAGACAGATAACCGGGTCTTCTGTGATCCGGGAGAATGTACCATGTGCCTGGCCTGTGCCGTGGATTGTCCCGGCGGGGCGATATCCTTTCCAGCCCGGAGCGCTGATTTCATTAGCCAACCTTATGATCTCGACCGCAGAAAAGCCCTGCTTTCCCTGGGAACTGCGGTCCTGGGTGTATCCCTGCTCAATACCGATTTCCTCGATCGGGGTCCCTCCTGGAAATTGATCCGACCGCCGGGTGTGGTCGATAGTAATTTCCTTAAAAAATGTATCCGCTGTGGGGAATGCAGCACGGTCTGTCCAACCAATGCTATTCAAATGGCTATCTCCGAGGCTCGCATTGAGGGATTTTGGACTCCCGTAATCGTCCCCAGAATTGGCTACTGCGACTATTCCTGCCATGCCTGTGGTCAGGTTTGTCCTGTCCAGGCGATTCCGCCCCTTGGTCTGGCAGAAAAAAGGGAGCAGGTGATCGGAAAAGCAATCATCGATCGGGACCGCTGCCTGCCGTGGGCTGAGGATACGGAGTGCATCGTTTGTGAGGAGATGTGTCCGGTCGCAGAAAAGGCGATCGAGTTAGAGGAAACCCAGATCATCTCAGCCCAGGGCGAGCTGATCACTCTTCAAAAACCTGTCATGATCCCGGATCTGTGTATTGGCTGCGGGATCTGCGAGAATAAATGTCCGGTATCAGGAGTGGCGGCGATTCAAATCAGGCACCTCGAAACCCTGGGGGAAGAAAACATCAATAGGGAATACAGGCGTCCTGGCTTATTGATCTGACCAGGAACACCAGGCAGGAATTTACTCAAGGGCAATAAACGCCTTGCCAAAACCGAAAATATCGGCATCAAAGACGAATATCAACCCCGGGGTATTTTTGGGAACCTGGAATCCGATCTGCCCCCGGATCTTTTCTCCAGGTTGAAGTTCATCATCTGGTAATCCGCTGTCAATGATCGACTGAGCGCCGAGGTGAAATGTATATTGCTGTCCGGTTGAATCCTTGAGGTACATCTGGACCACACTGGTGATCTCTTTGACCACTTCCCCTCGATTGTCGATCAGCACATCGACACTGACAAATTTATAACCTTCTTTGGGTTGGATGATGCCTTTGCCATCGGGATAGCTGGCCTGGATGACCTGGATGACCAATCCGGATATTTCGACCAAATCACCTATTTGATAGACTTTTTGGGTATTTGCCAAGTTCAGATCGGCTGGTGGATCCATGGATACAGGCATGGTTCCCAATCCAACTGAAACTTCTCCTAAGCCGAACAGATTTACTTCATAGACAAAATTGAAGCTGGTCTGATTTTCCGGAACATGGAACCCTACTTTGCCGCGGACTATCTCTCCGGGATTCACCTCTCCACTGGGAGTATTGCTGCCAGAGGCCAGGTTGGCTTTGCCATTGACATTGTATTTTTGACCTTCGGGATCTTTAAGAGTCATCTGGAAGGCCGGGGTGATATTGAATGATTTTTCGCCCTGATTGGCAATCAACAGGTCAACGACCAGATATTTTTTCCCCGCATCGGGCGGATTAAAATCCCCTCCGGGGGGTTGATCCCAGCCCAGAACTACGAGGATGGTTTGGTCGATGCTGATGATGTCCCCAACCTGGTAAATGAACTCCTGGGGTGATTTGTTCACTTTTGATCTGAGCTGAGGGACTTCCAGTGTTAATATCGCCAATTTTGGTGGCTTGCTGTTCCATCTGGCAGGCAAAGAGGGTCAAGATACCGACAACCGCCAACAAACCCAGGGTGATTCTGTGTGTTTTCATATTGAGTTCCCTTGTTTTCTCCTTGGGATCGAGGATGTTCCTAGTATATCTTTAATACAAGGAACTGGCAGAAAAAGTTTCTGAAGAGAACCAAGAGAGGAAAACTGGTTTCCTGGCAAGATCCAAGGGATCTTCCGGATGGAAGCCAAAACTTGAAACTGAAGTCTGGTATACAGCCGGATTGGCTCTATGTGGTAAAATCTTGTCCCACAGGATATGAATTACCCCTCCCAGGGTACCAAAACCTCTGGATTAATCCCGACGAGAGAAAATCATGGTGATCGACAATATTAAACAATTGTTGAGCAAACCCCCCGAAGACCTTACTGATCCATCCCTATATATAAATCGCGAATTGAGCTGGATCAAGTTCAATCAGCGGGTGCTTGAAGAAGCTCTGGATAAAAAACACCCCCTGCTGGAGCGGGTAAAATTCCTGGCGATCTTTTCCAACAACCTGGATGAATTTTTTATGATCCGGGTCTCAGGTTTAAGAAGGCAGATGGAAGCAGGTGCCCATCTGACCCCTCCGGATGGGCTGCTTCCCTCTGAACAGCTGGCATTGATCCGGCAGCAGCTTGTTCCCCAATTGCAGGAACAATACTCCTGCTGGAAAAATGACCTGGTGCCAAAATTAAAAAAGAGGGGGATTAACATCCTGCATTATGATCAGTTGAAACGTAAACAGAGAAAATTGCTCAGATCCTATTTTAAGAAAGAGATCTATCCTGCTCTCACTCCCCTGGCTTTTGATCCAGGCCATCCTTTTCCCCATATTTCGAATCTGTCTATGAACCTGGCTGTGGTAGTGCATGATTCCAAACACGGACAGCGATTTGCGAGACTAAAAGTCCCCAAGATCTATTCGCGCTTGGTCTCCATCCCAAGTGAAGAAACTGCTGATGAGTATCTGGAATTGCGGTTGTACGATCGGGTCTCAACCAACTTCGTCTGGCTGGAAGAGATTGTCAAAGCCAATCTTGACCTGCTCTTCCCGGGATTAAAGATCGAGGCTGCCTACCCGTTCAGGGTCACCCGTGACGCTGATCCCGAGATCGAAGAGGATGAAGCTTCTGATTTGCTCTCAGCGATTGAGGAAAGTGTCCGGGAAAGGCAGTTTGGCTCTGCCATCCGTCTTGAAATCGACAGTTCAATGCCTGACCAGGTCCGGGATATTCTGCAGACTAACCTTGATGTGGCCTCATATCAGATCTACGTTGTCGATGGTCCGATCGGTCTGAGTGATGCGATGGAACTGCTGGGAATTAATCGGCCCGAACTGAAGGATCGGCCATTTAAACCTTCTATCCCGCCCTCGTTATCAACCGAGGAGAGTATCTTTTCTGTGATCCGCAGGAAGAATATTCTCCTGTATCACCCCTACGATGGATTTGATCCTGTGATCCGGTTCATTCGGGAAGCAGCCCGGGATCCGGAAGTGCTGGCAATCAAAATGACTCTTTACCGGGTGGGACCAGATTCACCAGTGGTGGCGGCGTTGATGGATGCCCGGGAGAACGGCAAGCAGGTTGCCGTTCTGGTAGAGCTAAAAGCTAGATTTGATGAAGCCAACAATATTGTCTGGGCAAAATCACTGGAAAGGGCAGGGGTACACGTTGTATATGGACTGGTGGGGTTAAAGACGCATGCCAAGGTCAGCGTAGTGATCCGCCACGAACCAGAAGGCATCCGGCGCTATATCCACCTTGGTACAGGTAACTATAATGACGTGACCGCCAGGACTTATTCGGACATTGGTTATTTCACCTGTGATCCAGATCTGGGCAAAGACGTTTCCGCATTATTTAATGGGTTGACGGGATATTCCAGGGATGAGGAGTATAAAAAATTGCTGGTCGCCCCCGGAGAAATGCAAAAAGGCATTATCTCCAGGATAGACCGGGAGATTAAGATCCATCAAGAACAGGGGGATGGCTATCTTGCTTTTAAGATGAACTCCCTGGTTGATAACCACTGCATCAAAGCCCTTTATAGGGCTTCCCAGGCGGGAGTAAAGGTGGATATCCAGGCCAGAGGTATATGCTGTTTAAAACCAGGCATACCCGGGATCAGCGAGAATATCACGGTGACATCAATCGTGGGTAGATTCCTGGAACATCCCCGGATCTATTATTTCCGCAATGGCGGCGAGGAAGAGATCTTGATCGGCAGCGCTGATCTGATGCCCCGGAATCTTTACCGCAGGGTGGAGACCCTTTTTCCGATAGAGGACCTTCATATTAAAAATTCCCTGCGAGATAAGATCTTAAATGTACACCTGCGGGATAATGTCAAATCCCGCTTGATGCTGCCAGATGGAGAGTATCAGCCTGTGCCAGTAGGGGAAGGCGAGGAGTTGATCAATTCCCAGGAGTGGATGATAAAACACCGGGGCACCTGGCATAAAGCAGAAAAACCCTCCAACCCCAAGATTGCCGGCAGTTCAAATCAGGAAAGTTCCTAACACACCGTTCTGGTTTGATCCTGCTCCGGAATCCAGCCAGGTATCATCTGGGTGGTGATAGGGGGGGTGAAATACTATCCAGGCTGATTTCCTTCCGAAACGCGCCAGCTAAAAGATCTTTGGCATTCCGGTTGGTTTGCCAGATTTCTACCGCCGGGTACTGATTGGCGACAAGGGTGATGCGCAGGTTTTTATCATCCCAGGATGTGATCACATCAGTGATATTGGCATTCCTGCCACGTTCCAAACACTCGGCAACCCGTAGAATGGCAGAGAGGTGTTTGAGGACTTTCAAATCCCGTTTGGACAAGATCAATTTGTAGTCTGTGATCACCGGCTGGCCTTTGCGGTGAAAGCGGCAAAGCAGGGCGATCAGGGCTGTTTCACGGGGGTTGAACCCTGGCAACCCGTTATATTCCAGCAGGGTTTGAGTGTGTTTGTGATGGCTGCTGTAGCCGATGATCCTCCCCAGGTCATGCAGCAGGGCAGCCGCCTGCAGGATCTCGCGTTCTTCGGGGCCTAATCCATGCAGGGGTGCCAATTGTTCGAAGAGTCTGCCTGCCAGGAAACTAACATGATTGGCGTGGTCCTGCTCATATGAATAATTCCTTGCCAGATTCAAGACGCTGAAATAGCGGACGCTGGGTATGATGGGTGGATCGAGATGGGACCAAAAGTGCTCCAGGAAGACCCCTTCCCGCAACCCGTTCACTGATAGCTCCAGATTCTCAATCTCCAAATATTCCATAACTGTCAGCAGGACCAGGGCTCCCTGAAGGATGATATCTGCCCGGTCGCTGCTTAATCCCGGGATCTGCATGCGCTCAAATAGGTCCAGCTCTCTGAACTGTTGGATGCTTTCCTCGACAGAGCTGCGCTTGAGGGTAAAACCATGCTGCGTAAAGAGGGGATATTTTTGACGGCTGGCTTCGATCAGGGCCAGGTTCCGGATCGTACCCCCCAAACCAATCAGGGACTGTCCAGTTTTGTCGGGCAGCCAGGGTATCTTCTTCAGCTGACTGAGGATCTCTTTTTTGACCGTTTTGTATTCCTTTTGGGTTATTGGATCCTGGCGGATAAATTCTTCTGTCAGGGCCAGTGATCCCAGGGGCAGGGAAGCTCCCTGGATAAATTTTCTATTTTGGATATCACTCAGCTGGATGCTTCCGCCCCCGATATCAAGCACCAAGCCATCCTGGATCTCCAGCTCGTTTAGTGCTCCCAGGGTATCATAATAGGCTTCCATTTCCCCATCAAGTAATTGAATATTGAGGCCCAGTTCCTTTTTTACCTGATCCAGGAACCCTCTCCCATTGGCCGCGTCCCTGACGGCGCTGGTGGCGACGGCCAGGATTTGGTCGACATTGGTTTGTTTACAGAAATCCAGATATAAACGCAAGGTTGAAAGACCGCGGCCGATGGCCTCAGAACTTAAGCCGTTTGAGGTCATACCCTGGCGGAGCCGGACCATTTCCCGGACCTCATCCACCAACCGGTAGGCATAACCCATCCGGGTTTCCATGATGATCAGCCGGGTTGTATTGGAGCCAAGATCAATGACAGCGATGCGTTGGCTGGGGTTGTTTTCCATCTTCGATCCGTATTTTGAAACGAGCAATTAATAGTAAGTCTCCCGATTGTATGTCAATACCGGTGGCAAGTCAAACCAGGAATTTATAATCCTCACTTGACAACGAGGCCTGGATATGCAATAATATAGTTGTACTAATACAATATATACAATAGGAGAATATGAAATTAACCATAAATCCTGAAAGCAGTGTACCGATATATATCCAGATCGAAGACAGTATCTCCTCCCAGATCGCTGCAGGACAACTCCAGCCGGGAGAACAGCTGCCAACCATCCGGGAATTAGCTGCAGATATTCGGGTCAATTTGAATACTGTGGCCAGGGCATATTTTGAACTGGACAAAGAAGGAGTGATCTCCACCCAGCGAGGGAAGGGAACCTTTGTCACTGGTGTTCCAGATCAAAAGCAGCTTGAAAAGAACCGCCGAAAATTATTGTATTCGATCATAGATACCGCCTTACAGGAGGCTCGCAACCTGGGGTATTCAGCTAATGAGACCAAAGAAGCGTTCCTGAATGAGTTGGACCGCTGGAAGGAAGAAATTGGAAATTAATCAAGCTCATCAAGAGGAGGGCACTACAAATGGTTATCAAACCCACAGGATTAGATTTTAGATTCGAAGATAAAAAACAGAGCCAGATCAACGGAGTTGCGGTCCTGGTGTTTATTGTCTTGATGCTGATATCCACAGGAGCGGCGACCTGGATGGCGGTTGAGAAAATCGATGCGGTCTGGATTGTTATTCAGGTCCTGGTCCTTAATTTCATAGGGACCTATGTTCTGCTGGCTTTTAAGGTTGCAGAGCAGTGGGAAAAAGCAATCCTTCTCCGCCTGGGAAGATTTATCGGATTAAAGGGTCCAGGACCCTTCTGGATCATTCCAGTATTCGACACCATCCCGGCCTGGATAGATCACCGGGTGATGGTAACATCTTTTACCGCTGAGAGAACCCTTACCAAAGATACCGTCCCGGTCGATGTTGACGCGGTCTTATTCTGGGTAGTCTGGGACGCTGAAAAAGCAGCTCTCGAAGTAGAAGATTACCGCCAAGCTATTGCCTGGGCATCCCAAACAGCCTTAAGGGAAATCATTGGACAAATGGAGCTTGCTGATATTTTGGTAGGCCGGGCCCGCATGGATGCTGAGCTTCAGCACATCATCGACGAACGCACCACTCCCTGGGGCATCACCGTCCAGTCTGTCGAGATCAGGGATATTGTCATCCCCGGAGGACTCGAAGATGCAATGAGCCGCCAGGCTCAAGCCGAACGAGAACGCCAGGCCAGGGTCATCCTTGGTGAGAGTGAGGAACAGATTGCCCACTCCTTTGCCAAGGCATCTGAATCCTATCGGAATAATCCCACAGCTCTGCATCTTAGGGCCATGAATATGCTTTTTGAAGGCTTAAAAGAGCGAGGAGCGATGGTGATCGTACCTTCCAGCGCCGTAGATACCATGAATCTTGGCGGCATGATGGGTATGGCATCTATGACAGAGATGGCAGAAAAACACAGTGCCAAGCCTCCCGGAGATCCAGCAAATGATTAATCAGGAGTTCAAGGCTGACCTGATCGAGGTGATCGAAAAAGGGGGGTTTAAAACCAACCATACATTCCAGGTAGCGGATGAGAAATTGGGAGTGCTGGAGTTGAATGGTATCAAGTCAGCTGGTGTTTTCAAAGCGGAAAATGGCCAGGAGCTGGTTTATAAGAAAACCAGCCCCTGGAAATCCACCTATGAATTGTCTGAGAATGGCACCCAGACTGGTTTTGCCTCTTCCCGGAAAACACTGAGACAGGATTATTATGATCCAATACCAGGGAGAGATCTTTGGTCTGATACCGGGAGGTTCCAGGCTGCGCAGCTGGAGAGTGATGAACCCATCTAAACAGGAAATCTGTGAATATCTACCCCGGGGAGGATTCAAAAGGGGAGCGTATGTGAAGATCCGGGCTGATATACCGCTTGGTCTGCTGGTATTCTGCTACGTCCTGGTCAGCAATCGCTGGATGGAGCATTCCTGACCTGATGACATACTGGAATAAATCTGACCTGGGCGGGAGCTCGCAATCAATTTTCACCCCGGAGATCGGGGTATCAGGAAGGAATAATGAAGGAATTCATGAACATTGTTGAAGTGAAGGATCTTGATAAATCCTTTGGAAAAGTGATTGCGGTCGAGAAATTGAATTTTGCGATCAAGCCAGGTGAGATCCTGGGTTTGATCGGTCCCAATGGGGCCGGAAAAAGCACAACCATCAAGATCATCCTCGATTTTATGAAACCAGATTCTGGAGCTGTCCAGGTTTTTGGTCAGGCTATGAATGAAAACCTCAAGGACAGAATTGGTTATCTGCCTGAAGAACGGGGATTATATAAAAGATTGACCGCCATAGAATTGATCATCTACCTCGCTTCCCTAAAAGGCATACCTAACGATCAAGCTGAGGCGAGAGCTGATGAACTATTGAAGCTAACCGGGATGTACGAAAATAAATATAAGAAAAACAAGGAAATGAGCAAAGGTATGGGTCAGCTGATCCAGTTTATTGTTACGGTTGTTCATAACCCGGATCTGATTATTTTGGATGAACCTTTTTCGGGGCTTGATCCAGTTAGAACAGAGGCTGTGCAATCTATCATCAGCGATTTCAGGGATGCCGGTAAAGCGGTGATCCTTTGTACTCATCAAATGAACAAGGTCGAAGAAATATGTGATCGGGTCTTGATGATGAACCAGGGGCAGACACTTCTTTATGGTGATGTTCTGGAAACCAGGAGGCGATTCCAGAAAAATTCTGTCCGGATAACCGCTGCTGAAGAGATCGGGGAACTGCCAGGAGTAACTGGCCGAGTTTTCAGAAATGGCTCCCTGGAGTTGAAGCTAGCGCCAGAAACAACTCCTCAGAGCATACTGGATCGATTGCGGGAACAGGGTGTCACCATAACCCATTTTGAAGTTATTACTCCCTCGTTGAATGAAATTTTCCTCAAACAGGTAGGAGCGGATCGTGAATAAAACCTATTTGTTATTCAAACATGAATTTGTCCAGGCGATCAAGAAAGGGGGATATATTATCCTCACTCTGTTTGTTCCACTGGCTGCAATGCTTGCAATCGGGATTGGCCAGCTGGTATCTTCTTTGACCGATCCTCCCATCAAAGAAATCTTGGATATCGGCTATGTGGATCAAGCTGGATTGATTACTGACCTATCTGAAGATGGAATGATCAAGCTTTATCCATTTGGATCGGCAGAAGAAGCCAAAGCAGCCCTCCTGGAAGGTGAGATTTCAGAATATATTATTATCCAGGATGATTATCTTATAACTGGGACTATTCAACGCTATACTCTAGCCAAAGAACTGGCCACTTCTCCTGTGACAGCCTATGCTATCGAGAGCTTCCTGACCATAAACTTGCTCAGCGGTAATGTCGAAGATGAGATTGTGAGGTCGATAGTGTCACCTCTGACGATTGATGTCATCAGACTGGACAATGAGGGAGAGATATCCCAAGCCCAAGGGAACATGGGAAATATCATCATTCCCGCTTTGTATGGATTTTTACTCAGCATGGCTTTCCAGTTTGGTTCCAGCTCCTTAATTACCGGCCTGGGAGAAGAAAAAGAAAGTCGATTGATCGAAGTACTTAATTCATCGGTTTCAGTTCACCAATTGTTGTTTGGAAAGGTTACAGCTCTAGGGGCTGCCGGGTTACTGCAGGTCATGCTCTGGCTGGCATCCGCTCCGCTGATATTAAATCTTGCATCAGCAACATTTGAAGGGTTTATTACCGGAATCCAAATTCCGCCAAATTTTGTTGTCCTGGGAATAGTGTATTTTGTGCTGGGATACCTGCTCTTTGCTATCTTGGCGGTTACCATCGGGGGAATCAGTTCAAGTACCAATGACGCTCACAGTATTTCGATGATCTATATCCTGGTCGGATATATCCCACTTTGGTCATTCGGAGCGCTGATCAATTTCCCTGACAGTCCCATCTGGGTGGCCCTGTCGTTTTTTCCGATCACTGCCCCGGTCCAGACAATGCTCCGATTGGGTGTATCAGAGATCCCTGTCTGGCAGATTGCCGTAAGCATAAGTGTCTTGATCCTGGCAATCGGAGGGGGGCTTTACCTCTCAGAAAAGACCTTCCGGGCATTTATGCTAATGTATGGGAAACGACCCCGACTCGGGGAAATTATCCGCAGCTTGAGAAATTCCTGATCGATTTAAGAGTTTTCATCCCTGGATTCCTTGGAATTTCTCGGTTTATCAACTGCCTGCTTTGCAGGCAGTTTTGATTATGGATATGATAACTAGCTTGAATTATGACAGGGCAGGAATGCATTACAATATTCCTAAACCGAGTCAGGGCAACTTTCTAGGTAGAGGAGTCGTCGATGATCACCAGGAAAAATCCCTTCTTGAAAAACTCCACCAGGGAATTTTTCGCTGAAGGCAAAAGGACAGAAGATTATTCTCTCTATGATTTCTTCCATGGTTACTTATATTCCAAGTGGCCATATCTATATATCGGAGTCGCGCTTGGAGAACATCGTTTAAACAAGGTCCTTGCCCCGATTTTTATGTTTCTTACCTCTATCTTTGAGCCATTCCGTCCCGATACGCCTGAGGAACCGGGTATAGCCTGGGCAAACTCGTATCATGGCAAGGTTGTACCCCTTGATGAAGCCAGGCGGTTGGTTTCTATCCAGGAGGAGATAGTTATTAAGGATCTTGAACACGTGGTTCCATTTTCTCGAGCCAAAGATATCATCATGCACAACCCGGAAAAAATCGTAGCCCTGGATTGTCCTTGCCGGGCTTCCCGTTCCAATCCCTGCTCTCCGCTGGACGTGTGTTTGATCGTGGGAGATCCCTTTGCAAGCTTTATGCTTGAACACCAACCTCAAAAATCCCGCCAGATCACTGCTGAACAGGCAATGACAATCCTCCAGGAAGAACATGAACGGGGACATGTTCACCATGCATTTTTTAAAGATGCCATGCTGAACCGATTTTATGCCATCTGCAACTGCTGTTCCTGCTGCTGTGGCGCTTTCCAGGCCCACCGAAACGGAACTCCAATGTTAATGACATCTGGTTATACTGCTTTTGTAAATGAAATACTGTGTGAGGGCTGCCGGACTTGCATTGAGCACTGTCAATTCAAGGCCCTTGAGATGATAGACCAAAAAGCCCTGGTTATCGAAGAAGATTGTTTTGGATGTGGGGTTTGTGTCGATCAATGCCAGCAGAAAGCTATCACCCTCAACCTGGACCCGGCCAAAGGCATTCCCCTGGAGATCCACAAATTAATGGAACAAGCTGAGCTGGCAAACTGAATTCAGATTGACAGGATCGATTCTGAGTGAGTGGGCTATTTAACCTGGATTGGGATTCCACCAGTGGCTGTGACCAAAAGCCCGGGAGGGATGCAAAATACAGCGTGATGAGATCCAGCTGCGGCCCAGACCTGGTCATACAACAGCAGATCCTGATCGATATAGATCTTTGGTCTGATTTTGATCCCAAAAGGAGAGACTCCCCCAATCGCAAATCCGGTCTGCTCACGTACAAAATCAGCCGACGCGAATTTGATATCTTCCCCAACGATTTGACTGACCCGTTTTTCATCCACCTGGTTGGCGCCGCTGGTTAAGATCAAGACTGCATCTCCGCTGATCAACCCTTGGAAGACCAGTGATTTGACGATTTGAGCTACATCACATCCCACAGCAGCAGCGGCTTCCTGGGCTGTTCGGGTGCTTCCCGGCAGTTCCTCGATGGTGGCGGGGATATTCAGCGTTCTCAAGGCTTTAGCTACCCTGTTGACGCTGCCGGATTCAGTTACCATCATACTTAATCAATCCTGATCTAAAACGGCAATCTCCATATATATGGGATCACCAAATCTGTTTCCATCTGGATCATAAGCCTGCCACCAGGTATTATATCGGCCCGGGTTTTCCGGAGCAGAAAAGACTATTTCCAGGATGACCTGGGAATTCTGGCGAGCGGGATAGAGCTGTTGATTGGTTTCAGCCCCCAGTGCCAACCCTGAGATCAACTGCAGGGAATAGGCTTGATCCCAGTTGCAGCTGCCCTGGTTTTTTATTAACCAGCGTTTGGTGATCCTTTGGCCTGGACGGACTTCAGTGCCGTCCGGGATGGTCAGATCCTCTTCAAATTTAAGAATATTCTGGCAATTAGCCTGGCGGGTTGGGGGAGGAGTCGGCTGAAATTGGGCCAGGTTACCTTGGCTGCCTGCAGTTGGCGGTAGAAAATGAGCCTCAGGGGTTACTGTCAAGGCTGAACTTCCTGCCTGGCAGGCGACAGCCAGCCAGGCAGAGAAAAGAAGTTTGCCAATGATCCTCCCCCTAACTGTCTTCTTCATCACCATCCGGTTCTGGGAGCTCATCTTCGACTAACTCATAGTGAGATTGATCCATCACCAATCCGCGAATGGCAGTTTCTACCTCGAGAGTGATGTCAGGATTGTCTTTCATATATTCCTTGGCATTTTCGCGCCCCTGGGCTATTCGCAGATCGTCCCCGTAATAATAGAAGGATCCCCGTTTTTCTACAACTCCAACTTCAACAGCCAGATCAAGAATGTCGCCAGAGCGGGAAATTCCTTCATCATGCATGATATCAAATTCAGCTGTTCTAAACGGGGGAGCTACCTTATTCTTAACCACCCGGACCCGGGTCCGGCTGCCGACGATTTCTGTTCCGGATTTGATGGATTGGATTCGGCGCACATCCATGCGAATTGAACTGTAGAATTTGAGGGCCCGTCCTCCAGGTGTGGTTTCTGGATTCCCAAATACAACCCCGATCTTTTCCCGCAGTTGGTTGGTAAAGATCAGGCAGGTATTGGTTTGTTTGATCGCTCCTGAGAGCTTGCGGAGAGCCTGGGACATGAGCCTGGCCATAAGACCCATGTGGGAATCACCCATATCTCCCTCGATCTCTGCCCGGGGCACCAGGGCTGCTACGGAGTCAATGATGATCACGTCCACAGCGCCGGACCGGATCAGGGATTCGGCGATTTCCAGGGCTTGTTCGCCGGTATCTGGCTGAGATATCAATAAATTATCAATATCAACTCCCGTCCTGGCCGCATAGGACGGGTCAAGGGCGTGTTCCATGTCAATGAAGGCCGCAGTGCCACCCTGTTTTTGGGCCTCAGCCACGATATGCTGGCAGATGGTGGTTTTTCCGGATGCCTCTGGGCCGAAGATCTCAGTTACCCTGCCCCTGGGAACACCCCCTACACCAAGGGCCAGATCCAGTGAAAGGGTGCCGGTGGGGATCACATCGACAGTCATGCCCTGTGCATCCCCCAGTTTCATGATAGCACCATCGCCGAAACGTTTGGTGATGTCTTTGAGCGTCTTGTCTAATGCAGTTTTTCTTGGATCTTCCGCCATGTCTTCCTCCTCAAATACAATACCTGTCCCCTTTAAACTTAGTTGAAGTGTAGCACAAACGTTCTAAACGTCAAGGGGTGGGCGCAAATACTACTGTGGGAGTCGCTGGCATATCATCTGAAAACCCTTTCCAGACATTAAACTTGACAAAAGTGACCTGGCCGGGCTTGATCGCGATTTCTTTTTGATATCCAATTCCAATCTCTGTGATTGGAATGGAGAGTTGATATCTGCCAGCAGGGATATTGGCGATCACTAGATTTTCAAGATAATATGGATCGCTGTTTATGGCCTCGTTTTGATAGGATTTTCCGATCCAGGTCAGGTCGTCAAGCTTGTCTCCCCGGAGATCATCCTCGCTCCTGGTTAGATAGACAATTTGCCGCTCGTGTAACCTGCCTTCGTAGGTCAGGATCTGGGCGACCAGCACACCCCACCCGATCGGAGGTGAGATCCAAAGATAAGGGTTCCGGGTGGAAAAATACTCATTTTTACCGACCCTGACTTCAAAATGAAGATGGGGGCCGGTGGTTTTGCCAGTAGATCCCATCAGCCCGATCATTTGTCCAGACTGAACAAATTCACCCACCTTTACCAGGATCTCATCCAGATGGGCATACAGGGTATAAAGGGATTCTCCCTGATATTTGAAGGAATGTTCGATCACAACTGCTTTTCCGTAAGGATCATCCAGGATATTATTTCCCCCCCGGTACACACCCTGTCCAGCGTAAATTACCTTTCCTGCACCCGCTGCCAGGATGGGTGTTCCGATCTCCCCCGGGATGTCAACTCCGGCGTGGACCACATTTTCAAAAAACACATCCCCATAACTGTAGGGTGAGAAAGCCCCCTTGATATCATAGGCGGCGATCGGATTGGAAAAATAAAAATGATCCTGCGGGCTCGGAACCCAGGGGACGGGATACACAGGTGGTCTCCAAGCAGAGATCGCCCTTAACCCAGCCGGAGGGACTGAAAATTCTGGCGTGACGGGTATCGGGGAGGGGGATGGCGAGACCACCGGTTCCTGGGTAACTGTCAAGGTGGCTAGATTGAGACTTACGTGGGTATCAGTGGGCTTTACCGGCAGGGGAGTGACTGGGACCATGGTGGAAGGGAGTTGGCCGCCAGGTTGTTCTGCCCCGGACTGGCAGCTTGCCAGACCGAAGCTGAGCACCAGCACTCCGAAGAGCCGGAAGGCAAATTGTTTCCCCCGGGAGATATTTCGATCAGTTAAAGGGCGATACGCATCAGCCATATTTTTTATCAAGGATCAGGGGAAGTGATCAAATCCTGGATCGCAGCTGGTGTGTAAAGCTGCATTAAAGCTGAATCCAGACTCAAACCCTGAGTATATGCAAAATATTGGTAACGGGAAGCAGTTTCGGAATACTGCCAGTAATTAATTGCTGGAAAACGGACCCATCCATAAGCGGCTGCCAGTTCTGTGAAATCAACCCAATAACCTGATGGGATGGTTAAGGCATATTCTCCACCATTTTCATAAGCTGTGTTGGAATTGTTATAGCGGGCTTCAAAATCCCAGGGAAAATTATTTACCGGTCTTCCCTGATAGCCCTGTTGATCATTGGCCCGCAAATACACGCGCCAGTATGTTCTCCCCTGATATTCTTCCCGCATGACTATCATCCAATCCGCCGAGCGGGGGATATCGTTGATCATCAGACCTCTACCACTGTACAACCAGTTTAGATTTGTGCCGAGGGCGAGGTTTTCTGCCAAGGGCAGGAAAGCGTATTCCAGGGTGGACAGGAAATCCCATCCGGCCTCATCGCGGGTTTTTTGCCGGAGAGAAGAAAAACTATTCTGAGCCGCTTGGATGAACTGGGGATAGGGTGCTTCTAAGTTCCTGACCTGGATCAGATCTGTTTTTTGATCAGCGAGATTGGCAGGGTACTGCCACAAAGGTGTGGGAGAAATCTCGCCGGCATCGTCAAGCTCGGTGTTGATCGTCAGATCTTGTACCCAGCTGATACCTTCCAGGTTGCCTGGAAGCCCGATGGCAGGCAGCATCACCTGGACCTGATCTTTATGACGGGGATAGGCAGTCAAATAGGACTGAGAGGGCGTTTTTATCCCGCTGAACAGAATCTCACCCCCGCCTCCCCAGACCGGCCAATCTCCTGGGCCAGCATAAACAGGCAGATCCTCTGGTTTGGTGGAATCCCACACCACCAGGGAGTGATCACCAGTTTGGGTGACCACAGACCAGCTCAGGAACCTGCCATCCGCAGACCAGTTGGGATGGGCTGCTGTTCGACTTTCAAAACCTGGAACGCGGACAGCCTTATCTGATTTTGTGGAATCCAGATCAGCGTACCAGATCTCCTGCCGCCCATTTCTGGTACTGACAAAACTGATCTTCCGGCCTTCCCCAGACCAATTCGGGGAAAAGTCTGCCGCTGGATGGTTTGTCAGCGGTATGGGTCCGCTGGTTTTGTCAATATTTTGGATATATATATCGAGGTTGTCTACCTGATAACTCTCATAGGCCAGCCACTGTCCATCAGGCGACCAGGTGGGATTTCCCTCGTAGGCCAGGCTCTCTGTAAATCGGCTGATCTGATTGGTGATCAAGTCCAGAATATAGATATCCCACGGACCATTCCGGTTTGAAGCAAATGCAATCTTGGTCCCGTCAGGATTGATGGCTGGGGTGACGTCCTGGTGAGACCCTGTCGTGATCCTGGTCAGGGCAAGAGCGGTGAGGTCTTCTCCTGCAGAGTTCTCCAGGAAGGGTCGGTAGAGGAATAGATGGCTGTCAGTTCCCTCTCTGAGGGCAATCACCAGGGTCCCGATCTGGGAGGTCTGAATAAAAACTTCCGGTGTGGGGGTGGAAATCGCAGCTGTGGGAGGGGGTTGGACCACAGCTGCGGGCGAATTTTGGTCCGGCAGGTTCGTCACCAGGGCTGGCTGGTGAGTGTCTGGAGGTACAGCCAGCATTTTCTCCCGGGTGTCAGGATAAAAGATGATCGCGGTGATGGTCAATATCAGACCGATCGTCACCAGGATCAAGTTGGACTGCCAGTTGGGATTTTGCCCGTTCTGGTTATTTATTGGGGATCCTTCCTCAATCATGCCCTGTTCCTATATACTTGCCTATTGCTTGCGCAGCCAATTGGGATAATAGCTCTTAATGCTGCCCTGAAGCAGCTTCGCCCACCCAAGCGAGTAACCCTCAACAACTGCCAGGATCCACTCTCCATTGCCTTCACCAAACGTGTGATTTCTGATTGGAGAACCCCTCTGATAACCCACTAGGTCAGGATCCCCTAAGGAAAATTCTAACACCTTTTGGCAATCATCCCGCTGCAGCCCGGAAGCCAGGGCAGGACTGGGGATAAAACGTTTGCCCTGGATTGTGCCGATATGCCAGCCCCAGTGTTCGACCCGCAAACCATCCAGGGGTGGGCTGCCACCTGGCGGCAGGTATAGCTGGTTGCCGTAGACTCTCAGCCGGTGGTTTTGGGGATGAAAATCCTCTGTCTGGGGATTGATATGGATCGTTCTGGAATAGAAATCCTGATAGGCTGCCAGCTGTTCACCTTCCAGTTGCTTGCCGGAGTCTTCCCTGGGATTTCTTTTTTCAAACTCGGCTTCAGACCTGATCAATCGGGCGATAAAATGACCTTCTCCAGGAGCGAGATGGGGCCAGATCCGGACTGTTTGAACCAGTTCAGGTATATTCCGGGGAATGCCGGGAGAGAAACCCTGGACTGGCTGGATTGGATCGAGTATGAAATCTGATTTTTTGGAGAGGAATCGTTCAATCGTGCCTTCGTTCTCAGTTTGATTAAAGGTACACGTAGAATAGACCAGAACTCCCCCCGGGCGAACCAGCTTGCTACCATACCAGATAATCTCATCCTGGATATTTGCACAGCGGTCTTGAAATCTGGTTGACCAGTTCTTTTTTGCTTTTGGATCCAGGCGGAAGGTACCTTCGCCGGAACAGGGAGCATCAATCAGAACTCTGTCAAAAATGGAGCCCAAATGGTGGTACAGCCTGGCAGGAGATTCTGTACAGACCAGGGAGTTTCGGGCCCCCCAGCGATCAAGATTTCGCACCAGTGCCTGGACCCTGTTCGGATTGGGATCATTTGCCAGCAGCCATCCCTGGTTATTCATCCTGGAAAGAATTTGGGTCGATTTACCACCCGGCGCAGCACACAGATCGAGGACTTTTTCACCTGGCCGGGGTGCCAGGACAGCTGCCGGCACCATAGCTGAGGGTTCCTGGAGATAAAATGCTCCCGCTCCATGAAGGCTGTGTACCCCCAGCTGATTCCCGAAATCTACTCCAAACCCTTCCTCAACCCAGGGAAGTGGTGTGCTTTCAATCGCAAGTTTGGGGAGCAGATCGGCCGCTGAGCCCTTTAAGCTGTTGATTCTTAATCCGGCAGAGGTTGTTCGGCCGGCAAGGGCGGCCCAGAACTGGGGAGTACTCTCTCCCAGCAGATCCTGGATGATAGCGATAAATTCTGGGGGATAATGATCAATCACTGGAAAAAATAAAGGAACATGAAGCTTTTCCAAGGGGAATAGTATTCAGGGTCACCGGTCCATCATCCTCATCCTGGGTCTCTTCCTGGAGATAAAACAGCTCCATTTCCACCTGGTATTTGCCTGGTTGATCCTGATGGGCTGGAATATGCAGGGTGATCTCATTGGATTCGGTAAATATATTAACGATATTGACCGAGGCGATTCTATTTCCCTCCTGGTTGACCAGGGTCAAATTAGCATTGGGGTTGGTCTGGAAAGCAGATAGCTGGAAATCCACTTTGACTCGGCGGCGATCTGGATAAAGTTCAGCCCTGAACTCCAGGATATCAATATCTTTCAGCTCGGGGGCTGGCCGCGGGAATTTTGGAAACTCATCTATGGTCATAGATTTTCCTGGGATTACCAGTTCGTTTAGCAATAGTGTACCATTCCCTCCTAAAAAAAAGTCCAATCCCCGGAGGGATTGGACTTAGGATCAAATTCCAAACTAGTTGGAACTACATATCGACCAGGTACGCCAGGCCGATTGCTCCTGGACCGGCATGAGTGCCGATCACAGGGCTGACTTCAGCCAGGATCTGTTCAATTGGGTTGATGCGACTGGATGCTTCGGCCAGGATCTTTTCTGCGGTGGCCAGATTGTTGGCATGCAGTGTGGCCAGGCGAACGGTTTTATGCCCCTCAGTTCTTTCCTGGATGATCTCAATGATCCTCTCGAGGGCTTTTTTCTGAGTCCGGACCGAATCCAGGGGAACGATCAGTCCTCCCTCAATTGCCAGGACAGGTTTAACATTCAGCAAGCTGCCCATAAACCGCTTTGCTGCCCCGATCCTACCTCCGCGATGCAGGAATTCCAGGGTGTCCACGACAAAGATCACGCCGCATTTGCCGCTGGCCTCTATGGCGATCTTTTTACACTCAGCGAGGGATGCTCCCTGATTGGCTGCCCGGGCGGCTGCCAGCACAATAAAACCCAGTGCCATCGCCAGCGTTTTGGTATTAACGATCTCGATCGTGGCTTCGGGAAGCAATTTCTTGGCTTGGGTAGCTGAGGAAACTGTTCCAGACAGGTCTTCCGAAAGCAGCAGGGCCAGGATCTCGTATCCATCATTGTGCAAGGAACGGAAAAGAACTTCGAAATCTGCCACCGAGGGTTGCGATGTACTGGGCATCACCTTGGCGGTTTCCAGCCGTTCATAAAACTCGACCGGAGTGATATCAACTCCATCGTAGAAGTTCTCTTCACCCCAGATCACAATGAGCGGAACAACATGGATATTATTCTCCTGGATGATATTGGCAGGGATATAGGGCGAACTATCAGTTACAATGGCAACCTTTGGCATAAATAACCTCTCTTGGGAAATGAATGATTTCGTGAAAACACGCAATTTACAACACTACTCTTCAACAGAGGATACGATAGTGTTCCCCTAGCTTTCAGTTCGAGCCCTGTTTATATACCAGACATACAGATGATTGTCAGCGCACCAGGGTCATCATGGTTCCCGATTACTTGGTTTGATCGAATCCTGATCCAAAAACGGGAGCGGGAAGCCCTACTCCGTTTTGAGCACCCTCGGCGTGATTCGAACACGCGACCCCTTACTCCGCAAGCAAGTGCTCTATCCACTGAGCTACGAGGGTAATTGTTTGGAAAAAGATTGTACAACGTGGACAATAAAAAGGCAATAAGGGATTTTCGACCCACTTCGGAGAAGATTGGATCTGGCCTGCTTGATGGTCTCCAAATTGACAGGAAGTATTACCATCAACAGCATATGATGAAGGTCATGTGTTTTTGGTGAGATTGTCCTTGTACCATAAAAAGGACTTCTGATATGATTATTCTTGAGACGGGATAAACTATTTTTTATCACTGTTCCCTCCTTTGGCGAAAGCCTCCTCAAACGGTATTACCGTTTGAGGAGGCTTTTATTTCTGTTATTAGAACAGTATTAAATCCGAATCCCAAGACTGGTCTGCCGATATAATTCAGGTAAGGTTTTTAAGAGTCTCCATATCTTAAAATCGTTACCAAACCTGCCGTACCTGCAAGGTGGCCGGATAGTACTTTCCCTTTTATGAATTAACCAAGGATGTCTGAAAATGAAAAAGAGCACAGCATTACTTCTGGTTGTCCTGTTACTTGCCTTCAGCACCTGGGCCTGCCTGGTAAGTCCAACAACTCTCTTCTCTCAACTGAACCGGGAGGTTAATGATCAGCCGCCGACAAACATCACAACGGCAGTCATAGGAGATGCGGATCTTCCGACTCTCTACCGTCAGATCAATCCCGGTGTGGTTGCGATCCGGGCTCTCACGGAGGAAGGTGGAAGTTTGGGAACGGGATTTGTATGGGATGTTGAAGGGCATATTGTCACAAATTATCACGTTGTGGAAGGTGCTACAGATCTGGAAGTGGATTTCCCCTCTGGTTTTAAGACCAGGGCCAGGGTATTAGGCCTGGACTCGGATTCGGATCTGGCAGTTCTGGGTTTGGATCAACTACCTCCGGAATTAGTGGTGCTTTCTTTGGGAAACAACCTGGACCTGGCAGTTGGCCAGACTGTGATCGCTATCGGAAATCCACAAGGTTTGAATGGCACCATGACCAGGGGAATTATCTCTGCCCTGGGTAGGACCCTGGAATCACAGCATTTTGCACCTGGGGGCGGCGCTTTTTCGACAGGCAATATCATTCAAACTGATGCTGCCATCAACCCTGGTAATTCCGGGGGGCCACTCATCAACTTGGAGGGGGAGGTGGTAGGTATCAACTCTGCGATCTCAACCACTAATATCGATATATCTGGACAGCCGATCAATTCAGGATTGGGGTTTGCGATCTCGATCGATACCGCCAAAAATGTCATCCCCGATCTGATCGAGTTTGGATTTCATGATTCACCTTATGTCGGAGTCCAGGTGTTGAGTGAGGTTAGTTTATTTGTCCAGGAGGAACTTGATCTACCCCAATCCACCGGTGTGTATATCCTGGAAGTCACTCCTGGAAGCCCGGCTGCTGAATCCGGCCTCGTTGGAGCCCAGAACGGCACAAATCCTCCCTTGGGTGGGGATCTGATCATCCAGATCGATGACCAGAAAGTCGATAATTTCGAAGACTTTATGGGTTATTTGCTGACTTATAAAAAGCCCGGAGATCGGGTTACGATAGTGGTGCTCAGAGATCGAGAGACCTTGAGCCTGGAGCTGGTGCTGGGCAAGCGGCCATAACCCAGATCTCAAGTCTAATCCGGCATCTATTGTGATCGGGAGTAAATTCTGCGGTAAATTGCGAAGATTTCCGAGATATGCTTGATATAGGTCTGGGTTTCATTAAAACGGATGATTTCCAGGAAGAGGTCCGGATCTCCTTTTGCATCCTCCAGCCAGGCAGCAGAATTGCCTGGACCTGCGTTATAACCAGCCAGGCTCGCATATAGATCCCCATCAAAATAATTCCTCAGGAATGCCAAATAGGCTGCCCCTAATTTGATGCTGACCTGGGGACGATAGAGGTCATCATCGCTGTAGTCGGGAGGCCAGCCTTCCATTTCAGCTCTTTCAGCTCCAGTGCTGGGTATGATTTGCATTAATCCCCTGGCTCCAGCGGTCGACCGGACAAATCCTTCGAAAAGGGATTCCTGCCTGATGACGCTGAAGATTAACAGGGGATGGAGCCCATATTCCTGTGCGTAAGGAATGACCAGGTCGCTGTAATAGGCTCCAAAGCGGATGTAATTGAAATAAGCTGGGGCATTCATGGTTTCGGCATCAGTCATCCCGGCTGCATCCAAAACAGTTCTAGAGGCAAATATGGCCGGCCGATAAAGACCCAGATCCACCAGATAATTTGCCAAGCGATAGCTGCTGATGGCATCGAAACTGACCTCGTTGCGAAGGGCTTCGAATTCTACCCTGGCTTCACTATACAGATCCAGTTCCCACAATTCTGTGCCGCGGATGATCCGGGGATCTTCTGCCAGCAATCCCAGGCTGTCCAGGTTGGTCTCGAGGGGGATGCTAAAGGTGCTTTTGATCCAGTCCTGGGCCAGTTCCTTTTCTAGCCGGGTATCATAGCTGATATCGTATTCCTGGGGGGGAGTAAAAGGAGCCCGGTTTTGCAGCAGATCCCGGGCCCGTTCGCTGTAATATCCAGTGGGATCGGCATTGGCTGCTTCGCTCCAGGCGGCCTGGGCTGAATCAGTATCTCCCTGGTAGGAATAGATCTTACCGATCCAGAAAAAGGCTTTGGATTGTTCTTCCAGGGACTGGGAAGCATCCCTCAATAATGAGAAGGTACCCAAAGCTAAATCGTATGATTCCAGGCGAACCTGGCATACTCCGCTCAGGAATAATCCCAGGTTGGCATAGGAAGTTGTTGGATAATCATTGAATACCCTTCTCCAGATCGCAGCTGCTTCAACCAGATCCCCGGTCAGTTCTTCTATCCGGGCTGCGTCATACAGGAATTCAGCTGCCCGGGGATGGATGGGGTTGGTCCTGACAAAATCCTGGAGAGTCTGGCTGGCCTGATCATAATTATCCAGGTAAAACCACAAGGAATAGGCTTTGAATTCCCAGGCTTCATCATAATAGATATGCTCCGGGTACAGATTAATGAGCTCATTCCAGGCTTTTAGGGCTTCTTCGTGACGGCCCATATTCCGCAGTGAAAAACCCTTAAAATACAGGGCTGTGCCCCGGTCTGCCGCATCTGGCAGTGCCAGGTAGCGATCAAATGCTTCCACTGCGTAGCTATACTGCTGGGCATAATAATCCACCAAGCCCCTGTCCAGGTCATTGATCTGAAAATCATTATTAACGATTTCGATCAAACCCAAATAGGAGTCATAACTGAGCGGAAATTGGAAAACAGCGTCCCGGAAGGCTGCTTCAGCGAGGTCGGTCTGGCCCAATTCAAGATAGGAAAGTCCGAGTAAATAATCTGCCCGAGCCCGCGCATAATCGTTGGTAGAGGTGGTGTAGACATCATTAAAGATCACGATTGCGGTTTGGTAGTCTTTCAGCGAGATATATTCCTCGCCAATTTTTAATTGCAGTGTTGCCAGATCAGCCCGGCTGCTTGACGCGATTGCGGCCTGGTAGGCTTCGATGGCTTTCAGGGATTCTCCAGCTGCTGAGAGTTCGTTACCCCTTCTGTTCTGAATGAATGAATCCAGGATGCCAGGGCGCTTTCCCAGATAGAGTTGATAGGCATCAGCAGCTTCAAGGTGGCGGTCAAGAGCAGTATAGGTTTCTGCGAGGGCAAAATATGCCTTGTGGATGATCGCTGAGTCCGGGTAGCTGGCAACTAGCAGCCGCAAATAATCAAGGGATTTTTGATAGTCCCCCAGCTGATAAAAAACCTTGCCTAATCCCAGCAGGGCACCACTGCCTTCCTCTGTGGTAGCGGCGGTTGCCAGGCTGCTTTCATAACTGATGATCGCCGATTCCCAATCTCCGTAAAAATAATGCACATCTCCTGTAAGGCTGCTCTTAAGGGGTGGAAGGATCGGTGTTGCGCTTGGCAGGGGAGATTGAGGGGTCAGGACTGGCGGAAGCGACGCCTCTTCAGAGCTCTCAATGACGGCTGGATCTTGATCCCGATCTCTCAGGAGATACTTTCCTCCAATGAAAATTGTTCCGATCAGAATGATCAGGATTGATAACTGATAAAAGCTTTTTTTCATAGTTTTCGATGGGTCCAAATGATTTCTGGCTGAATTGACGACTTGTGCCAGGTTGGATTAGATGGTCCATTCACTGTGAATGATTGCAGCGATATACCAGGTGGATCCTTTCTGGATAAAGACCAGGCGCAAACTCCTCCAATCCATCCCCCCGTACTGGGGGTCGAATCCTGGAAAATAGTATTCAATCATCATACCATCCGGATATATTTCCTGGATATTATTGATGGAATTCCCAGAGCTAACCTCGACATTAAATCCGATAATTGGGGAGAATGAATAATCCTGGTCGTTGACGAATCTCTGGATGTAGGATGAGAAATCCAGGGTAATCGGATCTCCGGTTCCATCATAATAACCCCACAGCAGGAGGTCTTCCTGCTCAGCTGCCTGGATCAATTCTGGGGGACAGAATATCATATTGTCGGAGTTGAGATAGGAGTAGGGGGAAAATCGCAAACATAAATCCGGGTGGATGAGGTTCTCTAGGTCAGTATAGTTCTTCGTCATCAGCAAGTTGAGTACCTGCTGCCCATTTTTAACTATCTCATCTGGTAGTGTTCCGTACTGTTCAGCCAGATGGTCTGCTTCAACCCAGCCGAGTTGATCCTGAAATTGGATCTGAACCCAGCTGGAACTTTCATAGATCTGGATATCTCCCAGCGGTTTAATCCCGCTGGCATAGGCGGGAATAATACCCGTTTCCATTCCCAAACCAGCTGGATTATTGAAGACAGGCAGTTGTTCGTCTGGCAGGATCCCAACCACTGTATACCAATTACCAGCAGGGGGCTCGGCGCGAAAGGGAGGCAATTCAAGGGTGGTTTCAGCGGTAAGGAGAGGGCTCTGCTCTCCGTTATTTAGGGTGGGTTGAACCTCATCGACAGCGTTGGTCTGACATGAAAACAGACCCAGGACCAGAGCCGCAGCTGTGATCGGCAGGGTGATCCTAGAGGGAGTTAATTTCATTCGCAGGGAGTTTTTCATAATAGGCACACATTTTTTTCAAGGGGCAATCCAGACAGCGGGGGGATCGAGCCTGGCAGACTTCCCTTCCCAGGCGGATAAGATTCAGGTGGACCGGGTAATACGATTCGACTGGAAATAGTTCAGCCAGGTAGGTATGGGCTTTGTCAGCGCTCATCTTTTTGGGCCGAATACCTACCCTTCCCGTTACTCTGAAGACATGGGTATCAACCGGAAATGCCGGCATGCCGAGGGAGAATAATAACACAATCGAGGCGGTTTTTGGTCCAACACCTTTTAATTTCACCAACCACTCCAGGGCTTGCTGAGGGGATTTGGAACGCAAAAAATCCAACTCGATCTGACCCCTTGCTGATGTTATCTCCCGCAGGGCATTCTGGATCGCCGGTCCTTTTTGATTTGCGAGGCCAGCAGTCTTGATGGCTTGCATGATTTTGTCTTCAGGGGCATCCCGAACTGATTCCCAGGTTGGAAATTGCTCCGTTAAGGATTCGTATGCAAGGTCTCGATTTGTATCATTGGTGTTCTGCGAGAGGATAGTTGAAACCAGTTCTCCAACTGGTGAGAGATGGGGCCGCCAGGTTGGTGAACCATACTTGTCCAGCAAAGCCTGGTGAATAGATAGGGCCAGTTTTTTGGTTTCCATAACTTAGCTAAATTGTAATTTAAAACAGGGTTTTGCTTCACCAGCCGGGATTTGACAATGACTGCTGATCTTTTGTGTGGGGCCCAGATCATAAAAACTGGCAAGCTGGGTATCAGATAACACCTTAAGCTGGCGCAGCACTTCGAGCATAACAGCTCTGCGGGCCCGCTTGCCCTGGTCTCCATCGGCGATCTTTAATGCGATCCCCAGAGCTGAAGAACCTGGTTTGATAGCGCCAGGAAAAACTCCCACGGCTTGGAATGCCTCGGCACCAGCCTTGGAGACCAGCTTTCCAGCAGCACGCTCCATAAGCCTGGTGTCGAATCTGCCAGGACCTGCCACAAAGAAGGGGTTGTTTACCATCGATCGGGTTATCGTGTGGCAGGCAGATTGGCGGCTGGGGGACAGGTTTTCAGGATCGATCAGCTGAGCCCATCCCAGGGCGGCATTACGTAGCGGCATGGCAAATGCAGGAACAGAACAGCCATCCCTTGCCAAGATCAGGCTGTTTTCAGGCAGATCACATATTTCTCCAATCAGAGAACTGATCATCATCTGGATGGGATGGTCGGGTTCTGTGTAATCTTCAATTGGATAATCTAGTAGTTTGCCAAGGGCCAGCATACCGGTATGTTTTCCGGAGCAGTTATGATGGTTTTGATTGGGTTCTAGGCCCTGATCCTGTAATTTTGCTCGGGCTGCCTGGCTAAATGGGGGATGATTGCAGCATAATAGATCGGATTCAGTGACGCCGACCTTCTTTTGGAGTTTGGATAAGGTTTTAAGGTGGAGATCAGTTCCGGAATGGGAGGCGCAGATCAGGGCAATTTCATCATCCTCCAGACGGAATCGATCCACACCACCTTTCTCTATCAGAGCTATGGCTTGGAGAGGTTTTGCTGAGGATCGTAAAAAGCTAATTACCCCAGGATTGCCGCAGTGGGCAACCAGATTGCCAGAGGAATCGACGACAGCTACAGCGCCAAAATGGATCGATTCAACCGTGCCCCCACGGATCGTTTGGTACAGGGGTAAATATTCTTGATCGATCTGTGCACGGGTGCTGTCCATCATAAATCCCAAGGCCAGGAGCCAGATCAGATGATTTTTTTGCCATCCTCGATTACTGATGGAAAATAATTCCGAAGGTAATATTGTACTAAACCGTTCTGAAGCCGCTGCATGAAGAAGTCGCGATCCCGCTTCAAATAGCTGAATTCATCAATGAATTTATCTGCCAGAACGGCAATATCTTCAACTGATGCTCTGCGGCTGGCTAGTTTATCGATCCGCCGGTGGATTTTGCGGAAGGATTTTTTGAGCTCTTTGATGTTGTCAACCGATATCGGGCCACCTCGGCCACTGATGATGGTAAAGTCACGGAACTTGGCCAGGAGCAATTCATCCAGGGTTTCAATCCAGGTGCCCAGGTTGGCTTTTCCAAGGAAGGGAGGGCCTTTAAGGACCACCGCATCACCGATGAACACGATCTTTTGATCGGGAATGATCACCCAGCTGGAGCCGGGACGCGGACCGGGATGGTGTTCAATGAGCACTGGTTCATCCGCCCAATGGAACTGCATTTTTCCAGTGAAAGTGATATCAGGGATCATCCACTGCATTACAGGACTTTCAGGATATCGTTCCCAGGAAGCAGAGCCTTCCGGATGATTTCCGCGGTAAATGGAAGTTTGATCCTGGAGTGTTTTGGCTGCATCGCGGTGGGTTACGATGGGGCAGTCCAGGCTTTTGGCTCCGATGGTTCGATCGGGATGATCATCCAGGCAGACGATAATTTTATGGATCGTACCTTGGCTGCGGTTCAATAAGGTGGTTTTCCAGCGGTGTCCATCCTCGGGCCGCAGGGGAGCATCAATGAATATCATCCCCCGGGGGAGCAGGATCGCTCCAATAGTTGCACCAGGATAGGTCTCCTCGTAATATATCCCGGGTTTTATCTCATGCATCGGTACTCCTTCAACAGAACAGAATTCCTGGTTTTAGTTGGCTGCAGGGATGGTAAAAGAGAATTTGGCTCCGCCCCGAGGGATATTTTCCACCCAGATCCTCCCTCCGTGCCCTTCGACAGCCAGACGGCAGAAAGCCAAGCCCAAACCCAATCCCTTGATCCTTTCATCGGGATGGATGCGGGTATATTTATCAAAGATCCTGTCAATATACTCAGGATCGACCCCAGATCCTGAGTCAAGCACCCAGAACAGGGTATCGCTCCGGTCTTTTTTTACACCAAATTCTATGGTCCCGTTGGTGGGGGTGAATTTAATTGCATTTTGAAACAGATTGATCAGCACCCTTTCGAGCATATCCCGGTCTGCGTTGATCTGGGGAACTTTCCGGGCCTGGTTGATCTTGACAGTGTGATTTTTAGCTATTGCCTGGGTGATCAAGGCCTGTCTGCTATATTCGATCAGATCCACCGGCTGGATTAGTTCCAGGTTAGTGACCTGCTGTCCACTTTCCAGACGGTTGATATCCAGAAGCGATTTGGTCAAACGCTGTATTCTGATAGTCGATCGATTGGCAATATCAAAGAGGGACTGGATCTCTGGGTCATCTGCTCCAGGCAATGAGGCCTGAATAACATCCAGGCTGGAGATCACATTCGAGAGGGGTGACCTGAGATCATGGAAGATCATCGAGGTTAGATCTTCCCGGAGCTGATCTAAGTTCCTCTTTTCGGATATATCCCTCAAGATCCACTGAAGGCGGTTATTATCGGCGATCTGGATCAGGAATACGCTGACCTGAATAGGGATCTCAGTGTCCTCGCGGGTTTTTAGGATTGATTCATAACTCCGGGAATGTCCCTCCAGCAGGTAGCAAAAATCCTTGCCAACCACCTCCCAGTTGACTGCATGGATGTCGCTGATAGATAATCTATCGAGTGATCCCTGGTCGTATAGGCTGGTCACCAGAGTCCGATGGTTGGTCTCAATAATATTCCCGACAAGATCCGTGATGATGATGGGATCTCCGCTATTTTCAAACAGGTCATGGTAGCGGATGTGGGCGGTTTGCAGTTCCTCATATAGTTGGGCATTCTGAATAAAGGATCCAGCCAGGCTGCCAATTCCCGAGATCACCTGGAGCGAGTCAGATTCAAAATGACCAGCTGCCGGGTTAATGGCTTCAACTACCCCCAGTATCCGGTCTGGAATAAAGATCGGGGCAGCCACAATTGACTTGACATCCATGTCAGGATAATGATCAGGGTACTTATTGATCCGGGGATCCTTTGAAGGATTGGTTAGAATTTCACCCTCGCATCTCACGGCCACTGACCCGGCGAGTCCTTCACCCATTGGAATCCGTTTTCCGATCAAGGAGATATGCAGATCGATCGATTGGTGAATAGCTGCTTTATATTCCAGGTATTCTCCACTTTGATCAAGCAGGCTGAGAGTCACAGCTTCGACCTGGAGTGCTTCCTGGATCTCCTCGAGAATGTTTTCGAGCACGATCTCTAATCTCAAGGTCGATGACATGGCGGTAGCGCTGTTGGCCAGGGCGGTCATCACCCGGGCCTGGCGTTGGCTTTCGCCATAAAGCTGCGCGTTTAGAACCGCTACACCAGCTTGGTCAGCAATTGCCTGCACAAGTGAGATATGGTCCCTCTGTAAATGGTTGGGTTCTGGATGGGCCAGGGTTATCACGCCAACCAGATCATTTCGGACCAGGATCGGCAGGGCAATAACAGATTTTGATTCAGTCCCGGTGGTCCCTTCCCCCGGTCTCTGTAACCAGCGTTTATCAGTGCTGGTATCCGGGATATTGACAGAATCCCTGTTTTTTACGACCCATCCTGCCAAACCGTCTTCTAGGGTGGATCGAAGCTGTTCATTGGTGTGATAGATGATCTGATCTTGGATGATGATGGCAGATTCCACCGGATTTGCGTTTTCATCAAGGATGATGATTGAACCGCTATTTGCTCCGATGGTCTTTAAGGATAAGGATAGAACCCGCTGAAGTAGTGTCGAAAGGTCCAGCGTGGTGGCTATTTCACGACTGATCCTGTACAACAGCTCCAGGGAGGCTCGGGGTGTTGTCTTATGGAATTGAGTTGGCAGATTGTTGTCCTTAGTCATGATTGGGATCTCACATCAATATTCTAACTCAAATCCAAAAATAAATGACAGGGATCAGGTTTTTCTCTCACCACCTTGGTTAACAAGATCCAGTTTTGGGCCTCAGGACCACAGCATCAGCCGGTCATTCTCAAGACTTCCCAAGATTTTTCCTGGAATTCCTGGTAGTTAAGACCACTATAAAATCAGTGGAGATGACTATCTAGCCGGTGGGCCTTTCTTCGTATTGACCACTGGGTGAAATCCGCCTTATTCAGGGAGGTGAGGTCAGGCAGGGATCCTGGGGAACTGCAGGAATAGATCCTCCAGGGTTAGTTTTAGATTGGCGTTATCCCTGATCAACCCGACAGATCTATTTAAAAGATTCAGAATGCGCTGGGTAGTTTTCAGATCAACAAATTGTAGTATTGTCGTCAGGTCATTTTCCCGATCGATATTGGAGATTACCGATTTGGATTTACTGACCCTGATCAGGACGTCATGCCAGATCGAGTACCAGATGTTGAGCATCTCCGGGATCTGCTTTGGATCGCTGACCATGGATGCTGCATAGGAAAATCTCTCAACCGAGTTGCTTTTTAATAGCAGGAGGTGATCGTCCAGCATATTTGACCTGCGCTCCAATAACTCCGGTTGCTGATGGAATTCCAGCGCCCTTTCAGGTTTTCCGCCCGTGATGTGAGCCAGGAAATCAGCCTGGGCAGGGGGAATATGATGGAGTTTTTCCAATCCCTGACTTGTAGTGGTGATTGGCAGGTTGGTCAATTTGAGCTCTTCACATCTGGATACGATCGTTCCAAGAACAGCGTCCACAGAGCTTGCGGTCAAGATCAGAATAACAGGATCAGGGGGTTCTTCCAGGGTTTTGAGGAGGGCGTTTTGGGTACTTGAACTGGCTTTTTCGATCTCAATGATCAATCCGACCTTATGGCGTGCTTCATACGGTGAAAGAGAGAGGCTGTGAATCAGCTCCCGGACCTGTTCGACTTTGATCTTTGAACTGCCATCTTCCAGTGCAACTGGAAAAAGATCAGGATATTCCCGACGGGCCAAACGCCGGCAGGTTGAACATTTGAGGCAGGGTTCTCCAGGAGATGGGGCTTCGGGGCAGAGGATAGCCTGGATAAAACGAATGGACAGAGTCGTTTTTCCGATACCTTGGGGCCCTGTGATCAGGTATGCCTGGCGGAGGGATTTATTTTTGATATGACCGCTCAAAAGTTGAACAGCCCATTCATGCCCGATCAGATTCCAATTCATGGCTCAATTCTACGCCAGGCGGGGTAATTCCGCAATGTTGTTGACATGTATCTGTCAACCCATTAGAATCAGCCCAGTATGGATATCCTGAAATCTCTTAATCCGCAACAAATTCATGCTGTGACAGCACCCCCCGGCCCCGTGCTTGTCCTGGCGGGTCCCGGATCTGGCAAGACCCGGGTCCTAACCCATCGGGCTGCCTACCTGATCGCTGAAAGGAATATTCAGCCCTACCATCTGATCGCGGTCACCTTCACCAACAAAGCGGCCACCGAAATGGGAGACCGGATCGGCGCTATGCTGGGTCAACGGACCCAGGGTCTTACATTGGGTACTTTCCATTCAACCTGTGCTAGGATTCTGCGAATTGAATCTGAACATCTGCCAGTTGACCCAAACTATGTGATCTTTGATGCAGATGACCAGATCAAGGTCGTCCGCCAGGTTCTGCAGGATCAAAACCTGGACGATAAAAGATACCGTCCTCAAAACGTACATGCCTCGATCTCAGCTGCGAAAAATGAACTCTATCTACCAGAGGATTTCCCGATTGCTACTTATCGGGACGAGATCGTCGCCAGGGTTTACCAGGGATACCAAAAGATCCTTTTAGCAAGCAACGCCCTGGACTTTGACGATCTGCTGCTCTGGATGGCCCTGCTTTTGAGTGAAAATGACCAGGTCAGAGAAAAATATGCCAGACGTTACCAGCAGATCCTGGTTGATGAGTTTCAGGACACCAATATGGCCCAGTACACTTTATTGAAACACCTGGCCTCCTATCATCAGAATATTTTTGTGGTTGGTGATTCCGATCAATCGATCTACCGCTGGAGAGGAGCCGATTACAGGAATGTACGCAGATTTGAAGAGGATTACCCTGATGCGGAGGTGATCCTCCTGGAGCAAAATTACCGTTCCACTCAAAATATCCTTGATACAGCGATGGCTATCATCGACCAGAATACCAATCGGACCCCGAAAAATTTATTCACAGAAAGAGGTGCTGGAGAAAAGATCACCATTCGAGAAGCCTACGATGAGCGAGAGCAAGCCCAGTTTGTGGTGGATACCATTATCAAACAAGTATCAGGGAAGAAAGCCAACCTGGCTGATTTTGCTGTGATGTATAGAACCAACGCCCAATCCCGCCAGATCGAAGAGGCATTCCTCTCTGCCAATATTCCCTATAGATTAGTTGGTGCTCAGAGGTTTTACGGCAGGAGAGAGGTGAAGGATATGATTGCGTTTCTGCGGCTGGTTGTTAATCCGGCTGATAGTTTCAGTTTGGCCCGGATCATTAATACACCCAGCCGCTTGATCGGGACCAAGACCTTTGCGGAATTGATCACATTCGCCCAACGAGCAGGTTTGAGTCCTGGAGACCTTCTATTAAAAATAGCCGATCAGAACGCGCCAGAACTGGAGCTTTTCTCAACTGCTGCCGGCAAACGACTGGCTGCTTTTGGCGGCATGTTCTTCAAGTGGCGATCCCAGTCTGAATCACTGCCACCGGTAGAGATCGTTGATTTGATCATCGATGATACCAGGTACCGTCAATATCTTGAAGATGGGAGTGAGGATGGCTATGAACGCTGGGAGAACGTTGTTGAATTGAAGAGATTGGCATCTGAATACCAGACTGTTGGATTGCTCTCTTTTTTGGAAGATATCGCTCTGGTATCAGATCAGGATACTATTGGTAATGACCTGGAAGTCCCTACCTTATTGACATTACATGCTGCAAAAGGGCTTGAATTTGGTCAGGTGATGATTATTGGAATGAATGAAGGTGTGCTTCCCCACCAAAGATCCTTCGATGACTCCGAAGCCATGGAAGAGGAGCGGAGGTTATTTTACGTAGGAGTTACCCGCGCCAAAGACCGCTTATTCCTTTTCCATTCCTTGAACCGCTATACCTACGGCTATTTTGAACCTTTGGTTGAATCCCGTTATTACCAGGATATCCCCCCTGATCTCAGGGAGGAAGATAGCCCACCATTGGTGAGGGTGTCCCATTCAAGTCCCGGAGAGAAGGTGCTTTCCTGGAAAGAATATCAGCAGGAGCCCACCCGCCCGGCAGCTCAAACAGCCCAGTATCATCCCGGACAGAAGGTCTCTCATCCCAAATGGGGAGTTGGCCTGGTATTAAACAGCCAGATCCAGGATGACGATGAAATTGTGGATGTGTTTTTCGAAGCTGTAGGAAAGAAGAAACTGATCGCATCTCTGGCCGATATGAAAACTGTCACCTGAGTGGGGATGGTAAAATTGATTCAGGTCCTCCACGATCATATGAAGGGATTGATCTATGGCTGTCATTGAAAAAGGTTCTTTTGAGGTAATCAGCCGAAGTCCGACCCAGACAAAACGGATTGGTATGCGACTGGGTGAGCTGCTGGAACCGGGAGATGTGGTGGGCCTGGAAGGTAATCTGGGGGCTGGAAAAACAACATTGGCCCAGGGGATCGCTTCCGGTTGGGGATCCTATGATTCAGTTACCAGCCCAACCTATGTCCTGGTGAATGTATACCGCAGGTTGGATCAGAACCAATTATTCCACCTGGATGCCTACCGCCTCTCTGGCCCAGAAGAAGCCCTTGATCTGGATATTGATGCCATGCTGAACCAGGGGCCCCTCCTGATTGAATGGGCTGACCGGATACGGGATGTCTTGCCGGAAGATTATTTGTGGATCAAGATGAAACTTATCAATGATGAACAGCGGGATTTTGTCGTTAACGCAAAGGGCGAAAGACATAAGATCATCCTCGAGAAACTACGGGGAGATATATACGGGTCCTAAATATGTTGCTGGCAATTGATACTTCAACCCAGAGTGTAGGCATAGCGATTTTTGACGGTTCCCAATTCCTTTGTGAGGAGAGCTGGATCTCACGGCGCTATCATACAGTCGAATTAGCCCGAGGAGTACATCAAAATCTTTCCCGGGCAGGACTGAAAGCCAAAGACCTGGAAGTCCTGGGTGTGGCAATTGGACCGGGGTCCTTCACAGGATTACGGATTGGCCTGGCCCTGGTCAAAGGCCTGGCTTTTACTCACAAGCTGCCGGTGATAGGTATACCTACCCTGGATATCACGGCCCGGGCCATTCCCCTGGGAGATCATTTGCTGGCAGCTGTGCTTCAAGCCGGCCGGAACAGATTGGCAGTTGGCTGGTACCAGGCGGGCGAGGCGGGCTGGGCACAAACCGGCGACTTGGAAAACTTGTCATTGGATGAATTGATCGCAAAGGTTGCTCAACCCTGCCTGCTGACCGGGGAGATCTCAGCAGATCTGCGCAAGGCAGTTGTTGGGCATAAGTACTATACTGCAGCCGATCCAGCGCTGGCGATGCGCAGCCCAAAATACCTGGCTGAACTTGCCTGGGGCCGCTGGAAAAATGGTGATGTTGATAATGTGCTTAGTTTGAGCCCCTTCTATCTGCACAAAGGGGATCCGATCCCGGGTTGAGGAACAGGGGGGTAGATCGAGGTATTAGTCATGGATGCAGACCGGGAATTGGCTACAATTGGGGAAGAAGTCTCCCACTGTAAAAAATGTGAGTTATCCCATTCCCGGGAAAAGGGTGTTCCGGGAGAAGGCCCTGCCGATGCAGCGATCATGTTCATTGGTGAAGGGCCAGGGTTTCACGAAAATATGCAGGGCAGACCATTTGTTGGGGCAGCTGGAGATCTATTGGTTGAACTATTGGCAAAGATCGGTTTGAAACGCGAGGAGGTGTTTATCACCAATGTGGTTAAATGCCGGCCCCCGGGAAACCGGGACCCCCAACCGGAGGAGCTGCTGGCTTGCGGTTCTTATCTGGACCGGCAGCTCGAAGTGATACGTCCCAGGGTGATCGTTACTTTGGGAAGGTTCTCAATGGCCAAATTTATTCCAAATGCCAGGATCAGTGAAATTCACGGTCAAGCGCTCCAGGTCCAGGGCAGGCTGGTTGTCCCGTTTTTCCATCCGGCAGCTGCTCTGCACAGACCCTCCCTGCGCCCAACAATTGAAGCTGATTTTGCAGCCCTGCCAGGATTGATCCAATCATCCCAGCAAGCGCCCCCAATTATTGAGAAGGACCCTGATAATACAGCAGATCAGGCAGAACAATTAAGCCTGTTCTAATTTCGGAGAAAAGTTGCGATGAATAATACTCAATTGAGAACAAAGTTTCAGGACCGGACAGCCAAAGTAGTTATTTTGGGTCTGGGCTATGTGGGCCTCCCTCTGGCTACTGTGCTGGCAGAATCGGGCTATCAGGTTACTGGAGTTGACCTGGATGCTAATAAGGTGGATCAGATCAATCGGGGTGAGAGTTATATCGATGATGTGGAATCCTCTCTGGTGAAGAAGATGGTTGAGGAAGGACGCCTAAGGGCGGTCAGGGATTTTTCAGTCGTTAAGGATGCAGATGCTGTCAGTATTTGTGTGCCAACGCCCCTGCGCAAGACACGGGATCCAGATCTTTCTTATATTGTTAGTGTCACAGAGTCGATTTCTCCCTATATCCATCCGGATATGGTTGTAATCCTGGAATCCACTACCTATCCTGGCACGACCCGGGAGTTACTGCTGCCAAAACTCCTGGATGGGAAGGATTTGACCATCGGGAAGGACTTTTTCCTGGCCTTTTCCCCGGAGCGGGTAGATCCAGGCCGTGTGGATTGGACAACCCGGAACACCCCTAAGGTGGTGGGGGGTATGACATCCGCCTGTACCGAGATTGCAGCAGCATTTTATCAGGCCGCCATGGAAAATGTTGTGCCGGTCTCTACTGCAGAAGTCGCTGAAATGACCAAGCTGTTGGAGAATACCTTCCGGATGGTCAATATCGGACTTGTCAATGAAATGGCGATCATGTGCGACCGGATGGGTATTGATGTGTGGGAAGTGATCGATGCCGCAGCCACCAAACCCTTCGGTTTTATGAAATTCACCCCGGGTCCCGGCCTGGGAGGACACTGTATCCCAATCGATCCCCTCTTCTTATCTTGGAAATTACGAACCCTCAATTACACAGCCCGTTTCATTGATTTGGCTTCAGAGATCAATACTGGAATGCCCAGATTTGTAGTTGGCAAGATCCAGGAGGCACTTAACAGCCAGCAAAAAGCCCTCAAGAACAGTCAGATCCTGGTGTTGGGCGCGGCATATAAACCGGATATCGACGATGTCAGGGAATCTCCTGCTCTCGATGTGATCGGTTTATTAAAACAAAATGGAGTCCTGGTCAGCTATCATGATCCCTACATTCCTGAACTTGAGCATGAGAATATCAAATCTCCGCAGCGTTCCTGACCTGAATCAAGCTGTAAACAAGGCTGATTGTGTGGTGATTATTACCAACCACAGTCAATATAATTATCAAGAGATCTACGAAGGAGCCAACTGCATCATGGATGCCCGCAATGCCCTGGGGGATCTTGGAAAAGATGATCCAAAAGTGATCAGGCTCTAGCCAGCAGAAATGGGATAAATATGAAGAGATACTTATTAACCGGTGCTGCGGGTTTTATCGGTGCTGTAGTGGGGGAGAAACTTCTTGACGCGGGGGCAGAGGTCGTTGGTATCGATAACCTGAACGATGCTTATGACCCCCTCATGAAAGAATACCGTTTGGCCAAACTGAGAACAAAGATCCGGTTTTTCATTTCTGAAATTGGATGTTGCCCAGCGGTCCCTGCTGGACAATGAGGCTTTAAAAGGGAAAAAATTTGAGGCAGTGATCAACCTGGCTGCCCGAGCTGGCGTGCGCGATAGTCTCATCGATCCCTGGGTCTATCTTGATACCAATGTGACAGGGACCCTCAATCTGCTGGAATTTTGCCAGCGGGAGGGGATTTCAAAATTCCTCCTGGCTTCGACCGCAGGATTATATGGTGATGGAGCAGTCCTGCCATCTGACGAACATCAACCCACAGACCACCCCCTGCAAGTATATGCAGCCAGCAAAAAATCTGCTGAATCCCTGGCCCACGCTTATCATTATCTCTACGATCTGGATGTGAGTATCGTACGGTATTTTAATGTCTACGGACCCGCGGGACGACCGGATAGTGTGATGTTCAGGTTTGTGAAATGGATCCATGAGGAAGAGTCTGTGCTGCTGAATGGAGACGGATCCCAATCGCGGGGTTTCACCTATGTGGATGATATCGCGCAGGGTACGATAGCAGCCTTAAAACCATTAGGTTATGAAATAATCAATCTTGGCGGTCATGAGCTGATGACAGTTAATGCCATGATCAAGATACTGGAGAAATACCTGGGGAAAAAGGCCCAGATCGTTCAACAGCCCCGCCACCCGGCAGATCTGATGGCCAGCCAGGCTGATATTAAAAAAGCTCAGGATCTGTTGGGATGGGAGCCGGGAGTTTCCCTGGAGGCAGGCATCAAACGTGTGGTGGATTGGTATCTGCAAGAGCGCTCGTGGGCCAAGGATATTCAAACGGAGTGAGGGCAGTAATTAATTAGGGTCTCTACCGATCAGGATCTGCCAATGCTGTTTAATTCCCTTGAATTTGCCATTTTTTTACCAATCGTTTTTGCCCTCCACTGGTTTGCATTTAGAGATAACCGCCGAGGTCAGAACTTCTTGCTGGTGATCGCCAGCTACATTTTCTATGGCTGGTGGGATTGGCGCTTCTTGGGACTGGTCCTTTTCAACACAGTATTTGATTATTATGCAGGACTCCTGCTGGGATGGGAACAGAGAAAGACACGAAAAAAATTCTTCATGCTGGCCAGCATCCTGGTTAATTTGGGCCTCTTGGGTTATTTTAAGTATGCAAATTTTTTCCTGGACAGTTTTGTTGAGGCCTTTTCCTTTTTTGGACAGGAGATTTCCATTCGTTCCCTGAATGTTATTCTGCCGGTGGGGATCAGCTTTTATACTTTCCAATCATTGAGCTACACCATCGATATCTACCGGGGAAAATTAAAGCCAACCCGGGAACCTCTAGCATATGCAGCTTTTGTAAGTTTTTTCCCCCAACTGGTGGCCGGGCCCATCGAGCGAGCTGCCCGCCTATTGCCTCAATTCTCCTCGGATCGGCACTTTGATGCGGACAAGGCTGTCGATGGATTGAGGCAGATCTTATGGGGATTGTTCAAGAAGGTCGTTGTAGCAGATAGGTGTGCAGTTTTTGCCGATTTAATTTTTAATGGGGCTGGTGAGTATTCTGGAAGCACTTTGGCCCTGGGAGCCGTTTTCTTTGCTTTCCAGATCTATGGGGATTTCTCTGGCTACTCTGATATTGCCATCGGGGTGGCCAGATTATTTGGTTTCAATTTGATGAAGAATTTTGCATTCCCGTATTTTTCTCGGGACATTGGCGAGTTTTGGCGGCGCTGGCATATATCGATGACATCTTGGTTTCGCGATTATGTCTATATCCCATTGGGTGGTAGCCGCAAAGGAACCTGGATAACGATCCGGAACACTTTCATTATTTTCCTGGTAAGTGGTTTGTGGCACGGAGCCAACTGGACTTTCCTTGCCTGGGGAATGCTAAATGCCATCTATTTCCTTCCTCTGATGATAAGTGGGAGAAATAGGGAAAATCTGGGTGATATCGCTCCGGGAAGGATTCTGCCCTCGGTGAAGGATATCTTCTCTATCGGGTTTACTTTTGCTCTGATTACCTTTGCGTGGATCTTTTTCCGGGCAGAGGATATCAATCATCTCAGCCTGATCCTTTCCAGGATCTTTTCGGCATCACTTTGGAGCATTCCAATGTTTTTCGGGAGGCAAAAAGCGGCTATTAACCTGCTCCTGGCTGGATTCCTGATTCTGGTTGAATGGCTGGGACGAGATGGTGAACATGGATTACAGAATCTCGGATTGACCTGGAAACCAGTTTTTCGCTGGCTGGGTTATTACGGAATAATATACATCATCTTGCTCTTTAGTGAGTCAGGACAGCAGTTTATCTATTTCCAATTCTAGGATTTTTTTATGCGGGATTTTCTTCGGAATTTGATGGTTTTTATCTTAATACCTGTGGTACTCTTTTCGGTGGTCTTTGTATTTGTGCCGGCTACTCCCAGGGCCCAGCAATCGTTAGTATTTGCCAAATTGGATAAAGACAGATTGTTGGAAGATACACCTCCGCAGCGGTTGATCCTGGTTGGGGGCTCTAATTTATCTTTCGGAATCGACAGCGCGCTAATTCAAAAAGAGACTGGATTAAATCCGATCAATACTGCGATCCAGGCCACGATAAGTTTAATATATACACTGGAAAACTTGCTGCCGTACATTCAACCCGGAGATATTGTTCTCATCTCTGCAGAGTACAGCCAATTCTTCGGCCGGAATGTCTATGGGGGAGATGAATTACTGCGAACGGTGATGGATGTCGATCGTTCCTCGATCGGTACCCTCGATCTTAATCACTGGATCAATCTCCTGCCATTTATACCCCGTTACAGTTTGTCCAAGGTCAATCCCAAGGAGTATGTCTTGGAGGACAAAGAAGATATCGGGGTCTACGAACGAAAAGCATTTAATGAATACGGGGATGTCTATATTCATTGGGCTTATGATCATAGTGATTTTTCACCCTATGGACCGATTGATGGCAGGTTGAATCTTCATTTATTCTCATTTTTGCAGGAATATGATGGAATTCTTTCCGACAAGGGGGCGTCGCTCTACATTACTTTTCCGGGAATCCAGGAAGCTACTTTCCAGAATATGCGCCCTCAAATTACCCTGGTCGAGATAGCACTCCAGGATCATGGTTTCCAAGTTCTTGGGAGTCCGGAGAGGTATGTCATGGATGAGTTTTTGATGTACAACACTGCCTATCATCTCAATCGGATGGGTGTTGTTTATCGGACCAACCTGCTCATCGAAGACTTGAAAAACCAGGTGATAAATGAAACTCCATAAAATTTTTCCGGGAGCGTACTCCAGATCCGGAAAACCAGATGGCAGCAGGTCATCAACTATTCCGGGATCAGGCTTGGACTTAATGATAAAGGCTGCAACAAGAACTTCACCTGATTAAGATGGAGAAGGAAGATCGATGGTCTTAATTATTGGCATTTTCCTCCTGCTAACCATGCTTGGTTATCTGGGATCAAATTCTTTCAGGGACACAATTCTCCAAGCCTACCTTATACTCGCCTGCATAATCCTGGTGATGACTGAGATCTTCTCTTTGGCAAAGATGATTACCCGATCAGGGATTCTGATAGCATGGATTCTTCTGTCTGTCGGATTATTTTTGTTGATAATCTGGAAGACTCGCGATCAAGCGGGTCCAATTCTGGAAAGTGTAAAAGCGCGGTTAGCTGGCAGGGAGAAGTTTTCCAGTTTCGAGATTTTTGTCATGATATCGATCTCCGGGATTCTATTCCTAACCCTAGTAATCGCCCTGGCTGCTCCGCCAAATAACTTCGACTCCATGACTTACCACATGCCCCGAATCGTGCATTGGATTCAGCAGAAGAGCGTCGAGTTTTACCCAACTTCTATTGCCAGGCAAAATCATTCGATGCCCATGGCTGAGTATATGATTCTGCATCTTCAGCTCCTGACCAGATCGGACAGATTTGCCAATCTGATCCAGTGGTCGGGTTTTTTTGTCTTGATCATAGCGGTTTCCGATTCGGCGCGACTGTTGGGTGCTTCCCGACGAGGTCAACTATCAGCCGGACTGTTCACTGCCACCCTGCCAATGGCCATCCTGCAGAGTTCAAGCACCCAGAATGATCTCGTAACCAGTCTGTTCTGCATCTTGTTTGCTAATTATTTGATCCGATTGCTGCAAACCAGGTCTTGGACAGCTGTCATTTTAGCGGGTTTATCGCTGGGATTGGGTTTGATAACCAAAGGTACAGCGTATCTATTCTGCGCTGCAATAGGCCTCGCTTTCTCACTGGCCTTCCTGGTAGCAAAAGAAATCCAACTAAAAGCCAGGCTAGTATTTCAATTAGGCCTGGTGGTCTTGGTAGGACTGACCCTGAATATGGGTTTCTATGCCAGGAATCAAAGTCTATATTCAAACCCTCTATCTACCGAAACCAACCGTGTGATCGTTGATAATATCTCAGCTGGTGGATTGTACGCCAATCTGGTCCGCAACGGCTCGATGCACCTGGCCGTGCCAAATCCATCCCGCAATCAACAGCTGACGGGATTAATATCGACTCATTTGGGAAACCTGGTTTCAGATCCAGGCACTACTTACCCGGGATCAGTTTTCGAAATCCGCTTCCAGATCAATGAGGACGAGTCCGGGAACCTGCTCCATTTTTTGATCATTTTCCTTGCTCTGCTGAAAATTCCAGTGAACTGGAAAACCGGAGATCAGCTCCAAAGAGCCTGGGCTATAGCTGTAGTTCTGGCAGTAATCCTGTTTTCCGGGCTGCTGAAATGGCAACCCTGGGGTTCCAGATTGCAGCTGCCAATTTTCAGCCTGGGGGCTCCCTTGGTCGGTACCTTGATCCACAAAACCAGAAAAACCAAGCTTTTGCCGCTGGTCCTTTCTGGTTTATTGATTATCTACAGCCTCCCTTTCCTGTTCCTGAATGACACCCGGCCATTGGTGCCGCTGTTTAAAGAAAATTCCCGGTTTGGTCCCAAATTAGTTAAACGGTTCTTTTCCAATCGCCCTCATATCTTTGATGAATATGCAACTATCATCAGCCCCTATTACAAGGGTATATCCGTCCTTTCTACGGATCGGACTGCCCTTTTATTTGCAGCAAAAAGCAGCTTACAGGAAGATTATCAAACGGTCATGGATCAGGTAAACTTGCTTGACATAAGCTGGGTAGGATTGCAGCTAGGGAGTAATGACTGGGAATATCCAATTTGGGTTATGACTGATCGTGTGGGTGGCGAGGGCAAACCGGCTTTTTACCATATTGGGGTCGATGACACCTCGAGGGAACTGGACCCAGGTACAGATCCTGGGCCAGAATATATCATATCGACCAGAATTCCTCCCATTTTAGATGTTGATGGCATCAAATACGATCTTGTGATCGATACACCTTCAATCGACTTGTTAAAAAAGCGCTAGATAAGATTTGACCTATAAAAAATATTGAGCTTGACAGCAACCCAGAACTCTTTATAATTCAAATATTGAATTATAAAGAGTTCTGGGATTTTATTGAGCTTAAGAATTCCAGCAGATACTTTATGAAAACCTGGCAGGATAAATCAGTTTTTATTATTTAATTGCTCTCCTGTTCAGTCAAATGGAAGCGGTAGGGCCGGGATTATATGAATAAGAAAACCAATTTTACAAAAAAAATTGTCATTGATTCCCAGGATCAGAAGAAAAGGCTGATCAATTGGCAGGAACTTTGGCAGTACAAAGATCTGTTCTTATTCCTGGTCTGGCGTGATATAAAAACCCGCTATGCCCAATCAGTGTTAGGGGTTGGGTGGGCGATCATTCAACCGGTGTTTTCTATGATCGTTTTTACGATCGTGTTTGGCAACCTGGCCAAAGTGAACTCGGAGGGTGTGCCATATGCTATTTTCAGCTATACGGCCCTGGTTCCTTGGACTTTCTTTTCTTCCTCCCTTACCAGTGCCAGCGGCAGCCTGATCAGTTCTAAGAATTTGATCACCAAGGTATATTTTCCCCGTCTGGTGATCCCGATCTCACCGGTATTGGGGAAATTGATCGATTTCGGGATCTCTTTCCTGATCTTGTTGGGATTAATGGTTTGGTTCGGAGTCAAGCCAACGATCTGGGCCCTGCTGGTACCGGTATTTATGGTCTTAATGGTGTTGACATCAGCCGGAGTCGGGATGTGGCTAACAGCCCTCTCAATCCAATATCGGGATATCCGGTATGGGGCAGACTTTTTTGTGCAACTTTTGATGTATGCCTCTCCGGTTATTTATGCGACCAGCATCATCCCGGAAAAATACCAGATCCTGTATGCCTTGAATCCGATGGTGGGTGTGATAGAAGGATTCCGGTCTGCCTTGTTGGGAACCCGGGCTATGCCCTGGGATCTCCTCGGAGTTGGGGCCTTGATGGCGATTGCGTTCTTCCTGAGTGGGGCCTTGTATTTCCGTTCCATGGAACGTTATTTTGCTGATGTTGCCTGAATTAATATTATCCAGCACAAAAGATTACTTATGACTACAAATGCAATCCGAGTTAATAATCTATCCAAACGCTATCGCATCGGGTTTGAGAAACAAGCCCGGGATACCCTGGCCGAGGTGATCTCAGATTGGGTCACTCAGCCGATCAAGAATTTCCGCCGGCTCAGAAACCTGACCCAGTTCGATCAGGATTTCCAGGAGCAGGATGATATTATCTGGGCTCTCAGAGATGTCAGTTTTGAGATTAAACCTGGAGAAGTGATTGGCGTCATTGGAAAGAATGGTGCTGGCAAAAGCACTCTCCTAAAAATCCTCAGCAGAATTACCTATCCAACCGGTGGCATAGTTGAATTAAATGGCAGGGTATCCAGTTTGCTGGAGGTTGGAACTGGTTTCCATCCCGAACTGACAGGCAGGGAGAACGTCTTTTTGAATGGGACTATCCTGGGTATGACCCGCCAGGAAATTGACCGAAAATTTGAGGAGATAGTGGATTTTTCTGGGATCAGTAAATTTATTGACACACCAGTAAAGTTCTATTCAAGCGGGATGGGAGTCAGGCTGGCGTTTTCAGTCGCTGCTCATCTGGAACCAGAAATCCTGTTGATCGATGAAGTTTTATCAGTTGGTGATGCTGCATTCCAGAAAAAATCACTAGGCAAGATGGAAGAAGTCTCTCAGCAGGGCAGAACAGTGCTATTTGTGAGCCATAATATGGGCGCAGTCCGTTCTCTTTGCTCCCGGGGTTTGCTGTTGGAAGAGGGCACGTTGACGATGGATGCGGAAGTGGACTCGGTCATCAACGAATACCTTTCCAGCAAAGATGTTTCCTCATCGGGGCGGCTGGCCTGGTCGGAGGCGGAAGCGCCCCAGGACAAAGAGGTCATCCTGTTTGGGATCGAGCTGGTATCGGAATCAGGCGATGTAAAAACCGCCTACCAGATTGATGAAGGATTTGAGATTAGGATCCATTACAAAATCGTTGAGGAAGTCAAAAACCTCAGGTTGTATTTACGGTTTAAGACCACGATGAGTGAAACCGTCTTCGCTACCTATGAAGACTCCCAGATCCAGCAAGGGTTCAATCGTAAACCAGGGCATTACACAGCTATTGCAAAAATTCCCCCCCATATCCTAAACAATATGACCTACCGGATCTATATTGGGTTTGATTCACCAGGCCATAAAGTCCTGATACCCGGGAAGGAATATCTCGAAGTCGATATTATTGACACCTCGGATGGCTATCGTTATGCTCCCGGTGCGTTTGATGGTCCCATCCGGCCGGTGATCGATTGGCAAGTAGATGAGGCCGGTTAATCAAAAACAAGGCAGCCTGTTTGATGAATATCGTCTATTTCAGCAAAGGAATCCGCGGCAGTACATGTTTAGCCCATATCCTCAAATCGGGTTATTCGGTGCCTGCAGTCATAGCTGTGGAACAAGAGCAGGAGATCGATGATCTCAGTATCGAGTATGGATTTGCAGTTTTATTCCTGGACAAGATCAATTCTCCTGAGTCGGTTGCCAAGCTTATAGACCTTCAGGCCGATTTGTTTGTGCTCTGCGGGTATAACAAAATCATCAAAAAACAGGTCATTGAGATTCCTCCCTTGGGCACCATCAATTTACACGGCGGAAAACTGCCCGAATACCGGGGAGCCGCGCCTCTTAATTGGCAGATCATCCAGGGTGAGACCAGCGGCGGATGCGCCATCATCTATGTGGACGAAGGGATCGACACCGGGGACATCATCGCCCAGGAAATTTACCAGATCACAGCTGCGGATACCCATGCCAGCCTGATCGAAAAAACCCTTCAGATCTTCCCCGGTTTGCTGGTAGAGGTCCTGGACCAGATCCAATCTGGAACCGTAAAAGCAGTCCCGCAGAATCCTGAAGAAGGAGGATATTTCCGGCGCAGATACCCCAAAGACAGCCAGATCGATTGGAATCTGATGTCTGCTGTTCAGGTCCATAACCTGGTTCGGGCTATGTACGGACCCTATCCCTCGGCGTTTACATTCCTTCGAGGGACCAAGCTGGAGATCGAAAAAACTACTTTGTTTTCCGGCGATTTTCAAGGGGAACCTGGCGAAATTCTGGAAATCCGAGGGGACCATGTGGTCGCTTCAACCAGGGATGGGGAGGTACTGATCGAGCTGATCATTGTTGAGGGACAACATCTTGCTCCAGCCAGGTTTTTGAAGGTTGGGGATATTTTGGGAAATTAAATAAGGATGGAAATATGAGTAAAGTATTTATCACTGGTGGAGCTGGTTTTATTGGGTCCTATGTATGCCATAAACTCTTAGCCGAGGGGCATGAAGTAGTCGTTTATGATGCTTTTGTCCAATACATCTCTCCCCTGAAAAGCATATTAAAAGACTTTACCGAATTAAGATTTCAGGGGATCGCAGATCAGATCGATTTTCGGCGGGGGGATACCCGCGATAAGGCGCATTTAAGGCGGGTCATTCTGGAGACCAAACCGGACCGGATCTTGCACCTAGCTGCCCTTCCGATCGCGGACTTGTCAAATCGTCACTCTGAAGAGGCTCTGACCAGCATCCTGGAAGGTGCGGTGAATGTCCTGGAAGTTGTCCGGGATGTGGACTTTGTGGAAAGGTTCGTTTACATCTCTTCCTCGATGATCTATGGTGATTTTGAAGAGATACCCGCTCCCGAGGATCATCCCAAGCGTCCCAAGGACATGTACGGCGGCACAAAATATGCTGGCGAGATCATGACTGAAACCTACAGCCGACGGTATGGAATACCTTACTCCATTGTCCGGCCTTCAGCAGTTTACGGCCCCTATGACGTAAATCGCCGGGTCAGTCAGATCTTTATTGAGAATGCCCTGCTTAAAAAACCCATCACCCTTTACGGGGGAGGACACCAGGCCCTGGACTTTACTTTTGTGGATGATGCAGCTGAAGGCATTATTAAAGTCATGTTCAGTCCCAAAGCCGACCGGGAAGCATTTAATATCACCTATGGCAGGGGGTATACTTTAAGAGAATTCGCGGAGATCCTGAAAACCCACATCGCTGATCTGGAAATAAAAATTGTTGACGAAGAAGATGTCTTCAGGCCGAAGAGGGGGGCCCTTTCTATCAAAAAAGCCCAAAATCTGGTTGGATATAACCCCGTCTTTTCCCTTGAAAAAGGGATCCAACGCTACCTGGATATCTATCGTGAACTAGATGTATTTAAGAGGTAAACAAGAGAGCTGCTTGAGAGGAAAATCCCATGCGAAAAATCCCCCTGTGTATTCCCTATACTGGTGAGGAAGAAAAAGCCGCGGTCGCCGAGGTCATTGATTCCGGATGGTATGCCCACGGTCCGAAAAACCACGAATTTGAGGAAAACTTTGCTGAGTACCTGGGTGTCAAACATGCATTTTCAATGAATTCTTGTACCTCAGCTCTTCACCTGGCAGTTGAGGGTTTGGGGATCACTGGCGAGGTGATCCTGCCTAGTTTTACTTTCGTAGCCTCAGCCAATGCGATCATCACCGGTGGAGCCCGTCCGGTCTTCGCTGATATCCAGGAAGATACCTGCAATATCGATCTGGAGTCGATCAAACGCCTGATAAGCCCGGAGACTCAAGCAATCATGCCGGTCCACTTTGGGGGCCAGAGCGCTGATATGACGGAGATCATGGATCTCGCCAAAAAACACGGTTTGCACGTTATCGAGGATTCAGCTGAAACTATCGGTGGGAAACATCAGGGAATGCTGACTGGCACATTTGGTGTGGGTTGTTTTTCCTTTTATCCCACCAAAAACATGACCACGGGTGAAGGCGGAATGTTAACTACCAACGATGATGATCTGGCCCAAAAAGTCAAAGCCCTGCTGGCGCATGGGATCGACAAGACCACTTATGAGCGAGAAGCAGCAGAAAAATCCTGGTTCAGATCTGCCAGCCTGATTGGCTATAACTTCCGGATGTCAAATATCCTGGCAGCCATTGGTGTTGAGCAGCTCAAGAAACTACCAGAAATGAATCAAAAACGCCGGGCTAATTCAAACCAGCTCACCCGAGCATTGCAGGAAGTTCCGGGAGTTCAGGTTCCGACGGAAAAACCCGAAAACGAGCATGTCTACCAGATGTATACCATCCGGGTGCAAGATTCCCTGCGGGATGAGTTTGTCAGGAACTTGAATAGCAAAGGGATTGGCGCTTCGATCCATTTTTTCCCGGCAGTCCATCAGATGCCCCCTTATCGAGGATCAGAATTTAAAAAGGATCAACTACCGGTTACTGAAAAGGTCATACAGGAAATCGTGACCCTGCCAATGTATCCTCAAATGGAAGCGGAGGATCTGAGTTATATGGTGGATGCTGTTCGGGAAAGTTTAACATCTCTGGGGTGAAAATGCGCGTTTTGCATATCAATACCACCTCCCATATTGGAGGTGCGGCCCGGGCCATGCGCCGGTTCAGCCAGGCTCTGATAGAAAACGGTCACCAATCCAAATTCCTGGTTGGACGCAGTAAATTTTCTGATGATCCGGATATCCACCTGATCTGGGAGCAGGTAGCCCGTTTCAGAACACCATATAAAAGCCTGAAATCCCGGATCGGAAACTGGCTGGAAAAGTACTATGGTATCCACCCCTGGTCGAATCTCCCCAATCTCAGGATCACCGAGACAGCTCTTTATGAGTGGGCGGATATTATTGACCTCCGGAATTTGTTTGGAGGTTTCTTTAACCTCTGGAGTTTGCCTGAGCTGAGCTCTGATAAGCCTGTTGTCTGGCGGCTGCCGGATCTATGGGCTGTGACCGGCCATTGTGCTTATCCTTATGATTGTGAGCGCTGGAAAACAGGCTGTTATAGGTGCCCGCTCTTAACACCAGAGGGAAGGAAGATCGTCGAACCCCCACCCACACTCCGAGATGGAACCCGCCGGGTATGGAAAGCAAAAAAAACGATTTATGATCGATCCCGCCTGCATCTGATCGTGACCACGGATTGGATGAGAGCCCAGGTAGCCCAGAGCATACTTGGAGATGCCCGCAGCATTAATGTGATCTCTAACGGTGTGAACCTGGAGATCTATCGACCTCAGGATAAAAAACTATCCCGGGAAAAATTGGGTTTGCCAAGCGAGGAGCGCATCCTGGTCTGGGCTGCCGGCGGAAAGGGAAATTACCGCAAAGGATATCATCTGGCGGTCGAGGCTCTGGAAATGATGCAAAAATCTGGCGCTGAAACACCGATGTTAATAACCATGGGAAGTGAAGAAGGCTGGTCCAAACCCGATAAATTGCGCAAGATCAAACATTTTGGATACGTTAGCGACCCTGATCAGCAGGCTCTGATCTACACTGCAGCTGATGCCTTTTTGTGCCCGACCCTGGCTGATGGCCAACCCCAAACGGTCCTGGAATCCATAGCCTGTGGTACACCGGTAATTGCTTTTGATATCGGTCCCAATCCATAGCCTGTGGTACACCGGTAATTGCTTTTGATATCGGTCCTATGCCTGGGGAAGTACAGGATGGTGTGACCGGAATTCTGGTGAATTCCAGAGAGCCGTCTAAACTGAGGGATGGGATCGAGAGGTTTTTCCTGGCCCCAGTTCAGCATCGGGTTATGGGGGAAAACTGTCGCAAACAAGCCCTGCGGAAATATGACCTTAGAGTGCAAACTGGAAAATATATTGACCTCTACCAGGGCATCCTGGATGAAAAATAGCACCATGGTAAACAATTCAATCCTATTGGATCAGGGATCGAGACCCAAACAGCGGGAAAACCCCTGTCCTTGACTGCAACCTTATATCGGTTATAATTCAGACGTTGAATTATAACTATGGGAGCTGTTCTTGATGGACCTATCGCAGGATGATCGAGAGTTAATTCTTTTAGAAGAAATTGCCAACGACCCCGATGTGAACCAATCAACCCTGGCTGAGATGCTTGATGTAGCCGTTGGTACTGTAAACTGGCATATTAAACGCCTGGTAAATAAGGGATATGTCAAAGCTAAAAGAGCCCAGCGAAAGAAACTGCGCTATATCATTACTCCGGAAGGCATTGCCCTGAGGGCAAAATTAACAGTTCAATATATTGAAAACCAAATGCGCCTGTATCGGGAGACCCGCGAGCGGGTCAAGGACCTCCTGGCTGAGATCAAAAAAGACGGCTATCAGCAGGTCAGGATCACTGGAAAAAGTGAGATCGCTGATGTTTGCCAGCTGACCTGTCTGGAACAGGGGTTTGAGGTAGTGGATCGGGAAGATATCCCTGTCCTGGAAGTAAATGGGTATTCGGTAGAACTGAAGAGAATGCCCATCAGAGAAACCCAATCTGCTTGAGAAGTAGTGGAACCACATGGGGAGCACCCAGAGGATCTAAAAATGAAAAAAGCGATAATTACTGGAATTACAGGACAGGATGGTTCGTATCTGGCTGAAATGCTGCTGCATAAAGGTTATGAAGTCCATGGCGTGATCCGCCGAGCATCGACTTTTAATACCCGGAGGTTGGACCACATCTACCGCGACCCCCATAATGGGGAACAAGTCAAGCTGTATCTCCACTACGGGGATCTTTCCAGTTCTGACAGCCTGGCTAGGGTAATCCACGATGTTCAGCCGGATGAAATCTACCATCTGGCTGCCCAGAGCCATGTCCGCGTCAGTTTTGATATGCCTGAATATACGGGAGATGTTTCGGGGTTGGGAACGATCAGGATCCTGGAAGCGATCCGCAGGACCGGGATCAAAACACGCTTCTATCAGGCATCCACCAGCGAACTTTTTGGCTCGGCTCCAGCACCCCAGAGTGAAACCACGACATTCCAGCCCCAGAGCCCCTACGCTGCTGCGAAACTGTACGCATTTTGGGTGACCAGGAATTATTCCCAGGGGTTTGGCATATTTGCCTGCAATGGGATCTTGTTTAATCATGAATCTCCCCGCCGGGGTGAAACCTTTGTGACCCGCAAGATCACCCGGGCAGTTGCCGGAATCAAGGCAGGCATGCAGAAAAAACTCTATCTGGGAAATCTGGATGCAAAACGGGATTGGGGATACGCGCCAGAATATGTTGAAGCGATGTGGTCTATGCTCCAGCAGGATGAACCCTATGACATCGTGATCGGCACAGGTGAAGCCCATACTGTCAGAGAATTTGTCGAAGAAGCCTTTTCCTATGTGGATCTGAATTATAAGGATTATGTTGAAATCGATCCCCGTTATTTCCGTCCCACAGAGGTGGATTACCTTGAAGCAGATCCCAGCAAGGCCCAGAGGATATTAAACTGGAATCCCAAGGTTCGTTATCATGACCTGGTAAGGATCATGATGGATGCGGATCTGGAATTGCTTGGTTTAGATGCTCCTGGAGATGGCAAAAAAATTGTGGAAGAGAAGTTTGATGACTGGCATAACTGGGAAGACCAGGTTGTCAGCATGGGGAGGTAAGTATGACAAATCCCAACTATCCCGATCCGATTGAGTTCTGGTCAGATAAAAGAGTCTGTGTTACGGGAGGCGATGGCTTCCTGGGGTCTTTTGTCCAGAGTGTCCTGGCAGAGCGAGGTGCCAAAGAGGTATTTATCCCTAAGATCGAGGATTATGATCTGACCGAAAAGGATGATATTTTGGGTATGCTCGCAGACGCCCGGCCGGATATTATCATTCACCTGGCTGCCCTGGCGGGTGGTATTGGCGCCAACCGGGCCCGTCCAGCAGAGTTCTTTTATAAGAATTTAATGATGGGCGTTCCCCTGATGCACGAAGCCTGGAAGTCTGGGGTTGGAAAATTTGTTGCCATTGGAACGATCTGCGCCTATCCTAAATTCACGCCAGTTCCTTTCCAGGAGGAAAACCTCTGGGATGGATACCCGGAAGAGACCAATGCACCTTATGGCCTTGCCAAAAAAATGCTCCTCGTTCAAGCACAGGCATATCGGGAGCAGTATGGGTTTAACGCCATTTATCTGCTGCCGGTCAATCTCTACGGGCCGAGGGATAACTTTAATTTGGAAACATCTCATGTTATACCTGCTTTGATCCGCAAAATGATCGATGCGAGCGACCGAAATGAAGAAGAGGTTGTTTTGTGGGGTGATGGTTCACCTACCCGGGAGTTCTTTTACGCTGGGGATGCTGCCCGGGGCATCGTGATGGCCGCGGAACGCTACCAGGGGAGTGAACCGGTCAATTTGGGGGCAGGCATGGAGATCAGCATCAAAGATCTGGCCGATCTGATAGCCAAAACATCCGGATACTCCGGAAGGATTGTGTGGGATGCCACAAAACCCAACGGTCAGCCCCGGCGGGCCCTGGATACAAAAAGAGCCCGGGAGTATTTTGGTTTTACGGCAGAGATACCTTTTGAGGAAGGTATTAGGAAGACTATTCAGTGGTATAGGGAAAATAAGGACCAGATCAACTAGCTGGATCTGGGGATAAGTATGCTTATCCAACCCTCATCCACATATTATCCAGATAAATTGATGATTATCAACATAGTTATCCACAGACCAATCCAGAGTTAGGCATTAGATATCCTGTATGAAGATGCTCACAATTTTTTCCGCTCCGAAACCCTTTGTGGATCCCCATATCAAGGTCATCCAATTGAATGCCCTTCGCTCCTGGAAGGAACTTGGAGTTGATGTAGATGTGATCCTGATCGGTGATGATCCGGGTATCGCAGCAACAGCTGATATGGAAGGGGTTATCCATCTCCCAGAAGTGGAGGTGAATCAGCTTGGTACTCCTCTAGTGAGTTCAATCTTTAATTTGGCGAGGGAAAATTCAGCCTCGGGATTGCTGATGTACCTCAATGCGGATATCATGCTGCTTCCGGAAACTCTGCAGGTAATTGATCAACTTCAGGGGCTAAGAAAGGAATTCCTGGGTGTCGGTCGGCGTTCTGATCTTGAACTCACCCAGGAGATCAACTTTTCCGATAATTGGTCGGATGCGATCAGGGCCAAGGTCAGGCAGGAGGGTATTTTGCGCGGCTACTCGGCCATGGATTATTTTATTTTTCCACCTCAGCTATACAACAATATCCCTGATTTTGCAATTGGCAGAGCAGGCTGGGATAACTGGATGATCTACCAAGGTATCAAACAGCCCTGGCCGGTTATTGACCTCACACCATCATTGACCGTTGTTCATCAGGAACATAATTACCACCACCTACCTGAAGGTGCGATCCATTATGATCTGGAAGAGTCGCACCAGAATGTAGCCCTGGGAGGCGGGATGAGGAATCTATATGATCTGCTGGATGTCCCGCTGATTTTAAAGGACGGCAGGATCATCCCTAAACCTTTGAGCCTCGAGAGATCCCTGCGCAAAATTGAACGGCTGGTGACTCCTGATCAACAGCTTGGCTGGCGCTGGAGTGCTACCAGGATACTTCGGAAAACACGTAAGAAGATAACTCAAACCGGGTAATCTAATGACCAGATATGGAATGAATCCTGCCAGGAATAAAAACATCAGTTATAAACCCTCCCGGGTAACAGCCGCTGTAATGACGTACATCCCCAATCTGGAGGGATATTTCACTCATCGCTTGGATGTTCTTCGACTCTGTTTGGAAAGTATCAAAAAAAGTCTGGGTGGAGATGTGGACCTGATGGTCCTCAACAATGGCGGTTGCCAGGAGGTCCGGGAATATTTGGATCATGAGCTAGAGCGGGGAGGGATCGATTATTTGATCCATTCCCACCAAAACCTGGGTGTGATCGGTGGCTTTAAGATCCTCTTTAACGCCGCTCCGGGTGAGATTATTGCCTATTGTGATGATGATGTCCTATATTATCCTGGCTGGTTAAACGCTCACCTGCAAATTCTGGATACCTATCCCCAAGTTGGTATGGTAAGCGGAGCACCAGTGGGATATTCCTCTGAACACGCCTCGACCTCTGTTGAGGCCTTCCTTGCAGAAAAACCAGACGGCTTGCAGATCATCGAAAAACCCCGTAATCCCGCTTGGGAAGAAAGCTGGGCCATCAGTACCGGCCGGTCCCTGAAAGCCCATTTGGAGGCCATTCAAAAAACACCCAATTTGCACCTCAACTATCAGGGAATCGAAGCGGTCAGTTCAGCCAAACATTTTCAATTTATCACACCCAAATCGGTAATTCGCGAGGCTTTTACCCCTGATTGGAGCGGAAGTTTGATGGATGGGTTGGTTGCGCTGGATGAGTCTGTCGATCGTTTAGGTTATCTGCGTTTAAGTACACCGATCCGATATGCTTGTCATATTGGAAACACGATCTCGGACAGCATCCGGAAGGATGCTGAGCTGCTTGGTCTGACTATCAGCGGGGAAGTTTCCCGGCTGGAGGAATATGAGCACTGGATCCTGAAAATTCCTGGGAGTGGGAGGGTGCTTTGGCCTCTTTATCGCTGGCTGTTTAAAGTGCTTCATAAGGTGAGATAGAAGAAAATGCGAATACTTTGGTTTACGGGTGTTCAGCTGCCAGCTGTGACTGGTAAAAAATTGGATCGGGCCGCCTGGCAGGAGGGTTTGCGCAAAGCCCTCAATCGATATCATCCGGATCTAAAGTTGTTCATCGCTTCCTTTGGTGCCGTTCAATATGATCCCTTTACCGATGAAAACGCCACTTATTACAATATTTTCCGGGAACCGCCGCCTGGATCCAGATGGAAAAGGCTGATCAAAAACTGGGGTCATAAAACCTATCAGGATGATGAGCTTGGTCGTTGTCAGCAGATCATCGATTTCGTCCAGCCGGACCTGATCTTCATCTTTGGGACGGAAAACCCCTTTGGCCTGCTGGCAGATCGGCTTCAAGTTCCAGTGATCATATCGATCCAGGCTGTTCTGAGTGACTTGATAACCCATATATTCCGGGGATTGACATGGGTTGAATTGCTCAGGGAGATCTTCTCAAGGAAAACACTCCTTGGCGAGGGTTTGTTGCACAGATATCTGCAGTTGAGAATATTGGTCAAGATGGAAGAACTGATTTACAGTCCGGTGTTTTTTGTTTGAAGGCAGAACAGACTGGGATAAAAACTGGCTGAAGCGGCTGAACAGCCGGGCGCAGTATTTCCATATTGACCGGATCCTGGCGGAAGAGTTCTACTCCCAGGTCTGGACCATTCAAAGCACCAAGAACAATCAGATATTCACAACATCGAGCAACGCCCCTTTTAAAGGCGGAATCACCCTGATCCGGGGCATTATAGAACTGAAAAACAGGGGAAGGGATGATATATGTATCTCCATCGCAGGCATCCATCCTGACAGTATTGTTGGAAAAAATATTCGCCATTTAGTATCGAAATATCAGCTCGAAGATCAAGTGACTCTGCTGGGGCGTGTTCCACCAGGTGAGATACTTGCCCAGATGCTGCAGGCCCGGATATTTGTGTTTCCTTCCCATATGGACAATAGTCCCAACAGCCTGGGAGAAGCGATGCTGATAGGCATGCCATGTATTGCCTCAAACGCCGGCGGGATTCCTTCAATGATCGTGGATGGCGAAAACGGGTTGTTATATGATCATGCCGATATCAAATCGCTGGCGGATAAAATGGAATACCTGCTGGATGATGCTGGCCGGGCCCAGGATTTTGGAATAAGGGCTCGGGAAACTGCCTTGTACCGTCATGATCCAGAGAGAATCGCTGACAAAACGGTTGAGATGTACACTCAAGCTCTTCTCAAAAACCCCGTTTTGGTCCCTGATCGAGGGAAAGCTGGGCGACCTTTCGGGTTGGAGGAATGAGTAATACCATGAAATTCTTAATCATCGGATTTGGGTCCATAGGCAGGCGACATTTCAGAAATCTTCTCAGCCTTGATGAGAAAGATATTCTTTTCTACCGGACTAACTCAAGCACCCTGTCAGACCAGGAAATTGAGGGATATCCGCTGGAAACAGATTTGAAAGCAGCGCTGGCGCATCATCCTGATGCAGTGATTATTGCCAATCCCACAGCTCTGCATCTTGACGCGGCCATCCCGGCCGCTCGGCAGGGCTGTCATATTCTGCTGGAAAAACCTGTTTCCCATACCCGGGAACGGATCCAGGAGTTCAAAGACGCTTTGCGGCAGGGCGGCGGTAAAGTCCTGGTGGGTTATCAGTTCCGCTACCATCCCAATTTGATCCAGATCAAAGGGCTTTTGGATGCCAATTATATTGGCAGACCACTTTCATTCAGGTCGCATTGGGGAGAATACCTTCCTGATTGGCATCCCTGGGAGGATTACCGTCTCAGTTACAGCGCCAGAAAGGACCTGGGGGGTGGAGTGATCCTGACCCTCTGCCATGGGTTTGATTATCTGCGTTGGTTACTGGGAGAAGGGAAGGTGCACGGGTCGGTGGTGGGGACTGCCAACAGCCTGGAGATTGATGCCGAGGATTCAGCCGAGATTATCCTGGAATTTGGGGACCAGATCATCGGTAGTATGCATCTCAACTACACCCAGATCCCGGGAAAACATACCCTTGAGATCGCAGGAACAAAAGGGTCGATCTTTTGGGATTACTACCAGAATACTGTCCAGGCGCACCAGTTAACAACTGGTGGTGAGCTGATCTCAGAGATTTTCTCCTGCCCTCAGGATTTTGATCGGAACGACCTGTTTTTGGCGGAGATGAAACATTTTTTGACTCTGATAGGTTCGGAGCTAACCCCGGTCTGTTCCCTGGATGATGGAGTTGCGGCGCTGGAGTTGGCTTTAACAGCGAGAGAGAGAGGCTTACTGTGAAGTTGGTATCGTCAGTCTTGGCGGAAAGGCTGCTGTATAGTCTGCGTAGATCAAGATTCAGATTATTTAATCAGGAGCAATTCCAAAAATTCGACCAGCTCAGGAAAGGTCTCTCAGCTGAGGGATACACATTAAAACCATTTGATGAGCTGGGCTGTATATTCATCCATGTGCCGAAATGTGCCGGACAATCGATTAGGAGAACTTTATTCGCAAATCTGCAGCCCGGGCATATTCGGGCTTATACCTACCAGCTGATCTATCCATGGAGACAATACCAGCAATACTTCAAATTTACCTTTGTGCGAAATCCCTGGGACCGGGTAGTGTCAGCGTATCTATTTATGAAAGAAGGCGGAGCACATACCAAGGATCTAATGTGGGCCAAAGAAAACCTTTCGGAGTTCAATAGTTTTGAAAGTTTTATTAAAGATGGATTAAGTAGAAGGTCGATTCTCGACTGGCCCCACTTCCAACCTCAAGCCAATTTTCTAAGGGGGCAGAATGGAAGGATTGAGATGGATTTTATTGGCCGCTTTGAAAATATCCAGGATGATTTTGAATTGGTGAGGAAGGAATTGGGCTCCCCGGAAAAATTAGCGTATGTTAATAAGACTCGATCTAAAAAAGAGGGTTACCGATCTTACTATAAGGATGAAATTCAACAAATTGTTGCCGAGGTTTATTCCGAAGACATTAAAACCTTCGGATATGATTTCTAGGATCGGATCAAAAGTAGATGGTTCCTGGATTAAAGTTGGAGGGGAGGAGATACTACGGATAAGGATAATACTCAGAAATTCGATGTTAGAGGTTGAAGGTAGATGTAATTTGGTATAAAAATTCAACGAAAAATCCTGCAATTTTGGTGTGGTATCATATGCAGTCGAATTTTTCGAAATAGAATATAACCTCCCACAGGGGAGGAAAAAATTAGGAGAAAATAGAATAATGAGCAAAAATGGAACTATTATCCAACCCTATGGGGGAAAATTAGTAAATCTGATTGTGGATGAGAAGGAAAGAGAAGCCTGGCTTGAAAAGGCCAATCAATACCCTTCCCATCAGCTCTCTGATCGATCTCTTCACGACCTGGAAATGTTGGCTGAGGGTGGATTTTCCCCCTTGACCACTTTTATGGGAGAGGATGATTACAACCGGGTCCTGACTGAGATGCGGCTGGCCAATGGCGTTTTATTTCCGATTCCGATCACTCTCACTATCCAAAAGGAAGAACTGCCTACCCGCGGGGAATGGATCACATTAAGAGATTCCCTCAATTATATTATCGGGGTGATGAGGATCGAGGAAGTTTACCGCTGGGATCCAACCCGGGAAGCCCGTTTGGTGTTTGGATCAACCGACCCCCGACACCCGCTGGTCTCCGAGATGGAGCAATGGGGGGATCTGTGTATCTCGGGTGAATTGAAAGTCATCAATCTGCCGGTCTATTATGACTTTGCGGATATTCGTACCTCCCCTCTGGAGGTTCGCGCGATCCTGGAAAAGATCGGCAATCAAAACGTTACAGCTTTCCAAACCCGGAATCCAATGCACAGGGTTCACGAAGACCTGACCAAACGGGCGATCGACAGGGTTGGCGGCAGTTTGCTGATCCACCCCGTGGTTGGATTGACCAAACCCGGCGACGTGGATCATTATACGAGGGTCCGGGTTTATAAGGTCCTGGTCGAAAAGTATTACGATTCCAACACCGTATTGAGTTTGCTGCCTTTGGCGATGAGAATGGCTGGCCCCCGGGAAGCCCTCTGGCATGCGATCATCCGTCGCAACTATGGAGCAAACCACTTTATCGTCGGCCGGGATCATGCCGGGCCCGGAAACGATAGCAGCGGAAAACCATTTTACGGGCCCTACGAAGCCCAGGAGATGGTAGAGCAGTACACAGAAGAAACAGGCGTAAAAGGTGTCCTCTTCAACGAGCTGGTTTATATCGAAAAAGAGGATAAATATGTAGCCAAGGAAGAAGCCCCGGCCGATGCCGAGGCAAAATTTATCTCTGGCACACAGGTCAGGGATGAGTACCTGAACAAAGGAAAAGAACTGCCAGGGTGGTTCACCCGCAAGGAATCTGCAGAGATCCTGAGAGATTCTTATCCTCCACTCCACAAACAGGGACTTTGCATCTGGTTTACAGGCCTGAGCGGTTCTGGCAAGTCAACAATTGCCAATGCCTTAACGCCAATGCTCCTGGAGCGGGGGCGGGAAGCCACCACGTTAGACGGCGATGTAGTGCGTACACACCTTTCCAAAGGTCTGGGTTTTTCCAAAGAGGACCGGGATACCAATATCCTCAGGATTGGTTTTGTGGCTGGTGAGATAGCCCGTCATACGGGCACAGTGATCTGTGCTGCGATTAGTCCCTACATCTCAACCCGTAACGAGGCCCGCAAGATGGTCGGCAGTGATCAGTTTATTGAGGTTTTTGTTGATACCCCCCTTGCGATCTGTGAAGAACGGGATATCAAAGGTTTATACGCCAAAGCCCGGGCTGGGGAGATCAAAGGATTTACGGGTATCGATGATCCCTATGAAGTTCCGGTCAATCCTGAGATCGTTGTCACAACAGAGGTCAATTCCCCCAAGCAGTGCGCCCAGCAGATCATAGATTATTTGGAAAGCCGGGGTTTTCTGAAACCGGATGGATTTAGTTCGTAATAGCCGGAACAATGCAGGAAAGGGATTTAGAGCCGCTTAGCGACTAAGCGGCTCAAGGTCCGGAGGGAGATATCCATGAACAGCATCCAGGAGTTATTTGATCTGACCGGCCGGGTGGCAGTTGTGACCGGTGGAGCAGGTTTTTTAGGACAGCAGTTTTCTGAAGCGCTGGTTGAGGCCGGCGCTGATCTGGTCGTAGCCGATATTGACCAGGCCCAGGCTGCTTCCTATGCAAAGGTCCTCCAGAGTTCAGGCAGCAACGTACTGGGAATCGGACTGGATGTGACCGATCCGATTTCTGTTCAGGCCCTGATCGATCAGACTATTGATAGATTTGGGCGGCTGGATATCCTGGTAAATTCCGCGGCCCTCGATCCTAAATTCGAAGGCAGTTCGGTTGAAGAACATGCTACTTCCTTTGAAGAATTTTCCCTTCAGTCCTGGAAGGATGCCCTGGATGTCAACCTGACTGGTATGTTTCTGACCTGCCAGGCAGCTGCCCGGGTAATGAAGAAGGTAGGTAGGGGTTCGATCATTAATATCTGCTCCACTTACGGCATCGCAGGTCCAGATCAGCGCCTGTACGAATCGTTGGGAGAGCCCCGCCTTTATAAACCGGTCTATTATACTGTCAGCAAAGCTGGAGTGTTGGGGTTGACTAAATATATCGCCACATATTATGAAGGTACAGAGATCCGTTGCAATGCTCTCTCGCCAGGGGGTGTCGAAAGAGGCCACCAGGAATCCTTTAAACAAGCTTATGCCAGCCGTACAGTGTTGGGGAGGATGGCATATCCCCACGAGATGAAGGGATCGATCGTCTTCCTGGCATCCGATGCTTCCAGTTATATGACCGGGACAAATCTGATAGTAGATGGAGGTTGGACAGCATGGTAAATGTCTTGGCGCTGATCCCTGCCCGGGGTGGATCCAAGGGGATTCCCGGAAAGAATATCAAAAATCTGGGGGGATACCCCCTGATCGCCTACAGCATTGCCGCGGGATTGAGATCCAGTTCTGTCACTCGGACTCTGGTGAGCACTGATGATCCAGAGATTGCTGAAGTTGCCAGAAGGTATGGGGCTGAGGTGCCGTTTATCCGCCCCGCGGATCTGGCCCAGGATAATACCCGCGATCTGCCTGTGTTTCAGCATACCCTGGGCTGGTTAAACGATCAGGAAGGTTATCAACCTGACCTAGTAGTCCAGCTCAGGCCGACCAGTCCCTTCCGCCCTCTTGACTTGATCGACCGGTCTGTTCAGGTACTGCTGGATAATCCCCAGGCCAGTTCGGTTCGGGGAGTGGTGCCTTCCAAGCAGAATCCCTACAAAATGTGGGAGGTTCAGTCTGATGGCAGAATGGGGCCCTTGCTGGATCTGGATCAACCAGAACCCTATAATATGCCTCGGCAGGAATTACCGTCGACATACTGGCAAACAGGGCATATTGATGTCATCCGGAGCGAGGTGATTCTCCAGGGTTCTATGAGTGGATCTCAGATCTACGCCTGCCAGATCGATCCCCTGTACTCAATAGACCTCGATAACCAGTTTGATTGGCAGCAGGCAGAAATCCTGTTTTCCTCCCTGGAAAGCTTGATCGTGCTCCCGAATCAAAAATCCGGCCGACTCCCTGACAAAGTTTCCCTGTTGGTACTCGATTTTGATGGAGTGCTGACTGATGACCGGGTCTATACAAATCAACATGGAGAAGAAACTGTTGCTGCGCACCGCGGGGACGGAATGGGCATTTCCCGCCTGAAGGAAGCCGGAGTAAAAGTGATTATCCTGTCCAAAGAAAAAAATCCGGTTGTCAAAGCCAGGGCGGACAAATTGGGTATCCAGGCCTATTCTGGTATCGATGATAAGGAAATGCAGCTGAAAAAGATTTTAAATGAAATGGATATCCCTGGAAAAGAAGTGGTTTACTTGGGAAATGATATTAATGATCTACCTTGTTTTCCGCTGGTGGGGTTGGCAGCGGCTGTTGCTGATTCCCATCCAGAAGTACTTAACAGAGCAGGTTTGATTACCAGGAAAAAGGGTGGGTTTGGGGCAGTAAGGGAAATTTGTGAGCTGATTATTAAAGATAGGTCTCTTGCGAAGGGAGAAATGAAGGAGTGATTATGGCCAGAGAAGTAAAACTGGGAAGTCGATTGGTAGGCGATGGACATCCAGTCTATATCATCGCTGAAGTAGGTATAAATCATAACGGGGATCTTGAGATTGCCAAACAATTGATCGACGCTGCTGTTGAAGCTGGTTGTGATGCGGTGAAATTTCAAAAGAGAACCCCTGAATTGTGTGTGCCCGAAGATCAGCGGGATAAAATGCGCCATACTCCCTGGGGTTATATCAGCTATATGGAGTACCGGGAGAAAGTTGAATTTGATCAGAATCAATTCAGCGAAATTGTCGAGTATTGCGCAAAACATAAGATCGACTGGCAGGCCTCAGCCTGGGATGAACCCTCTGTAGATTTTCTGGAACAGTTCTCTCCGACCGCTCATAAAGTCGCCTCTGCTTCATTAACTGACGCTGGTCTCTTAAAGAAAATGCGGGAGCAGGGCAGGCCGATGATCGTTTCTACAGGAATGACCCAGATGGACCAGATCGAGGCGGCTGTGGACTTGATCGGCACGGACGAGCTCATTCTGGCTCACTGCACCAGCACCTATCCCTGCCCCCCTGCTGAGCTTAATCTCCGCATGATCCAAACCCTGCGGGAGAAATATCCCTGTCCGATCGGCTATTCAGGCCATGAGGTTGGCCTGCCAACCACAGTTGCTGCGGTGACCCTGGGCGCTTGTCTGATCGAACGCCATATCACCCTGGACCGGGCCATGTGGGGATCGGACCAGGCTGCCTCGATTGAGCCAGGTGGACTGCGGAGACTTGTTAAGTATATCCGGGTGGTAGAAGAAGCTCTTGGTGATGGAGTAAAGGCCGTCTATGACAGCGAAAAATCCAGCCTGGATAAACTTCGCCGGGCGGATACCCTGCCAATTCGCGGAAGGATAAAGAAGGATTAATCAAAGATTTGGGAATATTGGATTAAAAGGAAAATCGGAGCATGAAATTTCTGGTCAAGAAGTTCAGGATGGGGATCCAGAGGTTACAGCTGTTTTTCCGGGTTGGAAAACTTAACCGGGGGATATCTGCTGGAATAAATCCCGATCGAACTAAAAAACCAGTGGTATTCTTTAACGCCTCCGCTAGATTGGAGGGATTGAATCTTAACGCTGCCTTTAACCTGATCGCCAGCTGGGGTATTCAGCTCGCGGGCAGGGAGGTTTATCATTTTGCCTGCCGATCTGGTCTGAGCCGGTGTGTTTTGGGAGCGGGACTCGGAAACCCCACAGATCCACCACCCTGCCAGGGCTGCATCCAATATACTAACCTATTTACTAGTGGTGCCCAACAGATCTGGTTTGATTTTCACCCAGACAGCCTATTGGATGATCTTCTGGAAGGAAAATCCGTTTCCGAACTAGAAAAAATCGTCTATCAGGAACGCCCGCTGGGTGAATTGGTGCTGACCAGCTTGAGGTGGATATTAAGGCGCCATCACCTCGAAAATGACCCCGCCACTATCTTTTTGTTCCGGGAATTCATTCGCTCAGCACACTCGATAGCTGATGAGTTCTCCAGCTTTTTGGACAAAATCGATCCAGAAGCAGTGGTTATATTTAATGGATTGCAGTATCCTGAAGCGGCAGTAGCTTGGGAGGCGAAAAACCGGGGTATCCGGGTGATCACTCACGAAGTGAATTTGCAGCCGTTTTCAGCTTTTTTTACAGAAGGCCAGGCAACTATTTATCCCCTGGACATCCCGGAAGATTTCCGGCTTTCCCCGGATCAGGATCAGCTGCTGGATGACTATCTTGAAAAAAGATTCCGGGGTGATTTTAAGATGGCAGGAGTGAAATTCTGGTCCGAGATGGATCACCTCCCGGCGTCTTTTCTGGAATACGCAGGCTTGTATCAACACCTGGTCCCGGTTTTCACCAATGTGATCTTCGATACCAGTCAGGCTCATGCCAACACCATTTTTTCCCAGATGTTTGAATGGCTGGATCTGGTCGTGGAGACGGCTGACCGCCATCCTGAAAGTCTCTTTGTGATTCGGGCCCATCCGGATGAAATGCGGGCAGGAAAAAGCAGCCAGGAAAGTGTCACTTCCTGGGCTGAAAAAAAGGCTTTGGAAGATCAACCAAATATCCTGCTGATCAATCCTGATGAAACTTTCAGTTCCTACGAACTTATTCAGCGTTCAAAATTCTGCCTGGTTTATAACTCTTCTATTGGGCTTGAAGCAGCCTTGCTAGGAAAAGCGGTTTTATGTGCCGGAAAAGCCCGCTATACCCCCTATAATACAGTCATATATCCAGACTCCAGATCAGACTATCAAATCAACCTGGAGAAATTATTGAATTCACCCGCAATCGATCCGCCGCCCCATTTCAGGCAAAATGCCCGGAAGTTCCTCTTCTTCCAGCTGTTCCGATCTGCCCTTATTTTTAAGGATTATCTCAAGGATCATCTCACTCCCGGATATGTTCAACTCAGTGATTTCAACTGGGAAGACTTAAAACCTGGCTCCTCAAAATTGGTGGATATTATTGTGAATGGTATATTAAATCGGAAAGAGTTCCTGATGGAGACAGATCAATGATCGATCTCTATTACCGGATCTATCGGCAGCTAAAACTCATCCGACTGGAGTTCAGACGCAGGAGAGCTGCCCGGCGCTGGGGGGAAGAAGCTCTCCTTACGGCACCTTCTGTCTTCGGGAATGCCATACCCAAGGCCGGATCCCATTTATTGATCCAGGTATTATTGGGATTAACCGAGATCGGACCTTTTGTAGACCCAGGAATGCCCCCGGTAAATCGATTTGAGGGCAATTCCAGACTGGAGATCCCGGCCAGAGTGCGGGAGTTGGAAAAAATGCGTTCAGGCGAGATCCGCTACGGTTATGCCGCCTACCGGGAGCCATTTTTATCCGCTATCACTGGTCCGGGTCGGGCTTCAGTGTTTATCTATCGGGATCCAAGGGATGTTGTGATCTCCCATATGTTTTATGCGAAAGATATCCATACCGGCCACGGCATGCATGATTACTATAATAATGTGCTAACCACGATAGAAGAGCGTATCAATGTTGAGATTGAAGGTTGTGATTTGCCCGGCTTGGGTTTGCCGTCGATCTGGGAGCGATACGCCGAGCATTTTGGCTGGTTCGAAAGAGAGGATGTTTTTTGCCTCAAATTTGAGGATTTGATCCTAGATAGGGATCAGATCCTGAACAGGCTGCTGGACTATATCGAGGGATTTGGAGTGAAGTTCTCCGTCTCACGGTTGGAAGCCATTCGGTGTTTGAGCGAGGCTATCCAACCCCAAAAATCAGGCACGTTCCGAAAAGGTGAGCCGGGAAATTGGAAGAACCATTTTTCAGACGAGAATAAACGCCGATTTAAGATTGTAGCAGGGGACTTATTAACTCGTCTGGGATATGAAGAAAGCGATCAGGACTGGTAGATAAAAACAGCTGGAATACAAATGGCAGCAAAAAAACCCCTCTGTTCAATAGTGATTCGGGCGTTTAATGAAGAAAAACATCTCGGAAAACTATTGACTGGAATTCAGGAACAAAACTATCCAAACCGGGAGATCATCCTGGTGGATTCTGGATCTACAGACCGGACGCTGGAGATTGCCAGCCAATTTTCGGTAAAAGTGGTCCGGATTGATTCGGCTGAATTCACATTCGGAAGGTCGCTCAATCGAGGTATCGAGGCTGCTTCAGGTGAGTTTGTTGTCATAATCAGCGCGCATTGTTATCCAACCTATCCAGATTGGCTGGATCAGCTGATTGTTCCTTTTGAAGATGACCGGGTTGCCATTAGTTATGGGAAACAGCGTGGAGCTGCCACTAATCACTATTCTGAACATCAATTCTTCAAAACCTATTTTCCTAATACCAGTCAGCCCAATCAAGGCCAGCCATACTCTCATAATGCAAACGCTGCCATCCGGAAATCTGTCTGGAACGATCATGCTTACGATGAAAATTTGACCGGCCTGGAAGACCTGGCCTGGAGCAGTTGGGCAAAATCAGAGGGTTACCGGATCGCCTATGTCGCTGAAGCGGAAGTGATCCACATCCATAATGAAAGCTTCCGGCAGGTTCATAATCGCTATAAACGAGAAGCTATTGCGATGAAACAGATCCTGCCCAAGAGTGATTTTACGATCCGCAACCTGATCAGTATGCTGCTTCGCACGATAAACCAGGATCTAGGCCAGGCCCGGAAGGATGAGCGGTTTTGGTCCGAGTTCTGGAATATCCTGCGGTTTAGGTCCCTGCAATATATAGCCACCTGGCAAGGGTACCGTTATTCTGGCAAAATTGATCAAGGACTGCATCATAAATACTATTATCCTCCTGGAATTTTGACAGAAAAGACCCCTGAAAACAGGCCTGTTGATCCTATCCAGTATCAGAACGATCCAGGAGAGGAGAGCAGCTCAAGATGGTAAAAATTGCCGCCTTAGTTCCCATGAAACATCATTCTCAACGGGTGCCGGAAAAAAATTATCGGGACCTGGCTGGAAAACCGCTTTTCCACCACATTCTTTCGACCTTATTAAATGTCCCTGAGATCGATCTGATCTGTGTTGATACTGACAGCGCAGTCATAAAGGAAGGTATTAATAAGAATTTTCCTGTAATCAAGGTAATCGATCGTCCACTGGATCTGAGAGGAGACGATATTCCCATGAACAGGATCCTCGAACACGATACATCCCTGATCCAGGCAGATCTCTATCTGCAAACCCACAGCACCAATCCCTTATTAAAGGCAGAAACGATCTCACGGGCGATCCAGGTTTTTTTGGGTCAGGGCATACAACACGATTCTTTGTTCTCGGTAACCCGACTGCAAACTCGACTCTATGACCATCAAGGCTGGGCCATTAATCATAACCCTGCTGAGTTGATCCAGACCCAGGACCTGCCGCCCTTGTTTGAAGAGAATTCCTGCATCTATATCTTCTCGGAAGCGGGCCTGCAGAAAGCTGGCCACAGGATTGGAAAAACCCCCTTGATGTTTGAGATTGATTCCGAGGAAGCCTGGGATATTGATTCGCCCCTCGATTTCAGGGTCGTCAATTGGCTAATGCAAGAATCTGGTGAGTGATTTATGACAACAGTGCTTATTTCTGCGCCCTACATGATTCCTTTTTTAAGCAGATTTCGATCGACCCTGGAAGGGTTTGGCCTGGAGCTGATAATTGCCGATGTCGCGGAACGCCTGGAAGAAGACCAGCTTCTGGAGTATGCTGGCCAATTCGATGGAGTGATCTGTGGTGATGATCGTTTTACCCGGGAGGTTATTGAAGCCTGTTTACCCCGCTTGTTGGTGATCTCTAAATGGGGTACGGGTATCGATTCGATCGACCAGGATGCCTGTAGGGATTTTGGTGTCATCATCGGAAATACGCCAAACGCTTTTACAGATCCCGTGGCAGATTCTGTCCTTGGCTATGTGCTCAGTTATGCGAGACAGCATCCCTGGATGGACCGGGCAATGAAAGCTGGAATATGGGAGAAACTTCCCGGCAGATCCCTGAATGAGTGTACGCTGGGTGTGATAGGAATTGGAAATATTGGAAAAGCAGTGATCAAACGGGCCCGGCCGTTCCAGCTCAGAATCGTGGGAAATGATATCCAGGAGATCGATCAAGAGGTTATATCTGATTACAGCCTCGAGGTGGTCAGCCTGGATGATCTATTGAAAGAGTCTGATTTTATCAGCGTAAATTGTGATTTGAATCCTTCCAGCTACCACTTGATCGATCGATCAGCTTTTGCGAAGATGAAATCTGGAGCGGTCCTGATCAACACTGCCCGCGGTCCAATTGTGGATGAGGGTGCATTGATCGATGCTCTCCGGTCTGGCAGATTGGCAGGGGCAGCCCTGGATGTCTATGAGTTTGAGCCACTGCCGGATAATAGCCCTCTGCGGGATTTCAACAATGTGATCCTGGCCCCCCATAATGCCAATTCCAGTCCCAGGGCCTGGGAAAATGTGCATTGGAACACTATAAAAAATCTGCTGAACGGCCTGAAAATTCCCTATCAGGAAAATGAAAGAGGTGAACCCATATGGATCAAAGAACAGTAGTTGTTACCGGGGCAGCTGGCGGTATCGGCCGCGCCTGCCTGGAGGTATTTATCCAGAAGGGCTGGTTTGTGATTGGTATCGATCGGGAAAATTTTAAGAGCGGCTTCCCGCAAGCAGGAAAATTTATTCAAGCCGATGTAGCCCTGGAAAGTGATTGGAAAACGATCCAATCTGGAATATTGAAGATTACCGATAACCTGGATGCTCTGGTAAATAACGCCGCTATCCAGGTAACAAAACCCCTGGTTGAGACATCCGTAGATGAATGGGACCTGGTGCTGAATGCCAATTTACGTTCAGTATTTTTAAGTGTAAAAACCTTGTTTCCGCTTTTAAAAGCAGGCCGGGGGGGAGCGATAGTTAACGTCTCGTCGGTTCATGCTGTGGCAACTTCCAAGGATATCGCTGCTTATGCTGCTTCCAAAGGTGGTATGCTGGCATTGACCCGTGCTCTGGCGATTGAACTGGCTCCGGATAATATTAGAGTAAATGCAGTCCTTCCTGGAGCGGTTGATACCGGGATGCTGAGGTCAGGCCTATCTCGGGATCACGCTGGAGCAGGTACTCCCGAGGAAAGGCTGGAGAATTTGGCCCGCAAGACGGTGTCTGGAAAGATTGGCGAACCAGGGGAGATTGCCCGAGCGATCTATTTCCTGGCCGATCATGATGAATCTTCCTTTATCACCGGACAGCCCCTGGTGATCGACGGGGGAGCTACTGCCAGGTTAAGTACAGAATAATACTATGGAAAAAATCAAACAGCTTGCTAGAACCACTCTGCCTCCGACCCTTTTCCAGAGTCTTCAAACCGGCAGAGATCTACTCCATCGCGGTCTAAGCCTGCCTGGATTGCTTTTTCATCCCTGGCGGCAGGAATCCAAACGCAGACTGGCAGAATACCAGGATAGGTTCCAGGGTGAGCGCTGTTTTGTGATCGGGAATGGACCCAGCTTATTAAGGACCGATGTATCCTTACTAAGGAATGAATACACCTTTGGTATGAACAGGGTTTACCTGGCCTTTGAGGAATGGGGATTTCAGACGAATTTTCTAGTTTCTGTGAATAATCTGGTGATCGAACAAAGCTGGGAGGATTTTCAACGGTTGGATCTGCCCAAGTTCTTTGCCTGGCGATCTCGAAAATTAATTTACCCAAACGGAAACCCCGATCAGAATACCCATTTTTTGGATACAACCTATACTAGGCCCACATTTGCAGAACGTCTGGTTTCTCGTTTCTGGGAAGGGGCCACTGTGACTAATATTTGTCTGCAGCTGGCTTTTGGCATGGGTTTTCAAACTGTTTATCTGATTGGTGTGGACCATAGTTTTGAGACCAAAGGAACAGCCAATCAGACCGTTGTCTCAGCCGGAGATGACCCAAATCATTTTAGTCCAATTTATTTTGGGAAAGGTTTCCGCTGGCAGCTCCCAGACCTTCAGACATCCGAAAAAGCCTATAGGTTGGCAAATCGAATTTACCAGGCAGATGGCCGGCAGATCCTGGATGCAACTGTTGGTGGGAAATTGGACGTGTTTCCTAAGATCGACTATCAAAGTATCTTTTAAAATTAATATTTCCGGATAGGTAATGAAAATTTCTGATCAAAAATCCCTGCTTGCTCCTACAAACTTTTGGAGGATCGTAATCGTTTTTTCAATCCTGGTCTGCGGTTTTGTCACGCGTCTTTACGATTTGACGGACCCCCCTCTCGATTATTCTCCAACCAGGCAGCTGCGATCAGCCATGATCGCACGAGGAATCTATTACTCTACATTGCCAGAAGCTCCTGAATGGCAAAAAGACATAGCGAGTAAAGGCCGAGACTTGCATAGCAGAATCGAACCGGAGATCATTGAGAATATCACCGCGGCGACATACCATCTGGTTGGTGGTGAATATGTTTGGATTGCCAGGATCTATTCCTCACTCTTCTGGGTGCTTGGTGGTCTGGCACTCTTTTTGTTGACCCGTCAGATAGTATCTGATGATGGAGGTATTCTGGCGTTAATTTATTATCTTTTTGTTCCGTTTGGATTAGTGGCCAGCCGCACATTCCAGCCTGATCCGATGATGACAGCCATGATCATCACTGCTTGGATGGCGTTTTACTATTGGGATAAATCCTCCAGCTGGAAATGGGCAATCCTCGCCGGGCTGACAGCCGGCCTTGCGATGTACATCAAATCCACCTCGGTTTTCTTTTTGTTTCCCGTCATGGCGTTAGTGGTTGTTAGCAGGAAAAAGATCTCTAAAACTATCCGGGATTCTCAAGTTTGGGTGATTGCTTTGCTTTCAGCTATTCCTGTTCTGGCTTATCATATTTACGGCCTTTTCATTTCTGGAATACTAGAAAGACAGCTTAAAGGACGATTCTATCCCCAGATGTGGGATGATCCCGATTTTTATGTTCAATGGAAAAATGCTATTTCCAATGTATCCGGGCACTACCTGATCCTTGTGATTGGCTTGTTAGGTTTGTATCTGGTTTCACAGAAGAGGGACAGACTGTTCCTGGTGGCAATCTGGGCAGGCTACATCATTTATGGATATGGTTTTTCATACCACATATCGACTCATTATTATTACACCCTTCCTGTAATTCCACTGCTGGCTATTACGATTGGTGCGGTAGCTGACTGGATTTTTTACTGGGCAAGAAAAATCAATCTGGATTCGGTATTACGGGTAGGTACAGTTCTACTGGTCATTATGGGGGTAGCAGGAGGGTACTTCATTTTTTTTAGGAAAGACTACCACCATGAACCGCCCTATTATAAAAAGGTAGCCAATTTCTTTAGCCCTGAAGACAAAGTCATTGCCCTGAGTCAGGATTATGGATATCGGCTGTCCTATTTTGGGTGGCGAGTAGTTCAAAATTGGAGGGGGAGTGAAGATTCGCAATTCATAGAGTTGAATGACTCCAAATTAGACCCATTCTCAGACAGGTTTTCCCAATATTCATCTAATTTTGATTATTTTCTTGTGACGCGAATGGCTGAACTTCGGAAACAGAAAGACCTTTTTGCAGAACTCTATGACCATTATCCTATTCTGGCTGAAGGTGGTGGGTATGTTATCTTTGACCTCAGGGAGCGGATAGAATAAAAAATGCCACCGCTTGTTTCGATCATCACACCATCATATAATCAGGCCCGTTATCTGGAAGCCACGATGCAGTCAGTTCTCCAGCAGGACTATCCGGCTTTGGAGTATATTGTAGTTGATGGAGGATCCAGTGATGGAAGCCTGGAGATCATTCAAAAATACTCCCCGCGTTTGACCTGGTGGATCTCAGAACCAGACCAGGGACAGGCTGACGCCATCAACAAAGGATTTCAGAAAGCTACCGGACAAATCCTGGCCTGGTTAAATTCTGACGACCTGTACCTGCCAGGTGCCGTATCGCAGGCAGTTTCCCAGCTGGAGCAGGATCCTGGCCTGGGCCTGGTATTTGGAAATGCTCTGTCAGCCGATGCTGATGGTTACCTTCTTAATCAGCTGCTATTTGATGACTGGGGTCTTGAAGATCTCCTCCAATTTAAGATTATCTGTCAACCGGCTGTGTTTATGCGGCGGGAGGCCCTGCAGAAAGTTGACTACCTGGATCCTGAATACCATTTTTTCCTGGATCATCAGCTCTGGATCCGTCTGGCCATGAAAAACCGGATCCGGCACATACCTGCCTTTTGGGCAGTTTCCCGCTACCATCTTGAGGCAAAAAACATCACCATGGCACCCCGGATCGGAGGGGAGGTCGGCAAGATCCTCGACTGGGTTGAAGACCAGCCTGATCTTGCCAGGATTTTCACGCAGGACAGAAACAAGATCCTTGCCGGGGCGGAACAGATCACTGCCCGATATCTGCTGGATGGGGGCAAGCCGGGGGGCGCCTTGATCCATTATTTTAAAGCCGCTAGATACTGGCTCCCTTCTCTGGCCGGATTCTGGCATCGTTTTCTATTTGCCGGTTTGAGCCTGATCGGCCTGGGTTTTATGGGTAATTGGTACTACCATTGGAAAAAGCTTAAACAGGATCACAGCCAATTCAGGAAGAGTCTGGAAAATTGGCCGGGGATCAATTTTTGATCTCAGCCAGGAACAGCTGTCCTGAGAGAGGTAAAAAATATCCAAATGACTGAAACACCCCTGGTATCCATAATCACGCCGTCATTCAATCAGAGCGCGTATCTCGAGCAGACTATCCAATCTGTTCTGGCACAGGATTATCCGGCCCTGGAATATATCCTGATCGATGGTGGATCAACTGATGGGTCACTGGAGATCATCAAAAAATATCAGGATCGTTTAGCTGTTTGGGTTTCCGAACCAGACCAGGGCCAGACGGACGCTATTAACAAAGGATTCAATCGCAGCAGCGGCCAGATCATGGCCTGGTTAAACTCGGATGACCTCTATCATAAAAACGCGCTGCGAAACGCAGTAGAATTCTTATTGGCTCACCCCGAGATTGGCATGGTGTATGGGGATACTGACCTGATCGACAACCATGGGAATCCGATCGGCCGTTTTAATGCCCGCCAAACCAGTTATCAGAGACTGATGCGGGGAGGAGTGTATATTCCCCAGCCGGCCGCATTTTGGAGGAGAGAGCTCTGGGATCTGGCAGGACCTCTGGATCCAGCCTACTATTTTGCTATGGATTATGATCTCTGGGTCCGGTTTGCCAAACATGGCCAGATCCATTATCACCCCCAACTCTGGGCCAGTTTCCGATTGCATGATCAGGGCAAAACAGCCCTTTCTGATCAGCGCTGCTGGCCGGAGATGCGCAAGGTGCATAAACGCGAAGGGGGTAGCTTGATATCTTTATTCATGGGAAAATATATACTCAGAAAAATATTGGGACCTGCCTGGGTTTGGTATAAAAAGACCCGGCTGCAGATTCCGGGAGAAAGCGATGGATAGCTGGAAGCTGCGTGAGGCTCTGTTTTTATCCCTCAGTCAATGGTATCAGGTCCTGGCTTTTATCCTGATCGGAGCGTGTGATTGGTTTTGGTTTTGCCTCTCTAACCCCGGCTCCTTACCAGGCAACCCGGGATCTGTATCTGGGGATCGACATCAGCCGGGTAAATGAGATGGCATACTTGATCCCTCTGGCTGAACATGAGCCACTCAACATTGATGATTATAAGAACTGGCAGCTCAAACAAAGCGCTGATCTTCTTAGATCCGATCAGGTATTAAAAAATACACTCGATGCTCTCAAGGAATCAGACCCCATTTGGGAAGAGTATTCTGTGGCAGATCTTAGAAAAACCATAGACATCTATTGGTTTGAGGCAGGAACCTGGCGCCTGGAAGTTGTCATGCCTGAGAAGGATCTGGCTCTGGCGGCTGTTGATGCCTGGCTTACCAAAGGTTCGGAATATATATCTGATCTGCTCCGTATCAGCCAGGCTGGCTATGATCTTGACCAGGAGATCTGGACCATCAATCTGGCGCTTGGCGACGCAAAGTACGAGAGAGCAAAACTTGAAAGATTTCTGACAACAAGTGAAGAATGGACGGCTCATTTAGCAGACCTGGGCGGAGAGGATCCCATCGCTGGTGAAGATTATCAAGCGATCTCCAATTGGGTTCTGGCCTACAGTGAAGTATCCCCGTTTTGGAGTAAATTCCTTGAGGATATTCCCTCATTAGATCAATCGAACGAAAAATTCAATAGACTGGCTGGTCGACAAGCTCGCAGGAGCCAGAATTGCCCAGGCCGAGGTCTCTGCCCAGATCGATATCCTGCAGGCAGATAAGGATTTAATCCTTCCGGATTATCATCAATATCTAGAAGACAGCCAGGGTTTATCCTCCAATCTGGTGCTCAACCCGGATATCTCAGAGGTTCAGGTCAAACAGATCTACTCCTGGGACACAACCACACTTGGAGGGGGGATCCTGGGATTATTGGCCTGGGTCCTAGTTGTGCTATACAAGATCCGATCCCTGAAGGTTGCTGATGAAGAATAATCTTCTGGAAAAACTGCGTCGGTTCTTGTGGGCTGGATTTCTGATCAGCCTGCCTGTTACCAACTTCAGATACTTCCCAACATTTCTCAGCTCTGGGAAAGTTGATGTCCGACCCCTGTTGATTTTTCCTCTCCTGCCGCTGTTGATCCTCTATACGATACCCGGAATCTGGAAGCGGAAACTTCCCCGGGTCTGGATCCCTTTTCTGGTATTTATAGTGCTGATATTTGTATCTTCCAGCCTGCCGGTCATCACAGGGGTCAGTTCGCAATTGGGGGAATCCAGCCTGACTTCCCGGTTGATCCGGACGGGTGTTACTCTGGTATTATCTGCTTCGATCTATTTAACGGTGTCCCTGATGTCAAGAACCGAAGAGGATCTTGAGTTTACGCTGAAATGGCTCTATGCAGGCATGGTCATTGCCTTGTTCTGGGGATTGCTTCAAATTATCTTTGTCCTTGATCTAATCCCCGGGTGGTATCAGATCATGGAGGATCTTCAAAAACATATCACCATGAATGTGGGTTCTCCAGACCGTCTGATGGGCTTGACCCTGGAGCCAAGCTGGTTCGCCAGCCAACTTACATCCTTATGGCTGCCCTGGGTTCTGCCGGCTGTTTTAATGGACAAAACCATCTATCGGAAGCGCTGGGGATGGCTGACTGTTGAAAAGGTCTTTCTGGCAGTCCTGTTATTTGTACTGGTATTTACACTTTCACGGACAGGTCTTGTGGTTGCATCTGTTGTGATAGGTTTTGGGGTCCTCTTTTTGAGGCCAAAACGGGACCCAGAAGATCATTATTTTAAACACATCAAGTGGATCGGGGATCTTCAAAGAACCTTTGGGCGGATCTCCCCCCCGATCCGGTTTATCATCATCAGTCTTGGAACTGTTGTATCGTTGGCGGTAGTTTTATATATTGCCAGTCTGCAGAGCAATTATATTTACCGGATGTGGGATTATTGGCTGCAAATACTGAACAAACCAGGGACGAATGTTGACCGCAGCCTGGCTGATTATTTTAGATATATAGGTTTTGGCCCCCGCTTTGTATATTGGGAGACTGCTTACCGGATCTTTTCACAGCACCCACTCATCGGAGTGGGTTTGGGGAACTATACTTTCCACTTCCAGGACATGTTTCCCGCCGTTCAGGTAGGTTATGAGCCAGAATTATTATCCAGGCTCGTGCCTGGAGGGGCCAGGCTAGTTACTGCGAAGAACTTCTTGGCCCGCTTGCTGGCGGAGACCGGTATTATTGGCACAGCTGCTTTTGTCTCCTACCTGGTCTCCCTGGTGGGAGGGGGATTATACTTGTGGATGTCAAAGGTCCCAAAAGAAAAATTCTGGGGTGCCGGGGCTTTGCTGGCAATTATTGCCTTCCTGGTAGATTCCTTCTCGTATGATTCTCTGGCCATCCCCAATCCCTGGGTGTCGTTCGGGATCATTACTGCAGCCATTGCTGTACATATTAATAAAACTACCATTGTGAGAGGAAATGAATAGAAAACACTTGATTATTGGTTTGATTATTCTGGGTGTGTTTGTCTTAGGATTCACCTGCCTGGCTTGTGGAGTGACCATCTACGGAGCGAATCTTTGGTACCAGAGCAGAGAAGACCTACATAGTCCTTCGGTGGAGGTTGAAGTGATCTCTCCCTCGGAATTCTCCCCTACATTAGAGCCCTTCTCAGGCCCGGATGGCCAGCCAGGAGATTTTTCTTCCACCCTGGAAACCCTCAAATCCGAGGATATACCCATTAATGATCCTTTAGATATCGCCCGTCGGCTGGAAGGCAAAGTGGATATCCCTCTGACTTTGCCGGTTGATGACCTGGACCGGCAGGTTGGGGAGAAAGAATCCTTCTGGGTCTCCAATACCGATACGGCGGAAAATTTCCAGATCACTGCGACATTAAGTGCGGTCACTGACCATCTGTATTTCTGGATTGAAGATGGGGTAGATTATTCCCAGGTCGCGCTGGATAGATTGGCAAAGGAATTTGAAGAGGTTATTTATCCAATCAACCAGGAATTCTTTGGGTCAGAATGGTTCCCCGGAGTGGATGAGGACCCCCACCTCTATGTGATATACGCCCGGGGTTTGGGAAGGAATCTGGCAGGCTATTACGCCTCGATCGATGAATATCATCCTCTGGTCCATGAATTTTCAAATGCTCATGAGACTTTTATGCTTAGCGCGGATAATGCCGGGCTTTCCGAGGGTTATACCTATGGGGTTCTGGCCCATGAATTCCAGCACATGATCCACTGGTACCGGGATCGAAATGAGACCTCCTGGCTGAATGAGGGTTTTGCAGAGCTTTCTACGCTGCTGACCGGCCAGCGCGATGGACCAACCCATGACTATTATTTTGCTCAGAATCCTGATACTCAGCTGAATGATTGGCCGAATGATCCCAATGGAACAATTCCTCACTACGGTAACTCATTCCTGTTTGTGACCTATTTTATGGACCGCTTTGGCAGTGAAGCAACTAAAGCGCTGGTGGGGGATGACTTGAACGGACTGGAGAGCATCGATAATGTGTTGGCTGGACTGGGTATTGTTGACCCAGAGACAGGGGCACCGGTTGGAGCCGATGATGTTTTTTTGGATTGGGTGGTGACCAACTATCTTGTTGATGAGTACAATGTCGACGAAAGATTCAGCTACCTGTCCTATCCTGATCCTCCCAGTTTTTATGCCACTGAAACCCTGGATGTTTGCTCAGCAGATCAATTCCAGCGGGATGTGAGGCAGTATGCGGCGGATTATATTGCCATCAACTGTTCGGAAGATTATGTAATCCGATTCAACGGCCAGCAAAGTGTCCAGGTTATTCCCGAGAATCCATATTCTGGATCATACGCTTTCTGGAGCAATAAAGGAGATCATTCGGATATGCGCCTGACCAGGGAGTTTGACTTCAGAGAAGTCAGCGGCCCGATCACCCTCAGCTACTGGACCTGGTATGACCTGGAACAGGATTACGACTACGTATTCCTCGAGGTTTCCTCCAACGGGGAGGATTGGAAGATCATACGCACGCCATCCAGTACCGTTGAGGATCCCTCTGGAAATAGCTACGGCTGGGGATATAACGGGCTCTCAGGTGGTGAAGGGGTCTGGATCCAGGAGGAAGTAGACCTCTCCAGTTATGCCGGAGAACTCATCCAGCTGCGTTTTGAATACATTACCGATGCTGCTGTTCATGGGGAAGGGCTTCTTCTGGATTCTGTATCGGTACCGGAGATCGGTTATTTTACTGATTTTGAAAGCGATGCTGGCGGGTGGATAGCGGAAGGATTTGTGCGTATTGAAAACAGGCTTCCCCAAACCTACCGCCTGGCATTGATCCATCTCGGCTCCGTACCCCGGGTTGAATATCTGATAGTCTCTGATCTGAACAAGGTCGAAATACCTGTCTCACCAGCTGCCAATGGTTCAACAACCACGATCCTGGTTGTGACTGGAACTACTAGATTTACTAGGCAAAGCGCTAACTACTGGATTGAACTTACCCAGCAATAGAACAAAAACTCCCTCACTGAGGGAGTTTTTGTTGACTGACAAATACTTGCGCAGAGGGGAGTGTATCCTCTTGGGTCGGGATTACTCTTTAATATGGATCAGATCATCAAGTTGTTGCTCAAGTTCCTGGCGTTTTTTCTGGGCCGCTTCCTTGATCTCAATCTGGATCCCGTCAACCTGTTTTCTAAAGGATAAGCGCAGTTCTTCTCCCGACATCGGTGCCAAAAGCAAGGCGGATAATCCACCCAGAACACCACCAGCTACTGCACCGAAAATAAAAGCCATTGCCTTTTTCATGGATCGATCTCCTTTCGCCAATCTAGTCAATCTTAATTATAATGGGTCTTGGGTAAAATTGGAAAAATTGGCTCTCGATCTTGGAGTTATCAATGAATAATAGAAAGCTGCCGCTGCTGGATTTGCACCGCCATCTCGATGGCAGCATCCGCCTGGAAACCATCCTTGATTTAGGCCGATCATTGAAGATCCCCCTTCCAGCAGATAACCTGGAAGGTTTGCGTCCTTTTGTCCAGATCACAAAACCCCGTCCCGGAGTGATGGCATTTATCGAGAAGTTTAAATATATGATTGGTGTCCTGGGAAATTATGATGCCTGCCAGCGAGTGGCCTATGAGAATGTTGAGGATGCATTTCTGGAAGGGATAGATTATATAGAACTCCGTTTCAGTCCGCTTTTTATGGCTGAACCCCACAACCTTGACCCCCGGGGTGTGGTGGAGTCTGTTCTTGCTGGCGTCCGGAAAGGGCAGGACCAATTTGATATTAAGGTAAACCTGATAGGGATAATCAGTCGAACATATGGACCTGATCGAGGATGGCTGGAACTCGAAGCCTTGCTGGATTACAGGGATCAATTTGTCGCCCTTGATCTGGCAGGGGATGAGGTTAATTTCCCGGGAAAACTATTTGTCGATCATTTCCAGGAGGCCAGGGATGCCGGATGGCATATCACAGTCCATGCGGGGGAGGAAACCGGACCGGACAGCATCTGGCAGGCCATTGAAGAGTTGGGCGCAGAGCGGATCGGTCATGGGGTCAGTGCTATCCGAGATCCTCAGCTGGTGGATTTCCTGATAGAGAACCAAATCGGCTTAGAATCCAACTTGACCAGCAATCTGCAGACGCGGGTGATCGATAGTTATGCAGCCCATCCTTTGAAGGCATTCCTTGAGGCCGGTGTGCTGGCCACCATTAATACGGATGACCCAGGCATCAGCGCCATAAACCTGGCTTATGAGTATCAGCAGGCAGCCCCTGCTGCTGGATTAACCCTGGACCAGATCCACAAAGCCCAGGGAAATGCCTTGCAGATCGCCTTTTTATCACCGGCTGAAAAAGAAGACCTGCTGACAAAAGCTGCCGGGAGAGGGGAGGCAGATGAATAATAAGCAAATGATCTTATCGGTTGGAATGCCCAGGGCTGGGACCGGCTGGCATTATAATCTGACCCAGGATCTGGTGATCGCTGCTGGTGGAGTCGATGCCAAATATATCCGCGCTAGATATGGATTAAAACGATTCTTGACTGAGGTCAACTGCAACCTGGGAACTGTCAGTTTTTACCGGATTAATCCCTTCTTTGTTACCTCTGCTCTTTGAACCTGCGTACGTGATCAAGCTCCATGCTGAAAGAAGGCTCCTGGCCGACAAACTGATTAAAATTGGATTGATCAAACCCACCTATATATTTCGGGATCCAAGGGATGCCTTATTATCCGCTTACGAATATGGACAACGGATGACAGCTAAAGGCCTTGTTAATGCCTTCACTCCCCTGAAAACCATTGAGGATGCCATCGAGTTCATGGATTTTTATGTCGAGTCTGCCAGGGGCTGGATCTCCCTACCAGGGGCACTGGTCACGAAATACGAGGATCTGAAAGGAAATTATGATCAGGAAGCAGCTCGCCTGATCAAATTTTTGGATATCGATCCCAGCCAGCCCGGAATCCAGGGGGTCATCGATAAATATCGCCCAGATCAGACTCCCCATCACAGCCAGGGCATGCATTTTGTCAAAGGTAAGATAGGTCGCCATCGTCAGTCATTCAGTCCGGAGCAGCTTCAGCTCTGTAAAGACCGGTTTGGTGATTTTCTGGCAGATTACGGCTATCCTGAATGATTATATGAGCCTCATTAATAACCATTATGAGGGTTGCCTATGTCATCTAAATAAGGCATAATAAACCTGCAGCCCGGATTTGAATTCGAACCGGGACTAAATAAATTTCTTCCAGGATCGCATTTGGCCCCTACCATTAAAGGAGGGTACCATGTCAGATAAAACCCCGACTTCTACAGAGAATAACCACGCATACTTTCCGGCACAAGAAACAGCTGGGAGAGCAGATCACGATGTTAACTGCCTATGACTATTTAACTTCTCGGGCAGTGGACCAGGCTGGAATCGATTCGATCCTGGTTGGTGATTCCCTGGGTATGGTGATACTTGGTTATGAAAACACGCTGCCGGTCACAATGGCGGATATGCTGCATCATTGTAAGGCAGTTTCCCGGGGATCCACACGAGCCCTGCTGATTGGAGATATGCCGTTCCTTTCCTACCAGGTCAGTACTTCTGATGCAGTCAGGAATGCCGGACGATTTTTACAGGAAGGGGGTATGGATGCGGTAAAACTCGAGGGTGGGGGAGATCGGGTTGAGGCGGTCAGGGCCATTGTTGGCTCTGGAATCCCGGTCCTTGGCCACCTGGGATTGACTCCCCAGAGCGTAAATCAGCTGGGAGGATTTAAAACCCAGGCCCAGACAGCAGAAACCGCCCATAGTTTACTGCAAGATGCCCTCCTGCTGGAAGCAGCGGGGTGTTTCGGGTTGGTCCTGGAATCAGTTCCTGACAGAGTTGCAGGCTATGTATCCAGCCGGTTATCCATTCCCACCATTGGAATAGGGGCAGGTGGGGGATGTGATGGACAAGTGCTGGTCACTCATGATCTATTGGGCTTGTTTGATAAGTTCACTCCAAAATTTGTAAAACAATATGCTGTTCTGCATCCGTTGATCCAAAAAGCTCTCCAGGAGTACCATCGAGAGGTACAAGCTGGAGCATTTCCCGGTCCTGAACATACGTTTGTAATTTCCGATCAGGAGTGGGAAAGATTCCTTGACCAGGCTGGAGTTTCCTGACCATGCCTGAGATCTTGATTGTAGGCAGTGGTGCCCTGGCCCTTTTCTTTGGAAGCAGATTGGCACGGGCAGGTGTAAAAGTCAGCTTCCTGGGCACCTGGGAGGAAGGTCTTGCCGCCCTGGACCGGCACGGGATCCGGGTGGCTGATCCCCAGGGCATTCAATCTTACCCCGCCCGCGTAGAAAGAGACCTGTCCGGCTTAGCAAAATATCAGCAAGCCCTGGTGCTGGTTAAATCCTGGCAGACCGAAAGGGCAGCGGAGCAGCTTTCCTGCTTGCTCTCCGATGATGGTATCGCGTTAACCCTGCAAAATGGATTTGGAAATCGTGAGATCCTCTCTAGAATTCTTGGCGAGCCCCGAACTGCCCAGGGAGTCACAACCTATGGGGCCAATCTGGTTGAACCTGGTCTGGTCAGACCAGGGGGTGCTGGATTAATATCCCTGCAAATACATCCCCGTTTGACAGACCTGGTGAATGTTCTCCAGCTGGCTGAACTGGCAGTCCAGCAGGTCCCTGATCTGGCAAGTCTGGTTTGGGGAAAGATGATCATCAACATCGCCATTAATCCACTCACCGCTTTATTAGATGTCCCGAATGGACACTTGCTGGAGAGCACATCATCCAGGTCATTGATGGGACAGGCAGCCTTGGAAGGGGCCAGGGTTGCCCATGCGCTGGGAGTAAAGTTACAGTTTGAGGATCCTGCTCGGGCAGCTGAAGCGGTTGCCGAATCAACCGCTGCCAACATCTCATCCATGCTTCAGGATCTCAGGCGGGGAGCTCCGACCGAAATAGAGATGCTTTGCGGAGCAGTAGTGGAGTTAGGAAAGAAACACCAGGTTGAGACCCCTTTGAACTTGATCCTGCTGAATCTGATCCGTTCAAAGGTCGAGCTGGGAGCGAGCAAATGATATGAGAATAGCCCGGAATTTTTCTGAACTCCACCAGGCCCTGTCTGAATTGGAACATCCCCTGGGATTTGTGCCTACCATGGGTTATTTGCATGCCGGGCATCTCTCCCTGGTCCAAAAAGCCAGAGAGGAAAATCCTTCTGTTGTGGTGAGTATTTTTACAAATCCAACCCAATTTGCTCCCGCGGAAGATCTGGAAAACTATCCCACGGATCTGCCCCGGGACCTGGAAATGCTGGAAAAAGAACATGTTGACCTGGTCTGGCTGCCATCCGCATCCGATATGTATCCGGAGGGGTATCAGACCTGGGTTGAAGTTGCCTCACTTACCACTTTGCTGGAGGGAATATTCAGGCCCACTCACTTCCGGGGTGTGACCACAGTGGTTGCAAAATTATTTAACGCTGTCAAACCAGATAAGGCCTATTTCGGACAAAAAGACGCCCAGCAAACAGCTGTCATTCAGCAGATGGTCCGGGATCTAAATTATGCTCTTGAGATAGTGGTATGCCCGACCGTCCGGGAAGCCGATGGTCTGGCTATGTCCAGCCGGAATATATTCCTAAGTGCCCCGGAGAGGAAGGCCGCTTTGAGCCTTTCCGGGGGACTATCGGCAGCCCGGGAGGCTTATCTGGAGGGCGAACGTCAGGCAGACAATCTCAGGGCGATCATAACCAGGGAGATCGAATCTGAGGAACTGACCCGGATCCAATATATTTCCTGCGCTGATCCGGTCAGCCTCGAAGAACTGGCTGGTGAAGTTAAGGATTGTTTGTTGTCCCTGGCGGTGTACGTTGGCAAGACCCGGTTGATAGACAACATCAGGCTTTCTGCAGAGAAGGTTTTGTATTGATCGATTATTCAAAGGCATCCTTGACTGCCAGGTTCAGTTACAGCTGGAATTTTCAAGACGTTCAAGTATTTTGGGAGGATATATATGTTAATGACAATTGATATTGGGAACACCAATATTGCCCTGGGCGTTTATGAAGGGGATGAACTGGGACCCAGCTGGAGGGTTTCTACCAACCACCACCGCATGCCGGATGAGTATGGTTTGCAGATTGACGGCTTATTGAAACACAAAGGTATTACTTCCGGGGATATCACCGGGATCTGCCTGGCTTCGGTTGTTCCATCTCTGACTGGATCATTTGTCCAGGCCTGCCAGGACTATCTGGGAAAAGATCCCCTGGTGGTGGACGCAGGCATAAAGACCGGTGTTAAGATCCTTTATGAGACTCCTCGCTCAGTTGGAGCGGACCGAATTGTTGATGCCGCTGCCGTTCAGCATCTTTATGGGGGCCCAGCCTGTGTGGTGGATTTTGGAACTGCAACAACATTCGATGCGATTTCAAAAGAAGGAGATTACCTGGGAGGTGCAATTGCTCCCGGGATTGGCATTGCATCTGAGGCCCTGTTTCAAAGGGCCGCTAAATTGCCCCAGGTAGATCTGACTACTCCACCCTCAGTTATCGGGCGTAATACACCTCACTCGATGCAGTCGGGTTTAATATTCGGGTATGTTGGTCTGGTTGAGGGTATGGTTGCCAGGTTCAGGAAGGAGTTGGGCTCTGATATGAAAGTAATTGCTACCGGTGGTTTAACCGAAATTATTGCCCGGGAAACAGTTGTGATTGATATTGTGGCGCCCTGGTTGACATTGGATGGATTAAAGATCATCTGGGATATGAATCAATAATTAAATAATATCTGGCTTCTCCCTGCTGTCAGAAAGGAAAACCGATGAGCATATGGACGGGAAAAAGAATTGTTTTAGGTGTAACTGGCTCCATTGCAGCCTATAAATCTGTGGGGCTGGCATCTGGCCTGACAAAATCTGGCGCTCTAGTTGATGTGATCCTCACCGAGGCAGCCGCAAAACTTGTCGCTCCCCTGAGCTTCTCCTCGGTAACCGGGAGGAGGGCCTATCTGGATCAGGATCTCTGGCAGGTTGATGATCATGTTTTGCACATCGAGCTGGGTGAGAAGAATCAGGCTTTGATCATTGCACCTGCAACGGCCAATACAATTGCCAAATTGGCACATGGGCTGGCTGATAATCTGCTGACACTCACAGCCCTGGCATCTCGTTCAGGTTTTATTTTAGCGCCCGCAATGGATGGCGGTATGTATACCAATCCAGCGACCCAGCGAAATCTGGAAATCCTGAAAGATCGCGGCCTCGAGGTCTGGGGACCAGCCGAAGGCCATTTGGCATCAGGTTTGGCAGGAAAAGGGCGGATGCTGGAGACAGAACAGCTTATGGGTCATCTCCGGAGCTGGTTGGGCAGGGCAGGGGGTTTAAGTGGGAAAAAGGTGGTCATCACTGCCGGAGGAACCCAGGAACCGATCGATCCTGTCCGGATCCTGTCCAATCGATCGTCTGGGAAACAGGGTTATGCCCTGGCTCAAGCAGCCCTGGATCAGGGAGCTGAAGTGGTTTTGGTTTCCGCGCCGACCAGTTTGACTCCTCCCATTGGTGCAGACCTGATCGTTGTTCAAACTGCTGATCAAATGGCCCAGGCCACGATCAGGGAAATAGAAAAAGCTGACCTGCTGATCATGGCTGCCGCAGTTGCAGACTACCGCCCAGCCCAGATCATGGATCAGAAGATTAAAAAAGATTTGGGAGGCATGAAATCCATCGAATTGGAGGAAACGACAGATATTCTCCGGGAAATAGCCCTCCTGAAAAAGCAGCGGATCTCCAGACCGCTGCTTACTGTTGGGTTTGCTGCCGAAACAGATAATCTGGTGGCAAATGCCAGGAAAAAATTGCAGGAAAAAGATTTGGACCTGATCATTGCCAATGATGTCTCCCGGCCCGACTCGGGCATTGGTGTTGACCAGAACCAGGTGACTCTAATTTGGAAAGACGGCAGGACAAAGGATTATCCCTTGCAGGATAAATCGATCTTATCTGAAAATCTTATCGAGGAATGTTTAAAGTTAATGTAAAATCATTTATGGGTTTATTCAAAACACCTGTGCCAATTACTGGTGACAAGAGATAAGGATCGGCCAACTATGAACGTTTATAAAAGAATGGCTGAAAAGCTTGATCAGATGCCCAATCGCTATCCTGCCACGGAAAGTGGGGTCGAATTACGGGTACTGGAAAAGATCTTCTCAGTTGAGGAAGCCACTCTGGCAGCCGAGATGAATTATGAGAAAGAACCTGCAGATCTGATCGCATCCCGGGCGGGATATTCTGAAAAGGAAGCCAAAAAGATCCTCAAGAGTATGGTCAGAAAAAAATTGATCCTTTTTTCCAAGGGGGATTCTGCTCTGGTCTATGGTTTGATGCCCTTTGTAGTTGGGTTTTACGAAGAATCTCTGCCCCGGATGGATAAAGAGCTGGCCGAGTTGTTCGAGCAATATTTCCAGGAAACAGAGGGTCGGATCACCGGGAAAGGCCTATCAGTTCACCGGGTTGTCCCTGTCCAGGAAGCGATCGATATTGAAATGGAGATCTTTCCCTATGAGAGGGCGTCTGACCTGCTTGAAGGAGCTAAATCCTGGGGTGTGAGGGATTGTATCTGCCGGTTACAGCAGGAATTGATCGGCGACCCCTGTGACCATCCCAAGGAGAATTGCCTGGTCTTTGCTCCTGTTGAAGGAGCATTTGATGCCAGTGAGGTGGATCGGGCAATCACCAAGGAAGAAGCCCTGAAAATCCTCTTTGAAGCTGAAGATGCCGGATTGGTGCACACTACTGGCAATTACCAGGGACCGACCTACTATATCTGCAATTGCTGCACCTGCAGCTGCGGGATTCTCAGGAGTGTGGCAGAGTTCAATAATATTTCCGGAGTGGCCAGGTCCGATTTCCTGGCGGTTGTGAACGATGACCTCTGCGTTGCCTGTGGTGATTGCCTGGAACGCTGTCAGTTTGGTGCACTCAATGTCGATGGACCGGTTTGTGAAGTCGAAACCTCCCTCTGTGTGGGCTGTGGTCTTTGTGTGCCAGTCTGCCCTGAAGACGCACTGGTCCTGATCCGCCGCTCGGAAGATCCTCTTCCCCTACCGAGGAATATTAAGGAATGGGGAGAGGTCCGGTTTAATCAATAAGTGCTTCTTTTCCAGTATTCGTCTAGCCCGCCAGGGAGCAGCTTTCTCTATACTCCCTGGTTTCTATTTAAATCATCGGAACCGAGTCATCTGGCGAAATTTTTAGACCAGATAAACGTCTAGTAGGGAATGTATTAGTTTACTGGGAAAGAAACCAATGGTAGAATTGGCGAGGTTTTAATCAGCTTGTCGATTCCTTTTTAGAGGAGTTTTTACTGGATATGGAAAAGATCCAAACTATCATGCCCAACAATTTCAGCCTTCCCCGCAGGATCGAACGCTTGGGAGAACTGGCCTATAACCTGTGGTGGACCTGGCACCCCGAAGTCCAATGGGTTTATAAACAGATTGACAGCCATCTGTGGGAGATGATTTCCCATAACCCGATCCAATTTTTAAGGAAAGTCGAACGCGCCAAACTAAATGCTGTCACCCATAACAGTTTTTATCTGGATTTTTACGATCGCTGCCTGGAAGATTTCGATAAGTACCTCGAACGAACTGACACCTGGTATCAAATCACTCATGGTCATATCGACAAAGAGACTATCGCCTATTTTTCAACTGAATTTGGCTTACACGAAACACTGCCGATCTATGCGGGAGGTTTAGGTGTGTTATCAGGTGACCACCTCAAGGAAGCCAGTGATCTTGGACTTCCTCTGGTTGCCATGGGATTTCTCTATACCAAGGGCTATTTTACCCAGCGCATCAGCGAAGATGGCTGGCAGGAAGCCCAGTATGCCAAACTGAATTTTGATGAATTACCTGTCCTGCCCCTGATGGACGAGAACGAAAAACCGCTTACGGTCAATGTTGAACTGGCTGGCAGGATTATTTTGATCAGGATCTGGAAGATCCAGGTTGGCAGGGTCCCGTTATACCTGTTGGACTCGAATGTGGACGGGAATACCGAAGAAGATCGGGAACTGACTTCCCGACTCTACGGCAGCGACCTTGATCTGAGGATCTCCCAGGAAGTTATCCTGGGGATTGGAGGAGTCCGAGCCCTGCGGGAACTTGGCCACTCGCCGGCAGTTTGGCATATGAATGAGGGGCATTCCGCTTTTATCGCCCTGGAAAGGTTGCGAGAACTGGTTGAGAAGGGATCCAGTATCGAAGAGTCTCTGGCTTATATTCAGAACAAAACCGTTTTTACAACCCATACACCTGTACCGGCTGGCAGTGATGAGTTCCCCGATTGGTTGATCGACAAGTATTTTGGCGGATTAAGGCAGCAGCTGGGTTTGTCGCGGGATAGTTTTTTTGATCTGGCCAGACATAAAGTCTCCTGGGGAGAGACCTTCAGTATGCCAGTCCTGGCCATGCGCATGTCCAAATTGCGCAATGGAGTATCTCAACTGCATGGAGAAGTTGCCAGGCAGATGTGGAGTTACCTTTGGCCAGATCTTAAACCGGAAGACACTCCAATCAGCCATATCACCAATGGCATCCATACCGAAACCTGGCTGGCCAGACGCTTGGGTCTGTTATACGATACCTATTTAGGCCGAGATTGGAAGGATAAGATTGATGATCCGGAGATCTGGGAAGCGATCAATAATATCCCTGATGAGGAACTCTGGGAAGTCAGAAGGCATCTGAAACGAAAGCTGGTCTTTTATATGCGGGAGACGAGCCCGGAACCAATGGGGGAGGGATGATATCCATCCGGTCCAGGTTGTAGCCTCTGGAGCCTTGTTAAATCCATATGCTTTGACGATTGGTTTTGCCCGCAGGTTTGCCACCTATAAAAGGGCAGACCTGGTGTTGAGCGACTTTGACCGTTTGTTGAAGATCATCAATCAGCCCAATCGGCCGGTCCAGATCATCTTCGCCGGGAAGGCCCATCCCGCAGATGAGCCGGGTAAATTGCTCATTCAGCAGGTCTACCGGAAAGTAAAACTCGCTCAAAGCAGCGGCAGGTTGGTCTTCCTGGAAGATTACGATATGAATTTAGGCCGCTATCTGACACAGGGTGTAGATGTCTGGCTGAACACTCCCCGAAGGCCCAATGAAGCCTCGGGAACATCCGGTCAAAAAGCAGCCCTGAACGGTGTCTTGAATTTCTCGATTTTGGATGGCTGGTGGCGGGAAGGATATAACGGTAAGAATGGCTGGGCGATCGGCACTGACGATACTCATCCGGACCAAAAGTTCCAGGATGATATGGACGCAGACAGCCTTTATGATGTCCTGGAAAATGAGATCATTCCCCTCTACTATGACCGGACAGTTAATGATCTTCCGGTTGATTGGATCCAGCGTATGAAAGAGTCGATCCGCACCCTGGCTCCGGAATTCAGTATGCGCCGCATGGTTAAATCCTATGCCACTGATTTGTATTTTGAATTAATGGATTTGAATAAATAGCACTGCTGATCCAGATAAGCTGATTGCAGCATAAAAGGAAAATACCAAACATGTATACATTCCAACTCACACAGCAGGGTACTCTTGATCGCCTTGATGATCTTTGTAGTCAGGGTGGTTGCGACCAGCCTGGATACGATCCGGGTTATTCTGACGATGAGGAGCCGCAAGTTCTGGGTCTGGATCCTGGGTTTTATCAATTCCATGATCTGGGTAATGACTTTTGCTTTTGTTTTGGCTGATATCGAAAACCTTGTGAATGTGATCGTTTATGCGGCAGGGTTTGCAACCGGTAATGTGATGGGAATGTGGATCGAGGATAAACTGGCAGTCGGTTTTGCTGAAGTTCGGGTGATCAGCTCCAAATGGGGGGCCGCCATCCTGGATGTTCTGCGGGAGAACAACTATGCAGTGACCGAGATCCCTGCGCGCGGCAAGGATGGCATGGTCACAGTTATTACCAGCAGCGTCCGCCGCGGCCAGGTAAATGACCTGGAAAAGCTGATCAGGGAAATCGATGAGACAGCATTTATTACAACGGAAGATGTTGTGGCAGTGCGGAGAGGATTCTGGCGAGCGAAGTAATTAAATTGCTTCCTGGATCAAGACCCGGTTTCCTGAATGGACGCCGGGTCTTTCATTTTTAGATCAGATTATTGTACCGAGCCGAGTTCATCCACAGGTATGGGCTGTTCCTCAAGCGTGAACTGCCAGGCGCAGTAATACTCAGCAGGATGGGGATCGGGTGGTGCGCAGATCACCCGGGTCCGGATCCGCTCATCGATTGTGTGGGCAAAAAATGCGTATTCCGCGATGCCCACAGACTTACATGGAAAATCTGTCAGGCCTTTCCGGCTCCGGGCGCTTTGAACCCGGCAGTCATTCATCTCAAACCGTAATGTCTTCGGATCGATCTCGATCAAGGATTGTTCATTGATCCTGGCGTAAAGCCTGAATTGGAGAGCTTGTTTTAGGGCCTGGATACCCCCTCCAACCTGGATATTAAGGCGTTTCATGATCCGGCGGGCTTCAATTTGTGTGAACCGGACCCAAGCTTCGGTATCGAGTTCAATGGCTTTTTCGATGCCGTAGTGTTTTTCAACTGCCTGGAACCAGACACCATCATGAGCCAGCCAATTTTTGGCCTGGTCTTCCAGCAGATCTATCAGTTCATCTTTGGTAAACGCTCCCAGGATTTCACGGTCTGGCATCAGTACCTCGCGATATGATTTATCAGATTTTACACTATCTCAAGCTGGGATGGTCAAGGCATGGATCCAGCGTCGTGAGATAAACCGGTGTAATCCCAGGCTCATGGAAATAATTTCCTGGGTCAAGATCAGGGGATATACCCAATATATCGGCAAATGGAAAACATAGGCCCCGAGGAAAGCGAGGGGAACCCCGATCATCCAAACCATACCGGCATCGATGAAAAAAGCATACCGAGTATCCCCGCCACTTCTCAGGATCCCGATCAGCAGGATCATGTTAATGGACCTCACGGGCAGTGATATGGCCATCGCGATCAGCACCCGGAAAGTAAAGTTGATCGTCTCAGGGGAAACTTTGTAGATTGAGAGCAGGGGTGCAGCCAGGGCCATCATCATGGCACCCAGGATCACAGCTCCGCCAACAGCAAAGATCAGGAATCTTCGACCGTATTCCTGGGCCAGCCTTTTTTCACCAGCTCCGATCCGGTTGCCAATCATGATCGCGCAGGCATTTCCTATTCCGAAAAAGACCACAAAGATCAAACGGTCCAGGGAGCCAGCGATATTCACTGCCGCGATCGACTCGGTTCCGATCCTGGCGTAGACCACATTATAAGTAGCAATGCCAAAAGACCAGGCAAGCTCCGTGGCAATTACAGGGAGCAGGGTGGAATAGAATTTTTGAAGCGGCAGGATCCTGTAATTGATCAGGTCTTGGATCCGGGCTGCCACAGGTAATTTTTTTGCGTAGCATATCAAGAGCAACAATATTGATTCCAGCAGACGGGAGGTGACAGTAGCGATCGCCGCTCCCTGAACACCCAAAGCGGGAAACCCCAGATTGCCCAGGATCAGGCAGTAGTTCAGGAATGTGTTCAGGCTCAAGGCCAAAAGACTGATCAGCATCGGCAGCCGGACATTCTCAGTACTCCGCAGGGCTGCTGAGAATGAATTGGTTACTGCTGTAAAGATGTAGCTGAGAGCGACAATCTTGAGATAGGGTGCCCCCAATATCAATACATTCTGATCTGTTGAATAAATTCCCATCACCCTGGATGGGATCAGGATCGCGATCAACGAGAACACCGCCGCCCCGATCAGGCTCATCAACAAACTTAATCCCAGGACTCCCTGGATCCGGGAGATATCCTTCTGGCCCCAATATTGGGCAGTAAAGATCGCCGTGCCGCTGGTAATTCCGAATAACAGCAAAGTTACCAGGAAGAAGACCTGATTTGCCACTCCCACAGCTGCTACTGCTTCTTCTCCAAGCTGTCCGATCATCAATCCATCCACCAGGCCCAATGATGAAAAGACCAGGTTTTGGAGCATGATCGGAGAGGCCAAACGGATCATGGTCGAGAGAAATTTCTTATCCTGGAACAGGTCTGCGATCAGTTTTATCAAAGGCTTTACCACCCGGGATTCTGAACAGAACAACCTCGATATTATACATGTTTTCTTGGGAGGAGATATGCTAACTGGGGAATGGAAGTGCCAGCTCAATCCCTTTAATGCCAGACTTACTTGGCAGTTCTGGGAAGGGGAGATATAATTTTTGAGTGGCAAAGAAAATCGATCCCCAAGACCTGTCTGTTCCAGAGCTGCGTCGGCTGCTGATCGAAAAACAGCGGGCTGGTAGAAGCGAACGCATTGAGCGCTATCGGGAAACTGGTCGGGTAGTGCGTCTGGTATCTGATGAAGAGGAAACCTCCTGGGATGATCTGCGGACCTCGTACCCGATTGGAGAAGGACCTGCCGACCCTCTGGAAGACTCAAAAAAGAAGCAGAAGAAGGTTGCCGATGGATTTTTATTGTCGATCGAAATCCTGGCTGTTCTCGGTCTGGTTTTTGTGTTATTCAACGGCCTGGATATCCTCCAGGAATTGAACCGGGAAGTGGCCCGGGCTTTGGAACAGCCCACCCTGACGGCTACACCCCTGATCAAGGCAGTAGTTCTGCCCTCAGGGCATACTCCCCCTAACTCACCTGGAGGGAGCCGTCCGAATATTGAAGAGATCCCCGAGCATCTCCAACCTGTAGTGCAGTCCTATGGTGAAATCCCGATCCCAACCCAGGGACCTCAACATGCCATCCGCTTGCAGATCCCCAGGATCGGAAAAGATGTGCCGGTAGTGGCAGGAGATGGCTGGGAACAGCTCAAGAAAGGGGTCGGTCAGTATATCAACAATGTCAATCCTGGACAGCCCGGGAATGTTGTGTTATCAGCCCACAATGATATTCATGGCGAGATCTTCCGGGATCTCGATCAATTGGATGTTGGTGACCTTGTGATCATATTCTCTGAACGGCAGAGCTACACCTACATTGTCAGCAATGTGTTGATTGTAGAACCAACCCAGGTCGAGTTCCTGGAATCCACCGGATCCCCAACTGCGACTCTGATTTCCTGCTATCCCTATCTGGTAGATAATAAACGCATCATCGTCCAGGCTGATCTTGTTGATGGATAGGATGCTGAAGATTACTACCAAGTGGATTTTGCACCAAAATCTCTCGTTTTCCGTATAAGATAGTTAACCAAAGAATCATATCGGCCCAAAAGGACCTGATGGATGACAGAAACTGAAAAACACGACTCGCCTTCCTGGAGTACAACAACCAAGCTGGTCATCGGGTTGACCCTGGTGGCTGCCTTTGCGGGGATATTCTTGTACTATCGTTCGACGATATCTCTGATGATCCTGGCATTTATCATCACTTACCTATTCCAACCCCTGGTTTCATTCCTTACGGCCAAGACCGGAATGTCCTGGCGGTTGAGCACCACACTGGTTTTCCTGGTATTTGTGATCCTCTTGATCGGACTGCTGACTGGAGCTGGATTGGTGATTGCCAACCAGCTGACCGGGTTGGTCCGGGTCCTTGAGGTTTATACAGAGAAACTACCTCAGTTTGCGGAGGATTTGAACGCTTCTCTGGCTGGGTTTGGTGCCGGTAACTTCATTGATCTCAGTGACCTGGCCAACCGCTTGCTGGAAACTATCCAGCCTTTGCTGGGACAGGCCGGCAGCCTGGTAGGTTCAATTGCCACCGGAGCGGCAACAGGGATAGGCCGAACCGTATTTGTGGTCCTGGTAGCCTATTTTGTCCTTTCTGAGAGTCATCGCGTGGGACAGATATCCCTGATCGATTCCACAGTCTACGCTAATGATCTCAGGCGCATGTCCCGCCAGCTGGGAGGGATCTGGGCTTCATTTTTCCGGGGCCAGATCATCATCTTTGTGATGGTCTTTATCGTCTATCTGATAGTTTATTCTTCCCTGGGCGTGCGGTTTTCAGTGGCCCTGGCGGCCCTGACGGGACTGGCGGTTTTTATTCCCTATGTGGGCATCTGGGTCACATCAATCGTTCTGGTTCTGGTAACCTTTTTCCAGCCAGTGAACTATATGGGCCTGCAGGCCTGGCAGTTTTCGGGCATGATCCTGGCCATTACCCTGATGATCAACTTTACATTCGATAACTATATCTCTCCCCGTTTCTTCGGCAAGACCCTGGATATCCATCCGGCGGCTGTGCTGGTGGCTGCCATTTTTATGGCCAGTTTACTGGGTGTGATCGGAATCTTCCTGGCTGCCCCGGTAGTGGCAACCATTAAAGTTGTGGGTATCTATGTTTTCCGAAAAATGGCTGACCTCGATCCCTGGCCTGATCCTGAAGTGGAAAGCACCCCGGTGGAGTTTCCGTGGTACAGGTGGGTGAGGCAGATCAGAAATTGGATCAAGGAAAAAAGGTCCCATAAACAAAAACCGGAACAGGAATAACAAAAAAACCTGCTGGGATAATCCACAGCAGGTTTTTTGTTTAATTTCCTGGAAAAGATCCTGCCTAGACAGGGATCCCAACCGGTGCGTAGAGGATCTCTTGAAGGTTGATGAGTTTCCGGCGTAAATTTTTATCTCGCTCCAGCAGATCAGTGATCTTCTCATGTCCATACATGATGGTCGTGTGATCCCTCCCACCAAGGATCTCGCCGATCTTCGGAAGGGAAAGTTCGCTTTCTTCCCGAAGCATATACATGGCGACCTGGCGTGGGAATGCGATCCTCTGGCTGCGGTTGGTGCTGAGCAGTTCTTCGAGTGATACATCAAATTCCCGAGCAATTGTTTCCAGGATCTGGTCCGGTCGAATCTCCCTGGATTCAGGCATGAGATCCGCCAGGGCGTACTCAACCAGTTTTTCATCCAGCACCATACCCCGTGAGGTCTGCGTAGGCCATCAAACGGGTCATGGCACCCTCCAGCTCCCGAATATTGGTCTGGAAGCGGTGGGCGATATCTTCCAGGATATTATCCGGCAGGGTATATCCCATCCGGTCTGCCTTGGACTGCAAGATCGCCACCCGGGTTTCAAAATCTGGAGGCTGGATATCAGCTGCCAATCCCCATTCAAAACGGTTGCGGAGTCTTTCCTCCAGGGTGACCATAGCCTTTGGGGGGCGGTCCGAAGTCATCACGATCTGTTTGTTCTGACCGTGCAGGGTGTTGAAAGTGTGGAAGAACTCTTCCTGGGTAGATTCTTTTCCGGCGATAAATTGGATATCATCGATCAGCAGGACATCGATCCGGCGGTATTTCTCCCGGAAGGCCTGGGTGGTGTGGCCCCGGATGGCAGTGATCAAGTCATTGGTGAATTCCTCTGAAGAGACAAAGAGCACTTCGAGTCCCCTGACCCGGGACATATTCCCGATCGCGTGCAGCAGGTGGGTTTTTCCCAGACCAACCCCTCCATAGAGAAAGAGGGGATTATATGTCTGGGCTGGTTTTTCTGAGACTGCCAGGGAGGCAGCATGGGCCAAGCGGTTGCTAGAACCGACCACAAAATTATTGAAATTATAACGGGGGTTGATTGAAACCCGCGGGGAAGGCTGGATCTTTTCGGGCCGGGTTTCAGCGGTTTCCTCCTGAAGTTCCTCGGTTTCTGGGAGAATATTTCTCAAAGAGGAGCTGCTAACAACAAAATCAATCTCAATGGCCCGGTTTAATGTTCCGGCAAGCAATTTGACTATTGTGCTTTTCAAGCGGCTGTCCAGCCAGTCACGCGCATAGGCATTGTGAACCCCTACCTGAAAAATATCATCTGAGACAGAGATCAATTCAGCATCTCGCACCCAGGTATCAAACGCGGCTTTGGGCATTTCCAGCTGTAATTGTCCCAAGGCAGCCTGCCAAGCTTGCTTTCCTTCCATTAAACATCTCCTCCTCGCCCCTTCTTAAAAGAAGTGGATACCTTCTCCCGGCCTCTCCAGTTTCCGGGACACCTCTTCCCTGATCGGTGATCAGAGCCCTGCTATTTGGTTTTTAATTTTCCCAAAATGGGGGGAACGCTTCAGGACTAATTCTAACGGATGTAGGACTGCGGGGCAATCCTCCCCTCTAAATAAAATCGATTTGTTAAGGTTTCAATTCTTAAGGAATTGATCGGGAATTGGATGGTTCCTCCAGTCTCCAATTAAGGACTGGTTTTCCACTCGATTTGGGGTCTTGGTTTTATGGACCCCCTACAGATAGGGGTAACAGTCCGGTTCAATTTCCTATTCTTAAAACATTCAAATCAGAAAAACTTTTTAGGCTGGTGATTATAACCCGTCTACTTGAATCTCAGCCCCAAAGCAGTCTGGCGGGGGTCCTGAACTCTTCAAATCAGTCAGTTTTGTTCCACTTATGACCTCCCCAGACACCAGTCTGGAGCTATGGTATTGCTCAGAAATTCATCAACAGGTAACTCTATGTTAGAATTTGGAGCATGGATAAAAATCCCTCCCCGACGGTACGATCGGTCCTGCCGTTGGCACTATTGCTTGCCATCCCAGGTTTGTTCTGGCTGATATTCCTGATGACAAGTACTGTTCCCTCACTTGGCAACCGCTGGATGTTTTTTATAGCTGCGAACCTGCTGGTCAGCGGCTCTACCCTACCTTTGGTGGCCTATTTGAACCGTTTTATCCAGCCATTTGGCCCAGCTAATTTTGAGACAGTGGTGCGGGAAGCCACCATGCTGGGTGTCTATGGCGGGATCCTGCTGTGGTTGAACAAAGGCCAGGTGCTCAGTTTGGGATTGGCTTTGATCCTGGGAGTTGGTTTATCATTTATCGAACTGCTCCTCCGGTTAAGGAACAGAAGCCAGTGGTATCCAGAATAAATCCTGGACCTGAAGTATAACAGGGACCAGAACCAGGCGGATATTCAGTATGAATCCACTACGCAACCTGCCATCAGTAGATCAGGCCTTATCAACAGACCGTGGCCAGGCGCTTATATCAGCTTTATGGACACAGCCAAACCGTGCTGGCAATTCGCACTGTCCTGGAAGCAATTCGTAAGAGCTATCAGGATGGCATAACCGATCTCCCGGAACTAGAAGGCATATTGGACCAGGCCGCAGAGGTTCTGAGTGCCTGGCTGAAACCCAGCCTGGCTTCTGTGATCAATGCGACCGGAGTAATTATTCACACCAACCTGGGAAGAGCCCCTCTCAGTAACTTTGCTCTCCAGTCAGTCCGGGATATTGGTGGAGGTTATTCCACCCTTGAATTCGACCTGGAGTCAGGAGGCAGGGGGTCCCGTCTGGTGCACGCAGAATCGCTCTTCAGACAATTACTGGGCGCTGAATCTGCCCTGGTCACCAACAACAACGCTTCGGCTGTTCTCCTGGCATTAACAGTCTTGACCAAGGGCAAAAAGGTCATCATATCCCGCTCTCAGCTGGTGGAGATTGGTGGTGGATTCAGGATCCCGGATGTGCTAAAACATTCCGGCACCACCCTGGTGGAAGTTGGAACGACCAATAAGGTCCATCTCTTCGATTATGAAAATGCCTACGATGCTGATACCGCTGCAGTGATGAGGGCCCATTCATCCAATTATGCCATTGTGGGTTTTACCAGTGAACCTTCGATCACTGAGATCGCAGCCAGTGCCCATCAGGCAGGTTTATGGTTTTTTGATGATCTCGGTTCGGGTGCTCTATTGGATACTAGTCGATATGGATTAAAACATGAACCCATGGTCCAGGAATCCCTGGAGGCGGGTGCAGATCTGGTATGTTTCTCAGGAGATAAACTGCTGGGAGGTCCGCAAGCAGGCATCATCCTGGGTAAAAAAGACCTGGTCGATCAACTAAAATCCCATCCTCTAGCGCGAGCCATTCGAGCGGATAAGATGGCCCTGGCGGCTCTCTCGGCAACCCTGGTCCATTACCTTAAGGATGAAGCCCTGGAGCAGGTCCCGGTGTGGCAAATGATATCCGCCGAGAGCAGCTTATTGAAATCCCGGGCAGAGAATTGGAAAAAAAGGTTCAGGATTGGTGAAGTTGTGGAATCCAGGTCCATGGTAGGTGGAGGTTCACTCCCCGGTGAGACCCTGCCCAGCTGGGTTTGGGCTCTCAAAGTGAACCATGCTCAACGGCTGCTGGAATTGCTCCGGAGGGGAAACCCGGCAGTGATCGGGAGGATCGAGAATGATCTGGTGATCTTTGATCCCCGGACGATCTTGATTGCGGATGATCCGGTATTTATTGAGCAATTTGAAAAGGCTTGGAGCGAATATGAAAACTGATTTGGAAAAATTAATGCTGCGTGAGAATATTGATGCCATTTGGGTCTTGGGCTCAGCTTCCCACAATCCATCCATGGCCTATTTCACGGGAAATGTACATGTCAGCGGCGCAGATCTAATCCTGCTCAGGGGAAAAGAACCGGTGCTGTTTTGCAATGCCATGGAACGTGAAGAAGCTGCCAGCTCGGGATTAAGAACTGTGGTGAACTCAAAATTTGATTATGTCAAATTGCTGGAAGAGGCAGGCGGTAGTGAGGTCAAGGCAGCGGCTGCCATCAGGCAGTTGATGTTTCAGGAACTTGGCCTGGAGCAGGGCAGGGTATCGGTTTACGGAAAAATTGATGTCAGCGGAATCCTGGGAGTGCTGAAATATCTGCAGGAATTCTACCCTGCGATCGAGTTTGTTGGAGAGGGAGCCCTCTCGATCCTGCTGGAAGCCCGAGCTACCAAGGACGATCAGGAAATCAACCGCATTCGCCACATGGGAAAGGTAACTACTGCTGTGGTTGGCCAGGTTGCCAATTTCTTGCAAGCATGCCAGGTCCGGAAAGATGAAGTCCTCTTGAATGATCAGGGTGATCCGGTAACGATAGGACAGGTCAAGGGCAAAATCAACTCCTGGCTGGCTGAAGCTGGAGTGGAAAATCCTGAAGGCACCATTTTTGCCATCGGACGCGACGCCGGCATCCCCCACAGCACGGGAGGCCCCGATGATTTGATTCGACTTGGCAAAACCATCATCTTCGATATCTTCCCCCAGGAAACAGGCGGAGGGTATTTCTATGATTTCACTCGCACCTGGTGCCTGGGTTATGCCCCGGAAGCAGAACAGAAATTGTATGATGATGTTCGCAGTGTTTATGAGGATATTATGGGTGAGCTGGTTTTGAATGGTTTTTGTCCAGACTTTCAAGATCGGACCTGTGATCTTTTTGAGGAACTGGGACATAAAACAATCCGGCAGGACCGGCAGCTGGAATCCGGTTATGTTCACAGCCTGGGCCACGGCCTGGGATTGAACGTCCATGAACGTCCCTGGTTTGGCAAAGGATCCGGTCCGGAGGATATCCTGGCTCCGGGTTCGGTTGTGACCATCGAGCCAGGATTGTATTACCCGGAGCGAGGTATGGGCTGTCGTTTGGAAGATTCGGTCTGGGTCAAACCAGATGGCAGGCTGGAAATCCTGGCGGATTATTCCTATGACCTGGTCCTGCCGATGAATAATTGGCAGTCCTGAAAGAAGGTGGAACCCATGAATGAGATCCCTGTAGAGCAACCTGCATCCAAGCCCCTGGAAAATCCCGTGGCCCGGATCCTGGGCATTGAAACTTCCTGTGATGAAACCGCCGCCGCTGTGGTTGAAAATGGGCGGGTGATTTTATCCAGCGCGGTAGCATCCCAGGTGGATCTGCATGCTCAATTTGGGGGTATCTTTCCAGAAGCTGCCTCCCGCCAGCATATCCTCTCCATTTACCCCATAATCGACCAGGCGATCAAGGACGCCCATTTACGACTGGCCGATCTGGATGCGATTGCAGTCACAAGAGGCCCGGGTCTGCCAGGATCTCTGGTTGTGGGTATTAATATGGCCAAGGGGCTGGCGATCGGAAGTGGTCTGCCATTACTGGGTATCAACCATCTTGAAGGACACCTGTACTCTGCCTGGCTGAATGAAGAGGGCAAAAAACCCCCCAAAGCTCCCCAATTCCCATTGCTGGCACTGGTCGTGTCCGGGGGTCATACCGAATTGATCCTGATGAAAGATCACCTGGTTTATGAGCGCCTGGGAGGTACCCTGGATGATGCCGCTGGGGAAGCTTTTGATAAAATTGCCCGTCTGCTGGATCTGGGATTCCCGGGGGGGCCAGCAATCCAGCGGGAAGCAGAAGGAGGAGATCCCCAGGCATTTGATTTTCCCCGCTCCTGGCTGGATGACAGTTTCAATTTTTCTTTCAGCGGGTTGAAAACAGCTGTTCTGAGGACAGTCCAGCAGCTTGAAAAACAGAAGAGCAGCCTGCCAAAAAAAGATCTGGCTGCCAGTTTCCAGGCAGCAGTTGTGGATGTGCTCTTCCAGAAAACAATCCAGGCAGCTGAGCAGTATGGCACCAAGGATATCCTGATTGCTGGGGGAGTCTCGGCCAACGGCGCATTAAGGAATAAATTTACCCAGCAGCGGAAATACAAAATCCATATCCCCCCCCTGTCGTTATGTACCGATAACGCAGCCATGATCGCCGGGGCAGGCTGCTACCGCTTTTCTGCCGGCCAACGGGATGATCTGGAAATGGATGCAGCCCCAACCTGGTCAATCTCTGATCTATAACTGAGACCTCATTAGTGGTTTATTGAAGACAAATCATGATCCCCGGGAGGTGGCAGATGTTTGGCTTGCAAAAGTATATTCTAAAAATAAAACTTCCTCAGTGGATCCTGGGAGGGGCAGCCCTGCTGAGCGGCGTGGCAGCTTTACTGATTGGTGTTTCGGATAATCCCCCGGGCATTGCCCTGGTTTTCCTGGCACTGACCTGCCTGGCTGTTGCCTGGGTTTGGACCTGGAAAACCCCCCGGGAGTTCTGGGTTCTATTGGGGATCTCCCTGGCGGCATTTCCAGTGGGGGTCATTCTGCATAATCTCTTTTTTGCCCTGGGAACAGTCGCCAGCGAAATTAAGATCCTGGCCGGCTTATTTAGTTTTCTGGAAGTGATCTTTTTTCTGGTTGCCGTGTTGGCTGCAGGACCCACAGCGCTGGTTGCCCTGGCGGGGGGGATCTGCAGCAGTTGGAAAGGCATGAATAGCTTGACCCTCGCTAACCGGAGTATTCGGCGGTTTAAAGGAAATCACCCCATCACTGAAAAACAACTTATATCATTGGTGAACCTGGCCCGCCAATCTGCATCAGGAGCCAATTTGCAGCCATTGAAATTTGTCCTCTCCTGGACAGCGGAGAAGAACCAGCGAATCTTCTCCGCCTTATCATGGGCAGCGTATTTTAAGGAATGGGACGGTCCGACAGAGAATGAAAGGCCAAGTGCCTATATCATCGTGCTGGGAGATCAAAACCTGTCTAAGAGCTTTCAATACGATGCCGGCATCGCCAGCCAGTCGATCACCCTGGGAGCTGTCGAAATGGGGCTTGGGAGGCTGTTTGATCAGATCCATTAAGAGGGATCAATTAATGCAGTCCCTCTCAATTCCCGAACAGTTTGAGATCCTGCTGGTGATCGCCCTCGGTAAACCTGCAGAAGAGGTTATGATCGAGGATTTGGGATCAGAAGGGGATGTTAAATATTGGCGGGATCAAAATGATATCCATCATGTGCCCAAACGAAGGTCAAGGGATTTGATCCTGGATTGCTGAAAAGGCTAATCCGAACTTCAAGTTGGTAATTTTTCTCCCCTACGGACACTCATTAATAGTGTTGGCCCCCGGGGAAATAAAAAGGGAAGATTTTATAGTCGGAGATTGATTATGAAAAAAGCTGATATCGGGTTGATCGGTTTGGCTGTTATGGGCCAGAACCTGGTCTTGAACATGAATGATCATGGATTTAAGGTTGCCGTTTATAACCGCACCACTGCCAAAGTGGAAGATTTCCTGAACAACCAGGCCCGGGATACGGAGGTTGTGGGGGCTTATAGCATCGAAGAACTGGTGGACCAGCTTTCGAAGCCGAGAAAAATAATGCTGATGGTCAAGGCTGGTGATCCGGTGGATAATTTTATTGAGGCTCTTATACCTCATCTTGACCAGGGTGACATTATTATTGACGGGGGAAATTCCCGGTACACAGATACAATGCGCCGGACCACCTATCTGGAGTCCCAGGGTTTGTTTTTTATCGGGGCTGGTGTCTCGGGGGGCGAAGAGGGCGCTCGTTTTGGACCCTCGATCATGCCCGGTGGATCAACTGCTGCCTGGCCGCAAGTTAAAGAGATCTTTCAAGCTGTCGCTGCCAAAGTGGATGGGGGAGTTCCATGCTGCGATTGGGTCGGGGAAAATGGTGCAGGCCATTATGTCAAAATGGTCCACAACGGTATCGAATATGGGGATATGCAGCTGATCAGCGAAGCCTACGATCTATTGAAGAATTACCTCGGAATGGGTAATCAGGAAATGCAGCAGGTCTTTCATAATTGGAACCAGGGAAAATTGGATTCCTACCTGATCGAAATCACCAGGGATATCCTGGGTTTTACTGATGAGAAAGGGAGATATCCCCTGGACCAGATCCTTGACAGCGCAGGCCAGAAAGGAACCGGCAAATGGACTGCAGTTTCTGCTCTGGAAATGGGCGTCCCTTTGACGCTGATCAGCGAGTCGGTCAGCTCCCGCTTCCTGTCTTCCCTGAAAGAAGAACGGGTCCTGGCAGCATCGGTTCTGGAGGGCCCAGAATTAATCTTTGCTGGAGATAGAACTTCGATGATCGAGGATATTCACAATGCCCTGTATGCTTCCAAGATCATTTCCTATACCCAGGGGTATATGCTCTTGAAAGCTGCTGCAGAAAATTACAGCTGGGAATTGGATTTGGGGGGGATTGCCTTGATGTGGCGGGGGGGCTGCATCATCCGCTCTGCCTTCCTGGGCAAGATCAAGGATGCTTATGTGGCTGAACCCGAACTGAAAAATCTGCTCCTGGATAAATATTTCAAGCAGGAAGTTGAAGATGCCCAGGCCGGTTGGCGGCGGGTGATCTCCAGCGCTGTCACAGCGGGAATTCCAGTGCCAGCAATGTCCAGCGCCCTGGCATTTTTTGACGGCTACAGGAAAGGAAGGCTTCCGGCCAACTTGCTGCAGGCCCAGCGGGATTATTTTGGCGCCCATACCTATGAGAGGATCGATAGACCCAGGGGAGAATTTTTCCATACCAATTGGACGGGTTCCGGGGGAGATACTACCTCGAGCACTTATAATGCCTGAGGGATCCGCCGATAAATAACCCGCTGAGGAAGTGTGTATGCCAGGGTGTTGTTTTCGAACCGCCGGCCTACTGGCCAAGTCCAATGTGTAATTCCAAAGGCATAGTCGGACTTCTTACCGAATGTAATCCTCCAGGACCAACAGGATATTGTTAAACTTTTAAAGGTGGCCCAACCAATTCCATGCCATGTGCCCGCCATAATTCAGGGTCCTGGGGCGGCATGGCATTGGCTTTGGTCACTTCTCGAAAGAACGCTTCCATTTTCCCTGCAGGCAAAAACGCAATTAACATTCTGCCCTGCTGACCACCTGTAAAAGCCCACACATGGGGAATCTTTCGGGGCCCAAGGATAGAATCCCCTGCTTTCATCTTAAATTGCTGGTCTCCAACTTCGAGCAAGAAATCACCTTCAAGAGCATAGAACCATTCATCCTGGTCGTAATGGAGGTGTTTGGCGGGACCTCCTTTTACATGAAAGGTATTCTCGATGATAAAAATACCGTTGGCGTCTTTTGGGGTTAACTTAAAAGATAATTGACTGACACCAAGGCCGCGATGTTCTCCAAACTGATCTTCATTTGCAGCGACCTGCAGCAGAGCTGGAGGATTGGACGGAAATACAGCTGAACCCATAAGAAACTCCTTTTTACCTCTAATCTACCTGTAAATATTTCTTGAGATAAATCCAGCCAATGGACAAGTCCACCAGCCTGTTTTGTGTGGAGAAGATAGAAAGTAGACTTGAGCATAACACAATTCCAGTATACAACCAAAAGTGGTCTGTGTCTTGGCCTGCCTGATCATAACAAACATCGCCGCAGATGGTAGATCGATGGGTGAGGATTCGGTAATTGCCTTGATACTGGTAAATCAAGGGTGACAATTTCCTGCTGAATTTTCGGATTTAGAGGGTTGACCCCTCTCCCAAGCGAATTTTCCTCGGATCCCAAATTTGTGAGCAGTCAGAATTTTGTATCAGTTATTGATATAATGACCAAATATTAACGGTAGCAGTTTTCTTTATAGGTGATGCGATGATATTTAAAAAAATTACCCGGCAAGAGTTTTTGCGTTTGATAGGAGTGGGGGGCGGAGCGCTCTTCTTAAGTTCCTGTGTGCCGGATATCTTGAAGAAATCGGTTTTTCCCCCAACAGACATAATCTCCCCAACTACTGGATTATCCGAAACACCTGACGTCGAACTAGCCTTGAAAGCGATAGAAGGCGAAATCCAAATCCTGCCGGGACAAACAACCCGGGTTTGGCGGTATCTGGCCGAAGTATTAGGTGGGCCGGCTGAATCAATCAAGATAATTCCGGACAGCTATTTGGGCCCAGTCTTAAACCTAAAAAAAGGGCAGAGGATTCGGATCCATTTTACGAATGAGTTGCGCGAAGAATCTATCATCCATTGGCATGGATTACATGTTCCTGTTGAGGCAGATGGGCATCCCCGCTGGGCGATCAAACCCGGCGAGACCTATATCTATGATTTTTCTGTTCTCGACCGGGCCGGGACCTACTGGTACCATCCGCATCCCCATGGACGCACCGGTCCCCAGGCATATTTTGGATTGGCTGGTTTGTTACTGATCAGTGATGAAGAAGAAAGTGCTCTTGATCTACCATCGGGGAAGTATGATCTTCCACTCGTGATCCAGGACCGCCTATTTGATGGGGAAAACCAGCTTGTTTACGGGGGCCGAAGTATGATGGATCAAATGGTGGGCTTTTTAGGCAACCGAATATTGGTAAATGGCCAACCTGACTATATCCTTCCGGCCGCAACTCGTCCCTATCGCCTGCGCCTGCTTAATGGATCAAACTCCAGGATCTACAAATTAGGTTGGGAAGACGGAACGCCGCTGACGGTGATTGCCACGGACGGTGGGTTACTGGAGAAACCCATCCAAAAGGATTATGTCACGTTGGCGCCCGCCCAGCGGCTGGAGTTGTGGGCAGACTTCAGCGGTCGTGAGGTTGGGGAACAGCTGCGGTTGGTTAATTTTCCTTCGGCAGCCCCTGATGGTGGATCTATATTTCCGATTATGACCGTGAAAATTGATCGCGAGGAAAACGCACCTGGATTACTTCCAGAACAGCTTTCTCGGCCTGGTTACGGATAGAAGCAGATGCTGTTAACAGTCGCTCGCCGCGGGAGTTTATGCTAGAGATGGGCAGGGGTATGGTCTGGACAATTAATGGTCGGTCATTTGATATGACATCGACAGCCCGGGATGAGATTGTCAAGCTTGGTGACCTGGAGGTCTGGCAATTTAGCAATCAATCAGGGAGTGGTATGGGCATGATGGGGGGGATGATGGCTTTACCGCACCCGATGCATATTCATGGTCTGCAATTCCAGATCATAGAACGAAAGATCAGTTCCGCAGGACGGCTGCCTGGGAGACTCTTAGGGAAGGTTTTGTGGATGAGGGCTGGCATGATACTGTGTTGGTCATGCCGGGAGAGCAGGTAAAAGTTTTGCTGAAGTTTGAAGATTTCACAGGCTTGTATTTGTACCACTGTCACAACCTGGAACATGAAGATATGGGCATGATGAGAAATTATCGGGTTGAGGCCTGATTTTTATCCGAAAGCCAGATATTATTCTTTATCTGGACAGGTTGGGGTCCACTCCATATAGTTGAAGATTTCTGCAATGAACCCAAAAAGGGCGGGATCATAATCCGCTAATTCTTCCCGGGTATTTACCTTGTTATGGACACCATCACCCAAAACTGATTGTAAATTGGCATTAAAATAGGACTGAACTCCTTCAGCCCAATATTCTTGAAGATCGCTTCCCGCATAGGTGTTTTCCCACAAACCTTGTTCCAGGGCAGATTCATAGATTTTGGTGAACTCCTGGTATTTGGAGTCGAACTGATCTCCTAATCCCTGGAGTGAGATGGTATGGGCAAACTCATGGACCGCAATGCTTTCGCCAAAATAGCGATCCTCGCGCAAGCATAGAAGGTTTTCTTCTGCAGCTGACGTTATCTTCAGATCTGAACCTCCACCCAATCCCCTGGCGCGTCGATCCCAATAGGCGCTGTCCAGGTGGGCATATTCCGGGAGAGTGGTTTGTTGTTCATTCTGACCGATGATCCCAAAATAGCCACCCCGGGAAATTAATTCCTGGTGGATCTCAGGGACAGCAGCCAGCATATTCCGGACAATATAATAGGCTTGTTGAAGGGCAAGATCATCTACCTCGCCAGAACTGATAATGGGTATGCCATCCGTATCACAGTATTTGTTATAGAATGGATCAAAGGAGTATTCTCTCGGGATACTCTGGACAACACATCCGCTGCGATCTTCATCGACTTGTGTTGCTGCATTCTGAGCACTCTTGATATTTGAGCAGGCAGCAAGGGCCAAAACCGTCAGGATAAAATATGAAATAACCTTTTGTTCATAGGTCTAATGCTTTCTGGGCTGCAGGTGCTGACACCATAAATGCCAATGAAATACTTCCCCTTGCCTACGGATCAGCTGTTACAGTTGCTGATCTCTGGGCAATATATCCCCCGAGGATGATACCTCCCAGGTCAAACGCCAGGTCCAGCACTGAAAACGCCCGGTGAACCAGGAAGATCTGGGAAATCTCCTCCAGGCCCACTACCAGGATGACCAGCAAATTCCCTAATAAAAGGTTGGCTGACAGGATCTGGATCCTTTTGGACCCCAGGGTTCTGTTCACTAGATACGAGAGGGTCCCCATGAGACAGAAATGTCCGATCTTATCCAATCCGGGAATATCATAGATAAAGGGAAAAAAGATCGGACCCAGGCCCAGATTGGCAATGATCACGATCAAGATCAACAGCAGAATAAATCCCCCCGTCAGCCATTTCATTTTAGCCTCGAATCGCCTGCTGGATCTCCTCCAGGGAGATGGGTCCTTCCCGCAGGATGATTGGCTGATCCTGGCGGAGTTCCACGACGGTGGATGCATTGCCGCCAGGCGACCTTCCGCCGTCCAGGATCAGTTCGATCTTTCCATCCAGTTGGGAGGTCACATCTTCTGCAGTTATTGCGCTCAGCTCCCCTGATAGATTGGCGGAGGTCACAGCCAGAGGACCGGTTGCCCGGAGTAATTCCCGGGTGAATTCATGATCCGGCACTCTCACACCTATGCTGTCCGTCTGCGTGAGGTTTTCAGGCAGGTCAGGGTGGAGAGGGAGGATCAGTGTGAGCGGTCCTGGCCAGAATATACTGGTGATTACTGCCACCGCCGGGCTGGCCGGGAGAGCCACCAATTTCAGATCTTTTGGATCGCCAATCAGGATTGGAATAGCCTTTTGAAGCGAGCGGCCTTTAACCCGAAAGAGTTTATCTACGGCGTATTCGTTAAAAGCGGAAACTCCGATCCCGTAAACAGTATCGGTTGGGAAGGCGATCACGCCTCCATCCTCGATGATCTCAATTGCTATGTCCAGAGCCCTGGGGTGATCAATGGATAAGGTGGTAGTGTTTTTTTTCATGTTTGAATGATCAAATATCGGTCTAATCCTGATAAGTCCTGTTCAACCTGGATCTCGGCCCGGGGAAAGAAGTTCAGGGCCATCTCGCAGGCTTTTTGGCCGTGATCCTCATCCAGCTCTAATAAAAGAACTGCCCGGGGTTTTAAGAATGCCCTGACCCCTTCTAATAATGTTGTTATTAATGATAATCCATCTGGACCACCATCCAGAGCCAATCGGGGTTCAGATTGAAATACTTTCAGATTGAGAAGTTTTTCTGTGGGGATGTACGGAAGATTGGCGATCACAAGGTCGAAATTACCCTCAATGCCTTCCAGCAGGTCAGACTTCTGGAATAGGATTTGGTCCTCGACTTCATAAAAACAGGCGTTTCTTCGGGCGAGTTCCAGGGCTTTTCCAGAGATATCGCTGGCTGTGATCTGCAGATCGGACAAATTATTTGCCAGTGCGATGGCTATGCAGCCTGATCCGGTACCAATCTCCAGGCATCCCCGTCTGCCCGGGTTTTTCTTCAACCAGCCCAGTGCCCGTTCTACCAACCCCTCTGTTTCAGGCCGGGGGATCAGCACGTCCGGACTGACTTTAAATGTTAGTTGATAAAAATCCCATTCCCCCAGCACATAGGGGAGTGGGATGCCGTTCTGGACCTGGAGCAGGGCATTTTCGAGAGTGGCTTTCTGTTCGGGTCTGAGATTTGGACCGGGATCCGCCAGCAGGCGGGATTTGGACAGCCCACTGGCCCAAGACAACAGGACCAGGCCATCCAGGTAGGGGGTTTCGCTGAACTCTTCCAGCCGGGTTTGGACCTTTTTCAGCAGAGTAAGTGGGGGGGGATCAGTTTTCGTCAAATCCTGCTTCAGCAAGGCGGTTAGCTTCATCCTCGGTGGTTAGTTCCTCAATAAATGCGTCAATTTCCCCATCCAGGATCGCGGCCAGCTGATGGGCTGAAAAATTGATCCGATGATCGGTGATCCGGGACTGGGGATAGTTATAGGTTCGGATCTTTTCAGAACGATCTCCTGACCCAACCTGGGAGCGCCGATCAGCGGCCTGCTCCTCATGACGTTTGTTGGCCTCGATCTCGAACAAGCGGGCTTTGAGGATGCTCATAGCCCTGGTCCTGTTTTGAAGCTGGGACCTTTCATCCTGGCACTGAACCACCATGCCGGTCGGTTTATGGGTCAGCCGGACAGCTGTGGAGTTCTTCTGCACGCTTTGTCCGCCTGCCCCGCCAGCCTTATAGACGTCCATCATGATATCGCCGGCTGGAATATCGATTTCATCCACATCATCAACTTCAGCTAAAACCGCCACCGTTGCTGTTGAGGTATGGATCCGCCCCTGGGACTCAGTTTCTGGAACGCGCTGCACACGATGAACGCCAGATTCGAATTTAAGTTTTGAATAGGCACCCTTGCCTTTGATCAAGGCTGAGACCTCTTTCAGGCCTCCCACACCGGATTCGCTGAGCGACATGACTTCTACTTTCCAGCCCTGGCGTTCAGCATAGCGGCTATACATCCTGAACAGGTCCCCGGCAAATAAACCCGCTTCATCACCCCCGGCACCAGCCCGGATCTCAACAATCACATTTCGTTTATCGCGGGGGTCGCGGGGAACCAGCATAATCTTCAGGTGGCTTTCCAGCTCCTGGATCTTTTCTTCCAGACTGGCAATTTCCAGGGCAGCCAGATCCTGCATCTCCTGGTCGCTGGATCCGGCCAGGTTTTGGGCTTCTTCGAGCTGATCCAGCGATGATTTATATTCCCTAATAGAGATCATGAAAGGATCGAGATCGGCTTTTTCCTTACCGAGGTCGGCTGCCAGCTGATAATTATCACCCACACTCAGCAGCTGCCGGTTGACTTCCTGGTAGCGCTCCTCTATCCCGACTAATTTTTCTATCAGCATGCTCATAGTTTCACTTGGAGGATATTGTTTTTTCTAATTTCCGGGAACATTATACCATCTTGAGAAATCCAGACGGAGCAGGTGGAATAAGCTTAGGAGCGGACTGGATCCTCGCCTGAGAATAATATGCCTTCAATAGTTTGATTATCGGATCAAAACCTTCTTATTATTAATTAAGTCCCTGGATATTCAACCCTAGAAATTTCTCCAGGCATGCTTGCACATGCATTGAGTTCATGCTATAATTTAGACGTTCAAATCCCTCAAACAGGTCAAATTGAACCAGGTTAATCCCCCATTCCCGCTTTTGCGATCATAAGTTGGTGTATAGTGTTGGAGTTGTCTCCAATTAAAATCTCATCGTAATATCTAATCCCTAAGGTATACCCCAATCGAGAATAATTATGGAAACCAAAGAATTGTTTGCCAAAACACTGGCTGAATTACGCCAGGTAGCTGAAGGTTTAAATGTTAACCGAGCCGATCGGCTTAAAAAAGAAGCCCTGGTGCTGGAAATTCAGCGAGCAGATGCTGAGCTGAATGGCCGTGAAGTCAGGGGCGGCATTCTGGAGATTATGAGCGAAGGAATTGGATTCTTGCGCTCAGCCAACTATATCTCCGGTCCTGATGATATCTACGTTTCCCAGAGTCAGATCCGCCGCTTCGACCTGCGCAGCGGAGATCTGGTGATCGGCCATGTCCGTCCCCCGCGCAATTCGGAACGCCATTATGGATTGCTGAAGGCAGAAAGCGTCAATGGACTGGAACCCGGTGAGGCCAAACGCCGACCGGATTTCCACTCCCTGGTCCCGATCTTCCCCCTTGAACGTTTTGACCTCGAAACCTCACCCCATATTACTTCCACCCGCTTGATCAACCTGGTCACACCCATTGGCCGGGGTCAGCGAGGACTAATTGTCAGTCCACCCAAGGCTGGAAAAACCACTATCCTGAAAGAGATCACCAACTCGATCTCCAGCAAATATCCCCAGGTGCATCTGATCGTAGCCCTGATTGGAGAACGCCCTGAAGAAGTAACCGACATGGACCGCTCAGTGGATGCGGAAGTGATCTCCTCAACCTTTGATGAACCAGTCTCCTCCCATGTTCGTGTGGCTGAGATCGTGCTGGAACGGGCCAAACGCCTGGTTGAATCCGGCATGGATGTGGTGGTGATGTTGGACTCTATCACCCGCCTGGCGCGGGCTTATAACCTGGTGGTCACACCCTCCGGCCGCACACTATCTGGTGGTATCGACCCATCAGCACTCTATCCGCCCAAACGCTTTTTTGGCGCCGCCCGCAATATTGAAGATGGCGGCTCCCTGACCATAATCGGCACCTGCCTGATCGATACCGGATCCCGTATGGACGATGTGGTATATGAGGAATTTAAAGGAACCGGCAATCTGGAGCTGCATCTTTCCCGTACTCTGCAAGAACGGCGGGTCTTCCCGGCGATCGATATCTCCCGGTCCTCAACCCGCCGCGAGGAATTGCTTCTCGGTCCGGACCTGACTCCGAGAGTCTGGCTGATGCGCAGGATGTATGACCAGATGGTCATCTGACCCACCTCACGGCGCGGGCATGGACCAGTCCTCCGCTACCGAGACCATCCTGAAGCGGATCAGCGAAACCTAATGATAACGAAGAATTCCTGGCTACCCTGAACGCTTAAAATATACCGGAATCTTAATGTGACTATTAACCGTACTGTTCTGCTTTCCTGGTTTTTTTGGACGATTGCTCTAATATGTCTGGCTGGTGCCGGGTATCTGCTTTGGGAAAATTCAAATCCGGATCGAACTCGGTCGTTTAGCGCCCCGCTGTCTAACCCGATCCAGGCCAGCAGCCTTTCCCCCCAGGAGAATTTTCAAATCCCCGATTTCGCTCGAAAAGAATCCCAGGGCTCGATTCAGCGGGCGGTTAAACTGCAAACCAATATTCCTGAAAGGGAAAATATTCGAGCTATTCAGCACGTGGTGCAATCCAACGATTCCCTGTTTGCGCTGGCTGATCGATTTGATTTGGAGCCAGAATCTATCCTCTGGTCGAATTATGATCTGCTCCAGGATAATCCTCATTCCCTGCGGCCGGGAATGGAGCTGGTTATCCCGCCGATTGACGGCATCCTCTATGAGTGGCAGGAAGGCGATAATATTGATGGTGTCGCTACAAACCTGAGAACCGAACCGGAAAAGATCCTCAACTGGATTGGCAACGATCTGGATCTGATCAACCCGGTTTTTAAGCCAGGATTATTGGTGATGGTTCCCGATGGAAAACGCGATTTCCAGCAGTGGATCATTCCTACGATCAGCAGGGGTGCCGCAGGGGTCTCAGCGGGAATATATGGTGATGGGGCCTGCAGCGGACCATTTGAAGGCCTTTATGGCGGAGGTGGTTTTATCTGGCCCACGGCTGGCCATGTGCTATCGGGTAACGACTACTGGTCTGGCCACTTGGCAATTGATATCGGCCTGGTCATCGGTGAGCCGATCTACGCCTCGGATTCCGGCGTGGTTGTGTTCTCCGGATGGTCAACCGGCGGATATGGTTATGTTGTGGTCATTGACCACGGAACTGGATACCAAACCCTTTATGCCCACCTTTCCGGTGTCGCAGCGGGCTGTGGTCAAAGTGTGGTTCAAGGCCAAACGATTGGTTATGGTGGAAATACCGGTAATTCTACCGGAGCCCACCTTCACTTTGAAGTGCGCTACCAGGGCGGATTTGTAAGCCCCTGGTTTGTTCTACCACCACCCTAAAGGGGATATTTCGATCTATAAAGGAGACTATGATGGCCATCGATAAAAGCGATCAGGAATTTGATACCGAAGTTATCTCAGAAACCGAGAACTTCCTGGCCTGGCGGGCAGATGAACCCGACGGAGAAAGCACTTACCACCTGGAGCTGAACAATCTGACTGTTCATTTTTTCGCTGAGGAATGGGAAGAATTTTTAGCTCTGGTTGGGGAGTTGATCGAAAAATAAACGGTTGAATATTAATTCTGGCACAGATCTGGACACGGTTTCTGAGATGAGACCGTGTCCTTCTATATTAAAATGAGGTCACTCAACCCAGTTCATGGATCGCTGGACTGCTTTTTTCCATCCCTGATACAAACGTTCGCGATCACTCTCGGCCATGCCTGGTGTCCAGCGCTGATCTTCTCGCCAATATTCCTTAAGTTCTGAGAGATTCTTCCAGAATCCAACCGCTAATCCAGCTGCGAAGGCTGCACCCAGGGCGGTCGTCTCCGTGATAGTGGGGCGGATCACTGGCACACTCAGGATATCAGCCTGAAAACCCATCAGCAATTGGTTCTTGACCATGCCTCCATCCACCTTGAGGGAATTGAGACTTATTCCGGCGTCCTTTTCCATCGCTTCCAGAATTTCCCGGGTTTGGAAGGCAGTTGCTTCTAAAACAGCCCTGGCCAGGTGAGCCTTGGTAATGTAGCGCGTCAGTCCAATGATCACTCCCCTGGCGTTCGATTGCCAGTAGGGAGCGAATAAGCCCGAAAATGCTGGGACAAAATATATCCCCCCGTTATCCTCAACCTCCCCTGGCGAGTTCCTCAATATCTGCCGAATCCTGGATCAGTCCCAGGTTATCCCGCAGCCATTGAACCAGGGCACCGGTTATTGCAACAGAACCTTCCAGGGCGTAAACTGCTGTATCTCCGCCGATCTTATACCCCAGGGTGGTCAGCAGTCCATGCTGGCTGGGAGTAGGGCTTTCTCCGCTGTTAAGCAGCAGGAAACATCCAGTGCCATAAGTATTCTTGGCGCTGCCGGGTTCAAAACAGCACTGGCCAAACAGGGCAGCTTGCTGGTCACCCAGGATGCCGGCGAGTTTAAGCCCCGCGAGGGGTTCTTCTGCTGTTCCGTAGATTTCACTCGAGGAGCAGATCCTTGGCAGGCAGGTTACCGGGATGCCAAAATCATCGAGGATTTCAAAGTCCCATTCCAGGCTGTCCAGGTTCATGAGCATAGTCCGGGAAGCGTTGGTAACATCGGTCAGGTGCAGACCTCCCTTTACCCCGCCGGTCAGATTCCAGGCCAGCCAGCTGTCAATAGTGCCGAATAGCAGATCTCCCTGCGCTGCCATCTCCCTGGCTTCGGGGATCTCACGCAAGATCCAGAGCATTTTTGGTCCAGAAAAATAAGTTGATAAAGGAAGCCCGGTCCGGGATCTGTAGCGATCCTGGCCCAGACCTCCTTCCATTTCCCGGCAGATCTGATCGGTTCGAGTATCTTGCCAGACCAGGGCATTGCTGAGGGGCCGGCCGGTTGTTTTTGACCAGGCCAGGGTGGTTTCCCTCTGATTGGTTATGCCCATCCCGGCCAGGTCCGGGACGGTTATTCCAGCTTTATCGATCGCTTCCTGGATGACGATCAGGCAGTTGGACCAGATCTCAGCTGGATCATGTTCTACCCAACCCGGCTGGGGGTAGATCTGCCGGTGTTCTTTTTGCGATGAGGAACGGATCATCCCATTCCGATCAAAAATCAGGCAGCGAGTGCTGGTTGTTCCTTGATCAAGAGCTGCAATGTATCCTGTCATAGCGATTCCTTTCTCTAGAAAGTTATTGTTCCATAGCATTATAACGAATCCTGCTCCTCTTCCCGTTCAAATCCCCGCCTCCTCAAGGAAAATGGCAGCGAGATTGGATTTTCTTGGGGAAGGGATTTTTTCCATGTTAGACTACCATAAAGCTGAGGACTTCTTTGGGAGAGAACAATATAACTTTCGGTCTGGAATAAATCCCGAACGGAACTGGATAAGGTTCGATCAAAAAACTGTAATCCCAGGTTAAAGTTATAATAGATAAAATCTCGTCATTCTTTGATCGGTTTTAGACCCGGATATCCTATGACATCAACCCTTTACCTGATAGATGGACATGCTCTGGCCTATCGAACCTATTTTGCACTCACCAGTGGTGGAACGAATTCTTCCCGCTGGCTGACCAGCAAAGGCGAGCCAACCGCAGGGGTATATGGATTTACCAGCGTGCTTTTACGGATCCTCGAACAGGAACGTCCAGATTACCTGGCCGTGGTTTTTGATACTGGCAAAACCTTCCGGGATGAACTCTATCCAGACTATAAAGCTACCAGAGAAAAAATGCCTGATGATCTCAGGACACAGATCGAGATCATTCGCAACCTGGTAGACACCTTTAATATACCCCGGGCGGAAATGGATGGTTATGAGGCTGACGATGTATTGGGAAGCCTGGCAACTTGGGCGGTGGATCAAGGACTGGGGGTTAAGATCATCACCGGTGACAAGGATTTGCTCCAGCTCGTAAATGATCGAGTCACTGTGAATTTACCCGGCCGCTCTATTAGTGAGGCCAAGGATTATTTTCGGGATGATGTCAAGCAAACAATGGGGGTCTGGCCGGAACAGGTGATTGATTTTAAAGCCATTACAGGCGATAGATCGGATAATATCCCCGGTGTTTATGGGGTGGGTGAGAAAACTGCTGTCAGTCTGCTGGAAAAATATCTGACCCTGGATGAGATCTATAATCATCTTGATGAAGTCCCCTCTCGCTTCCAGACCAAATTAGCCGAAGGTAAAGATTCAGCCTACTTGAGTCAAAAATTGGCAACCATAGTCAGCGATTTGAAAGTGGAAATTGATCTCAATCAAGCCAAACCAGACCAATTTGACCCCTTGAAAGTCAGAGACCTTTTCAGGACCCTGGAATTTGGATCACTGCTAAATCGCCTCAGCGTTGTGGAAGAAATCTATGGGAAATCCGTTCAGGAGGGACAGATCTCATTTCTGAGTCCGGATACTGGTGGAGAATCCAGTGGAAAAGAGTTCTTGTCTGAAACCGTATCCTCAGGTGGAACCAGGGTTGAGATCATCAGTACAGAATTGCAATTAAAATCGCTGGGAGAAGTGCTTCAAAAAGCAACCCGGATCGCTTTCGACACCGAAACCACCTCAACTGACCAGATGACAGCTGAGATGGTGGGAATCTCGATCGCGGTAGAAGATAGCGGGGGTTATTATATTCCCGTGGGCCACAAACAGGGTGTTCAGCTTGACCTGGCTCAGGTGATCAAAGTCCTTGAGGGGCCCTTTACGGATCCCAAAATCCCCAAATTGGGCCATAACCTGAAATATGATTACATTATCCTGGCCCGGACAGGATTAAAGGTTCAGCCGCTCAGTTATGATACGATGATCGCCGAATGGGTCATTAATCCCTCCTCCCGTAACCTGGGATTAAAAAAGCTAGCCTGGGTTCGACTGAACCGGACCATGACAGAGATTGAAGATCTGATCGGACGGGGGAAATCGCAAGTTACAATGGCAGAAGTCCCCATAGAGGAAGCCGCTAAATACGCGGTCGAGGATGCAGTCATGGTTCTGGCTTTGAAACCTCTCCTGGATGATGACCTCAAAGCCACCGGGAGCGAAAAATTATTCCATGAGATGGAAATGCCCCTGGTCGAAGTTTTGGCTGGCATGGAAATGGAAGGCATCAAACTGGACACAGCTTTTTTGGAAGAAATGTCCATTTGGTTGGAAAAGGATCTGGCAAAACTTGAGAAACAGATCTATGCCGGGGTTGGCGAGGAATTTAACCTTAATTCTCCCAAACAACTCTCAGACGCATTATTTAATATATTAAAACTTACCCCTCCAGACCGGGGGGAAAAACTGCCAGTGGTTATTATTCCACAGCTGCAGACGTGCTGGAATTTCTTCAAAAGGAACACCAGGTGCCCACCTGGGTGCTCGAATACCGGGAGTATTCGAAGCTCAAATCAACTTATGTGGATGCTTTGCCAAAGCAGGTCAATCCGGAGACCGGAAGAATTCATACCTCCTATAATCAGACTGGGTCTGTGACTGGCCGGATCGCCTCCACTGACCCCAATTTGCAGAATATCCCCATCCGGACAGAACTGGGACGCCAGGTCAGGAAAGCTTTTGTAGCCTGCCCAGGGACAAAATTAGTGGCCGTTGATTATTCCCAGATCGAACTCAGAGTGGCTGCCCACATGTCCGGAGATCAAGCCATGTTAAACGCCTTTCGGGAAGATCAGGATATCCATACCACGACTGCTGCGGCGGTCTATGATCTTGACCTGAATGATGTGAGCGAGGAGCAAAGACGGGCTGCCAAGGCGATCAATTTTGGATTGATTTACGGCATGAGCGCTTATGGCCTGACCCAGGGTACAGATTTAACCCTGGCAGAAGCAGAAAGTTTTGTGGAGACTTACTTTAAACGCTTCCCGGGGATCAAGAATTTCCTGGACGAGATCAAGGAAAACGCCCGAGAGAAGGGATACGTGGAAACCCTGTTGGGGCGGAAGAGATATTTCCCGCGCTTGGCGACAACCACGGATTATAATCAACGGCGGAGGGAAGAACGGGAAGCCATTAACGCTCCCATTCAGGGTTCTGCGGCTGATATCATGAAACTGGCCATGCTGGAGGTTGAAAAGCAGCTGAGAGCATCAAACCATTCTGCGAAGATTCTGCTTCAAGTACATGATGAACTGGTTTTGGAGGTGCCCGAAAAAGAGGTCCAGGATGTCACGGCACTGGTACAATCCGCTATGGAAGGAGTATACTCACTGGATATCCCGCTAACGACCGATGCCAAATCGGGAAGCGATTGGGGATCCTTATCTGGATTAGATTGAAGGATGAACTCAGAAGAGAGAAGCTATGGCTGAATTGCATATTGAGCTGAAGGAATTTTTAGCCAAGGGAAATTCCGCTGCCTGGGATCAGAACTGGAATGATGCAGCGGTTTATTACCAGCAGGCCCTGGCAATTGACCCCAATAATTTCAAAGCGCTAACCAATATCGGGCTGGCTTATTACGAAATGCGTGAATACCAGGAGGCTCTGAATGCTTACGGCACGGCAGTTGCCTTAAATGCTGATGATCCAGCACCATATGAAAAAATGTTTCTGATCTTCAGAGATATGGACCAAACCACCGATGCGATCAAATATGCCCTGAAAGCCGCAGAATCCCACCTGAAGAACGAGGACATTCAGAAAGCTATCGAGAATTGGAAGCGGGTTATCGAGATCGATACTCAGAATATTAAAGCCCATGCCCGGTTAAGTATGGTTTACGAGCGTTTGGGTAAGTTCAAACTGGCAGTCAGCGAATATATCAACACTGCCAGTTTGCTGCAGTTTACCGGGAACCCGGAAAAAGCCGCTGAATCCATTGAAAGGGCTTTGCAGTGCTCACCTGATAATATTATTGCTCTGCGGGCCAAGGAAATCCTCCATCAGGGCAGGCAGCTCCCTCTGCCAGAACCAGTGGACAAAGAGATCGAAGAAGGGATCCCTCTAGACGCACCCCAGCTAGGAGCGCCTAAGCCACCAGAACCAATGTCTTACGATAACCCTATTGTGGAAGCTGTTGATAAAGGACTGGCAGTTTTGGCCGCTGCTTTGTTCGAAGAAACTATTCAGGGCAAAGGACCAAGATCGGTGGACCATGGTAGGGATCTGGATTCAGCGTTAAGCTGGAACGCGGAAAGCAATTCCGATCTGACTGACGACAGCTTAATAAAACTCCACGTTTCCCAGGCGATCGAACAGTCCTCTCTGGGGAATGAAAAAGAAGCTTCTGATCATCTCAAATCAGCGATCGATGATGGCTATTCAAATCCCGCTGCCTACTTTTTGCTGGGTTATTTGTATATCAATTTGGGGAGGATGGAAAGCGCTTCCCGCTGGTTAGGCAAATCAGTTTCTCACGCTGATTTTGCGCTGGCATCCCGATTGCTGATGGCCAGTCATTACAGCTCAACAGACCAGTGGGCAGAAGCCAGCAAGGAATATCTTGAAGCTCTGCGTATTGCCGATACCTCGCTGGTCGACAAGGAAAACGTGGAGGATTTGATCCATCTTTATGAAGTGATGATGGATGACCTTGAGCAGCAGGAAGGTGATGAAGCCTATATTGAAATGAGCAAACACATAGAGGAAATGCTGCTAAGATCTGATTGGCGGGAAATCCTCACTGACCTACGGGCTAAAGGCAGGCCGGAAGACGGGGTTCTCCTACCCCAGATGGATGCCCTGCTGGATGACCGCCGAAGTCAGATTATGGGGATCCACAAAGATATCCAGAACCTGGCAAATGACGGTCTTTATGGAGCAGCCATGGAAAAGGCGTTTTTTGCCCTACGCTCAGCGCCAAGTTTTCTCCCTCTGCATGTAACCATCGGCGATATCCTGGTTGAACAAAAAAAGATCTCGGGCGCGGTGACAAAATTCCTGTCAGTGGCAGATGTTTATACCGTGCAGGGAAAAACTGAGCGGGCCCTTGCCATGCTCGCCAAAGTTATCGATCTTCAGCCGATGAATATTGAGATCCGCCAGCGCCAGATCGATCTGCTGGAGGAATATGGTAAGAACGAAGAGGCCATCCAGGAGTATATTAATGTAGCGGATGTCTACTTCCCGCTGGCTGAACTCGACAGTGCCAGGTCGGCGTATATCAGAGCCCTTGAACTGACAAAGTCCATCCAGGACGACGGAAGCTGGAAGATGAAGCTGCTTCAGAGATTGGCGGATCTTGATATCCAGCGCCTGGATTGGGACTCAGCGATTGAAACATATCAAGAGATCACTGAAATATCGCCTCGAAACCTGACTGCCAGCACTGCTATTGTGGATCTAAGCTCGAGATTAGGGAAACAAGCTGCAGCGGAAAAAGAGATCGAACGATTTATCATGCTGTTTAATCCTGAGTCAGAGGCAAATAATGTGCGCGATTACCTGCTCCATTTGAAGAAAGAGATGCCCACAGAAGATTATATTGTCAGGCAGCTGGTTGATTTTTATAAAAGCCTTGGCCAGAATGAAATGGCAATCTCTGAACTTGACGGGCTGGGTGATTTGCTCCTGGAAGCCGGGGATAAACCAGCAGCTATCGGTGTGATCGAAGAGATCATCTCTTTGGCTCCACCCAATATTGAAGCCTATCAAAAATTATTAAGACAGCTGAAAGCCTGATCCAGACCTGGAAGAGACTTTTAACAAACCATGGACTTTCCGGATCAAATTAAGAAATCTCTCGCAGGCGATTTAGATGCTTTTAACCAGATTGTCCTGCAACATCAATCCCTGGTTTATAACCAGGCATATAGGATCATGGGGGAAAAAGGTGCCGCAGAAGACGCTACCCAGGAAGCTTTCATCTCCGCCTATAAAAAACTTCATACTTATCGAGGAGGCTCCTTTAAGAGCTGGCTGCTGAGAATTGTCAGCAATGCCTGCTACGATGAGTACCGCAGCCGGAAAAGAAAACCGGTGGTACCTCTCTTCCCAGAAGGTGATGATGGAGAGGACGCAGAATCTCCAGCCTGGCTTGAAGATCAAGCTGAAAAACCCGAGGATTATGCGCTCCGGAGAGAACTCTCGAGGGCCATTCAGATCTGCCTGGATCGGCTGGACTATGAGTTCAGGACTATTGTAGTGCTGGTAGATATCCAGGGGTTGGATTATCAATCTGCTGCTGATGTGATCGACCGTCCGTTGGGTACAATCAAGAGCCGTCTGGCTCGCGCCCGCCAGAATCTTAAGGAATGTTTACAGGGTTTTCAGGAACTTTTACCGACTGGAATGCGTCATATGGGCGAGGTAAATAATCGATGAAACTCTCCCAGAGGGATTGGGTTCAATTATCTGCGTACCTGGACGGAGAATTGAACCCCAAGGAAATGGAACAGCTCAGGAACCGGATCGCGGGAAACCCTGGGCTTCGGGCTTCCCTGGAGGAATTAAAAACCGCCAAAACTGTGCTTCAGAGCACTCCCCGGCTCCAAGTTCCCCGAAATTTTTCACTTACTCCCACCCATTTGGGTATTAAGAAAATTCAACCAGTCTTCAACGGGTACCGCCTGGCTGCAGCCATGATGAGTTTCCTGCTGATAGGGGTTTTGATACTGGATTATGGCAGTATCTTGTTTAGAGGTGGTTTTGCTCCTGCAATGGCCCCGATCGCTGAGGAGCTTAGTTTTGAAAAATCGGCTGATTCTGCTGTTGAAGAAATTGCTGAGGAGCCAGCCTTGATGGCAATTGAGGCTGAAGGGGCAACCGGCCTGACAGCTGAGGAGCGCTCAGTCCAGGAATCTACAGATGCAGAAGCAGCTGGGCCAGAGGTTATGGTTGAGGATTCTGCCGCTCTCTCCCAGGAAGCAGTTGAAGGGCTGCAGCATGAGGAACCAGCCCCTCCTGGAACTGAATTGGATGCAGCGGAAGCTGACCAAACCTCACCAGCCTTTGGAGATCAAATCGCAGCAGATCCCCCTAACACGCCAGATGAACTTATGGAGCAGCCAGAGGATGGAGAAACAGTCGATCAACCTCAGACCAACCAGGTTATCCCATCCCCTACTCTCGGCTCTGATCTCGCGGAATCCCTCGAAGTTACTTTCAGCGATGAGGGACTTTATCGGGATCCTGACCAGCGGCAGGTTCCTTTTATTAGGATTGTGGAGATCCTGCTTCTCCTGGGTGCCGTTGGATTTGGGACTGCGGCCTGGTTGAAGAGGCCCCGTTTTCCAGGGAGCTGAATCTCAACCTGGTTTTGTGATCCGTCTTAATTGCATGGAAGTCGAACAATAGTTGTATACTTACCGGGAAATGCAAGAGCCCCCAACAGGGGGCTCTTGTTTTGTTCCCGGGATACCAATCCCGTATTAATCTTCAATTTCTAGCAGTTTATTTATTCTTTTAGTTTATTCCTGACGTCGCTAATGGTTATTTTCCCGCCTGCTCCTGTTCCCTTGATTTTACCCAGGTCCAAACCTTCTTGTTTTGCCAGCTCGGCTGCTGCCGGCGTGGCCTCGAGAGCTACTTTGACCGGTTCAATATCAGAGTCAAAGGCAGGGGGCAGGGGGTCAGACTGCCGGTTTGGGGCCAGGAGATCCTTCTCGGGATATTCCCGGGAACCAAATCGGGTCAGGAACACAGCGCCCATGGCCCAGGTGCCCAAGACGAACCTGGGGAGCCAGCCAACACAGGGCACCAGCTGGCCGAAACCGTTAAAGAAGAGCGAGAGTATAAACATCCCCACTCCAGCCAGAACTGGCACTGGCCAGCTTTGATTGAGTGCGGCTGCCAATCTGCGGCCAACCTCGATGCTCACTGCAACCAGGCCGACAACCCAGGCTGCGATCAAGGCGAAGATACCGATCAAACTTACCGGGCTCAGGATGATTGTCACAATCAAGGCGATCAGCACCAGGGGAGAGATGATCACCACACCCAATCCTACCAGGACGGCCATAAATGGTTCCCCAAAAGCCGCTCTGTTGATGACCTGGGCCTGGTCCTGGATGAAGAGAGCGATCAAGACTGCCAGGCCGGTCCAGATCAAGAGCCGGAAGAAGAACCAGGTGGCAGATACAAAAGGCATCTGCTGGAATTTGAGGGTCGGGAACTTTCCTTCCAGCAATCCTAAATTATCTGGCAGATTAAATTCGATGGGGATGTTTTGCTCAGTGACGATATTGCCGCTGATAGAGGCACCGTCAGACTGCTCGAAGCTTCCGCCTAATACTGTAAGGTCTCCATTGACCCGGGCTGAATGCTGGAGGGTTACGACTCCACCCAGGGAGACCAGGTTTCCATTCATCGTTCCGTTTGAGGTAACATTCCCGCCCATCACGACGGTGTCTCCATTAACGGTGGACTGGTCTTCCAGGTTTACATTTCCTCCAAAGACAACCAGGTCACCATTCAGGGTTTCACCCTTGGCGAGGGTGAAGTTTCCTCCAAAAATGACCTTATCGTCCTTAAATCCGGATGCCGAGGCTGTCGTTGGGATCAGCACTGCGCTGATCAACAACATAAATATCAGGATACGTAGTATTTTTTTCATGATTGAAGCTCCTTTTGCAGCGACCTAGTTCGCGATAATGCATAAATCCAGGCGGCAGTTATTCCGCTGATGCTGATCCCGATAGTTGAGAGCCAGACAGGGGAAATTAATTTTAGGCTGACCCTGAATAGCGGGGCAACAATGTTGTTAAGTTGATTGAAGAAAACTATCCAGTTGGCGATCATGGTGACCATCTCCAACAGAATTTGAGAAAAACCCAATGCACCAGAATTTATCTGATATCCCACGCCGACCAGGACCAAAAATGTGGCCAGGGATATCACAGCCAGGGTGATCGCCAGGATCAGGCGGTTCTTTCGCTGTTCTGTTTTTTCAATTCTGATCAACCAGCGTTGGCTGAAATCCGACACAGGTTCAGGGATAGGCGCGGATTTGAAGAGGTGATTGATCTGGGTTGTTGCCTGATAAAGACCCAGACACTGGGAGCATTGTTTCAAATGGGTCTGAAGCTCCCGCTGGTGTTCTTGGTTCAGTTCCGTGTCCTGGAGGATCCAGTCCTCAAATTGGAGATGTTTCATGTGTGATCCTTTTTGCAGTTGAACTTTGGGGTTTGGCTGAGATCACCTGCATCTCCTGCCATTTTTCAGCCATTAATCGCCGGGCCCGGAATAAGCGGCTTTTGACAGCGCTGGTGCTGAGGTTTAAGCTCTCTGCAATTTCATCATAAGAATAATCGTGCCAGAATTGAAGAATGATGGCTGCCCGATCTGTTTCAGGCAGGTCGGAAAGGATTTCCTGAACCAGGGCCTGTTTTTCTTTTTCTAGAGCGGCTTTTTCCGGACTCGGACCCGGATCTGGCGGAGCCAGCCAGCTGTAGTTTTCATTATCCATGGATAAGATTGTGACCTTTTTCTTCCTCAACTGGTCAATACTGTAGTTTGAAGCGATCGACAGGAGCCAGGTGGCAAAAGAGCGGTTTGGATCATAACGATCGAGGGCCATATAAGCGCGGATAAAAGCCTCCTGAGCGGCATCCTCAGCAGCTGTGGCAGTGCCCAGCATTCTGTAGCAGACACTAAATACAGGCCGTTGGTATTTTTCGACCAATTTTGCGAACGCATCCTTGTCTCCAGCTTGCGCTTCGGCAATCCATTGTGCTTCAGAATTGGACACTCAAGTTCTCCTTGCGTTTTTCCTCGTACAAATATACGAAGTCAGGGTTGATAAGTTGCAACGGTTATGAGGATTATTTAATCCTCATTGATCGGTAAAAATCCCTCACCGCGGACTTCATGAGCCTGGCCGATGATTATAAATGCCCGGGGATCAAGTTCCCTGGTGAGGGCTTTTAAGTGGGGGATCTCCGCCCTGGTCACCACACATAACAGAATGGTTTTCTCTTCCCCTGAATATCCACCCCTTACATCCATGATGGTCACTCCCCGCCGGAGGCGGTGGAAGATCTCATCTTTAATAGGATCCGGATTGGCCGTAATGATCATTCCAGTCCGCAGGATATTGGACCCCTGGCTGATGGATTCTGCTGCGATCCCACTTACGTAGAGCATTACCAGGGCATACAAAGCGTTTTCCCAGCTAAATGCCAAACCGGCCAGGATGATGATCAAAGCGTCGGTCATCAGATAGCTTTGAGAGACCGGAATACCCTTCCAGTGGCTGAGGATGCGGGCCAACACGTCAGATCCCCCACTGGTTCCCCGCCCCCGGTATACCAGTCCGAACCCGATCCCGCTGATCACTCCTCCGTAGAGGGAATTGAGGATCAGGTCATCCGTTAGACCGTTTCCTGGTAAAAAATCCATCGGTACATCCACCAGGATTGAAAAGGTTATCAGGGCAAAAGCGGTCCGGGCAGCAAACCTGGGACCTCCTAAAAATCTCCAGCCCAGGATCAGGATCGGGAGGTTCCCTATCAGGACCATGATGCCGATCGGCCAGCCTGTATAGTTGTTGAGGATCTGGGATAATCCGCTAACTCCCCCGCTGGCGAGCTGAGCCGGGATCAGGAATATTCGCAGAGCCAGGGCCTGGAACAGAGCACCCAGCAAGACCAGCAGATAATCCTTGATGGTTATAAAATCGATCGAGATTTTTCCCAGCATTGGTTTTGTTTTTTCCATTTTTCATCCTGTGGCTTGAATCAGGGAAATTATACCTGCTGGAATGAATAAACCCGGCGGAATCAATCATTCGCCTGGTTTATTCTTCCTGATTGAAAACGGGAGGGGTCAATCGAGCAGATTGATGTCAGCCAATTTTTCTAAGACAGCGATCACAGCAGAGTTATCGAGTTCCGCCAGCCCCATCTGGAGCATCGCTGAATAAAGCTGGGTATGCAGGCCAGCAGCAGGTAGAGGAGCTCCATATTCCCGGGCCGTCTCCATAACAATATTCAGATCTTTTTCCTGCATATAAGCCTTAAAACCGGGGTTCCGGTTTCCGGCAAAAAGGCGCTCAGGTTTCACATCCAAAGTCCAGCACTGGGCTGCACCGCCCTGGATAGCCTGGATAACTCTTTCAGGATCGGCACCCGATTTTTTGGCGAGGATCATTAGTTCACCCATGGCTACCATCTGGGCGGCTACCATAACCTGGTTGGCCGCCTTGGCTATCTGACCTGATCCTGCATCACCGACATGGGTGATCGATTTTCCCATCACCTCTAACATGGGTCGAACTCTCTCCAGGGCCTCTGCTGAACCGCCAACCATAATTGCCAGAGTGCCGTTTTGGGCTCCGATATCACCACCACTGACGGGGGCATCGAGCGCGAAGGCTCCCAAAGCAGAGAATTTTTCAGCGATCTTTCGAGCCAGGGAGGGTTTGATGGTGGAATGGTCAACCAGGACCAGTCCCTTTTTTGCGCCGGAAAGGACACTGTTTTCACCGAGGGTAACTTCTTCAACATCCGGGGAATCGGGCAGGTTGGTGAATACAACCTCAACTTTGGAGGATACTTCTTGAGGCGAAAAAGCTTGCTCTGCTCCTGCTGCCACCAATTCAGCCACAACTTCCCGGCTGCGGTTATGTACAACCAGGGGATAACCGGCTTTGAGTAAATTCAAAGCCATGGGTTTCCCCATTAATCCCAGGCCAATAAAACCCAGTTTTGGATTATCTGTCATCGTGATTCTCCTGGCGAAATTCAATTAATAGTTTAATTTCAGTCTTTTTTATCAAGCTGGTATCCATCAGGATTGTCCTGGATCATCCAACCCAGCTCTTCAATTTGACCCCGCATCAGATCGGCAGCATCCCAATCACTGGAATTTCGGGCAGATTCCCTGTTTTCAGCCAGCTCGATTACCCCTGCCGGCGGGGTAGCAGGCCGGTCCTTCTGGGCCTGGATTGCCTGGGCTTTTTCCCAGCTGGATTTGGAAATGCCTTCCAAGGGCTCACATAGATCAAAATCACCCAGATCGCTGAGATCGACCGAACAGCCAGTACAGATGATCTGTTCCTGATCATCCTTGATGATGGTTACAGTTCCCAGTCCGATCACATGCAGGCAGGCAGCTTTAAAATCAATGATCAATCCAGTGTGTTCGTCAATCCCGATCACGATCTGGTCGTCCGGCAGCAAATCTGCCAGCTGGTCAAATCGGGCTTGTCCCATATAACAGCGGCTGGTATCCAGGTCCTTCCCACCATCCTGGTTATTCCAGTGGGGGATGAAGACCAGCGGCAGCTGGTAGGGTAAAAAGAAATCCAAGCCTGGTTTCCAATGTAGATCCTCGCCAACTTTATAGATCTCATAAACAGGCAGGGAAGCCGCGCTGATCGCAACAGTGGTTGCGCTGGAGAATGCCAAACCGGCTCCCAAGCGGTGGCGGGCCAAGATATACTCCCAGGCCAGGCTGTCCCGCAATTGCCTGACCGTATAGCTGGGACTACCAGGACCCATAAAGATCAGATCGGATTCCAGGATCGGATTATTGATCTCGGGATCATCTGGGCTGAAGGGGGTGCCTTTTCTCCGGGCGGGAACCACCTGGATCTTGGGCCGATAATTTTGTAAATGTGCCTGGATAAAACTTGCAACATTGCCTGCGACCTGTTCGGAGTTCGGCTCAAAACCTGCCGGGGTTTCGATGATACTGATCTGGGGGGTTGCCGGCATCAAGTTCAACAGGAAATCGAAGATTTTCTGACCACTTGGGGCAGTCTCACCAGACCCGAATAAAGCAATCGGTCCGGGTATTGGAGGCTGTATTTTCATATCATCCACCTGTAAAAGAGTTTAGTTTATAAGACTATCTACCATCTTACTACATTTTTAACAGCCCTTCCCGGGGTCCAGTGGGCCGGATGAAATGAGTGAAATTGGTAATAGAGGATCTGGATCAGCTATAAAGTTTCGAAATATTTTTCAGCAGATAGTCATGGCAGGCTTGGTCTCTAGTTTGCAAGGGAGCCCACCCCCAATCTTTTCTGGCTGGAGAGTCGTCAATATCAGCCGGCCACGAATCAACGATGGCCTGCCTTTTGGGATCGGGTTTGAAAGTGATCTTTGCCTCAGGAAACCCGGTCAGTGCCAGCTCTCTAAAATCTGCAGCGCTAAAACTGAAGCTAGTGATGTTATAGACTCTTCTTGAAAGATTTTTCTCCGGAGTTTCAGCAAGATCCTGCAAAGCTTTGACTGCATCAGGCATCATCATGAAGGGAATCCTGACCTCAGGTCTGACAAAACATTGGTAACTTTTTCCCTGGGCTGCGGCATGGATCATCTCCGGGCCAAAATCACTGGTTCCCCCGCTGGGAACGGTAAAGGCGCTGATGATCCCGGGAAATCGGACTGATCGAAAATCCACTCGAACGGGATCCTTCTCTGCCAGCTGCTGGTAGTATTTACTGTGATAGATCCCCACCTTTTCACAATACAGTTTTGAGCAGCCATACATGGTTGTCGGCTCGGTGAATTCTTCCTCTTTGACGGGAGCTGAGGTGTTTTTTGTGTCCAGATCTGGTAAACCATACACCGCGATCGAACTTGGAAAAATAAACTGGACGGACCTTCCCGCAGTTTGAGATTGCCGGGCAGACATCTCAAGCAGATCGATCGTGCTGCAGGTGTTCACCTGATGGGCCAGGAACGGATTATGTTCAGCTGTAGTTGAAAGAACCGCGGCCAGATGATAGACCACATCGAAATCGTACTTCTTCTCTAAATCACTTAATAATGAATGATCAAGCAGGTTTCCGATGATATGGGTTGACTTTCCGGTCAACTCATCAGGCAGAGCTTTTAGGTCAATCGAAATAATATCCTGGGATGCATCATCAGCCAGGGATTTAATCAGTGCTTGGCCGATCTCACCACTTGCTCCTGTTATCAATACCGTTTTCTGCGGCATACATTTCTCCTGTCAGGTCCCCGGCCGGAAATTAAACCAGCAACCGCTTTTTTAATATCCCTTGTGTGCTAGAATAATTTTAGCGTCTTGGGATACTTTACCATAAGGGAATATTTATTGTATTCTGAGTGAGATAAATCATATTAATTAAAGGAAGTGCCTGATGCCATTATGCATAATAGTTGGCGCCCAATGGGGAGATGAAGGCAAGGGAAGGGTTGTCGATCTGCTGGCAGCTGAAGCTGACTTGGTAGCTCGCTATAACGGCGGAGATAATGCCGGCCATACAGTGACGGTGGGGGAGAAGGTCTTTAAACTTCACCTGCTGCCTTCAGGCATTGTTCATAAACATTCTGTTGGGATACTGGGAAACGGCATGGTCATCAACCCTGCCAGGTTGCTGAAGGAGATGGAAGAAATCCGCCAGGCTGGCCTGACTGTCAATCCGGAGAGGTTGAAGATTTCCCACGCCGCCCATTTAATTACACCGGGACACATAAAGCTGGATGAAGCCAGAGAAATGGCTCGGGGATCCAATAAGATCGGCACCACCCAGCGGGGAATTGGCCCAGCTTATAATTCCAAAGTCACCCGCTCTGGTTTAAGGTTCGAGAGCATCCTGGACCAGAATGATTTTAAATCCGCCCTCGGGGAGCACCTCAGCAGTGTCAATCACCAGCTGGTTAAGCTCTATGATGCCCAACCTCTGGCGGTGGATAAGATCATCTCCGAATACCTGGCTTACGCTGAGATCCTGAAACCCTATGTTGCTGAGGTTGGCAATATTGCCCAGTTGGCTCTGAAGCAGGGCAAAACGATCCTTGCTGAAGGAGCCCAGGGTACATTGCTTGATCTGGATCACGGCACCTATCCTTATGTGACCAGTTCAACTCCAACAGCCCCAGGAGCGCTGGTTGGCCTGGGTCTGGGTTTGGGATCCTCTTCCAAGGTAATCGGCGTTGTTAAGGCTTTCCAAACCCGGGTAGGGGAGGGTCCTTTTCCAACCGAATTATCAGGGGTTCTGGCTGATCGACTGCGGGGAACTGGCGCAAATGAATGGGACGAGTTTGGCACCACCACGGGCAGACCCCGCCGGGTAGGCTGGCTGGATCTGGTCCTGCTGCGCTATTCAGCGCGGGTCAACGGACTCACTGAGCTGGTCCTGACTAAGTTGGATATCCTCTCTGGATTTGACGCTATCCAGATCTGCACGGCTTATCAGGATGAGACTCAAAACTACCAGGATCTGCCGCTGGGTCCATCCCGGCTTGAGAAATTCCAACCTGTACTCCAGGAAGTTGCAGGCTGGAAGGAGGACTTAACATCCATTCGCATTTGGGATGATCTGCCCCAGCAAGCCCGAAACTATATCCATTTCATCGAGGAACAGGTTGGTCTGCCAGTGTCGATGATCTCCGTGGGGCCGGAACGCTCCCAGATTATCCACCGCTGATACATATGAAAAACTCCTGGACATTGTTGTTTATCTTGTGTGTCAGCGCCTGTCAATCGGTCCCAACCCAGGTGCTCTCCACGGAAACACCCACACTTGCCCCACCACCCACTCAGACTGTGGAGTGGTTCCCACCTACACCAATTCCTGAGAAAACTCCTACCAGCGCAGTACTGCCGACCCAGGCGGTCTCAGTGGAACTCGGAGAGGTGATCTTCAGGGATAAATTCAATGCACCCAGCGAGTGGACTTTACCTCAAACAGATCGGGGAGCGATCAGTTTCAGCAATGGAGAAGCCAATATCATCATCAATGAGTCCAAATCGTTTCTGGTTGGAACCAGGGAAAAACCCGACCTGCAAAATTTTTATGCGGAGATCACTGCTAAACCCATCCTCTGCAACGGACGCGATGAGTATGGTCTATTATTCCGAGTCCTGGGAAGAAATCAATATTATCGATATGCTATCACCTGCAGTGGAGAGGTACGGCTGGACAAGATCACATCAGAGGGGGGATCGATCCTCTATCCTTCTGCTCGGAGTGCCTCGGTTCCAGTTGGAGCCCCGAGTGTCTTGAAGCTCGCGGTCGTGGCAGATTGGGATCAACTGCACCTCTTTATTAATGGTGATTACCAGACTACAATTACCGACCAGCAGCTCCAGGTTGGATCTTTTGGGATCTTTGCCCGGTCCTCAGGTGATACGGCTGTCACGATCAGCTTTTCTGATCTGATCGTGCGGGAGATCATCCCAAAATAGATCTTTCCCGGCGAGATATAACCTCATCTGGCAAGCCAAGATAAAATCCGGGATCTCCCAAAGCTTCCCGGTTTTGGGAAAAAGAGACAGTGTATAATACGCGATATGGGATCAGCAATCCCGGGTCATATTTTTCATTTCGCAGCATGCTCTGAAGGAGGAACAAAAGTGTATCAAAAACTCACCATTGCAGGGAATTTGGGCCGGGATCCGGAAATGCGCTACCTCCCCAACGGCCAGGCAGTTACCAATATTAATGTCGCTACCAATCGTGTTTATACCGACTCCAACGGTCAAAAGGTTACCGAAACGATCTGGTTCCGGGTCTCCATCTGGGGTGCCAGAGGAGAAACCGTCAATCAATACCTGAAAAAAGGAAGCAAGGTATTGGTTGAAGGGCGCTTAAATGCTGACCCTGAGACCGGTGGACCCAGAACGTTCACCCGAAATGACGGCAGTACTGGCGCAAGTTTTGAAATGACTGGCAATAATGTGGTCTTTTTATCCTCGCGTTCCGAAGACCAGAGCAATCAGCCGGGAGATTCCGGAGGTTATTCAGATTCGGTTGACGAGGATGATATCCCATTCTAAACCGGATTAGACGACCAACCAGGATCTTGATATGAATAAAGAAACTCCAGCGGGAAAAATTCCGGGCCTGAACATCCCGCAAGATTTGGAAGCGGTCTATGCCAATATAGCGAGGATCACACATTCACCCTCAGAGTTCATCCTCGATTTTGCCCAGATGCTCCCCGGATTTACTGGCCCTGTGATCAAAACCCGGGTATTGTTGAGCCCATTAACTGCAAAATTGATATCAAACGCCCTGGGAGAAAACCTGGCGAAATATGAAGCTGTCTTTGGGGAGATCAAGTTGCCAGGATCATCCTCCCTGGCCGATAGTTTATTCCAACCATCCCAAGAGTAACCATCTTGGGCAAACAACCCCTTTTAGCGATGGGGCCGAGAAAATTGACATCTATGCCAACTGAATCCCCTCAATACACCAGAATAGCCCTGGCAGTGCATCCTAATAATCAAGAAGCCTATTCTCTGGCAGAGCAGATCAGCATTTTCCTGGTAGACCAGGGAATATCCACCTTGCTGGGAACCATGGATGATCAAAAATTCAGAGAGAGTTTCGGCGGGGAAGGACAGGACCTGCTGATTGCGCTGGGTGGTGACGGCACGATGTTAAGAGCTGGTCATATTAGCGCCCCTTCCCAAACTCCGATTCTGGGAATTAATTTGGGCAGCTATGGTTTTTTAACCGAGATCCAGCGGGATGACTGGCAGCCTGCCCTGTTGAAGGTTCTGGCTGGAGAGTATTGGCTGGAAGAGCGCCTGCTGTTGAGAACGGTCCTCTCCCGGGATGGCAAACAAATTGGCGAGTGGAACGCATTGAATGATGCGGTTATCAGTCGGGGAGAGACTATCCGCCCGGTACAGCTGGCTATCGCCATCAATGACAGGCACCTGAGCACTATCGTCGCAGACGCGATCATTGTTTCTACTGCTACAGGATCAACTGCCTACGCCATGGCTGCTGGAGGACCGATCCTTTCTCCGGAACTGCGGAATATTCTCCTGGTTCCAGTTGCTCCCCATTTATCCATTGAACAATCCCTGGTCCTGTCTGAGAATGTGGTCGTATCGATCACAGTTCGGACCTCTCACCAGGCAGTGATCAGCATTGATGGTCAGCACCCGATTGACCTGGCCACCGAGGATCAGGTTGAGATCACAGCCAGTGATGACGCCGTACGATTTATCCGATTCCAGGATCCAGGGTATTTTTACCGCAACTTGATTCCTTATATGGACCAGAATCCAGTCATAAAAAAAGATAATGTCTGAAATTAACAACTCTTTAGTATGTTATATCCATCCCAAAAGGGAAACCCAGCTGCGCTGCAACCGCTGCGAGCGGCCTATTTGCATCAAATGCGCTAACCACACTCCTACTGGCTACCGCTGCCCGGAGTGTATTCGCTCCCAGCAGAAAGTGTTTATCACTACCAGGTGGTTTGACCATCTGATAGCCGCCGGCGTCACTGCAGTGATCTCCTATCTGGGGAGTATTTTTGCGTTCCTGGGTTTTTATTCCATATTGATCGGCCTGGGTGTTGGCTACGCCGTGGTCTGGGTTGTGAAAAAAGCCATTCAAAACCGCCGTTCACCTTTGTTGAAATATGTTATGAGCGGAACTGGATTGGTTGTGAGTTTGATACCCGTGTTGATTTTGGTCTTTGACCAGATCCAGCTCTATGGCTTTGTTCTTGATCTCTATTCGATCCTCTGGAAATTGGGGTACGCCCTGGTCCTATCAGGAAATATCTTTTATCAGCTGAAGAACTAATATGCTCCTAGAAATAAGAATTAAAAATTTCGCGATAATTGACGATTTGCAGCTGGATTTTAAGCCCGGATTAGTGATCCTTACCGGTGAAACTGGCGCGGGCAAATCGATCATTATGGGCGCCCTTGATATGCTTTTGGGCCAGCGGGTGGATATGTCCACATTAAGGATGGGGAGCGAGTTCGCCAGCGTCGAGGCTGTTTTCCAAATCCCAGCTCATGTCAGGGAACCCATTCATACCCTGCTTAAGAAGGAAGATCTGCTGGATGATCTGGAGATCTTGACCTTGACCCGGGAGCTTCGAAAGGATAAGCGAAATACGGCCCGGGTGAACGGTCACCGCACAAATGCAGCTGTGTTAGTTGAGCTGGGCGAATATTTGGTGGATATCCACGGTCAATCGGAACACCTGTCCCTGATGCGGGTCAACCAACACCTGGGTTTGCTGGACCGGTTTGCGGGAACTGCTGAGCTGCTGAAGGACTATGTTGAGATTTTTGATCAGCTGCGGGCAGTCCAGACAGATCTGGAACGATTCAAACAATCCGATCTTGAGGCCGAACGCCACAAGGAGCTGCTAGCCTTTCAAGTGGATGAAATCGAAAAAGCAGCCCTGGAAGTTGGCGAAGAAGAACCCTTGATCGAACGCCGCAATCGATTGGCCAACGCGGAAAAGTTAGCCGAATTGAGTCAGAGCATCCTGATTTTGTTGGATGACGCCCCGGGGAACCAACCGACGATCATGGACCTGCTGGGTGAGATGGTCGGATCCGTGGAAGATTTATCCAAAACCGATCCCGCCCTTGAAGGCCTTAATCAGCGGACAGCTGAAATAAACGAGGGGCTTTTCGAAATAAGCAAGGAATTGCGGGCTTATTTGGAAAACCTGGAGTTCGACTCTTCAGAATTGGAGAAGCTTCAGGACCGACTGGAACTGATCCGCTCCCTGAAAAAGAAATTTGGCCAGGATATTCCAGCGATACTGGCCTTTCAGGAACGATCCATAAAAGAGCTTAATGAGATCACCAACCGCAGCGCCAGGATCAAAGAGTTGGAATTGATCGAATCGAAATTGCTTGGGGAATTATCTTCCCGGGGAATGGCATTAACAAAGGCCCGGCAGGCCGGGGGGATCAAGCTGGCCCGGGAATTGGAAACCCAGCTGGACGATCTGAAAATGTCCGGGTCCCGTTTCGAAGCTGGATTTCAGATAGTTGAAGACTCCCAGGGAGTCCCGACAGCGGATGGGAGATTCGTGAAGTATACCCGGGATGGATTGGAAAAAGTGGAGTTTCTGATAGAGACCAACCCTGGTGAGGGGTTAAAATCCCTCGCAAAAACTGCTTCTGGAGGGGAAACAGCCCGCCTGATGCTGGCATTAAAGAATGTGCTTGCGAACGCGGACCAGATCCCCACCCTGGTATTTGACGAGATCGATCAGGGAATTGGAGGCAGGATCGGTGCAGTTGTGGGGGAGAAGCTTTACCGCCTGACAGCTGACCATCAGGTGATCTGCATCACCCATTTGCCTCAACTGGCAGGATTTGGACAGCAGCATTTCCAGGTTCTGAAAGATCTGGCTGATGGTCGTACAACCATTAAGGTAAACGAAATTTCTGGTAATGAGCGAGTGGAAGAACTGGCCACAATGCTGGGAGGTCCCAGTGAAAAGAATTTGGCATCAGCCAGGGACCTGCTGAAGTATGTCTCCGGTGTGATCAGCCCGGACTAAGAACAAGTTATGGATACCCGATCGCATATTATGCGGCTGAGAACCAAAAATAGGCTAAAGAACCGATCTAATCCTCTGGCAACGATCGGTTTATTATTTGCCATGCTGGTCAGCCTGGCTGCCGCAGCTGGAGTGATCTATGGGGTATTAAGATATGCGGATCTGACTCGAAATCTGCCGCCTCCTGACCTCCTGGAGACTCTGCTGGATCCAGGCCACGGCACACTGAGACAGCCAACCAGGATTTACGACCAGACTGGTGAGGTGGTCTTGTGGGAGTTTAAGAATCCCCGGATAGCCTTCCGGGAATATGGCAGTATCACAGATGGAAACATCCTCTTCTTTCAAGATGTATCTGAGGATCTGATCAATGCCGTGCTGGCATCTCAAGATCCTGACTATCTCAACAAAACCGAAGGGTTTCTAGAAAGCATTATTTCTGGTCAACCGGATCCCATACCCGCTCAATTGGTTGAGGACCTGCTTTTGTGGCAGGAAGCTGATCACCCGGATTATTTTGTTCGAACGAAAATCTTGGTGGGCCAGATCATCGCCCGCTATGGCCGGGAAAAAGTTCTCGAGTGGTACCTTAATAATGCCTATTTTGGCAATCAGATCTACGGCATCCGGGGGGCAGCCCAGCTCTATTTTGGTAAACCAGCTGGACAACTCGACCTGGCAGAATCTGCTCTGCTGGCTGGAGTTGCCAAGTTCCCATCCCTCAATCCATATGATTCCCCCGAAGCAGCCCGGGAAAACCAGCTGGATATCCTCAGCACCATGTATGATGCTGGACTGATTACCAGGGGAGAGCTGGAGGGTGCAATTCAGAAACAGCTCATATATCCTGACCTGGAAGGAGCTGATGATCAAACACTGCCGGGATATGTTGAATATATTCTCAAGGAAGCTGGAGGTATGATCCCGCGGGAACACCTGCTGCGAGGAGGGTTTAAGATCAGCTCCACCCTGGATGGGACTCTCCAGGGTGAACTCCAATGCACTGTCCGGTTGATGATCTCCCGAGCCTATGGACAAGATCCACCCCTGGATCCAGCTTGCCAGGCTGCCCGACTGCTTCCTCGCTATACTGGTGAGCCGTTAGATGCCGAACAGCCTCTTGAGATTGGCCTGGTGTTCCTGGACCCGTTGAAAGGAGAATTGCTGGGCCTGGTTGCTGAGAGAGGAGATCGTGGACAGGCAGTTCTCGACCTGCCCAGGAATCCAGGCACACTCCTGACACCATTCAGCTATTTGAATTACTTCACCCAAGGATTTGGACCGGCAGCGCTGGTTTGGGATATCCCCCTTGATGAAATCAATGCTCCCAGCGAAATGATGCATCCAGGCTGCAGGGGTGAATGTGATTACCAGGGTCCGGTAAATATCAGGACAGCTCTGGTCAATGATTATCTGTCACCAGCGCACCAGCTCTGGCAATCTCAGGGTTCAACCCAGATCGAAAAGACCCTGGGACTTTTTGGTTTTTCGGTGGAAAATGATCGCTGCCCTGATTGTGAGGTATTTCCCGGTATTCCAGCCCTGGATATTATCGATCTCGCCCAGGGGTATGGAGTTTTTGTCAATCAGGGAGTTTTAAGAGGAATAACAAGTGGGAGATCGCAGCTCGAGATCCAACCTGCCTCTATTCAGAATATTGAAGATCTGTCCGGCTGGTGGAAAATACCTGAGGTTGAGTTTGTCGAAAACAAGATCATCAGTGAGCAGCTGGCATACCTGGTTAACCATATTCTCAGCGATGAAAATGCCAGGATACATGGAGATGTCTATCAGATCGGCCGGCCAGCTGGAGTAAAGACCGGATATGTACCGGGTGGTTCCAGTGCCTGGGTGATCGGATATACTCCCCAGACATTAACGGGAGTGTGGTCGGGGGGTTCTGCTGGGAGTGGCGAGGATTCGGAGCATTTCATCGAGATCAGCGCTGCTATCTGGAGAGCGATAACCCAATATACCACCAGAGATCAGGAAAACAGCGGGTGGGAGATGCCCCCGGATGTAGTTGCGCTTGATGTGTGTTATCCATCCGGATTGCTGGTAAGCGAGAACTGCCCCAGAGAGGTCAGGGAGATATTCATCCAGGGAAATGAACCCCAGGGAGCAGATACGCTTTACCGGGTCCTCGATATCAATCGAGAGACCGGGCTGCTGGCGTCGGTTTTTACTCCCCGGCAATTAATCGAAGAGAAGGTTTTTTTGGATTTTCCATCCAAAGCCAAGGGATGGGCTGATCTTGCCGGGATCGAATCCCCTCCCGGGCTTTATGACCTGGATGACCGGGGTGATGGAAGGGAAGGATTCCTGCTTTCCAGTCCGGAAAATCTTTCCTTTGTAAGCGGGAGGGTCAGGTTGGTTGGATCCCTGCCCGAACAAGACTTCAAATCTGCCCGACTCCAATATGGGCAGGGCATGAATCCTGGAGCCTGGCTTCAGATCGGAGCCGATATTACCAGTCCAGCACTCGATGTTTGGCTGGGGTCCTGGGACACTACCGATCTGGAGGACGGAGTTTATGCGCTCCAGTTGGTATTGATCCAGCAGGATCAAGAGATCGATCAGGTTTCCCTGATCGTGTCGGTTGACAATACACCTCCCCAGATCAGCCTAAAGCCGGACCTGTCCAATATGGCCATCAGCTACCGGGCAGGGAAACAAATGCTGCTGGAAGCGGTCTTTGAAAATTCATCCGAAATACGACTGGTAGAGTTTTACCTGGATGGCCGCTTGATTGGCTCCAGATCCAGCCCGCCCTTTATCCATCCCTGGATGGTATCACCGGGGAATCATCAGCTGCTCCTCAAAGCTGTTGATCTGGCAGGTAACCGCGGAGAGCTGGAACTGGAATTCGAAGTTGCAGGAGACTAAGAAGAATTGGAGGATTACTTCTTAAATCCAAAGAGTTTGAGTGTATTCTCGTTGTTGCGCCAATTGGGTTTGGTTTTGACCCGGAGCTTAAGAAAGACCTTTCGACCGCTCATGGCTTCGATATCTCTCCGGGCGACTGAGCCGATATTTTTGATCATCTTTCCCCCTTCTCCGATCAAGATCCCTTTTTGCGAATCTCGCTCAACAAAGATCGTAGCTTCGATATAAGCCCCTCGATCTGAACGTTCCTTGTAATCGTCCATCCTGACAGCGATCACATGTGGGATTTCCTTATCTAAGAGATCCATTGCCGCAGCCCTGATCAGGTCTGCCGCGATATCTCTTTCGAAAAGATCCGTGACCTGGTCTTCAGGGTAGTATTGAGGACCCTCTGGCAAAGCAGATTGGATCTCATCCAGCAGCAGGTCCAGATTCTCGCCAGAGCTGGCCGAGATAGGAATGATCCTGGCCGCCGGTTCGATCTCCTGATAAGCCTGGAGACGCTCATCGAGTTCCTGGCCGCTGATCTTATCTATTTTGTTGAGGACTTTGATCACGGGGGGGATTTTTTTCAAGGACCCCAGGGCTTCACCAAAGAGGTTGTCTTCGGAGGAAGGAGGAATACTTCCGTCTAGAAGCAGTAAAGCCAGGTCTACTTCTTCCAGGGCTTGCAGGGCATCCCTGTTCATATATTCCCCCAGTTTATGCTGAGGGTGATGCAGGCCGGGTGTGTCAATGAAGATCAGTTGGGCTCCGGGCCTGGTCAGGATCCCTAACTGCTGCAGTCGAGTAGTCTGCGGTTTTGGCGATACTGCAGCGATGGTTTGGTTTAACAATCGGTTCAGCAAAGTGGATTTGCCCACGTTGGGACGGCCCATCACAGCCACGAACCCGGATCGATGTTCACCAGGCATAAATAATTTCCCAGAAAAACTGCTTAAAACTGGTTTTGATTTTCAATCTCTATCCCTTGACCATTTCAGTCATATTTCATATAATTGTGTGTCTGGTTTTATCCAAAACCAGAGGGTACAGGTTGGGAGCAACAGTATCCCAGACTAGATTTTAGAACATATTTTTTGCCCTGGTTGAGTACCGGGGCATCTTAACGCGTATGGTAACCGCTACAAGCTAATTTGGTCAAGTGTAAAGATAGAGGGAGAGTATATGGCTCAAGCAGATCAGGCCAAGAATTACGCTCGAATAAGTTATCGGTTTCCGCTGCCCCCCTTGATAAAGATGCAGCTGGAATCCTTTAATCGTTTGAAAGGCCAGGGGGTCCGGGATCTATTCCATGAGATCTCGCCTATTGAATCCTATAACGGGAAAATGAAACTTTATTTCCCAAGTGATACACCGGAAGCAGAGCAGTGGGATCTGGGTTTCCGATTTGAACCCCCGGAGTATTCCGTTCAGGAATGTGTCGAACGTGACCTGACATATGCTTCGGCTTTATATGTTTCGGTATTGCTGGCTGGCGCCAAGGTCTCAGAACCCATCAAACAGGAAATCTTCATGGGAGAATTCCCGGAGATGACTGAAAAGGGGACTTTTATCATTAATGGTACTGAGCGGGTGATCGTTTCCCAACTGATCCGCTCCCCTGGCGTATATTTCGAAGCCGAGGTTGACCGGACAACCGGGCGCCGCTTGGCTGTCTCGAAATTGATCCCGGACCGGGGAGCCTGGATGGAGTTTGAAACCCGGAAGACTGGTTATCTGACCATCCGTTTCAATCGTCAGCGCACAATCCCGGTCACAATCTTCCTGCGGGCCCTGGCGGCAGTAAATGATGGCCTGAAGAATTCTCCCATCAAAGAAGGTACCGATGAAGAATTGATGGCCCTGTTTGCGGATATCGATACCAATCCTGACCGCATGTTCATTCCGGCTTGTTTTGCCCAGGAACCTGATTGGGAAGTGCCGGATGGAATGACCATTGCTGAAATGGCCTTGATCGATTTCTTCAAACGCATGCGTCCTGGAGATCCGGCCACAGTCGAGAACGCCCGGGAATTTCTGGAAGACCAGCTGTTTAATGACAGACGTTATAACCTGGAACGAGTCGGTAGATACAAGCTGAACCAGAAATATGATCTGGATGGGAAAGTTCCCATATCCCACCTGACAATCACCAAGTGGGATATCTATTATCTGATCCGCCGAATGATCGAGATCAATAATAATCTGGAAGATCCAGATGATATCGATCATCTGGGCAACCGCCGGATCAAAACCGTTGACGAACTGATCCAAAACAAACTCAGAGTAGGTCTGCGCCGGATGGAACGTGTCATCCGCGAGAGAATGTCAATTCGGGGGAAGAAGAAAATGTCCCCCTTGACCCTGGTCAATATTCGCCCGGTTGTCGCATCACTGCGAGAATTTTTCGGTTCCAGTCAGTTATCTCAATTTATGGATCAAACCAACCCGCTTTCCGAGCTGAGGCATAAGAGAACCCTCTCTGCTCTTGGGCCAGGTGGTTTGCACAGGCAGCGGGCTGGCTTTGATGTCAGGGATGTGCACCAATCTCACTATGGACGCATCTGCCCGATTGAAACTCCTGAAGGACCCAATATCGGTTTGATAGGACGTTTTGCGTCTTATGCCCAGGTGAATGAATATGGATTTATTGAAACTCCCTATCGCAAGGTTCGCCAGGCAGTTTCTCCCTCCGACCCTGAGATGGTGGGAGCGGAATTGAGAGAGGATGTTACTCACCCCAGCACAGGAAAGGTCCTGGGCACAGCTGGTGAGCGGATCACAGAAAAATTGGCGGATGCCATCAAGAAAGCCAAGATCGAAGATGTCTTGATTACGCCATACATCTCGGAAGAGGTCGAGTACCTGGCCGCTGATGCTGAGGATCGATTTACGATCGCCCAGGCAAATGCCGAGATCAACGACCACTTTGAATTTGTCAAGGACCGGGTTTCGGCCCGGCATTCCTCAGATTTCTTATTTGTGAGACCAACTGACATTGATTATATCGATGTCGCACCGAACCAGATAGTTGGCATTAGCGCTGCTTTGATCCCCTTCCTGGACCATGATGACGCCAACCGGGCCTTGATGGGATCCAATATGCAGGCTCAAGCTGTGCCCTTGCTGTGTCCGGAAATACCCCGGGTCTCAACCGGGATCGAAAAACCGGCAGCGCTGGACTCCGGACAGGTTTTGCTAGCTGAGGAAGATGGGGAAGTCATATCGGTGGTAGGTGATAAGATCACCATCCGCACAACTGATAAAGTGATCAAAGAATATAAGTTGTGGAAGTATGAACGTTCCAATCAGAGCACCTGCATTGACCAGCGGCCGATCGTTCGAAAAAGCCAGTTGGTGAAAAAAGGTGATGTGATCGCGGATTCATCCTCTACTGTAAACGGCAACCTGGCCCTCGGGCAGAATGTCACTGTGGCCTTCCTGTCCTGGGAAGGCGCAAATTTCGAGGATTCCGTAGTGATCTCCGAGCACCTCGCCAGGGATGATGTTTATACCTCCATCCATATTGAAGAACATGAAGTTGAATCCCGGGATACCCGATTGGGCCCTGAGGAAATCACCCGCGATATACCCAATGTGGGCGAGGAAGCTCTCAAAGACCTGGATGAAACCGGTGTGGTCCGGATTGGTGCTGAGGTTGGTCCCAATGATATCCTGGTGGGCAAGATCTCACCCAAAGGTGAAAAGGAACTTTCACCTGAGGAACGGCTGCTGAGAGCGATCTTCGGCGAGAAATCCCGCGATGTGAAGGACACCTCCTTGCGAATGCCCCATGGGGAACGCGGGAAGGTTATCGAGGTCAATGTCTTCACCCGGGAAGATAATGCTGACCTGTCAGCTGGTGTCGAAAAAATGGTCCGGGTCTTTGTTGCTCAGAAAAGACGGATCACCGCCGGAGACAAGATCGCTGGTCGTCACGGGAATAAAGGTGTGGTATCTACAGTGGTTCCGGCTGAGGATATGCCTTATTTAGATGATGGCACACCGGTGGATATGCTGTTGAGCCCAACCGGCGTTCCCGGCCGTATGAATATTGGCCAGGTATTAGAAGCGCACCTGGGATGGGCTGCAAAAAAACTGGGCTTCCGAGCAGTTACTCCGGTATTTGACGGCGCCCGGGAAAGTGAGATCGAAGCCGAATTGGCCCGCAGCTGGATGATCGAAAAAGCCTGGTCTGATGCTGAGGCCAAGGCCTGGAAGTGGCTGGATGGTTTTGACTATGATTCCAGAGACCTGCAGGATAATAATGAAGCCCGCCGTCTCTTCCTGGAAAACTACCTTGGCGATCGAGGTTATGATATCTATAGACTGGTCTCTGATGAGATCTACGCCCGGCGATCTGTTTTGCGGGAGTGGCTGCGTGATAATGGATTTGATCCTGATGAGATCTTGTTCTTCGAAGATCTGCAGCTCCCGAATAACCAGCGTGATGAGCAGGATCAGCGCGCTGTGGTGGCTTGCCTGAAACTATGGATCAAAGAGGTTCTGGGTGATAAATCCCCGAAAGTGGATAAGCTGGATGTCGAATAAACTTCGGGAAATGGCTGCAAAACTTGTGGAAGAGACAGGTGTACCCCTGCCTCTCCTTGGTAAAATGCTGGTCTTTGACGGAAAAACCGGCAAACCGTATCACAACCCGGTAACTGTCGGGGTGATGAATATTCTCAAGCTCCACCACCTGGTGGAAGATAAGGTCCATGCTCGCTCAACAGGACCCTACAGCCTGGTCTCGCAGCAGCCATTGGGTGGTAAAGCCCAATTCGGCGGCCAGCGATTTGGTGAAATGGAAGTTTGGGCTCTGGAAGCCTATGGTGCTGCCCATACCCTGCAGGAGATGCTGACTGTCAAGTCAGATGATGTGGTCGGCCGGGTCCAGGCCTATGAGGCCATTGTTAAAGGAGAACCCATCGAAGATGTGGGAATCCCAGCCTCCTTCCGCGTGCTTGTAAAAGAGATGCAAAGCCTCGGTTTGGCAATCGAAGCAGTCACCGACGAGGGCGAGATCATTAGTTTTGGAAAGGAAGATTCGCGGGCGCAAATTCCGCGCATGTCGACAGGTTTGCTGGGATTAGGGGACCGCTAAGTCCTCTTTCTCAGGAAAACTGAAATTGAAATTTTGGATTGGGCTGGGTTGACGCGCAGTAGTAGGCGTGCTAAAATTCCTAGTCGCTGCCCATCAAAAAATATGGGCCTGAACATACTGATCGAATACGGTATAAGAGCAATCCAAGGCCATCCAGCAAAATCGATGGCCTTGAAATTTGAAAAGTGAATTGGCTTAGGTTCGGAGGCAAATGTGCCAACAATTAATCAATTAGTCCGCAAGGGACGCACTGACAAGAAAACCAAAAGCAAAGCACCTGCGCTGCGCTATACCTTCAACACCATGAAGCAGCGCCGCATCCGTCAGGATAAAGGTGCCCCGCAAAAACGAGGGGTATGCACCATAGTCAGAACCATGACCCCCAAGAAACCGAACTCAGCCCTTCGGAAAATTGCCCGTGTCCGGCTGACAAATGGTCTTGAAGTGACAGCCTATATTCCTGGTGAAGGCCATGGCCTGCAGGAACACTCGGTGGTCCTGATCCGCGGCGGTCGTGTGAAAGACCTGCCCGGCGTTCGGTACCACATTGTCCGCGGCGTGCTTGATTCCAGCGGTGTGGATGACCGCAAACAAGGTCGTTCCAAATATGGCACCAAAGCTTCCTGATCGAAGCTGTTCCACAAATTGAATTATTAGCTTGATGGAGATTACTGATGAGACGCAGAAAAGCTGACAGGAAAAAGATTGAGCCGGATGTTCGTTATAACAACGTAAAGGTCCAGACCTTTATCAATCATGTCCTGAAAAATGGAAAAAAGAATGTTGCCGCGAACCTTGGTATACAGTGCTATGGATATCATGGCAGAAAAGACCGGCAAGGCACCAGTTGAATTATTTGAGCAGGCCATCCAGAATGCCTCACCCAGGATGGAAGTTCGACCCCGCCGGATAGGCGGTGCAACCTACCAGATCCCGATGGAAGTTCCGGGCCACCGCCAGTTCACACTGGCGACCCGCTGGCTTCTGGAAGCAGCCCGCTCCCGCAAGGGTCAACCATTTGACCAGTGCCTCGCTGATGAGCTGTTGAGCGCGGTAAATAATGAAGGCTTAGCAATCCGCAAGAGGGAAGAAGCCCACCGCATGGCCAAGGCCAACCGGGCGTTTTCTCATTTCCGGGTATAGTTTTTAGGAAAGTATGGCTAGAAAGTACGCTTTAGAGCAGTTCCGAAATATAGGTATCATTGCCCACATCGACGCTGGCAAGACTACCACAACCGAGCGGATCCTGTATTATACGGGGAAGACGCATAAGATCGGTTCAGTTGATGATGGGACAACGGTTACCGACTGGATGGACCAGGAGCGGGAACGAGGTATCACCATCGTTTCTGCTGCGGTATCTGCTGTCTGGAAGCGTCATTTGATCAATCTGATCGATACACCTGGGCATATTGACTTTACCGCAGAAGTTCAGCGATCCCTTCGGGTACTTGACGGAGGGGTTGTTGTTTTTGATGCGGTGCAGGGAGTAGAACCCCAAAGCGAAACTGTCTGGAGACAGGCAGATCTCTACCGGGTACCGAGGATTTGTTTTGTCAATAAAATGGACCGGGTCGGGGCTTCTTACGAACGCACGATCGGCATGATCCGGGATCGCCTGGGAGCTAATGTGGTTGCGATCCAGGCTGCTATTGGCAGTGAGGATCAATTTAAGGGTGTTGTGGATCTGATCTCCCGCAAAGCTTATATTTGGGAAGATCACGAAGGCAGTGCTGCGGTTGAGATCGATATCCCGGCGGATCTGAAAGAGCACGTCGAAAATTCCCGCACGGCTATGGTTGAGGCGATTGCCGAGACCGATGAAGACCTGACATTAAAATACCTGGAAGAAAAGGAAATCTCGGAAGAAGAATTGGTGGCTGCTTTGAGGGCAGCTGTGATCGAAAACCTGATCACGCCAGTGTTATGTGGGAGTTCGCTGATAGCTACAGGCGTTCAGCCGTTATTAGACGCTGTGATCGCTTACCTGCCGTCACCGCTGGATATTCCCCCTGTGGAAGGTACCGATCCCAAGACAGAAGAACTGTTGACCCGCTCACCAGATGATTCGGAACCCCTTAGTGCGCTGGTGTTCAAGATTGTTACCGATCCCTATGTCGGACGCCTGGCCTATATCCGGATCTATTCAGGAGTCATTGAACAGGGAACATCTGTATTTAATCCCGGGAAGGGCAAAAAGGAACGCATTGGACGCTTGATCAGGATGTATGCTGATCGCCGGGAAGATATTGAGAAAGCAGGAGCAGGTGATATTGCGGCAGTATTGGGATTAAAGGAAAGCTTTACGGGTGACACATTAACTGATTCCAATTCCCAGATCATCCTGGAAAATATTTCCTTCCCGGATCCAGTCATTATGGTGGCTATCGAACCTAAAACCACCGCTGATCAGGATAAGCTGGCCACAGCTCTGCAAAAACTTTCTGAAGAGGATCCCACCTTTAAAGTTCGGGTCGATGGAGACACCGGCCAAACCTTGATCTCGGGTATGGGCGAACTCCACCTCGAGGTCCTGGTTGACAGGATGCTGCGGGAGTTTAAAGTTCAGGCCCGCGTCGGCCGTCCCCGGGTGGCATATAAGGAATCCATCACCCGACGGGTGGAAAAAGTGGATTACCGGCATGTCAAACAGACCGGTGGACATGGACAATATGGCCATGTCGTGCTAGACATGGAACCTGGTCAGGATGGCAGTGGGATCGTATTTGAGGATCAAATTAAAGGTGGCGTCATACCCCGGGAATATATCTCTGCTGTTGAAAAGGGTGTCCGGTCGTCTGCCGAATCTGGTGTGCTGGCCGGTTATCCAGTCACCGATGTAAAAGTGATCCTGGTGGATGGATCTTTCCACGAAGTTGATTCCAGTGACCTGGCCTTCAAAATGGCTGGATCCATGGCTTTTAGATTGGGCATCCAGAAAGGTTCACCAGTACTCCAGGAACCGGTCATGAAAGTCGAAGTTACCATTCCCGAAGAATTTCTGGGTGATATAATTGGTCAAGTTAATTCCCGCCGGGGAGATGTCCAGGGTATGAACGCTCATCCCGGAGGAACCCAGGGAGTTAAGGCCATGGTTCCCCTGGCTGAAATGTTCGGATATGCAACTGAACTGCGGTCAGCGACCAAGGGACGGGGCGCGTTTACAATGGAGTTCGACCACTATTCAAAAGTATCAGAGGAATTATCCAAGAAAATTGTTGTGGGTGCCTAAACCCACCACTGTGGAAATACAAGCTAAACAAGGAAATTATTTAGGTCAGGAGAAGACTCATGGCAAAAGAGAAATTTGAACGAAATAAACCGCACGTGAATGTGGGCACAATGGGCCACATTGACCACGGGAAGACGACCTTGACAGCGGCGATCACCAAAGTGGCGGCAATGCAGGGATTCGGCGACTTCATGGCCTTTGACGAGATCGACAAGGCCCCGGAAGAGAAAGAGCGCGGGATCACGATCAGCATTTCGCACGTGGAATATGAGACCGAGGCCAGGCACTACGCCCACGTGGACATGCCGGGACACCGGGACTACATCAAGAACATGATCACGGGAGCGGCGCAGGTAGACGGCGCGGTCCTGGTGGTGGCAGCCTCAGACGGCCCGATGCCGCAGACCCGGGAGCACCTGCTCCTGGCTCGGCAGGTGGAAGTGCCCAGCGTGGTGGTCTATCTGAACAAGGTGGACCAGATGGACGATCCTGAACTGCTGGAGTTGGTGGAATTGGAACTGAGGGAGCTGTTGAACGATTACGGCTTCCCTGGCGACGAGACCCCGATCGTGAAAGGCAGCGCGCTGGCAGCCCTGGAAAGCACCAGTGAAGACGTGAACGCCCCTGAGTATGAGAGCGTGCGGGAGCTGCTGCGGGTGATCGACGAATATATCCCGGAACCGGTCCGGGAGACGGACAAACCCTTCATGATGCCGATCGAAGACGTGTTTACGATCAAGGGCCGGGGCACGGTAGTGACCGGCAGGATCGAGCGCGGCGTGATCAATACCGGAGACCCGGTCGAGATCATCGGTATGCAGACGGCGATCATCAACACGGTGGTAACAGGAGTGGAGATGTTCCACAAGATCCTGGATGAGGGCCGGGCGGGAGACAATGTAGGACTGCTCTTGCGCGGGACCAGCCGGGAAGAGGTAGAGCGCGGCATGGTGATTGCCAAACCAAAGAGCATTCTGCCTCACACAAAATTCAAAGCTGAGGTCGTGGTATTGAAACCGGAAGAGGGTGGAAGACACAAACCCTTCTTCACCGGATACCGGCCCCAGTTCTATATCAAAACCATCGACGTGACAGGAGCGATAACCCTGCCGGAAGGTGTTGAAATGGTCATGCCAGGCGACAACGTGAATATGCAGGTGGAACTGATCGTTCCGATCGCGTTGGAGCAAGGTGGAAAGTTCGCTATTCGAGAAGGTGGTCTGACGGTTGCATCCGGCGTGGTCACTGAGATCCTAGAGTAATATTATGGCTAAACAGAAAATTCGAATTCGCCTGAAAGCTTACGATCACCGGGTACTGGATCAATCAGCCCGCAGGATCGTTGAAACTGCCGAGAGAACTGGAGCCCGGGTTGCGGGACCTGTACCTCTTCCTACCCGGATTGAAAAATTCGCCGTGCGGCGGTCAACCTTTGTGCATAAGGATTCCCATGAACATTTTGAGATCCGGACCCACAAACGACTGATCGATGTCCTGGAACCTGATTCCCAGACCATCGACTTGTTGATGAGATTGAATTTACCTGCAGGTGTTGATATTGAAATTAAAATTTAATGGTGTATAATAGGTAGCCTGTGTTAAATCACAGGAGGCAGAAGTCAGGAAAGTAAGATCGACCAACTCCGCCGCGATCTGGGCGGAGTTACGCTGGAAACTGAAAAATTTAGTTCCAGCTGCAGGAATAGGTAACGTAAGAACGCAACCTGGAGAGAACGCAAAATCCAGCTGTTCACAAAGGTTCCGTTGACTGCGTTATTTGGGATGATGAAGCCAAGCCCTGGTTGACATTCCCAGAAAAATACATGACGTTAGGAGACAAATGATATGAAAGGGCTAATTGGAAAGAAGGTTGGCATGACCCAGTTATTTGATGATTCAGGGAAATCAGTTCCCGTTACAGTCATTAAAGCTGGGCCTTGTTTTGTAACACAGGTCCGCACCGTGGACCAGGACGGCTATAAGGCAGTCCAACTGGGTTTTGATGAAACCAAACCCCAGCGTCTTTCCGGTGGTGAACTTGGTCACCTGAAAAAGAATGAACTTCCTCCCCTGCGGATCCTACGGGAATTCCGGACTGATGAAGAGTTGGAAGAAGGTCAAACCCTCACCGTGGGAGTATTTGCAGAAGGTGAGCGGGTTGATATTGTTGGCAAGTCAAAAGGTCGAGGATTTGCCGGTGTCGTGAAACGATATGGATTTTCCGGTGGTCCAAAAACCCACGGTCAGTCTGACAGGCATCGCGCGCCGGGATCGATCGGCGCTGGTTCCACCCCCGGACGTGTCTTTAAGGGCAAACGAATGCCGGGCCGGATGGGCAATGATACTGTAACATCCCAGAACCTGTTGATCTCCCGCATTGACCCAGAAAATAACCTTATTGCTGTCCGTGGATCCGTACCTGGACCAAAAAACGGGTTAGTCATTATTAAGGAAGCCCGGAAGCAGTAACCGGTTGGAGTAGACAATTATGGAAGTAAATGTTATTGATATGAAAGGCAAGAAAATCGATACTGTCGATCTGCCAGGAAAGATTTTTGAGGCCCCGATAAATATAGATATGATGCACCAGGCTTTTGTCCGTCAGCTGGCTCACCAGCGCCTGGGAACACACAGCACCAAGGGCAGAAGTGAGGTTTCCGGTGGTGGTCGCAAACCCTGGCGTCAGAAAGGCACCGGGCGAGCCCGGCAGGGTTCCATTCGGTCAGCCCAATGGGTAGGCGGTGGGAAGATCTTTACCCCCCAGCCACGCTCGTATACGCAGAAAATGCCAAAAAAGATGCGCCGGGCTGCTCTGCGTTCAGCGATATCCCAAAAACACGCTGCAGGCGAGATCTTCATTTCCGAGGAATTCACCCTCAAGGAGCCTAAGACCCAACTGATGGCAGATGCCCTGCAGAAAATGACCAAAAGCCAGAACTGCCTGCTGGTCTATCCTGTTCGGGATGAGAATTATGAGCAGCTCAGCAAGGCGATCAAGAATTTGTCGTCTGCGACCCTGATCCTGGCAGATTATTTGAATATTCGAGATTTATTCGGTCATGAAAAGGTCATCCTGGTCAAAGCAGGATTAGACCGCCTTTCAGAGATCTTGTTACAGGAGTAGGGCGATGACTTCGATTTATGATGTATTACGACGACCAATATTAACTGAGAAATCCAGCCACCAGTATGCAAAACTGAACCAGTATGTTTTCGAGGTGGCAACCAACGCAACCAAGAGCACGATCAAGGAAGCTGTTGAAACGATCTTTGATGTCAAAGTACTTCGGGTCAACACCATGGTCATGCCAGCAAAAAGATCTCGCCGAGCCCGGAGCCGCAGGGTTTTGATCCGCCGCAGCGCTTATAAAAAAGCGGTTGTGACTCTGGTGGCTGGCGATTCGATCTCGGTCTTTGAAGGAGTACGGTAATGGCAGTTAAGAAATATAAACCAGTAACCCCCAGTATGCGGGGCCGGACTGGTTATACATTTGAAGAGATCACCAAGGATAAACCAGAACGTTCCCTGGTGAAAACCCTCCGGAAAAAAGGCGGCCGGAATTCATACGGCCGGATCACTGTTCGCCATCGAGGCGGAGGTCATAAACGGAAACTGCGCCAGGTAGATTTCAAGCGGGAGAAATTCAATATCCCGGCCAAGGTCGCTGCGATTGAATATGATCCCAACCGCACAGCCAGGCTAGCCTTGCTGTATTACGCAGATGGTGAAAAACGCTATATCGTCGCCCCTGTAGGACTTCGGGTTGGAGATACAGTGATGTCTGGTCCTGAAGCAGAGGTAGCTCCTGGTAATTTTCTGCCGTTGAGCAATATCCCAACTGGTACCAGGATCCATAATATTGAACTGAAAGTCGGTGCGGGAGGACAGTTGGTCCGGTCTGCAGGTACTTCTGCCCGGTTGATCGCCAAAGAGGGAAAATTTGGCCAGGTGCGGTTGCCTTCAGGAGAAATCCGCCTGATCCTGCAGAACTGCATGGCCACGATTGGGCAAGTTGGCAATGTGGACCACAGCAATATCAAACTGGGCAAGGCTGGCCGGAAGCGCCATCTGGGTATCCGACCTACCGTGCGAGGTACTGCAATGTCACCTCGAGACCATCCGCACGGTGGTGGTGAAGGTCGTTCCCCGATAGGAATGCCAAGTCCCAAGAGCCCCTGGGGTCAAAAAACTCTGGGAGCCAAAACCCGCCGCAATAAACGGACCGGACAATATATCGTTCGGGATCGCCGGGTGGGCAAGAAGAAAAAGCGCTAAGATATTCCTGGGCTGTTGATAACCAGCAGTTCATGAGGAGTTGAAGGTATGTCAAGATCATTAAAGAAGGGTCCTTTCATAGACCCCAAGTTGTTGAAAAAAATTGATGCTATGAATGAGCGTGGAGAAAAGAAAGTCATTCGATCCTGGAGCCGCGCCAGTGTGATCTTTCCCCAGCTTGTGGGGCACACCATTGCAGTGCATGACGGCAGAAGGCATGTGCCGATCTACATCACTGAAAATATGGTCGGTCACCGTCTGGGCGAGTTTGCTCCCACACGGACTTTCCGGGGCCACCTGGCTATTAAGCGGACTACCCGTAAAAAGGAAACCGCCAGTTCCGCGGCTAAGGAGATTTAATCATGGATCAAAATATTAGAGCCATTGCCAGCCATATCCCGATTTCAGCCCAGAAAGCCCGGCTGGTTGTGGATCTGGTACGCGGAAAAGCTGTTGTGGACGCCCTGGAAGTGTTAAGTTTCACTCCCAATAAAGCAGCCAAGCCGATTTCTGACTTGATCACTTCGGCAGTTGCCAATGCTGAGAATAACTTTGGATTGAATCGATACAATCTTTATATCCATAAGATTGTTGCCGACGAGGGTCCTACCCGCAAATGGCGCCGTTTTGGTGCCAGAGGTCGGGTAAAACCCAGATTGCGCCGTTCTTCCCATCTGTCGATCATATTGCGGGAGCAATAGAAGACTAAGGCAGGAGAATAGATAAACCCCAGCCAAAAGCAGGGGCCGACGTGAGCAGTAGGAGAAAATATGGGTCGCAAAGTACATCCAATCGGATTTCGTTTGAAAATAACCAAAACCTGGGACGCCCACTGGTTTGCTGAGGGTGCGGAATTTGTTGAACACCTCCACGAAGATCTAGCGATCAGGAAATTGATCCACAAAGAAGCCGATAATGCGGGCATTTCCAAGATCGAAATCGAACGATTTCCGGGCAAGGTAAAAGTAATTATTCACACCTCCAAACCAGGTGTGCTGATTGGCCGCAAAGGCGCCAGCGTAAAAATCCTCCGCGCCAAACTGGAGGAATTTGTTGGCAAGACAATTGATGCAGACATCAAGGAGATCGAAACTCCGGATATGGATGCCTATCTGGTTGCGGACAACATTGCCCGACAGATCGAAGGCCGCATCAGTTACTCACGAGCCATGAACCGTACTATTCAACGGACCATGCGCGAAGGAGCCGAAGGGATCCGGGTCGAAGTTTCTGGCAGGTTGGGCGGAGCGGAAATGTCCCGCACCATCCATATGCGGGAAGGCCGGGTTCCACGCCAGACTTTAAGGGCGGATATTGATTTTGCGATTGCAGAAGCTGCCACCACCTATGGAAATATCGGTGTCAAGGTCTGGATCTATAAAGGTGAAGTTCTTCCTACCCTGGAAGAAGAGAAGGAAGTCGAAGCGCATGATGGAGTTTACGTCAGCAAATAAGTTGCCGGGCTGATATTTGGGAATTATTGCGAGGATTATTAACATGTTAATGCCAAAACGTTTCAAACATAGAAAACAAATGCGGGGCCGATTACGTGGAAAGGCCAGCCGGGGAGCAGAAGTCCATTTCGGCGAGTACGGTTTACAGGCTTTGGAACCTTCCTGGATCTCTGCCCGTCAGATCGAGTCTTGCCGCCGGGTGATGGTCAGAGCGATGAAACGGCGAGGTAAAGTCTGGATCCGGATCTTCCCGGACAAACCGATCACCAAGCGGGCTGCAGAATCCCGGATGGGTAAAGGTAAGGGAGATGTGGAATACTGGGCTGCCGTAGTTAAACCCGGCAGGATAATGTTTGAGATCGGTGGAGATGTGGAAGAGGGCACAGCTGTAGAAGCTTTAAGACTTGCTTCTTATAAATTGCCTATCAAAACCAAGGTCGTCCGCCGCGATGAAATTGGAGAAAGCGCATGAATGCAGATGAGATCCGCAAACTAGCGGACGACAAGATCCGGGTCAAGATTGATGAATCCAGGGAAGAAATGATGAACCTGCGTTTCCAGCAGTCTACCGGAGAAATATTGGATACATCCCGGATTCGTACAGCCAGGCGTCTGATTGCCAGGCTGGAAACGATCTTACGGGAACGCGAGCAGGAAGCTGCTGTGGAAGGTGACTCATGAGCAACCGCCGGAAAATGACTGGTGTCGTAACAAGCAACAAAATGGAAAAAACCGTGTCGGTAAAAATTGCCCGCCGGTTCCGCCATCGTTTATATAAAAAGGTCATTGACAGGCATATTTCAGTCAAGGCCCATGATGAATTGAACTGCGAGATCGGCGATCAGGTTCTGATCGTGGAATCCAAGCCTATCTCAAAGACCAAAAAATGGGTAGTAGAAGAAATCGTCCGCAAAACGGTTTCTGCCCAGAAGGCTTAGTCGGAGGCAGCAATGATACAGCAGGAATCAAGAGTAAATGTTGCCGACAACACTGGGGCCCGCGAATTGCTGGTGATCAGGGTTTTGGGTGGATCAAAACGCCGTTATGCAAGAATCGGAGACATTGTGGTTGGGTCGATTAAACAAGCCACTCCCCAGGGTTCTGTCAAAGCCCATGAAGTGGTCAAGGCCGTCGTGGTTCGAACTGCAAAGGAATGGCGGCGGAAGGACGGTTCCACGGTAAAGTTTGATGATAATGCCGTTGTGATCCTCGATACAGATGGCACCAACCCCAAAGGCACCCGTATCTTTGGACCGGTTGCCCGCGAACTTCGAGAAAAAGGCTTTATGAAAATTGTTTCCCTGGCACCTGAAACAGTCTAGGGAGATATAGAGCAGGAGTAATTAACGTGAAATTTAAAATACGCAAAGGCGATACTATCGAAGTGATCAGCGGCAGGAAGGCTGATAAGGGTGAACGGGGAGAAGTCATCAAAGTTTACCGCGATAAACAGCGCATTACCGTGCAGGGAGTAAACATCCGGAAAAAACACCAGGGTCAAGTACAGACCCAGGGTAGAACCATGACCCCCGGTATTATTGAATTTGAGGGCCCGATCCATATATCCAATGTGATGCTGGTGTGCCCGTCCTGCGGAAAACCCACCCGAGTCGGGATTGCCCGCCAGGATGGGGAAGCCCACAGGGTATGCAAACGCTGCGAAGCACTGATCGATTGAGAGCTGGGAGCAAAAGAATGAATAAACTACAAGAACGTTATCAGAAAGAGATCGCACCAAGCCTGGTGAAGGATCTGAATCTGGGGAATATCATGCAGTGCCCACGAATAACCAAGGTTGTGGTCAATATCGGTGTGGGTGATGCCCTTGATAATGGCAAGCTGTTGGACGAGGCTGTCCGTGATCTGGGAAAGATCACCGGTCAAAAACCCCTGATCAACAAATCCAAGCGCAATATATCCAATTTTAAACTCAGGATTGGAACCGCGATCGGAACCTCAGTCACCCTGCGAGGGTATAAAATGTGGTCCTTCCTGGATCGCCTGATGAATGTGGCTCTGCCCAGGGTCCGCGATTTCCGGGGTGTATCTCCGAATTCATTCGATGGTCGGGGAAATTATACGCTGGGTATCACGGAACAGCTGGTTTTCCCTGAAGTGAACTATGATGAGATCAGCAAGATCCGGGGATTCGAGGTGACTATCGTTACCTCCGCCCAGGACGATGTCTCAGGCAGGGAACTTCTGCGGAAATTGGGGATGCCGTTTAAGGAGGAGATTCAGTAATGGCAAAGAAAAGTATGATTGCACGTGAAACCAAAAGAAAATATAAGGTCAGGGAGATCAATCGCTGCAAGAAATGCGGCCGTCCGCGTGGTTATATGCGCCGCTTCGGTTTGTGCAGAATTTGTTTCCGTGAATTGGCACTCGACGGGAAAATTCCCGGTGTTGTCAAGTCATCCTGGTAAGTTGGATGGAGGATAAGCAATGAGTTTTAATGATCCAATTGCTGATATGTTAACTCGAATCCGGAATGCAGTGCGGGCAGAACATACGCAGGTCGCGATGCCCAGCTCTAAAATGAAGGTTTCTATCGCAAAAATTCTGGTTGAAGAAGGTTTTGTCAGTGGATATGAGGTCACTGATACCGAGGATTCAGCCCATAAGACCCTAACCCTGGGATTGAAGTATGTGGGAAAACGGCGCACCAAACGCTCCGTGATCACAAATCTCGAACGGGTCAGCCTGCCGGGCCAGAGGATCTATTCTGGCAAGGACGAGATCCCTTACGTGCTCTCTGGCATGGGTATCTCCATACTGACCACCTCCCGTGGTGTCATGACTGGCAGAGAAGCAAAGAAGTTGGGAGTTGGTGGTGAAGTAGTATGTAAGGTTTGGTAAGTCAGTACGATCGGTCCCGGATTGTGAAATGCAATTAAGGACGACAAAGGAGAATGAACCGTGTCTAGAGTTGGAAGATTGCCGGTGGAAGTGCCCTCCGGCGTAGACGTAAAAATACAAGGGTCATTGGTTAAGATCAAAGGCCCCAAAGGTGAATTGGAATTCAATTTTTCACCCGACATTGAGATCAGCCTGTCAGAGGGTGTCATTAATGTCAACAGACCATCCGATGCCAGACAGATGCGATCCCTGCACGGAACCACCCGGGCATTGGTCCAGAATATGGTCACTGGAGTAACGGAAGGATATCAAAAAGAACTTCAGCTGGTGGGTGTGGGTTACAGGGCCAACATGGAAGGGAATAACCTGGTATTGAACGTGGGATATTCTCATTCAGTGCCAATTGAACCTCCCCAGGGAATCTCCTTCGAGGTTGGAGAGAGAAATCAGCAGATCTTCATCAGCGGGATCGACAAACAGGTTGTGGGGCAGGTTGCCGCTGATATCCGAAAAGTCAGACCGCCAGAACCCTATAAAGGGAAAGGCATTCGATATAAGGATGAATATATCCGCCGCAAAGCAGGCAAAGCGGGTAAGGTAGCGTAAAATGACTAAAAATCGAACCAGAGCGGTTGCTCGCAAAAGAAGACATATTCGAGTCCGCCGGAATGTACATGGGACTTCAGATAGACCGCGATTGAATGTTTACCGCAGTTTGAATGAAATCTACGTTCAGGTGATAGACGATAATAAGGGTCATACCCTGGTATCTGCATCAAGCATAGATACCGAGTTGAAAAAGAAACTCAAGGGAAAGACCAAAAAGGAACAGGCCAAACTTGTTGGCCAGGCAGTTGCAGATCGAGCCAAAGAGAAGGGCATCAATAGCGTGGTATTCGATCGCGGTGGATTTAAATATATCGGTCGTGTGGCAGCCCTTGCTGACGGCGCCCGCGAAAACGGACTGCAGTTTTAGTTACTGAACCGGGAGAAGGTTATGGCAAACGGTTATAAAGAGAATCCTGAACAGGAAATAGACGAAAGAATTATCAACATCGAGCGTGTTGCCGCAGTTGTTAAAGGCGGCCGGAGATTTTCCTTCCGGGTAGTGATGGTTGCCGGGGATCATAAAGGCAATGTCGGCATGGGTATGGGTAAAGCCAACTCTGTGCCAGATGCGATCCGAAAAGCATCAGCCAACGCTAGAGATAATATGCACCCCATTGCGATTTACAACACCACGATCCCGCACAAGGTGATTGGTAAAGTCAGCGGAGCGCAAGTTCTGTTGAAACCTGCTTCTGAGGGAACTGGTGTGATCGCAGCCGGCAGCGTTCGAGCTGTTGTTGAGGTGACCGGGATATCCAATATCCTGACCAAGTCCCTGGGAAGCAATAATGCAATGAATATTGCTGCAGCGACCATCAAAGGACTTGAGCAGCTCATGGATCCCTATGAGCAAGCTGTTAATCGGGGCTTGGATGCGGATAAATTGATCCCCTTCTGGGATCGGAGATAAAACCATGGCAACCAAGAAAAAAGCAACCATGCTTAAAATTACCCTTGTTAGAAGTCCCCACGGCCGCATCCAGCCGCAGCGCAGGACCCTGGAAGCCCTGGGTTTAAGAAAAATCAACCAAACCGTCGAACGACCGGATCATCCCAGTGTGCTGGGAATGATTGAACGGGTAAAACACCTGGTCACGGTTGAGTAACGGATTCGAAGGATATTGATATGAAACTGCACGATTTGAAACCCAATCGAGGTTCAAAGAAGAACCGGAAACGCGTTGGACGTGGTATAGGATCCGGCACAGGAAAAACAGCTGGACGAGGATCCAACGGGCAGAATTCCCGGGCTGGTGGGGGTGTACCTCTCTGGCACCAGGGTGGTGATACTCCTTTCTACCGGCGCATGCCGAAAAAACCCGGATTCAAGAATTTCAACCGGGTGGAATTTCAGGAAGTGAACCTGGAATACCTGGAACAGTTCCGGAAGGATTCTGAAGTGACTCCCCAGGTTCTGCGGGAGGCAGAGTTGATCAGCACTCTCAGCTTGCCTGTTGTGATCCTGAGCAGAGGAGAACTCAAGAAGCCTCTCAAGGTGAAGGCCCATCGTTTTTCCCGCAAAGCTGTGGAAAAGATCGAAAAAGCCGGTGGCAGTGTCGAGATAATTACAGATAAAGCAGGAACAACTCCCGCTTAAGTTTTTTGGATCCACTTCATCCCCGACGGGATGAAAACAGGAGAGTAGCAAAATGAAAACATCTGCTTGGCGATATTTATGGAAAGCAGAAGATATCAGACGAAAATTATTGATCACCTTGATGATTCTGGTGATCTATCGTCTGGCAGCCCATGTGCCGATCCCTGGAGCGAATCGAGCGGCAATTGCCTCGATCATTACTGGCGGAGGCGCCGGAGGTACTTTCCTGGGCATCCTGGATATGTTATCCGGAGGAACAGTATCCAATTTCTCTGTTCTGGCGATGGGTGTATATCCATATATTACTGCCCAGATTATCCTCCAGCTTTTAGTGCCTATCATCCCCTCCCTGCAAGCCAAAATGGAAGAAGATCCCCAGGAAGGCCGCAAGTGGATGGAGAAATGGACTTATATCCTGGCAGTTCCAATGGCAGCTTTGCAGGCGGTAGGTCAAATACGGATCTTCTCGAGCCTGGCAGGTGGTGTTCAAATCATCGACAATTTTGGCTTTAGCGGCAGCGCACTATTACCCAGCCTGGCAATCGTTGTCAGTATGACCGCCGGAACCATGTTTGCGATCTGGCTTGGTGAACTGATCTCGGAATACGGCATCCGCAACCAGGGACTTTCGCTGTTGATCTTTGCCGGTATCGTCTCGCGGATCCCCGCTAACTTTGGCGCGATCATCAGTTCCCAGCAAAATCGCTGGGTGACCCTGGCGATTGCCATTGTCGTCACAATTCTGATCATTTATGCCATCGTTTTTGTCCAGCAGGGGCAGCGAAATATTCCGGTCATGTATCCCGGACGCAGGGTTGGCAACCGCCAGTCCATGCCTGTCAAAGGCGCTCTGCCCTTAAAAGTGAATATGGCCGGCATGATCCCTTTGATTTTCGGCCAATCCCTATTGACATTCCCGGCCATTGTGGCCAGCTTCTTTGTGGCCTCCCAGACATTTTGGGTTTCTAACCTGGCGAATAATATCCAGGCTTTGTTTGGCGGTCAATCACCCTGGTACTGGTTGTTATATTTCCTGATGGTGATCGGTTTTACGTTTTTCTATACCGATGTGCTGTTTGCCCAGCAGGATTACGGTTCCAACTTGAAAAGAGCGGGTGCCCAGATCCCAGGTGTCAGCCGAGGTGCACCTACTCAGCGGTATTTGACCAAAGTGCTGCGCAGGATCACCTTCCCGGGAGCTTTCTTCCTGGGCTTTATCGCTGTGCTTCCCTTTGTGCTCGGCGTGATCTTTTCTGCTGTGGGCCTGTCCAATTTTGATGCCAGCGGCAACGGCACCATGCTGGTAGCTTCATCTGGTTTGCTGATCGTTGTGGGTGTTGTTAGAGATACTTTCCAGAATATCGATGCCGAATTGAAGCTGCATGGATATGATGAGAAATTACTTGTACGTTAATAATTTATAGTGGGCAAAGCCCTCTCCTGAGAGCTGGAGCCCTGGTCGGATGAAGAATGGTTTCTTTTGATGAGAAGTTGGTCAAAACAGAGCTGGAAATAAGTAAAATGCAGCGGGCAGGCAGGTTAAATGCCCTGGTTCTGGAAGAAATCAAAAAAATGATCCAACCGGGGATCGCAACCCAGGAGCTGGACGCGGCCGCAGAAACAATCATCCGGGATAACGGCGGGATTCCCACTTTCAAGGGATATCCAGGACCATACCCTTATCCGGCGACCCTGACCATCAGCATTAATGAGGAGCTGGTGCACGGGATCCCCAGTGGCAGGATGCTCGAAGAGGGCGATCTGGTTTCTGTGGATTGCGGGACTACCCTCGACGGTTATATCGGGGATTCCGCTTTTACTGTGGGTGTGGGTGAGATCGGAGCTGATAAAAGCCGCCTGATCAAAATTACCAGGGAATCCCTTTATAAGGGGATCGAGCAGATGCGGCCAGGCAATCATGTTGGGGATGTTTCCGCAGCGATCCAGCAGCACGTGGAACAATATGGCTATCATGTACCGCGGCAATACACTGGCCACGGGGTTGGCAGCCAGATGCACGAACCCCCCCAGGTACCCAATTTTGGCATGCCGGGACAGGGTCTGCTGTTGAAAGCTGGAATGACAATTGCCATTGAGCCGATGGTTATGGTAGGAACCTATAAAACCAAGGTGCTGGCTGATCAGTGGACCGTCATTTCCGCTGATCGATCACTAACTGCCCATTATGAACACACCGTAGCAGTTACGGTAAATGGACCATTAATATTAACCAGACAGGGAAATAGTTAAGAGAAGTTCCCTAGACTGAGGAAAATCGATACGATATAATAGTACTTTTGCTGGAAAGCAGGACAAGGAAGTGAAATCATGAAAGTATCATCATCAGTGAAAAAACGCTGTGAAAAATGTAAAATTGTCCGACGTAAAGGTCGTGTTTACGTCATTTGTGAAAATCCGAAGCATAAACAGAGGCAAGGGTAAATCGTATGGCTCGTATTCAAGGTGTTGACTTACCGCGCAACAAACGTGTAGAAATTGCCTTAACCTATATCTATGGTATTGGATTAACCCGTTCGCGGGAAATCCTGAACGCTGTGGGTGTGGATCGGGATATCAGGATCCAGGATCTGGATGACAATCAGATCACAGGTTTAAGGGAATATATTACAAAAAACTTTAAAACGGAAGGCGATCTGCGGCGGGAAGTGCAGATGAATATCAAGCGGCTGGTTGAGATCGGCTGCTACCGTGGTATTCGTCATAAACGTGGATTGCCCGTTCATGGACAGCGGACCAAGTCCAATGCCCGGACTCGAAAAGGACCCAAGAAGACGGTCGCCGGACGAGGAAGACGAAGAGGTATGCAGAAGACCTAAAGTATTTTTCGGGATTGTCTCATTTGAGAACATCCCGGGAAATAAGCTGGCAGAGTATCTGGAAAAATGGGAAGCCTTTCCTTCCCGCGGCAAACAGGTATCGGTCCGGCAGATGGATTGAAAAACAACAAGGATAGATGAGGTAATATGGCTCAACAATCATCCCGCCCCAAGGGCGGCCGAAGAAAGAAGAGATCACTGGCATCAGGACAGATCCATGTCCGGGCTACATTTAATAACACCATCATCACGGTTACCGACCACCAGGGCAATACTGTTTGCTGGAGCAGCCCCGGCGCGGTGGGTCTAAAAGGATCCCGGCGCAGCACTGCTTTTGCAGCCCGGTTGGCTGCCGAAGACGCTGTCAAGAAAGCTATGGGCATGGGGATCAGGGAGGCAGATGCCTTCATCAATGGTCCTGGACCCGGTCGCGAAGCGTCCCTGCGGGCAATTGAAGCCATGGGATTGAAGTTGAATTCGATCACTGACATCACTTCGGTGCCCCATAATGGCTGTCGCCCGCCGAAAAAACGCCGTGTATAATTGATCCCTCACCGAGGGCAATACTTAGTCATTATTGAAGTTGCTACTAAATAAAAGAGGAAGTTGTTATGTCAAGATATCGTGAGGCAAAATGTAAAGTTTGCCGTCGAGAAGGTGAAAAGTTGTTCCTGAAAGGGGAACGCTGTTTCACAGATAAATGTGCCTTTGAACGCAGAGCATATCCTCCTGGCCAGCACGGCAGGGGAGCGCAATACCGCCGCAGCCGCGAATCGGACTTCTCCCGCCAGCTTCGGGCCAAGCAGAAAGCCCGCCGGATTTATGATATTTCAGAGAGACAGTTCAGACGTTATTATGCCACTGCGCAGCAGCGCCGCGGTTTAACGGGTTTGAACCTGCTGCAGATCATGGAGACCAGGCTAGATAATGTGGTTTACAGGCTTGGATACGCCGCCAGCCGGGCCCAGGCCCGCATGCTGGTGACCCATGGGCATTTTAATGTCAATGGCCGCAGAACTGATGTCCCATCGATGATCATCAAAGCCTCAGATAACATCAGTGTTCGTGAAGGATCAAAACAACGGCCCTTTTTCAAGAGCCTGACTGCAGAAGCGGAAAATCACACTCCTGCAGAGTGGGTCAAGAGAGATTTGAAAACCTTATCCGGTAGTTTGGTTCGATTACCAGAACGATCAGAGATCGATGGAAACCTCGATGAGCATCTGATCATTGAGTATTACTCACGGTAAAAGGGACTGCCAAGAAATAAGCTTTAGGATTAGGGAGAGGTGAACCGTGCTAGGAATGAATAATATGGTAACACCAAAAATCGAACGGGTGGCAGAAGCTCGCTCCTACGGGAAGTACGAGATCAACCCCCTTGAGCGAGGTTATGGGATTACCCTGGGCAATGCCCTGCGCAGGGTAATGCTTTCGTCTATGGAAGGATCTGCGGTAACCTCCATCCGGATCACGGAAATCGATCATGAATACGACACAATTCCGGGTGTGCAGGAAGATGTCTTGCGGTTAATGTTGAATATTAAAAATCTTCGCCTGATCCTGCATGAAGGTGATCTTTCCAGTATGCATTTGGAGGTCAAGGGTGAAGGTGTGGTAACTGCAGCGGATATTATTGCCCCTCCTGAAATTGAGATCGTCAATCCGGAACTGTACCTGATGACGGTTGATGGTCGGAGCAAACCCCTCACCATCGAAATGACCGTTGGAAAGGGCAGGGGATATCTGCCAACTGAAGATAGGAAAGACCGCCTGCCGATTGGCGAACTGCCCATAGATGCGGTCTATAATCCAGTCCGTCGGGTAAATTTTGATGTTGGTTCTGCCCGAGTCGGTCAGAGTACGGTATACGACAACCTGGTATTGGAAGTTTGGACTGATGGAACTCTTGAACCAGAAGATGCCCTGAGCAAAAGCGCCAAGATTTTAATGGGACACCTCCAGCACCTGGCCGGTGTCACTGCAGAATCGCTGGCAGCCCTGGTGGATATCGAAGAGCCGGTTGAGCCGGTGGATGAGATCATTGATATCCCCATTGAAGAGCTGGATCTGTCGGTTCGGGTCTTCAATTCGCTGAAGCGTACTGGAATCACCAATGTACGAGAAGTGATGGAATTAAACACGAAGGGAGATGACGCCTTGCTGTCGATCCGGAATTTCGGTGTGAAAAGTCTCACTGAATTGAAGGAAAAACTGGAAGTGCACGGCTACCTTCTGGAAATCAACACTGAGCTGGAGTAGGTCATATGCGACATAAGGTAGCAGGAAAAAAACTAGGAAGAAATTCAGGTCAACGGGCAGCACTGAGGCGGACCATGATTAAGCAACTTTTTGAAAATGAACGCATTCAAACAACCCGTGCCAAAGCAGAGTTCATCCGCCATCCGGCAGAAAAATTGATCACTCTGGCAAAACGCGCCCAGGAGGCAGACGCAGCCCAGCAGGTACATGCCCGCAGGATTGCTGCCTCACGCCTGGATAACGATAAAGATATCGTCAAGAAGCTATTTGATGAACTGGCTCCCCGCTACATCAATAGGGCGGGAGGGTATACCAGGATGTTCAAATTGGCTCCCAGGACCAGTGATGCCGCTGAAATGGTTGTTTTGGAGCTGGTAGAAGAATAGATATCGATCTCACCAGCCGATGAGCGATCGTTTTCAGGTTCTCCTGGCTTATGATGGAACAGATTTTCATGGTTCACAATTTCAAAAGGAATTGAGAACTGTCCAGGATGAAGTTGAAAAAGCTCTGAAGAGACTGGGTTGGAGTGGCACCAGAGTCATATTTGCCGGTAGAACAGACACTGGCGTACACGCTGAAGGACAGGTGATCACATTTGATTTGAAATGGGATCACACTGAAAAGGAGTTGAACCAGGCAATAAATGCGGTGCTTCCGCAAGATATCTCGGCAAGAAAGATCACCAGGACCAGGTTAGATTTCCACCCCCGGTATGATGCCCGGTCCAGAAAATATCACTACAGGATCTTTTGTAATCCGATCCGGGATCCATTCCGGGAACGATATTCTTGGAGGGTCTGGCCAGAACTGGACCTGAAATTGATGGAGGAAGCTACCCAATCTTTGATAGGGACCCACGACTTCGGAGCTCTGGGAAATCCCCACCAGCCGGGTGGAAGCACTATCAGAGAGATAATGGTCGCAGCCTGGGAGAAGAAAGAAGATCAACTGGTTTTTGAGATCATTGGAAATGCATTTCTTTACCATATGGTCCGGAGGATTGTGAATCTGCTGGTCAAGATCGGCCAGGGAAGGGAAACGGTAAAGGCAGTAGGAAGGTACCTTGAAGATCCAACAGGACTACCCGCCCAGGGTTTAGCACCTCCGCAGGGTTTGTCTTTGATCGAGATTGATTATTAGCAGGGAAACTCTAGAGAATGGGTTTTTCCTGAAAAGAGTGGAGTTGATGACAGTGAAGAAAACATTTTATCCTAAAGAAGCTGATATAACCCGAAATTGGGTCCTGGTGGATGCCAAGGGAAAGAACCTGGGTCGTCTCTCGACGGAGATCTCCCGGATTATCCTTGGAAAACATAAACCTGAGTACACCCCCGGTGTTGATACAGGCGATTTTGTTGTTGTGATCAATGCTGAACAGATCGTGGTGACCGGAAATAAAATGGATGACAAATATTATTACCGGGAATCCAAGTATCAGGGTGGTTTGAAGAAGATCAACCTGAAGGACCAGCTTGAAAGACGCCCCGAATTTGTCATCGAACACTCGGTCAGGGGCATGCTTCCTCATAACCGTCTCGGCCGGAAGCTGGGAAAGAAACTAAAAGTCTATGCAGGAGCAGAACATCCCCATCAGGCCCAGAACCCTGTGCCGATCGAGGATTTATAAGCAGGATTGCTCTGGATCAGAGCAGCCGCCATCCTGGTGGAAACGTGATCAGTTTTTATTGCAAGAGGAGTATTTATGGCAGAGTATTTTGAAGGTATCGGACGCCGCAAAACATCATCCGCAAGAGTGCGGATAACTCGCGGGTCTGGTTCGTTTGTGATCAATGAAAAGACCTTGGAAGAATATTTTCCGACTGAACGGGATAATAAAACTGTTACTGAACCGCTCGGCGTTTTGACTGGAAGCCGCTCTGATTATGATATCAGCGTGCTGGTTCGGGGTGGGGGTGTGATCGGTCAGGCGGATTCAGTTCGCTTGGGCCTGGCCAGGGCGATCCTGAAAATGGATCCTGAGCTCCGGCCTGAACTGAGCCATGCTGGATTCCTGTCACGGGACGCGAGGGAAAAAGAAAGGAAGAAACCAGGTCTTAAAGGTGCCCGCAAGGCCCCGACCTATACCAAACGCTAATAATCTCCCGAAAGGGATTGACGAAAATCTAATCCAGTAGTATCCAATAGGCGGAGAACACCAGGCCCCGTGCAGTGTTCTCCGCTTTGTGTTTCCAGCTGAGGAATACTATGAGTGCTGAGAAAACTAATCAACCGGATATCATCATCATTGGCCTCGGTCCAGGGGACCCGGAGTTGATGACTGTGAAGGTCTCCAGGCTGCTGGGAAATTTATCCGAGATCTACCTGCGGACCAAGGAACATCCTGCGGTTAAGGGTTTTCCTGAAGGTTTGGTCGTGCACAGCTTTGACTATATCTATCAGGAAGAAGCCAGCTATCAGCGGGTCTATGAACGGATTGCTGAGCAGGTCATCACTCAGGCGATTGAAAAACCTGGCCTGGTATACGCCGTCCCTGGAGATCCCTTTGTGGCTGAAGATACACCAATCCTGATCATAGAAAAGGCCAGGAAAGCTGGATTGAAAGTTGAGATCATGCCAGGATTAAGTTTCCTGGAACCAACCTTCGCAGCCCTTGAAATCGATCCCCTGCCTCAGATCAGTATCCTGGATGCCCTGGAACTTGCCCAAGGGCATTTTCCACCTTTCCCGGTTGATAAACCGGCCCTGATCGCCCAGATCTATTCCCGGGAAATCGCCTCGGAGGTCAAGCTCAACTTAATGGCTCTTTACCCGGACCAGCACCCGGTGACCCTGATCCATGATGCCGGGATAAATTCACAGCAGATCGAAGGGATTCCCCTGTATGAGATCGATCGAAGTGAAAATCTCAAAAACCGGACGGTGTTATATCTTCCACCCCTGGAACAAGGCAGCTCCCTGGAATCTTTCCAGGAGATCATTGCCCATTTAAGGTCTCCAGAAGGCTGTCCCTGGGATCGAGAGCAAGATCATCAAAGCTTGAGGCCAAATCTGCTGGAAGAGAGTTATGAAGCCCTGGAGGCAATCGACGCTGATGATCCTGGCGCCATGCAGGAGGAATTTGGAGATCTGCTGCTGCAGATCGTGCTGCAGGCCCAGATTGCCAGTGAATATGGGGAATTTTCAATGGCTGATATCATCCAGGGGATTTACGACAAGATCATAAAGCGCCATCCTCATGTTTTTGAGGGTCTTGAATTGAAGGATTCCGAAACCGTGATCCAGAATTGGGAATCGATCAAAGCCAAAGAGCGGATCGATAACGGTGTATTGGATCAAGGCCTGCTCGACGGATTGCCGGGTAGTTTGCCCGCTCTGACCCAGGCACAATCCTTTCAAAAAAGAGCAGCCAGGGTGGGTTTTGATTGGAAAATACTTCAGGATGTACTGGAAAAATTACCCGAGGAGATCCAGGAACTCAATCAGGCTGAGAACCTCCAGGAAAAAAAGGCAGAACTGGGTGATATTCTATTTACGCTGGTGAATATCGCTCGCTGGATGGATATAGATGCTGAAAGTGCCCTCCGGGAAGCCAATCTAAAATTTAAACTCCGTTTTTCCAGGGTCGAAAAAAAAGCTCGCGCAAGTGGGCGCGAGCTTTCTGAGATGCAGATGGATGAGCTGGACAGGCTTTGGGAAGAGTCAAAATCAGAATTGGATGGTTAACCCCTGGTCTGCTCCCTGGTCAGCTGCGATTGAACAAATAATAAACCGACCAGGAAATAAGGCAATCCCTGGAAGGCGACTGCCACTAATTGACCCTCCTGTACAGAAAAATAGTTGAATATGCCCAGCAGCACGCTGAGCACAATGATAAATTTTCCGCCGCTCAAGGGTTGTTTCCAGGCGAAGATCACCCCAACTGACAAGGTGGTGATCAGCAGGAATAGAATGATCCCTGTAGAACTTGGAACCAATAAGGACCGGTAACCCACCTTGTAGATATAGCGGATCAGGTAATAAAGCCAGATCGTGCTGACGATCAACCCGCTGATCCGGGCGAACCACATTAAGGTGCTGCTCTGGGTTTTAGTCTTGTCCATAACTTGTCACACAACCTGATTTGATTTAGCTCGTCTGGTCATAAGCCACTGATGATATCTCCCAGGATCTCTCCGCCCAGGCCGCCAACACCTTTGGTTTCGCCAGTGGGCTGCTGGAGGTTAGCCGCAGCCGCAATCCGATCCGCAAGGCGGGAAAGTGGCAAACTCTGGAGGTATACTTTTCCAGGACCGGTCATCTTGGCCAGGAATAATCCCTCGCCTCCAAATAAAGCGTTGGTAAATCCGCTCACAAATTCAATATCATAGTCTACTGAGGGAGAAAATGCCACCAGGCACCCGGTATCGACGTTGAGCACTTCTCCAGCAGCCAGATCCTTCTCAATAATAGTGCCGCCTGCGTGGGCAAAAGCCAGTCCGTCGCCGACCAAACGCTGAAGGATAAATCCCTCACCTCCAAACAGGCCAGCACCAAGTTTTTTACTGAAGGCGATTTCAATTTCAATTCCCCGGGCTGCGCAGAGGAAAGAATCCTTCTGGCATAGGAAAGTACGCCCCAGAGCGGTCATGTCCAGGGGGATGATCTTTCCTGGATAGGGAGCTGCAAAAGCTACCTTTTTTAAGGACCCCGAGGTATTCAGAAAGGTGGTGATAAAAAAGCTTTCACCGGTAAAGATCCGCTGAACACCCTTAAAGATCCCACCGCCGGTTCCGGTCTGCATCTCGATCCCTTTTTCCATATAGATCATTGTCCCTGCTTCGGCCCGGATGCCTTCCTGGGAATCGAGCTGGATCTCAACCATCTGCAAATCGTCACCATAAATCGTGTAATCAACAATATCTGTCATCCGATTCCCTCCTCGGGAGTAATTCCTGAGATCCTGAACTATTTGTGATTTTACTATAAAGTGGCTAGCTTCCAAGCTTGGGTATGATATTTTTACCTCAGAAAAGCAAAAACCCCGAGTAACCTTTCGGGGTTGAAAGCTGGGGGCCAGGGATTCGAACCCCGACTTACGGTTCCAGAGACCGCTGTCCTACCGTTAGACGAGCCCCCACCAGCGAAGGGAATTTTATCACCGTTAGAGTTGTTAGTCAATTCGTTCCGGAGCCTCTGATCAGAAACCCATCCCCCGGCCTGAATATTAAACCGGAGATTCGTTTAGAGTATGCTAAAATTTGGGGAAGCAGAAAAATGCCGAGAGATACCTTTCTCAGGCCAGAAGGAGAACAGGGAATGACAGAAGCTGGAGAATTGACCGATTTCATCCGGGATATCATCAAGGATGATATTGCCAAGGGCAAAAATGAGGGTCGAGTGTCATACACGATTCCCTCCGGAACCGAATGGTTATTTGCATATTGGCCATGTTAAAGCGATTGCGATGGATTTTGGCGCCGCAGAGCAGTTTGGCGGAAAGTGCAACCTGCGTTTTGATGATACCAATCCTGCCAAGGAGGAGGATAAATATGTCGAGGCGATCCAGGAGGATATCCGGTGGCTGGGCTACGATTGGGAAGACCGGCTGTATTTTCGCCTCAGATTACTTCGATCAGCTTTATGAATATGCCCTGATCCTGATCAAGGCTGGAAAAGCTTATGTTGACGACCTGTCTGCCGAAGAGATCCGCGAGTACCGAGGCACTTTAACTGAACCCGGGAAAGAGAGTCCTTTCCGGAATCGCTCAATAGATGAGAATCTGGATCTTTTTCAGCGCATGAAAGCCGGAGAGTTTGAGAACGGCAGCAAGGTGCTGCGAGCCAAGATCGATATGGCGGCTCCCAATATCAATCTCAGGGATCCGATCATGTACCGTATATTGCATGAATCCCATCACAGAACCGGGGATAAGTGGTGTATTTATCCCATGTATGACTGGGCTCACGGCCAGTCGGATTCCATCGAGGGCATTACCCATTCCCTGTGTTCGATCGAGTTTAAGAACAACCGTCCGCTGTATGATTGGTTCCTGGACGAGTTGGGGATCTTCCATCCCCAGCAGATCGAATTTGCGCGTTTCAACATGACCTATACGATCATGAGCAAAAGATTATTTCTCCAGCTGGTGGACGGTGGACATGTAAACGGTTGGGATGATCCCAGAATGACAACCCTGGCCGGCATGCGGCGATTGGGGATTCCCCCGGAGGCGATCATCAAATTTATCGAACATGTCGGGGTAGGCGTCTCCCTGAGCACCATTCAGCGCTCCAAATTCGATCATTTTATCAGGGATGACCTGAATCAGCGGGTCAACCGGGTTAACGGGGTTCTGAACCCCCTGAAAGTTGTCTTGACCAATTATCCTGAGGACCAGGTGGAAATGCTGGAATTCCCTAATCATCCCGATGATGATAGCCGGGGTGTCAGGGAGGTGCCTTTCACCAGGGAGTTTATTTATTGAACAGGACGATTTCAGGGAAGACCCACCCAGTAAATTCTGGCGCCTGGCACCCGGGAGAGAAGTCCGGCTGCGTTATGCTTACCTGATCACCTGTACTGATGTGATCAAGGATTCGAACGGTGAGATCACTGAGATCCACTGCACAATCGATCCGGAGACCAGGGGTGGGTCAGCGCCGGATGGGCGTGAGGTGAAGGGTACCCTGCACTGGGTTTCAGCCAGCCAGGCGATCGATGCTGAGGTCAGGTTGTATGACCGCCTTTTTAAGACTCCCTTTCCCGATCAGGTAAAAGAGGGGCGTAGTTTCCTTGATAATCTTAACCCTGACTCCCTTCAGGTCATCACCAACGCCAAATTGGAACCCGGATTAAAGACTTGCCCGACCCGGGGACAGGTTCCAGTTTGAAAGAGTTGGGCTATTTCTGCGTGGATCAGGACAGCACTGAGGAGAAACCGGTCTTTAATAGGATAATCAGTTTAAGGGATAGCTGGGCCAAGATCGAAAAAGGCTTGGGATTATAGCCATCAAAGAGCTGGAGCCTGAAGTGCGGGATAATCCCAAATATGGAACTTAATTACTGGATGGGCCCTGGGATTGGTTTGATCATCTTGTTTTGGCCGGTGATCTTTACATATAAAATGAAAAGAAAATCCCAGGCCGAGCTGGAAATTATCTCCCTGAAATTTAATCAGATCAACAAAAGCTACCTTGCCCATGGCATCCGGGGAGCGGTAGTATTCCTGCCGGTCCTGCTGGCTTTGCTGTTGATGTTCTTTAAATTTGATCAGCCAGGGGGAACCAGGATTATGACGGTTTTTTCCTGGGTGGTTTTTTCCCTGGCTGGAATATTTTTTGGGAGTTTTGCTGCCAAATGGGGTGTTTACCCTGCCAGTAAATATTTTGGCCCGAGAACGAAATATATCTATGGGCATGGTGGCAGGATCTCAAAACTGGGCCAGATCCAGATCCTTTCCTCCGTCATCGCAGGAATTCTAGCGCTCGTGTTCACCCTGGTGATGATATTCCAGCTCCCGGCCTAAATATTAAGCTCCTGGAGCGAAGTCAGGGTCGCTTGATCTCTCCTGGACTGGTTTGGATTTACCGCAATGATGTGTTTGGCGGTCATTCCCTGAAGGGGATAACGCTAATTACTAAAGGCTTATTAACAGGATGTTATGGATAATTATCACCAAGAGATTGAGGAATGGCGCCGGCAATTGGACGCCAATCTGCGGACTGAATCCAGCTGGCTGGCTTTGGCTGGCTTGTACTGGTTAGAGGCAGGCGAAAATTCAATTGGCACGGATCCAGCCAACCAGGTCGTTCTGCCACCTGGCTCCGGCCCGGGACAGATAGGGTCTTTCCTGGTCGAGAATGGTCGGGTCCGTCTGCAAGTTGCTGATGATTTACCAGTCCTCACGGCTGATGAGATCGTCCAGGAGATCGATCTGGAACCTGATATATCAGGTGATCCAACCAGGTGCAGCCTGGAAAATCTGGTGTTTATTCTCATCCAGAGAGAGGAATCCCTGGGCATACGCGTCTGGGACAATAACCGGCCTCAGCGTCAGAGTTTTCCAGGCCGGCAGTGGTTCCCGATCCAGGATGTTTATCGGATACAGGCAGAATACCTCCCATATGAATCAAAAAAACCCCTGACATTAAAGCAGAGGAATTCACCAGACCATCAGGAACTGGCGTCTGGAGAGGTCCTGTTTGAGATCATGGGAGAGAACTGTACCCTGGTTGTCTTTGAACAGCCCGCGGGAGAATTATTTGTTTTATTTCATGATCCCACGAATGGAAATCAAACCTACTCCGGCGGGACGTTACCTATCCACCCCACCAGTTCAGGAAGGAATAGTTGAGATCGATTTCAACCGAGCCTATAATCCTCCCTGCGCTTTTACCGACTTCGCCACCTGTACTCTACCTCCAGCCCAGAACAGACTGGCTGGATCGATCTTGGCAGGGGAGATGAAACCACTACTGAATACTGAATACTGAATACTGAATACTGAATACTGAATACTGAATACTGAATACGGTACCCATCATGGAATACACCCCCCTGCATTTTGTCGGAGACCAGATCGAAGTTGAGTTTGAGAAAGATCCCCTTTTCTCCAAAAAACCAACCTGTCCCAACCGCATCACCTGGAAAGGGAATACCTATCGGGTGGAGGAGGTTCTGGCTGAATGGCAGGATTTTGGCCGCAGGGGAGATATGAGCCATAATATGCGACCGGCCAACCTTGCCAAAGCCCTGAGAAGAGGCTCCTGGGGAGTTGGCAGGTATTATTTCCGGATCAAAATCGATGCGGACCGGGTTTTTGATATCTATTATGACCGGGCGCCGAAAAATGCCGCTGATCGGGTTGGCGCCTGGTTCTTGTACAGGGAGATGAAAAAGAGTAGGGAATCAGGACCGGAGAACGATATCCGTTAGAATATTGAGAGAACGAATCCGCTTCTTTTATCAGTAAATGATGGGGTCACGGTAAAAATTTTTCGAAACCGGGGCCCAGAGGACAAAAATGGAAATCAACTATCAGAGGATCCAAAAAGCCCAGAGTTTGATGAAAAAGGAAGGTCTGCTGGGATTAATGATCATGAACCATGATGATTTCCAGTACTTTTTTGGGGATACGCGGGTCCAGCCCCGGGCCATTATCCCGATGAAAGGTGACCCGATCTTTATTTGCTTCAAAGCCGAAGAAGAGGAAATCAGATCTGCTGCAGGTGGGCGAAATGTCAAGATATTCAGCCATGTGGGGGAGCAGATGATCAGTGTTAAAAACTCCTTCCAGGATATATTTGAGGATCTGTCTCCTGGAAAGATGCTTCTATCAGGGGCCAGGCCCAAGGTGGGTATGCAAATGTGGTTCCAGACCCCGGCCTTTCTGGTGGACCTGTTCCGCAAGATCAACCCCCTGGTCGAGCTAGTATCTTCTGACCCGGTGATGGACGAAATGCGGATGGTCAAGGAACCCCAGGAAATCGAACTCCTGACCAAAGCCCAGCAGATCGCCGGCCTGGGAATGGATCGTCTGCGAGAACTGCTGAAACCGGGGATCACAGGACATGAACTGGCGACTGAGATCACCTATACGATGATGAAAGCGGGAGCATCGGGAACCAGCACACCCATCTATATCAACTCCGGGGTCCGCAGCTGCTGGATCCACGGCAAGGTGAGCCATGAAATCATCCAGGAAGGCGATTTGGTGGTTGTTGACCTGACACCAAAATTCCAGGGATACTGCGGGAACCTGGCCAGGACCTTTGTAATAGGCCAGCCAGATCCAAAACAACAACAGTTGATTGATACTTATCTGAAAATGATTTCAAGAACCCGGGAAGCCTTAAAACCGGGGGTGACTACAGGCCGTTTGGATCGGATTGGGCTTAAGGTCTGCCAGGAGAACGGATTGGAATCCTACCACCTGAACGGCAGTTCTCATGGAATTGGTCTGCGCTTTGAGGAAACACCGGCGCCAACAATTCTTCCCAATCATAGAACGGTAAAACTTCGGGAAAATATGGTGATGACCATCGGCCATGCCATCCTGGCCATACCGGGATTTGGTGGGGTCCGTTTTGAGGACTTGTATTTGGTTGGGCCGGATGGGGGGAAGATCCTGTTTGATTACCCGGTTCAATATGCAATTTAAATATCCATCAACTAAATACTCGGCATGATCTTCCGGAAAGACTTGCCGATAATTGTTATAATCAGTCGGTCAGAGCATTTATTAGTGGAGGAAAAATTGATGAGTAAAAAAAGAGTTTCCATATTACTGGCAGCTTTAGGGTTGGGCCTGGCTGCCCTGGCCTGCAGCAACTTGCCTCTCGCAAGGGTGGATCAGTCACCTCCCTCGGAAACCATTATCCTCCCATCTTCGACCTGGACTCCCGAACCGTTCACCCCAACTTTGGCTCCCCCGACTCCCACTCCAGCACCGCCGGTCATTGGGGCCGAAAACCTATCCGGGTTGAGGAAGATCCACAATTTCCAGGCTCCAGATGACAGCTTTCGCACCGTGGCTTTTTCTCCCGATAGTTTATACCTGGCCAGCGGCACAGGAAGCAATCAGGTCAGTGTCGATCAAAAACTAAGGATCTGGGATGTAATTAGCGGTCAGCTGATCGCCGAGTCAGAAAAACTGAACACCATCATCTGGGAAATCCGGTATTCTCCGGATGGAAAGACCCTGGCCGCCGGATTGGATAATAACACTATTCAACTCCGGTCAGCAGAAAACCTGGCTTTGGTTTCCGTATTTCACATGCCAGGGGCAGTTAACAGCCTGAGTTTTTCTCCTGATGGAACACGACTGGCTGCCGGGGTTGCCACTGGTGATGGCGGCCAGGTGATTGTGCTGGATCTTCAGACTGGCCAGCACTTGCTCCAATATTGGGCTCATGCCTACAGCATTCCCTCCCTGGATTTTTCCCCGGATGGTTACTGGATCGCAACCGGAGCTGTTGACCGCTATGTCAAGATCTGGGATAGCTATACCGGTGGTTTAGTGCAAACCCTGTCGCAGGGAAGCCAGGGAGGCGCTATCCGGTTTTCACCCGATGGATCGATCCTGGCATCCGGGCACTGTGAGGAGTTTGTTGGATACGATTGTTTGAAAGGAATGGTCCTGCTGTGGAGTTCGGGTTCCTGGGATATCTATCGATCCCTGGTCGGTCCCCTGGGAAGGGTACAGGGAGTAGGATTTTCTCCAGATATGACCCTGCTGATCGGTTCCAGCGATGAAGGATATCTTAATATCTGGCGGATAAGTGACGGTCAGCTGATCTACCGGGGAGAAGGAAATTATGCAGGTCTGGAGACACTCTCAGTCAGCGCTGATGGACGTTATTTCGCCACCGGATCCCAGGATACAGCTTCCATCTGGGGGATAGTCCCCTGATAGAACGTCAAGCTTCAATTGGTTGGTAGTTCAGTTTAGCAGGGATGGCCGACAGGTGATGGTTGAGGCCTGTGACTTAGACACTGATTTCAGTTGCACACCTCAACTTAGACTGGATAAGGCAGCGATCGCTGCCTGAAGTCTTTCCAGGACTAGATCCCTGCCCAGGATAGGGATAATGTCAAAGATCGGCGGACTGATCTGCTGCCCGGTGAGGATTTCCCGCAGCAGGCCAAAGACCTGGCCGGCTTTCAGCTCCAGATCAGCAGCGATCCCCCGCAGGGCACCTTCACTATTTTCCTGGGTGATCGGATCCAGATCCTGAAAAAGATCCAGGATCCTGCCGGCAGCTTCTGCTGCCTGGGAAGCGCTGAACTTCTCGGAGGTTATCCGTTCCGGTGAGAGAATCAGATCTTCCCGAAAGAAGAATCCTGCCATATCGATCACTTCGCTAAGTTTTTTGGTCCTGGTCTGGATCGCTCCGGCCACCTCATACAGCACAGCTTCATCGGGGGAGAGACCGGCCCGTTCGAACCAGGGGCGGATACGGCTGGCAAAATCTTTCTGATCCAGGGATCGGATGTGCAGGCCATTAAAATGGTCCAACTTGCTGAAATTGATGGCGGCCGGTGAGGGATTGAGTTTATCCAGGCTGAATTTTTCCACCAGGTCATCGAGGGTAAAGAATTCGGCTTTATCGTCATAACTCCAGCCCATCAAAGCTATCCAGTTATTGACTGCCTCAGGAAGATAACCGAGCTCTTCCATATCCTTGACAAAGATCGGCAATCCCTGCTCCCGGGCCAGTTCATTATCCCGTTTGCTCATCTTCCCTTTGCCGTCCGGTTTCAGGAATACAGAAAGGTGCACCCAAATCGGTTCTTCCCATCCCAGGGCCCGGTAGATCAGGACGTGGATCGGGAAAGTGGGCAGCCACTCGGATCCACGGATAACATGGGTGATATCCATCAGGTGATCATCCACCATGGCTGCCAGGTGATAGAGGGCGTAGCCGTCGGATTTGATCAGCACCATATCATCCAAGGTGCTGTTCTCAACGCTGATATCGCCCCGCAGCAGATCAGTACAAACCGTGGTGCCCTCCCTGGGCGTCTTAAAACGGATCACATGAGCTTCCCCGGCTGCAGCTCTCTCACCCGCTTCTTCCCGGGATAGAACGCGGCAGGTGCCGTCATAGAGAGGATTCTGGCTGTTTTTTATCTGCTCTTCTCTGACTGCGGCCAATCTTTCCGCTGAACAGAAGCAGCGATATGCCTGGCCGGCCTCGATCAATTTGGCAGCCTCTTTCTGGTAGATCTCCACCCGCTCCGATTGGCGGTAGGGACCATAAGCCCCTCCTTGATCGGGTCCCTCATCAGGAGAAATTCCTAACCATGCCAGAGCATTCCGGAAATCAGAATCGGATTCCTCCTGGAACCTTTTTTGATCGGTGTCTTCAATGCGAAGCACAAAAGAACCTCCGGTTTGTTTGGCAAGCAGGTAATCGTAAAGAGCTGTCCGGGCACTGCCGATATGCATATATCCGGTGGGGGAGGGAGCAAAACGAACCCGGGCTGGGGTTTTTTCAGGGGGCATAAATCCTTCTTCAAAATGATTAGATAATACGAATGGTGGGCTTAAAATTCCAGATCCTTGTGCCGGAGCACTACACTTTCTACCAGGCCGATGGCAATAAAAAGAGTCATCAATGAACTGCCGCCGTAGCTCACGAAGGGCAGGGTCAAACCAGTCACCGGCAGCAGGTTCAGGTTCATGCCTACGTTTACGATGGTTTGAAAGGCGATCAGGGTGGCTACTCCGTAGCAGATCAGGGCCCCGTAGGTATCGCAGGAGATCCGGGCGGCCCTCAGGCAGCGGTAAATGATAAAACCCAGGGTGCCGATCACCATCACAGCGCCTACAAACCCAAATTCCTCCGAGAGGGCTGAGAAGATGAAATCCGAGTGGCGGACTTTCAGAAAACGCAGCTGCACCTGGGTTCCAGCGCCGTAGCCCTTCCCGATCCAGCCTCCATCACCAATGCTGATCAGGGCCTGCTGAACATTATAGATTGCTCCATAACTGGCTTCTTCATCGGGAAAGATAAAGTTGATGATCCGTCCGATCTGGTAGGGTTTGATCAAGCCGCCAGTATTGGCTGGGTCATAATTCAACAACAGCAAAGGCAGGCTGACTCCCAGGACCACCAATCCACTTCCGGCCGCGATCAGCAGCATCTTAATGTCCAGTCCACTAGCCCAAACCAGAGCAAACCAAAGGACCAGGATCACGATCGAGGTGCTCAGATCGGGCTGAAGGAAGATCCAGACCACGATCGAAAAAGTGACCAGCAGGCTCTGTACCACGACCCGAAAATTTTTGATCTTCTCAATATTCTGGGAAAAGAAGTTAGCCATGATCAAAATGATCGTGATCTTGGCAAATTCTGAGGGTTGGACCAGGATCGGACCAACGGTGAACCAGCGCGAAGAACCAAATAAGGCCCCGCCAAAGATAAATAATAAAGCCAGAGCGCCGATAGTGATGAAAAGGAGGATCGGACTCATCGCCCCCCAATAGCGGTAATCGATCATGGCTACAACAACCATGATCAGCAGGCCGATACCCAAAAAAATGATCTGTTTGGTGACTGTATTGGCTTCGACCAGCTCAATATTACCAGCGATCGCAGAGCGGATCATGGTGATACCAAAAATGGACAGGAAGGCCACGGCGCCAAGCAGCCAGAAATCGAAATGGCGCCAGGAAATTGTTCGCATAAATTAATATTTTTTGCTGACTGGCCCCGAGATTGGTATATCCGCGATCAAGCGCTGCTGGCGTCCTTCACGGGTGATATCGATCTTGATGGTTTTGGGATCGATCTGAATGTAGCGCGATAGCACTTCCAGGAGATCATCCTTGAGGGATTCCATGGCAGCCGAAGAAAGGTCGGTCCGATCATTGATCAGTACCAGCCGTAACCGGTCCTTGGCTCTTTCTGCGCTGCTGGGTTCCTTGCCAAAAATCCTGTTGATGAAATTATCCATGCCTTAATCTCCTGATCCGAATACACTTGAGATCCGGTTAAAAAAACCACTGCCTTTATCCAGGTTTAGCAAGGGGACGTCTTCTCCGAGTAAACGCCGGGATATATTCTGGTATGCCTGACCGGCCAGGCTTTTAGGATCGAGGGCAATGGGTGTGCCCCGGTTGGTGCTGATGATCACTGACTTATCTTCAGGGACGATACCTAAAAGATCAATGGCCAGCAGATCGACCACATCATCGGCTGATAGCATATTATTCTGTTTAACCATTTCCAGATTCAGGCGGTTCAGGATCAACTTGGGAGAACCTTTTTCCTCCGCTTCCACGATCCCGATGATCCGGTCAGCATCCCGGACCGCGGAAATTTCCGGGTTTGTGACCACAATCACCTGGTCAGCCGGAGCAATGGCATTCTTAAATCCACGTTCGATACCAGCAGGTGAATCGATGATGATCCAGTCCAGGTCAGCGCGGAGTTCATTACAGAGCCGGATCATATCCGAAGGGGACACGGCGGTTTTGTCGCGAGTCTGGGCTGAGGGGATCAAATATAAATTGGGGATGTGTTTATCCTTGATCATAGCCTGGGGCAGACGGCAGCGGCCTTCCACGGCATCCACCAGGTCATACACGATCCGATTTTCCAACCCCATGACCACATCCAGGTTCCGCAAGCCAATATCTGCGTCGATGCAGACTACTCTCTGGCCTCTGCTGGCCAGGGCGGCGCCGAGATTGGCTGTGGCGGTCGTTTTTCCAACACCACCCTTGCCAGATGTGATAGTGATAACCTTTGCGCTCATACTGATTTCCTGTCCCTTTATTTGTTGATTTTAAACCAATCCTGGGCTGTCAGCTGGCCGTCGACCAAACGGGCGATCTCTGGCCGGGGTTTGCCCTTGCGGGGTGGGGAGATACTGATCTTATCTGCGATCCTGAGCTGGGTCGGTGAAAGGTCCAGGGAACAGACCACCGCACCTTCATCCCCCGCAGCCCCAGCATGTACCACACCGCGAAGCTTTCCCCAGACGATGATATTACCTCCAGCCACCAGCTCGGCTCCGGGATTGACATCCCCCAGCACGATAATATGACCAGAATGGCTGACTTTGTGCCCTGATCTTAATGTCCTGTTCAGGAAAACTGCCTCTTCACCATCCAGGACTGTGTTGATGGGCATTTTCTCAGGAGCAGGGGAACTCTGGTCGATCTGGATAGCCAGGCCCAGATCCTGGGCAGCTCGTTCAGTCACCAGGGAGGTAGTCAAAATGCCCCGGAGTTTTATTTTCCGATCGTCCAATTGACTTCTCAGATCCGCTAATTCGGGAGATTTCAGGACCCGCTCTTCCACATCTATAACCAGTTTGGCACCTTCAAAAAAGGTCAGGTTCTGGTCGATATGCTCGATCAGGGATGTCCGACCGGTCTGCCAATCTCTATCTTTGATTGAGATCAGGATCCCATTTTTGATGCCTTTGATCTCAATAGCTTGAGCTCCCATGATTGCTTTCTCCCAGATCTAGCCCTCCTAAAACCAACATTCCGGGCTGTTCAAATTATAGCATGACCGATCAGGGGAAGCTGGCCTGGCTGTCAATATTCTTGAGTTCGAAGTAGGCTTCGAGTGTGCGCCGGACGATCGGGCCAGCCACACTGGCACCCTCCTCGCCATTATAAGCAAAAGCGATCACTGCAATTTCGGGATCATCATAAGGTGCGTAGGCGACGGTCCAGGCATGGGAGGGCCAGCTGCCGGGGATACAAAGGCCTTTTTCGTTGGCAAAGGTATCGCAGTATTCCGCTGTCCCGGTTTTTCCGGCCACTGAGATTACGGTATTTTCAAAGACATCTTGAAGAGTTCCGCCGGTGACCGCTGCGCGCATGCCTTCCTGGACTTTTTCGATCACCCAGGGTTCAACCGTGGTCTTTTCTCCGGTGAGTTTGGCTTCACAGCCCCCAGCGCTGGTTGGATCGCTGTAAATATCAATCACAGGATCGAGGGTGATATCCCACTTCATCACCGGTTCAAAGGGAATGATGAGCTCCCCTTCTGCGTTGGTGATTTTATCTATCAAGGTGGGCTGCATTAATTTTCCGTCGTTGGCAATCGTAGCGGCTGACATCAGGATCTGCAGCGGGGTGGCGGTGACAAAACCCTGGCCCACACTGGTGATGTAGGTGTCGCCGGTGGACCAGTTTTCGCCGTGGGCGATGCGCTTCCATTTGGGGTCGGGGATGATGCCATCTGCTTCATCAGGCTGCTCAATGCCCAGGAAATCTCCATACCCCAAAGCCCGGGCATAGGTCCCCAGACGGCAGATCCCCAAACCTACCGGTACTTCACCGGGAATTCCGGTTCCAAGCTCCTCCGCATCGCCGCCGCCCAGCTGGTAGAAATAAACATTGGACGAATTGGAGATGCCACCGATAAAATTCAGCTTACCGAATCCGTCATCCTTCCAGTCCACATAGGTTTTACTGTTAACAGGATCATTGGGAGTGTACTTGTTTGCCAACAGGATCTCTGGCGGTGTGGTTATAACCTGGTCTGGATGCACAATCCCTTCGTTGAGAGCACCAACAGCTGTGGTGATCTTAAAGACTGAACCGGCCGGCAATTCTGCCCCCACGGCCTGGTTGACCAGTGGATTGCGGACATCCTCATTCAACTGCTGGAAATAATAGGCTGGAATGATGCGGGCCATGCGGTTGTTCTCATAGCTGGGGTAGGAGACCATGGCCAGGATCTCGCCAGTCTGGGGATTGATAGCGATCACGACCCCGCTGGTGATGCGCTGCTCTCCTAAATAGTCGTTCCATTCCCTCAGCTCCTTGAGCAGGATCGATTCCGCTGCCTGCTGGAGGCGGGTATCAATAGTTGTGTAGATATTTTGCCCCGGCAGGGGCGCGATGACCGGAACAGCATCCCGGATGATCTTTCCACCAACATCCACTTCAACAAGACGTTTACCGGGTTTACCAGATAGGATCGATTCGAAGAATCGCTCCAGCCCGGCATAACCGATCTTGTCCCGGTTGGAAACAAATCCCCGCTCGGTGTAATAGTTTTCTTCAATGCTGGAGATCGGACCCAAAAATCCGATAATATTGGCGGTCATTGATCCGGTGGGGTAGTCGCGAATAGTTTCAATTTCCAGGGAGATGCCTGGCCAATCCATAGCCTTTTCCTGAATGATCTGGGCCTGGGTCTCGGGGATGTTGCAGATGATCTTCACATTCTGGAAAGGGGCGCTGAGCTCGCCATACTCGAGCACCTGGCTGATCCCATGGTCAGAGACACAGGGAACAAAGGGATTTTCAGGCGTGATCTCTCCCCGGGAGATAGGCACTTCGATATATTTAGAAAGTGAGCGGATGATGTCCTGGATCGCACCCTCATCATCCGGTAAATTTGCAGCCGTAACCACCACATTATAGGAAGCTACATTCCGGGCCAGGACAATGCCGTTGCGGTCGAAGATCACTCCCCGGGTGGGGGCGAGGCTGATTTCGCGAAGTCGATTTTCCAGTGCCTGGGCCACCCAGGTGTCGCCATTGATGATCTGGATCGAAAGCAATCGGATGATGAAGACCAAAAACACCAGTAATATCAATCCTCCGAAACTGAGGATACGCATATTCTGGATCTTGTTCTGGGAAGAAATCGGTGAATTTATCATAGATCACTCAACTGGTAAAAATTGCTCGATCACATCCTGGGTGAGGATGAAGATCGGCAGCGATAACATAAAGTTCAGAAAAATACTTGGTAAGGTCACGGCCCGCAGGGCAGAGGTGAAAGGCAAATTGGCCCCTTGCAAAATAAGGATCACATAGGTGAGACTGTGGCTGATCAAGGTTCCAGAAAGGACCACCAGCAGCTGCATCAAGAATCCATAGCGCCAGATCCGATCTTTAAGGATCAGTGCCAGCCCCGTAGCGGCCAGGTAGCTGACAGTAAATATCCCAAATGGCAGCCCGGAGAAGAAATCTACAAATAATCCCCCCACCAGGCTCCAGCTCCAGGCATAGTTGGTGGTTTTCTGGAGGGCAATCGCCACCAAGACTACCAGGACAAGATCTGCTGTGCCGCGGCTCAACGGCAGCCTGCTGACTACCGCTGATTGAAGTATTGTTAATAAACCAAGCACCGGAATGCTTAATAACACTGACATGAATGGTTCCTGCCTTTAATCAGGGAGTTCCCGAATCTGGCACCAGGGGACCGATATCAATCGGGTTAAAATTGGTGATCACCAGGACGATGGTCAAACCATCAAAATTGCTTACCGGCTGGACGGATGCGCTTTGGAAGAGGGCATTCTCAAAGCTTCTGACGCTGGTGACCTGACCAACTATGATATTGGGAGGATAATTGCCGCCCAGTCCTGAGGTCAGGATCAGGTTGCCGGGATTAACATCAGCATCCTGGGGGATCTGTACCAGGGTAATATCGCCAGTGACCGATCCGGTAAGTACCGCAGCGCTGCGGGAGGGTTCGATCCGAACGTTAATGGCCGTGATCGGATCGGTGATCAGGCTGACCCTGGCACCGGTTGCGGTAACCTGGACGATCCTGCCAGCCAATCCATTTTGGGTCACAACTGGCATGCCTCTCTTTAAACCATCATCAGAACCCCGGTTGATGATAATGTAGTTCAGGAAAGGGCTGGGATCCCGGCCGATCACGGCAGCTCCTATATATTTGTGCTCGGGATTGGACCGGGCAAATTCCAGCAGGGCTGAGAGGATCTCATATTCCACCAGCTGCTGCTGAAGTTCAACGATCTGAGCCTGCATGCGGGCATTTTCTACTTCAAGCTCAGTGTTTTGCTGGCGGACTTCGCGGATGTCCTGGGAAGCGGTAACAAAATTCTCCACTCCCAGGTACTGCTGGGAGACCCAGGTTTGGATCGCCGTAAGGGGGGAAACGACCAACCGGGAGAGGGACGTGAAGACGCCGCTAAAAGCCAGGACCAGGATCCCGATCGCCACCAGGCTGAGTGCAATTATTTGGAGAGATCTGGGGATTTTTGTATTCATTCTTTGTGACCGTTTTTTACCGGTAACTGCATTAAAGGAAACTGATCCGCTTCCCCGTTATAATGCGAATGTGGTGGTCTCAAATAATAAATAATGATCAAGCTGGGAAAGGGGGGTGGGAACAAAAAGGAATTCTAATCTCTGGGGGCGCTTTTGCGCTCCAGGCCAACAAAAAGGCCTTTCCATTTATCCATTTCTTCCAGGGCCACACCGCAGCCCCGGGCCACACAGCTGATGGGGTCTTCTGCCAACCAGGTGCGGATCTGGAGTTCATCGCTCAAGCGCTGGTCGAGCCCCTGCAAAAGGGATCCACCCCCGGCCAGGCACACCCCATTGTCCATTAAGTCCGCGAGGATCTCCGGAGGGGTTTCATCAAGGGCGTCCCGGATGGTGTCGATGATGGTCTGCACAGAGGCGGATATGGCGTCGCGGAGCTCGATCGAGGAGATCTCGATTGAATCCGGCAGCCCTGTTACCAGGTTCCTGCCTCGCAGTGTCATGGTCTTTTCTTCCGGAAGAGGGAAGGCTGAGCCCAATTTCATTTTGGCTTCTTCCGCCAGGCGCTGGCCGATCAGGATATTGTATTTGTTGCGGATATACTGGATGATGTCCTCGTCGAGTTCATCACCAGCCACACGCAAGGAACGGGAGGATACCACTCCCCCCATGGTCATGATGGCCACCTCAGAGGTTCCGCCGCCAATATCAACGATCATGCTGCCGCCGACTTCATCAATCGGCAGCCCGGCACCCAGGGCAGCTGCCACAGGTTCCTCGATCAGGTATGTATGCCTGGCTCCGGCAGCCATAGATGCATCATAAACAGCCCGTTTTTCGACCTCAGTTACTCCAGCGGGAATGCCGATCACAACCCGGGGACGCGGTACAGGGACAACACTCTGCTGATGGGCCCGGGCGATAAAATATTCCAGCATGGCCTGGGTGATCTCAAATTCCGAGATCACGCCATCCCTGAGGGGTCGGAGAGTAATGATATCTGCCGGGGTCCGGCCGATCATTTCTTTGGCAGCCGCGCCAATCGCAATCGGTTCCCGGGTGCGTTTATTGATGGCAACCCAGGAAGGTTCCTGGATGACTATGCCTTTTCCCTTAACATGCACCAGGGTATTGGCGGTCCCTAAATCTATTCCGATATCTAATGAAAAATATCCCAACAGCCAATCGAAGGGAGAAAATGCCACTTGGTGCTCCTTTTTTTATAACTTCTAGATTATACCAGTTTTGGTTTATTCTGACCCCTGGGACCCGATCCTGGAAATGGCACCCCGATGTTATCCATCAACAGTTTCTGAGGGAAAAACTCGCCAAATTATACTCGAAACAGTCCAAATGGGAAGGGAAACCGGTTCCAGCGAGAGCCAACTGGAGGGGATAGATGTATAATGGGATCAGCATTCATAAGAGGAGATCCCCATGGCAAAAAAAACCGCCCGCGTTGATCCAGCCCAGATCTTGAGCTTTCCTTTTCAGGACGAAGCCTGGTTAAAAAAGCTGCTGATCGCCAGCGGCCTGGTGCTGCTGAGTTTTATCCCGGTGATACCGATGGTGGTGCTGTTAGGCTATGCCTCAGAGATCATTCGCAGAATTGCTGTGGATGGAGAATCGCCCTCCCTGCCGGAATGGGATGATCTTAGTTCATATTTCTCAGAAGGGTTCCGGCTGTTTGGGATAGGTGCTATCTATATGATCCCTGCCGTGTCGCTGATCATGATCGGTTATCTGGGCATGATTATTCCCCTGATTGTGATGGAAGTTGGCGGCCTGAGCGAAGCAGACGGATTGGGATTGATCATCGCCGGGTATGTGGTCGGATTCGGTTTGATGGGAATTGGAGCAGTGATCTCGATGCTGACCGGGTTCATTCTGCCGGTTGCGGGTACCCATGCAGTTGTCCAGGCAGATTTCAAGGCAGGTTTTAAACTTAAAGAGATCTGGTCGATCTTCAAAGCCAACTGGGCGGGGTTTACGATGGCATTTATGGTCCTGCTGGGTACCGCGATGGTGCTCTACTACGGAGCCTATTTCCTGGCAGCCACGGTGATCCTGTGCTGTTTATATCCATTTGCCCTGTGTTTGATGAGCGCTTACCTGCTGGTGATTGGGGCTGGTTATTATGGTGAAGCCTATCGGACCGCCGCTGAGCTCCTGGGGTAATATGGGAAAATAGGCGGCTGATTCCCTGCTCCCCGATTGATAGATATATTAAAAAAGGAACACCTGAACAAGAGGTCAGGTGTTCCTTTTTTGCGGGTAGCACTTGTTCACTTCCCAGGGATAAAAAATATTCCGGGGAGTTCTTGAAAAATAGCATATTCCTCTGTATAGTGAAATCAACCAGGGAATTGAAGATCTTGGATCTAGGGGGAGATATTTGGCATGGGGGAAAAATATAACTGCCGGTCTGTAATCAGGGTACTATCGGGTTTGCTGGTACCGCTGCTGGTCAGCTGTGGGCGGGGAACCAAAAATCCAACAATCTGTGATATTCAGGGAGATCATTCCGGATTGAACTATATTGGGCAGATGGTCCAGCTGGAGGGGATCCTGAGTGCGGACCTGCTTTCAGATGAACCTCCGGGTTTTTTCCTGGAAGAGAACTGCCCGGAGGAGTTGAGTTCAGCCGCGATCTGGGTGATCTTGGGGGCTAGACCGGATTGGCTGAGCGTGGGGGACAGGATCAGGGTCAATGGAGTTGTAGGTGAAGTTGATGGAGAAACCCTTCTGGATGCTTCGATTCAGGACATTAAGGTCTTGTCCGTCGGTGAACAGCTAGTTGAGCCTGCTGATCTTGAGCAGCTTTTTTTACAGGATCCCTTTAAGTTCAGTTATGAGTCCCTGGAAGGGCGGATAGTGCATCTGGCTGCGGGCCTGGTGCTGTTATCCAGTCCTGAAGGAAAGGATCTGGTGGTATGTCCAGTTTTCTCTTCCAGTGAACCCTGGGGGGAGCATTGCAGATTGGGACAGCATTTTTACCTGGGAATCAAAGGTTCTCTGAACCATCCAGGACTACATGCTGTTCAAGGTGGTGATCGCATTGTGAGTTTAATGGGGGTGCTGAGGCAAGGGCTGGCAGGATATTATATCCAGGTCCTGGATCCAGCCGGGATCAAAGTCCAGATCCGGAACCTGAGCGGGGGGACCCAGGCAGGAATATTCAAGATCTCCGATCCCAACGGGATCCCATCAGGAGAATCCAGCCCGACTCCGAATAATTTCGATGATCCGCTTTCTCAAACATTCGAACCGTCCGGAACAGCCACTCCGAGGCCCAGCCCAACCTGGTATCCAGTACCCCTGTTGATCTCCGAGATCCTCCCGGATCCTGACGGGAAGGAACCGAACCTGGAATGGGTGGAGATCTACAATCCTGCAGCCTACGGCGTACCGCTCAGCGGGATCAAACTGGGGGATGCCCAATCCCGGGATGGGAAGGAAGGCATGTTGATCTTCCCAAACGGCTGGTATATAGAATCAGGTGAAGTCCTGGTGATCGCCAACCAGGCAGCGGATTTTCGGGCCCGGTATGGGTTTTACCCTGATTTTGAACTTCGTGACAGCACCGGAGCTGTACCCGATCTTTTGCCGTATGATGGGTGGGGAGGGAACAAGGTCCAGTTCAGCAACAGCGGTGACGAAGTCTTGCTCTTGGATCCCTGGGACCAGATCGTGGACCAGCTGGCTTTTGGGAAGTCCACCTGGAGCGGATTTTCCTCCCCAGCACCTGCGCCAGGAGAGGGTAACAGCCTGGAGAGGTATCCCCCGGGGCGGGATCGGGACCAGGCTGGTGATTGGAGAGTGATGCCAGGTGGTTCTCCAGGTTGGCTTGATAGAAGCCCACCAACAGCGATTGCCAGCCGAACCTTGTCACCAACAGCAAGTTTTACTAGCTCCCCATCCTCTTCCCCGGTTGGGCCGGAAAACACAGCTTCCCCAACTGCCTCACCGTCGGGACCAACGGCATCCCAGCAAAACGTCACCCTAACACCTTCCCCTGTCTTGCCAACCTTACCCTTGTTTACGGTCAGCCCTTCACAAACAGCCCCGCTACCAACTGGGACCCATCCCACACCATCAATTACCGATCCAATCTTGCCTTCGACCACTAACACTTCATGGCCCAGCGCCTCACCCGGTTTGACAAGTTCACCCACAGCCACCAGCTCAGGTGCGGTAACTCCATCTCCCCAGATCTCGTCCACACCTTCACCCGCTCCCACTTCCCCGCCATTGATCCTGATCAATGAGATCCATGCCGACCCTCATCCAACCTTCGGGGACGCCAATCAGGATGGTGTGGTTGATAGTGATGACGACGAATTCCTCGAGCTGGTCAATCCTGGAACCGGGGTCCTGGATCTCAGCGGCTGGTGGATCGAGGACCTGGTCAGGCCCCGATTCAGCTTTCCTGAAAGCACTTATTTAAAGGCTGGCTGCGGCCTGGTGATTTTTGGTGGAGAACAGGGCGAGGTTGAGATCAGCGGCAGCCTGGTTTTCAGCGCAGGTTCCCTGGCCCTTAATAATGGCGGTGATACGATCTCGATCCGGGACGCGGACGGCAACCTGGTCCTTGAAACCAGTTACGGACCAGAAGGGGGACTGGATCAATCCCTGGCACGCTATCCGGATATCAGGGGTGGATTACCCCTGGTCCTGCATGGAGAGATCCCGGAGGCTGTTGGCCTGCTATTCTCTCCGGGTAGACGGGTGGACGGCTCAGAATTTGGGGAATGTCCCTAAGTTAAGTGAAAGAGCCGCCCCGGAGAGGAGGCGGCTCTAGATGAGGAGGGTGAAGCGTTCCCTCGGTATCCCGGATTACATCTGGCGGATAACCAGGACTACACTGCCCTGGATCTCCAGATCTGTGGAGGAATCCACGTAAATGGCCTCCATGGTGGGGTTGGCGGGTTGTAAACGCACCCGATTGCCCTCGTGGTAGAAGTGTTTGAGCGTGGTCTGGTTCTGGTCTTTCAGCCGAACAGCCACCATTTCCCCGTTTTTGGCTTCCCGGGTGGGTTTCATGATGATCACGTCACCGTCGTTGACCATGGCATCGATCATCGAATCCCCATCCACCTCCAGCGCAAAAAGTTTCTCTTTCTGCATATTAAAGGGGATCAGGGATTCCGGCACATCGATATTCGATTCAAAATCAAATAAGGCAAAATCCGTTTCTGGGATCGGCAGCGGTTCGCTGGCGACGATCCGGCCCACAATAGGTATCGAAAAGGAGTGTGAGATCTCCTGGACCGCTTGTTTGACATTTCCCAGCACCTTGTCGATCTTCTCCTGGGCAGTGCCCCGGATCTGCAGGCTGCGGGAGATATTTTCGCTGCGTTCGATATACCCCATTTCTTCCAGCTGTTCCAGGTAATAATTCACCATTGAGGTGGAAGTGATATCCGTCCGGGCGCAGATCTCCCGATAGGAGGGGGCGTAGCCGTGTTTGGCAGTGTATTCCTGGATCACATCCAGGACCTGTTTATGCCTTTCTTTGAGTTGTTTCCGGGCTTTCGGAGCCATCATCTGACCTCCAGGGGCCTTGAATTAAAAATAGAATATTTGTGCTAGTGGGGATTATACACGAACATCTGTTCTGTGTCAAGCGATATTGACCCCCGGGAATAGGTTGGAATTGGGGTTGATTTTATCAAATAGGGATAGTTGAAATTGGTTCTTGACAGCGGAATAAGATATAATTTCCTTCTGCAATAGGCTGTTTGATACAAACTGATTAAGGTGATTTTTTCGACCTGGTTTTCAACTTCCAGACAGGTTCAGGGAGGGTAAATTGGCAAAAAAGGCAACCGCAGGAAATCAGGGACCGGATATTCGATCCGATTGTTGGGCGGCACTGGAGCTCAAGTCGAGCGGGGGGATCCAAATCGACCTTTCCAGCAAGGTAGATGTCCTTTTCAGTAAATCCATTCATAGACTTGCCCAGGAAATTCTCAGATTCTACGGAATCGAACACGCCAGGTTGGAGATCGTTGACCGGGGTGCTCTTCCCCTGGTACTGGCAGCCAGGATCGAAGCCGTGATCAAAGGCTGCCTGGATTCAGAAAAAGAATATTTACTGGATCTGATTCCTGAGAACCTATCATTTACAACCCGGGACCAAACCCGCCGCTCCCGTCTTTACCTGCCCGGAAACACACCCAAGCTGATGTTAAATGCCGGCATTCACCAGCCGGACGGTATTATTCTTGACCTGGAAGATTCTGTAGCGCCTGACAGGAAGGCCGAAGCCCGCCTGGTAGTCCGTAATGTCCTGCGCAGCGTGAATTTTTACGGGGCGGAACGGATGGTGCGGATCAATCAGCTGCCGCTGGGTTTGGAGGACCTGGAATATATTATTCCCCATCACGTAAACCTTGTGCTTCTGCCCAAGTGCGAATCCTCAGAACAAGTTCAGCAGGTGGATTTACGGATCACAAAGATCCTGGAGGAGAACAAATTCGATTATCCGGTATTCATCATGCCCATTATTGAGAGCGCTCTGGGTGTGGTGAAGGCTTTTGAGATCGCCACAGCCTCTGGCAGAGTGGCTGCCCTGGCTATTGGACTGGAAGATTACACAGCAGACCTGGGCGCACCCCGCACCCCTGAGGGCCGGGAAAGTTTTTATGCGCGCAATCAGCTGGTCAATGCAGCCAAAGCCGCTGGTATTCAGGCTATCGATTCGGTCTTCTCTGATGTGGGAGATATGGACGCGCTGAAGGATACAGTCCTGGAATCCAAATCCCTGGGATTCAGCGGGATGGGCTGCATCCATCCCCGCCAGATCCGGGTGATCCACGAGGCCTTTGCACCCACACAGATGGAGATCGATCGGGCGAAAAAGATCGTTCTGGCCTTTGATGATGCCACTGCCAGAGGATTAGGAGTGGTGGCCCTGGGTTCGAAGATGATCGATCCCCCGGTGGTAAAAAGGTCTCAAAAAACCATTGACCTGGCCCTGGAAGCCGGCCTGCTGCCAAAAAATTGGAAAGCCTTGATTGAGGAATAATTCCCCAGCTGGAATGGAGAGCTTATGTCAACCAAATTTGTGAAGAATGCAGTCGGGCGGATGATACCAGTTGAGATCAATGGAAAACCAGTCATCCCCTTCCAGGGTGTTCACGGCTATAAAACTACCGGCCGCCGCTATGGCCCACCAATTCCCAACGCTGGTGATTTCCCTCCAGATGGAAATAAACTGGTCAAAGACCTCAAAACTGCCCTCCAGAAAGCCGGTTTACGGGATGGCATGACCATCTCCACCCATCACCATTTCCGGAATGGGGATCTGGTAGCCAACCAGATCTTTAAGATCGCTTCCGATCTGGGGGTGAAGGACCTGGTCTGGTTCCCATCGGCTGCCTTCCCCTGCCATGCCCCGATCATAGAATATCTGGAAAATGGCACGGTGCACCACATTGAGGGCTCTCTGAATGGACCCCTGGGAAAATTCGCTTCCCTGGGAAAAATGAAAGGCGCGGGAGTACTGCGATCGCATGGCGGCCGCTACCAGGCTGTTCAGGATGGTGAAGTGGTGATCGATATTGCCGTCATAGCAGCTCCCACAGCGGATGAATTTGGCAACGCTAACGGCCTGAGCGGGAATTCAGCCTGCGGCCTGCTGGGTTTTGCCCTGGCGGATTCCGAGTATGCCCATAAGGTTATCGTTGTAACTGATAATCTGGTCCCTTTTCCCTGCATTCCCTGGCAGATCCAGGGTAATTATGTCGACCATGTGGTTGAAATCGACCAGATCGGCATCCCGGAGCAAATCGTCTCCGGCACAACACAGGTCACTCGCAGTCCAGATCGGCTCTTTATTGCTGAATTGACCACCAAATTCTGTGATGCCGCTGGCATCATCCAGGATGGTTTTTCATTCCAGGCCGGCGCGGGTGGAACATCTCTGGCCATCGGAAATTATTTTGGCGATATTATGCGCGAAAAAGGCATCAAAGCCCGCTTTGCCCGGGGGGGCAGCAACCAATATCTGGTTGATATGCTGGAAGACGGCCTGGTGGAGTATATCCTCGACGGCCAAACCTTCGATCTGGAGGGAGTGAGATCCATGAGAGAAAACTCCAATCATGTCAACACCAGCCCATTCACCAGCTACAACTACCATGGCAAAGGCAATTTTGCCGGACTGGTCGATGTGGTCATCCTGGGCGCAACCGAGGTTGACACCCAATTTAACGCCAATGTGGTCACCCATTCGGATGGACTGCTGCTGCACGGCATCGGCGGCTGGCAGAACTGTCTTTTCAGTAAAACCGTGATCCTGCCCATACCGCTTTTCAGAGACCGGATCCCGATCATCCGCGATCAGGTGACCACGATCTGCGGTCCGGGTGAGCTGATCGATGTGATCGTCACTGAACGGGGTATTGCCATCAACCCTCTCCGGAAGGATCTGATCAAAAAGACCAAAAACTCGGGACTGCCGCTGAAGACCATCCAGGAGCTCAAAGCTGAAGCCGAAGCCATTTGTGGTGTACCTGAGACGGTGGAATTTGGTGAGCGGGTGATCGCAGCCATTAAATGGGTGGATGGCACAGTTATTGACGTCGTCAGACAGGTAAATGAATAAAGGAAAACTATGAAAATTCAAGAACTCTGGCCAGAACTGGCCTGGATCGAGGATCAGGAACTTCGGGAAACCACTACCAAAACCTGGGAGCTGGCCCTGGAGCAAAGTGTGCTGACTGCTGAGGATCTGAACCGGATCCCCTTCACCCTGTTGGCAGGACCAGATCTACAGGTGAGTTTTATGGCCCACAAACGCTGCGTGGTGCATGTGGCCCGGGAGAGCGCTCTGAAAATGATCGAATTTTTTGGCGATGATCTGCCCATCGATCTCGATGTGGTCATCGCCGGGGCGATCCTGGCTGACGTGGGCAAGTTGCTGGAATATGAACTGGATGATGATGGGAATTCTTTCCAGGGCACCTATGGAAAATACCTGCGGCATCCCTTTTCAGGGGTCTCGCTGGCCGAACTTTGTGATGTCCCGCCGGCAGTCTGCCATATCATCGCTGCCCATGCCGGAGAAGGGGACCTGGTCAAAAGGACCACCGAAGCCTATATCGTACATCACGCAGATTTTATGACCTTTCTACCATTTAAGAGCCGGCTGATCATTTAATTAGACTCAGTTACTGGAAGACCGGGAAAACTATGACCCAAACATTTGCTGAAAAGATCTTGGCTAAAAAATCCGGTTTGGCGAGAACTGTTGCCAGTCAGATCGTGGAAGTTACCCCCGACGTAGCGCTTTCCCATGACAACACCGCGCCGATCTTTGGCACCTTCCAAAAGATGGGTGGGAAGCGAGTATTTAACCCTGACATGCATGCGGTATTTCTGGATCATGCCGCCCCTGCGCCAACCACGGCGCACGCTGAAAACCACCGCATCACCCGGGAGTTTGTGAAGGACCAGGGCATCAAGAATTTTTTTGATGTTGGCAAGGGCATCTGCCACCAGGTGCTAGTGGAAAAAGGCTTAGCCCTGCCGGGTGAGATCGTGCTGGGCTCTGATTCCCACACACCTCACGCCGGAGTGATGGGAGCATTTGGAGCCGGGATCGGCCGGTCTGAGATGGCTTCGATCTGGGCCCTGGGAAAGATCTGGCTTCGTGTGCCGGACAGCATGAAGATCACTGTGACCGGGAAACTGCCGGCGGGTGTGACCGCCAAGGACCTGGCCCTGTATGTGATCGGAGAACTCAAGGCAGACGGGGGATTGTATATGTCCGTGGAGTGGCATGGAGAGACCATCCAGGCTCTTTCACTCAGCCAGCGGGCCGTGCTGCCCAATATGATGGCCGAAATGGGCGCTAAAAACAGCTATCTTCCCCCCGATAACCTGGTCTTTGATTATCTCAAAGATCGGGCCCAGCGGGAATATGAGCCGATCTATCCTGACCCGGACGCCAAGTATGCCGTCGAATTAGTTTACGAAGCTGATCGCCTGGAACCGATGATCGCCCTGCCGCATACAGTGGATAATGTACTCCCCCTCACAAAAGTCCGGGGAACTCCGATCGACCAGGCTTTCCTGGGAACCTGTACCAATGGACGGCTGGAGGATCTGGCTGTTGCGGCTGCGGTGATGGAGGGGAAAAAGGTCGCTCCCGGAAAACGCATGATCGTCATCCCGGCCTCGGAGGAGATCTACCTGGCAGCCCTGCAGGCTGGCTACCTGGAGACTTTCATCAAGGCTGGTGCAATAGTGGAAAGTCCCGGATGCGGCCCCTGCATGGGCAATCATATGGGTGTCCCCGCTGTGGGTGAGGTATCCATCAGTTCCGCCAACCGCAACTTCCAGGGGCGGATGGGCACCAAGGAAAGTGAGGTTTACCTGGCCAATCCGGCCGTGGTGGCCGCCTCAGCAATTGCCGGCGTGATCGAAAGTCCGGCTAATTTAGAATAGTATTTCAGGGAGAATTTATGTCAGATATCCGGGGACGAGTCTGGAAATATGGGAATGACGTCAATACCGATGTGATCTTTCCGGGCAAGTATACCTATACTGTCAGCGAACCGGCCGAGATGCCCCAGTATGCCCTTGAGGATCTTGATCCGGCTTTTGCAGGTGGTGTAAAACCGGGAGATATCATCGTTGCCGGCACCAACTGGGGCTGTGGTTCTTCCCGGGAGCAGGCCGTGATCTGCCTCAGTCAGGCGAAATTAGGCGCGATCATCGCCAAATCCTATGCCCGGATCTACTACCGCAACTGCATCAACAATGCTCTTCCGGCGATTGTCTGTCCCGAAGCCGTGGACGCCATTAACAGCGGCGAACAGGTCCAGATCAATCTGGCGGAAGGCAAGATCATCTGTGAGGCCGGGGAATACCATTTCCCGCCTCTTCCGGAGGCAGTGATGGAGATATTTAACTCCGGGGGTTTGATCGAATATACCCGGGCCCGTTTGCAGGAAATGAAATCATCCTAAACCAACCAATAACAGGAGAGAAATCGAACGATGGCCAAGTATAGAATAGCCTGGATGCCCGGTGATGGAATCGGGGTGGAAGTCATGGAAGCTGCCCGGATTGTGCTGGATAAACTCAAACTTGACGCAGAATATATCCCGGCCGATATCGGCTGGGAGTTCTGGATAAATGAAGGTGAAGCTTTGCCAGACCGTACCATGGATCTGCTAAAAACAGTGGACTGCGGTTTGTTCGGCGCTATCACCTCCAAACCCAAAGGAGAAGCACAGGCTGAGCTGATCCCTGAACTGCAGGGCAAGGGGTTATCCTACCGAAGCCCGATCGTGCGCCTGCGCCAGAATCTGGAGCTTTACTATAATCTCAGACCCTGTAAAGCCTACCCCGGCAATCCCCTCAACTACCAGGATGATATTGACCTGGTGGTATTCCGCGAGAATACCGAGGGTGAATACAGTGGAGTGGAATACCACCCCGTAGAAGATGAGCTGCGAGCGATGATGAAAAAATACGCTCCAGCCCTGGGTAATTTTGATGATGTCGCTGGGGATAATATGGCCATGACTGTCCGGGTGGTCACCATCCGGGGAGCCGAGCGGGTCATACGGAGGGCTTTCGAATATGCCCAGAAGTTTGGCTATCCCACGGTCACATTGGTCGAGAAACCCAACGTTTTGCGGGAGACCAGCGGTATGATGGTGCGGGTCGCTCGCGAGGTCCATAAGGATTTTCCCGGGATCGAGCTCTGGGAGACCAATATCGATGCCCAGATGATGTGGATGTTGAAAAACCCCCAGGACTATGGCGTGATGGTCACCGGCAACCTGTTTGGAGATATCCTTTCCGATCTTTGCGCACAGCTGGTGGGCGGCCTCGGTTTTGCTTCCAGCGGCAACATTGGGGATAAGCTGGCTGTTTTTGAGCCCACCCATGGATCAGCACCCAAACATGCCGGGAAGTATATCGCCAATCCCAATGCCATGCTGCTGACATCCAAGATGATGCTGGAATGGCTGGGTGAGGCTGAAAAAGCCCGGGAATTGGAGGCAGCCATCGCTGCTGTGATCCTCGAGGGCAAAGTCAAAACCTATGATGTGGGTGGTGACAGCTCAACTATTGAGGTTGCAGAAGCTGTAGCCAAGCGCCTGTAGTTTAGGAGAAATGGAAAATGACATCCCTAAGTGGAAAAATGGCCCAATTTGCCCTGGATCTGAAATTCCAGGATATTCCTGAGACAGCCGTCTGGGAAGCCAAGCGTTTTCTGCTAGACAGCGTAGGTTGTGCCCTGGCTGCGGTGAACAACGAAGATATGGAAATGATGTACCGCTTCACAGAGAAATTGGGGGGCATTCCGGAAGCCACTGTGATCGGTCGGAAAGCCAAGACCAATGCTTCCAATGCGGCCTTGATGAACTGTTTGCTGACCCGGGCCCTGGACTACAACGATATCTACTGGGAGGAGGACCCCTCTCATCCCTCGGATATCATCGGGGCTGCCCTGGCGGCGGCCGAGGTGAATGGAAAATCCGGGGCAGAGGCGCTAGTAGCGATCCTGATCGCCTATGAGCTGACCATGCGCTGGTGTCATGCCGCCCATCCGGGTGTGCGGGAGATTGGCTGGCACCATGCTTCCCTGATCCAGTTTGTCAGCCCCTATGTTGCAGGGAAACTTTATGACCTGGACCTGGATCAAATGATCGCGGCAGCCGGCATCAGCGGCAGCAGCCATTTCACCCTCGGTGGTGTGGTAGCGGGTCATTTAACCAATATGAAGAATACAGCAGCGCCTCTGGCCTCCCAGGCCGGAGTGATCGCAGCCCAGATGGCCAGGGAAGGCTATTCTGGGCCGGTTGAAGTTTTTGAGGGTAAAGAAGGCGTCTTTGAGGTGATCAACAGCGTGGAATGGCGTCCCGAGTGGCTCCTGAAGGGTCTTGGCAAGGATTATATGATCACCCAGTGCGGCTACAAAGCCTTCCCCACGGAGGCCCTGACCCATCAGCCTATCAGCGCTGCCCTGCAGGTCTGTCGGGAACATAACCTGGCAGCGGAAGATATCTCTCAGATCCTGGTCGAGACCACCGTCCGGGGAGCCGATATCCTCTCCGACCCCAGTAAATATCAGCCCACCACCAAAGAAACTGCTGACCACAGCCTGCCCTATGTAGTAGCTGCCGCGGTGGCAGACGGCAATGTGCTGCCCAGCTCGTTTAATGATGATAAGCTGAAGGATCCCCGGATCTGGGACCTGCTGGGAAAGATCAAGGTGGTTGCCGATCCAGAGATCGATGCCATGTTCCCGGGAGTGAAGCGGGCCCGGGTGACCATCACTGACCTGAAAGGAGCCAGCCATACCGCCCAGGTGGACAATGCCAAGGGCTCACCCCAGAATCCGATGAGTGACGATGAGGTCGTCTCCAAATTCCGGGCCAATGCCGCAGCGGTTTTGGATCAGAAGACCCAGGACAAAGTGATCGACCTGACCTGGAGATTCGATGAGTTGAAGGATGTCGCGGGATATATGGAATTACTGAGATAACCCAGCCGGACTCTATCCAATTTTATAAAAAAGGACACGGTTTGCTTTCAGGAGACCGTGTCCTTAGTTTTATTGGGATCAGACCACTGATTCAGGTCCAGAAAATTTTCCGCATATCTATCGCCGGGTTTGACTGGCAAGCACACCAGGTGTGATGGCCTGGAAGCTTTTGCATCCATCTTTGGTGATCACCAGGGCATAAACGTCGGTGTCTGGATTATAAGCCACGACCAGGGCGTTATTCTGGTTGATAAAACTGAACTGTCCATCCCAATTGACGGTTTTGATCAGATCCCAGTTCTGTGCCGCTGTCGCTGCTGCGGTAGATCTCCCGTCCAACGGCATAATAGGTTTGCCCGCTGATAAATTCCAAATCCCCCCCAGGCATGGATTGGATCGTCCAGCTGCTTCCCCCATCGATCGTCCGGTAGAGAAAATTCTTTTCTACTCGCAGGTCTTCCAGGAAGCAGGTGCAGTGAAGCCTTACTGCGCCGATCGCGGTGTTAACCAGGGAGGGATCGTACAGGCCGCAGATGCAGGTGGAAAAAGCATCCGGATCAGATGCTGGAGCGGGCATCTCCAGGTTCTGCCAGGTGGCCCCACCATCCCCGGTGACGTCCAGGTAAAGATAGGTCGCCACTCCCCTGAAATCCCGGGTGATCCAGCCATATTCGGAGTTGATGAACCCTCCTCCAGTTTTATCAAAACCCTGGATGCTGGAATCGGTTGTGGGATCAAGGATCATAGTCCAGCTGGCTCCGCCATCTGTTGTTCTGGAAAGGGAGGAAAAAACTTTCTGCATGCCTCCATCCAGGAACTGCAGGATCCAGGCTTGGTCCTGGTCCAGGCTGAAGATCAGGGAACCCTGCAGGCTGGTATATTCCAGCTGAGCTACACTCCAGGTTCTGCCTCCATCCCGGGTTCCCCAGATCAGATCAGTGTCTGAATAATGGACCCAGCCGGTGTCCTGATCCTGGAAATGGACTTCGGGATAATCCCAGGTTTTTTGGGGATTGACCGGATTTGGGGGACTGATGTCCCTCCAGTTATATCCACCATCGTTGGTCATCAGCACATGCCCGATCCCTTCTTCGTCGGGAGAGATCGCCCAACCAACAGCGGGGGAGACCATTTCAACTTCGCGGATGGTGATCTCCCTGCCCGCAGCATAGAGAGGGATCGGATCACCTTCCAGAAGGATCTGGTCCCCGGATGGCGGGGGAGGGGGTGCGAGGGTGGGCTCATCGGCCTGGGTGGGGGCTGTCTCGGTATCCAGGGGATCCTCAGGTTGGGGATCCGGAGTCAGGGTGGGCTCAGAGATTAGCTCGGAATCCGTGGGAACTATTTTAGGCTGGGACTGGGGCCGGTTGCACGCGGCCAGGAAAAACACCAGAAGAATAAGAAGCAATCGAGTGATCTTGGGCATGACTATCCTCCTATCAAGTACAAAGGGGATCATTTTATCAATATAGTTTCAGAAGCGGTTCTTGAGATTATTGTAACGGGAAAGGCCAAAAAATGGAAATCAGCCCCCTGGAGGGATGTTTGGCGCAGCCCCGCTGTGGTCTTCAGGTCATGACTTTAGGGATTGAAATCCCGAGAAGGGACATAGCCAAAAACAGGCTATGTCCGAGCGTCGACCTTCGTCGACGGAGATGTTTTGACTATTTCTGGACGATCAGCAATATCCCAGGGAACTTGAAAACGTCCCTGGAGAGGGACGTTCGGCGCAGCCCCGCTGAGGACTTCAGTCCCTGATTTAGGGATTGAGATCCCGAGAGGGGACATAGCCAAAAACAGGCCATGTCCGAACGTCGACCTGCGTCGACGGAGATGTTTTGACTATTTCTGACGACCAGCAATATCCCAGGGGAACTTGAAAACGTCCCTGGAGAGGGACGTTCGGCGCAGCCCCGCTGAGGACTTCAGTCCCTGATTTTAGGGATTGAAATCCCGAGAGGGGACATAGCCAAAAACAGGCTATGTCCGAACGTCGACCTTCGTCGACGGAGATGTTTTGACGATTTCTGGCGATCCGCAATATCTCAGGGGGAACTTGAAAACGTCCCTGGAGAGGGACGTTCGGCGCAGCCCATCTGAGGACTTCAGTCCCTACTTGCGGGTTCATAATGCCGGGTCAATCTTGTTTGGCATGGATCCTAGAAAAGGGCAGCCAGCAGGATGGTTAATACTATCGCCGCCAATCCGATTCCTACCAGGGCCTGGATAACTGTCTTTTTTTCCATGCCCGGCATGACCACTTTACCGTCCCCATATTTTTTAAAGAGCTGGCCCCATTTGGTCTGGAGGGCTTCCTCGACCCGCTTCCGGCCTACAAAGGGATACCAGTAAACGTTGTGGTAGAAGTTGCTGGCGAAATAAGCCCAGGGAACCAACGGACTCTGCAGCAAGATCTTTTCCAGGGGTTTCAGCGGTCCGTGATAGATCATGTGCTGGCCGGTGCTGGCAAAAGTGTCTTCCCGGACAAAATTCCAGGATTTTTCCTGATTGATATCGTAGCCAAGGATCTCGATCTGGTCTGGATCACCTACACCCAGGTCCAGCTCGTGAGCCTTGTGGATGAAGCGCAGGTCCAGGGGGTTGAATCCCTGCAATTTGGCGGAGATGGCATCGATAGCCACCTGGTCGGCTGAGGCTAAAAGGATGTCCTTTTCATGCCAGCGCATGGCCCGGGGTCCGGGTCCGTCGCCGGCAAAACTGCCGTCCATGACGGCAAACAAACCGGGGTGGATCTCCTGCTGGATGGCTAATAGGTCCACCAGGGTGTCGTGGATCACCCCATGGGTCCAGTGCCGCTCCCGGTGGAGAAGTCCGCCAAAGGCGTTTTTCATGGCTCCGGTGATGGTGGTGAAAACGTGGGTCTTGACGGTTGGGAGCTGGATAATATTCATGCCCATCAGGGCTTTGGGAATAAAGACCCCCTCCGGATAGACCTTATCCAGCACCAGGTACTTATGGTTCTTGGGGTAGAATTCGATCCATTCAAAATCCTGGTTGTAGAGGTAAAGGCAGGGCACGCCGTATTGATCGGTGACGGTTTTGTGTTTGTTATTGGCTTCCCCGTCGCTGGTATCCACTACCACTGTGTCGTTGTGTACACCTACCAGATCCTGGTAACCCTGGGCCTGCAGGTACTTGATCACTCCCTCCAGCTGCCAGGGTGCGGTGGAACAAGCTGGGTACCAGGTCTGCCAGGATATATTGATCTTTAATCCGGTCTGGTTGGATTTTGGCAGGCTATTAGCCATCCCTGCCAGATCAAGCAGGCGCTGATAATCCTCCAGCACAGTTTCCGGGGAGGTTTTTACAACGGCGACCTTTCCTTTTCCGGGGAAATCACTCATACCTATACCTTCACTTGGTTGGTGTCCAGTTTGATTTTAATACTGTTTAGATTCTAACAGGAAAACGGCCATTTATCTCAGCCTGAACCTGTTTATATACTCAGGGGAGAGCTGAAAAATGATAGAATTGGGAACAGGAATCGAAACATGTCAGGATAGGACCAAATTATGGAAGAACTGCATTTTTCTGAAGAGGTCCGTGAAGCGCTGGATAAAAAACGACCCCTGGTTGGTTTGGAAACCGCCGTGGTGACCCACGGCCTGCCGTATCCTACCAATATCGAGCTGGCCCAGGCCATGGAAAACGTGATCCGGGAACAGGGTGCCGTGCCAGCTACTGTTGGTGTCCTGGGGGGAAAAGCCCAGGTTGGCATGAATAAAGAGGACCTGCTGCTCCTGGCCCAGGACCGGGAGGTTATCAAGGTCAGCAGAAGGGATTTTGCCCTGGCTTGCGCCAAGAAGCTGAACGGGGGAACGACTGTGGCTGGTACCATCACTGCTCTTGATAAAGCTGGCATCAGGGTCTTTGCCACCGGGGGGATCGGCGGGGTGCACCGGGGCGCTCCATTTGATGTCTCTGCTGATATCCCCGCCCTGGGGAACACCCCGGTGCTGGTGGTGTGTGCTGGCGCAAAATCGATCCTGAACCTGCCGGCCACCCTGGAACTGCTGGAGACCTATTCTGTGCCCGTGGTTGGGTACCAGACAGCGCTCTTTCCAGCCTTTTATGCCCGCTCCAGCGGACTGGCACTCACGGCCCAGGTGGAAGAACCCGAGGAAGCGGCCCAGCTGGCCCTGGCGCACTGGGGCCTGGGTATCCGGACCGCCGTGCTGCTGGCGGTGCCAGCGCCGATCGGGGACGCCCTGCCTGACAAGGTGATGGAAGATGCTGTCAACCAGGCGGTGGTCGAGGCGGTGGAACACAAGATCAGCGGGGGAGAAGTGACTCCCTTTTTGTTGAAGCGGGTCAGTGAGATCACGGGCAAAGCCAGCTTAAAAGCCAACCTGGGATTGCTGCTCAACAACGCCCGGGTTGCTGCCCAGGTTGCTGTCCAGATAGCCAATTTATCCTAATATATCCGTCTTTGGGGGATTTTGTTAATCTAGATCCAATCTCAAACTACGTTCTTCTTACAATCTTACTCTTCACCCCTTACTCCTTACCCCTTACTCCTTACTCCTTACTTCTTACTCCTCACTACCTTTACGGCCTGGGTGTCGGCGGCAGGACTGTCGGCACCGGTGAGGGGGTCAGCGTGGGAGTGGGAGTCAAGGTTACAGTAGGCGTCGGGGAATCTCCCACCACTGTGAAAAATCCACTGATATAAAAATCTGTTCCCAGGAACAGGTGGATGGCGTAATCTCCGGGAACCCACAGATCGGGGGCCGGGTCCCAGTCAGTGTAGCCGATCCCGCCGCTTCCGCCGTTCCAGGGCAAACTTTCGAAATGGACCAGCTCGTCTCCCCGGTACCACAGGGCGCTCCATTGGACATCGTCCTCCAGGCGGGCGTAGCTGAACACGGCAAAGAGGTGGCCGACTGGATTGGTGAACTGGACGCCAGGCCCGATGGGTGTGTAGTCGTCATCCAACCCGATATTGGTAAAGACCAGCGGGCTGAAGGCGGCCTCGGGTGGGGGAGTAAGTCGTCCCTCGAAACGGGCTTCGACAGCGATCGGGATGTGGGGGGTCTGGGAAGGAAGTGGGGTATAGGATTCCGCCGGCGTGAGGGTGATGGTCGGGGTGTCTGTGATGGTTGGTGTGGTCGAAGGTGTTGGTGTTACTGAGGGGGTCAGGGTCATAGGCAGGGTTGGCGAGGGTGGGTTGTAGCGGTAAGCGATCGGCTCACCGAAAAAATAGACCCCGATGCCCAGCAGCACCCAGAAGATACCCAGGATGATCAGTCTCCAGCCCCGCAGGATCTGATCCCGGCGGAGCTGAAAGAATTTCACCTTGCGCCCGCTGATGACGGTTTGGATCCCGGCGACAGCACTGATCAGGAAGAAGATCAGGGTCAGAAGGGTGGCAGCGATCACACCGGCTTTGACATCGATCGACATAGATTATTCCCGGTCCGATTGAACCACAGGATTGGTCAGCACTCCGATGCCTTCGATCTCGACTTCGACCACGTCCCCGGGTTCCAGCCTGGAAACCCCTTCCGGGGTCCCGGTCAGCAGCACGTCCCCCGGGTTGAGGGTCATGAAAGAAGAGGCAAAAGCGATCAGTTCTTCCACCAGATGGACCATTTCCCGGGTGGAGGACATCTGCCGCAGGTCCCCATTGACCCGGCAGGAGATGATCGCGTCGGCCGTATTAAAATCGGTCTCGATCCAGGGGCCCAGGGGGGCGAAGGTATCAAAGCCTTTAGCCCGGGTCCAGAGCAGATCCTGGCGCTGGAAGACCCGGTCGGTGACATCGTTGGCGATGGTATAGCCCAGGATATAATCCGGGGCATCTTCGGGAGCGATCCAGCGGCCGGTTTTGCCGATCACCACAGCCAGCTCAGCTTCATGTTCCACCTGCTGGGCCTGGGGGGGGATGATGATGGCCTCCCCGGGACCGATCAGGGCCGAAGTAGGTTTAAAGAACAGGGCTGGCAGCTCGGGCACCGGAGCGTTGTGTTCAGCGGCGTGGGCGGGGTAATTGCGGGCCACGCAGATGATCTTGCCGGGCTGCACAGGGGCCAGGAGCTGGACCGAATCCAGGGATATCCGGGCTTCCCCGCGCTCAAAGGAACCGAAGATATCGCCCTTGATGGGGCCGACCTTGTTATCCAGCAGCCAGCCGTAACCGGGCTTGCGTTTGGGGGTGGAGTAGCGGATTATTCTCATAATTTTTAAGTAATTGACTATGGAAAAGTTTATCATAAGGGAATGAGAGTTGTAAGGCGGAATTCGTAAGGGGTAAAGCGTAAGGCGTAAGGCGTTAGGCGCAAAGAGTAAGGGCGTAAGGCGTGAGTGGTGAGGTGTTCGGGCGACCCTAAACGATTTTTTTCCTTTACTGGACCTCAATCACTTTACTCCTTACTCCCTACCAGATTCAGCTTTTAACTTCCCTTTTCTAATCAACCTCTAGGCTGTATAATATCTTCCACCAACGGGCGGTTAGCTCAGCTGGTTAGAGCGCCTCCCTTACAAGGAGGAAGTCGTTGGTTCGAGTCCAATACCGCCCACTGTCCTGGACCCATCTCGAACCTCATAGCGAGGCTGTAGAGCAGTTCCTGGCCATGCTCAGATTTGAGCAGAAAGGCCAGGTAGAAACGCTCTCGGAAGTCCTCAAATGAGGTTGGGATGGGATTTTCATTTAATTCTGAGTCAGATTTCTTGGGGGAATATATAACTGTGAGAACAGCTGCAGAGATCAGCGGATATAACCAACAATATCTGAGAAGGTTGTTGAGAGGAAATATCCTCAAATCTAGAAGATTAGGGCAAGTTTGGTTGATAGAGCGAAAAGGATTTATTAAGTATCTAAATCATGCAAGGTGTTCTACTGATAAAAGATTTGGCTCACAAAATGAACAAGGATTAGCAACTGACTGATAATCAGAGGGAAGTTGCTCTTTTGCTTCAAGGGGGTATCACGGGGTCCATCCTGTCCTCTCGGCCGAGGGGAAGAAGTCAACAGTTACCATAGAAACTATACGATTCTTCCTAATTGCACCCAAACTGCACCAGGAAAGATCAGCTTTATTAATTGGATTGGCAGCTCGATAGAAAAAAAGTGGGATAGAAGACAAAGTACGACAAGTTTTCTAATTCAATTGCTATCTATTTCACAATGCAGTTGTTTTTATTCTATAATAAATATCATCTTATTGGACATTGTTTTCCTTTTTTCATAGAACTCTCCCAAAAGTCAAAGCAAAATCATATATTAGAGATTTTCGAGTTTACCCATTTCATAGATATTCATCGATCCATGAGGAGGATGCCATGTTCAGGCTAATATCAGTCCACTCACCCAGATTAATGACCCTATCTTTGATATTGTTGCTATTATTAACATCTTGTGGGAATGATCCAAACACTCCTTCAGAAACCGAACAGCCAAAAGCAACGTTTTTTGTATCCCCTCTCGGAAACGATAGTTGGAGTGGAAAGCTTGCAGAACCAAAGGGAAACCAGGATGGCCCTTTTCTGACTATTCAAAAAGCCCAGGAAGCTGTGAAATCACTTCTTGAGGAAACACAAAATGAGGATATCACAGTCCTGATCAGGGCTGGGACCTATTATCTTGATGAAACTCTGCTCTTTTCTCTGGAAGATTCCGGCCAAGGTGATTTCCAAGTTATCTATCGTAATTACCCTGACGAATCTCCCATCATTAGCGGCGGTGCCATCCTCTCGGATTGGGAATCTTACAACGAGAATATATATACAACCACAGTAAGCTACCAGTTTTCTGCCCTTTTTGAGAATGAAAAAACAAGCGTATTGGCAAGACATCCTAACCAGGATCCGGATGCGATAAATCCCGGGAGGAATGTTTACATGAAAGTGGCTGGATTACTAGAAGGCAGTGAGTATAGAGGTTTCTATTTTGATCCTGCAACTTTTCCTGTGCTAGATAACTTTATTGGTCTTGAATTGCGTATCTGGAACGGAGGAAATCAGGGTTTTCAACACTGGCGATCCTATCTTGGACCAGTTACTCAGATCTCTTATGAAGAAAATACTCTTTTGGCAGAACTTGATGGTATCACTCCAGAATTATTTAATGCATTGGGTCCAGGTACAGATTTTTATATCCAGGATTCTCTTGAACTTCTTGATCATCCAGGAGAATTCTTCTTAGATGGCAGTACACTATATTATTGGCCACATCAACTACCTATTGAAGAACAGATAATTGTCGCCCCCCGGTTAAAATCTATCATTAGAATTGAGGGGTTTGAGACCAAACGGGCAAGGAATATCACCTTTGAAGGGCTGGATATCCGCCACTCAGATCGAGAACCCTATTTATGGGCTAACTCCAATAGTTCGGCTGCGGTTTATATAGTAAACGCAGAGGATATTATCATCCGGGGAAATCGCATTCATAATATTGGAGGTAAGGGTGTTTTAGGAATTAAGGACAATATTCAAAATATCACAGTTGAGAGCAACCTGATCTACAACATTGGTGATACGGCCGTACAGTTTAACGGCTACAATGATTCTGAATTAAACAGCAACCACAAGGTTCTCAACAATCACATCCATCACATTGGATTGATTACTCCCCACGCCTTGGGATTGTTCATTAATATGAGTTCACACAATCATGTAGCACACAATCTTTTTCATGATATCCCTAATGCCGCAATAAATATCAGTGGAGCCAATATGCTGGATACTCCGGAGTCAATGGGGAATGTTATTGAATTTAACGAATTCCACACTGTCACACTCGATTTCCAGGATATGGGAATTATCTATATCGGGCAAGCCGGTCCCGATAATATCATCCGGAATAATTATTTTCACGATTCGTATATCCCTTTCTCCTGGGGTGGTGGAATTTATATGGATGAATATGCTACGGGTACATCTGTCGTTAATAACTTGATAGAAAACCTTCAGCAGAAAGGAGGGGGTTATCTCGTCGGCTTGTTAGAAGCTGGAGATATTGAAACCCTAATCCAGAACAATATTATGGCCTTCAACAATGTAGAGATGGGAGGGGTAATCTGGCCTCGCGAGTACTGTCCACAAGGTGGAGGTTGCTCTATTGCAGCTGAAACACCTCCCAACGATATAGATGTGCTGGGAAATATCTTCTACAACAATAAAGGGCCTCTTTATTATCTCCAGTTTGGTCATGAAGGATCCTGGTTACGAGTAGCTGATAAAAACCTGTTCTTCAATGATCGTGATATGTATCGAGTCTACGGCATTCCTAGTATAGACACGCTGGAAGAATGGAAGAATATACCGGACATGAACTATGATCAGAATTCATTAATGTCAGATCCAATATTCATCAACCCAGAGATGAGTGACTACCGCCTCCGTTTTGATTCTCCAGCCTATTCGCTTGGTTTTGAGGACATCAACTTCGCAGAGATAGGCTTACGACTGGATTTTCCTTTCTCGTCAACTGATAATAATGTGAAGAGGATCTTCATAACTTCCGAGATTTGTGGTGATGGCGCCAATATAGAACTCTCATCAGGACAGGAAGTTCAGCTGAGCATCACTGCCCGCTCTGCTTCCGGTTATGTTGTAAGCCCGGAAGATTATCAAGTTACGTGTTCCTCCAATAATGGTTCAATTGCCACCGTGGATGATACCGGTTTGATTATTGCCAAAGGATCTGGTACAACAACAATCGAATGCACCCTGTCCCAACCTGGTGCCTCTCAAACCATACCAGTCTACGTCTTAGTGGATATTTCACCAGAACAAGCCTCTCTTCAATTACCTCCTGCTTTGTCATCGCCAGACATTACTCCTTTTCTAAGTACTTTAACTGAAAATGACTTCGAGGGTGATCCTGGGATGTTCAAATCTAATCCCTCCCACAATGATTGGGTTGTGACAGAAGAAAGTGGCGACCATATATATTGTGGTTACTCTGATGAGTCCTATATTGATTCTGCGTTCGGATCTGTTGAATGGGGAAATTATCAGCTTGAAACCTGGGTCCGTCTGATGGGGGTGAGGGAAATCAATGGCGGCCTTAGAACTCGGAATTCAGTTAACCGGCTTTGGGGGAGCTACGCCCATACGATTAATACAGGAGGTGGATTTTCAGGGGTATCCCAAAGCTACTGCGGAACAGATCAATGTGATACCTGGCAGAGTGTTAATTCAACTATCAATCCAGGGGAATGGTATCTACTGAGAGCAGAGGTTGATGGGAAGAATATTCGTACATACCTCAATGGCCGATTAATGATCAATCAAACTTTAGATATCAAAGAATATGGCACTGCTGGAATAGGTGCCTCACCAGGCACAACCATCTGTGTGGATGATATCAAAGTTCGTTCCCTCGATCGCACTCAGGAGGCTATGGCCCTGGTTGATCGAGGTAAATTGCTTTCGACAAATAATCTGTTGGCAAGTCCAGATAGTGCTGCAAAAGTCCTCGGAAGTGTTATTCAGGGCGCAGAGGTTTTCATAGCTGAACAGACAGCGGATCAGCTATGGTCTTACATTCGCCACGATACCAGTGGTCTCCAGGGTTGGGTTCTATCCGAAAACCTAGAAATTTTTATATCTGAGAGTGAAATCAGTTCGCAGACAGATACATCTGAAGCAACCGAGACACCATTCCCAACGGAAGAAATTGATATAGCAGATAACCCAGCGATCGCTGGGGATTGGCAGAGCACAGATAATGATGGGAGCCGCCAAACGTTATCAATCTTAGACCTGTCCGTTGGTCAGTTCTCTGCGACCTATGTGGATGATGGGGCATCCTTATGTGGTGTAACCGAAGATGGAATCCCAGAATATGCAGTAAGGTTGGAAGGGATTGGCCAATTGGATGGGAATTTGCTCCAGTTTCCTGAACTTAAGGTGACTTGTTTAGGGGATCCTGAATGGACCCTGAATCCACTTTCGTTCCAGGTGACCTATGATCCTGGCGCAGATTCCTTACGAGATGGATGGGGGATCACCTGGAGCAGACAACCTTGATTTGGATTTAGGTTCAAGTGACCTCCAGAGAAAACAGTCAGTTGAATTCATCGATATCCAATACCACTGAAAGTATTAATCCTTACTCGAATAAAATTACCTGTGCTATATTGTCAGAGATTACACAATAAACCATGGTTCGATTCGAGTCCACTACCATCCACTGTCCAGGTCCCATCTCGAACCTCAAAGTGAGGCTGTAGAGCAGTTCCTGGCCATGCTCACTTTTGAGCAGAAGAATCAGGCGGCGATGCTCTCAGAAGACCTCAAGTGGGGTTGGGGTGGGATTTTCTTAAAACTTATCTCCCTTGGATTATTTAAATGAGTATATTACTGCCAGAACAGCTGCTGAGGGAAGCGGAATGACCTATCAATCTGGTGTTCGCTAAGGAATAGAACTTATCTGGGAAATAGGATAGGAAAACAATTGTATAAATTCCATATCTAATCCTATAACTTGAGAAAACCTCTTCGGAATCCATAGCTGTGGGAGATAGATGGTTACTCAATTCTGATAGAGGATCCTACACGAGAACCTGTATCTTTGGATATTATCGCCGGCCCAACCCAGAAGATGCGGAAGAAATTGGTAATAATTATCACAGCTTGTGTGCAAAAAAGTCAAGACTTCGATGAGTTCAGGACCGAATGGAAGCATCGATTGCCGACAATGGCCGGGGAAGGGGGGATAGTCTAATCTTATTGGCTGATAGAACCTAGTTCCTATCGTTTATATCAGGGCTTCTTTTTTTGTAATTGCTAAATGTTCTGTTACAAAACTTAAGAATCATCACTGGGTTCTTCAGGTTCTGTCATGGGTTCTCCACATCCCTCGAGATCGGGTATCGTCAGATCCAAAACCGAGATTGGTTCCTGACAGGGATTGGCAAACAGCTCAAAATGCCCCAAAGTGTGCGCCTCATCTGCAGTGATTTCCACACGGCAGTATAAACGGTCATCGAAGCCTTCTTCCAGGAAACAGTTCCCTTGTTTTCCGTTAACCATTACTGAATAATCCAAAGCAAACCGTGACTCGGCCGAAAGTCCAGGAATTTCTGTATCTATCTTGTAGCAGAAGGTCAGTGTGGGATTACAATCCCGCATGTGCCGCATAATAGTGTTCAGGATCTTGATTTGTTCAAATACCGCACAGGTTTCTACATAATCGTCGGATACTGGAGGAGCTGAATCCACGGTAGGAGTGGGGTTTGTTGGTTCAAGAGTATCTTCGTTAGCTATCTGTACTTCTTGACTTTCTTGGGTCAATTTTCCAGAAGATAGACGTCATTGAGATAGATTTGGTAGCCGGGCAGGAGATGGAGAAGAAATGAGAACTGTTTGAGAAACGAGAAACCCGGAAGGACCGCATATAAGGACCTGATCCGGTTTCTGGTCTTCGTTCTCATCCACATAAATGGTGAATTCCCAGTGGACTGCTCGAGGCTCATCCCGACGGCGTTGCCAAGATCTTTAGGATCGACGGGTTTTTCTTCTATTTGCAGGCCTTTTTCATTGAATTTGCGGGAGACATCCGGTCGTCCGTCGCCATCCATGTCAATCCATTCAGTCAATTCACCTGTGTGCTCATTAAGATCACGTTTTATCAGCTTGCCCCTGATAATTCTGTCTGTTAACTTGTTACCAAATTTGTCATACATACGTGCAGCATCTGGGATACCATCCCCATTCGTGTCTACGTATTTGGTTTCTGTGCCTGTATCAGAGTCGATTACATAGTCAATGATTATGTGACCTCCATCCAGAGGAAATTCATCAATTACCGTACCATCTTTTGCTCTCTTCCTGACAATATCATTGATCCCATCGCCATCCAAATCCACCCACTCTGATGTAATACCTGTTAACGGATCTGTGCTTTTGGATCCTGGGCTACCAGGGTCAATGGGTTGTTCACCGGTTTTTCTGCCCTCCCGGTCATATTTCCTCTCCAGATCCGGTTTACCATCGTGATCTGTATCAACCTGTTCAGTAGTTACCCCTGTTTTATTATCAAAACCCGCGCCGGTGATCGGATCTGGTAAGACTTGGTCCTCTACCAAATTACCATCTTTATCATACATACGCCTAACATCGGGCTTATTATCACCATCGGTATCAACCCATTTCCAGGTCAGATTTGTTGTGGAATCAAAATGTAAATAGATAACTACACCACCAAGATCCATTGGCCTTTCATCGATCATCCTGCCGTATTCATCTCTGTCCGGACAACATCCGCCAACCCGTCACCATCCAAATCCACCTGCAATGTTGTAATGCCGGTGTTAGGATTTGTGCTCTCATTTACTATGGTTTCGTTTGATATTTCAATCGTTCCCGGGACCTGCTGACCCTCTACTGTATAGGTGATTGTCCCTCCTGGGAGTTGGCCAGTTAAGCCCATCTCGTACTCGCCATTCAGTTCCCCTGAGACAAGGTATCCATTTAATGCTACTGCGACATTGGATCGCCCTGCGGCATCGCCGCTTCCAGAGGTGGAAATACTGCCATCCGGTTCAATAGTTCCGGACACCGTTATCCACGGAGGAGGTCCTGAAATGGAAATAATTGAATCAACGATTTCAATCGTCAATAGATCGGGAATTGATCCACTTGCTTCTATATAGGATTGGTGATAATTTGGATCGCCTCCGGCAGGAACGGTAAAAGCAACATTAAAAGTCCCTCCAGGCGGATAAAATTCGGTATCATCCATAAATGGAGGGGGATTTTCACCAATAAATAATGCAGTATCCAGATCTACGGTTGTGCTTGGATTGCCATAATCAATCGGCGAAAGTAAGTGAATGCTAACAAGATCTGGACACAAGTAGCCCTCTCCAGTGTTAACCATCCAGAAATCAACAGGATTAGCGGTATCCATACTGCCCACATCCCCTGTGGGCAAGTTGCAGCTGCTGATCATGATCAGGAGAATAATTAGAAAAAAATGTCCGTTTCAGAAAGTCACTTATTCGGCTTGGGATTGTATTCAATAGAAGACTCCTCATGTGAATTTATATACCAGTATATTGACTGGATGATCTGGATATCAGATGAGAGAAAAAATATCGGCAAATAACTTGCTTATGGATTTCTGAATGAAACTCAAAAATAAAATCCATATTTCTTGGACTTAGGCAAGTACTCGATTAATAAAATAATGAGAAGTCAATCGAAACTGATTACAGAACTCCTCAATTGAGCTTTCCCCTACCTGAGTCAGTTGAATTCTTGACAATTTTATTGTACTGGACAATTATTGTGTTTCTAGAATGATTCTCCTTGTCAAATAATTTAATGAATCGAAGATCTGATAGAGGCCCCGGGTTTATCTTTTCCTCTCTGGGGATAAAAAAGTCCGCCAAACATCGAGAATAAATTACAATTACTGGAAGAAATGCCCTCTATAAAAAGGAGATGCCCAATGTCTAAAGGCCACTTCTCGCTTTTGATGATCACCATTCTCTTGGCAGGGATATTTATTTTCCCTGGTTGTTCTGAAAGGCAAACCTCTCAACCAGTACCAGACCTTAATATGGCAGTGGAGTTAGTCCTCAGTGAGGTGGTTAAACCCGAGACTCTTGATCACCCATTGATCGTTTTTGCCTGGCCTGAATTGCTGCTTCCTGGAGACGAGATCGGTCCTTATAATTTATTCGGATCCAAATCTCATCCTAATCCCACTGTAATTTTGGATCATACTTGGTTTTTCTGGATTGATGATGCACCGATTGCTAGTTTTGTCCATAGATCTCGATTTGTGTTTATATCTAAAGAAAGCGGTCAGATCACAATAAGCGATGAAGAATGGTGGCCCGTATTAAATGGTGAAGGCCTCTGGATAACAGAAGATAATTATTGGAATGAAGATAATTGGGTATTCACCAATGAGGAGTACAACTGGGATGAGGGCAGTTCTGTTCCAATGAAACATATAGCCTCTGAGTCTGTTCGTTTCTACACTCAGGAATTAAAGGAAGGTACAGCGATCGTTATAAATGCCTGGAAAGAGAATGAGCCTGGTGAGGAAAAATTTGGGACCAACTCGTCAAATATGCGTGACTTATTCAATGAGTCAGGATTTGAAGTTTCATATTTAGGTCCTCAAAACGATAATATTCCTGCATCCGAGAGAGGTGGTGAAGCTACAGTCGATAACCGCGTTGATTGGTTCACTGAGAAAGCAGCGGACCTAAAACCTGGTGATACGCTTGGTTGTATTTATTAATGGTCATGGTAAGGAAATTGATGATGGACCAAGAAAAGGCTTAGGAGAAATTGGAAATATTCGGGAAGATTTTCTTCAAGGAGATCTGGCAAGATTTGATCCTGGTGTTCACATAGTTGTTATCCTCAATTCCTGTGAAAGCGGAAGTTTTTCTGACAGTATGAGTAAGGTGGCTGATATAACCCTGGTTTCGACAAGCAATCGCGATTCCTCTTATGGTGACCTAGATTTTTGGACACATGGCACACGGGACTCTAATTCAGATGATGAAGGCAGTGAGTTTGTCAGCAGTATTGTCGAGGGATGGAAGAAAGTCATGTCTGAAAAAGCCATTATGGATGCTGCTCGTCTGAGGGCAGAACAATCTGGTACTAGTTTCTGGGAAGAAGTTTCAGCCATGGCATTTGTATTTGGCCTTGATTATGATGCTCATTCGTGCAGGTCTGACATTTCCATCAACTATACGTGGAATTGCAGAAACCAGACCAGGACCCTCAGCAACGCCACAAACCACTCCCACACCAGAACCCACTCCTACACCGTCCCTCGGTTTTCTGGGAGATTACCGGATATCTATGTCTGTGAAAAAAGATAACGCGGGACATAAAGGCTTCATTAAGATGCCGGGTGCAATGACCCTAACAGCCAGGGAATGCAGCCTGTGTATTGATGGTCCATTCCCCTGGGTGAATGTACAGGGCGAGATAGATGATGATGGATCGTTTCTTGCCTCGGGCAGTGGGACGGTAGCTGGATATCGGAATATTTTGGTTACCTTCCAGGGCAATATTGATGACGGTCAAATTCAAGGAGATTACACCATGGGGGCGAATGGAGGACTGCCGGGAGGACAACCCATCGTTTACAGCGTCAGCGGAGAAAAATTGGTTCCAACACCAGTCCCGACTGTGGATCCAGGACTGGGAGAAGTCCAGAGATTCTTCAATACCTATAACGAGATGTTTGGAAATGGGGACGTTGACGGCCTTCTATCGATGCTTCATCCAGATGTGTTAGGGTTTATATGGCGTGGGGGCCTGTCAGGAATATCTCACATCAGTTGATTGAAAACCCCGTTCAAATCGACGCGCTTCAGATATTGTCATTCGGAATCCATGGCAGTGGGAGATCGATGGTCACTCAACGCTGGTCGAGGATGCCTATACCGTCCAGGTCGCTAGTCTCTACAGGCGATCAAACAGCGCAGCAATCCCTGCACCTTGCGGCTTGCAGGAAGATGGAACTATAAACTGGTTTACTGATTGTGGGGATCCTCAGGCCGCATCCAGTTCAGATGGAGCTGATTTATTTATTGATCAGACTAATGAGTACTATCCTGGATGGAGATTATGATGATCTGCGGGACAGGATGCAAATATCAAGAAGGCACTGCAGAGCAAAGCAAAACCTATGTATGGTGTTTGGATGGCACATGCCCATCAAACGGTGGGACCTGCCATCTCTTCAGGCGTGAGTTGGAGAGATTCCGCCCAGGAGCCGGATTCCTGGGATGTCATGTCGCTAAACCAGACGGTGAAGATGCAGAAGGATTTGGAATATGATTATCACTGCTTTTGTGTCAAATGAGTTTTCATGCCAAATAATCCTGGTGGCAGATTTCTGAAAATTTGGTTTGTTGACTGTTCGATCAATATTTGTTACATTAGAACCGCTCGTCAAATGGATGAGCGGTTCTATTTATTGGGGTGGTCAGGTACACATTCAGACAGCAGGGGCCGACTTTCCGGATTCAATCCATCATTAACGAAGGGTTTGGCTTTCAATGAGTATGGGATCGATGCTCTCAAAGCTGCTGCAACCATCACGAGTTTTCACCAGGGCGTATTTGGGGTTCATTGCAATCAGTTTTGTCAGCCGCCACAACCCAGGCTGTGTTTTGATCAACAAAACTGAATTGACCTTCCCAATTGACGGTTTTTATAAGTTGCCAGTTGAGACCCCCATCGCTCGAGCGTTCTATGTCCTTTCCAAGTGAATAAATGATCGATTCATTAATATAACTGAACTCACCTCCTGGCGTATCCAGGACATCCCAGGACATGCCACCTTTATCTGTTTTATAAAGGAAATCCTTTTCCAACCTTTGGCCATTCTGATCATAAATACAGGACAATCTAAATAATCCTACATCTGGATAAACCAGAAATGGATCATATAGTCCACAGATTCCGGAATTAAAAACCCCGGGGATTGCAGGCGGTTCGATGATGGTCTGATGTTCCAGGTCTTTCCACCATCTTGTGTTTTGGTTAGATAGATATCCGGGCTGACGCCATCAAAATTCCTAGTTAACCAGCCATGTTGGGGAGTGATGAATACAGCTCCAGTTTTGGAGAAACTTTGAATATCCTCATCCTGGTAGGGATCAAGCAGAAGATTCCAGTTACCTCCACCATTTGCTGTTTGAACCAATGACGTATAGACCTTGTGCATGCCAGAATCGAAGAATTGAAAGATCCAAACATGGTTTTGATCAAGCACCGAGATGATCCCATCTGGGTAGGTTGTATAGCTCAATTGTCATGAAATCCACGAAGTGCCACCATCGTTTGTTGACCAGATCACGTCCGATCCCAGATAGTTCACCCAAGCGTGATCCTTGTCCCAAGAACCAAGATTTGCAGTTGCGAAATTACCGTAACCGGTAATGACGGGTTGGGGCGGAGTGACGTCTTGCCAGGAAACCCCTCCATCCTCCGTTCGGAATATATGCTCAGTCTCTGGTTCAGCGCCGCCAATCGCCCATCCAGCTTGCAGATCCACCATCTGGATCTCAAAGATCGCGATGTCAGTTCCAGCCGGCAAGATGGGAATCAGATCTCCTGTTTGTCCGGCAGCAGCTCCTTGTATAGGTGGATCTGCATATGTGGCCTCTGTCCCGGCAGACTCATCAGCTCCCTGGTTTGTGGTGCCAAGAGTGACCCCATCAAGAGAGTATGTCGGCTCAACCGGGATTATTTTTGGCTCAACTTTTGGCCTGTTACAACTGATGAAGACAAAAACTAACAGGATCAATAAGAGTTTCTGTGATCGTGTCATCAGGGTCTTCCCTCCTATTAATTTCCGGGTGATTATTTCCTGTATTTCTATTGTAAACCACACTGTATTAAAGTTTATGTCCCTTTCACTGATCGCTGTCAGGATGTTTTATTATTACCTCCAGTCAGCCTAGGTTCAGGAAATAATCAGATTTTCATCCACAAGCAATCCAACAAACATACATGTTCCATCCACCAGGATGCCGCCATCAACTACTCCGGACATGTAGAGGATATTTCAGAAATTTTTGCGGCATCTATTATATCGGTGTCTGGACCTCCGGCAGTTTCTGGTGCAGCACTGAAATCGGCTAAATCTGGTTCACCAAGGATCCACGATCCAGTCTCTTTGATTATTTCTGAGTAAAAATAACCCTGGTAATCGTTGGTTCGTGTCCAATACCGCCCACAATAAAAGAATCCACCCGAAATGGGTGGATTTCTTCTTTACACAGGAAAATTCTCCGATAGTATTGAGGTAATATCTTTATTATGCTAAAATTCATATTGCTCCAAACATTCCGTATCGATCAAGAAAATTCAATATCCCCTCATTTCATTGATCTCCTTCACTGAACAATGCCAAAGATTCTTGCATTGTTTTTTCCCCTTATAAGTTAATTATATTCTTACTTGTTTCATAAATTCCACTAAATTATGAGGAGGAAAGATATGAAGTTTTTAAGTAAGAGATTGTATCTTAGATTATTCTTGATACTATTTTGTACCTTATTGTCAGCTTGTGGCCCTTCCTCAGAAGAGTTGGCAGCAACATCTGCAGCCCAAACAGCAGCCGCTGCCACCAATACGCCCGTTCCTTCAGCAACTCCGGAACCAACCCCGACTCCAACGCCTGTGCCATATGATCTTTCATTGATAGTTACTGGGGAAGAGAATGCTCCCGTAATTGGGGCAACTGTCGTCTTGGCAGAAAACGGCGATATTCAGAATACCGATGATGTTGGTCAAACATTTTGGTACGCCTTACCTGAAGAGACTGTGAATCTTTCTGTAAGCGCTCAGGGTTACCTCTCTCAAGATATTACCGAGGTGATTGATCGTGGTATTAACCAGTTGACAATCAACCTTGAAAGGGATCCACATGGAGTATTGCCCTCTGATGCCTGCGGGCCTGGAGAAAAACTGCTTTACCTGGAAGACTTTCAGGATGATCATGCTCAAGGTTGGCCGGAAATTGAAGCTCGCGCCCAGGGTTGGGATCTAATTCCACACCCTGATTCTGCAGGTAATAAGGTTATTAAATATTCAAGTTCTATAACCGACACCCAAATGTTTTATGATGATGGCACATATGAAGATGCGGTATGGCGAATTTCCGTCATGCCGCGGGGAAAACCTGAAACAATAAGATTCTATTGGCATCAAAATGAAGACCCAGGGACGTATACTGTAATAAACTATGAATGGGGAGTAATAATAGGTCGATCTGATGGGTCCACAGATATTAATCTGGGTGAGGTTGGAAGGTTTTTGAAAGAGAATGAATGGCAAACTTTTGAAATAAGCACATATGATGATACTCTCGAGGTCTGGTTAGATAAAATTCTAGTATTTAGATATAATGACCCCAAGCCACTTCCGGGAGGTCATATTGGGCTTGAGTTATGGGCATCAGAGAATGAGGAGACAATGGTCTATTTTGACAATCTGGCCGTCTGTGAACTTTCTGCGCCATTTGTACCAATACCAACAAGTGAGCCATAAATAGAATTCAGTAAATTAGTTTAGCTTCCCTCCTGATAATTACATCCAGGGGGGAAGCTTTTATCAAAATTAGTTGTATATCACTTCTAAAATAACAGTAAGATTATTCCTAATTCCTAGTTTATTATCCTCTACGCAACAATTGTTTTCAATGAAAGGCAAATGACTTGATATCTGAGACCTTTACATATTTTATTTTCATCAAAAATATAGTCCCTTTCGAAAGTATTATCTGAAAAATCGAGAGGAAGGCGGTTCGAGATCTGTCCACTAACGTCCACAAAACGGACCGTTTCTCAATTTGAGGAACGGTTCTTATTTATTAGGGATAAATCATATAAACAACTGCTGAGTTGAGAATTCATACCTACTATGCTATTATGAGGTTAGTCCCCACGCGATTCTAAAATAAATCAGACCACTAATATAGAGATAAAACAATGCTATTGGTCCAGGCATTGTTTTTTTGGTTCCCTCGTTGCTTGTAGTAGAGATTTACTAAACTTTCGTTCATTATAAGAAAGGAGACCTCATGAATACTTCCGAGGAGAGTCGTCCTATCCGGTATCATCTGTTGTTCTCTGTCATCTTCCTGCTTTCATCCTGTAATTACTCAACCCCAACTCCAAAAGATATCCCTGACGGAACGTGCACATTGGAGGACGACTTTGTGTTGCTCTTGATGGGACCGGTAGACGGCGCTTTCGTCTACGCCATCGAATCCGTCGCCGGAAGACAGCCGAATCTGGGTTGGGCATTCGCTGCTGAGTGTACGCCGGGTGGTTTCCGCGTTCGGGTGGGAACCGATGAAGAACTCAGCGCAACGGTGATCTCTGCGGAGGTCGATTCTGATGTTCGCCAGTATCAGATCGATGTTGATTTGGAAGTTGGCAGGGAATATTATTGGACAGTCGAATTGCTTGCTGGTGAACTTGTGATTGGGACTCTGCCGCCATTTACCTTTCATACGCTTCCCGTCTTGGAAGGTCAGCCGGGGGTGATTGCCGGGCGTGTGTGGGAGGATGAATGCGATCATCCAGATAGTCCCATAGACCCTGATAATCTGCCGCAAGGCTGTGTCGTTAGGGAGGGAGGAGTCTTGGCTGACGGTATCCTGGATGAGGATGAACGCGGCATTCCCGGCGTAGATGTGCGCATCGCCCAGGGAGAATGCCCCCCTTCAGGGAACGGAGTGTCGGCATCCTCCGGCCCAACTGACGATGACGGCTATTACTATTATTTTGGTCCCGTGGGTACGTACTGTGTCACCGTCCTCCCGATGGATCCTGGCAATGATACCATCCTGCTCCTAGGCACGTTCTCGCATCCTTTACTTGAGAACCTGCCCTTCGGGCTGGCCTATACCGAGGTAAGCATTGAAAGCGACGGTCAGATCATTGAAGGCATTAATTTCGGCTGGGATTACTTCCCGGATGATAAGCTGGACGCCAACGGCGGCCATATTATGGATAGCGCTGATACCACAGAACTTGAATTCCAGTTTAGTTGTATCAGTTATCCCGAAGATGCCTGTGAAAATCATTATGGGAGTGAGAGTCAGCAATGTGCGAGTATCGATGAAAAATCTCTGGATAAGTGTCCCCAAAGTTACCAGGATAACCCGGCGATTGGTGTCTGTGCTGTCGATCTGGGTCACGACCTATACGTGGAGTGGGTTCCATACGTGGTTCCCCCAGCTATCGATCCCGTCGGGGAATGTGAGAATCTTCTCCAGGGAATTTGGTCAGATTTCTATGCGCCTTAAAGGTCGCGGCTGGATACATTGAATTTGCCGTTTCGAATTTACCAAAGCTGCAGCTCAAACTGCTTAACCTTTCAAGACAAGAAATGAATAGCCGTTAAATGAAGATAGGTTTGTAAGATAACCGTTTTGAGATCTGTTCAAGACCGCTCACCAAATATCCCTTCTCGAATCCCCTGAAGATAATCGACTTTTTGGCGAGGTAGAGGAGGGATTTTTGTTTAGGAACATTATTTAGATCGAGTGCTGATAAGAACTTTGAAAGAACTCCAGTCTAGTTCGATAATTGAACATATGCACCTGATTTTGTTCTTTCACAAAGCTATCGGCAGGAATTTCAGCTGGCCCGCCCCCTTAAAAACCTGGCCACGTGAAGTTCAAGATCAAAAGCTGGCAAATGACCCCCTGGAATAACCCTGCCCAGCATGGCGGAGTACATCAGCGGCCCCAGCAGAACCCCCACGGTGAGCAACTCCGGTTCCCCTGCTAACTTCCCTTCTTCCTGGTAGCGTTTGATCAATATCCCAATCGACTTAAATACGTTCATTGGTCCGTCAATTGAATCCAGCAGCTCGGGGTGGCGGGAGATCTCCGGGATCAGGGCTGTTACAAAATCACCATGTTTTATGGCTGAATTCTGATAGGCTTTCACCACCCGGAGCAGGTCAGCTCCAAGATCGCCGGTATACTTGGCAGAATTTGAAAAATCTGCCTCTCCCACAATAAACGCAATGGCCTGTTTTACCAGCTGGGCCTTGTTCTCAAATTTCCGGAACAGGGTCATTTCACTGATTTCGGCCGCTTCTGCCATTTGTTTGGTCGTCCCGCTGGCGTACCCGAGTTCAGCAATGACCCGGATCACAGCGAGGTAGATCTCTTCGTCTTTGACAATTTTTGGCATCCCGGGCTCCAGGAGATGAATAAGTGTACAGAATTGAATCCATTTTACCATATGTTAGTATTGACTAACAATAAAATAATCCCTATAATAGAGGCAGGTTTTCCTTCCTTTTGGGAATAAAAAAAATCAGGATACCATTTCATGAAAAAGATCCTCTGGTCTGAAAGAATAAAAAAAGCCCCCTGGTTCTTCACGATCGAACCCTACCTGCGCCCGCAGGATCAGCCTGTCTCCAGCCACCTGAAAGCCCGCGAACCGCGCCTCGTCCCCCTGGTGATCATGGATTATGGCAGTGTCCGGGCACGGTTCAGGCAGATGCGCTATAAAGGATTAAAGGAATACTTCATTGGTACCTTAAGGGAAATGCACCTCAGCGCCAGGAGCATTAAGAACAATCCGTTAGCAGGCAAAAAGACCATTGATCCAGATACGCTGGCCGAATTGGAAACCTACGCCATAAGCCTGGGTGTGGTGGATATCGGGTATACCAGAGTGAGTCCGCTCTACATATTTCGAGGGTTCCGCATCTTATATGGGAACGCCATGGTTTTTACCATCGAGATGGATAAAAATAAGATCAAAGGGGCGCCCAATCTGGAGTCCTTTAAGGAGGTCTTCCGGACCTACTACCAGGTGGGGTTAACGGTCAACAAGGTGGCGGATTGGCTGCGGGAACGGGGTTATAACGCCCATGCCGGGCCGGCCGGTGGCGGTGATGTGAACTATATCCCGATCGCGATCGATGCCGGCCTGGGTGTGGCCGGGAAACATGGACTCCTGATGACCCGGATCAATGGTCCCCGCGTCCGGTTGGCTGCGGTCTACACGGATATCGAGGATCTCCCTTTCTCACAAGAGAATCCCCACGGCTGGATCAAAGATTATTGCGATACCTGCAACCTGTGTGTGGAGAAATGCCCCACTGATGCGATCTACAGCGAAACTCAAACCCACCACGATGGCGGTCCGTTCTACATTAATCATGTTTTGTGTGCGGACCCATTCTCCAACGATAACGGATGTACACTCTGTATAAAATACTGTCCATTCAGCTACGGGGATTATGAACAACTGAAAGAAAAATATCAAGGTGCCCAACCTTAAAATAAAATCAGGAGAAATTCATGTCGGTCATTTTGGAAATCGTCAAGGAGTTCAAATTCAACATCGGCTTCCGCAAGAGCCTGATGCCAGCCCAGATGGCCCTCAACGCCAAGGCTCCCCAGGCAGGTGATCTAGCGCCGGATTTTACTCTCCATGATATTAAAGGTGAGGAATCAGTCACTTTGTCCGATTTTCAGGGTAATAAGCCTGTGGCTCTGGTATTCGGCAGTTTTACCTGACCACCCTACGTAAAAGGGACCGTGGGTCTCCGGGAAATTTACCAGCAGTATCATGAGGAGGTTCAATTTCTCAGTATCTACATTCGCGAAGCCCATCCGAGAGACGGCTGGTGGCTGGGAAACAAGTGGACGAAAAAGATTAATCGTAGCAGTACTAACAGATCAGGCCTCCGATGTACATGAGGATCCCAAGACCATCGAGGAACGCCGGGCAGTAGCCGGGGAATGTGAAACTGCCCTGCGATACGGCATCAAGACCTATGTGGATGAGATGGATGACCGTGTCAACCAGGCCTACGCCGGCTGGCCAACCCGGTTGTATCTGGTGGGTCTGGATGGAAAAATCGTTTATGCCGGCGGCCAGGGGCCGATGGGTTTTAAACCCGCCAAGCTGAAAAAAGCTCTTGAGGGGTATTTGGAAAGTCTATGACTGCTGCCAACCCCCATCGACTGAACGGGGATCAACCAGCATTGTCTCGGTTTGTGATCCTCATCCTCCCGAAATTGATCCTGGTGGTCATCGAGGCGGTGATTACTTTTCCTCTCTGGCCTTTCTTTGGCCTTGGTATGATGATCTGGGCCCACCCACCAAATATCCCTTACCTGGCGCAAGTGAAACGATATCTGCGGGATACCTGGACCGTCTCACCAGTCAACCCAGGACTGCCGGTTTTTGCCCGGATCTGGATCAGCTTAGCGATCTTGCAGAAGATCATCCTGATTCCCGTCCCGGGCCTGGCCTGGTTCCTGGATGAACTCCTGTACGGATCAGACCTGGATAACATAACAATCACGGAACCGCTTTTTGTGATCAGCGCGGCCCGCAGCGGCAGCACCCAGATCACTCGTTACCTGGAAGATGACCCCCGCCTGGCAGCCCCCAATATTCTGCAGACCATGTTTCCCTATCTGTGGCTCTGGAAATTGGGTCCAAAAACCCTTGGTCGGCTGCTGAGCAAGGATCGGGTCCGGAACATATTTCAGAGAATTATGCCGCCTGAACTGTGGGAGAGGCATGAGGCTGACCCGTTCCGGGCGGATACTTTCGACGGCTCATTCTACAGCTTTCACCTCAACAGGTTTTCTTTCTCCCTGGGACCGGAGATTGCCCGGCAGGATTTCAACATGGCTGGCATCGCGCCCCATGACCAGCACCTCAAAGAGGTTGTGTTTATTAACATCGTGGATCGTATTGCCCGGAAGACCCTTCATAACGCAGGACCTCTCCCGGATGGAAGCAAACGGCGATTCCTATTAAAAGGCCACTTTTTATATGGGGCTGCTTCATTGAGCGAAAAATATCCCGATGCTTGCTTCCTGACAGTCATCCGCGAACCTTTAGCCCGCCTGCAAAGCGGGATCAATTATCTGCGGGTAAACCCGGCCGATCCAGTTCTGGGACCCACTCCCTGGGCTTGGTTGAAGGAAACCCTGGTCTTTACAGAAGCTCACTATTGCGAAGTTGAAAAGGAGTGGTTCAGCCGTGAGGATGCGATCCGGCGCTGCGTGATCCGTTTTAAGGATTTTGTCAATGATCTTGAGGCTGCAATGAAACAGGTATATGGTAGCTGTTTCAACTCTGAGGACCTGCCGCCCCACATTCCCGGGGAACATCCCCCCCGAGATCGTAGGAATTACTCGGTGAACTACAGTCTGGCTGAGCTGGGGATTGACGAAAAAGCTCTCCAGGTCCGATTAGGGGATTATATTGATTGGTGTCAATCATCTAGGATTGGGTAAGATAAAAATTTATGTATGAGTAATGGGATCATTTACACTCCAATACACCCGCACGTAAACCTCTCTCCAATAAGTGAGAGGTTTTCTTTTATAATACGGGATGAGCGCTGCCGAACTGGGATCTGATTTGGAATCCCGCAGATTCGGATTAATTCACTAAACAGATATCCCCTGAAGGAGACCCCATGCCGCTGGACCTGAATGCCATTCGAAACAAATTTCCTGGTTTAAAACGCGAGGCAATATTCCTGGACAACCCGGCGGGCACGCAGGTTGCCCAGAATGTCCTGGACCGGATGAACAATTACCTGGTCAACACCAATGCCAACCATGAGGGTGTCTTTGCCACCAGCCGCGAGTCGGATGCTGTGGTCGACCTGGCCCGCCAGGCGGCTGCGGATTTCCTCAACGCCTCCCGCCCGGAAGAGATCATTTTTGGCCCGAATATGACCACCCTGACCCTGCACATCAGCCGTTCGATTGCCCGCACACTTCAACCGGGAGATACGATCGCGGTCACCCGGCTGGATCATGATGCCAATGTCTCTCCCTGGACGCTTGATGGCTGCCGACCGGGGATGTAAAGTGGCCTGGGTCGATTTTGATCTCGAAGACGGCACGCTGCAGATGGATTCCTACCAGGCGGCCCTGGATCAAAAACCCAAACTCGTAGCTTTGGGTTATGCTTCCAACGCCCTGGGCACGATCAACCCGGTCAAAGAGCTGACCCAAATGGCCCACCAGGTGGGCGCGCTGGTGTATATCGATGCCGTGCAGTACGCCCCCCATGGACCGATCGACCTCCAGGACCTGGATGCTGACTTCCTGGCCTGCTCAGCCTATAAATTCTTCGGACCCCACATTGGCATTCTGTATGGTCGTTATGACCTGTTAGAGGAAATGATGGCCTACAAAGTCCGCCCGGCGTCCAATGACGTGCCCTGGAAATATGAAACCGGCACACCAAGTTTTGAGGGCATTGCAGGCGTGCTGGGTGCCCTGGAGTACCTGGAGTGGGTTGGTATTGAATTCGGAGGAAACTTCAAAAAGGATTTCGAGGGAAAATTCTCTGGACGAGCTCTGCACCTCAAACAGGGAATGAGCGCTATCCAGGACTATGAGTTGGAAATGTCAAGGAAACTGCTGAAGACCTTTCAGGGGATTGCGGGTTTACGGGTCTATGGACTGGATGATCTGGATCGGATTCAGGACCGGGTGCCAACCTTTGCGGTGAACTTTGATGGCAAAAATCCCCGCCAGGTGGCCGAGCTGCTGGACCAGAAAAATATCTTCGTCTGGGACGGCAACTATTATGCCCTCAACGTCACAGAAAGGCTTGGTGTGGAAGAGTCCGGCGGTATGGTGCGGATCGGCGGGGTGCATTACAACACCCTGGCTGAGATCGACCGCCTGGGAGAAGCCCTGCGGGAGATCAGCGGGAGATAATTATTCGCCCGGATCTGCCGAGTAGGAAATCAAATCCGGAAAAAAGATAGATCCTGATATGCTGAGGGTTGATTTTACGTCTTCGTGTTAAATCTCGTCGAGGGAATCTTTAAGAGCCTGCAGCAGGATATCGGCCTGCTGCTCTTCAAACACCAGGGGAGGGCGGATCTTCAGGGTCTGAGATTGAGGCCCGGTGGTCCCGATCAATACACCATCCCCCCGCATCTGGTTCATGATCTTTCCCGCAGCTTGAGGATTGGGGTCACCATTACGATCGAGGATATCCACTCCCAAGAGCAGTCCCGAACCATGGGTTGGACCCAATACCGGGTAGTCCTTTCTGAGATCCTCTAATCGATCAACCAGGTATTGACCAACCTGGAGCGCGTTACCCTGCAAGGATTCCTTTTCGATCACATCCAGCACAGCCAAGCCGGCGGCGCAGGAGACCGGATTGCCGCCAAAGGTGTTGAAATAGCCGGTATCTTTGGCTAGCGCTTCAGCGATCTCCGGCCTGGTCACCACGGCTGCCAGCGGATGGCCGTTGCCCATGGGTTTTCCCATGGTCACAATATCTGGTATCACGTCATCAAATTCAAATCCCCAGAAATGCTTCCCGAAACGCCCATAACCTCCCTGGACCTCATCGGCGACAAATAATCCTCCAGCTTCCCGGGTTTGGGCAGCAAGTTTATTTAGATAACCTGATGGTGAGGTGAAAATACCGTCACTGACAAATGAGGTGTCCAGGATCAGCATGGCGGGTTGATGGCCATCTGCATCCAGGGCCCGGATGGCATCTTGAATACCCGAATCGGGTTCTTTCCAGGCTGTATTGGATAGGGGAGCAGAAATGGTTTTGACATGGGCCGGCAGTTTTCCCTTGGGAAGGTTTTCGGTGCTGAACTGGACAGTCGCGCCGGTGCTTCCGTGGTAGGAATATTGGCTGATCAAGGCTCCGCTGTTTCCGGTTACCAGCTGGGCCATTCTCCAGGCCAGCTCGTTGGCTTCAGACCCGGTGCACACAAAAGTGCAGACGCTCAGGGGTGGGGGCAGGCGGTTCGTGATGCGCTCCGCCAGTTCAAGGATAAAGTCATGCAGATAACGTGTGCTGGTATTAAGTATCCGGGCTTGCCTGGCGATGGCATTCACCACATGAGGGTGGCTATGGCCGACCTGGGGCACGTTGTTGTAGGCATCGAGGTATTTTGTGCCATCCGCATCATAAAGCCAGACTCCTTCTCCTCTGACAATATGCAGCGGCTGCTCATAGAATAGATAGGCAAAAGGTCCCAGCAGGTCTTGCCTGCGGGTGAGCAGCGATTTGAGGTCTTCAGCAGTTCTCTCCCCCAATTTTCCGGGTTCTTCCAGTTCCCACTTTCCACAGACCCTGAAGAACATCTGGGTCACTTTTTCAGGATCCAGACCGCGCCAGATTTTCAAGATCTGCCAGGTTTTTTCCACGCCGCCCATAATATAGTCCTGATTTTCGGGGTGGATTGTCACCCTCCAGGAGGCGATCACATTCAGCATCGCCAAACGGACCCCGACCAGGTCATACAGGATCCGCAGCTCGTCCTTTTCCAGGGGGATTTGCCTGTTATAAGCGGCAGCGATCTGGGAGGCTGCCTCCCGCGGATCTTCGGACCCCCGCAGCGAGGCAGCGATCGAAGTGGCCAGGTCAATGACCAGGTTGGTATGGATCAGGTCTCCGAAATCAATCACTCCAACGATCCGGCCGGGATCATCCCCGGCTACGAGCAGATTGTCGGGAACCAGGTCATTGTGAACGATCTGAGACCGCAGATTTTGGCAGCTGGCGGGATACATGCTGGTCAAATCGGTCCAGGAAATAGGTGGCCAATTCCAGGTAATCCGGGTCAGTGATAAAGTCCAGGTAGTTCCTGAGTTTTGATGGCTTGTTTCAGATCCCATAACAATTCATAATCTAGCAGCCGGATGGAAAAATCCCTGCAGCGCCCGGGTCATCCGCGCCAGGCAGGCACCGATCTGGGAATTGAGTGAGGCCCCGCCTGTTCTTAATGAGGGTGGTATGCCGGGCAGATAGGACACAATCCGAAGGGGGTGTTGTCTGCCATCCCTGGCGGTGGCTTCTTCAATCAGCTTGCCGCTTTTGGAATGCAGAACCCTGGGCACAGGAAAATCAGGGTCTACCTGTGAAATATGCTCCAGGGCTTTGAGCTGCAGATCGATGAGGGCCGGGTCTTCAGCGCTGTTGGCGATCTTGATGACATATCCCTGCCCGGCTGCTGTGATCAGGTGGAAATTCTGATCCCGTTCACTACCCAGAGGGGAGAGAGAACCGGTCAGGCCGTAGAGTTTTTCCGCCAGATCACTGATCTCTTCCAGGGAAAAATCTGGGGCTTTGGTGCTTAATAATTCATTTTGGGATTTATCTGGGTCGATCGCAGCCATGCTGAATTTCCTGTGACTAGAAGGACTGGATGGAACAAAATCCTGGCGTATTAACTCTGGCAGACTTTCCAGGATCTGTCCCATGTAATTATACTGGATGGCTGTTAGATCCAATCCTCAGAAATCGGTTTAGAGAAATCTAATTCATAATCCAGGTTCAGCCGGATTTTTTCTCATACCACATCCGGGATAGTAAATTATCCTTTCGGATCAGCTGATGGTAGAAGGCGGCCGAGATATGCAAGGTGATCAGCAGGGCCAGGGCAGGAGCGATCAGCTTGTGCAGGGGTGCCAAAAAGGCAAATATAATCGCCAGGGAGGTAAATTTAGCCGGGAGCAGATTATATGAACCCGCCAGGGCCATGCCAGCCAGCGGGGTCAGGATGGCAAATAAGTAGAGCATATAGTGGGTCAATACTCCGATCTTATCCAGCAGGGGATTGCCGGTTGTGGCTGGTTTGGGGTGGGGTGTTCTCCGGTAGACTATGATGCGCCCGATCATCAGGACCAGTATGAGCCCACCTAGGGGCATGTGCCAGCCTATAATCCGGGGCCATAGTGGAGGCTGGGATGTAGCGGGTGGCAAAGCCCAGAATAAATTCTGTCAATAGTAAAACTGCGATCGCCCAATGCAGGCTGATCAAGAGGGGTGAATAGCGCTGGGGGGTTTCAGTTGACATGATAATTTCTCCTATTTAGGACAGTCCCGTTGAGATCCAAAGTAAAAACCCCAAATGGACCATAATAAATATTCGGGTGCTGCCTTTTGACGTTCTGAAAGGAATATTTTTTACCTGGAAGAGCCAGTATTCTGTAGGCTGAGCTGGACATCATAATAAGAGGTATCCTCGAATACACAACGCATTACCCAGGCAATATTCAGGGAGAGATCCTGGGCATATATAACAGATCGAGAGGCTAGCTTACTGAATCGGATCCAAGTGGCAGCATTGGATCTGGGATATGAGTAATTTCCCTACCTTCCTAGGAGCGATTCGAATTCATCAAAGACCGCGCTGAGTGCGCCTGATTAGGAGGGGTTTTTCTTATGCTATACTTCGAATAAGGCTGATGAGCACAGGCAGGTTATCCTCCTGCAGGACCCGTTGTATCCTGGTGCTTATGAGGCATTTGAAACATAATTAAGGTTAGGTAATCTATTGTAGACTTTTATTTACCAGGATAATTTGCCTGATGATCGATAATGTATCAGAATTGTATTTGAATGCTTATTGTTGGATCACAATCATATCTTGTGAAGAGTCTGAGGAATTATTCTGAATCGTATAAGGCATCATTTGACAAAGTGAGGATCTTGTAGCTAATACGATGGTTTAGATGCGGATAATCCTACTAAAGGAAATAAGCAATCTAATGACAAGAATTGGGTAATCCAAGGTCATCAATTCAGTTAGGAACATTCAGTTCCAAATACTAACAGATATCTGGGATGCATTAAGATTTATCTTGCATTACAAAACTATTGAACCTTCGTTCAATTGGTTGATTTCTAGCACAACGTCCTGATCTCTGAGAAGGATGCTGAAAAGCGTATTGGACTAAAACTTGAGTGGTTATGGGAGCATTACATCAAACACTTATTAACTGATATTAACAAAGAATAAACCTATCTACCCCAAGCTCAGTTATAGTGATAATTGATATTGACTAACTTACTTGGGCAATGAAGTCATTGATTTGTGAGAATTATCTACAATCGAATATGACTTAGCTTGACCAGACTAGAAGATTGATTTGGAAGAAGGCATGAGTAGTCGAAATAATAAGTAAATTGCATCTGAAGGGAATGAGAATTGAGTCGCGCAAACAATCGGGGCTGAGCTAAGGATGCAATTTCAGCTTAATGGGGATAAAGATCAATGATTACAGTCTACAGAACCCCTAATGTGCTCGAAGATTCTGATAAGTAGCGTTTTACGGATTAGGTGCTTAAAGATGATTAATCGGAAAGATGATGCATCCTAACCCCCGCTCCACCCGACCCAGCGCCTTCGGCGCAGTAAGTAGTAGTTTAGTAAGTAGTAAGACGACCAGTTTCTAGAAGATATGCGAGTTTTGTGCTATGCTCAAATCTACTTACTTTTTACAACTTACTACTTACTGAACCGGGCGGGTGAGCTCATCCGTTAGGCGGCTAAGCGGTCTCAACTCGGCTGAACCATAACTAGCAATCTTGAATCTGAAAAGGGAAAAAACAGCATGGATGCTTCATCGAATAATGAGGGACGGAAACGTCTCTTCGAGCTGGATGCCCTCGGTCGTACACCACTCTTCTACGCTGCGGAAAAGGGACTTGAAGAGGAAATCAGGGAGATGATCTTCAGCCTCCGAGGGACCGGATTATCCCTTCCAAGACTAAAACTGATCACCACGAAGGATCATTCTGGCCTGACAGCCGCCGATGTAGCAGAGGAGAATGGACACAAAGAAATTGCACGCTTACTGAGAGTCGAGCAAGGTAGGATGGAATACTTCGAATGAGCCCCCTCACTCTGGGTATCGGTAGCATTGTATGGCAGTGTTGGTAATAGGATTAATCTTGCTTGGACACTACTGGATTGAGTATTGTGGACTTAAGGCGCAGCATCAAATTTGTTTTTCGCCGCCTGACCCACGCTCCACCGAGCGCCTTCGGCGCAGTAAGGAGTAGTATAGTAAGTAGTACTTTAGTAAGTAGAAAGCCGTTGGAGTATTTTATGATATCCAGGGAGTAACGCGATTCTCAAACTTGCTTACTCATTTACTCCTTACTCCATACTATTTACTGATCCGGACGGTGCGCCCTGGATCAGGGTGCTTCACAAGGTTTATCTGTTAATGCGCCGCAGGTACGGATCCGAGACTACCTGTAAAACATTATTCATGAACCGGAGGTCCAACTATGAAGTTCAGCTTTGACATCTCCCCCCGCATTTGCGCTATTTGGGGCCAAATTGGAATTATCGCCAGGCAAGTACTGAAGAGCCTACGATGGGGTACCTTGATCATCCTGGTATTTGGGTTGGCGGCTTGCACCCTACCCCAACGGGCTTCGTCCGGTGGGGAGGGTAGCCCCCGCACAACCGGAACGCCCGGCACATCAACTTCCCCTTCCGGAACTGCCGGCGGAGCAGTCCTCAACCTGGAGCGAAACCAAACCTATGATTACCCCAATGGGAGCGACATTCAACATGAAGTGGGGGCTATCAAGCTCGAATTTTCCAAGGCTGAAGAAGAAGGATTTCTTCTGGTAGAAGGAGCTGGGAAGACAGACTGGACTGAGGTGACTAACTTTTCCGGGTGCAGTTACACCGCAAAGACGGAGGGCAAAGTGAGTGTCACAGGAATCTTCTCTCCAAATGACTGCATGTTCCACTTAACAATTAACACTGTGTTCTCACAGCCTACTACTACTTACCAATCACAAGATCCGGATATTTGCTCCGGCTCCATCCATTTTACGCAAACAGAATTCTCCAGCCAGGTTGTGCTGGACCCGGTCGCCAGCCAATCCAAAGAGACCAAGAGTACCAATATAAGAGATATTACGACTGTCAAGCTCTCCGACCTCAAGAGCGACGTGGTTGACAATTGTTTCAAACCAGAGGTGATAACGGTAGACTAACCTGAATGGGTTTCTCGTCGATGCAGCAGCGCTTAGGTAAGTTTTGTCAAGAAGCTGATGAGCCTGTAATTGCTGGTGATACAGGTCTGTCTCAATCTAATGGTTACGGTCATTAATGTTCGAGAGGATAAAATCCATTCTTGACAAATATAAAGAAAACCAATAGGGAATATGATGGCTGAAACAAAAAAAAGAATATCATCAATAAAAACTATCCGGAAATTTCTCAAAGAAGGAACTTGATCAGAAACGATTATGAGTGTCGTTGACGACTCATTCGATCATCCACTGGAGGTAGAAGAGAAGGCTTCAATGATCTTGGCGGGAGGTATAGCGGGCCAAGGTTTCCAGTGTGGCATGCTTTGGGGAGCAGCACTTGCTGCTGGTGCTCAGGCATATCAAGTTTTTGGATCAGATTCCCAAGCTGAAGCTGCAGCAATAATTGCGTCCCAAGGGGCTGTAGAATCCTTTTGTACTCAGTCTAGAAATGAAATCAATTGTCTTGAAATAACCGAACTTAACTTTCAGGGAGAAAATCAGGTCCTGCCGATCCTGAAGTTTTTTTTAAAGGGCGGCCCAATAGGCTGCTTCGGTTTGGCTGCACGTTATGCCCCATTAGCGTTTGGTGAGATAGCTGCAGCTCTTTCCGAAGAAAATTTCCCTGTCCCATCAGCGCCGGTAAGTTGTACAGCGACGTTAGCAAAAAAGATGGGTGTATCAAAGCTGCATGTAATAATGGCGTCAGGGTTGGCTGGTGGTATAGGCCTTAGTGGAGGTGCCTGCGGGGCATTAGGGACTGCCATCTGGATTCAGGCAATGCGTCAAACTGATGAGCCAGTTGGAATGAATTTTTCGGCTTCATGGATTGAGAACATCATTAAGGTATTTGTGGAGAGTTCTGATTATAGATTCGAGTGCTCTGAGATTGTTGGTCGAAAGTTTGAGAGCGTCCAAGACCATGCTGAATATATCTGTAAAGGTGGTTGTGCAAAGATAATAGATACCTTAGCAGCCCTTTGATCTGGATATTCAAAACACCAACCCTCGTTCAACCCGGCAGGTCAGGGATTCAGACCGACAAAAGGAGTTGATCTGTGCTCGAACATTTTTCGGGCAAATCAGATTCAGTCTGCGATGCCCTCCGACTGCGGATAACCTGCGATCCGCTGAGCTGCCTAAGGCGAATATCTAAATTATGATTTACCGTTGATTAGGTGATCCCCCAAGAGTTGGAAAATCAATAATTTCCAGCGAGATTCGCCAGAAACATGCTGCGAGCGCTGTTTCAACGGATACTCTCTGTGCAGTGCTGGAGAATGTTCTGAGCCCAGACATGGCACCAGATTGGTATGTTTTTGGAGAGTTTAATAAAACGCCCCTGGCAGAGAAGGTAAAGTTATTAACAGATAACCCTGCAGAACTTATGGATTATGCGAGAAAGGAAAGCCATGTGATCGGAAAGCGGTAGAGGCTTTGATCAGGAAAGAGAATGATGAGGGTCGAGATATACTGATTGAAGGAGTTGCTATTCTTCCGGGGTGATGAGTCAGCTTAGGATATACCATATCGGGTTGAATTTATCGGAAACCAAGGAGAAAATGACAAAGAGAACATCAAGAAACGGTGGAAGAGAATGAGCACGATTGGATGCGGGACAAAGCGACCGAATACTTGGGGCTTATGCAACGTTTGTGAAGCGGATGAGTGCCTATATTGAGCAGGAAACAAAGAAGTATGGCTTCCAGTATATTGAGATAGACAAGCAGCCATTGAGTGATGTAACCCAAAAAGTGATGAATATACTAGGATTGAACGCCATCTAACCCACGCGCTACCCGACCCTGCGCCGAAGGCGCAGTAAGTATAACTAAGGTAAGAAAGGAGCCGACCAGATTCTAGAATAAATCCGTGTAATATGCTATGCTCAAAACTACTTCCTATATGCCATTTACAACTGACTGTATCTGGCGGGTAACTCCATCCATCGGGGTGTTGAAAATCATAATCATAGAAGGAGCGTCTCCGTGAAGGCAAATCAAATCTTGGCAAGAGAACAGGTTGAACGTATTCTTCTGGCATTCCTTTTCATAGCCATTGGTTCATTGATCATGATTGTGTTCAGCCCGTGGAATCCGGTGCTCGACAGAGTCTATGATTACCTTGGAAGGATCTCACTCATCATTCTTCTAGCAGTGACAGTGTTGCTGCTGCAGAAGAGTAAACAATATAATAAATACTGGCAGATAGTCTTTGGATTATTGATACTGATCGCTGCAGTCTCACTTGACTGGATTATTGGTATTTATCTGATTGAGTATGTAGGTATTGACGATACCACTCCATCAGGTTGGGCATTCCAGAAGCTGAATGAATGTATTGTGATTGTTGGTGTGATCATTCTTCTGACTAAACTTTCGCGTACTAGCCTGGGTTCGATTTACATCCAAAAAGGAAATCTAAAAATAGGTCTCATCATTGGATTGGCAGCTTTTATCTTCGCTGCCGCAGGTTCTATTCCGATGGCGACCTTGTTCAATGCGAAAGATCTAACCCTGGCCAGGATCATTCCCTGGTCGCCGTGGATATTAATTTTTGTCCTGGCAAATGCCACCATGGAAGAGGTCATGTTCCGCGGTCTATTTCTGCGCAAGTTGTACATCTTTCCCAAAAAACATTCCTCCAGGCTGGTTTGGGTTTAATAGGGCTGCTTTTCCTGGCTCGCGGCCTCACTCCCTACTTGAATACCCTGGGGCGGATGCTGGCCTCCGGTATCGGCACAGGGTCGGCTTTAATCCTGCTGCCTTTCCTGATGACCGCCAAAACCAAAGCTGAGTCCCGGATCTCCCTCAGCCTGGGGATGTCTGCCGGGCTCGCCCTGGCGGTCGGTTTTTCTGTGCTTCTACGGACCATCAATTATGGTCTGGATTATTCCCTTCTTCCGGAAGGCGGTTGGGTTGGCTGGGCCTTGGGTGCAGCCCTGGGCTATTTGCTGACCCCGCTGGATTGGACCAGGCCGGATAAGCTCCAATCCAAATCCAGATCTGCAACCCTCCCGGTAACTGGGATATTCCTGGTCCTGGGCCTGGTTTATTTTGCCTTTTCTGCGCCATCGGTGATCGCCCGCTGGACGGAAGGCAATTACCGAGTGATCGTTATGGCTATCAGTCTGCTGGCCCTGGGATGGGTAGGGGTGTCCCTGGGCAAGCCGCGCTGGATTGATCAAATCTCCCCTACGTGGCTGCTGATCTGGAACCTGCTGTTCACCCTAGCCTTAACCTTGACCATCCTGGCCCATCGGGTTCCATTTCCACAGACGCCGGACTCAGCCCCTGTTGTGGTCCCCTCTCCTGGCTGGTTGCAGCAAATTCCGTTGGTTTTTACGCTGCTGCTCTTCCCGGTCATTTTCCTTGACCTGCTGGTCTTTTCAAGCCGTATTCGGCAAGCAGATCCAGGTCCCCGGGAGCTGGTCCCCGGCACCCTGCTGGGCAGTTTCAGCCTGGTTGGGCTGATTTTTATGCAGATCTTCACCAATGTGTGGGGCTATGTTGAGCCGGTCAGTCCCTGGTTCCGGAACAAGTTCTGGCTCCCGTATCTGTTGATGGCCGGGCTGGTCAGTTTGTTGATCGGACAAAAAGGGGGCAGCACATTTGTTGACCCTGAGCGGGAGTCTAAAAACAGATTGCCTTCAGAATGGGCGGTTTTGCTGGGGTTGATATTTCTGGTGACTGCGGGGAGCACCCTGTATACCACCCGGGTTCAGACCTTCGAAGCCCCGGACAATTCACTTGTGGTCATGACCTATAACATCCAGCAGGCCAACGATGATTTTGGCGAAAGGTCCTATCGGGAGCAGCTTAGGTTGATCAAAGAGGTTGAGCCGGATATCCTGGCTTTACAGGAATCCGATTCAACGCGGATTTCTTTGAACAACAATGATTTTGTGCGATATTTCGCGGGCAAGCTGGGCTACTATACTTATTTTGGTCCGACGACGGTCACTGGCACCTATGGAACAGCGATCTTATCCAAATACCCTCTTCAAAATACCCGCACAACCTTCACTTTCAGTTCCCAGGATGAGATCGGCACAGCAGAAGCTGAAATTGTACTTGACGGGCAAACCTTTACAATTTATAACGTGCATCCCGCTGGATCAGACGAAGTTATGCTGGTCTGGGCAGAAACCCTCCTGGAACGCTCCCAAGGCAAATCAAACGTCATCGCTCTGGGCGATTACAACCTGCGGGATACCGAAGAAGCCTACCAGCTGATCGCCAGCGTGTATACCAATGCCTGGGAAAGCGTCTACCCCACGAAGATCGGCTCGGATGGTACGGATATGTCCGGTGATAACCGGATCGACCACATTTTCGTATCTCCGTCCCTTAAAGCACAAAATCCGGTTTATATTCTGCCCCCCCAGTCAGCCACTGATCATCCTGTGCACTGGGCGGAACTGCGTTGGATTGAATAATACGACCGATGACCGCCGAACGGTGACCGGGATTGAAAACCCGGGTCTAAAAGGCCTACAATTTGAAGATGTTGAGGCTTGAGGGAGTAGATCTGAAGGTTGGACTTTCTCTGGATTAAACTTTCTCTGATCAGGTAGAGTAAATTATCTTCCACCTGGTATAACATGGGCGCTACCGGGATTTTGGGATAACGCAGTCGCAATCGCTTTGCCTCGCTCAATATGAAATCAATCTCGTTCCCTATTTCAAACAGGGGCGCATTTTGCAGGAAATGTTCTTCAGCAAGACCTAGATCCCATCCGGCTTTCTCTACAAGTCCTTGAATAAATTGTTCTTTCTTTGCCCCTAATCCGACCATGCCGCAATGATTATGTCCAATCAGAGCAATGAAGTTTACCCCACCGACAGCAACAGCGAAGGAAACCTTGAACTCACTGTACCTTAGATTTGCCCCGCCCGAGCGAATGACAAAGGCGAAATTATCCGGCAGCCTGAGGTGTTTGCGGTTATCCATGCACATCCCGATCAAGAGCTGCGCCTGGGAAAAATTGTCGAGAGAACGGTCAAGATTATGGTACTCCAACAGCAGCCCAATTGGAGTATCCTGGTACTCTGGGGGAATCTGATCTTTCTTGATTATGGATATTAGTCGGTTCATGCTTGTCCTTTTTAATTCTAAAGGCGCTAGATGAGGGAGTGAAAAAGCCAAATGACAATAAGTAATGCAATATTGAGCCATTCACCGACTTTGGTGTGATCGCCTAACCAGATTTGCTGGTTCGCCACTGAGATTTATTCAGAACATCAGACCTTAATAACGATCCTGATCAGTTTCTCAAACTACAAATAGCGGAACCAGACATATACACTGGCAAGAATTAATGACACGACCGTGGTGATAGCGCCATAACGAAAAAAGAGCCTGAAACTGATCGGATGGCCGCTTTTTTCTGCCAGGCTGGCCACTACCACATTGGCGGCGGCACCAACCAGTGTGAAATTTCCGCCCAAACAAGCACCCAGGGCCAGAGACCACCACAAGGGCTCTGCTGGCATGACCTGACCTAAACTTTTAACCAGAGGAATAATAGTTGCTGTGTAGGGGATATTGTCCACAATGCCCGAAGAAATTGCCGAGAACCATATCAGCAGGATTGAAGTCAGGCGCAGATTGCCCCCGGTCAATTTCAGGGCTGATTGAGCGATAGATTCGATGATGCCTACTTCTACAACCGCTTCCACTGTGATGAACAACCCAAAGAAAAAGAACAGCGTTGTCCATTCCACATCACGCAGTAGATGATGAGGATCGCTGCGGCCCCACAACATCAATAGAGTTGCTCCGGCAAGGGCAATTGTGGCGGGTTCAAGGTGTAATGCGCCGTGAGCTAAAAAACCAGCGATGACTCCCACCATGATAATCAACGATTTTCGGAGCAATACTGGATCAGTTATCAATACTGAAGTATCCAAAGCTTGGATATCCAGATCAGGCGGATTGCTCGCTTTCAGATCATTTTTGAAAAGAAACCATGATAATCCAATGAAAGCCGCTAAGATGATCAAGGAGATCGGCCCCATATTAGTGATGAAAGTCAAGAAATCGATTCCAGCTGCGCTGCCAATTAATATATTGGGCGGATCGCCAACCAGCGTGGCCATGCCCCCAATATTTGAGGCAATGATTTCAGCGATCAGGTACGGCACAGGATTGACTCTCAAGCTGGAAGCCACAAAAAGGGTTACCGGAGCCACAAGGACAACGATTGTTACATTGTCTAGAAATGCTGATGTGACAGCGGTAACCACGGATAGAATAACCAAGACTCGAAAAGGGTCACCTTTTCCCAGGCGGACCGCCTGGAGCGCGATCCATTGGAACAGTCCAGTTTCCTTGAGCACATTGGCAATAATCATCATAGCTGCCAGGAGGAAAATCACATTCCAATCCACAGCGTGAAAAGCTTGTGATTGAGGAACGACACCTAAGAGGATCATGGCAATGCCACCCAGCAGCGCCGAAATCGTCCTGTGAACCCGTTCGCTTACGATGAGAGCATAGGTAAGGAGAAAAATACCCCCAGCCAGCCAAACAGCATTCATATCTTCTCCTCAGGCTTATTTGGGGGTGGATTATCCTCCAGGCAGATAGCGATCAATTCCAGGAGATTGATGTAGCCGATCACAAGGTAACAATCGTCAATGATTGGCAGTCCTGGCAAACCATTTTCATGCATTCGCTTAAATGCAATCTTGACTGTCTCACCATGTTTAACCCAGACAGGAGGGATCATTGCATCTTTCGCGGAAAGTATGCGGGATTTTTCTGCAAAGGTCATCATTTTTTCAATGTCAGTGCTTTCGGCAATAAATTCTTCAGGCAGGATATGAAAAAAAAGATCATCTGCGAGAGTATTCAAACTTAGCAGACCGACTAGCCGGCCGTCATCAGCCACTACGCTGGCCACATGTACATTGGGTTGGGCGAGCATGGCCCGAGAGACCTCATTAAGGGAAGCATCTTGACTGACTATGGTGGGTTCCAATCCCATGATGGCATCAACCTGTTCGATAGGTGTATCCCTCAATTTCACCCAGTTGGGTCTTACTGCAGGGGGGAGAAATTCCGGGGGGGGAATTGGTTTGGTTTTATAGAGACCTTTTATTTGGGTTACGGGCAAAACTAACAGGATCCCGCTATTTGGCCGATCGAAACCACCCACAATACGCTCAGCTTCTGCAATCGCTTGAGCGAGCAACTCCTTATCCTCGATGACTGCGATCAGAGTGCGCCTCTGAATATCCTTGGCTTCGAAAATATGATCAATTGCACCCAATCCAACTTTGCTGAGCCAGGTACTTGTGCGGTATCCACCAACACTTTTCATGATGGTAGTTCCCGAGACGCCGATTTCCCGCCAGGCGAGAATCAGATCAGGCAGGCGGCTGATATCATCTAATATAACTTGGAGCATATCTGTCATGGTTATCTCCTAACTCAATTGCGGATTGTCTGAAGCGTATTTTTGTAGGAAACTCCGCTATCCGTGCCGGTAAATCTCCCCTGGGCTTCACGATCCTGCAGAGATCTTAGCTCTTTATGAGCAGCTGATGTAGCAACTCGGAGAGCGTTAGACTTCCAATGATCTGCTGAGATTTATCAAGCACTGGCAGGATGATCAGATCTGCTTTAATCATCAAGCGCAGGGCGTGGGTTAGCGAATCACTACCCAGGACGGATGCTTGCTTGGTATCCTGACGCAGAACGTCCCCCACTGTTGTCGCCCCTATCAGATTGCTCAGTCTTATGGTCTTGTCTGTACTGGCTAACGGATCTAATAGTACCGGAGCAAGTTTGGCTTGGGCCCAATCAAGCTGGTCAGTCCTGCTGATCACACCTAAAAAACACTTGGCATCGTCTACAACAAAAAACCCCCGGAGATCGGCATGCAGAGCAAAATTCTCTATAACCTGGCTGAAATCATCAGCCACACTCAACAGCACCAGATCTTCATCATTCAACCGATAGACATCATCGACGGTCATATTTTGCAGGAACATCATGGTTGATCTTCCCTTTTCAATCCATAGATTTCAACCAGGGGAGCGATGAAGAGCATCCCTGTATTGGGTTTGTTAAGATCTCCGACGATATTCTGGGCTGATTTAACTAATGCATGAGCTGTATCAAGATCTTCCACAACGGAAAACATAGTCCGGTTATGCGTTTCAGCGCTTTTTAAGAGATCGCTCAAACTAGGCAGCAGCGGCATATCATCACGAATCCCGGCTTGGCGAATGCGCCCGATACCCGTACTCTCTAAAATCGTAATCCCTTTTGCACCGGCTTCCTCCCAGGCATCCAGGACATCCTGACAGCGGTCAGGGTTATCAAGGACAAAAACGACCAGGTAACTCATGGTTAGACTCCTTTGAAATATAATAAATATTCCCAAATAGATTCATGCGATTACTGTGCTTTTTTTAGCGAACAAACTGCGCAGCATAACGGGCGTCAATAAAGTGGTCACAATCACCACTCCCACGATCACGGCAAAAATATCCGGGTTTATCAAACCCTCGGCAATCCCCACGCTGGCCACGATCAGACCAACTTCACCGCGAGAGGTCATGCCAGCCCCAAGTTGAAGAGACTCTAAGTTGGAGAAACCTGCCAAACGAGCACCCAGTCCCGAACCCAGGATTTTGCTGACAACAGCTACGCCAATCATCGCCAGAAGCAGCCATAGATTATCCCCGGTCAACAACCGGGCATTGGCAGCCAGTCCGATATTAACGAAAAACACTGGCACGAAGATGCTATAAGCCAGGGTAGAAATACCGGATTCTATACGCTCTTTCAGGGGAGACCTGGCAAATATCAAGCCAGCCAGGAAAGCTCCTGTGATCGCAGCCATACCTCCCAAGACTTCTGCTGACCAGGAGTAGAACAAGGCCACAACCATGATGAAGGCCATCAGACCTTGGCTGATAGGGAGTCCGTCTATTTTTTGGCTCACCTTCGGTAATAAAGCCATACCAACCGCAGCAGCTATTCCCAGGAAGAGGAACATTCGCAAGGCAATCCAGGCAATACTCCACCAGCCGCCACTTCCAACTGCCAATGCTACGAAAACAGAAAGACCTAGCACAACCAAAATGTCATCAAAGACCGCCGCGCCGAGCAGGCCGATACCGACCCGACTACGCAGCACCCTCATCTCCAAAAGCGTTTGGGCGGAGATACTGACGCTGGTGGCAGCCAGAATTAGGCCGATAAACAAAGCTGCTTGAGGATCGATCGAATAAGCCCGCGCCAGACCATACCCCATGCCGAGCGGCAGTAGCACTCCCAATGTGCCTGCAAAAGCTGAAACCTTGCCTGCTTTGGCTAGATCAGACAGGTGCAGGTCCAAACCAGCGATGAACATCAGTAATAGAACGCCGAGTTCAGCGATATGAGCAATCGCTTCTCCCAAATGCTTGTCTGTGAATGGTGCCCAGTGAAAAATATCTAAAATCGAAGGCCCCAGGATAATTCCTACCGCCAGTTCACCTAAAACCGAAGGCAGACCTAACTTCAGGGAGATGTACCCTCCGAATTTGGCAGCGGCAATGATAATTACGAGGGCGATTGCAAACTGTAAAAATGGTGTCATATTTTTTCTTCCTTATTGCATATTCTTTCTTGGGAAATAGAACAATAACGCCATATAAGACATCCCGATGACTAAAGCTGCGCTTCCAAGGGCTACCGCGAGTTGGAGGGGTTGTTGAAAGATGTCTCGGGGCCAGATCAATAGAGCCGGGAATAACAGTAATCCTGCTCGCAGTCCAGCCATCCAGAAAGCCTCCTTGTTTTGGAAAGCCGGTATTTTATAATGGCGTCCAATCCAGGTGATACAAAGGCTTATCATAACTCCTGCTGCCACTTCAATGAGTGAAAGAGCAGATATCGGTTGGTGGGCTTGCCATCCGAGAAGCAGGAACAAGGCCAGAATAATAGCAAACCCAGGCCAGGTATTCAGCGGGGCCAGAGGTGCTGTCTCATGAAATCCTAGTTGATAGTATTGGTTCAACCAGACAAAGGTCATAATACTGACCAATGCCCCCGCCACGGCTGACACACCGAAGGATAGTGAAAGCCAATAGGCCAGATAAACCTGGCCAATCCCTATCCAGGAATGATATTTGAGGGGTAATTTGCGAAGGAAATAAAGCCCCAAAATTGCGATGACTGCTCCGAAGAAGGCTGCACTGAAGATTCCGCCGATGTATTGATTAGGGGATTGAATGGCTATTTCCACCTCGGTTAATAGAAAAATCAATGCCAGGGGGCCCACTTGACTCATATAGCTGGTACTTCCTTCGAGCTCTCCAGCCCTCCAGACCATACTGGCTCCGATCACACCAAACAGCAAGGCACCTGGCAAGTTTAATGCGCCGCCTAACCAGAGGGCAAAGCTGAATAACCATACAGATATCACCCAGAGAGATACACTTTTCCAACCTCGCCAATCTGCGATAATTATCCTGCGGATATTTTGCCATAATAGCAGGGGTATAACTAAGCCTAAAACTACTTCCCAGGGAACATTGATCTCGATGGCTGGAGGAATGAATACCAGCAAGATCCCGATCAGGATCAGCATTATTGCCCAGTTCTGCCGGGGTGGTTTGGCATTTAGGACCCCCGTCAATAACAAGATAATAAAAATTGTATGTTCGAATTCAACCATAATCATGACCTCCATACTACCGAGCTACTACCTATCTACTACAAATTAAGTGTAAGCTAGATCCATAGATTTCATGGATTTCTAGTCACATTCACATCAACAACACGCAGATGATCCATATTGCGTATAGTGAATTTGTATCCAAATTTATCCAGCTGATCACCCACAGCAGGAATCCGGTCGAGTTCTGTCATCATAAACCCGGCAATCGTTCTGTATTTTCCTTCTGGCTGAATATCAATATTCAGCATCTCAGATACCTCCACAACCAATGAATGACCCGCGAAACACCATTCGTCAGGGGACTTTTGTCTATGGGTTGGGATCACCGGGCTATGTTCATCTTCAATCTCGCCCACGATCTCTTCCAGCAAGTCTTCCTGGGTCAAGAGACCTAAGGTTCCTCCGTGTTCATCTAAAACTATTGCCATGTGGCCCCCAGACTTCCCGAGAATATCAAATGCGTCTGGCAGTGATGTGCCGCCGGGGATGAATTGGATTGTCCGGATATTCGGATCCAGATTGGTATCATCATTCGCCCAGGCAATGTCCTTAATGTGGACATAACCTACCACTTTGTCCAATTCGCGGCGGTAGACAGGAAATCGAGAGTATCCAGCTTGTTTTGCGAGATCTAAAGCCTCCAGCATGGGTGTCTCCGCATCGAATGCAACAACGGCAGTTCTTGGTGTCATAACATCTCGGACAGAGCGTTCTGCGTATCCGAAAACACCGCTGATTAAACTTTCTTCTATTGAAAGGATACCACCCTCGGCGGTTACCTGTTTAACTAGCAATTCTATCTCTTCTGAATTAGTGGGTCGGTGGGTTGAGTCTGTACTACCGATTAATTTAAGGACGGCATTGGTCGAGAAACTCAGAATGCGCATTGGCAAATGCAGCAGACGGGATAATAAATCGATCGGGCCTATCAGTGATAATGTGATCTTTTCTGCATTTCTCAAGGCCAAAGCCTTGGGGACTAATTCGCCAAAGACCAGCGTGACATAGACGATGCTTAAAACCACCAGGAACAAAGCAATGCTCTCTGCATAGGGAGCCAAAAGCAGGATGCGCCCAATAGATGGAGAGAGCACCTGGACAATTCTAACCCCCCCGATGGCAGAGGCCGCGGTTCCAACCAGGGTGATACAGATTTGAATAGTTGCCAGGAAATCCCCCGGCAGATTCTGGATTTCCAGGGCTTTAGCCGCTCTCAAATTCCCGCTGCTGGCAAGTGTTCTTAAGCGTGTTCGGCTCACAGTCACGAGCGCCATCTCCAATGCTGCCAAAAATCCATTCAACAGGATCAATATACCAATTAAAACGATATTAAGTATCATAGTTCAACTCACCAGAAACCAGATTCCATCGATCAGATTTGCTTGGGCCGCTGCCCATCGATTCCAGCTTCTTCGATAATCAGAAAGATTGATGATCACCTGAATGGTTTGATTTTCTTTGACCCAACTCCTGAAGATATTCATTTAAGCTCGAGACCCTATTCTCTCAAAGAAGCCACAACAGGTTCATTTGAATTCTTAAAACTTATTTCCATTTGGGGAGCCGGTATTTTGATCCCAGCTTTATTCAGCCCGGTATATAAAGCAGAGTTGACTTTGTCAAACATCCGCCGGGTATCGGCATAGGAATCAAGCCACCACCGGACACGGAAAATTAAAGCCGATGGACCGAATTCCAGGAAGAGCGCCTCCACCGGTTGGTCTGGCAAGATTCCTTCCACACCACGCAGAGCCTCTGTGATGGTTTGGCGAGCAAAATCCAAATCAGTACCATATTCAACACCTATGTGGCCTTCGACCCGGTATTTTGGATCAGGGTAACTATAGTTGACAATCAGGCTCCGGCTGATGACTGAATTAGGGACAATCACCATACGATTATCGCGAGTCAGAATCCGGGAACTACGCAGTCCGATATCAACCACATCACCCCAGGTGTCCAAGCCCTGGATCTCAATGCGGTCACCAATCCGGAAGGGGCGGTCGATCATGATAGCAAAGCCATTAATCGTATCAGTCAAAATGGCTTGGGCTGCTAACGCAATAGCCACTGTGCCGATCCCCAGTGTCGCCACAAAACCACTAACATCCACATCAAAATGCCCCAGGAGCATGATGATACCAATCAAGCCCAATACGATTGTCGCCAAACGCCGGAAGAATGGTATCAACTGTTCCGACAGGTTGTTTTCTCCAGGGGCATCCTGATCACTGCTATACCAGCTGAAAATATTCTGGATTAATCGCCAGGCAAAGATCAGCACGATAACCAGGTAAAGCCCATAGAAGATATCATTCAGGACATTGCCCCAGCTTTCCGGAAGAAAATTCAACCTTTCCAGAGAGATCTGAAAGGCGGCGATGATGCCCAACCAGTAGAGAGGCAGCTGGATCGCAGAGAGCACAGCATCGTCCAGTGTGGTACGAGTGCGCTTGATCAACCGGATAACCACATGATTTAATATCACTTTGAAAAACCACCGGCCGAGGATCAGTGCCGCTGCTACTATCAGCAGAGATATTCCCAGATCCAACCATTGGGCTGACTGCAATCCTAATAAATCAAAATCCATCATACACCTCCTCTCCATTGGTGAAAATACTCTTCCCCCTGATCCTGCAGGCTATCGACTACGGCAATTCATGATAATTTCCGCCGAATAAACCATTTTTCCAGTTCCACGGCCCAGAATACCACTGTGCTCAAGCCCAGGATGATGACCAGGTCGAGGGGACCTATGGCGACGGTCTTAAACAAATCTTGCAGATACGGAACGTAAACTACGACCATCTGCAGACCAAAAGTCAGCAGAACCGCTCCCAATAAAGCCTTATTTGTGAATAGACCGATTTTAAAGAAAGATTCCCGTCCGGAACGGATTGCCAGGGCATTCCCCATCTGGGACAGGGTCAATGTTGTAAAAACCAAAGTTTGCCAGTCAGACCGGCCGTTAGTCCAGGCCCAATAACCGATCCCCAGGGTGGTGATTGCCATCAGCAGACCCACCCATATGATACGCAGGCCCATACCGCGTCCAAAGATGTTTTCACTGGGATGATTGGGAGATCTCCGCATTATGCCCTCTTCTGGAGGTTCGACACCCATAGCCAACCCTGGCAACCCATCAGTAACCAGGTTGATCCACAGGATTTGAAGGGGAAGCAGGGGGAGGGGCATGCCGATAAAGGGTGCGAGCAGCATAACCCAGATCTCTCCTGAATTGGATGTTAAGGTGTATTTAATGAATTTGCGGATATTGTCATAGATGGTGCGGCCTTCCCGGATGGCGGTCACGATGGTGGCAAAATTATCGTCCAGCAGCACCATGTCGGCGGCTTCTTTGGTTACATCCGTGCCTGTGATACCCATCGCTACCCCGATGTCGGCTTTTTTCAGTGCAGGGGCATCATTAACGCCATCGCCAGTCATCGCGACGATATGGCCCTTTTTTTGGAGAGCTTGCACGATCCTGAGTTTATGCTCAGGTGAAACCCGGGCGAAAACTGCCGTGGTTTCAACCCTGGCTTCAAATTCCTCCTCACTCAACTCATCCAATTGACGACCTGAAAGGACATGACCTTCTGTGCTGATACCCAGCTGACGAGCGATATTCTGCGCGGTGAGAGGGTGATCACCCGTGATCATCACCGGGCGAATACCGGCGGTCTTGCAGATCTGAACGGCATCTTTTACCTCGGGGCGGGGCGGGTCGATCATGCCAATCAGTCCAAGAAAGGTGACATTTCTCTCTATCTCATCTTCAGAGATCTTTTCAGGACAGGCAGGCAATGTTCGCATGTAGACTCCCAGAGACACGCTGCCCATTATCGGCCAGAGAGTCGTTGGCATTCAGAATTCGTTGGCGCAGCTCATCTGTCAGAGGGATGGCTTGATCGCCGGACCAGACTTGACTGGTAATGTCAAGCAATCCGTCGACCGATCCTTTGCCAAACGCCACACATGCTGAGTTCCGCCAGGGAACATCAGCTTGATCAGAGTTCGACATTAACGGTGTGGATGGTGGTCATGCGCTTGCGTTCGGAGGTAAAAGGTAGTTCAGCAAACCGAGGCAAGCGGATTTCCAGGTCTGGTTTGAGCATGCCAAGTTGGGCTGCCGCTACGACCAACGCACCTTCGGTAGGGTCTCCAAGGGCCCGGTAATAATCGCCTGTATTCTGCACGTGTTCGAGCAAGGCATCGTTGCAGAGCGCGGCGCCAATGACTAATAAACCTAGACTGTGGACCCTGGGTTCCTTGATGGATGAAAGATCAGCATCTAGCACTGGAGTGCCTTTGTCAAGTAAAGCGTTTACAGTCTGGGTTTCACCCAGACATCCAGCACGGTCACAGTCATCCGGTTCTCTGTCAGAGTACCGGTTTTATCGGAGCAGATCACATCCACTGAACCTAAGGTTTCCACTGCCGGTAGTTTTCTGATCAATGATTGGCGCTTAAGCATCCGTTGAGCACCGAGCGCCAGCGCAATCGTTACTACCGCAGGCAGGCCTTCTGGGATGGCGGCAACAGCCATACTGATGGCTGTCAGGAGCATGATGCGCAAATCTTCTCCTCGGAATAGACCCAGGGTAAATACGATGGCAACGATACCTAATGATGCATAAGCCAATCCCCGTCCCAATTGTTCCAGCCGCCTCTGCAGGGGCGTAGGCTCGTTTTCGACCGTCTGGATCATATCGGCAATTTTTCCTAATTCGGTTTGCATACCTGTTTCAACGACCACAGCTTCACCCCGCCCATAGGTCACAACTGTGCCCATAAAGATGAAATTAAGTCGATCACCCAGATGGAAGATTATCGCCACTTACCGCAGCGGAAATTTTTTCGACTGGAACGGATTCGCCAGTCAAAGCTGCTTCCTGGGTTCGCAGGTTGGCACTTTCGATCAGTCTAGCATCGGAAGGGACAACATTTCCAGAGATCCAAAAGTATGATATCCCCGGGCACTAGCTCGCGGGCTGAAATTTCCTGCACGCGCCCCTCCCGTCGCACCTTAACGATTGGAACGGCCATTTTTTTAAGGGCAGCCATGGCTTTTTCAGCCCGGTACTCTTGCAGATAAATCCCAGGACAGCGTTGAGGATTACAATCGCAACAATGGCTATTGCGTCTTTGTAATCTCCCAGTACGGCTGACACCAGCGCGGCGATGATCAAGATCACAACCATCACGGCTGTTAGTTGTTCCCAGAGGATCAACCAGGGGGATTTTAAACCACGGTCGATCAACTCATTGGGTCCATGGACTAATCTTCGCCTGTTGATTTCACTCTCTGATAAGCCGATATCTGGATCGACCTGGAATGTATCACAGACTTGTTGAATGTTTTGGGAGTACCAATTGTTTTTTTCAATCATTTAATTTATCCAATGTTTTTGGATGGTGAGGTAAAACAATCAATGTCTAGCTTGGTTCCTTATCAAATGACTTTGACCAGGATTACCTGCTTAATGGGGTTTATGATCTGATTTTCCCACCTGAGTACCATCCTTAAATATCAACATCTTCAGATAAGAGGGCAAAAGCCTGTAATACCAGATCCAATCTGTCTTTGAGAGGAAGCCAGCCGTTGCGGGCAATTCGTAGTGTGCTGGAGGCTTGATAGAATTTAGCCCGGTGAACGAGTTTTTCGGAATCCCGGTATAAACTAGCGTCTCTGCAATAAGAGACGGCAAGGGCATTGGCGAATGATATCCCTTCGGAAAAATTGCCTCCTGATTGGTTGACACTGTGAATCACCTCAGCCATCAGGCGTCCTAGATCTGCTGCCGGGTCATTATACTCGCTGCGCTCCAGATCGATCGCTACCGCTCCCTGATCTGGTTGAAAGATTATATTAGTCGTAGTTAAGTCACCGTGATTCAGGATTTGTGGAAAATCCCACATCAGGGAACTTGTAGCCCATTTCTTGATTAATCGGCTCAACTCGCTCTGGACAGCAGGGTGGTTTTGAAGAACTCCATACTTAGCGAGGTTATCAATAATTTTAAATGCATCATCTGCAGCTGGACCAAAGTCCGGGGATGTTTTTTGATGAAGGCTGATGGTATGGAAGCAATTCAATAGTTTACCGGCGGTGCTTAGGGAACGAAATAGTTCCCCAGGGTGGCTGCGCCGAATAGCGATTTTCTCTTCCAGGGTTAGTCCATGGATAAATTCGAGAAATAGAACTCCACCCCATACTCCCAGGGGCTGGACTGCCCTGTTGTGTAGATCAGCTTGAAGGTATTCCCAGGCCCGCCGGGTACGATGATATTCATGTTCTGAGTGGCGAACAGCATCTTTGCTGTTTTTTTGGACGTGAAATTTGGCAATAATTTTCCAACCAGTTGAAATCTCCTGGTATAGGTAGACAGCTTTTGATAACCGGGCAGCCTGCCAGTTTAATGGAGCAATAGCTTGATCCCAGAGAGTGGTAGATATATGCTCGGTTACTGGATCTGGATCGGGTATTGGGAACCAGTCCCGATAGTTCCCGTCTGGTGTCGGTGGAGGGGCTGGAATTGTTTCAGAAAGATCAATAATAATATTTTCCATATTGGTTTAATAAATCCGGATGATTTCACAGATAAGAGGTTATACGCGCTGTTCTTGAGGTGTAGTTCCCACCTTTTTATCTATTGCTTGTGCGAATGAGGAATACTGGGACATTTACACTTCGCACCACCCGATCGGCGACGCTGCCCATCAGCCACCGGCTGACCCCTGATTGGCCGCGGGAGCTCATGACGATTATACTTACGGCTTCATTTTCGGCATAGGTAATTATTTCCTCGTGGGGACGTCCTGACATCGTAAGGGTTGTTACGGGAAATCCTCGATCCTGGATGGGGGCAGCAACCCGTGCAAGATATTCGTTCGCCAATTCTTGGGAGGCATCTTCTGCTTGTTTAACCGCACCCGAAGGCAAGCTCAAAGTGCTTGCCAGAGGAAGCAAGACTTTTAGAAGGATCAAACTGCATTGAAAATTTTCAGCAAGGGCAATAGCGTGCGGTACCGCTTGTTCAGAAAGAGGTGATCCATCTAGGGGTAGTAAAATTTTTGTATACATATTTCCCACACTTCCATGATCCTTGGCAACGACACAGGATGATACCCGAAAATTAATCAGCTGTCCTTATGCCAGACTAAAAACAACCTTAAGATACCCTTAAGATTGTTCGTCAGAAAGGTGAATATATTTGTTAATTAATGGTTTTTATCGGGCAGATTTATTGGCAGCCAGATTGTAAAACTGGTTCCTTTTCCCGGAGTGCTTTCAAATTCGATCCGTCCCTGATGGGCTGTCACAAGGTCATGCGCGATGCTAAGACCCAAACCCATCCCCTGAGGAAAGCGGGTTTCAGAGCGACTCTGGAAAAATGGTGTAAATACTAAAATCTGATCTTCAGCTGGAATTCCCGAACCTGTGTCCTGAATGCGGATCCAGACTTCTTGGGCTTGAACACCGGCACTATATGTGATCGTGCCCCAGGATGGTGTAAATTTAATAGCGTTTTCAGCCAGGTTTCCAACAGCCTGTGTTATGCGGTCTGAATCAATATTGATCCAAGGTAGGTTTGCTTGAATATCGGTACGCCAAGAGATGCCTTTAATGAGGGCTGTTTCTTTCTGACTTCTAACCAGGCCGGGGAGCAATTCATTCAGATTGACTTCGCGTTTGTCAAGGACAAATGTGCCTTCCATTTGATCGTATAGACCAGTTAAGTCATCCAGCAACCTGCGAAGTATGTTGATTTCATCTTCCATCCCTGTAAATAATTCTTGCCTCAGATCCTCGTTTTGCGCCGCTCCAGCTCGCAGGGCTTGCACTGCGAGGAGCAAAGCACCCAATGGCCGTCCTAATTCATGTACCAGGTTGGACAGTAGTTTCCGACGGGATGTTTCTAAAATATTGGACCCTGGATATGAACTTATTTAACGTTCTCATCAATCCCCTGATCTCTTCCGGACCATCTTCTTCAATAATTCCAATCTCCTTCCCTGTGGCGAGTTTTTCGATCGAGGTTTTCACTCGCAGCAAGGCCCGGTTTAGATCCGCAGATAATAGAAGAGCCATCACAGATCCCAACAATACTCCCAATGTCAGAATGCCAATAATGCCTCTCCGCAGGACAAGCAGCTGATTATAAACACTTTCCAGATGATATGACATCTGGATCCCACCAAGAAAGGTGTTCGAACCATTATGGACTGGAACATAGACATCCACAACACTGGCATCCTGATCCACGCCATAGGTTGTTTGGATGATTGCATCTACTGATTGATTTAGGTCAAATCTGGCGGCAGCTGGATTGGATGAGTTTTGGAAAGATGGATCTGTAGAAGCTAAAAATACTCCCTGGGAATCAAATAGGGTGACATATGCGGCCAGGAGCGGCTCTAGATCTGTCAGATATTCTTCGGCTTTCCCGGGATCATCCCAGGAATCAGACCTGCTGGCAGCCAGTTCAGAAAACAGTTTTGCTTCGTTTGATAATTCTTCAGCCAAACCTGGCAGTATGATCTGTGTTTCGACCAGATAATCAAGTGCAAATCCTGTGAGGAAAATGATTATTAACAATGGCAGGCTATGGCTGATAAGCAAACGGAAGCGTAGTGACTGCATCTTTAGCCGCCTTGCGAGATTAACTTGTATCCCACACCACGAACAGTGACAATTCGGTTGGGTCGATTCGGGTTCTTTTCAATTTTTGTGCGGAGAGCTCGGATATGAACATAAACTACCTGGGGCTGCCCAATATATTCTTCCCCCCAAACTGTGGCTAGAAGATCGTTGGCAGAAAACACATGCCCGGCTTGTTGCGCCAGGGTGTTTAGAAGCTGAAATTCAATTGGAGTAAGCTCAACAGGTAAACCACTAACAGTAACAGAATGGGCCTGGGAGTTAATATCTATATCACCAATTGAAAAAGGTTCCGAGGAAGATCTTTGCGGTTGACGGTGAGACCTGCGCATCACGGCTTTGATCCGAGCGAGGAGGATATTTGTATCAAAAGGTTTGGTGATATAGTCATCAGCACCCAATTCCAATCCAAGGATCTCATCCAATTCCCGGTGGCGGGCAGTAATAAAAATCACTGGTGTTTCCGAGAGGGCGTTGATCGAATGTAAAGCATCCAGACCATCCATGCCGGGTAAACCGATATCCAATAAAACCAGATCAGGAAGATTATTGCTGAGTAGTGATAACCCATCTTCAGCGTTGGCGGCAGACAGCACCTGATAACCTGCCTGCTGTAAATGGAAACTCAGACTTCGACGAAATAAGGCATCATCGTCGATGATCAATATTCTTCTTGACATATGGGTATTCTACCGTGCCTACCCGGGTTGCACCATCAGAACTTGTTGATCAAGCTATCGACAGGTTTTCTCGTAAAAGCATAGGGAAGAAGGGTGGGGACTGTTATTTACTGGAGAGAGCACTTTATTTCTTTTACCGAGAACAACCTGGCTATCGATCAAGGGGGCGATCGAATTCTGGCTGAAACCGAATTGGGATGGAAATGATGGGGGCGAACAGGTCTTTTTTGAGGTTGGTGATGAATGGTTTATTCGGTTCAGGATCATAAAAGATGGTGCTCATGATTTCCGCTTTATGGTTTGGAGCTCAAAAACAGAATATGGTATTGCCTGCAGTACCAACCTTTGGATGGCGAATGATTGGCACCAGGCGCGGGCGACCTGGCAGGCTGGAGAGATCACTCTTGTGCTGGACGGAGCAATCTGTGACAGCCAAAACTTAGGGGTACTTCCGGAGATCATATCCGACCGGCTGTTCATCGGATCTGCAGTGCAGAGGATTCTCCAAGCCGAAGCAGTGGTCGGTGAGTTTATCATCTCAAACGAGCCATAATACTCTACCTGGGGGGGTGAAAAAGGAATACAATACTTCAGAGTCCATACAAAATCCCTGGCCAAGAATATTGGAGGTGTTTTAGTGAATATCTTCCACGGCAAGATCATTTCCCTGGATCAGAAAAACCAGATCTACCAATACCTGGTTGAGGAGGGGGGCCGGATCACCTATCTGGGTGATCAGCTGCCGGAGCAGTACCAGAATGGGAAACCAGTTCAGGAGCTGGGCCAGCGGGCTTTGATCCCGGCATTTGGGGACGGCCACCTGCATTTTTCGAACTGGGCCCTGATCGCGTCGGCTTATTTTGATGTCAGGGATGCGAAAAACATCTCCGAGATCCAGGATTTAGTCCGGAATTTTATTCTGAACCACCAAAAACTGAAAGCTATTATCGCCTTTGGAGTCTCAAAACACAGTGTTGAGGAAAAACGCCTGATCACCAGGAGAGAGCTGGACCAGGTCTGCCCGGATATCCCCTTGATCATTGTCTGCTACGACGGCCATTCCGCTGTATTTAATACCTGCCTGCTGGAAAAATTCCCCCCGGAGGTGCTTGAATTACCTGGGTTCTTTGAAGAAGAAGGACATCTATTTAATGAGGCTTATTTTGAGGGCACGGATTTTGCCACCTCTTTGGTCCCTCCCCTGGAATTGGTCAAGAGCATCCTGAGAGGTTATGACCTGCTGGCAGAGTACGGGGTCGGGCTCATCCACGCCACCGAGGGTATTGGTTTTCCCAACGACCTGGACATCACCCTGGTGAGCCTGATTGCCAGAGCCCGGGGGTTCAAAAATCATTTTCAGACCCGCTTGTTCTTCCAGACCATGGATGTGGATAAAACCCTCAAGCGGAATCTGCCCCGGATAGGGGGGTGTTTTGAAACCGCCTTGGACGGCTGTTTTGGGGCTTGTGATGCCGCCCTCCATGAACCTTATTCCCATGATCCGCAGAACAAGGGCATTCTATTCCAAACCGAGGGGCAGGTGATCGATTTTGCCAAACGCGCCAACCGGGCCGGTTTGCAGATCCAGATGCATGTGATCGGCGATGCCGCTGTGTCGAGGGCTGTCAAAGCCATCGAAGCTGCCCTGGAGGATTTTCCCCGGGAGGACCACCGCCATACTTTGATCCATGCCTGCCTGATCCAACCCGAGGACCTGGAAAAGATCGCCCGCCTGGGGATCGGGATCACCCTGCAGCCCGGATTCCTGGTCAGCCCGCTTGAACCCCTGGAATACCTGGATAGAGATCCTCGGGGACAGGATCTACCGAAGTTCACCGATCAAAACCCTGATCGAGAAGGGTATTCATGTCAGTGGTGGATCGGATGCTCCGGTCACTCATCCGGATCCGATCGAAGGCCTCTACGGGGCCTGCAACCATCCCTATGACCCAGATCAGTCAGTTTCGATTTTGCAAGCTTTAAAAATGTACACCACAGAAGTGGCCTGGACAAGTTTTGATGAGAAAGATCGCGGCAGCCTGGAAGTAGGCAAGGTGGCCGACCTGGTCCTCTTGAACCAGGATCCCCTGGCTCTGGATCCCCGGGAGCTGCGCTCGCTGAAGGTGGAGAAGACCTATCTGGGAGGTAAAGAATACCAGCCCGGGATGGGCATCCCTGCGATGCTGTGGAACAGCCTGCGGGGGCAAAAGGTAGCTATTTAATATTTTCGAAATGGGAATCATAACCGGAGAATTGCCATTCCGAATATATTCAAGATCAATTTAACCAAAACGGAATATGTAATGGGTATATCTTTTTAGTTTGGGGATATATTTGTATCTTTTGGAATGGATAAATATTCGACAATCCAGGCTATTTATTAGTCTACAGGAGCAAGTCCATGGAAATAACCAAAAATACCCGGGTATCCGAGATCTTGGAAAAATATGGGGATATCGCTGAAGTGATGGAGGTCTTTGGGGTTAAGCGGGTAGCGGGGTATTCTTTTCGGCGCTTGATCACCAAAGCCATCACTGTCGAATGGGCTGCCCGGATCCACCGTGTTCCCCTGGATGAATTTCTGGAGATTCTACAAAAGGCCACTGCGGAAAAACACATGTAGATAACCATCCGGGCTGTTTATCGCCTGGATGGGAGTTTCCTGCCAAACCCTGGAACATCCAATTTATGGAAAATCACCTCCCCGGTTGGGCATGATCATTAATTTCGTCTGAGTCTGTCTGGATATCAAGGAGTAAATATGATCACTGAGATCGCTATTTTAACCATCGATCCCGCTGAAGCGGAGAATTTTGAAAAAACCTATTATGATGTAGCTCCCATTCTGCGGGGGCAGTCCGGTTATTTGGGGGACCGACTAATGCGAGCCATCGAGCGCCCGGAGGAATATATTTTGACGGTAGAGTGGGGGAGTGTGGCGGACCATGAACGTTTCATCGGTTCCCCGGAATACCCGGATCTGGACGGCGCTCTGGGAAAATATGTAAAAACAGGCAGCTTCGCCCATTACCGAACGATAGCAGAATAATCATAATCGCGTTTTCTAAAAAGCTGAGAAGGGGATCTCCTGATTACAACAAGTACCAGCAGACCCGATCCGGAGGTAAATACTCTTAATGATCGTGGTCGTCGTAATCGCTAAGGATGCCGTATTCTTCGGTGCCGGGATGGGCGAAGATAAAATTTTTGAGGGGATAATAACTCAAGGTGGAAAACGCCAGCACCATCAGCGCTAGGCCGGCCAGGGCGAGTTTTTGGATGCCAGGAAATGGTTTTGTAGTCCTGGTGAGGATCAGGTAGCTGACCACTTGTCCTCCGATCACTGAGAGCACAAATACGATCACGTCCACCCAAAGCAGATGGGTGCCGGTCAAACTGGTATACCCGTAAAACAGGATCATGGTTATGATCGGCATGGCAAACAGTCCGCTGAATTTTGCGGTCACAAAATTTCTAGTATCCTTCTTAAGGAAAGGATATTCGATCAGGGCAAAGATCAATCCCGGCCAGAAAGCCATTTTGAAGTGTTCCCAGGTGCTTTCGTTGACCGCAGCGATCAGTGCCATAGGCCGCCAATAATCGGTCCATTCAAACCAGAAATGCAGGGTGGTCCCAAATCCAATAATTAGAACTGTTCCAATGATCTCCCAGCGCCGAATTTTTGGCATGAATTACTCCAAATCAAAGAATACAATGGCCTATCTTGCCGGATCTTGGCTATTTTTCTTCCTAATCATACCCCAGCTTTCCCCAAGTGAAACCTTTCAGATCCGGATATTGCTGGTTAATTAAAACCTTAAAGATACTGAATAGTCCAATTTATGTAAGATGATTATTCTGTAAATTATAGGTTTTAGGAAATCTTCTCAATAGATGCATCTGTAATGATTGATCTCGAGTGGACCAGACGATCAAATATTTATGCTATGATACATATATCACGCGATAAAATCCGAGTGATCTTCTGCAATTAAAACCATCTGGCTTTTCATCTTTTCCTCATCTTTTACTGGTTCTTAATAATTTCATTTGGTCCTTTCTGGACCAGGTAGCTATCTATCCCTGGAAAATGAACCCTATTCCAGGGATGGGGTTCATTGTTGAGCAGCAGATCACGGAACCAATCAGCTGGGCAGTAACATTTTTGCTTAGAAATCCGTTTACTAAGTGATCTTGAATTTGTTTGAACAGATCAGTACGAGATTATTTGGTTCGAATCTAATCAAGGAGAGAAAAATGTCGAAGATCACAAAACGCTGGTTGGTCCTGGGTATATTTTTTACCCTCTTTTTATCAGGCTGCAAATGCAGTGAGGACCAGATCAATATCATGGATTTGATCAATGATAGTCCCCTGGCAGGAGAAGTGATCAGCACCCTGCTGCCGACCTTAAGCTTTCACAACAGCGAAAGCTGTCAGCCGGATGAGTACAAGATCCAACTTTCTGATAACTCAGATTATGGTTGGAGCGCAAACTATACTACACCGGATGACAGCCCGTCCTATCACTTTAACCAATCCGCTATATGCGGGAAAAGAGTATGTCTGGAATGTCAGGGCCCATAAGAATTCCTACGGGAACAGCAGTTATTCCGAACGGACTTTCTTCTATACTGGCCCGATTTGTTCTGGTGAGACCCTGATCGCTCCTGACCTGCAGAATCCCGATGTTGCCGGCTGGGTAGAGGAGGAATATGAATTCACCTGGACATATAACGGCGGTTGTCTGCCACTATCCTACGAAGTCCAGTTTTCCAGGGATGCAGCGTTTACTGATATCTACCTGACGGCGAATACAGCAGATCCTTATGCTCAGCACATACAGATGGCCTTCCCTGATTGTTCATCCCTCTTCTGGAGGGTCAGGGCATTCGATGGCACCACCTATGGACCCTGGTCTGAGGGCCGGGATTTCCACTATATTCTCTCTGAAGGCTGCTACCAGTGGCATTACCTTTCAGACGATTTTGCCTGGCTCAATGTCCGCCTGGAGAGGGATTACTGCTCCCAAACCGGGTATATATCCGCAACCACCCAATCATTGGACTATGGATGTGTAGCTGAAAACATGTATATTGTTGGCGATGGTTCATATGCAGGTCCAATATCTGACTTTGTGGTGGATCTGGGCGCAGGTCCATGTCCTTCTACCGGTCTGGATCAGAAGACTGCTGAATGGGATGCGAAGTTTGGCGTGTTAACTCCAGGGACCTACTGTGTTTCGATCAACAGGAATCAAACTGCGGGGAATAACGATCAATACAACTTGATGGACGGGATCTGGACCGAACCCAGTGTCAATGCAATAGTGGCTGAAAAAACCATTGAATTGGGCCCTGGAACCCATAATCTGATCGTGAATTTCCACTGGGATGAGATCGATCGGAAATTCCTGACTATTCCCCTGAACTTCACCTATGACTGCAAAATTGGTCCTGAAAAGGGATGTCCTACCTACGATTTCGCCAGAGAAGGTGAGACGATCCCCATCTTTGCCCGGGATACCAACTCGGAATGATAAGTTAACCGAGATCAATGGATTCCCCTGTTATTTGTACCTGAGTAATGCTGCCATCAACGAAGCCCTCGGCATGTATGATGGTGTTGATTGGCGGGCTGAGGACCTGGAGTTCTTCCCCCAGCCGGATCCTTGTGCAACACCAACTCCTGAGCCGAGGCAAAAAACTTGTTCCGCTTACGGTACGACGGACAGAATGTAATGCTCATAATGCGGAAGGATGTGTTTGGGCTGGCTCTACTGATTCATGTGTGGGGCCTTAAATTCGCAGCTCGGAAAACCTGTTTGTGAGTAGAAATCAAGAAGGCTGACCCCAGGTCAGCTTTCTTGATCTTCATCTTTCGGGTCAGGATTGAAGTTCTACTTCCTGCAAGCCGAGCAGCTGGATTACAGGTTATCCTGGAAGAACTTCACAGTCCGCAGCATGGCCTGGTCAAACCAGGGGGAGATCAGATTGTGACCGCCGCCCTCATAGGTGTAGAATTCATACTCCTTGCCATTATCAAGCAGGACACCAGCTAGACCGTAGGAATAATTGATATTTACCACAGGATCATCCGCGGCGTGATGGATCTGCAAAGGACTCTCCAAAAACTCAATATTCTCTGTCAGGGAGACAGCCTGCCAGTAGGCAGCAGCGGGATCCGGCCAGCCGTGGACCTCAAAGATCGCCCGGTTGCCCCGGAGATGTTCATTTTCTTCCAGATCCTCGGGAGTTGCCGGCGGACGGTAAGAGTTATCGCTGATTCCATAAATTAAAAAGTCCTCGTAGCTGTAAACCGCCCCGGCCCAGATCACGCCGGCTTTGATATCAGGTTCCACGAGCATCGCCCTGAGCACCAGGTTGCCAGCCATGCTGTGCCCCCACATACCGATCCCCTGGGGGTCGATATAATCCAGGGTTTGCAGGCTCTTCAGGGCTGTAATGGCGTCGATGGTATATCCTGGTGAGAAGTAAGACCCAGAGGGATTCCCCTCGGAATCCCCATGTCCCCGGAGGTCGATCTTAAATACCACAAAACCACTCCGGGCCAGATAATCGATATAAGCAACATAGCGCTCAGTGGTCCGGTAAAGGGTAGGAGGGATATAGCCGTGATTAAATACGATCGCTTTAAATCCATCCTCGGGAGGGTCTGTGAATGGAATGGTCAATAATCCGTAGATCCGGCTTCCTTCAGAGACATAGCTCACCAGGTGGCGGGCGTAGTTGTAGCCGGAAGAAAGTCTTTCGTGAAAGATGATCTCACTTCCGGTGATCTCCAGCTCCCGCAGATATTGGACCGTGAGCTCTTCCCCGAACTCGAAGCTGATTTCGGTGGGGTTAGGTGAGGGAGATGGAGTAAGACTAGACAGATTAGAAGGCGCAATAGTTGGGGACAAATGTGGCGTGAAGGTGGCAAATTCTGTTCCATTGCTAGTGGAGGGGGTAAAACTGACCGCTGGTTTGGACTGGGATATGCCGGGAGCATCTGCTGAGGCCAGGCTGCATCCCCCTGAGACCAGCAGCAGAACCATAAATACCATCAACCGCTTGATAGTTGATTCCATAACTTACCAACCTTCTCTTTAGTAACTCAAATTATTGCTGTCTGATTCTATTGGATGGTTTGAGAACTGGATTTATTACCAGCTTATAGCAGGCATTGGATCAAAGAGTTATGAGCCATTCTGAATATATGTTCGGCGTTTTGCCGGGACGATTTGGGAACGGTTATCCTGAATATCATTCTGGTTTTCCAAAAATACTGGCAGATTGGGATTATTTGGTGCTATTATTAAATAGATAAGATAATTGCGATCCAGGGGAGGGATGAAACCATGCCAGAAAAAGGAAAAAAAGATAAGAGCCAGAGGGAAGATAAAAAAAAGGCCAAACTTACTATAAAGGAAAAACGTCGCCAGAAGAAGGAAAAACCCGATACCGGTTCCAAATCGGTCTCCTTTTAGGATCTAGAATGGGGGTGGCTTTGATCGATGCTTGAATTTGAGCGGTCCTGACTGCCAGGTAGCTGGCATTTTCAGACCTATTAAATTAATCACCAGCCGCGAATTCGGCTGGTGATTTGTTTTTATTTCAGCAATATCTTAGAAATCCAGCATGTATACATCTGACTATATAAGAAATCATCGTTTTAACTCTGACAACGATACTTGATCAATCCTGAATACTGAGACTATAAACTCTCTATAATGAGAGGGCCTGGGTCCTCCAATTATCTTTAAGATCCACTTGTTCTTCTTGAAACGCTTTGGAAACGCTCCCTGGTCTATACTGATGGCGCAGGAGAGAAATAACGGATCCCAGCCAATCAGGAGGAAGAATGTTCAATCAATTTTATGTCAAACAGGAACAGTATCAGGATTTTATTAAAGAAGCTGAAAAAGAACGCATCATCAAAGGGATCAAGGAGGGTCAAAAACAAATTGTCGAGGCCTCCTCTCAGAAGAACGAACAGGAGGACCTGGTCGAGAAACTGGCCCTGATCTTTCGAGAAGCCCGGTTGTCAGCCAGTAAATAGGCAGACACCATCATGTATCCAACAACTAAACGCGGGTACGCTATTGGATCCCCTGCCAATCAAAACCGCTCTTCGAATTCCGGGGAGCGGTTTTGTATTTACTCTCTCCTGGCAGTTAGTCGTTAGGTTCTGAATTATTTTAAGCCGGAGCAGGATCGAGAACTGGATCAATCTGCCAATCTACCGACTCAAAAAAATCCCCCTGAGCCTTTGGTTTCGTCCTGCATTTCAATTATCCGGGCTCAGTTGCTTGTTAAATCTGACAGATTCCCTCTGTTTATGTTTGCCATTCTGGTAGAGATCTGGTTTGAAAATCCGGGAGGTTAGGCTGTTTGATATCTATCCTCCAGACCAGGATTGGGTATAATGGCTGAGGTTTCCGTATTGATAAATAATAATCCAGACCCCAAGATCTGTCCTGCACTGAGAAAGGAGCATCCTGTGAGCATTATTGAAGTCAACCAGCTGACCAAATATTACGGCAAAGCCCGGGGCATCATTGATGTCTCATTTAATGTCGAGCAAGGGGAGATCTTCGGTTTTATTGGCCCCAATGGGGCCGGAAAATCCACCACAATCCGGCTGTTTTTATCTCTGATCTATCCCAGCAGCGGAGAGGCGAAGATCTTTGGCAAGGATGCTATCAAATTTGGTCCGGAAATTCGCCAGGAGATCGGTTACCTGCCTTCAGAGGTTTTTTATTATGAGGGCATGAAGGTCCTGGATCTGCTGAAATATTCGGCCAGCTTCTATAAGAAGGACTGCACCAAACGTTTATATGAACTCTCGGATTTCATGGAGCTGGACCTGAAAAGACGGATCGATGACCTTTCCTACGGCAATAAAAAGAAGGTAGGCATCGTTCAGGGGCTTTTACATTCGCCGAAATTGATCATGCTGGATGAACCCACAGCGGGACTCGATCCTCTGATGCAGCAGAAATTCTTCAATCTGATCCGGGAAGAGAATCAGCGCGGCGCGACCGTATTCTTCTCCTCCCATATCCTGGGAGAGGTCCAGCGGCTTTGCAGCCGGGTAGCGATCATCAAAGAAGGCAGCATCATCAATATCCAGGATATCAAGAGCCTGCAGCATGATAATTACAAAAAGATCCGCCTCGAGGCCGAGAATTTGGACGAAAAAGCCTTTTCCTTTGAAGGCATCAGCAATCTGCAGCGAGAAAATGGGGTGCTGAGTTTCTTTTACAAAGGTGATATCAACCAGATCACCGGGATCCTCAGCGGCATGCAGCTCTCAGATGTGGTGATTGAAGAACCTTCCCTGGAAGAGATCTTCATCCACTACTACGAGTAAGGATCACTATGAATATTTTCTTTCATGAATTTAAAACCTATCTCAAATCAGTGCGGAATCTGGTCGGTCGCGAATTTTTTGATCATCCTGGTCTATTTTTCTGCCTTTAGCGCCATTGCTGTTGAAGCCGAGGAGATCACCCGATTGATGGAAAGTTTCCCGGATGAGCTGCTGATCGCCTTTGGCATGAATAATATGGATTTCACATCCCTGCTGGGATTTTTTGCAGTGGTCTTTTTGTTCTGCCAGGTCTGTTTGGCGATCCAGGCTTCCAATTACGGGTTCTCGCTGGTCTCGATCGAGGAAAGGGAACTTACAGCCGACTTTTTGCTTCCCAAACCAATCAGCCGGAGGAAGATCCTGACTGCCAAATTGCTGGCAGCTGTGCTGGCACTGACGATCACCAATCTTTCGGTTTGGGCAAGTTCGTTTTTTGTGATCGACCTCAATCGCGCTGGACGCGCTCTCGACGTTAAATCCCTGATGCTGGTCCTTTCGACAATCGTGATCTTCCAGCTCTTTTTCCTGACCGTGGGAATGCTGCTATCCCTGCTGATGAAAAGGGTGCGCAGCGTAATACCACTGTCCATGGCCCTGGCTTTTGGCATGTACGTGCTGAACCTGTTTGGAAGTATGATTGGCGAGGATAGTTTTGAGATCATCTCACCATTCAGACATTTCGACCCAAATTATATCCTTGCCAACGGCGCCTATAATACCCCCCTGGTTTTGATCAGTGCGGCTGTGATTGTCGTCGCTGTTCCTGCCAGCTATATGTTATACCAACGCAGGAATATCGCCTCTGCGGTTTAGGGTTTGAGGAGCAACCTGATGAGAATATATCTTCGAGAATTAAAAGCGAATTTCAAGTCACTGCTGATCTATATCGGCATTGTGGCATTTTTTGCAGTGGTGGGTTTTTCAAAATTCTCCGGTTATGCTGATAATCCTGAACTGCTGGAAGTTTTGGATTCCATGCCGGCGGCTATGTATGGATTCCTTCAACATGAATACCTTTAACCTCACCACCGTGGTAGGTTTTTTCGGGGTGATGTTTGCCTTTGTAGGTTTGATCCTGGCCATCGCCGCGGTGATGTGGGGCAGTGATATCATCTCCAAGGAAGAGCGCGACAAGACGGTTGAATTTTCCCTCACCCTGCCGGTCAAAAGATCGACCTTGATCACCGCCAAGTTTTTGGCAGCATTGACCAACTGCATTCTTTTGGCTGCAGCCACCTGGGGTTTGAACCTGGTCGCAGCCCAGTCATACTCTCCCGGAGATGATTATTACCTATTTGTGCGGCAGGGTATGCTGGCCTTGCTGCTGCTGCAGGTGATCTTCCTGGCTGTGGGTATCTTTATCGGGAGCGCCATGAAGCAGCATAAGCGGGCAGGATCCGTCGCAATCTCCATTTTGCTGGGAACCTATTTCTTCTCGATCATTGCAGGCTTGAAGGAAGAATGGGAATTCCTGAAATACCTCACACCTTTTAAGTATTTCGACCCGGTCACGATCTTAAATGAGTCCCGGGTCGAACCGGTATACCTGTGGATCTCCCTGGGTATTATCCTGGTCAGCATGACCGGCGCCTATCTGGCGTATAACCGGCGGGATCTGTATATCTAACTCTGATCCTGATCTGGAAGTATTAATAATAAAATCCATCTCCTGAGCTCAAAGGAGATGGATTTTGATTTATTTTTGGGTTCAGTTCAGGTTTTGGCCTCTTTTTTGGCTTTGGATTCGACTACGGATTGGTAAACCATAAAGTAAACAAATCCTGCCAAACTGACCCAACCCAGCCAATCACCAACCCTGGTGTAGAGTGGTGTGCTCCCGGCGAGCTGGAGGTCAGCGACCACCACGCCGTCAGCTCCATCCGGGGTCCTGAGGTCGGCCAGGATCCTGCCGCGCTGATCCGTGATCATGGTGTAATAACCACGATCAGCATTGATGACGGGGACCTGATTTTCGACCGATCGCATGGCAAAATGGGTCCAGTTCTGTTCAGAAATCCCTACAGTTGTATTATAGGATGGCACTGCCAGCAGCTGGGCGCTGGCCTTCTTGATGTTCCGGGCAGAGTCAGTAAAAACCCCATCCATACAAATGATCGACCCTAGATTGCCCAAGGCCGTCTGGTTTACGACAGATGTTCCTGCGCTGACTGTAGGAGGTTCACCGAAAGCATGCTGCTTGCCGTAGACAGGGGAGAACTCTCCCTGAGGACTGATCAGCACAGTCTCATTATGCCACCCGCTCTCATCATGATAAGCATAAGTGAAGTATAAATACATATTCGTCTCAGCCGTTAGTTCCAGCAGGGCAGCGCCATGTTCTTTTTGGGGATCAAAACCAAAAGCCATTTCCGGGACAAAGGCAATTTCTGCGCCCAGGTCTGCTGCCTCATGAACCTGATCGATTAGCAGCTCCATCCTTCTGGCCAGTTCTTTTTCATCCACCTGATGCCCTGGTTCCTTAAGATCCATTTGCAGGGCTGCGACCTTGATGGTCTGGGTTTCAGCCGGTTTCTGGAAGTAGATTACCAGGCTGATCCCGATCCAGGCGGCCAGGACAGCGGCTGTGGCGAGGGCCCATCTCCGACTGGCTTTCCGGTCAACTGGAACTGCATCGCTGAAATTCCAGCGCCGGTCGATCCAGGAGATGATCAACTTCGCCAGAGTGAAACTAACCAGGAGTACCACCAGGCTCAGGCCGTAGATGCTGAAGATGGATACAGGCTGGATCAACCAGGCCTGTCCGGCCAGGGGATTGGCCGAGAAACCCATGGTACCCAGGATGGGGATAAAACTGCGGATCATCTCAAAACCCACCCAGGCAGCCACTCCCTGCAGGATAAACCAGCGATAACCGGTCAGCTCGTGAAATTTGCGTTCAGTGCTGGTCAAGTAGGTGATTATCGCGATCAGCAGGCCCATGTGCGAGAATACAAATGGGGCATCGGGGATGTTGAAGATCCTGTAGAGGAATGGCCAGAGCCAGATACCGATGGCCAGGGTGGGAGCCAGTGGGGATAATTTGCGAGGGAAGAGCCGATGCTGAGCGATCAGATAAGGTGTGGGGGCCAGGAAAATGAAGGGCCAGAGATTGAGAGGTGGGAAGGCCAGATAGAAAAATAAACCGCTCAGGCCGGAGAGCAGGATGCCGATCACAATCCGACTTGTTGAAACCTTCCCGGTAGGTTTAGAGTCACTTGAGTTTGCTGGATTCATCATATTTTCCTCCTATTCTGGTATGATCACCCGGATAATTCATCTCACAGCCTCTAAAATTATCATACCTGATTTTTGGTCTGATTTAAAGAATCTCTCTGGAGGAATGGGTATTAGAAATTCCTAAGATGATCCTCAGGTAAATTTGTTGATCAGACTCACCGGCTATAATTTGTTTTCGAAAGATTATTTGGAAGATTATTAGATCGAGGTAAAAATGGTAATGAGATCCAAACAGAAAACAAATCCAGCCCTGTACTGGGGTTTGGGAGGACTGGTGATCATTCTGGCCCTGGCCCTCTGGGCCTGGCCGACCTATCTTGCCAACCCTGATCTATCCAGCGAGATGGGTGCTTCAAGCACAGTAGACCAGGCTGGACATCTTGATGTTCAAGGCGCGTTCCAGAAACGTCAGGAGGGAGCCTTTTTGCTGGATGTCAGGACTCAGGAAGAGTGGAATGCCGGGCATATCCCCGGGGCAGTATTGATCCCCCTCGACCAGCTTGCTGGTCGGGCCGGGGAATTGCCCGAGGACCAGGAAATTGTCATCTACTGCCGCTCCGGCAACCGGAGCGCCCAGGCTCTGGATCTGTTATCCGGGGTTGGGTTATCTGATATCTTTAGTATGGATGGGGGGATCAATGACTGGATCCTGGCCGGGCATGAGGTTGAGATCGGTGAGTAGGATATTTGATATGGGGAATACGCAGTGAGCTGAAGTTGGTAAGAAGTAAATCGTAAATCGTAAGGCGTAAAGCGTAAGGCGTAAAGCGTAAGGCGTAAAGATTAAAGCGTTTGGCGAGGTCGTGTTTTAGGATCGCCCGGAATATGAAAACCCTTGATCTAATATCCTGAACTTAGTTGCCATTAACGAAATATTATAGTTTCGCGGCCAGGAACGGCACCAGCATCTCCTCGGCCGACAATCCGCCGTGGCGGCCGATCAGTGGGTTATCCTTGGCGGCCCACCACCAATATGCCTCCCCTTTGGCTGCCACTATGAAGTCCCCGATCCGATTGAAGATCTCCGGGTGGAATTCCCCGCTTCCAAACAATCCTGCAGCTACAGCAGCTTCAGACTCAAAGATCAAAAACTGCCCCGGCCAGGTTTGCTGGATGTAGTCCCGGACAGCGTCTTTCCTGCCTGGTTTGATATGCAGGTACGCCAGCCGATTTTCACCGCTGGGCAGGATATGAAGCAGGTCCAGGAAGTCGGCCCGGTGCTGCAATGAATATACCCGCTCATTTTTATCGGTTGTGATCTGCCCATGATCCGCGGTCAGGATCACCAGGGTTTGTTTTCTGAGAGCCGGATCCAGCGCTCTCAGGAAGTATTGTTCAAAAGCGCGGCTGAAAACCGCAAATTCGGCTCGGGCGCGTTCACTGTCGGGACCGTGAAAATGAGAGATGGAATCCAATTTATCCCAATAAGCCCAGATATATTTGGGTCTATTCTTTCGGGAATCGAGCAATTCCCTGATGCTGATCCACAGATCAGTGGCAGTGCTGATGGGGTGACGCTGGGCGTCTCGCATGAACATACGCGACAAGCCGGAATTGATGATCGCATAATGCTGGAAAGCATGGACTTCAACACCGTCCTGGATCAGTTGGTCGGTGATAGAATTCACCGGGAGAAATTTTTCGGGGTCAAAACCTGCCAGGGAGAGGTTGCCTCCCGGCTGTCGGTAGGTGATCGGTTTATGTTCGATCATGTTAGCAGTGATGCCGTATTCTTTTAACCACATCTCATAACCCATCATGCCGTGCCGGGAGGCAGGTTCTGCAGTCCAGTAGCTGGTGATTGCAGCGCAGGTTGTGCTGGGGCAGATTGCGGTTAAGGGTGTTAAGATGCCATCCTGAGCCAGTTGGTTCCAGACCAGGTCTGGGTCATCCTGGCACCAGTGTTGAAAACGGTGAAATGCCAGGGCGTCGAAAAGGATGACGATCACATTGGTGATGCCGTCCGGCAAATGGTCGCTTAGCGATGAGTCCAGAGCAGGGGAGCCAGCAAGTTTACTTCCCAATACTTGGGCAGCTGTGGCAGGGATATTCAGGGTCGAAAATCCCTGATAGTGGGGGGTGATAAATTCATCCTCCCAGACCAGATCTTCGATCCGGTTATTTTTGATCTGTTGAAGGGTGGTCTGACTGAGATCTGCCACGGAACCTCGCTTTTGATTAATCCTCCTGCATTATATGCAAAAATCCTTCAAATAGCCAATCCCTTGAGATTAGGACAAAATACAGGTGATTTTTTAAGTTTAATCAGGGTATCCTTGATTATAATAATCTCTGCCAACTCTGATCACTATATCCGAATTATTCCCGGGAGATTGGATCGATGAGTTCCCTTGTAGTTCTGAAGGATAAGATTTTCAATATCTTTACTCCCTCTAAATTACGTGTGTTCAGAGAATCGTTAACTGGTTACCTTTTCATAGCCCCGGCTTTGTTCTTGATCTTTACATTTGGGATCTTCCCGGTCGCATTTGCATTATTTGTCAGCCTGCATAAATGGCGTATCGTCAGGACAGATTTTGTTGGCCTGGCGAACTATGTCCGGGCAATTGGGAATCTCGCTTACGTAGCCGCCTTTTTTTTAGCAGTAGGGGCTTTGATCGCCGGTTATCTGATCATCAAAAAAATTGTTCGAACCGCCCGGGAACTCGATCAATTTCCCTACCTGCTGGCTATCCCGGGAGCGATCTACGCCTGGGTGGTATATGCCTTTCTGCAGTATATCTGGTATCAACTGCCTGAATTTTTGGATATCGCTGGAAAATTGCTGGGAGTGGAAAAAACCCGCGAGTTATTCTTGCAGCTGATCGGGGAAGCATTTTATGCTCCCCAGGTATACTCTGCCTGGATTTATTTCCGCTGGATCCTGCTGGCTTCGATCCTGGCCAGTATTTTGGCAGCAGTCTGGTACCGAAAACCTCAGCGGACCTTTTTCCAATCCCAGTTCACTTTGCTCTGGATCAGCCTCGGCACTGGACTGGGGTTGTTATATTTTACCTACCAGCAAATTACGGCTGCCTACTCTGCCGCTCTGGAAACCCAGAGTGATCCGGGGATCTGGCCCCAGGTGACCGTGGTGTCAGCTGGATTTATCCTGGTGTTCCTGGGATGGATCTGCTGGAATTCCACCTCCAAAACCAAACAGCAGTGGCAGTTTTGGATTCGCATCCTGGGGGCATTGATCTTTCTGACCGGAGGCTGGGTGTTAATAGGTGAAATACCTGTCCTAATGGCTGCCGGAGATAACGATCTCTGGAACGGCATCAAGGTTACAGTATTCTTTTCTGCAGGCACCGTTCCTTTCCAACTGACCATATCCATGTTCCTGGCCATCTTGCTTTTCCAAAAATTACGAGGCTCAGAAGCCTTCCGGATGATCTTTTTCTTGCCCTATGTAACCCCCTTTATCGCCAGTGCAGCCATTTTCCGGCAGATCTTTGCCAATCGCGATACTGCCCTGATCAATCTCTTGCTTAGGGGGCTGGGGGGAAATCCCTTGGCCTGGCTGCAGGAATCCAAAGGGGTGAACTTGATCATCGCTGAATCCCTGGGGTTGAGTATCCCTGGCTGGGCAGTGGGTCCCAGCCTGGCCCTGGTGGTGGTGATGATCCACTCTATCTGGACCTATGTTGGCTATAATACAGTGATCTACCTGGCCGGACTCGGCAATATACCGGCCGAAATGAATGATGCCGCCGCAATCGACGGAGCATCCAAATGGGATGTCTTCCGGTACATTACCTTCCCGCTCCTCTCTCCCACAACCTATTTCCTTTCATTAATTGCGATCATTGGCACCTTTAAAGCCTTTGCGACCCTGTGGGTATTTCGGGAAGGGCTTGCCCTGGGCACAACCGATACTTTCAGTGTGGCTATTTTCCTGGAATTCTTTGAAAAACTACGTTATGGCTATGCTTCAGCCATGGCCTTTGTGCTGTTTGCGATCATCCTGGGATTAACCATCCTAAACAATCGATTCCAGGGATCCAAAGTATTCTATTTATAACTAGGTGGAGATCAGGATATGCTGTTCAACCGTTCCCGGGTATTAAAAATCCTTACCTACACGCTCTTGATCCTGGGTGCTTTAGTCTCGATCATTCCTTTTATATATATGATTTCCACTTCGCTGAAATCGATCGGAGAAGCTCTGGGAAGTTCCTTCTTCCCCTCGGAACTTCATTTTGAGAATTATGCCGAAGCCTGGAAAAGAGGTAACTTCCCCCAATATTTCTGGAACAGCATTAGAATTACCGGAATCTCTCTGGTTGGCAGCCTCACTATCAGCGTCTTGGCGGCTTACGGATTTGCTCGAATTAAATTTCCAGGACGGGATCTGATCTTTGGCATCCTGCTGGCAACCTTGATGATCCCGGCCATGGTGACCATCATCCCAAACTTTTTAACGGTGACCTGGCTGGGGCGGATCGGACCGATTAAATGGATCAATAATTGGCCGGCATTAACTATCCCCTTTATGGGATCTGTATTCAACATCTTTATGCTCAGGCAGTTTTTTGCCCAGATCCCGGATGAACTCTTCGACGCGGCCCGGATCGACGGCTCCGGCCATTTCAGGTTCTTGTTGCAGATCGTGATCCCGCTCTCCAAGGCTCCCTTGATGGTCATACTGGTCCTGACATTTATCGGCTCCTGGAATTCCCTGGCCTGGCCCTTGTTGGTGACCAATACCCCCGATTGGCGGCCGATCTCTGTCGGTATGTTGAATTTTGTTAACGAAGCCGGGCAGCAGATCCATTTTATTATGGCAGCAGCCTTTATCACTATCATCCCTATCCTGATTTTATATTTCTTCACCCAGAAGCAATTTACAGAAAGCATCGCCCGCAGCGGACTTAAAGGATAACCCGCATTAATAAAACAAGATTGGTTGGCTGAAGGAGGTGGTGCTTCTCGATTGATAGCTCGAAGATTATATCCAGACAATAATTACGAGGAGAAAAAAATGCCCAAGAAAGTGTTAACTACCCTGTTTGCGGTCCTGATCATATTTTCCCTGGTTCTGACCGCCTGCGCTCCCAAACCCGCGGTCAAGGATATCAGTGGAACAACCGTGCAGTTCTGGCACGTTTACGGCGTTGATGACCCCCGCAATGAGGCCATCCTGGCCATTGTGGATGCCTTTAATGCCAGCAACGAATACGGCATTACTGTGGAAGCCCTTGACCAGGGTCAATACAGCGACCTGGAAGACAAGGTCAACGCTGGCATCCAATCCGGTGACCTGCCCCAGGTAGCCCAGGCCTATACCAGCGCCCTGAATAACTGGGATTCGGTAGACCTGGTGGTGGATCTGAACCAGTTCATTTATGATGAGACCTATGGCCTGACCGAGGACGAGATCGCGGATATTTATCCCGGTGTCTTCAATCTTGGTGTGACCCCCGCAGGCACCCGTTTGGGTTGGCCGTTCAGCCAGTCCGCCAACGTGATGGTCTACAACTTCACCTGGGCCCAGGAACTAGGATTCGATTCGCCCCCTGCCACCCCAGAAGAGCTGAAAGCCCAGCTCTGCGCGGCTGCTGAAGCCAATGCATCCGATGACAACCCGGATAATGACGGGACCGGGGGCATGGTCTGGTACCCCAGCGCTTCCAACTTCCTGTCCTTCCTGCACGCTTTTGGCGGCGTTGAATTAAATGCTGACGGCACCGCCTATGATTTCAACACCCCGGCTGCCAAGGCTGCAGCGCTTTATGTCAACGACCTCAAGGCCAGCGGATGTACTTTCGAGACCGAAAGTTATCCCAACCCGGAACAGGCCAACCGCCTGGCCCTGGTGACTTTAAGCTCCACCTCCGGTCTTGCATACTACGGCTACGCCTTTGCTGACGCAGCCAATGAGGATGAGTGGGGTTTCCTGGCCTTCCCTGGCCCAGACGGCGGTCAAGGTGTGGATGCCTTCACCCAGACCTTTGGTATACTGAAATCCACACCTGAGCAGGAATTGGCTGCCTGGCTGTGGATCAAATACCTCACCGCTCCCGAGAACCAGGCTGCCTGGATCAAGGCCAGCGGTTATCTGCCCACTCAGTATTCCACCGAGGGTATGCTGACCGATTATATTGCCTCGGTCCCGCAATTCCAGTCCACCCTCGCTCTGGCAGCCCTTGGCCAGGGTGAACCAGAGACCTTTGCTGCCTGGGCTTCAGTCCGACGGGCTGTTGACGATGCTGCTGCTCAGCTTTATGCCGCTGAAACACCCGCAGACGTCGATGCCATCCTGGCTGAATTGAATATCACGGCGGCTGAATTGGTCGCAGAACTTGATTAATCAAGATCTGGATTAAGACCAAAACACCCGCTGGTTATCCAGCGGGTGTTTTTTTGTCGATCTGTTTTGGTATCCAGATCAGGGCAGCACAAATATGGCTATCACCGGATCATGGTCTGATTTATGGCGGATACTTTCATCACCAGAGAAGGGCAGGGTGAAATCAGCCTGATTATGAAGGACCTGGACATCAACCAGCAAGGCATCCAGGGAGCTGTTGACCAGGATGTGATCCAAAACCTGGGAATTTCCCTGATAGATATAGGTATAGCGCTCCCCGGATTCAAGGTCTTCGATCAGGTTTCTAAATCCTCCCGCTTCGATCGTTACCAATGGCAGGGAATCCGGATAAGAATTCAGGTCACCGATGATCGCCAGATAAGCCAGGGGGTTTTCTGCCAGAAGATCGAGGGCGATCTCCAGATTCCAGGCAGCCTGGGCGTTCCGGCGAGGTTCGGTGGCTTTTTCTCCCCCACTCAGGCTGGTGAAATGATTGTTGAGCACATAGAGTGGTTGGCTGGAGCCATCCCCAAGCTGGATTTCGATTAAGAGCGGCGGACGGCTGGTGATATTCCCCGGTGCCGGGAATTGGATTTGTTCTATCAGTGTGACTTGATCCCCTCTTAGCAGATAACCCACATCGATACCCCGGCTGTCGGAGCCTTCGATCAGGACTGCCTGGTACAGATAATCTGCCAGGACTGGGTCAGCCGCAAGATCTTCAAGGATCTCCAGATTTTCTACCTCCTGGAATCCGATAATAGTTGGAAAACCCGCTGCCTGGATGTTCAAGGCAACTTTTTTAAGTTGGTTTTTATATTCACTGACCTTGGGAAGCGAAGGGCTGCTGGGATGTGGCACCATAAAGTCGAAAAGATTTTCCACGTTCCAGGTCATGATGCTGAAAAATTCCTCCTCTAGGGGGGCGAGCGCTGAATCTGGCGCGGATCCGGGCTGGATCAGCAGCTCGCTGACGGGTTCAATCTTGTAAGTCCCAAAAGTGAAGGCCAGGGGACCGGTTATCCCGGAAACCTTATCACCCACAGACACAGGCGCGGCCATTGTATCCCGATATTCGTGGGTCAGGGAATCCCCATCATCCACATGGATCAGCTGGCCGTGATCGGCGTTCTGCCAGGATCGGGTGAGCCCGAGGGAGCCGAGCAGGACCGAAAATTCCCCATAGCGGGTGGTTGGTCCAACAACAACGGCCTGTCCCGGGACAGTCACCAGGGCACCTTCGAGGGCTTCATAATAAATTTGGCTGGCGGTATGATCGGCGGGAGGGTCAAGGGAGATTGCCTCTGGCAATGGTGCTTTGCCCAGGATAGTGAGATCCCCCGGGTATCGCAGCTCCAGTTCGGTCTGTTGAAATGCCTCTCTCACCCAGGCCGTGACGGAAACCTGATCCCTGGTTGAGATCTGAGGCATGTCCGCCCCGGTTCTAACGAAGATACCCGGGGAGGTAGCCGGGTCGTCATCGCTCTCGGATTCCTGGATCCAGAAGCCTTCCAAAGCGGGGAAAACACCGGTGACAATTCCACCGGTTGTGAGTTTAGTCAGGTTATAAGGTGACCTTTCCCCGGTTCCCTGGATGGCCCAGATCGGAACTGTCTCTCCCGAAAATGTGTAGGATGGCGGGCCGTAGGATGATCCTGCCCAGGTGGCTGAAATCACCCGGTAATCATCAAATTCCACATAGTCGACCTCACTACCCAGCTGGGCCTGGAAAGTTACCGCAACACTTTCTCCTCCAGCCAGTTTATCCAGATCCCAAACAATGGTCTGATTGTCTTTCCGGCCCTGGTCAAAAATATCCAGGATTTCCAGCTGAGGATCTACCCGGGTGGAAATCACCAGGTTGTGGTCTTCGTCCGGCGCGTGATTGGTTACCAGATATTTCACTTCAAACGGCTCACCGATCTTAACGGTGGTTGGGGGTTGGACCTGGATGGCCAACCCCGGATCATAGACCCGGGCCAGGTCGCTTGGTATGCGAGGATACAAACGCAGATTTCCGTCGATGAGTTCAAGGATGCCCGTGATCCGGTAAGATTGGTCTGGCTCGAGTTCTTCCAGGGTGATTTGGGTTTCTTTGTCAAGATAAACGGGCACCAGGTTCCCGCTTTGATCGAACAGGTCGATCTCGTAGCTGTAGGAAAACTCCTCGATCCGGGCCACCCGGCCTTCCATCTCAACCAGCCTGCCTGCGTAGCTTTCCCCGCTGGAGCTGTATTGTTCAATGCTTAAAGTTTCAGGCCCCCACACCGGGGTTTCTCCAGGTCCAACCAGGATCACAACCTGATCTTCGGATGATGGAATGAGCTCGATTGAATCCCGATAAATTTCGATCCTTCCCCGCACCTGCACAGTTGAACCCAGGGGAATTACCAGGGTGTTACCGGCGTTTGGCACATATACCTGAACTCCGCCACTCTCGTCCTCCAGATAGAATTTGGCCCCGCTGCCCGCGTAGAAACCGCCCACGTACATCGTGCTAGTGCCCTGGACAACAACTTCTTGATCGACCAGATCCCGGGCGGTTTGGATGGGGATGGGTCCGCCCCCAATCTCCCCGTTGAACGGGCCTGAGAAGCTGGGTAGAGGCCAATTTGCAGCTGCCAGATAACTGTTTCGAAGTTCAAAACTGGCGAAAGTATAGTCTGCCTGGAGAGGGAGCTCGATCACCAGATTCTCATCGACAGCCAGTTCAAGGATTTTCAGGGTGAGGATGTTTTGATCAAGCTGGGCAGCCAGGTCATTTTCCAGGAGAGAGAGATGGTCTGGAAGTTGAATAATTAACTCGAGGCTTTCGAGTCTGGTTCCAGTTTGGTTTTGAATGGTGATCTCCGCCTGGAACTCTTCTCCCGGTTTGATGACTGGAGGGAAATCGATTGTCAGAGCCAGGTCCTGGCTGGATTTGTGGTTCAGGGGACTGCCGCTGTTTCGAAGGGCCGGGGTGCTATTCAGGGAGAAATCTGTCCGATTGTTGTCGGTGTCGGGGAGTGCGGCGAGAGCTGGATCAAGGTTCCTGGTTAGAGATGAACCGGGCACCAGCGCGACTGCTGGCAGATCCTTCGGCCAGGTTGGCTGGTCCGGATCCCCAACTGACCTGGTCTACCAGCTCCTGATCTATTCGGAGGGACAGAGCTCCCCGATTGGGAACCAGGGGCTGATTGAAATAACCATCGGGAAGGACTGAAAATTCTTCCCCGGTCAGGGCCAGGGCATAAAAACCCAGGGGCGGGACCAGGGCACTGTCCTCCCAGCTGTAGATCAGCACTTCGGCGCTGGAATCAGATAGCTGGTACCAGAGGGTATATCCCTTCAGGTCGGCAATCCTGGTCCCGGCATTATATAATTCGATAAAATCAGCCTGGTTGTTTCCCTCCCGGCCGGTGAGGATCTGGTTGATGATGACTCTTTCGGGTTGTTCCCCGAGCACCGGCAGGGGGGGGGAATCCTGTGCGGGATCTGAACTGCAGCCAGCCATAAATACAATCAAAAATATAACCAGAAAAAATTTGCTGATTTTCATAGTTTATCCTGGGACTTATTGAATTTTTAGAAGGGATACCTTGTTCTATTGTAACCTCAACTCAACCCGCTATAAAAAATTTTTGAGTTGTTTAGCCTGCTCATGCTAAAATACTTTTAAGAACAATATAGTAAGGAAGGATACTTTGCTCGTACTTATCCGGGGTGCAGGCGATCTAGCCAGTGGGATTGCAGTTCGATTGTTTAAGTCGGGTTTCCAGGTTGTGATGACTGAACTGGCTGACCCGCTTGCTGTCCGACGGGCTGTGTCATTTTCTGAAGCAGTTCTTGTAAAACGGGTCCAGGTCGAGGGAGTCACAGGGGAATTTGTTCTCCAGCCGGGCGAAGTGAAACGGGTGCTTCAATCCGGCGCAGTCCCGGTGCTGGTGGATCCTGACCTGGTATTTCTGGATGAGATCAAGCCTGATGTGGTTGTGGACGCCAGGATGCAAAAGGCACCTCCTCGGGAAGGCAAAGAAATGGCCACTCTGGTGATCGGCCTGGGACCAGGATTCAAGGCTGGCGAGAATTGCCACGCTGTGATCGAGACCAAACGGGGCCACCATCTCGGCCGTGTGATCTGGTCAGGTCCTCCCCAGGACAACACCAGCCAGCCAGGCATTGTGGAAGGTTATGGGGCAGAGCGTGTGCTTCGGGCTCCCCTTTCCGGGAAAGTGCAGACAGGAGCCCAGATCGGGGATCGGGTCAAGAAGGGCGCTATCATTGCCATGGTCGGCAATCAGGCGGTTTTTTCACCTTTTGACGGGATCCTGCGGGGATTGATCAAACCCGGGTCGATTGTCGAAGCCGGCATGAAGATCGGAGATGTCGACCCCAGGGATGATCCTACGATCTGGTCCCAGGTTTCTGATAAATCCCGGGCGATTGGCGGGGCAGTCCTGGAAGCCATTCTGGCCTGCCCGGACCTGAGGTCTGGCCTATGGATCTAGTTTCAGGATTTCGACTCAAGAATAATTCAAGGATCGCCCTGGTGGGCTCAGGTGGTAAAACGACGCTTATGTTCCAGCTGGCGAGGGACTATCAAACCCGGGTGATATTGACCACCACTACTCATCTGGCCCAGGACCAGCTGCTCCAGGCTGATCACCGGTTTGAAATCAATCAACCAGAAGATATCCTTGAGCTCTCCAACCAGGATCCAGCTGGGGTGATCATGGTCACGGGACCCGAGGTTGAACCCAATCGGGTTTCCGGTCCAACCCCTGAACTGCTGCTGCAGATCCGAGATTTAGCAGATATTTGGTCCTGCCCGCTGCTGATCGAATCTGATGGAGCCAGAAAGCTTCCCTTGAAAGCGCCAGCCGAACATGAACCAGCCATCCCGGATTTTGTGGATATTGTGATCACTGTGATAGGATTATCCGGCTTGGGACAACCACTCTCTGAAAAATGGGTTCATCGGCCGGAATTATTTTCTAGATTGGTCGACCTGGAGCTTGGTGCTGAGATTCACAGCCACCACCTGGTAAAGGCTTTGATTTCCGAGCAGGGAGGATTGAAAAACATCCCTGCCGGGGCTCGACGGCTGTTGATGATCAATCAAATAGACAGCTTTCCAAATTGGAAAACCTTTCATGACCAGCTTGATCTGCTCTTAGATGCCTACGAAATGGTAGCTTTTGGTGTGCTTGAAGACCAGCTGATCCTGGAAATCCAGCAGCGGGTTGCTGGAATAATATTGGCTGCCGGCGGATCCGCCAGGTTTGGAGAACCTAAACAGCTCCTGGATTGGAAAGGGAAAACCCTCGTCAACCATGCTGTAGACTTGGCACTTGGTGCAGGTCTGCGGCCCGTCATTGTTGTTACAGGAGCAGCCCATCAACAGATCAGTGACGTGCTCGACGAGCGGGTCCAAATTGTGCACAACCCTCATTGGGAGCATGGTCAGAGCACCTCGGTCAGGGCAGGAGTGGAATCGCTGCCGGGAGAGATTGGGGCGGCGGTGTTTTTGCTAGTGGATCAACCCTTAATTCCGGAGGAACTCATCCGACTGCTCAGGCAGAAACATTCCCGGAGCCTCTCCCGGATAATCCATCCGGATGTGGACGGAACACCTGGGAATCCGGTCCTGTTTGACCGCCAGGTTTTTGAGGATCTCAAGGGCCTGATGGGCGATCAGGGAGGCAGGGTTTTATTTGATAGTTATCCTCCCCAGAAAATCGACTGGCATGATCCAGCCAGTCAATCTGATATTGATTCCCCGCAGGATTATCAGAACCTTTCCTCCAGTTACTGAGGTAGTTCTAGACAAGAAGCCTGTTAGAGATTTGGACTCAGGAATATAGTAAAATTTTATTATCCTATGATGATGGTTTTCGCAGCAGTTTTTCTTGAAAATTTAGCTGACATTAATAAATTGACCTTAACTGAAAGTCTCTGTTTTCGAAAAGATCTGAGAGCTTATGATGGTGGATGTCATCCGATCCTTTATTGCAGTTGATCTGCCACCCAGTGTGCTGGAAGCTCTGGGGCAAATTTCAACCCAGCTGCAGGCAAAGCTGCCTGGTTCAGCTGTGCGTTGGGTGGATTTCCAGAAGATGCATTTGACTTTAAAGTTTCTGGGCGATATTTCCGCAGAGAATATTGGTATGGTTGAAAAGATTTTGCTGACTGAGTGTTCCAAGTGGCCGGCAATGGAGCTTGGGATTGGAGGTATCGGGGCATTTCCCAAAATGCGCCATCCCAGGGTGGTTTGGGCCGGCGTGGAAGCGCCGCCCGATCTATTCGACTTGAGGAGGGGTATAGAAGATGGTGTAGCCCGATTGGGTTATAACTATGATAAATATGATTTTACTCCCCACCTGACCCTGGGCAGGATTTCCCGCAAAGCCTCTGCCAGGGAGGTTCGGGAGGTGGGCAGTGTTCTCCATGAGTTCCAGGTGGGTTTTATCGGGGTGGCCAGAATTGAAGCTGTTCATCTGTATCGAAGTGACCTAAGTCCTGAGGGAGCCAGGTATACTTGCTTATTCTCAGCCCCCTTAACAGGTAAAGAATGAAATATCAGTTGATCATAGAAATGAGGTGAGATCTGGACGCCAGGAAAGTTGCTGATTATATTGTGAAGGTTTTGGATGATATGAAGGGTGAGGATATCCACTTGATGGATATCCATGAGAACTCGGTCATAGCTGATTTTTTTGTAATTTGTTCAGGAACCAGCGATCGGATGGTGAAAGCCTTAATAGTTGAAGCCCGGGATGAAGTTAAGAAAGAGTTTGGAATCAAAGCCCGCATGGAGGGAGAACCCCAGGCTGGTTGGATGCTGGCAGATTTTGGTACCGTGATCCTGCATATCTTTTCTCCTGCCAGGCGGGAACACTACAGCCTGGAAGAATTGTGGTCGGAAGCCAAGACCATTTTGCGGTTGCAATAAATATCTTAGGCGATCATGATCTGATAGTTATTCACCTCACCTGGTTGGTCTTCCCTGACCTGATATAATTCCCTGGCAAGGCAGATTGTTTTTACAGAGTGCCTTTATATATCCCGCCACCCACTGTTAGCATCACGCCGTTTATATATGAAGCGGCTGGTGATAACAAGAAGGCAGCAACCCGGCCAATTTCCTCTGGTTCGGCCATTCTTCCGAGGGGGATCTCAGCTGTGATCTTTCCGATTTCGTCCTCCACAGATGTGCCATTTTGTTCAGCCCGGAACTTCATGATTTCCAGGACTCTTTCGGTTTTGGTCCATCCGGGCAGCAGGGAATTAAACCGAATGCCTTCTGATCCAAGTTCCTGAGCCAGACTCTTTGTCAGCCCTGCGGTGGCAGCCCTGACGCTGTTGGAAAGGATCAGGCTGGGTATAGGCTGTTTGACGCTGTAGGAAGTAATTGTCAGAACGCTGGCAGATTGGGAGTCCCGCAGATAGGGCAGGGCGGCCCGGATCAGGTGGACGTGGCTCATCAATGCCAGATCAATCGCCTGCTGCCAGGTTTTATCCGTTAGATCTTCGAATTTCCCGGCTGGCGGTCCCCCGGTATTGGTCATCAGCAGGTCGAGTCCTCCCAGCATCCTGGCAGCATCCCTGATCAATCCTTCGGCTTGTTCCGGAACAGAGGCGTCACCTTTGCAGAATTTGACTTGAGTTCCGGACTCGGCTTGAAGGTTATCGCTTGCTAGAGCAAGCTTTCCTTCATCCCGGCCGTTGATAACGATCTGGCAGCCCTCGAGGGCCAATAACCGGGCCGCAGCATAACCCAGCCCTCTGCTGGAGCCGGCCAGAAACGCCTTTTTTCCTTTCAATCCTAAATCCATCTTAAACCTCCTAAATAATCTCGATCTTTTCCTGGATAATATAAAATTGGGGATAATTTCCTTCTACCCAGCGGATGATATTTTGCAGTGTTCTGGTCGTCTGGGCTTGATCATTGCTGAGATATGTGCACCCGATCAAGGTCTCACCCCAGAGGTCATGTAAATCCAGTTCAGCTACAGAGATGTTAAACTCTTTACCCAGTCGATTAAGGAGCGGTTTTATCTGACTCCTTTTTTCTTTTAGGGAGCGGCACAGGGGGATTTTCAGCTGTAAGGTTAAGAGTCCAATCGCCATTGGGGATCACTCCTGAATTTTTTTCCCCTTGATCCAGGCCTGGTTGCCAAACCGGTCTGCTAGAAACGCAGAGGCAAGATCCAATTCCGGGGAGTTTAAGTCGCCCGGAACAAGCTCCAGGTTGAGGGTTTTGCTGAATCCTGTACAAATGGCATCGGCGGCCTGTTCCCAGGAAATAATCTTCCCGAGGATATCTTCAGCGGTTACCGCTTTTTGAAGCAGTACCCTACCAGCAGCCTCCCGATCTTCTTCGCTGTCATATTTCAGGACCCTGGTGATCCGGGTCAAGTCTCCTCCGAGGGGTAAGTGAACCGTGTTGAAGCAGGGCGTGCCTTTTCCTGGCCTGGGCGCTGCCGATGATCTTTTTACCCTTCACCATTATTTCAAAATCGGATGGATTTTCAAAACAGACCGGTTGGTGGTGAGCGAGGGGGTTCTTGCCCTGATGGATTATAACGGGAAGATCGAGGATCAAAAGTGATTCATGGAGAGCAATGGATAACCGCCGGTAGCTCTCCATCAATCCACCTGCCAGGCGGGGATCTGATCTGGGTCCGATCACTGAATAGGTCAATTCGTCGGTATGCAGGATCGCCCGTCCCCCGGTTGGGCGGCGGACGACATCCCAGCCTTGTTCCTGCAGCAGGATAGGGTCGATATCTGAAAATGCTTGGCTGTATCCAAGAGATAAGCAGGGAGGGTCCCAGGCGTAGAGCCTCAAGGTTGGGGGCGATAGTCCTTTCTCAACCCCGGCCAGGATTGCAGAATCGACTGCCATATTGGTGCTGCCGGGCTGGGGAGGGGAGATGATCAATCTCCAGTCTGTCAGAGGGTAATCCTGGAAAGATTTTTCCATGGGGAGAATTATAGCCCATTCAGGGGAGCGCACCCCGGGCATTTCCTGCCTCTGGGAAGCTGATCCGCAGTTCCTGGGGGGATATATTTATGTCATCCTGAAAGGACTGAAAAGAGGGTCAGGGTGGGTTGATCAGGAAAAATATTCGCCAAGTGGGGGATAAGATGGAAATTTTGCTAATAAATGGCAGTTTTTTACCCCAAAAAGCCATTTTGGGTGGGTTTCTGCTTGCAAAAACTGGCACTTTCATATATACTGTGGGTACATTGTGGGGCAAAGTGGTAGATTATGGTTCGCCGGGAGACCGGCGATCCTCATTTAAAGCAAGGATAGAACATATGTTCTTGGGACAGTATCGACACTCTCTGGATGATAAAGGCAGGATGATTGTACCTGCCCGTTTCAGGGACCTCCTGAGTGGACCCATCTATCTGACCCAGGGTTTCGATCAAAACCTGCGGGTTCTGCCAGAGGCTGCCTTTGTTTCGATCTATGAACGTGTCACAGAGATGAGCTCAACCAATCCCACAGCCCGCCAGCTCAGGCGCTTGATCTTCTCCACTGCCCAGCAGGTAGATATTGACAGTAATGGCCGTATCCTGATCCCTAAATATTTGCGGGATGTCGCCAGTTTATCATCAGAAGCCATCGTGGTTGGTGTGGGAGAGGCAGTGGAAATCTGGTCCCCGGAGGCCTGGGATAATCAGAATCAGATCCTGCTCGATGCTGAATCAAATGCCGAACGGTTTGCTGCCCTAGACATATAAGAGGGATGCGATGCAGCATGTCTCTGTTCTTTACCAGGAAGTACTCGATAACATAAACCCGATCTCCGGTGGTTTGTATGTAGATGGAACTGTCGGAGCGGGAGGCCACAGCCGTGGTATTCTCCAGGCCAGTTCTCCCGCAGGAAAATTATTGGGTCTGGATCGGGATCCAATGGCTCTGGGGATCGCAAGCGAACTTCTGGCAGAGTTTGGAAATCGAGTAGAACTCATCCAGGCTTCATATGCGGAAATGCACTTGCACCTTAACAATCGAAATTGGCCCCAAGTAGATGGAATTCTGCTGGATTTGGGTCTTTCCTCTCTTCAGCTTGATACACCTGAGAGGGGCTTCTCTTTTCAGAGAATGGGTCCGCTGGATATGCGTTTTGACCCGGATCACTCGACCTCGGCAGCTGATATTGTAAATCATTACACCAGGGATGACCTGGCCGATCTGATCTACGAGTACGGAGAAGAAAGGTTCTCCCGGAAGATCGCAGATGCGATCATCGCCCATCGACCTGTTGGAAGTACAAAAGATTTGGCGGAGATTATTGAACGAGCCGTGGGCCGCTCAGCAAAACGAATTCATCCTGCGACCCAAACATTTCAAGCCTTGAGGATCGCTGTCAACCAGGAGTTGGACTCATTAAAGACATTTTTACCCCAGGCCCTGGATATATTAAAACCAGGAGGGCGGTTGGCAATCATTGCTTTTCATTCTCTGGAGGATCGAATAGTAAAACAGTTCTTTCGGAAAGAGAGCAGCGATTGCATCTGCCCCCCGGAGATCCCCCAATGTGTTTGTGAACATATTGCCAGCCTGAAAGAAATTACCCGGCGTCCCATCCGACCGGAAGATGATGAAATCAACCAAAATCCCCGTTCCCGGAGTGCCAAACTTCGTGTAGCGGAAAAAATTTTACCCAGGAATGGCACAGGGCTTGCAATTAATTAAAGGATAGCTACCAGCCACCCCAGAGCATTCTCATTGAGAGAAACATGATGACAGAATCCTTGATCCAAGCCTATTCAAACTCTCCCAGACGTAAAAAAATCCAGATTATCGGCGGCATTTTTTTGGTGGTCACGACCGTTGCTGTAATGTTGATCCTTTACCTGGTGGTAACTGCCCGGGTGGTTTCCATGGGACGGCAGCTCCAGCAAGCTAAAGATGAGATCGACCACCTGGTTTATTTAAGTGTCAATTATCAGAACGAGATTGCCAGGTTGACAAGATTTGAGGTGATGGAGCTGAAAGCTCAAGAATTGGGCTTCCGGGCTCCTTATCCCGGGGAAGTATTTTATGTGCCGATTAAGGGTTTTGACCAGCAGGAAAAGGCCCTGGTTGTGATCCAGAATAACACCAGGCCGGCAGTCATTAATGTGAACCTGCTTGAATATCATGAAACATTATTTGAATGGATCGGAAACCGGATCTCAGATTTCCTGGCTCCGTTCGAAGGCTTATGAACGAAAAGATCACTTACAACTGGCGTTACATAACCATCGCAGTGGTTTTCAGTCTTTTTGGGCTGGGTATTATTGGCCAAATGGTCCGCATCCAGTTGACTGTTAACAGCAGCGACCTGCCCAGTCCATCCTTGTTGGGTCAGTGGGAAAAGGCGGCTTCTCAAAGAGGTTTAATATTAGACCGCAACGGCCATCTGCTAGCTGGAAATCAAACTGTGTATTCGGTAGATGTCAATTTTGAAGTTTTTTATGAGGATAGTGAACTGGATGAGGTTAATGTGCTAGCTGACCTTGCAATCGAAGTGTTCGGGATCAATAACCAGTACCTGCTAGGTTTTCTGGAAGAAGAACCTCGTCCGCTGGCAAGAAATATCACGGTGGAGCGTTTTGCGACCCAGGTCGATCTGTTGGAATACCTTGCCCGGGTGGAGAATTATTACCAGACGAATTCTACCGAGTTGAACGAAGTGGTTGAAGGGGAGGGGATCCCGATCTCGCTCGAAGAACGCATCGAGGTGATTAATCGTGACCATTTGATCAGGATCAGCTGCACGCCGCATTTGATCAGAAGCTACCCGGAAGAAAAATTGGCCTCGAATCTGATTGGATTTGTGTTGAGGGACAGCAATAAAGGTCAACTGGGAATAGAGGAGACATACGATTCCACACTGTTTGGAAATGACCGCACCTTATGGGCTCTGTGGGACCCCCATAAGGCTGATCAGGCTCCTGACCCGGATAATGGCGCTAATATCATGCTGACCATTGATAGTGTTCTACAGATGGATGTTGAGAAGATTCTTGATAAAGCAATCAAAAAGACCGGGGCCCTGGCGGGCACAGTGATAGTGATGGATCCCGTCAGCGGAGAGATCTTGGCCATGGCCTCGTCCCCCCGGGCGGATATCAGTCAATATTGGCAGGATAGTAATTCCGATATCATCAACAATCATGAAAACATCTTCAACTATGCCATTAAATCCTACGAACCTGGATCCGTAGTAAAGGTTCTTACCATGGCTGCTGCCCTGGATGCGGGTGTTGTGGAACCCAATACTGAGTTCATCGACGAGGGTGAGTTTGAAATAGGCGGTGTGACGATCAAGAATTGGAATGGGAAAGCTTGGGGCCCCCAGAACATGACCTCCTGCCTTCAGAATTCCCTGAATGTTTGCCTGGCCTGGGTCGCTACCCAGCTTGAATCTGAGCAGTTCTACAATTATTTTCAAAATTTCGGATTTGGACAGATGACCGGCATCGAATTATCGGGAGAATCTCCCGGGTTGGTGAAGAGCTATTGGAGCCCGGACTATACCCGGTCTGAGTTGGGCACAAATGCGTTTGGTCAGGGAATCGAGATCACTCCGATCCAGATGGTCAAAGCCATTTCCGCCATCGCAAACCAGGGTGAGATGGTTGCTCCCCGGATCATCCACTCCATTATCGATGACGGCTACCGTTATACACCTCCCAAAACAATTGTTGGTCATCCGATCTCACCTGAAACCGCTAAAACCCTGACAGATATGCTTCAGGAGTCTCTCAACAATGAATCATCCCTGGCCTTGGTGCCGGGATACAGCCTGGCGGGAAAGACCGGTACAGCGGAAATCTATGTTCCGGGCCAGGGATATAAATCTACGGCTACCAATACTTCGTTTGTGGGTTGGGGACCGGTTGATGACCCCCAATTTTTAGTGTACGTTTGGATCGCCAAACCTTCCGCTTCGATCTGGGGATCAGAGATCGCTGCCCCGGTCTTCAAAAAAGTGGTTGAACGTCTTGTGATCCACCTGGGTATTCCGCCGGATGCAGTGCGGATGTCATTGCAGGATGTGGATTTATGATAACGCTGCAGTTTGTCATCAAGACCCTAAAGGGTACTGCACCAGCCTGGACAGATCAGATCATTCCTGATGTGGGTATTGATTCTCGGACCTTGATCCCGGGTGCGATGTTTTTGGCTCTGAAAGGAGAATCTGTTGATGGACATGACTTTGTCTCCGAGGCATTTTCCCGGGGGGCATCTTTTGCGTTGATCGATCATCCGGTCTCCGATGTGTATCCGGTCCTCGACCTGAGAGAGGGTTCTGATGCAGATCTGGATATTAAACTGGAAGTTCCCTTCTGCTTGCTGGTTGACAATACTCTGAAGGTACTTCAACAGGTTGCCGGCGCTTGGCGTAAAGAACTGGATCTAAGAGTGATCGGTATCACTGGCAGTGTGGGGAAATCAACCACCAAAGAGCTTACCACCACAGTTCTCAAACAGCGCTATCGGACATTAAAAAACCCCGGAAATCTGAATAATGAAATCGGTTTACCTATGACCCTTTGGCGGCTGAGTGATGGACATCAAAGAGCGGTACTTGAGATGGGTTTTTATGTTTCCGGGGAGATTAAGTTCCTCTGCGATCTGGCTTTACCCGCTGTGGGAGTCATCACGACCATCGGTACCGTACACGCTGAGAGAGCCGGAACCATTGATGATATTGCCAGGGGAAAGGCAGAGTTGATCCAGGCTCTCCCCCCGGCCCCTGATGGTGTTGCGGTCCTTAATTATGATGATGAATTGGTCAAGATGATGGGGACCCAGACCAATGCCAGGGTCTTTTATTATGGATTAGACCCCGCAGCCGACCTTTGGGCTGATCAAGTTGAGGGCCTGGGTTTGGATGGAATAAAATGCAGGTTGCATTTCCAGGGAGAAACCATATATCTCAAGGTCCCCTTGATCGGCAGACATTCGGTCCATACTGTGCTCAGGGCTGCGGCTGTTGGTCTGATTGAAGGCTTATCCTGGGAAGAGATCAGCCGGGGTTTGCGGTCAGAACACAGCCAGTTAAGGTTGGTTGCTGTCCAGGCAGCCTGTGGGGCAATGCTGCTGGACGATACCTATAATGCTTCACCAAATTCCATGCTGGCTGACTTGAATCTCCTTGAGGAGTTGGACGGCCGCAAGATCGCTGTTCTGGGTGACATGCTTGAGCTCGGTCGCTATGAAAACCAGGGCCACCGCAAGGTTGGCATCCGGGCTGCTGAGGTTTCTGAAGTGCTCGTCACAGTAGGTAAACGGGCGGAAGTTATTGCCAGGGCAGCTCTGGAGAACGGTCTTGGGGCAGATAAAATTCACTCCTTCTCTGATAGTACTGAAGCGATTGATTTCTTAAAAGGATTTCTCACCGAGAATGACATGGTTTTAGTTAAAGGATCACGGGGTATGCAAATGGATAAAATAGTCGCAGCCCTGGAGGTGGGATCATGACCAACGCTTCTATGGCTTTGGCGTTATCAGCCTTCAGCTTCTTATTAACTGTGATCTGGGGCCAGCCATTGCTGCGGGTACTCAAGATCTTGAAGATCGGAGAACAGATCCGGGTTGATGGACCAGAATCCCACCTGAAAAAATTTGGCACCCCCACAATGGGTGGAATTCTGATCTTGTTCTCTGTTGCGCTGCTGACGATTCTGTTTAACGCAGTCAAGGTGTTTGGCGTATCTGTCTTTGGAAATTCGGTTCTGGTCCCCCTGATGGTCTTTTTAGCCTATGCTGTGATAGGTTCCTTAGATGATTGGATCAGCTTGCGGGGAATCAGGAATGGGGACGGTTTATCCGTTCTGGAGAAACTGGGTCTCCAGCTGGTTGCTGCGATAATAACCGCCCTGATTCTGCGATATGTTCTGGATGTTCCGGAACTTTACTTCCCAGGCTTGGATTTTGAAATCAAGCTGGGATATTTCTATTTTCCGATCGCTGTGATCATCATTGCCGGATTTTCGAACGCTATGAATTTCACGGACGGGCTGGATGGTCTGGCGGGATTGATCGCCGCCACAGCTTTTGCTGTTTATGGTGGCATCGCCCTCATCCAGGGACAAATCTTCTTGGCCCGGTTCTGCTTTATTCTGGTAGGCGCAATATTTGGATTTTTATGGTTCAACGTGCACCCTGCTGAACTATTTATGGGTGATACCGGTTCCCTCGCTCTGGGAGCTACCCTGGCTGTAGTGGCCTTGATGACCGGCCAGTGGGCAGTATTGCCCATTGTCGGGATTATTCCCCTGAGTGAATTATTAAGTGTGGTCATCCAAGTCGTCTTTTATAAAATATCCGGTGGAAGGCGAGTGTTCAAAATGACTCCCCTCCATCATCATTTTGAACTGCTGGGCTGGAGCGAGACCCAGGTGGTTCAGCGCTTCTGGCTGATCGGTCTGGTTGCCGGATTAGTCGGGATCGCGTTATCGTTGGCATGAACAAGAATATCTGGGAAGGAAAACATTTGGTGATCGTTGGAGCCGCCCGTCAGGGTTTGGCCCTCGCAAAATATATGATCGGGAAGAATGTCCGGATCACCATTACAGACCAGAAGGATGATAAAAAGTTGGAATCAGTAATTAAGGAATTTCAGGGAATGGACATCCAATGGGCTTTGGGAGGCCATTCTGAGAGGTTGCTAAAAACCGCAGATGGTCTATCCCTGTCTGGGGGCATTCCTCTTTCGATCCCGCTTGTTAAGTCTGCTATTGAGCGGGGAATTCCCCTCACCAATGATTCCCAGATCTTCTTGGAACTGGTTCCCTGCCCGGTGATTGGTATTACTGGGTCGGCTGGCAAGACAACAACGACTCTGCTGGTCGGAAAAATGGCCAAGGCAGCTTACGGACAGTCTCGGTGCTGGGTTGGAGGTAATCTTGGCAACCCGTTAATCGCCGATGTGGACCAGATCAAACCTGACCACCTGGCTGTTGTTGAACTATCGAGTTTTCAATTGGAAATCATGACCACAGCGCCAACTATTGCCTGCATTACCAATCTGACACCCAACCACCTTGACCGCCATGGGACTATGGAAGAGTATACCCGCGCCAAATCCCGGATCCTGGATTATCAGGACGGAAATGATCTGGCTGTCCTGAATCGAGATGATCCTGGATGCTGGGAGCTACGGTCCAGGGTAAAAGGCAAGCTGATCAGTTTTGGTATCCAGAAACCTGCGGGAGACCAGCCTGGCACATACCTGGATGGCGAGAATATCTCATATTGGGATGGTGAGACCTCCCAGATCTTGGTTCCGACCGATCTGATCCAGCTTCGAGGCAGGCATAATCTTGTGAATGTCTTGGGGGCCTGTGCGATCGCAAAAGCAGCAGACCTGCCGATAAATGCCATTTTAGAAGGTGTGAAAACCCTCGAGGGTGTCGAGCACCGCCTGGAATTTGTGCGTTCCTGGGGTGGTGCCAGCTGGTTCAACGATTCGATTGCAACAGCTCCTGAACGATCAATCGCTGCGATCCAAACCTTTGAGGAACCTCTGGTGCTTCTGGCTGGAGGCCGGGATAAGGACCTTCCCTGGGAAGCGTTTGCTAAGCTGGTTCAAAACAGGATTAGGGAATTGATTTTGTTTGGCGAAGCGGCCGATCTAATTGAAGGGGCTGTCAAAGAAGCCCTGAGGGAGGGCCAGTCTGGCGTTCCCTATCATAAAGTCACTGGACTTGAACAGGCTGTCGAGTTGGCGGCCAATCTCATTCAACCCGGTGATGTGGTCCTTTTATCACCCGGAGGGACTAGTTTCGACGAATTTAGGGATTTTGAAGAGAGAGGAGAAGAATTCAGGCGATGCGTTCACAAACTAAGCTGACCCCGGAACCTGCCAGGATTGACCTGGCGATCGATATACCATTCCTGAGCATCGTAACAGCCTTGCTGGTATTTGGCTTGCTGATGTTATATTCTGCCTCCTGGGATGTTTCCTGGAAGGCTGTCAATGACGTGAATTTTTTCTTCTCCCGCCAGTTGATCTGGTTGGTGATCGGCCTCATAGCTGCGGTCTTCCTCTATTTTATGGATTATCACCGCTGGGAACGCAACCGGCTGGCTATTATTGCGATCGGGATTACGGTCGGATTATTACTCCTGGTGCTCTTTATTGGTGATAGAGCCCTCCTGGGAGGAAAATCGGTTCAGCCGTCCGAACTGGCAAAGATCGTAATTGTGATCTATCTGGCTGTTTGGTTGAATGCCAAAGGTGACAAGATCAAACAGATCGATTTTGGCATCATCCCCCTGGCTTTGATCCTGGGTACAGTGGGGGGGTTGATCGCCATCCAGACCGATGTCAGCGCTGCAGTGACTGTATTTGCGTTAGGCATGCTGCTCTTCTATATGGCTGGAGGTTCTCTGCTGCAGATCGTGGTGCTTCTCTTTGTTTCAACCGGATTGGGCGGGATCATGGTGGCCATCCGGAAACCTGAAGTGTACCAACGGATCACGGATTTCTGGGTTGGGCTTCAGGATATTAACACAATCGGCTCTGAGCAAATTGCCAAATCCTTTACGGCGTTTATGGATGGGGGTTGGTTTGGGGTCGGTTTGGGAAAGGGTATTGCCAAGCTGGTTTTACTCCCCGTGCCCCATACCGACAGCATCTTTGCCGTTGTGGGGGAGGAGTTGGGGTTTGTAGGCGCGAGTGTCCTGGTGATCTTGTATGGCTTGCTGCTTTGGAGAGGGATGCGAATAGCCAAAACGGCTCTGGATGGGCTGGGATCGCTGCTGGCAGCTGGATTGGTATTCTGGATCGTCTTTGAGGCCTATGTCAATATTGCTGTGATCATTGGACTCTTGCCGGTTGCCGGAAATCCCCTGCCTTTTGTCAGCCAGGGAGGTTCGAATTTGGTGGTAACCCTTTCAGCTGTGGGAGTGATCCTGGGTGTCGCCAGGCAGGCCGAAATGGCAAAAAGAAAACAAGAACGGAGGTCCTTAGGTGCGGTTGTTGATTTGCGCGGGCGGGACAGGCGGGGGAGTGTACCCGGCTTTAGCCGTCCTTCAGGCACTAAAAGATCTTAATCCATCCTGGGAAACAGCTGGTGCTGTGCTCTGGGTTGGAGGAGAAGATGGTATGGAAGGAGAGATTATCTCCAGGCAAATGATACCTTATCAGTCCATTCCAGCCGCTGGATTACACGGTGTGGGTCCTCGAAACCTGCCCCGCAATCTCTCTCTGCTGATAAAAGGGTATCTGAAATCCCGTTCGATCATCCGGGATTTCCATCCTGATGTTTTATTATTCACCGGTGGATACCTGGCTGTGCCGGCCGCAATTGCTGGCAAATCGGTTCCCAGCCTGGTCTTTATTCCTGATATTGAGCCAGGTCTGGCGATACGGGCCATTTCCAGCCTGGTGACAGAAATTGCAGTATCAGTTGAACAAGCCCGGCTTCATGCTCCCCGCCGGAAACCTGTCCTGGTCAGTGGCTACCCGGTCCGCCAGAATTTGCTCTCCTGGACCAGGGAAGCTGCCCGGAAAGAGTTGAATTTGGATCCCGATCTGCCAACTCTGCTGGTATTTGGGGGCAGCAAAGGTGCTCGTTCCATCAACCGGGCCCTCATCGCAATCCTCCCGGAATTATTGCGGGATCTGCAGGTTGTTCACATCACCGGGACCCTGGACTGGGAAGAGGTTCAGGAGGCTGCTAATAAACTCACTTCCACCGAGTCGAAGAATTACCGGATTTATCCTTTCTTATATGAAAATATGGGCGCGGCTCTCAGATCGGCGGATCTGGTGGTCTCCAGAAGTGGGGCATCGATCCTGGGAGAATATCCCCTGTTTGAACTGCCAGCGATTCTGGTTCCCTATCCGTATGCCTGGCGGTACCAGAAGACAAACGCCGAATATTTGGTCAAACAGAATGCTGCCGAGATCATCCAGGACGCTGATCTGACAGACCAGCTGCTCAGTCGGATCCAGGCTCTTTTTAAGAATCCCGGGAAGATGGACCAGATGCGGACGGCACTGAGATCGATTGCCAAGCCCAACGCTGCTGAATTAATTGCCCGGACGATCTTCAGGCTGGCCGGTTTCAGTCCGGGAGGTGAGGAACTATGATCTCGATCCTCTCCGCCTTCTGGATGTTTGTATTCCTGTTTGGCCTCATCGGAGCAATGCGAGGTTGGGCCAAGGAACTGCTAGTGATCTTCAGTATCGTCCTGGCGCTTTTCCTGATCTACGTGATGGAAACATTTACTGAGTTTATGGTGCCGATCGAGACTGTGTTGAACCAGGTGGAAAATCTCTCCCCGGGTGCGAGCTTCTATTCCCTGCCGATCCCCATTCAGGATCAGCTGAAAGTCCAGTTTTGGTCCCGGGCGGCCATCGTGGCTATTTTGGCATTTTTTGGATATCAGACGCCCCGCCTGGCAGCTTTGCGGGAAAAAGCCCGGAGGGAAAAGGTCCAGGATGTGCTCCTGGGAGCAGTCTTGGGATTGACCAGCGGATTTTTTATCATGGGAACCCTCTGGTTCTACATGGCGGCAGCGCATTATCCATTTGCACCCAGCATTATGCCTCCTCAACCTGGTACACCGCTGGGAGATGCTGCGCTGAATGCGATCAAATATTTCCCGCCGGTTTTTGCTAGCAATCAGATCGGATTATTCTTTTCAGTCGTTGTGGCCTTTATGTTTGTGCTGGTGGTATTCATTTGATGGAACATATTCATTTTATTGGGATAGGAGGTACAGGGTTGTCAGCTATTGCCAAGGTGCTGCTGGAAGAGGGTTACCAGGTGAGCGGTTCCGATCTGGTCCTTTCCAATCTTTCGGAAAGTGTCGAGGCGTCCGGCGGCGTAGTTTTTGAGGGGCACAGGGCCGAGAACATTCAGGGGGCCGACCTGGTCATTCGTTCCTCAGCGATACCTGATGATAATTCTGAGGTTACTGCCGCTCTGAAGACTGGCATTCCGGTTCTGAAAAGATCGGAGTTCCTGGGAAGGATGATGGAATCCAAACGGGTCATCGCTGTGGCAGGCAGCCATGGAAAAACCACCACAACCTCCCTGCTGAGCTGGATACTTACCTGCCTGGACCAGGACCCTTCATTTATTGTGGGTGGCGTGGTTGAAAACCTCAAGACAAACGCCAGGGCAGGAAAGGGGAAGGATTTTGTGATCGAAGCCGATGAATATGACAACATGTTCTTGGGTCTGAACCCAGATCTGGCTCTGATCACCAATATTGAATATGATCACCCGGATATCTTCCCAAGCGAAGAAAGTTTTGAATTTGCTTTTGAGAGTTTTGTTAAGCGGCTCAGTCCGGATGGGACCCTGATCATCTGTTCAGAAGATCCCGGAGCGATGAAAATGGCTGCCCTAATAAGTCCAGAACAGCACTTGATCAGCTACGGACTTGAAGGCTCCGAGGCTGATTATTGGGCCCGGGACATCAAATATCACATGGATGGCGGGTGTGATTTTGAGCTGCAGATCGGCAGGGAAGAGCTCGTTCAATCTCTACAGCTCTCGATCCTGCTGCCCGGGGAGCATAATGTACTGAATGCCGTTGGAGCATTTGCGGCAGCAGATCAATTGGGCCTGGATAGAAGGGAAATTGTTCGGGCTATCGGTCTGTTCCAGGGTAGTGAACGCCGCTTCGACATTCGAGGCGAATTCCAGGGAATTTATCTGATCGATGATTATGCCCATCATCCCACAGAGATCAGATCAACCCTGGCTGCAGCCCGGTCAGTTTATCCTGGTCGGCGGATCTTGAGTGTTTGGCAGCCCCACACCTACAGCCGGATCCAGGCCCTGGAAGCAGATTTCAAAGAAGTCTTTTCAGGTTGTGACCAGGTCATTGTCCTGGATGTATATGCTGCCCGGGAGAAAAAACCCCCTGATTTTTCTCTTTCCCGGATAGTGAATGAGATCAAGGGAGTCGAGGCGATCCAGATCTCGGGGAAAGCTCAGGCAGTGCAATATTTAAGAAATACTTTAGTCGCCGGTGACGTGTTGTTGGTTTTTTCAGCCGGGGATGCGATTGAAATTACTCAAGAGCTGGAAGGTCTTCTGTCAGCTCGGAATGGAAATCAGAGAGGAGAATAACCATGACTGCCAGTATGCTGCGTAACGAACGGGAACAGACTGTAGATCTATCTTTCGACCCGACCAGTAAATTGGAATGGGTAGTAAGGGAGGATCCCGAGCTTCAAGCTGAACTAAATGGAATAAAAGGCTCGGGAAAGGATCTCTCGCCCAAATTAGTTAACAAAGTCCTTGACCGCATTAAAGACCTTTAGGGAATATAGATGAGCCAGCCAGTCTTAGCACCCACCCAGATTGCCAGTCTTGAAGCCCGTTTTGGCGCTGATCTGCTCCTGAATGCGGATATGTCACGGCATTCAGTGATGCAGGTCGGAGGCCCTGCGGATTATCTGGTGATCGCAAAATCCGGACTTGAACTGGAGCAGATTGTGAAATTCCTCTGGGAAGGGGAAATTCCATTTCTGTTGCTGGGTGGCGGCTCGAATACTTTGATCAGTGATGCTGGAATCCGGGAGGTTGTGGTAATCAACCAGGCTAATGAGGTCATATTTAGTGCTGAGGACAGCCAGACGCCCCTTGTTAAAGCGGAATCTGGTGCCGGGATTGGCAATCTCGCCCGTCGGACGGGATCAAAAGGGTACAGTGGTTTGGAATGGGCATCGAGTATACCCGGTACTGTGGGTGGGGCAGTGGTCAACAACGCAGGTGCATTTGGTTCGAGTGTGGCAGAAAGCTTGGTAATGGCAGAAATCTTGCATCCCCTAGACCAGGAACTTCAGCGATCCGAATGGTCGGTGGAGGATTTTGCATACGATTACCGCAGCAGTGTGATCAAGTCTGGTCAAAAATCCGCGGTAATCCTTTCGGCGACCTTCGCCCTGGAGATCAGCACTCCTGAGCTGGTTAAATCAAAGATCTCGAAAATCGCTGAACAACGCAAGGCATCCCAACCCCAGGGAGCCAGCCTCGGCAGCATGTTCAAAAACCCCCCGGGAGATTTCTCCGGCAGGCTGATCGAAGGGGCAGGACTGAAGGGAGCCCGGGTGGGAGGAGCCATGATCAGTGATGTACATGCAAATTTTTTCCTGAACCGGGGGAACGCCAGCGCCAACGATATTGCTGGTTTGATAGCCCTGGTAAAGGATAAAGTCGCTGAAAAATATGGGCTTGAATTAGAACTTGAGATCCAGTTCATTGGGGATTGGAGCAATCAAAATTAATGGCTGAGAAATTAAGAGTTGGCATTTTATTCGGTGGCAGGTCCGGGGAACATGAGGTTTCCCTGGTTTCAGCTCGTTCCGTATTAAACGCGCTCGATCCGGAAAAATATCATATCACCCAGATCGGGATCTCGTTAACCGGGGCCTGGATGGTAGGAGACGACGTGCTGGATGCTTTAATGACTAATGATACTTCCCGGCTTTCAACTGCTGTCATGTTCCCGGATCCAGCTCGACCCCAAGTTTTTACAATTGCAGCAGGCGAAGGAGCCGATAGGATTGAGTTGTTTGCTGAATTGGATCTGATCTTCCCGGTCTTGCACGGTACATTTGGTGAAGATGGAACCATGCAGGGGTTATTTGAGCTCAACGGTCTGGCTTATGTTGGCGCAGGAGTATTGGGTTCATCCGTTGGTATGGATAAGGCTTTATTTAAGGACGTTATGATCGCCAACCAGATCCCGGTGGTCCCCTCGATCCTGGTTAACAGAGCAGAGCTGAATGATATCAACAGACTCCTGGATCGGATTGAAAAATTTGGGGAATATCCTTTATTTGTCAAACCTGCCAATCAAGGTTCCTCAGTTGGTGTACATAAGTGCAGGGATATGGAGGAGGCGATTGCTGGAATAATGGATGCTTCCCGCTATGACCGGCGGATCCTGGTGGAGAAAGGCATCAACGCCAGGGAACTAGAAGTCAGTGTCCTGGGCAATCATAACCCCCGGGTCTCTGTGGTCGGTGAGATCCGACCTACCGCTGAATTCTATTCATATGAAGCAAAATACCATGATGATAGCTCAGAACTGATCATCCCAGCAAAACTGAGCCCAGAACAAAGCAGCCAGCTGCGGGACTATGCAATTAAAGCTTACCAGGTAATAGATTGTGCTGGTATGGCACGGGTTGATTTCCTGTTGGACAAGGACAGCGGCGAGATATTTTTGAATGAACTCAACACTATCCCGGGTTTTACCCCGATCAGCATGTATCCCAAACTTTGGCAAGCTTCGGGTTTATCCTACAGCGGGCTGATCGATGAATTGATCCGCCTGGGTCTGGAAAGAAAGCTGGAAAAAGATCAATTGGTCCGAAAATACGAATATGAGGCCAAAAAAACCAATGGATAGGACAGTTCGTACCAGGTCAGAACAGCGAGTGAACTCAGGAAATATCCGGGAAAGCCACCGGGTTGCTGAGAATGTGGGTTCACGCCGCACTCCGCCAGTTATTTCCCGAAACGAGATTGGTCTGGTTTCTGCCGCAGTAGAGAATAGACACATGCCTCGCCGGAGAGTTGATGTTGCTCTTCCTTCAACAGGAGCGGAAATTCGTCTGCCTGCCGTTCCCCATGTCAGCAATAAATGGCGGATCCTGTCTGGTGTATTGACAATCAGCATCTTTTTGGGATTGATCCTTTTTTCCCAGGCAAGTCTGTTCCAGGTGAAAGAGATCCAGATCGAGGGCTTAGCGAGATTTACAGATGCAGATATCGCTCGGGCGATCAACATCCATGGAAAGCCAGTTTTTTTCCTCGACCCCGAGAGTATTTCGAAGGATCTCGAGCTTACCTACCCGGGCCTTTCCGATGTGAGTGTTGAAGTTGGCTGGCCTGCCCGGGTGAGGATCTCGCTGGAGGAGCGCTATCCAGTGATGGCCTGGAATTGGGAAGGACATGTGCGCTGGGTTGATAGTAATGGGGTTGCCTTTGATCCCCACGATGATGGCCTGGATGTGGTCCAGGTGAAATCGGATCTGCTTCCACCCACTATCAAAGATCGCTTTGTCGACCCCCGTATTGTAGCTGCGGTGACAGCCCTGGCTCCGTTCATTCCCGATAATGTGGATCTGATCTATGACCCGGATCATGGATTGGGATGGCATGATCCCCGGGGTTGGGTGGCGTATTTTGGACTTAATGATGATGACGCAGATCAAAAAATGAATGTTTACCAAACGCTGGTGGACTATTTGCAGGGGAGAGGGATCTCTCCGAAAATGATTAATATTGAATTTTTGGATTCGCCTTATTTCAGAATGGAGAAATGAGTATGCAGGATGCACCGATCATCGTAGCAATTGACGTTGGCACAACCAAGATCTGCACCCTGGTCGCCAGGGTAGAAGCAGACCAAAAATTCCGTATTCTGGGTGTGGGAATTGAACCCTCCCGGGGCCTGCGGAAAGGCGTGGTTGTGGACATCGATACAGCTGGCAAAGCCATCAAGCGCTCCATTGATAAAGCAGAAAGAACCTCCGGACTGGAGATCACCAAGGCCCAGGTAAGTTTGGCCGGATCCCATGTTTCTTCGATCAACAGCAAAGGAGCCAGTGGTGTTACAGGCGGTGTGATCGACCAGCATGATGTTTTCAGGGCCCTGGATTCTGCCAAGGCTGTCTCAATTCCCCATAACCGGGATATCGTTCACGTCATCCAGCGGGGATTTACTGTAGATGGACAGAAAGGCATCCATAAACCGATTGGAATGCATGGCTACAGATTGGAAGTTGAAGCCCACATCATCACTGCCGCATCGACCTCGCTTGATAACCTGGAGCAATGTGTCAACGCAGCCGGAGCTGAAATTGAAGCCTTTGTTCTAAACCCCCTGGCATCGGCGGAAGCCGTCTTGACTGATACAGAAAGAGAGATGGGTGTTGTGGTCTGTGATATTGGTGGAGGAACAACAGACCTGGCGATTTATATCAATGGGGATGTCTGGCATACCATGGTGATGAGCATTGGAGGAAATTTGATCACCTCGGATATCACCCACGGTTTGAGCCTCTCAATGGATCAAGCTGAGAAAGTCAAGATCGAACATGGACATGCCTTGCGTTCTGATATTAATGAAGATGAAGTATTCCATATCAGGCCTTTTGGAGATGATGCCCAGGTTGAATACCTGCGGCGCGATCTGGCATTGATCATTGAAGCCAGAATAGAGGAATTATTCAGCTATGTGATGCAGGAAATTAAACGCTCGGGATATGATGGATTGCTTCCGGCGGGAATGGTGCTGACCGGGGGAACAAGTTCCCTGCCCGGGATCAGCAAATTTGCCAGAAATATGTTCAGATTCCCGGTCAGGGTTGCTCAGCCACAGAACTTGTTAGGTATGACGGATCAGCTTTACAGCCCGGCATTTTCAACCAGTGTTGGATTACTAGATTGGACGGTGCTAATGAATACGATATCTTATGAAAAAGACAGCTACAGGAAACAAATCCATGAGGAAAATATCAGCTGGGATAGAGTGATCGGATTCCTCAGACGTTTGTTGCCCTAGACAATGCCCAGACAACACAAGGATACTAGAACAGAGGAGAATATTATGGACCCCATCAAAGAAACTGAATCATTTGCACGAATAAAAGTTGTTGGTGTTGGAGGCGGCGGTTGCAACGCCGTTGACAGGATGATCGATGCCGGGTTGACCGGGGTCGAGTTCATTGCAGTAAATACCGATGCCCAGGCCCTGCTGCGTTCCAAAGCGCCTATCCAGGTCAGGGTGGGGGATAAACTGACCAGAGGGTTGGGTTCTGGTGGAAACCCCACAGTTGGCCGGGGTTCAGCTGAAGAATCAGCCGATGATATCTACAGTGTATTAAAAGGCGCTGATATGGTATTCATCACCGCTGGAATCGGAGGCGGCACAGGGACAGGAGCATCCCCAATCGTAGCTCAGGCAGCCAGAGAGATAGGGGCATTAACGATCGGCGTGGTTACCCGCCCATTTACATTTGAGGGAACCACCCGGGTATCAACAGCTGACCAGGGGATATCCTTGCTCAAGGAACAAGTGGATACCCTGATCGTGATACCCAATGATCGTTTGCTGCAAATTGTAGATAAAAAAGCCAGCCTGCAGGAAGCTTTTATGGTTGCGGATGATGTTCTGCGCCAGGGTATCCAGGGAATTTCTGAGCTGATCACTATCCCTGGTTTGATCAACCTGGATTTTGCTGATGTCCGGGCTATCATGTCCGAGGGCGGGGCTGCTCTGATGGCAGTTGGAGAGGCAGAAGGAGAAGACCGGGCCCGGAAGGCAGCTGAGCAGGCGATGTCCAGTGATTTATTGGATATCACTATTGACGGTGCTCGGGGAATCCTGTTCAACGTCACTGGTGGGACGGATCTCTCTCTCTTTGAGGTCAATGAAGCAGCTGCAATCATCAAAGAGACTGCCCATCCCGAGGTCAATCTCATCTTTGGAGCCGTGATCGATCCAACCATGAACGAAAAATTCCGCATCACGGTGATCGCAACCGGCTTTCAAAAATCGGGTATGCCCCGAAATATTATGGAAGGATCTTTCAAACGATCTGTGACCGATGAAAAGACCGGAGAGCCAGTTTCAGTGGAAAGGGAGTCCGAGTTCGTTCCTCGATCCCTCAATACTGAAAACTTGGATATCCCGACTTTCCTTAGAAATCGGAACCGAAATAGTTAGTTAATTGCAGAGCAGCATTAGCAGTTGAAGAAAAGAAAATCGGAGTGTGACTGAGTGACAATATAGTGGTGATTTTGTTGCTGGTTTATCCACCCTGAACCGGCCTCCTCCTGGTAGGGTTGGATGTTGTCTGGTCTTGTTCTCCTGCTGGTTATCCAGCAGGAGAACTGTTTAATGGGTGGTTAGACAGGTTTTGTCTAATTTCCTAGTGGGGGTTGAGGTTGTATGCTACAATTTGCTTGAAAGGGTTTTCCCGAGGCAGGTGATGTCCCATGAAATGTCCCTATTGCAAGGATGATGATTCCCGAGTCCTGGATACTTCCCATGATAAACGGGGGGGTACCCGGCGGCGGAGGTTATGCCTCGATTGCCAGCAAAGGTTCAGCACCTATGAACGGGCGGTGCTTGATACACCGCTGGTCATCAAACAAGACGGCACCCGAGAGGAATTTAACAGGCAGAAACTTACCCGGGGCATCCAGATCGCTTGTGATAAGAGACCTGTATCAGCTGCAGATATTGAAAGGCTTGGTCGGTGATGTGGAATCGGATTTGCAATCCAGGGGAGAGATCGAAGTCACATCCCGGGTCGTTGGAGATATGGTCATCTCGGGTTTAAAAGAGATGGACCTGGTTGCCTATGTCCGTTATGCGATCGTTTACCTGGGATTGGAAGACCTCAACGCGATCAGAGGTGAGATCGATGCTCTGCTGGAAGCCTGATCACCCGTGAGATCAAAAAAGCCCTCACAATTTTGTGAGGGCTTTTTCATTTATTTACCAGACTTAGATCAGCCGCAGCCTCCCCCAACAGGGGCCCGCTTCAGGTCCAATTTGATCTTCTTCTCAAATTCCAATTCATACTTCTCGTGATCTGGATAAGCCGCCGGGCAGTTAGAACCCAGGGCAGCACTAAACTCATAGCGCAGCTCCTCCACGGAAGCATTGATTAGTTTTCCGCAGCTTTCCTGCTCGTAGGCTGTGCTGAAGGTATCCAGCCAAGTATTGATCCCGCCGGATAGGATGTATACATTCGGAACAGCTTCGGCAACCATCATTTTCCAGACTTCCGTAGCGGTGTCTTCATCGTTGCTCATCACTACAAAGACGGTATTGGCAGGTTGGGCAATAAACCCATCAATTTCTGCAGGTATTTCTGCGGGAAGGATATTCTCCGCATCCAACAAATGGAACAGGTTATAGTCCGCTTCATGCCGGACATCGATCATCACCAGGTTCAATTTATGGTCATGGAAGGTTTCCAGCAGCTCGCCGGGATGGATATAGACGTCCCGGTTTTCCAGGGATTCGCCTCTGATTGATTCCAGGCGAGCCCATCGATCAGCAGTGGTTGGTTGACCGATCAGAGCAATGCTCACCGCGGCCAGGACCAGAACCCCGGCTCCGTAATAACGCGCCTTGGGTGCTTTTTTAGGATCCTTACCCCCGTAAATCTTTTCCAGCTGCTCTCCGCCCCAAAGCATGAAGATTGCCATCAATGTGACCAGAATGACAATGATCCCGGCAGGTAAATTGAACACATCCATCAAGGTCAGCCGACCGTAGTAGCTGCCGTTGAAGAAATATTTATAAAAGTCAACAGTTTCACCAAAGGTGAAAACGCCGACCAAGCCGCCCAACACAAAGAAAATACCATCGATCTTGAGTGTTGCCAGGGCCACCAGGGAAGTGCCGGGGCAGAACCCGCCCAGGATAAAACCAACCCCCATGATCAATCCGCCTATAATGCCGGACCAAAGGTATGTCGGGTTGACCCAGATCAGGTTGTAATCGAGCAGACCCACAGCAGAACTGGCAAATAGCAGCAGCATGCCGACCACGATAGCCGTGAAGAATACTTTAAAGACCCGAAGATCCTTGAAATAGAATTGAGCTGCCAGGGACGGTGAATGGTTAAATCCTGAGATTTCCAAGACATAGCCAAATAGAAAACCGATCACCAGGAAGATCAGGTACATCAAGGGTTTGCTCAGCAGTGATTCTAGATGTAAGGGAAAAGGTATCATTATTTGCTCCTTTAATTCCAAAGCCTGCGTACAAAGTACGCCAGGGCGTATGCGCCGCCAAAAATGGAAAACATGACCACCCAACTTCCCGCAGAGAGTGTTGCTCCACCAGACAAAGCCTGACCAGAAGTGCAACCTCTGGCTAATCTTGCTCCATAAGTGAAGAATATCCCACCCAGGAAGGCAAATAGCCAGCGAGTTTGGTTGCTTATATTGGGTCCCTTATGGGTCTCGAATTTGGTTCTTCCGTGAATTACACCGGAAACAAATCCGCCGATCAGTATGCCAGCAGTAACGATCACGATCCAGTTATCAAGGGGGTTAATCTGTCCTCCAGCCAGGCTGATCAAGTAGGGGACCTGATCAATATGGCCCGGCGCAATCAGGTCCTCAAAGAAGGCCGCAACCCGGCTCAATCCTCCCGAAGCCCCCAACCCATTCCCGGTGATAAAGTATGACGCAAATAGCACCAATCCCAACAAGACACCTCCCAGATAAGGATCTGCGTAGGGCTGCGAAGGACGATTGAACAGATCCTTGAGGGAAAATTTCTTTTTTTCCTGTTTGGTCTTTTCTGACATATTTAGCTCTCTTTCCTATACTTCCCTGAATAAAACAACGAGGCTTCATTCATATATTGGCTTGACTGTAGGTTAGATTTCAATATCTTCCCAGCCATTGATCATTGCCTCCAGGCTGGAAACTGCTGTATGCCCAGTAGTTGTCAGGTACACATGCAGTACGATAAACGAGGCAAATAACCAGGCGATGATGGTGTGAATCGGAGCCAGAACCGGTAATCCACCCAGTTTTGTTGCGAATTCTGGCCAGCGTCCCACACCCCACATCAGCATGCCGGTGATTCCCTGCAGCGGAAGCAGGACATTGAGCAATATCACATAGGTGACCTGCTGAAGTGGATTGAGTTTCTTATCTGGTGTTTTCTCAAATGGATGCTTTTCTCCCTTGAAGATCCCCTTCAGATAGTATATAGCCTGCGCAAAGGTTCGATCAAAGAAACCTCGCGGCCGGGGAATATATTGTTGGATTTCGCCGCTGGCCAGGTGATAAAACAGTGCCAGGAACGCGTTCACCGCCAGAATAGCGGATATGATATTGTGGACCCCGACCGTATTCCGGAAATTCATAAAACTGAAGGTATCCGGTCGATGGATGACCAAACCTGTAAACAACAGGAGCACGATCGCCAGGGTTTGCAGCCAATGCCACATGCGTTCATAAGCGCCATACATATAAACCTTTTTTAGCTTCTTTTCCTGTTGATCGATCCGGGATGCAAAATAAAATCTCAATCCTCCATGAGTTATCACACCCAGAAACTACCAATCCAAACAGGGATAGCCCTATCCAATCCAGCCAGGCCAGGTTGTTATGACCAAAGATATATAGGTCCTCTGCGGCTGAAGCCGGGTAATAAACCAAAGAACCCTCTTCATCAACAGCAACCAGGCCTGATAAACTTCGGCCCGTGCCGGCTACAAACCGGGCTTCCGCGCCTACAGGGACGGTGGAGGCCAGTTTGATCGGCTGAGTGACCCGAGATTCAGCTCCGTGGCAGGCCGTACAATCTGATATCGCCCATCCAGTGGATGCTACATCATGGTTGATGCTGTAGGGTTGGATCTCTCCCGATATACGGGCATCAAGCAACCCCAGCAATGCCAGGCGGTCTCTTACAAATTCCTCTTTTGCGGGCTGATTGATGATCATTTCCTCTGGGGAGATAACCCCATCCTTGTTCTCATCAAAACGCAACACAATTCCAGGGTGGTAGCTGCCATTCTCGAAATAGGCTTTTTGCAGATCGCTGAATGGGACAGGCCGGGGTGGATCGCCGTAGATCCAGAACCAGGTCGTGATCAGGTTATGTGGGGCCAGCCTTAAATCCCCTGCAGAGTCAGGACTGGGGATCAATACAGGCTCGTACCCTGTTAATAATGAACCCATGGTATTGGTGTCACCCTCTGCCCCCCGGCATTCCCTTCGCGGAAGATCACCAGGCAGCAGCACAGTCCAGTCATGGACCATGTTGGCAGAGGAATAAAGTTTGGGAATATGGCAGGATTCGCAATTCAGGGCGTCCAGGTGGCTCTCAAGATATGGGAGCCAGTCATGGCTGGAGCTGACTTCATGGCAGGAATCGCAGGTCCGCATGGAATACTGCAGCTCGGGCGCTAAAGTGCCCTGGGCACTGTTGCCAGTCGCAAATTGGTGAAGTGGTTTTTCCAGAAAGTCACCGATCTCTATCCGGCGGGGATCAAAGATCAAGTGTTCGGGGCGAGTATTGTCAGATTCTTGATAATACTGCGGGTTGTTGGTGGCGTAATGGCAATCCACACAGTTGAGCAGCCGTTCAGCATGTACATCCCAGGAACGATCCAAACTCGCTTTCTCTGCCAGATTCATACCGGAATCAGCCATTTTTTGGGGTGAGATGATCTGCCCCGTGGTGATTGTGCTCCATCGCTCTGGCGCGCAGCCCAGGGTGATCAGAGGTTCTTCGACGTTGTCATGCACCAGGCCGTGACATAAACCGCAGTTATGGTTGCTTGGATCCTGGATGCCCAGGAATTCTGGCAGCACTTCACCTTGATCATTAAATGCTCCGGGATTCCATTGGTAGCCCTCACCATCCCCCGCAAGGATCTCTGTACCAACCAGGGTTGCTGTATTTGCCCATCCGAAATTGCCTTCCTGGAGGGCATTCGCCCGAGACTCTGTATTGGGAGCAGCTGTGTGGCACAGGAAACAATTCATATCGATGGTACCTGAGCTCGACCAATCCCAGAGCTCGAGCTGTCCGGTCTCTGGATTGAGGCTGTTGGTCTCCAAACTCCGGATGCTGTAGGGAAGATCTTCAAGGGGTGTTCCATTCCTGGAATACCTGGCCGGCCCGCCGCCAACATGCCTGAGACCGTAGAGCCGGATCCAATCCGGGGTGGTCAGATCAACCCGTTCATCACCTTGGGGAGAGAGATAGCGATATTCGATCGAGTTCCAGGAGCCGAAATAGCCTGCTGAGATATCCCAGGCCCTCCCGGTACTGGTTTGCCCAGGACTGCGTAGGTCATCTGACCCAACGCTGACATGGTAGCTGTGGTCAGCAATAAAATCAGTATCATGACATGAACCACAGGTATTCATTGTCGAGACCGGATTCCCGCTTTCCAGCACGTTTTGACCAGCCTCATCCAGAAAGGGGACCGCTGGATGAAGTGGGGAAGAACCCTGGGATTGGTTCTCAGGAGCTCCTGCAGCTGCGAAGCTCTGGGTCAGAAAAACCCCTCCAGAGATCAAGATTATGGATAATCCGCTGATCAGGATGGATTTGCCTGCCCTGTTTAGACGAGAGGTTATAAATGCCATTTCAACATGTTTCCTTTCTTAAGGTTGATAATTGGTGGATTGAAAACGGCCGCCCCATTCGATTGGATCACCAAAATATCCCAGAGCTTGCCAATCTATTCTTCCCTCTGGACCGTGACATTGATTGCATGTTAAAGCTTCTGCGGCAGAGCGCACCATGTGGGTGGTTGGCCAGTACATGGAGGTTTCAGCAAAGCCATATTGCCCGCTGTAATCCAGTCCGGTGATCTCAGATCCAAGCCGGAGGGCCAGATCCCAATCGAATTCGGTCCAGAATCCACCCTCACCGTATGTTTTTGGCTGGAGGAGGATCATTGTTTTGGGTGTCATAGGGCTGTTTTGCCAGATGAACCTTAAACGGGAATATTTTGGCCGAGCTGTCACTGATACTTCCAGCAGGCAGATTGATCGCTGTGATCTGTTGAGGATCGATCTGGTCTCCCAGGATGTAGCGTTCGGCCACGCCCCCGTTGTACCAGCTGTATTCCGGAGTAAAGTTATCTTCGTAGACAAAACTGCCCTTGATCTTAAGGTAGGTATGCAGGCTTTCCTCGATCGCGTCGCTGCCAGCAGTAGACCAATCCCAATACATTTTGGTTGCATCCCGTGGTTGCAGCATTGGGGATGTGGCAGGACTGACAGGCTACTGAGTCGAGGTGAGCATTGATCCGTTCATCATCGTGTAAGTCCTCAGCATGGCAGTCTGTGCAGTAAATCTGGTTGGCATCATCGAGGCTGACAGAGATCGATCTTCCGGTGATATTGTGATTTTCTGTCTGGTGGCAATCTGTACACAGGAAATCGTGTTCTCCCATATGGATGTCAACATTGGAGGGAGGAAAATACAGGGTCTCATCCAGATCGCCATGCTTAACCGCATTTCCACCGCCGCCTTTAAAGTGGCAGCTGCCGCAGTTCTCCCGCGTGGGAGCGGCAACGTTGCGGGCAATATCCAGCAGATCCACTTCCTCTACAGGATTGCCAGCGTATCCTTTTACATAGGTGCCAGTATTGTCATGGCACACCAGGCAGTCAACCTGCTCTTGCTGGCTGAAATCGAAATTGGCATCCTCCCATCCGTAGCCTGCGTGGCAGGATGTGCAGCTGGGCCAGTTCCCCTGGATCCCGATGCAGAAGTTATTGATCGCATTCTTCTTTACCGATCGTTACCGTGCCTTCTCTGCCGGGAATGCTGTAGGGCTGGCTTTCCCAGGTCCAATGAGCTGTACCCATAACCTCCTGGGCGGCGTCTTCGTGGCACTCGAGGCAGGCCCTGGTGACATCCGGTCCGGTTTCAAAAGGACCCTGGATGATAGCAGAATGGTCGGTGTGGGGGACTTTCAGGGGAACATTTCCCCAGGGATCTGAGCTGTTCGAGGGTATCGGTTCTGGGGAAGAAGATCACAATCGGAACGATGATTAATCCCAGGATGACTACAGCGCCGATCAACCAGTTGTACTTGGATGCTTTCATTATTTTCCAGTCTCCAATACTTGATTTGCGTTAATGAGATCTGCTCGCCGAGCGATATTGGCAAGCATTAATTCCCTCAGTATATTTAGGGCCTTGATTATTCTATCGTCGGTCAGGTAATAGATCACCTGGTTGCCATCTTTTTGAGCCTGGATCAGGCCCCGATCCTTGAGAACTTTTAAATGCCGGGAAGCTACCGATTGACTGACTCCTACACTTTCTGCCAGGTTGGATACATTGCGGGGATTCTCATGGATCTCGTATAGCAGCAAAATTCGGTTCGGTTCGGAGATCGCGGAACAAATATTGGCGTGCAGTTGATTAATCTCTTGGGATAAGGTCAGTTTGTTATCATTCATATATGCACATATAGGTATATAGTTTGTGAAGATTATAACATGTAAGCCGTTTTTGTACAGGTATACATGTGGGTATACAGGAAATTGTGAGGTATATGGTGCAGAAAACAAAAAACCCCGTTAGGGGTTTTGTTTACAGGGGACAGGGTAGGTGATTATGTGTGCTGCTACAGATAATCGTTGATCGTGATCAGGTCGCTGATGGACCCCATAAAATCCCAAAATGCGTCCCGGGCGGCAGTTGAGAGCTGGGTCCGGTCTCTCAGGATAGAAATATCCAGCTCAATCACCAGGTCTTTGATGGGGATCAGGGCCACATTCCCAATGGTTGAAGCGACAATTTTTGAGCTGAAACTGACTCCCAGGTTTTTTCCGACCGAAAGGGTGATGGCTTCTGTACTGCTTAATGTGAGAAATGAATCCAGCTGCATGAGTGAATAATTCTTGGCAGCCAGGGCAGCATTGACCCGTTCGTAGGTAATTGTGTTTTCTGCGGGCAGGATGAACTTCCCTTTCAGGAGTTCGTCCACCTCAATATACTCCTTTTTTGCCCAGGGATGTTCCAGGGGAGCGATGAGAACGATCTCTTCCGTGAGGATCTTCTTGACTTCGTAACAAGGTTCAATATTGCGGGACTGATTGGTGAACAGAAAATGAAAATTCCCATTTCTTAAATAGCTAAAAGGAGAATCGCACAAATTGGTTTCGCAAGAAATGGTTACTTCAGGATATTGATGATGGAATTTGCTGAAATACTCAGGAAGAACATATCCCCCGGAGACTGCATTGCAGCCGATGGTGATACGACCTTTAATTTGCCCTTTGAGGGAAGACATGGCTTCATTGATCCGGGTGCTTTGTTTCACAAACTGCCTGGCCAGGGGAATCAGGATCCGGCCTGCATCCGAGAGGATCAACGATCTTCCCTGACGCACAAACAGAGTCTCGTCGAAATGTTTCTCGAGGGCCCGGATGTGCTGACTGACACTGGGCTGGCTCATATGGAGCCTCTCAGCTGCCTGGGTGAAATTGAGTGTTTCCGAAGCGATCAGGAAAATATTTAATTGGTGAGCATCTAACATAGTTTTTTCTGTTATAAGTCCAGTTATCTTATTATTAATCATTATTATAACCCTAAGAAATACTTATGATTAGAAATCCAGTTTTTTGCTCAGATATTGCATGATAATTTAAAAAATTAAGCGCTCCTCAGATTTACGAAGCGCTTAATTCAGGATAGTGTTCTGGGAGAAAAAAATTAGTGGCTTGACTCGCCTTCCTTGGGATAGATTGGCAGATATTTGATCCCGAAACTGAATGCCAGCAGGGCGTAGGCAATGATTCCCAGGGAGACAATGATCTCATTCCAGGTGGGCAGGTATGAAGCAGACAGAATGCCTCCCAATACTCCGGGAGACCATTGGGGGGGGGCAATCAAACCTGAAAGGGTCACATTCCAGCGGTTGACAGTCACGCCCATCACGATAAATGCCAGGGCGGCCATTGTATAACGGTCATTTTTTCGTAAGTGTGGAGCTCAGCAGAATGATGGCTGGTACCACACCTCCCAGAACGATCTCGAGCCACCAGAATGTTCTGGTGTAGGGAGTTGTGGATTGCAGCAATGCCAGGGCTTCGGATGTTCCGGGGGATTGGCTGTAATAGGAAGTAGCCGCCCAGTCCCAGATCTTGAGATACAAATAGGCCAACAGCGCATAACCTGCAAAGCGGGAAATATCGAACTGCAGCTCTTTGGTGATGATCTGCCTCCGATTGATCTTGCCAACCACGATGGTCAGCAGCAGGGTCATCGCAATTCCTCCCGCAACTGCTGAGAGGATGAACATTACCGGCAGGGAGGGTTTATACCAGATCGCCCGCCCCGATAGCACACCATAAGTAGCGCCTAGCGAGGATTGATGGAGCAGTGAAAGGACCAGGCCGATGGCAGCAAAGACCGGGGAGGCTTTGTGGATCAATTCACCATAATCTCTGAGTTTTGGCCAGCGGTCGAAGAATTTATTCTCAAAAAGGATCGGTAAGAACTCGAGGACCAGTACAATCGAGTAGAGGATCACACACCAGGTGATCTCCCACAGCACGGAATGTACGTTCCAGTAAACCAGGGGGTGCCAGAATCGATCCGGGCGTCCGATATCCATGGCCAGGGCCAGCATGGCAGAGGTGTAGCCAAGAAAACCCACAAAAACGGCTGCCCGGGCGATGGGCTGGTATTTTTTGATCCGGAACAGATAGACAACTGCCGAGAAAGTAAAGGCACCTGCGCCAGTGGCAATCGAACTGAGGTCCTGGGTGATCCATAAACCCCAGGGAACCTGGTCTGATAACCCGGTCACGTGGAGACCCTTAACAAAAACCCGAACCGCGCCAAAAACACCGACTGCCAGCATCACTACCAGGATTCCGATCCAGATCCACCACAGGCGTTTTTGACCTTCCCGGGGGATGGACAAATCAAAGTTGGCAATTCTCATGCTTCCTCCTTCTCAGGACGCCCGTAGTGGACCTTGGGTTCTGTGCCGAAATCCTCTCGCAAGCGGAAAGTTTCCTTTTCCCTGATAAAGGCAGAGATCGGACTATCAGGATCATTTTGATCTCCAAAGATCCGGGCGTTTACTGGGCAGATATTCACACACGCAGGTGTTGCCTGTCTGTCGATCCCGGGAGTCAGCCCTAATTCCAGGCCCCGATCGATTCTCTGGCTGCAGAAGGTGCATTTTTCAACCACACCGCGGTCTCGCCTTTCGATCTCAGAGGATCCCCAGGTTGGTTGGTAAGGATTCTCCTTGGTGATGGTCTCCCAATTGAACCGCCTGACATCATACGGGCAGGCGACTTCACAATACCTGCATCCGATGCAGCGGTCATAATCCATGGCCACAATCCCGTCTGCCCGCTTCCAGGTTGCTCCCACAGGGCAAACCTTGACACAAGGGGCTTCCTCGCAATGCAGGCAGGGTCGGGTCATAAAGAAATCTGTACCGCCTTCTGTCCGTTCTGGCAGGCCGATATTCCAGCGCATCTCGTCTTCCGGGACATCGTTGGTGGCCTGGCAGCTCCAGATACAATACTGACAGCCGATACATTTCCCAAGATCGATTCCCATACTCCAGGAGTGTTTGGCTTCTCCGATCACTCCCTGGGTGCGTTCGCCGATGCCCTGAATGGCATCTGGTGAAAGCGGGCCAGAGGTGATCAGTTGGGTCAGCACCGCGGCAGCGCCGGTTGACCCTGCGATGGTGATGAAATCCTTCCTGGATATTAGGGGTTTTTTGGATTTTCGATTTCCTTCCGGCTGAGTTTTAGAGGTCATATTCATCTTCCTCCTCATCAGATCGATTGCGTAAATTCTGACTGACTACCCAGGCAGTGGAACCACCCAGGACCAAACCGATGACAGCGCCCTGGAAGAGATTGCTGACCCGGCTTGATGCCAGGGCGGTCTCCAGGGTTTGGATCCTCTGGTTATCGGTTAGATCACTTTCAACATTTGTGATGACAAGAGGTTGGGCCCCTTCAACTTCACCAGCTGGAGTAGTGTCACCGCTCTGATTGCCATTGGCTTGCGCGGCCCCATGTTCATAACCGGGTAAAGTGAATCCAGCGTGCAGGGCATCAGTGTGGCAGGCAACGCAAGTTTGGGGGGAGATCGTAAACCCGTGCCCGGTGGGAACGATGCCATCTTCTGGTGCTTTGATCAGGGGGGATTACCAGGGCATGGCAGTCCACGCAGCCGATGTTTTGCTGGACATGGAGATCGTTCAGATAATCTCCCATGCCGTCCCGATGGCAGTTGATGCATAGGTCATCGGGATTTTCAAAGAGGGGTTTTTGGCTGTGGGGGTTGTGGCAGTCCATGCAGTCAACATCAGCCGAGGCATGCCCGGTGCTGCGCCATTCGCTCAACGTTGTAGTATGGCAGGATCCGCAGTAATAGGTATCTACAATGGAAGGCACCACCTGGTCAGGGTGATCGGTTGTAACTGTGCCGTGGCAGGACTGGCAGGAAACACCTTCTGTTTCATACTGCGCCGGTCGAGGCGATGAAATTGGTGGTGTGGCAGGCCAGGCAGGTGTCTGGAGAGCCCAGGCCGAGCCATTGCTCTTGGAAGATCGGGGTCGTCATAGGCATGGGCGTGGGGACTGGGGGACCAATCACCCGCGACGTTGCGGTGACATTTCACGCAGTCTTTGTCAGTCAGGATCTCCTCGGGAGGATCCTCGCCCTGAGCGCTGGGGGCCGCATTGACCAAACCTGTGAACAAAAACATGGCCAACAAACCTACGATCAGGCCGGATAGAAGAGTGGGGAAGAATTTACCTTTTTTCATCTGAGTTAACCTCTCTATAACGGATTATTTCTGAAATCCTACATTGTGAATGTTATCACGAATTCATTAGTAGGAGTAATTTATGCCCCGATTCTCCGATAGCATTTAGTTATAAGCAAGATAAGAAAAAACAATAAGAAAGCGTAATAATAAACACACATTACCATCAGTAAACACTAATGAATATGTTATAATCCCACTTAGTGAAAAAAAGAACAAGCCAATTAAACTGCTTGCGGAAACTAATATGAGCCTAAACAATTCAACCCTGAAAAATCCTGGAATTATTTTCTTAATCCTGGCCCTGGCAGTTGTATTTTCAAGTTGCCAATCAGAACCTGCTCTGGAACCAGTTTCGACAACTGAGTCAGTTTCTGTGGGGGCCAGCGTCGTTCCAACCGCACAAACCCCCCTGGATGATGCGGTCCAGGTGGTCCAGGATCCCCGATCTGGGAATGAATGCCTGGTCTGCCACTCGGATCAACAAGCCCTGATCGATTCTGCCAAACCTCAAGTAGTAGTCGCCAGCGAAAACTCTGGAGAAGGTTGAGGAGGGGAAGTGGCTCCGTTGGAGCCCTGGGAGAAAGTGCTGGTAGACGCTGAGGCTTTTTTGGCTACTATTCATGGTTATTTAGCATGCCAGGAGTGTCATCTGGGCGAACAGTCGCCGGATAAGGATCAAGCCCATACGGATCTGGTCGTTTACCCGAGTGAAGATCCAGAAACCTACTGTGGTGAGTGTCATCCGAATCTAACATCTGCAGCGGCCAATAGTCTGCATGCCACCCTGGATGGGTACTGGACTGTGCTTGAAACCCGCGGTGTGCCCCAGGACCATCCTCAATCCCAGGAGATGTTCGGCAACCATTGTCAGAGTTGCCATGCCTCATGTGGTGATTGCCATGTCAGCCGGCCCACATCGGTGGCAGGTGGTTTTATAGATGGCCATGTTTTTAACGCCGAACCATCCATGACCAATAACTGCACAGCTTGTCATGGAAGCCGGGTTGGTAACGAATACCTGGGAAAACATGAAGATTTGAAAGCAGATGTCCATTTCCGGCAGGGGAGAATGAACTGTGTGGATTGTCATTCTGGTCAGGAAATGCACGGCGAAGAACCCAGTTGTCAGGACTGCCATATGGGACTGGATGCCAGTGCGGTTGCTCCTCCGGATCATCGTTATACCGGGCTGCAGGCACCCAGCTGTGAAAGCTGCCATGCCTCTGTAGCATCTGGAAATGATGGGATTCTCCTTCATGAGAACCATTCCGGCAGCCTATCTTGCCAGGTCTGTCATTCGGTATCCTACACCAGCTGTGATGGCTGTCATGTTTCGCTGAGTGAAGAAACGGGGAGTTCTGTTTTTAGGACAGAAGGTTCTTACCTGGGATTTTTTATCGGCAAGAATCCGATCAAGAGCTATGCCCGGCCCTATGATTATGTGACTGTCAGGCATGTTCCGATCTCAAGGAGCAGCTTCGATTATTATCAGGCAGGCCTGGTTTCAAATTTTTCAGCCAAGGAAACCTGGGTTTACACTACACCCCATAATATTCAAAGAACCACACCCCTGACTGAAACTTGTGAGGATTGTCCAGAAACTGATATTTGCCAGAATTGCCACGGCAATCCAGAATATTTCCTGACAGCTGATAAGGTAGCTCCGGGAGAAATTGAAGCCAATCGCAGTGTGATCGTGGATGTAATCCCTCCTCTACCAAGATAGGGAAGGGTTCTTTACATGTAAAAACATATTATTAAAAAGGAAAAGGAGCAAAGAATGAAGAAACTGAATCTTGTTTTGAGCCTGGTGATTTTGGCCAGCCTGATCCTGTCCGCCTGCGGCGGGCAAGGAGCAGAACCGGTGGTGGATGAAATCCAACCGGAAGAAGTTGTTGAAGAAGTAGCACCAGAAGCCACTGAGGCTCCCGCAGCACCAGCTGCTGCCGGTCCTGAAGATCTCGATGGGATCTTCGGCGCCATGCTGGCTGGAATGGCCAAATACAATACCATTCAAGGCGATGGACTGCTGGAAGAGATGAGTGCTGATGCACCTCCCTTTATCCTCGATGTCCGCTCATTGGAAGAAGTGACAGAAAGCGGCCATATTGAAGGGGCTGCCCATATCGCTCTTAACGAATTGGCCCAGCATATGGAAATGCTGCCTTCCCTCGACACCCCGATCGTGGCTTATTGCGCCGGTGGTTGGCGGGCAACTATAGCCATGACCGCCCTCTATGGAATGGGATTTGAAAATGTCCGGGCGTTAAAAATGGGTTTTGCCGATTGGAAAGACGCAGGAAACCCGGTTGGTGAGGGTGTTCCTGAAGCAGTTGCCCTGAATGCAGCCGTAGTTGATGAGAGCTTGCGCCTGGCCGCGGATGCCTATCTGGTAGGCATCCAGGACCATGGATCCAAATTTGGGATCCTTAGCGAAGAAGATCTCAACATTGCTATTGCCGATAATCCCGATCTGGTTGTGATTGATGTTCGCACCCAGGGTGAGGTTGACGAGAAGGGATATATCGCAGCACCAAATTGGATCCACATCCCACTGGAAAATTTTGTTGATGCCAGAGCGGATTGGCCGGCAGATCTGACTGGCCCGGTCGCAATCTACTGCGGCAGCGGCCATCGCTCCACCATGGCAATGACCATTATGTTCGCCTATGGTTATGCTGATGTCACCAGCCTGTCAAATGGATTTGGCGGATGGACTGAAGCTGGTTTTCCTGTCGCTGGCGGAAACGCTGCCCTGGATACCACCTACACAGTCATGATCGACAGCATGGTTGGCTACAACACCGTCAAAACTGCGGATGACCTGCTGATCGAAATGGCTGCAGATAT